>CAJTRA010000003.1 GCA_910578345.1 uncultured Lachnospiraceae bacterium | reverse complement strand
GGCATTCCTGCAAACGGAAATATTTCATTCGATGGGGAAAGCATCTTTTACAAAAATGAACAGGGGGTTTTAACAAGATATGACGTTTCCAGTAATGAAACTTACACTTATGAAAATATAGTTGCATATGATTTCTGCATGGATGAACAGTCAATCTATTATGTTTCCAGGACTGACGGCGGAGGCTTATATTCCTGCGGCAAGGACGGGAACAACAAAGAATTGATCAGTGATATACCTGCAATGTCCGTTACCTGTGATACAGGCAATATTTATGTATTATCAAAAGAAAGTGGTGAGGAAATCGCTTTACCCAAAAGCCATTGATTCCCGCGAGCAACGAGCCAAGTGGGCATGCTTGCATGCACATTTGGCGACTGCCGCGAGGGGCAACAACCCCGTTGATTGCAGCGAGGTTGTTGACTTCAGATTGAGGAACAAATGCGGCAATGAACAGGAAACAATATGGAAAGAGGAAAAAACGCAGGAAGAGAAAGATGAAGCGGCTTATGATTGTGTATCTGTTGAGGATAATCGTCATATTGATACCAGTTATAATGATAATACTTATGGTTTGCGGATGTGTAACGACACTGCTCCTGTAACTTCGATGGAGAATAATGCGCCAGGAGTTTGTGTTGTCGTGGATGCGGGGCATGGTGGAAGTGACGGCTATTGCGAAATATCCTTGATAGAATCAGTATCAGAGAGGAGGAACTATTTCGAACAAGGAGCAGACGGATATTACAACGGGAAAGCAAATACGTCATCTGCGGACACAATCGGGAATGACAAAGGAGGAATGGTAAAATAAATGTTTTATATTGTCTTGGCTTGTGGCTGTCTGCGTATACCGTTGCCGAATGTGTAGGGGTTCAACCGCTTTCTGTTGACAAACTATTTTCCGAGTGGCAATATGAAACAGACAGATAACCTGCCGGCAATAGAGGGGGCAGACTCAATACGCGTGGTAAATGAGGCGGCAGGCAATGCAACATAATGTTGACAGGAGCGTGGCATCATGAGTGATTGCAGACGATTGATCGATCATATCGATAAGATTCATACTACTCCAATGGGAATTGACAGGATCAGGAGGAATCTGAAATTAGATACGGATGATGTTGTCGGATACTGCAAAAGTCTGATCATGAATAAGGATTGTCATATCTGCCAACAGGGCAAGAACTGGTATTGTGAGACTGACAATGTGAGGCTGACCGTCAATTCTTACAGCTATACCATTATTACGGCCCATATCATACAGTAGATCGTTGACGAAATGGATCTGAAAAGCGCCGTATCAGAATCCGGGTTTATCGGGGAACTAAGCAGAGTCGGCGGTCAGCATTCGGTTTGCAGAGGAGAACAATGGAAATGGTTTTAATGATCGATACAACGACAAGACAGATCGGAAGAGGAATAGCGAAGGAGTTGCTTCGCAGTGGTGGAAATGCGGCCGGGTTTGAACTGATCGACACCACGGGGATGCACATTTCGCACTGCGTCGGCTGTAATTACTGTTGGCTGAAAACGCCGGGCGTTTGTGTCATTCAGGACGATTATGAGCCGATTCTGAGAAAAATGAGCAAAGCGGACCAGGTCTGGCTGGTTTCGGATACGCACTTTGGATTTGTCTCCTGGCAGACCAAAAACATCGTAGACAGGATCATGCCGCTTGTCACTATGTATCTGAAATTCAAAGACGGGCAGATGCGTCATGTCATGCGCTATGATCATCAGCCGGATCTTGGGATCATCTATACCGGAGACGGCGACCAGGCGTACCTGGAACGGTGGTGTCAGCGCACTGCGCTGAATTTAGGGAGCCGTTCGCTGGGCGTCTTTTCCGAGAGCAACGGAAGGGAGGCGGTTTCATGCATGTTGTGATAATCAATGGAAGTCCGCGGGTGCGTAAAGACAGCAATACGGAGAAGATCATTGCCGCCTTTGCAAAAGGACTGTCAGAAAAAGGAGTCACCTTTGAGATCTATGCGGTCTCCGAACGGAAAACATGGGACGCTATTCGTGATGCTTATATCAGAAACGATGAAATCCTTATTGCGCTGCCATTATATGTAGAATGCGTGCCCGGACTTCTCCTGGAATTTATGGAAACCCTCCCTGAGAAGGATACGCATACAAGGCTTTCTTTTCTTTTGCAAAGCGGTTTTGCGGAAGGGTGCCAGCTTCGCTGCGGTGAGGCATTTCTGGAGAAACTGCCCGAATATCTGGGGGTCCGCTATGGCGGCTGTCTGGTAAAGGGAGATAATTTCGGAATCCGGATTCTGGGGGAAGAGAAACAGGCGCAGGTCACCGGACCGTATCAGGCGATGGGCAGACTGTTCGCGGAAGGAGACGGGTTTCTGCGGGAGGAAGCGAAGAAATTTACCGGTCCGGAATATTTTCCACTGCCGATCCGTCTGCTCATGGGACTGATCTTCAAGACCCTTGCGAAAAAGATGTTTCAAAAGGCGGCGGCATCGTGGGGATGCAGTGTGCCGCTCGATGAAAAGGTCTGGGAAACAGGTCGGAATTAGTGTTAGGATCGAATGAAAGAGTAAGACCAAAATAGACAACGCCTAAATGATCAAAGAGAGCACAGGATTTGCTTGACTTTTAAATCTTACTAGTGTAATATTTAATAATCTTACATCAGTAAGATTTGAAACAACAAAGTCGGACAATGGAGAAAGAGAGGATATAAGACATTTGATCGTTAGAATGGCTGAGAAGAAAGAAGCGCTCTTACTTGCAATACTCAGTGTGCTGCTGTTATTGACGGGGTGCAGCGATGAGGCGCCGCAGGTTTCGGATACGATGATCACCCAGGCAGACAGGGAAGCGTATTCTGCCGGGGAAAATGATCCTGCCGATATACAGCGCATAGAAGAGGTGCTCCGTGATCTTTATGAGGAATCAGCGGGTACAAGTATGTCGGGAAGCCTGGATCTGATGCGGCGCATGGTGGACAGGCTTGGGGAGAACGGCTATGTGGCTGTTGACAGTGGCAACCAGGTTGACATGACGCATGCCAAGCAGGCGCTGGCGTTTTGTAAAGCGGTAGAGGACAAGGAACCTGCTGAATTGACCGTGATCGTGATCCTGGAGATGGGGATCCGTAAGTTTGATCTGCAGACAGAGGACGGCAGTGTGGATATCACCAGAGGATACTACCAATATGACCAGAATGGACATCTGCAGAGCAGAAGCACGGTAAGTTACCCGGCAGATTTCTGGCAGTATACAGAGGAAGGATATTTGATCTTTGCGGGAAACTACTTCTCGGATGAGAGCTATGTACTGACCCTGAGCGATATGCCGGAACATACGATGCTGCGGGTCCTGCCGCTGGAGGAAACGTGCAGGGAATATAACAGAAAGTATATCCTGCCGGTTGGCTATGGGCGAAACAACCTGTTTCTCTGTGACTGGAGTGAGGACGATCCGGGGGACCTGGATTTCTATGATCTGTTTGACAAATGCTATCCAATGCTGTTTGGCCAGCCAGTGCCTTACAGGGCGGATGAAGATTTAAGAGTCGGAGCCGTCTATCAGATACCGGGAGAGCTGTTTGAAAATGTGATCGGGACTCATTTCAGGATGGACAGCGAAGCGCTCCGTTCCAGAACAGCTTATTGCCAGGAAACGGACGCCTATGAGTACAGGCCACGGGGCTTTTACGAGGGGGACTATTCGGAGATCGCATATCCGGAAGTCGTGCGTTATACAGAGAATGCGGATGGGACGATCACGCTTTATGTCAATGCGGTATATCCCCATGAAAATAAGGCTAAGGAGTTTTCACACATAACCGTGATCCGTCCATTGGGGGAGGACGGTTTTCAGTATGTATCGAACGAGGTGATCCTGCCGGAAGAAGCGTATGAGATCTGGTGGCATTCTGACCGGCTGACGGAGAAAGAGTGGGAGGAGATCTATGGGGGAGACGGATCGTCAGGCGAAACACGGGAAGAGATCTGTGAAGGGAACGGATCGTCAGGCGAAACCGAATCAGGGACGGAATCAGGAGCAGAAGCGGCGTTATGGTTTCTTCCACAGGCGGCGCATTGTCTGATTACCGAGGCGGAAAAAGAAGAACTCGAACACAGGGCATTGACAGCCGCAAAGCAGGTCCGGGAAGTGTATCAGGAGATAGAGATAACAGAGGAGTTTTCCTATGGCTCTCGTATCAAAGAGTTTACGAAAGAGCAGTGCCGGGAAGTGGTTTCCCTTCTTGGCAGGGCGGGATATGTCAGTGTCGCGGAAGATACCAATATGGAGAACTACGAAGAGATCGAGGATTTCTATGCTGCTTACAGAGAGAATCGTGATGCGATGGTGACGATCTTTGATGTCAACAGAGACGGATTGCTTGGCGCGATCACTTTTCTATACCGGGACCGCGAATTGCAGACTTATTATGTGGGGATTGACTGGCAGAAGGGCGGCGTACCGGAGGTTAAGAGCACGTTGGTCAGTGAGGTAGCCGAGATCAGACTGACGGAGAAAGGCTATTTTATTTATGCCTATGAAGTTGTGATACCGCATTCCAGTCTGCGGAGGTATTTTCGGATCAGGCCGCTTTCCGATGAATGCCGGGAACTGACCGCAAAGTATGTACGTGGGCTAAGCTATGTTAATTACAATGTCCTTGTGACAAACTGGAACAGTGACAATGTAGAAGATATTCTGATGCCCTGTATGTTTGAAGATCTATACCGGATACACACCGGAGAAAATTTAAGGACGGAGAACGGGAGGATCCCGGCGGAGACATATGAAAAGATCATGACTACTTATTTCCCGGTGTCAGTCGAAGCGCTGCGGGAAAAATGCGGGTACGATGAAGACAGCAGCAGCTATGCATATGAGATGATCTTCGAAAGGCAGTATCCGCCTTTCGGGGAAGTCGTCGATTACACAGAGAATCCGGACGGGACCATTACGCTTGTTGTTGACGGGGTATGGGCCGATTACAACTCGGACCTTGCTTTTACCAATACCATTGTGGTACAGCCATTCCCGGACGGCACGTTCCGCTATCTGTCCAATACGATAGAGCAGAAGGAATTAGAAGTGCCACAAGTATAGTTCAGACAGGACGGCTTTCGTGATCTCGGCCGCCTTACTGCCGGTGGCGCCGGAATCGCTCTGTATGTTGGTGGCGAAAAAGCAGGTGTTGTCAGCGGTCTCGACGTAACCCACAAACCAGCCGTTCACATCCTGTCCGTCTACACGTCTGGTTCCGGTTTTGCCATAAAAGGTTCTGCCATCCGTTGAGACCTCTTCCGCGGAGGACAGGCAGATCGATCTTTTCACGGCACTGATATTTTCCGGGGCAAAGCCAAAACGGTTGCAGTGGAGGGCTGTCAGAAGTTCCACCTGTTCTACCGGGGAGATGTTGAGAGATCCCTCCATCCAGTAGGAGGAAACGTCTGTACTTACATATTCATTCCCATATCCGATCTTTCGGATATAATCCTGAATGGCAGCCATGCCGATCTGCTTATCTAACTGCTCAAAATACCAGTTGACGGAGGCGTGCATGGCGGAAAATAAATCCTGATCTTCATTCCATGCTTCAAAAGGATGCTCTGTGCCATCCCAGGCCATGAAAGAGTCGTCCGGTGTGATCACGCCTTCTTCCAGTGCAAACAGCGCATCATAGATCTTGTAAGTAGAATCCGGGGTGGTCCTTAAGGTGGCCTGCTCCGGATTATAGACATTCCAGGTATCGCTGTTTAAATCATATAGTACGAAGCTGCCCTCATATCCGTTGAAACAGGCGGACAGGTCGATCGCAGAGACCTTGTCGGAGGGAATCTTCCAGGAATACCGGCTCTGCCTGGCGGCATGGGCGGAGAACATTGGCGCAAGGCCGAAGAGAATTATGCTGATCGCCGCAAAAGCAGTGAGTCCCATTATTTTTCTGAAAACAGAAGGCTTTTTGTAAGAGGAGATATTGGAGATCCGCTGCCGCATCTGCTTCATCGTTGTGCTGATCCCGGCGGCAAAGGGGAAGGGCGTAAGGGAAACTTTGCCGGCAAAACGGATGAGAGTATTTCCGTAAGCTTCATAATCGCTTACCGCTAAGAGGTTCAGGACGGATGTATCGCAGGCAACCTCCCTGTCATTTCGCATTTCTTTCAACGCATACCAGACACAGGGGTTACACCAGTAAAGTACGCCGAAAAAGTTCATCAGGAAACCGGCCAGGGCGTCTTTGTGCCGGTAGTGCTGTAATTCGTGCAGCAGGATATACCGCATATCCGCGGCCTGAAAATGTCCTTCCGGTCTCTCTGTATGCTGTCCGGCGCAGCTGTGCAGATCCGATATAAGGTGGATGGGAAGATAAATACGGGGGCGGCAGAATCCCATCATAACAGGGGATTTCAGGAAAGCAGTGCTGTAAATGGGAATCTTTCTTCTGATGTGCAATTCCTTCAGACAGTTATCATATATCATGCGTACATTCTTGTTCTGCAGGGGAAGCGCGGACTTTTTGATGGCGTTTAAACGGGATAGCGCTTTTACCATGGATAAAACCATAACCAGCATACCGGTTAGCCATATACCGCACAAGAGAAGCCCGATCATGGAGGGCATTTCCCGGCTGACGGACAGCGCAAAGTCGTTTATCTGCTTTACGGCGCCGGAGGTATAGGGCGCAGGATTGCCTTCCGTGACTGGCCCCCTGGCAGAGGATACCGCATTGCAAAAGGCGCCGGGCCATGAGAGGATCTGCGTGAAAGTGAGCGGACAAAAGGGGAGAAACGGCACTGTGAGAATCCCAAACAGCAGGAACCATAAATGGAACTGCATCCGGCTGGTGAAGACATGCTGCAATACCCGTTTTGCCACGATCAGAAACCATATGAGGATACAGATTAAAATATTACAAAGGAAAAAGCGGATTCCAAACTCTGCCATAGCGATAACGCTTCCTTTCTATAACCTGCCCTTCGCGAGAAGGGAGCGGAGCGTGTCGATTTCAGCTGTGGAGAGTTTGTCGTCCTCGATATAGGCGGAGAGCATGGCCGTGATATCTCCGTCATAATACCGTTTCAGGAAAGAGTGGCTTTCCTGGCCGATGTATTCTTTTTCGTCTATCAAGGGTGTATACACGAAAACCCGGCTCTCCTTTTCATAGGAAAGCGCGCCCTTGGTCACAAGCCGCTTGATCAGGGTCTGGATTGTCTTGGGACTCCATTTTGTCGTCTTCGTCAACCGGTCGGTGATTTCATTGGTATTGATCGGCGCATGTTTCCATACGATCTTCATCACTTCAAATTCTGCTTCCGAAATCTGCGGCAATGCTTTCATCAGTAATCCCTCCATAAATCTTACATCTGTAATATGTATTATAATGTGAAAAGGCGGAAATGTCAATTTGCGGGGCATGTATTTGTGTGTTAAACTTAACCCGTACAGACTTGGAAACCGAAGAGGATCGGCAGGATCAGATCGATTATTGCGATTCCTTCCTCAAGGCGATCCCACGGGAAGAGCTGGTGTGACGAAAAGGATGGACAGGAGAATGAAGATATTGCTTGTAGAGGATGATGTAGAGATCAGCGAGATGCTGAGGAAATTTCTCGGAACAGAAGGGTTCGAAGTCGTGGCCGTCTATGATGGAGAAAGCGCCTGTCGGAAATTTTATGAGGAGGAATACAGTCTGGTGCTGTTGGATCTTATGATCCCTAAAATGGACGGGATGGAAGTGATGAATGTCATACGGAGGAATAGTACGGTTCCGATCATTATCCTGTCGGCAAAGGATACAGATTCCGATAAGTCCCTGGGGCTGGGCCTTGGAGCCGACGATTATGTCACCAAACCTTTTTCAGTGACAGAAGTCCTGGCCAGGATCAAAGCCAATATCAGAAGGAGCACACAATATGCGGCAGGAGCCGCCAGAGAAGAACAGCGTATCACAAGAGGAGAGCTTGTGATCGATTTGAATGAGTTTTCTGTGAGGAAAAAGGGGAAGAAGTTAGAACTGACTGCGAAGGAATTTGAGATTTTGAAACTGCTCATGCAGAATCCAAAGAAAGTCTATACCAAAGAGCAGCTCTATGCCTCCGTATGGAAAGACGCCTATCTGGGCGATGAGAATGCAGTCAATGTCCATATCAGCAGACTGCGCAACAAAATAGAGGACAATCCCCGTGATCCGCAATATATCCTTACAGTCTGGGGGATTGGGTACAAATTGGGAGAGACGCCATGAGTGATAAGACGATTATTTTTTTCCTGGTCTGCCTTAGCATCCTCTTATTTCTAATCGTATGTTACCAGCGGTTTGTATTTGGCAGAGGCATACAGGATCAGTTAAGCGAGATCAGCGCGAAATTGTCGGAGATTCTGGAAAAGGACAGTGACGAGAAGGTCATGGTCTTTACAGACAACAAGGTCTTGAAGAATCTGATCGGGCAGATTAACCGGATGCTTTTAGATCGTCAGAGAGTAAAGGCGGATTACAGGAAACAGGAAGTATCCATGAAGAAAATGCTGGCAAATATTTCACATGATATCAAGACGCCATTGACAGTGATCCTTGGTTATCTGGAGATCCTGCAGATGGAACAGGAACACAGCCGCACGAAGCAGGATGATCCTATGCAGTACGATTATCATGAGAGATTGCAGAAGGTCGCAGCGAAAGCGGAACAGGTGATGGAGCTGATTGATCAGTTCTTTACACTGGCGAAGCTGGAATCCGGTGATCTGAAGCTTACCATGACAAGGATCGCGATTAATGAACTTTGCAGAGAGAACATACTTGGCTTCTATGATCTGCTGCTTCGCGGTCGATATCGTGGATCGGGGCAGAGGAATTGAGAAGGCGTTTGCCGACAGTATATTTGGAAAGTTGTGATTGTGGCGGCAGTGTTGTGTCTGTTTCTATTTGTGCTGGCTTTTTTGGGGATCGCACAGGATCCAACTGGTACATTGGATGCGGCAGAAGGGATGGAGGTGATCTCTGCGCCGATTGAGTTGTTTACCAGTATGTCATCTCTGCTCTTTACCAGTGTGATGCTCGCTTCTTTTATCGTAAGCGCTTATAAGAATAAGACTATGAACCTGATGTTTTCCTATCCGATCAAAAGGCAGAAGATTCTGGCATCCCAGATGGCGGCGGTATGGCTTTTTGGCCTGGCGGCCCTGGTGGCGACCAAACTGATCTGTTATCTGTGTATTTTCCTTGGATCTAAGAGGTTGGCGTCTCCCTTCGTCATTGATTTTTCGATGGGAAGTATGTCCTTCTATGTTCAGCTTTTGTTAAAGTCTGCCGTGACCGTGAGCATGAGTTTTATTGCTTTGTTTGTGGGGCTTCTCATGAGGTCATCGAAAGCGACGATCGTCACTTCTTTTCTGCTGATCCTGCTGACCCAGGGAAATATCGGAGATCTTTCACTGGCTGGGAACCAGGTATTTCCTGTGATCCTGACCTTGTTATCCATTGGCGTGGCAGTATTGTCTGTCGTAACTGTGGAAACGAAAGATGTGCTGTGAGAAGGACTGCTGGTAGCAGTGTAATGCCGATGACTGGACTGATGTGATTGTTATACAGTCATACCGTTTTGTTAAAGACATTTTGCAGGAGAAATGCTATTGTGATAAAGAAAGCTTGAAGACCGAATCCCCTGGGGAATGGGGAACAGAACAGGTATGAAGGAGGAGACAGATGACAGAGCAGGAGAGACAGGTTAAGATTGCGAAGGGGTATTTGTGGGAAGACACGGAGGAGTACCTTGCCGGACAGGCGAGAGTCAAAGATCTTATGTATGAATTTAATACCTCAAAGCCAAGCGAAGTTGAAAAAAGGAATGAGCTTGTCAGACAGATGTTTGGAAGCGTTGGTGAGAATGTGTGGGTAAACCAGCCTCTGACCCTGGCGGTGGGATCGACGGTGACGATCGGAGAGGGAACCTATATTAATTCCGGGCTTGTCCTGATTGACGACTATACGATCACCATCGGGAAAGGTGTTTTGTTTGGAACAGGAGTCACACTCTGCACGACGGGGCATCCCATCGATCCGGAGAAACGGGCGGAAGGCGGAATGTATTCCTTTCCGATCACGATCGGTGACGGGGCGTGGATCGGCGCCGGGGCGATCGTGCTTCCAGGCGTAACGATCGGAAAGTATGCGGTTATCGGGGCAGGAAGCGTTGTCACAAAGGATATACCGGACTATACGGTTGCGGTCGGCAATCCTTGCAGAGCGCTCCGCAAGATCGATGAACGGGACAAAGAGTATTATTGGAAAGACAGAAGATTTGACGAACAGGAGTAAAATCTTCTCCTTGATAATTTTCTCTAAACAGTGTAGAATCATACCAGTGAACAAACAAGGAAAGTAAAAGGAAATAGAACGATGAGGGATTGGCGGCGCATTATGTATGAGCAGCGTAAGCGGATACCTCGGAATGGAAGGAAATTATGACACTCAGCAAGAAACCAGTCACTGGTATGAAAGATATACTCCCGGAAGAGATGGAGATCCGCGATTATGTCATCGGTGTGATCAAAGAAACCTATGGAAATTTTGGCTTTACGTCGATCGAGACGCCCTGTGTGGAGAGTCTTGCGAACTTAAACTGTAAGGCAGGCGGCGAGAACGAGAAATTGATTTTCAAGATCTTAAAACGGGGTGAGAAGCTTCGTCTGCAGGAAGCACAGGGAGAGGATGACCTGGTGGACGGTGGGCTGCGTTATGATCTGACGGTTCCGCTTGTCAGATATTATTCCAATCATGCCAATGAACTTCCTGCGCCTTTCAAGGCATTGCAGATCGGAAATGTGTGGCGTGCGGACAGACCTCAGAGGGGACGTTATCGTCAGTTTATGCAGTGTGATATCGATATTCTCGGCGAGGCTGGCAATCTTGCAGAGATCGAACTGATCCTTGCCACGACTACAACGCTTGGCAGATTGGGATTTAAGAATTTCAATATCCGCATCAATGACAGACAGATCCTGAAAGCGATGGCGGCGTACAGCGGCTTTGTGGAAGAGGATTACGACCAGATCTTTATCATTCTGGATAAGATGGATAAGATCGGGATAGACGGCGTGGAAGCAGAGCTGCTGGAAGCCGGTCACGCGAAAGAGAACGTAAGCAGCTATATGGAACTTTACAGAGGACTGGAGAAGGCCGATCATCCGATCGCTTATATCGCGGAGAAGCTGGAAGGGGTGCTGCCGGCGGAGACCATGGAGAATTTCCAGGAGATCATCGACAGTGTGGAAGCGACGAAAGGGGATTTCTTCAAGCTGGTGTTCGATCCTACGCTGGTGCGCGGCATGTCCTATTATACAGGAACTATTTTCGAGATCGATATGCCGGAATTCGGCGCAAGCTGTGGCGGCGGTGGAAGATATGATAAGATGGTAGGTAAGTTTACCGGTCATGATCTGCCAGCCTGTGGATTTTCCATCGGTTTCGAACGGATTATCCTGCTGCTTTTGGAGAATGGGTTTCAAGTGCCTAAGGCTGGAAAGAAGATCGCATACCTTATGGAGAAAGGGCTGCCTTCCGATCAGCTGTGCGAGGTGATGGCACAGGCACAGAGAGAGCGTGAAGCGGGGAATCAGATCCTGGTAGCGCGTATGAATAAGAACAAGAAGTTCCAGAAAGAACAACTGACGGCACAGGGCTATGAAGACTTTAAAGAATTTTACCGGGAAGAGTTGAAACGGTGATCTGACAAAGTCTGTTATGGAAGACTGCATGAATAAGAGGAACGAGAGGAGAAAGCAAGATGAACCTACAGAATCCGGCGGCGCTTTTTCAGATGATGAATCTGTGGAACCGTTTTCAGAAGAATCACCCCAAATTCCCGAAATTCCTTTCGGCGGTTGTGCAGAATGGGATCAAGGAAGGCAGCATTATCGAGATCAAGGTGACTACGGCGCAGGGAGAGAATTTTGATTCGAACCTGAAGATCACAGCCGACGATATGGATATGATCGAACAGCTTAAGAATATGTCACTGAATCGATAAAAGTTTATGCCGCTCTGGGCGGCATGACGGGAAGTGTGAAGAGAGTTACCTGTAAGGAGAACGAAGAAGTTCCGGTTTCCTGAGGGTAACTTTTTGAATGAACAAAAAGGCGGCAGGATTGCCGCGGGAAAGCGTGGTCATAAAATGATGAGACATACGATAAGACAATCACTCCTGCTGTTTCTTACGGCGGTGATCTGGGGCGTGGCATTTGTAGCGCAGAGCGCGGGAATGGAATACCTGGGTCCTTTTACCTATAATGGCATCCGTTCTGTGCTGGGTGGTCTGGTGCTTCTGCCCTGTATTGCATTTCTGAATCGGATGCAGGGCGTCCGGCAGACAGACGGCAGTTCAGGACGCAGGGAGGACGAATCTGAAATAGCTTCTCAGGGAAAGCATGCTGGAGATAACAGACAGCTTTTGATCGGAGGCCTGTGCTGCGGCATTATTTTATTTGCCGCCAGCAATTTTCAGCAGTTTGGCATCCAGTATACGACTGTCGGCAAGGCAGGATTTATCACGGCAATGTACATATTGATCGTGCCGATCCTTGGATTGTTTGTTCATAAGAGAGCAGGTCTTCAGGTCTGGATCGGTGTGCTGTTTGGGATAGCCGGCTTGTATCTGCTTTGTATGAAGGACAGCTTCCGTCTGGAAAAGGGAGATGCCCTGGTGTTAGTCTGTGCGTTCATTTTTTCCCTGCATATTTTGGTGATTGATCATTTTTCCCAGAAAGTAGACGGCGTTAAGATGTCCTGTATCCAGTTCTGGGTCTGCGGCATTCTGTCAATGCTCTGCAGTTTCCTTCTGGAATCCCCCAATCTGCAGAATATTCTCGCTTCCTGGCTGCCAATCTGTTATGGCGGCATCATGTCCTGCGGGGTGGCCTATACTTTACAGATTGTAGGACAGAAGGACATGAATCCTACGGTGGCGTCGCTGATCTTAAGCCTGGAGTCGGTGGTGGCAGTGGTGGCAGGATTCCTGCTGTTAGGACAGGCGATGAGCCGCAGAGAGCTGTTTGGCTGTCTTATGATGGTGATGGCGATCGTGTTCGCACAGCTTCCTGAGGGAGCTAATGGAAAAAGCGGTTCCTGATTTCTGATTGGCAGGGCAGATATAATTTGTTATACTGGTCTTGTCCCGATAAGCTTCTGTTCTGACAAGGCGCCTAAGAAGATCCTGATGCTGGCTACAGGCAGGAAAGGGGATGTTCAGGGCAGGAGCATGAGAGAAGACAGTAGCAGAAATGGAGAGAATTGATATGGCAGAGAATAAATTAGATAATACAAAGCTGGAAGAGGCGGCGGCAGAATTCGTGAAGGACAGGCAGAAAGAGAAGTATGCCAGTCTTATGGAGCTTCTGGAGAGGGCGGTAGTGCTGGTGCCTACGCTTGCGCCGCAGGGATTGGATCAGGAGGCACAAAGACAGGTACGGCAGGGGGGACAGGTCAAACTGCCTAAGGATGCGAAGATCATGCCCTGTCTTCTGCGTAAGGAGGACGGCGGACAGGTCTTTCCGATTTTTACCTCTATGCCGCAGATCCCTAAGGATAAGAAGAGCCCGGCGGTGCTTGCCATGCCTTTCTTCTCCTGCGTGGCGATGGTTATGGGAAACCAGGAGAAGGTTGAGTCGATCGTTCTGAATCCGTTCACGCACAATGTAGTGCTCCCGAAGGGAATCTTAGAGGTTGCGCAGAAGCGCATGCAGGCGATGCAGCAGACGAAGACGGTCAAGATGACGGAGAAACAGTTTGAAGAGCTTGTGCATAACAGAGTTGCGATGCATCTTCTGCCAAAGTATTTGTTTGCGCATAAGGAGGAAGGGTTTCAGAGCCTGCAGAAGGAAGAAGGGGAACTCATGATGCAGTTTTACCGGGAAATGTACCCGGAGGGAAAGAAGGACGCCGTGACGGTGTCGCCGGATGATTTCTCGATGATGACGTTGAACCTGACGGACAATCTGCAGATGATCAGAGTTGATCTGCCGGTAGAAAAGGCGAAGAAAAAGGGCATGTGTTACCGTGTGTATGCGGTGTGGCTGCGGGACACGGAAGAAGTGCGCTACTATACTTTTGAGAGAACGGAAGAAGGAAATCAAATCGGCCAGATTATGCCGGATGGCAGACATGAACTGGTAGAGCAGGCGCCGGACAATGGAGCGGAGATTGAGGCGGTGATGCATCTGGCCGGAGCGGCGGTGTAGGTGAGAAAAGCGTGCGTGGCGAAAAGAAGGGATAAGGAGGACGTTGTTTCGTGATAGATACGATTGTTTTTGACCTGGATGGAACGTTGCTGAATACATTGGAGGATCTGACGGACAGCGTCAATCATGCGATGCGGCAGTATTGTCTGCCGGAGCACACGATCGAGGAGATCAGGACTTATGTGGGAAATGGAGCGGCGAAACTGATCGAGCGCGCCATACCGCAGGGAGTGGACAATCCTGCTTATCAGGAGATTCTGAGCTGTTTTCGGCAGCACTATCAGATTCATTGTGAGGAGAAGACAGGGCCTTATGAGGGAGTGATGGAAATGTTAGCAGCGTTAAAACAGGCAGGATATCGTATGGCGATCGTGTCCAATAAACCGGATGGAGCAGTCAAGCAGCTTTTCCATAAATATTTCAAGAACTATGTGCAGGCGGCCGTGGGGGAGCATCCTGGGACGAAGAAAAAACCAGCGCCCGATATGGTCTATCAGGCGCTGGGGGAACTTTCAGCAGATCTTTCTCATGCAGTTTATGTAGGAGACTCCGAGGTGGACCTTCAGACTGCCGCCAATGTGCCGATGCCCTGTATCAGTGTCCTGTGGGGATTTCGGACAGAAGAGGAGCTTAACCAGGCCGGAGCGGTTAAAGCTCACAGGATCAGGATGCCTCAGGATCTTCCGGGGTATCTTCGCTGTCTAAATCAGGCAGAGTGATCAGAACTTTTAAAATCCGGTTTTCTTCTATGCCGTCTGCCCGCAGTGTGATGCCGTTGTCTAAGGTAATGGTTTCCTGATCCTGGGGCAGGCGTTCCAGTTTCTCGATGATCAGGCCGCCGACGGAATCATAGTCTTCAGAATCCAGCTCGATGTTGAGGGCGTCATTGATATCGTGAATCTTCATGCTGCCTTCCACCAGGTACTGGTCGTCTGCAAGCTGTTTGATCAGTTCTTCTTCATCCGCATCGTACTCATCGCGGATCTCTCCGACTAATTCTTCGATCATATCTTCCATGGTGATCATTCCTACCGTGGTGCCGTACTCGCTCAAGACGAAAGCGATGCTGAGCGATTTCTCACGTATCTCCATCAGCAGATCCGATACGCTCTTGAATTCATAAGTATAGTAAGCGTCCCGTAAGATTTTCTTGATCTGGAATTTCTCCGTATCTTTCACCAGAATAAAATCCTTGATATTGACAACACCTACGATATGGTCCGGATCACCTTCATAGACGGGAATCCTGGTAAACATGGATGCCTGGAAGGTGGAGAGCAGTTCCTGATAGGTAGCGTCGATCGGCACGGTGGTCATCTGGATTCTGGGAATCATGATGTCTTTGGCTACGGTGTCCCCGAAATCGAACACATTGTAGATCAGTTCCCGTTCTTCTGTCTCGATCACGCCGCCCTCATGGCTTACATCGACATAGGTTTTCAGTTCTTTCTCTGTGATGCTGAAATTATTGCCGTCAGAACTAATATGCATCAGGCGCAGGATCCAATTGGAGATCTGATCGATCACGAAGATGACGGGCGTTAATACCGTCATCAACATACGGATGATGCCGCTGTAGAGCAGTGTGATCTGTTCCGCATTCTGCATGGCCCAGGTCTTGGGTACGATCTCTCCGAACATTAAGATAATGAAAGTAAGCGCGCCGGTCATGATACCGACTGCATGGCTGCCCCATGTCCTGATGGCAAAGGTCGTCGCAACAGAAGAAGCGGACAGATTGACAATGTTATTGCCGATCAACACTGCGCTGAGCATTTTGCCATATTGATCCAATATGCCAAGGACTCTGATCGCTCCTTTATGGTCTTCGCTGGCTAGTGTACGGAGGCGTACCCGGTTGACTGTCGAAAATGATGTTTCGGCAGAAGAAAAAAATGCTGACAACAGCACCAGAATCAATAATGATACGATTTGTATGACACCTGTGGTATCCAATGAAATGTTCACTCCTTATATTATGTAATAGAATTAAAATGAATGGCCGGAAAGCCATCATTTGGCAATATGGAATTGCTGAGGTAAGTGTACTATGAAATTCAATCTTATGTCAAGTAGACAATACACACAAAATGCTCCTTCGACACGGGGCGGATTTCTCTCTGGAGAAATGGATACCTGTCCGCAGTCTTTGCATATTTCGACTGTAAAATCAGAAAACCTGGTATGCAGTGCAGACTGCGGCATATATATTAATATCGGGATCAGTTTGAGACAGTCTGTCTCAAGAATGGAGGGAATATGGGGAAGAAAGAAATCTATACACAGAAAGCGCTTTTTGTGACGAAATGCATGCTGGCGGCGTACATCCTGACGGCTGGGCTCCTGCTTCTGCTGGCGTTTATGCTTTACAGGTTCGGCCTGTCGGAGAAGGTAGTATCCATATGCATTATCGGTATTTATATCGCAGTCACTTTTCTGGCCGGAATGCTGTCTGGAAAGCGGGCGGGCAGAAGGAAGTATTTGTGGGGGCTGGCAATGGGAATCACATATTACGTGATCCTGGTGGTCGTATCACTGATCGTTAACAGAGGAATAGAGGATGTGGCGGGAAATATGCTGACCGTTTTTTTCCTGTGCGCAGGCAGTGGTATGCTGGGCGGTATGATCAGTTGAAAAATTTTGAAAAAATACTTTTCCGATGGTAAAAACTATGCTATACTACATAAAGTTATGGGAAGCGCCGTCACTGGCAGCAAGAGCTGTGAACAAACACGGGGCATCCGTATCGGAATGATACGTAAGGAGGAAATGACAGATGAAACATATTAAGACTTTAACAACAAGAGATCTCAAAGAATCCATGAAGAAGGGCGGCTGCGGTGAGTGCCAGACATCCTGCCAGTCCGCTTGTAAGACATCCTGCACAGTAGGAAATCAGAGTTGCGAGAAAGCAAGATAAAGTAACTGCTTTTACCGGACATGGCAATAAGTCATTAACGATGGCATTGATGTTTGGCGAGAAAGTGGAAGATATAAGCAGCGATCCAGTGTCGCTGCTTATTATGCGTAGTGCGGAATGCCAGCCAGCCCATGACAAGATGGCGCTGCGGATAAAACGGAGATAGAAAGAGAAAGAACAGCAATCCGGGACGCGCCTGCATGGGAGAGATACGGCGGAGGCGGATCCGGAGGAAGTGGGAAAGGGATAGGTGTTAATGTTGATACACCAATATGTGAGTAACGGGTATCAGATCGTGCTGGATGTCAACAGCGGCAGCGTTCATGTGGTGGACGGGCTGACATATCGGGTGATACCTTTGGTGGAGGAAGCGCTTGCGCAGCGTCTTACGACGGTGGAAGCGCTGACGGCATATGTGGCAGAAAGACTGTCAGAAGAGGAAGACAGCGCAGATCTGCAGGAAGTGGTCGGGGAACTTCTGGAATTGAAAGAAGCGGGCATGCTTTTTACAGAAGATATCTATGAGAATTATATCGGTGCGTTCCAGAACAGAGAGACTGTGGTGAAGGCTTTGTGCCTGCATATCGCGCATGACTGTAATCTTGCCTGTAAGTATTGTTTTGCCGAGGAAGGGGAGTATCATGGCAGAAGAGCGCTTATGAGTTATGAAGTCGGCAGGAAAGCGTTGGATTTTCTCGTGGCAAATTCCGGGAACCGGGTGAATTTAGAGGTGGATTTCTTCGGCGGGGAACCGCTCATGAACTGGCAGGTGGTGAAGGATCTGGTCGCCTATGGCAGAAGCCTGGAGGATGTGCATCATAAGAAGTTCCGCTTTACGCTGACGACGAACGGGGTTCTGCTGGACGATGAGGTGTTGGAATTCGTCAACAGGCAGATGGCCAATGTAGTGTTAAGCATCGACGGCCGTAAGGAAATCCATGATCTGATGCGGCCTCACAGAGGCGGTCAGGGCAGTTATGACGAAGTCGTTCCGAAATATAAGAAGGTAGCTAGGAGCAGAGGGCAGATGAACTATTATGTGAGGGGCACCTTCACCAGGAATAATCTGGATTTTGCGCAGGACGTCCTGCACCTGGCAGACGAAGGGTTCGAACAGATCTCTGTGGAGCCGGTAGTCGCGGCGGACACAGAGGACTATGCGCTCCGTGAGGAGGATGTTCCGGCGATCCTTGCCGAGTATGATAAGCTGGCGCTGGAATTTATCCGCAGGAAAAAAGAAGGAAAAGGTTTCAATTTCTTCCATTTTATGATAGATTTAGAAGGTGGGCCCTGTGTGGCGAAGCGGCTGTCAGGCTGTGGATCCGGCACAGAGTACCTTGCAGTGACGCCCTGGGGGGATTTCTATCCTTGTCATCAGTTTGTGGGACAGGAAGAATTTCTGATGGGGAATGTGGAGGAAGGGATCATCCGTAAGGATATCCGTGACCAGTTCAAGGCATGTAATGTTTACGCCAAAGAAAAATGCAGGGATTGTTTTGCGAAATTCTACTGCAGCGGAGGATGCGCTGCCAATGCATATAATTTCAGCGGCGGCATAGACGGTACTTATGACCTTGGCTGCGAACTGCAGAGGAAACGCGTGGAATGCGCAATTATGATAAAAGCGGCGCTTGCCGATGAAGAAAAGGAGAAAGCATTATGAAAAAAAGCAGAGCAGTGGTCAGCCTGATCGCCTTTGTCCTGATACTCGGACTGCTCGGTTATACGGCGGTTTTCGGTGTCGGTTCGGACAAGTCCGGTTCGGCATCAAGCATCAAGCTTGGTTTGGATCTGGCAGGTGGTGTCAGTATTACCTATCAGGTAATGGGGGATGAGGATCCTGATGCCGAGGACATGAATGATACGATCTATAAGCTGCAGCAGCGTGTGCAGAATTACAGCACAGAGGCGCAGGTCTATCAGGAAGGGTCTGACAGGATTAATATTGAGATTCCCGGCGTTTCAGATGCCAATGCGATCCTGGAAGAACTGGGTAAGCCAGGAAGTCTGTACTTTATTTCAGAGACAGACAAGGATGGAAACCTGAACTATACCCTGACATACGGCGTGGACGCGGAAGGAAATCTGGCGCCGCAGTATTTATTGAATAAGACAATAGATGAAATGTTAGAAGACGGTTCCATCGTTCTGACCGGTACAGAAGTGGCCAGTGCGCAGGCGAGAACGCAGCAGGATTCCATGGGAAATTCCCAGAATGTGGTAGCATTATCTCTCGATGAGACAGGAAAGAAAGCTTTTGAGGAAGTTACAAGGAAAGCTTATGAGAATGGCGAGACGATTGCGATCTATTATGATGACGGGATCGTCAGCGCACCTGGCGTGGAGGCTGTGATCACAGACGGCAATGCAGTTATCACAGGACAGCGCTCGGCGGCGGAAGCAGAGCAGTTAGCTTCTACGATCAGGATCGGCGGCCTGAAACTGGAACTGGAAGAGCTTCGTTCTAATGTTGTAGGCGCGCAGTTAGGATCCGAGGCGATCCATACAAGTCTGATCGCGGCAGGCGTTGGATTTGCACTGGTGGTTGTATTTATGATCGCTGTCTACTATGTGTCAGGTCTGGCAGCTTCTCTGGCGCTGTGCCTTTATACGGAATTGATGGTCATTCTGCTGTACGCTTTTGAGGCGACTCTGACGCTGCCGGGTATTGCGGGTATCATTCTGTCCGTTGGTATGGCAGTGGATGCTAACGTGATTATTTTCGCACGAATCAGAGAGGAACTGGCTACCGGTAAGACGGTACAGTCTTCGATCAAGATCGGTTTTAATAAGGCATTGTCTGCGATCCTGGACGGCAATATCACGACCTTTATCGCGGCCATCGTACTTTATCTGATGGGCAGTGGTACGATCAAGGGATTCTCCATTACCTTGATGCTTGGTATTCTCTTATCCATGTTCACCGCGCTCTTTGTGACGAAATTCCTGATCAATGTACTGTATGCGCTGGGCATCCAGAGTGAGAAGGCATACGGCGTCGGCAAGGAGAAGAAGACGCTTAATTTCCTGACGAGGAGAAAAGCTTTCTTCGGTCTGTCGATCGCGGTGATCCTGATTGGTTTTGTCGTTATGGGCATCAATAAGTCCCAGATCGGCATGCCGCTGAATTACAGCCTGGATTTCGTGGGCGGTACGTCTACGACGATGACATTGAACGAGGATATGAGTATTGAGCAGATCGATGCGCAGATCGTTCCTCTGATCGAGGAGATCACAGGAGACGGCAATGTACAGACCACGAAGGTGGCGGGATCCAATCAGGTGATCATCAAGACGAGAACCTTGAATGTGGAAGAGAGACAGGAGTTCTCTGACGTTATGGTAACGAATTTCGGTGTGGACGCCGGAAGCATTACGGCGGAGACGATCAGTGCGACGATCAGTTCTGAGATGCAGTCAGATGCAGTCAAAGCCATCGTTGTATCGACAATCCTCATGCTTTTGTATATCTGGTTCCGGTTTAAGGATATCCGCTTCGGCGCCAGCGCTGTTGCGGCACTGGTACATGACGTGCTGGTGGTACTGGCATTCTATGCGATCGTGAAGATTTCTGTCGGGAATACTTTTATCGCATGTATGCTGACGATCGTTGGTTATTCCATCAATGCGACGATCGTGATCTTCGACCGAATCCGTGAGAATCTGAAGGAAATGCGGAATAAGGATGATCTGCAGGATTTGGTCAACAGAAGTATTTCCCAGACTTTGTCGAGAAGTATCTTCACTTCTTTGACAACGTTCTTCATGGTGGCGGCGCTGGAGGTGTTCGGCGTATCTTCGATCAGGGAATTTGCACTGCCGCTGATCGCAGGTATCATCTGTGGTACGTATTCCTCCATCTGCCTGACAGGCGCACTCTGGTATGTACTGCGCACGAAAGTCGGACAGAAAGCGAAAGAAGCTGCGAAATAAGCGATAGAAAGAGAAAAGTGATCAAAAGACGCTCTGCAGTGTGCGGGGCGTCTTTTTTCCGGGAGGGTTAAGAATGGCAAAATGGATGGTATCAGCCAAGAAAGCAGATTTTAACGGAATCGCGGCAAGATTTCAGATCGATCCTGTCATCGCCAGGATCATCCGTAACAGAGAGATCATAGGAGAGGATGCGATCGATCAGTTTCTGCATGGCAGGCTCTCGGATCTGCACGACCCGTTCCTGCTGAAAGGTACAGAGCGGGCGGTAGAGATTCTGCATGAGAAGACGGCACAGGGAAAGCAGATCAGGATTATTGGTGATTATGATATTGACGGCATATGTTCCACTTATATATTGCTTGCCGGATTAAGACACTATGGCGCTGTGGCGGATGCGGTCATTCCGCACCGGATCCATGACGGCTATGGTCTGAATGATCATTTGATCAAAGAAGCGTGGGAGGCGGGAACTGATACGATCGTGACTTGTGACAACGGCATTGCGGCGAAAGAACAGATCGCTTATGCCAAGTCTCTTGGCATGACAGTAATCGTGACAGATCATCATGAAGTGCCGTATGAGTTTTCAGAAGATGGGGAACGGATCGAATGTCTGCCGGAAGCAGATGCCGTGATTGATCCCAAACAGGCGGCCTGTGACTATCCTTTTGACGGAATCTGTGGCGCTGTTGTGGCGTATAAGTTATTGCAGGTGCTGTTTGCGGGAGACGATACGCCGGCTGTCCGGGAATTGCTGCAGGAACTGCTGGCCTTTGCGGCTTTTGCCACAGTGGGAGATGTGATGGAGTTAGTAGATGAGAACAGGATTCTTGTCCGCTATGGGCTGCGTCAGATCACAAGATCCAGGAATTGCGGCCTGCAGGCGCTGCTTTCCGTCAATGGCCTGCAGGATAAGAAACTTTCCGCCTATCATATCGGTTTCGTATTAGGACCCTGTCTCAATGCTACCGGCAGGCTGGACACGGCCGCCAGGGCGCTGCAGCTCTTCCAGACAGAAGATCAGGCCGCGGCAGTTATGATCGCAGGAGAACTCAAAGAGTTGAATGATAACCGTAAAGATATGACGCTGCAGGGAACGAAACAGGCGATCGAGATGATTGAGAACAGCAGTCTGAAAGATGATAAGGTTCTTGTGATCTATCTGCCGGACTGTCACGAGAGCCTGGCCGGCATCATAGCAGGCCGTATCAGAGAGCGGTATCATAAGCCGACGTTTGTATTAACCTTGTCGGAGGAAGGCGTTAAGGGGTCAGGACGATCTGTTGATGCGTATCATATGTATGAGAAGATGAGTGAATGCAAGGAGCTTTACACGAAATATGGCGGGCACAAGCTGGCGGCCGGCGTTTCCATGCCGGAAAGCAGCATAGAGAGATTCCGTGTGTTCTTAAACGCGCATTGTGGGTTGACGAAAGAAGATCTCGAAGAGAAGATCCATATTGATGTGCCTATGCCGATGGCTTATGTGACGGCTGAATTCGTCAGACAGCTGGCGGTTTTGGAACCTTTTGGAAATGGAAATCTGAAGCCGGTTTTTGCACAGAGAAATCTGAGATTTTTAAACGGACGCATTCTTGGCCGGAACGGTAATGTAGGGAAATACCGTGTGGAAGATGAGACAGGCAGGCAGTATGATCTGATGTACTTTGGGGATCTGGAGACATGGCATGAATTTCTCACAGAGAATTTCGGAAGAGAGGCCTGTGAAAGACTGTATCAGGGAAGCTATGGAACGAATGCGGTGATCTGTATTCATGTGATCTATTATCCGGATCTGGATGTGTACCAGGGGCGGGAACGGCTGCAGATGATTATGCAGGATTATACCTGCAGGCAATGACAACAAAAAAGTCTGGGGTTTCCAGACTTTTTCGCATTTTCTTATGAGGGGGGAGATAGTGAGTTCATCAACTATCTTGACTAATATCATAAAATGAAAATGTGTCCAAAATGTGTTCTGTTTATTAGAAAAATATAAAAATACCTAAAGAAAGATTAAAGAGAATCTTAAAGAAAAATGAAGGTGAATATCGCGCAGCGGTTTAGGACGGCCGGATACAGTAACAGTGAAGCAAAAGGCCGGACTGTTACGCGATTCAGGCAGGAGCAGGCCTTAAATATTGAAAAAGGGCCTTTTTCGTGTTATCTTAGTGTATGATAAGTGAAATAGATTGATCGCAGAGAGGAGCTTGTATATATATGAAGAGTTTAAAAGAGCTGCTGGCAGAGGTTGCATTTGAATGTGTCTGTGGGAACCTGGACAAAGAAGTGACGGACATTATTTATGATTCGCGTAAGGTAGTGCCCGGCAGCATGTTTGTCTGTATTCCGGGTGCTGTCGTGGACGGACATAAGTTTGCAGGTGCGGCGGTGGAAGCCGGCGCAGACGTCCTGCTTGTGGAGAGGGAAGTGGAACTGCCGGAAGGGACGGACGTGACGGTGATCAAGGTGGCAGATACGCACTATGCGATGGCGTTTGTGTCTGCGGCTTTTTTTGATCATCCGGCGAAGGAGATGAAGATCATCGGCGTGACCGGCACGAAGGGGAAAACGACGACGACTTATCTGGTAAAATCAATCCTGGAACAGGCAGGAAGAAGGACAGGATTGATCGGTACGATTGAGATCGTGATCGGAGAGAAGCATATTCCTGCGGATCATACGACGCCGGAATCTTATCTGATTCAGAAATATTTCCGGCAGATGGCAGATGCAGGATGTGACACTGTCGTGATGGAGGTGTCCTCCCAGGGACTGATGCTGCACAGAACACAGGGGTTTGTCTTTGATTTCGGTATTTTTACCAATCTGGAGCCGGATCATATCGGCAAGGGAGAGCACAAGGATTTCGAGGATTATCTGCGCTGCAAAGCGCTGCTTTTTAAACAGTGCAGGATCGGTATTGTCAATCAGGATGACGAATATTGGGAGGCGGTTACCAGGGGTCATACCTGTGCGCTGGAAACCTATGGCATTGATACTGCGGCCGATCTGCGCGCCAGGAACATTACTTTCTTAAGAGAGTCGGGCAATCTGGGAATGGGATTTGAGGTGGAAGGGCTGATCAATTTATCCGTACAGATAGCCACGCCGGGCAGATTCAGTGTCTATAATGCCCTGACAGCCATTGCGATCTGCAGACACTTCGGCGTGCAGGAGGAAGATATCACGAAAGCGCTTCTTCAGGCGAAAGTTAAGGGCAGGATTGAGCCAGTCAAGGTGTCTGACCAATTTACACTGATGATCGATTATGCGCATAATGCGATGGCGCTCAAGAGCCTGCTGACTACATTGCGCGCCTATGAGCCGCACCGCCTTGTATGTCTGTTTGGCTGCGGCGGCAACCGGGCGAAATCCAGACGCTATGAGATGGGAGAAGTCAGCGGAAACCTGGCCGATCTGACGATCATTACGTCAGACAATCCGCGTTATGAAGAACCGCAGGCGATCATAGATGATATCAAAACCGGTATTGGCAAGACCAATGGGAAATATGTAGAGATCTGCGACAGGAAGGAAGCGATCGCCTATGCAATTGATCACGGTGAGCCGGGTGATATTATCGTGCTGGCCGGCAAGGGGCATGAAGACTATCAAGAGATCTGCGGGGTGAAATATCCGTTGGATGAGAGAGTTTTGATCCGGGAGATCCTGGAGGAGCGGCAGAAGTCTATTAAGTAGACAGGGTTCGTGATGCATCATCCTGGCGGCTGTCATACAGAGAGGAACTTCCATTACGCATTCAGGGATATTGCATGCACAGCCAGCGATATTCACGTAGAGGTAAAAACGGGAGGAAGGATAGAAGGAGACGGTATGGATAAGAGGTATGCTGATGTCATCATAGAGATCTCCCACGAGAAGGTTGACCGTCCTTTTCAGTATAAGATTCCGCCGGAACTTGCGGAGGCGGTGTTTCCGGGCGTCCGCGTACATGTCCCCTTCGGCAGAGGTAACCAGGATAAGACCGGCTATGTGGTAGATCTTTCTGAGCAGGCTGACTATCCGGAGGATAAGATCAAGAGTATCACAGCGGTGGACAGTAAGGGAATTACAGCGGAGAGTGAGCAGATTAGGATTGCAAACTGGATGAAACGGCAGTACGGATCAACGACGATCGCGGCGCTTAGAACGGTACTGCCAGTGAAGCAGAAGCTGAGGCAGCTAGAACATAAGAAAGTTACAAGATGTGTGGAGCAGGATGCCTTAGAAGAGGCGGTCCTTCTATGTGGGCGCAAACGGCAGAAAGCGAAAGTCAGAGTACTGCAGGCCTTTCTGACAGATGCCATTCTGCCTTACGAACTGATCAGACAGAAATTGAATGTGTCTGCGGCGACGCTTACAGCGCTGGAGAAACAGGGACTCATACGGATAGAGACAGAGCACTATTATCGTAATCCGGTTAAATGCATGGACCGGGAAGAGAAAAGAGTCGTGTTGAGCGATGCGCAGCGAAAGATCATAGAAAAGGTTCTGGAGGATTACAATGCTGGCTGTCCGGGTACTTATCTGATCCATGGGGTTACTGGAAGCGGCAAGACAGAAGTGTATCTTGGCATTATAGAAAAGATGGTCTCTATGGGCAGGCAGGCGATTGTACTGATCCCGGAGATTGCCCTCACCTATCAGACACTGCTGCGCTTCTACAAACGTTTTGGCGACAGGGTATCGGTTATCAATTCTTCTCTTTCCATGGGAGAGAAATATGACCAGATCAGACGGGCGCAGGCAGGTGAGATCGACGTGATCATTGGACCCAGATCTGCGCTTTTTACGCCTTTTGCCAGACTTGGCATCATTATTGTGGATGAGGAGCATGAGAGCAGCTACAAGAGTGAATCCATGCCGAAGTATCATGCCAGAGAGACTGCGGTACAGATTGCTTCCATGCATCAAGCCTGTGTGGTGCTTGGGTCTGCGACCCCATCCATGGAGGCTTATTATAGGGCCAGGCAGGGGGAATACCAGCTCTTTGAGATGAAAAACCGGCAAGGAGGAAGCATGCTGCCGCGCGTATATACCGTAGATTTGCGGGAAGAATTAAAACAGGGGAATCGGTCAGTTTTTAGCAGGAAATTGCGGGAACTGATGGAAGAACGCCTGCAGGCTGGCGAACAGGCAATGCTATTCCTGAACAGAAGAGGGTATGCCGGATTTATCTCCTGTAGGGAATGCGGACATGTGATGAAATGTCCGCATTGTGATGTTTCTCTTTCCGAACACCGGGGAAATGTGTTATTATGTCATTATTGCGGTTATGAAGAAGTAAGAAAGACAAACTGTCCGGTCTGCGGCTCGAAATATCTGATGGGTTTTAAGGCAGGAACAGAGCAGATTGAGGAAGCGTTGCATAAGGAGTTTCCAGAAGCAAAGGTGCTTCGTATGGACGCAGATACGACGCGGACGAAGGAGAGCTATGAGAAGATCCTTTCCGCCTTTGCAGATGAGAAGGCGGATATTCTGGTAGGGACCCAGATGATCGTGAAGGGACATGATTTCCCGAACGTGACGCTGGTGGGAATTCTGGCGGCGGATCTGTCCTTGAACCAGAATGATTACCGCGCGGGAGAGAGAACATTTCAACTGCTAACGCAGGCGGCCGGGCGTGCGGGCAGAGGAGATAAGCCGGGGGAAGTGGTGATCCAGACCTACCAGCCGGATCATTACAGCATCGTGCATGCGGCCAGGCAGGATTATGAGGGATTCTATGAAGAAGAGATCACGTATCGGGATCTGATGCAGTACCCGCCTGTGGCTCATATGCTGGCAGTGCTGGTCACCTCCAGGGAGCAGGAACAGGGAGAAGCGCTGATCCGCCAGATGGTGGATGAGGTCAATTCCTTGCAGAGGGATAAACTTTTTGATGTGGCGGAGGAGACAAGCAAAGACAGCCGGCGTACAGGGAAAGGAGCGGTACGGACATGGCAGAGGCTGCAGATTATAGGACCCACAGAGGCTTCCATCAGCAAGATCAACGATCTGTATAGGCATATTTTCTATCTCAAGCATCCGGATTATCAGGTATTAGTGGAAGCCAAAGATGGATTAGAGCGTTTCTGTAAAGAAAGAGAACTGAAAAACCAGACAGTACAATATGATTTTGACCCAATGAATACATATTAGAAGCGGTCTAGAATGGAGGATAAAATGGCAATCAGGAAAATCAGGGAGATCGGGGACCCGGTCTTATATAAGAAGTGTAAGGAAGTGACGGAGATCACGCCCAGGATACAGGAGCTGATCGATGATATGTTTGAGACATTATATGAAGCGGAGGGAGTTGGACTTGCGGCGCCGCAGGTTGGTATTTTGAAAAGGATTGTGGTGATCGATGTCACAGGAGAAGACCCGCTGCTCCTGATCAATCCGAAACTGCTGGAGTCCGGCGGGGAACAGAGAGGGTATGAAGGCTGTCTGAGCGTTCCAGGTAAGAGCGGTAATGTGACCAGACCTAATTACGTCAAGGTTCTTGCCTATGATGAGGAGATGAATGCGTTTGAGCTGGAAGGAACCGAGCTTCTTGCGAGAGCGATCTGTCATGAGCTGGATCATCTGGAGGGACATCTGTATGTAGAAAAGGTAGAAGGGCCGCTTGTCAATACAGAGGATCTGGAAGAACAGTGAGAAGGGGTTACGGTTCCTGGTCGAAATGCGCAAATGCCGTTCCTATGGCAGCCAGAAGCTGTGAATAGGAACAAGAAGGGAGTGTTGTGGATGAAAGTTGTATTCATGGGAACGCCTGACTTTTCGGTAGGCGCTCTGGAAGCCATTATAGCGGCAGGGCATCAGGTGACGGCGGTGGTAACGCAGCCGGATAAGCCGAAAGGAAGAGGAAAAGAGATTCAAGTGACACCAGTCAAGGCATGTGCGCTGTCGCATGGCATTCCAGTTTTTCAGCCCGTCAGGGTGAAAGAACCGGAAGCGGTAGAGGTACTGCGAGGCTATGAGGCGGATATCTTTGTGGTTGCCGCTTTTGGACAGATTCTTTCAGAAGAGATTCTTTCCATGCCGTTCTATGGCTGTGTGAATATTCACGCCTCCTTGCTTCCGAAATACAGGGGGGCAGGACCGATCCAATGGGCCATCATCAACGGGGAGAAGACGACAGGCGTTACGATTATGCAGATGGATAAAGGGATCGATACCGGCGATATGCTGTTGAAGAGGGAAGTGGAGATCGATTCGGGAGAGACAGGAGACAGTCTGCATGATAAGCTGGCGGCAGCCGGAGCAAAGCTGATTGTAGAAGCGCTTGAGAAACTGGAGCGTGGAGAACTGACGCCGATGAAACAGCCGGAAGATGGGGCATCTTATGCGAAAATGCTGAAGAAATCCATGGGAAAGATCGTGTGGGGGCAGAGCGCACAGCGTTTGGATTGTCTGATCAGAGGCCTCCTTTCTTGGCCTGGGGCCTATACCATATTTCGGGGAAAGACTTTAAAGATCTGGGAGGAAGAGGCCGTAGGGGAATTACAGGCGGATCTGGCGGATGCAGAACCGGGGACAGTAGTGTGTGTAGAGAAAGAAGCATTCTATGTGAAGACCGGGGAGGGAGTGTTAAAGATCCTGGCCGTGCAGCCCGAAGGAAAACGGCGGATGCAGGTGAAGGAATTCCTTCTGGGTTATCCGGTCGAAGTCGGTGAGAAACTGGGCTGACCTATAGCGTGAACTGCCCGGAGATACTTTTAAGATGTGAAGATCTGTTTGGAGAGTTGGCGAAAGGAAAGGTGTGGTGAGAGATATGGGATATTATTATGGATATTATATGGATCCGACGTATTTCCTCGTACTGATTGGTGCAGTACTGTGTATATTTGCGCAGATGCGTGTTTCATCTACCTACAGGAAATATTCCGGGGTCAGGAGCAGAAGCGGTTTGACCGGTGAGCAGGCTGCCGCACGGATTCTGCAGCTATCCGGTATCTATGATGTGCGGATCGAGCATGTGAGGGGGGAACTGACGGATCATTATGATCCTGCCCATAAGGTATTGCGGTTATCCGATTCTGTGTATGGATCCTCTTCCCTGGCGGCGATCGGAGTTGCGGCACATGAGTGCGGACATGCAGTGCAGCATGATCAGGGTTATGCACCATTGAAGTTGCGCACAGCTCTTGTCCCGGCAGCCAATATCGGTTCCAGAGCCGGCATCCCGCTGATCTTTCTTGGGGTATTCCTGGGTATGAACCAGACACTGATTCAGGTGGGAATCTGGGTATTTGCACTTGCGGTCCTGTTCCAACTGGTCACGCTGCCGGTGGAATTCAACGCTTCCGGGCGTGCGCTTGCGATGTTAGGAGATTATGGCATGTTGGAGCGGGAGGAGACGAATGCCTGCAGAAGAGTACTCAGTGCGGCGGCGCTCACCTATGTGGCGGCTGCGGCTTCTGCGATCCTGCAGTTACTCAGACTGATACTGCTGTTTGGCAATAACAGCAGACGCAGAGATTGACAAGTGCTTAAGATGTATCGCAGAAATGGGGTAAATGATGAACATACGGGAGATCATTCTGGATATTCTGTTAGAACTAAATAAACAGGGAGAGTATGCCAATATCCTGATTTCCGCAGTGCTGGATAAGTATGATCATCTGGATGGCAGGGAGAAAGCTTTCCTGAAGCGGGTAAGCGAGGGAACGATCGAGCGCAGGATCCAGATCGATCATATTCTGGATCAGTTTTCCAAAGTGCCTGTGACAAAGATGAAACCACTTATCCGGGAGCTGCTGCGGATGAGCGTGTACCAGATTATGTTTATGGAGCAGATCCCGGATGCGGCAGTCTGCAATGAAGCTGTGAAGCTGGCGAAGAAACGGAAATTCCAATCCTTGCAAGGCTATGTGAATGGCGTTCTGCGTGCCGTTATAAGAGGGAAGGATAAGATCGTGTATCCTGACAGGGAAAAAGATATTTGCGCATATCTCTCCGTTTCCTATTCGATGCCGGACTGGCTGGTGGAACATCTGACCGGTGCCTATGGGGCTGCACAGTGTGAACAGATTCTGCAGTCTTTTCTGGTAAGGAAGCCTGTCTGCATCCGTATGCGGGAGTTGATGCCGGCAGAAGAGAGGGAGCATCTTCTGGACTTATGGCGGCAGGCAGGAGTCGTAGTACATAAACACCCTTATCTGTCCTATGCTGTGGAAGTGGAGCGGCTGGATGGCATCAAGAATCTGGAAGGATATGCGCAGGGCATGTTTGCCGTGCAGGATGTCAGTTCCATGCTGGTGGTGGAAGCGGCCGGGATCAGGCCGGGAGATACAGTCATCGATGTCTGTGCGGCGCCTGGCGGCAAAGCGCTCCATGCTGCCGACAAGCTGGCAGGAACAGGCCAGGTGACAGCCTGCGATGTCACAGAGAATAAGATCAATAAAATAGAAGAAAACAGAGAGCGGATGCAGATCGGAAATCTTGTGGCCAAAATACAGGATGCCCGGATCAAAGACGATTCCTTATGCGGGACTGCCGATGTGCTGCTTGTGGACGTGCCCTGTTCTGGTCTGGGCGTTATTGGGAAGAAACAGGATATTAAGTACCGCGTGACCAGGCAGACTCTGCAGGAAATCACGAAACTGCAAAGAGAGATCGTGAAAAATGTGGTACAGTATCTGAAGCCGGAAGGTATCATGATGTACAGCACCTGCACCATGAATCCTCAGGAAAATGAAGAGATGGTCAAATGGATCTGTCAGGAATGCGATATGGAGACAGTGAGCATGGGGAAAGATTTGCCAGAAGAACTGAGAGAGGCAGAGAGAGGAGGGTGTCTGCAGATGCTGCCCGGTATCCATAAAACAGATGGATTTTTTATTGCAAAACTGCGCAGGCGCAGGGGAGCGGTATGATGGAAAGCTTATTGGAGAATAAGAAGGATATTAAATCTTTTACACTGCCTCAATTGAAGGAAGAGATGGAAGCCCTGGGAGAGAAATCTTTCAGAGCCAGCCAGTTGTATGAATGGATGCACCGAAAGCTGGCGGAAAGCTATGAAGAGATGACGAATATTCCGCGGAAACTGGTTGATCTTTGCAGAGAGCAGTACCGTTACACAACGTTGCATCTGGTCCAGGTACAGGAATCAAGAATAGACGGCACTAGAAAGTATCTCTTTGCACTGCCGGACGGTAATTTGGTGGAAAGTGTCTGGATGCGCTATCAGCATGGTAATTCTGTGTGTATTTCATCCCAGGTTGGCTGTCGCATGGGCTGCCGTTTCTGTGCCTCGACGCTGGATGGATTAGAGCGGAATCTTCTCCCTTCTGAGATGCTGGAGCAAATCTATGCGGTCACAAGACATACCGGAGAGCGGGTTTCCAATGTGGTAGTGATGGGAACCGGAGAACCGATGGACAATTATGAGAATCTGCTTCGGTTTATCATACTTTTGTCAGACGAAAATGGATTACATATCAGCCAGCGGAATATTACGGTGTCTACATGCGGCATTGTGCCAAGGATGCGGGAGCTTGCCGACAAACACTTGCAGATCACGCTGGCGCTTTCTCTGCACGCGTCTACCGATGAGAAGCGAAGGGAGCTTATGCCGATCGCAAACAGTTATTCCCTGCAGGAATTGATCGAAGTCTGCTCTTATTATTTCGAGCAGACAGGCAGAAGGATCACCTTTGAATACAGTCTGGTGAAAGGCGTAAATGATACGGACGAGGATGCCAGAAAGCTGATCAGACTGATCAAAGGCCTGAACTGTCACGTAAATCTGATACCAGTGAATCCGATCAAAGAACGCGATTACGTGCAGTCGGAACGCCGTGCGGTGGAGGCGTTTCAGAATAAGCTGGAACAAGGCGGGATCAACGTAACGGTTAGAAGAGAGATGGGACGGGATATCGATGGTGCGTGTGGACAACTGCGGAGACGGCATTTAGAGAGCAACCTATAAAAAAAGTGCCGGAGAACCAATTAAATGACGCTCCAGACACTCACGAATGGAGATAGCGAGACTCGAACTCGTGACCTATACGTTGCGAACGTATCGCTCTCCCAGCTGAGCTATATCCCCATTTCCTTATTTATTATAGCACGTTTGACAAAAAATGCAAGAAAAATACAAATAAGAAAAACCAAGAAAAAATCAAAAAAAATCAAAGAAGCCGGCAGTGTCTGCGATTTGATTAGACTGCACAGGGACATTCGTGGTAAAATAGGGACAGAGTCGGATGACATGGTAAAGGGAAAGAGCAGACAACGGGAATAGGAGGAATGCTTATGGAGGAGGACCGTCTGCAGGCATTTGAGAAGATGCTTGCGGCAGTGCAGAAGGAGTACGATACGATCTTGTCCGGCCTGGAGAAGATGAAAGCGGAGGGAAAAGTCAAGACCGTGACTTAACAGCAGATGTTGTCGCGCAAGATGATGTATCAGAATATGCTTTCTCTGTATGAGATCTATGGATTGGTACAGGAGAAGACTACTTAGGAGAAAGCAGGCGAAAACAGAAAACCGATGAAGAAACTTCTTCGGAAATAGAGCGAATACGAACAGGAGGAAAAGTATGTCAGATTATTTTGGAAAAGAAGTACCGAAGCTGGGATTTGGGCTGATGCGTCTGCCCAAAGAGGAGGAGCTCATAGAGATCGAGCAGGTGAAGCATATGGTAGATCTGTTCATGGATGCTGGTTTTACCTATTTTGATACGGCATTTGTGTATCAGGGATCAGAAGCTGCGGCGAAAGAGGCGCTGGTGGAGCGCTATCCCCGTGAATCTTATACGTTGGCGACGAAGCTGAATGCAGGGGTAGCATCAGACGAAGCGGACGCCAAGAAGCAGTTTCAGACAAGCTTGGAGCGGACAGGAGCAGGATATTTTGATTATTATTTGCTGCATGCTCTGATGGAAGACAATTATAAGAAATATGACGAATATCATCTGTGGGACTTTGTGAAGGAGCAGAAAGCGAAGGGATTGATCCGGCATATCGGGTTCTCTTTTCATGGAGGTCCGGCACTGTTAGACACGCTGCTTGTGGAACACCCGGAAGTGGAATTTGTGCAGTTGCAGATCAATTATGCAGATTGGGAAAATCCATCGGTGGCTTCCAGAGCCAATTATGAGATTGCCAGAAAGCATGGAAAGTCGATTGTCATTATGGAGCCTGTCAAGGGTGGAAGCCTGGCGGATCCGCCGGAAGAAATCGGCAGAATGTTTCAGGCGTACCGGCCGGAAATGTCAGCGGCTTCCTGGGCAGTCCGTTTTGCGGCGTCGCTGGATGGACTCATAACGGTCTTATCTGGTATGTCGAATACAGAACAGATGGAAGACAATCTGTCTTATATGAAGAAGTTCCAGCCGTTAAATGAGGAGGAGCAGAAGATCATCCAGCAGGCGCAGAGAGTTCTTGGACAGTCGGCCACGATCGCCTGCACGGCCTGCCATTATTGTACAGAAGGCTGTCCGAAGAATATTCCGATCCCGGAGATTTTCTCAGCCATGAACAAGCAGCTTGGCAATGGACAGAGAGAAGAAGCGGTAGCGGATTATGCGCGTGTGACGGAATCGAAAGGTAAGGCATCTGACTGCATCGACTGTAAACAGTGTGAACATGCCTGTCCGCAGCATTTAGAGATCACGGAGTATCTGCGGCAGAGTGCCAGGGCTCTGGAAGCATAAACAAGCCAGTCAGCCACACAAAGCAATATAGTACGGTCCACAGCCGGTATTCTCAGAGAAATTCTGATGAATACAAGGCTGTGGACCTTTTTTAGTCGTCCACATCGAAATTTTCCAGCATGCTTGTTTTCTTTTCCGGTCTGGAGTCCCCATGTTTTACCCGCAGCATTGTACAGAAGGCCAGTACACTGAATACAACCGCATAAGGAAACAAGGTCCGGTAGGAGATATGCTCTAACAGAAATCCTGACAGGATCGGGGTGATGACCTGGGCTGCCATGGAGAAAGTGTAATAATAGCCTGTATATTTCCCTACGTCGCTGTTTGCACTGATTTCCACAACCATAGGAAAAGAGTTGACATTGATCGCCGCCCAGGCAAAGCCAATAATACCGAAGAACAGATTCATGGAGGCATGATAGGAGGTATAGAAGGAAGCACACAGATAACAGAACGTCAAGAGCGCAACACCGATCAGGATCGTTCGTTTTCTGCCGATTCTGCTGGATAGAGAACCGATGGGAATATAGCTGACAATTGCAGCTACAGTTGCAACCATCAGACAGTTGGCGTAGCCGCCGTTTTCTAAGCCCCACATGTGAGTTGCATAGCGGGAGAATGCTGTGGTGACAGCATTGTAGGCAATATACCAGAGCGCTACAGATAACAGAATGAAGAGCAGGCTGCGTTTTACCTCTTTTGGCAGTTCTGACGTGGAGCCGGTTTTCTTTTCAGTCGGCACATCTTCCACTGCCATTTGCGAGCTGAGTTTCTTCTCCGGGACTGTGAAGAAGAGAAGAGCGACGCAGAGAAGCATCAACAGACCGATGGAGAGAAAAAGTGGAAAATAATCCGGGGTTACGCCGCTGCCCACCAGAAGTTTGATCATGATGAGGGCGTAAACGCCGCCCACTGCGCCCATCAGATTAATGACGGCATTTCCTTTACTGCGAAGGGGCTTCGGTGTCAGATCAGGCATCAGCGCAACGGCAGGAGAACGGTACAGCCCCATGGAGATCAGGACAAGGAACAGTGCTATGATAAAGAGAACCAGGCTTTTCTTCTGGTCTGCTGCAGACAGGAGCAGAAGGAAGACGAAAGCAAATCCGGTTCCGGCCAGAATGAAAGGCATTCTTCTGCCGATTCTTGTGCTGGTCTGATCGGAGAGGGAGCCAAACAGCGGAAGTAAGAACAGCGCAAGAACATTGTCGGCGGCCATAATCGCACCGGTGACGGTTTCCCCTAAGTGAAAAGTGTTTTTGAGGATCAGCGGTATGATATTGTCATACATTTGCCAAAAGGCGCATATGGACAGAAATGCCATACCGATCAAAACAGTGCGTTTGTAGTTTAGCTTCATTAAGAATTCCCCTTTTCTGACGGGTGTGCGCCCGGTCTTTTTTATCGTGCAGATGTCTCCACAGTTACCTGTTTTACGGGTATCGGTGTGATCATTATTATACAACAATGGGAAGAAAAAAGATAGTTGGGGAATCCGGTGTGGGTGGTTGAAATGAGTGTTGTTTTCATGGAATGCCAGTTGTTAACTTATTTAATAAATAGGTTGACAATAGGCGCCTTTTTTGTTAGCTTAGATGATGGAGGAACGATTTCTGGAAGGAAATGGTTCCGAAGATCCACATGGAAAAAACTGACAAATGAGGAGGAAAGAGAAAATGGAGCAGAAAAGCAGGATTCAAAAAATAGCCATGTGCAGTCTGTTTACAGCGCTGACGGCGGTGGGGGCGTTTATCAAGATACCGGTGCCGGTAGTCCCCTTTACGTTACAGTTCTTGTTTACGATGCTGGCGGGGCTTCTTCTGGGTGGTAAACTGGGAGCGTTCAGTGTGGGAGCCTATGCGCTTCTGGGCCTTGCAGGGCTGCCGGTTTTTGCAGAGGGAGGCGGTTTCTGGTATGTCTTAAAACCAAGCTTCGGCTATATTCTTGGATTCATTCTGGCAGCATATGTGACGGGCAGGTTGACGGAGAAGGTGGAAGGATTGACGCTTGGAAGAATTCTGACAGCGAATTTTATTGGACTGGCGATCGTTTACGGAGCTGGGATGGTGTATTACTACCTTATCTGTAATTACGTGATCCATACACCGATCGGGTTATGGCCGCTGTTTCTTTACTGTTTTCTTCTGGCGGTGCCAGGGGATATTTGTCTGTGCTTTCTGGCAGCAATCCTGACGAAGCGGATCAAGCCCATTCTTGCCAGAATATGACCGTGCAGAATCACCAGTGCCGTTAATGAAAGATGAAGGAGGAAGATGAGAACAAATGCGTTTTACAGAGGAAATGAAACATAAAGTATTGCGGGGAGAGTGGATTGACAGACAGGAAGCGCTGCGTCTTTCTAAAGAACCGCTTGTCGTTCTTGCAAAGGCAGCTGATGAGATCCGCAAGGCAGTGTGCGGGAACGGTTTCGATTTGTGTACGATTGTCAATGCGAAGTGTGGTAAATGCTCTGAGGACTGCAGGTATTGTGCCCAGAGCGCCCATTACCAGACGGCATGTGAGGAGAGTTATCCACTTCTTTCTGCTGAGAAACTGGTTGAGGGAGCAAGATACAATGCGCAGCAAGGCGTTTTGCGGTATTCAATCGTTACATCCGGGAAGAGACTGTCTGAGCAAGAGGTGGAGCAGGCTTGCGAGGGCATCCGCAGGATCAAGGCGGAAAGCGACATAGAAGTGTGTGTTTCTTTTGGACTGTTGGAGGAGGCGCAGTTTCGCAAGATCAAGGTTGCCGGCGCTTCCAGGGTGCATTGCAATCTGGAGACTTCTTCCCGGTATTTTCCCGCAGTCTGCACGACACATACCTATGAGGAGAAAATAGAGACACTGCAGGCAGCGAAGCGGGCAGGATTGTCTATCTGTTCCGGCGGGATCTTAGGGCTGGGGGAGACGATGGAGGACCGGATTGATCTGGCTCTGGCAGTCAGAGAGCTAGGAGTTAAGTCCATGCCGGTCAATCTCTTAAATCCGATTCCGGGGACCCCTTATGAAAATCATACGCCTCTGACCAAAGAAGAGGCATGCCGGTGTGTGGCGCTGTTCCGTTTCCTGATTCCGGATGCTTCGATCAGACTGGCAGGTGGCAGAGGTCTGCTGGATGACAAAGGAAAGGTATGTTTTCAGAGTGGCGCCAATGCGGCGATCTCAGGAGATATGCTGACGACAGCAGGTATTACGGTAGCGACAGATAAAGAACTGGTATATACTTTAGGATTCGAGGTGAAACACTGTAATGGCTAAGAAGATTTTTATCACGGGAACAGGAACGGATGTAGGTAAGACTTATGTGGCGGGCTTACTCTTGAAGAAATTAAAAGAAAATGACTTAAACGCTGCCTATTATAAAGCTGCCATGAGCGGCAACGAGCGGACCAAAGAGGGAGTACTGATTCCTGGGGATGCACTGTATGTCAGGAAAATATCCGGAATCGAGCAGCCTCTTGCACAGATGTGCCCGTATGTCTATGAGACGGCAGTCTCACCGCATCTGGCTTCAAGGATCGAGGGTGGTCCGGTGGTCATGGAAGAGGTGGCAAGGGGATTTCAGGAAGTATGCAGACAGTACGACTATGTCACGATGGAGGGCAGTGGAGGAATCCTGTGTCCAATCTGCTTCGATGAAAAGGAACTGTGGCTGGAGGATGTGATCCGGGAGCTGGGATTATCCAGCCTGATCGTGGCGGATGCTGGACTTGGCACAATCAACAGTGTGGCGCTCACGGCAGAATATATGCGGGCAAAGAAGCTTCCCGTCAAGGGGATTATCTTCAATCATTTTCATCCTGGAAACAGGATGGAAGAGGATAATCTGCGTATGTGCGAGTACAGGACAAAACTGCCGGTGCTCGCCTGCGTGAAAGAGGGCGACAGAGAACTGGAGATAGAGATTGATAAGCTGACAGCGCTGTTTGAGGAAGACGAATAAGCTGGAATATGAGAAAAGGAGAGCAAAACAAATGATCTGGTATCCATATGAACAGATGAAGACGATGAAAGAGCCTTATAAGATTATAGACGCTGAGGGCGTCTTTCTAAAGACACCTGAGCGGGAGATGATTGACTCTGTTTCTTCCTGGTGGAGTGTAATCCATGGATATAAACATCCGGCGCTCACGGCGGCGATCAAAGAACAGGCTGATCAGTTCTCTCATGTGATGTTAGGAGGACTAGTCCATGAACCGGTACAGAGGCTTGCGGATAAACTACAGCAATTTCTGCCAGGTGACCTGAATTATAGCTTTTTCTCTGATTCCGGGAGTGTTGCTGTGGAAGTGGCGCTGAAAATGGCATTGCAATATTATGTAAACCAAGGTAAACAAAAACGGACAAAAGTCCTGGCGCTGACCCATGCTTATCATGGAGACACCTTCAAGACGATGGAGGTTGGAGATGACGAGGATTATCATTTCATCCTGGAGGCGTATGGAGAGAAAAAGAATGCGCTTCATATTCCTTCGAAGATTCCAGCATTGGAGGAAGCGTTTGAGAAATATCATCAGGAGTTAAACTGCTTTCTGGTAGAACCGTTGCTACAGGGAGCGGGCGGGATGCGTATGTATGACCTTTCTTTTCTTGTGCGGGCAAGACAGTTGTGTGACCAGTACGGCGTCCTGCTTATCTTCGATGAAGTGGCGACAGGATTCGGTCGAACCGGCAATCGTTTCGTGGCGGATCTGGTGCTGCCAGATATTCTGGTGCTGGGAAAGGCGCTGACTGGCGGCTATATCGGCCACGCTGTCACGGTTGCAAACCAGAAAGTATATGAAGGATTCTACAGTGATGATACAAAGAAAGCGTTAATGCATGGTCCTACGTTTATGGGGAATGCACTGGCGTGCAGTGTGGCGCTGAAATCCATCGAACTTTTTGAACAGGAAAATTATATGGCGAAGATCAGACGCATCGAGGAGATCACCAGACGGGAGATGGATGGCTTTATGGATCCAAGGATCGCGGAGGTGAGAATCCTGGGCGGCTGTGTCTGCGTGGAGGTGAAGGATCCGGGCGTTCTGAAAGGATATCAGCAGTTTGCCTATGAACATGGTGTGTTCAGCCGTCCTTTCCTAAACTGTCTGTATGCTATGGTTCCCTACATTATTACGGAGGAGGAATTGGTGAAAGTGCTTGCCACGATGAAAGCGTGGTTTGGGGAGAGATAGTCGGTGTGCGGAACAGAATAGCAGAATGGAGTGCCTGAATGCTTTCTCTTCTTGATGTTACAGGGGATTCAGTGTAAAATAAATCATAGCTGTTGATGCCGCAGAAGAGGAGCAGAAAGGAGCGTGCTGCAATGAAAAGTTTATTTTATTATGGGAACAGATACATCAAGAAAAGTGATTGGAAGGATCTGGCAATGATAAAATTCTGCCTTTTTTCTATGGGAGTGATCGCCGGCATGCAGATACCGAAAAGAAACAGGAAACAGGCAGAAGGAATTGCCGCGTTCGTATTCCTGTCAACCTATATTCCGCTGATGGCAAAATTCTTTGCTGTCGTGATGGAAAAAGAGTAGGAGGAGATGGTCGAAATGATCAAACGTTATGCAGATCTGGCACTGATCTATGCCGGTGTCGCTATGGTTTTTGGAGTTTTTTATAGAGAATTTACGAAATTCAATCATTTTAACGGGCAGACAAATCTGTCCGTTATGCATGCGCATTACTTTTTAATGGGAATGTTCTTCTTTTTGATTTTAATGCTGATGGAGAAAGTATTTACTTTTTCCGATAAGACGACTGGCAAGGTTCTGATCGTTTATCAGATTGGTCTAAACATTACCGGTCTTGGATTTCTGATGAGAGGATTGACGCAGGTATGGGAAATGGAGCTGACAAGGGGGATGGACGCATCTATTTCAGGTATCGCCGGAATTGGGCATATCTTAATGGGCGTCTGTGTGATTCTTTTGTTGGTTAAGATAAGGAAGCATCCTATTTTATCCGAGCAATGAAAGGAGTTAACGAAAATGTACGAATTGGTACAGGTCAGTGAGAAATGTTATTACATAAACTGCCCGGCGAAGATCGGTGTCTATGTGGCGGATCAGGATCATGTCTATCTGGTGGACAGCGGGAATGACAAGGATGCAGGACGGAAGGTCAGACAGATCCTGGATAAGAATGGGTGGCACCTGGCGGCAATCTTGAATACCCATTCCAACGCAGACCACATCGGCGGGAACAGATATTTGCAGGGGCAGACAGGATGCAGAGTTTATTCCGGCGGCATAGAGGCGGCTTTTACAAAGTACCCGCTGCTGGAGCCGTCTTTCCTTTATGGAGGTTATCCGTGCAAGGATTTACGTCACAAGTTCCTGATGGCGCAGGAGAGCGATGTGACAGATTTTTCAGATGAGAGTTTCCCGAAAGAGATTGAGGTGATATCCCTGCCGGGACATTTCTTTGACATGGTAGGGTTTCGCATGCCGGACAATGTGGTGTTTCTTGCGGACTGTATCAGCAGTAGAGAGACGCTGGATAAATATGCGATTCCTTTTCTCTACGACGTGGGCGCATATCTGGAAACGCTGGATCAGGTGGAAAGAATGGAGGCGGCCATGTTTGTTCCAGCCCATGCAGAAGTCTCTGCGGATGAGAGGGAACTTGTCCGTTACAACAGGGATAAAGTGCTTGAAGTGGCAAAGAAGATTATGTCTATCTGCAAAGAGCCAATCTGTTTTGAACGGATTCTGCAGGAAGTATTCAAAGGCTATGTTCTTTCCATGAACTTTGAGCAGTATGTGTTGGTGGGTAGCACGGTGCGGTCTTATCTTTCATGGCTGAAAGATACCGGGAAATTGTCAGCTGTGTTTCAGGACAGTATGCTTCTTTACAGTGCTTGTTCATAGGGTACAGGGCGGCTGCCCGCCCTGGAGCAGTGGATTTATTCTTTCTTTCGCGTCATGAAAAGCCCAATAACAGAACCAATCAGGATCATTGGCGCTATTCTGATAAACAGCCATTCAAATGCATGAAATGCTGCTCCGAAAACGGCGGTTTCAGGATCACTGTAATCCCAATACAAGTAGGGACTTTCTAACGCTAATAAAATTGTAAAGATTATGGCTATGACTGCGCATAATGAGATAAAAAACCAAAGAAGAATTCTTTTTCTTATGGTTTCTCTCCGGGCAAGCTGCAAGTTTATGACTTCTAGTTTCGCACAAATCGCTTTTAAGTCATCAACTTCCGACTCAGCGGTATTCTCTCCAAGCAGCGTGCTCACAGGCGTTTCAAGCGCTTCTGATAGGGAGAGTAATAGATCAGAATCGGGAACGGACAATCCTTGTTCCCATTTAGAAACTGTCTGCCGCACCACGTTCAGCTTGATGGCAAGCTCCTGCTGTGAAAGTCCTTTTGATTTTCTGATTGCTTTTATATTTTCGTTGAGCATTAGGCATAGCCTCCTTTCGGTTGTTACCATTATTATAAGCGGAACTGTCCGTTGCCGCAAGCAACGCATTTTAACATCAAAAGGACAACCAATTTTAAAGCGGTATTGGAAAAGGATGATTTTATGGCTAACATTTTAGTTGTAGAAGACGAAAAGAATATGCAGGACATTATCTGTGCATATATGCGCAGAGGAGGGCATACTTGTTTTACTGCTGATGACGGTGTAGATGCCCTGATGCTAATGAAAAACAATCCTGTGGATTTGATGGTGCTGGATATTATGATGCCGCATCTTGACGGGTTTTCCGTATGTAAAATGGCGAGGGAAATGAGCAGTCTTCCAATTATCATGCTGACCGCGAAAAGCGATGAGGAAGATAAACTGAAAGGCTATGAATATGGCGCTGATGATTATATGACAAAACCATTCAGCCCGAAAATCTTGCTCGCAAAGGCAAACGCGCTGCTGCATCGTACTTTAGTAACATCTACAGATTTGGAAAAGAACACGTTGGGAGAAATGCTTTGCTCAGGGAAAATAGCAATCAACTCTGCCGCGCATAAAGTATTTTTAGACGGTACGGAAATTACGCTGACGCACAAAGAATATGAGCTGCTGCATTTCTTTCTTTCAAATCCCGGGCAGGTTTTTTCGCGGGAACAACTGTTAAACCGTATTTGGGGATATGACTTTGAAGGGAATACGCGGACAGTTGACACGCATATCAAAACGTTACGGCAAAAATTGGGCAACGAGGGGAAATCCATCGTAACGCTTATCCGTTCCGGGTATAAATATGAGGCGGCAAAATGAAAGAACGGTTTTCACTCCGCACGGTACGGAAAAAAATAATCATGGTTTCAAAGATTGCAGGTAGCTGCCAAATGATGATAGCCGGGAAATTTTTTCTTGTCGCTTTTGGTTCACTGATTCTTTATACATTGTCTATTAACTATGGCTATGTTCATTATATGAATGCCGAGCTCTATCATGTATATCTGTATGATCCACAGGGAACACAGCAGGAAGTGTCCGCACTGATTGATCCGGTGGCTTCGTTAGAAGAACTGAACGCAGCGCTTTCCTCTGATGCAAATGGCGTAGGAATAGATGCCAGTTCCGGTAAGCCGGATATTGTTTTCTATTACGGAAGTGAAAAGAGTGATAACCACAGGGCTGATTATACATTGTCACTGCTTCATCCGGAAGATGAGTACACTGCGCGGATCGTAGGTACAAATACACTGGAGTTAAAGCAGCGGAAAGAAATGTGCAGCGAATTACTGTTTATCGAAATCACTGCCGTTGGCTTTTTGGGGATTGCCTCAGTGTTATTGAAAGAAAAGCAAATGGGCGTTATTCGTGTCCATGCAGTCCTGCCATTCCAAAAGGGATTGTTTATTATGGCTAAATTGACTGTTTTCCTGCTGTCCGATTTGATTTTTGCGGTATTGATGATCGTATTGAATATAGGATTTTCCAATGCCGCCGCTATTTTACCAGCAGTATTGGTGCAGACTGCAATTTTGTCATTGATTATGGCGCTTACGGGATTTGGATGCACGATGATACTAAAGGACTTCAGGCAGTTTTCCCTTGCTTATGTGGTAATCGTCATTTTTGCTTCGGCACCTATATTTTTATCGGCAAATACTTCTGTAAAAATGGCGTGGATTGACTGGCACCCTTTCTATCATGTATATATGGGGCTTAAAAATGCCTGCTTTGGAATACCTGTCACCAATTCGGTTTACTATCTTTGTTCTGTTTGTGGCATTGTCATTCTGCTTCTGATTGTTCAGACAGCATTTCGTAGGGAAATGGGAAAGGAGAGCTGATGATGAGAGGTTTCTTTTATCAGTTCAAAAGTGTATGGAAAGACAAGTTTTGCATGATGTCTTTTCTTCTGCCAATCGTCGTTGCTTTGGCTTTGAACTTTATCGGTGGAATCGACCTTTCTTCTGTGTCGGAATTCCATTTTGGCGTGTTGGAAAGGGATCTGTCCGCGCAGACGATTGTCTGGTTAGAGAGGTATGGTTCTGTAACCGTATATAAATCGCAGGAAGAATTAACCGATGCCATCAATGAACCTTCCACCTACATGATTGGGGTAACATCTGCTGGCGACGGTATTCAGACAATGGTATCCGGCGATGAACTGGATTTGTTCCGCCAGGCGGCCGATACGCTTCCGGCATTATATAGGGGGAGAGAAAGCGCAGAGCAGATAAGCATTACTGTTTTAGAGCGTCCTGATCTGATGGCAGGACTTCAAAATATATTTATTGTAATCACGTTAATTGTTGCTATGTTTATGGGATGTACTTTTAACGCCATGAACATAATATCCGAGAAAGAAAATGGCGTTGAACTGGTCAATCAGATACTGCCTATGACGCAGAGCGGGTATGTGATGCAAAAAATATTTGTAGGCTTTACAGGCGGATGCCTGTCTGCCGTTTTCACGGCCGGTTGTTATTTCCGGATTCCGGTTAAGTATGTGTTTCTTATGCTGGTGTTGATCTTGCTCTCCTCGTTTATCGCTGCGTTGATTGGCCTGTTTATCGGCAAATTTTCGGAAAGCCTGATGGTGGGCGTTGTTTATATTAAGATTATTATGATCGTATTTATGGCAGTGCCGCTGGTATCCTATTTGGCGGCGGCGGAAGGTTTGATTTCGGTGTTTTGTTATTTTGTGCCGTCCAGTGCATCCTTTGAGGGGATTATGAATTTGACGATCGGTGATGGGGCAGTGGTCACAAAAGATATGTTTATTCTTATGGCACACTGCATTATTTGGTTTTTGCTGTATCTGTCCATTTCCAAATGGCAGATAAAGAAGAAATAGAGATCAAATATCTTCTGGATTTCATCTGCAACCGGTTCCGGTTCCCTACGGACATCGTATTCTCATTATACCAGAAAATCCAGAAGCGCTTCGCACCCTTCTATAATATCGTCATAAGTCACATCGAAATTTCCCGTATACCACGGATCTGCGATTGCTCTGCCGCTGCCGGCATATTCCAATAATCTGTGGATCTTGTGCTCCGGGTCACCGCCTGCTATGCGAGTCATATTGCGGATATTGGCTTCATCCATGCCGATCAGATAATCGTATTTTTCGTAATCCTGTTTCGTCATCTGTACGGCGCGGTGCGGAATAACAGGGATTCCCACAGAACGCAGCTTATTAACGGTTCCATAGTGGGGGCTGTTGCCGATCTCTTCGCGGCTGGTGGCGGCAGAGGCGATCTGGAACCGATCTTCTAAGTGTCGCTGTCGCACGAGATGAGTCATGACGCTCTCGGCCATGGTGCTGCGGCAGATGTTGCCGTGGCAGATGAATAGTATCTTAATCATTACGCTAAAACTCCTTAATATGCTGTATTTATGCCGCTTTCACATATTTTTGCGGCAGAAGGTTTTCTGCCTTATCATAGCATATCGTAGCATAAATTGGTATATTTTTACATCCATTCTTAGTAAAAATTTTAGTAAAATGGCCTCGGTTTTGATTTTACTAAAAATTTCGCTTTTGGTTGTTTTCCTTGTTTTCAGTTTCGATAGTGTCAGGCAAGTCTGCTGATCCGTTTCATTTCCTCTATTGCATCGTCCAAGCCTAAATGAGTATATGTATTCAATGTAACTCCTATAACAGAATGCTCCATCAGGTATTGAAGCGTTTTCGGATTCATTCCCGATTTTGCCATATTGCTGCAATAAGTATGACGGCATACATGGGGAGTGATTTTTGGCAACTGCTCTTTATAGATACGGTTGTGTTTCGCCAATGCCCGCTCAAAATTTCCAATTTCCCCAAAAGCCGGATTCGCACTTCCTGTCACATTTTTTTAAAAGACGTTTGAAAGTTCAGCGCATCAGATTGTCCAGCCTGTCACGGAATCAGAAGTCACAGATCTTATGTTGAAATCACACAACACAGAAGACGAACCATTCCTATCCAGTATACAGGAAATATGTTCCATTACCGATGAAGAAACAGGATATGAGGGTGCTGGAGTAGCGTATGAAACAGCTTTTATCCTTTATCCATGCACATTACGGCGAACATATCAATATTGATGATATCGCCCAAGCTGCGGCAATCATATTCCGCTATGAAATAAATAGGCAGAATGTAATCACCGTCACACTCTGCCATTTTACGCCTAATTATTTATATTCCTTGAAAGCCTGTACTGTTTATCTTTCTTCTCATTCTTCCTGTCCAGCTCAGAATTTACAAAATTCATATGCCAACTGAATTTCTGGTAAGTCCTTTCATCTATACTATTTCCGACCTCATCCTGCATAATACGAAATCCACTCATGAGCATTTCTCCACAGAAATGGCAATCATTTAAGAAATTCAAAAAATATAAATTATCAAAATCCTGCCTTAAATATTCATTTAACTGCTTATTATCCGTTATTTCATCTACAACATTCTTATCAATAATTATCCTTGGATAATTTGCAATCTTATCTTCGAAATAATATGCTTTCAGTAATGCATCTCCCCAAACCATTACATCATCTATAAATAACTGTCCCATTGAAATCCCGCCCCGTAACAGCCATCCAACACTATCACTCACGGTAAGCTCTTGAAAATATCCAGCGCACATCAGCAAGCTTCTAATATCACGTTTACGCTGTTCGGTTTCTGTTGACAGGCTTTTTGTAATAATAATGTTGTCAGAGAAAATTTTAAACCGAATATCTTGATTTTCTTCAATCTCAATATCTTTTGTCAGTTTTATGGAAAACGCATACAGGTTATACAATTTATTCATTACAAGTAGTCTGTCTGTTCCCTTTATTCTATTTGTCATTCCTAAAAAATCAATATACGCCACAATATATGTATCCGTCTTTCGGTCATAAGCATTTGCATTTTGATTTACAAACATATACAATATCTCCTAACTAACTTCTGCACTCTACAGCAAACTGTGTTCCATCATCGAGAGGAATAGCAATAATATCCTCAATCATTTTCCTGCATTCTCTGCTGAAAGATTATAATTCCGTATCGTAGTATCTATATCCATTGTTGCCCGATTATCGAGTCCCACCATAGAAGCGATCAACAATCCGCCTTTTAATATCAAATTGCCGCTATATTTTGAAAGAGACATCCGTTCCAAAAATCTTTCCATTACAAAATTTCTGATTAGTGTCATAGCTTTAGCATTATCTCCATGAGATTTATTCCTTACCATCGCTTTCAATTGTGTTGATGTACGAATCATAGAAGTACCTCCATATATTGTTTGATTTTCTTCTCTACCTGAAGCGTTTTTGCATATTCCATAAGTCTTGGCAAATTTTTCTTTCCGTTCAGATATTCTTTTACGGCAAACTTTTTTTCCTGCATTTCTGTGTCTGTTCTGAAAATATCGCACAGAGTTCTTTCTGCGTTATAGCATGGTACTGCATGTCCATAGGGTGTAACAGCAGTGTCCAAGCCCAAGGAATGACGTTCCTCAACTGCTGTTACCTTTTTAAGAGGACTTTTCCCTTTATAGTCCACCTTATATCCTCTTGGTATGGTAACTGTAAAACAGATTGGCTCCCGTTCTGATAATCCGAGCAGATACAGGGCAGTGTCGTGAGAATAGACAATTTTTTTTATATTGCAGGGAAATAATATACAAATCATCCTGCCATGCATCTGATGCCAGATATACACCTTTTGCAACCCTTTCACAATTTCTGTCCTGCAAATATTTTATTGCGTACTGCTTTGAAATACCCGCAGTAACAATGTCAGCAATTTGTATAATTCCCTGATTTTGTATGATTTTTTCTTCAATAATTTCTTTTTTATTTACTTTCATACATCATATTATAATTAAATGTAGTGTGAAAGTTAATTTTTATTTCACATAAAAGGACTTTACAAATTGCGGATAAGTTTTCTCGCAAATAACAAAGCCCTAAATATGATTTTTCTTTTATCTTTCCTCCGATCAATTTCTATTTACTTTATATAGAACATCACTAAGGGTTGAATTATATTTATATATCCCAAGCCTGATGTCTTGCACAATGTTTCAGCTATCTTTTTCTGTATTTATATGACAGAAGGAATCGTTTTCCCTGTATTTCTCTTTTTCTGCCCAATCTGATCTTGGGAATATACTACATAGAATCTGCGCATCAGCTTCAAGTTTTCTACAGAAAATCCTTTTCCTAAACGCTCCGTTAAACGCCTTGATAATTCTTTAAGAATTGCCTTGCCATATTCAGTCCGTTGCTCTCCATTTTGTTCTTCTTCCATAATCATTCTGCCTACTTCGTAGTAAGAATAGACCATAGAAATGTTTAGTGCCATTCTTGCTTCGCAAAACAGAATCAAGGGAGAGTGCAGTAGTAGAAAATATAGAGATGAGACAAGTTAAAAGAGCATATCCTATAGAAAAACGGATCGGCAGATTAGAATGAACAAGCATACTGTAGCAGGAATCGTGGTATTGGGTCTGATGGCAGGCATTCTCAGGAGTCTGAACGGATGCGGCGGAAGAGAGGAGCTGCAGTCGTTGTCTGCAGGAGAACATGGATCAATCGCTATGGCCGGTTCTACATCGATGGAGAGGTTTGCCCGTATTGTGTCAGAGTGCTTTATGGAGGAACACGCAGGTGTGACGGTGACGACGGAATTCACAGGTTCATCGGCAGGTGTGGAAGCGGTGCTTGACGGTCGTGCGGATGTAGGTCTTTGTTCCAGGGAACTGACAAAGGAAGAGCAGAATGCCGGAGCGGTTGCGTCTGTTGTGGCAGTAGACGGGATCGCAGTGGTCGCGAATACGGATAACCTGGTCCGGGAATTGACGACGGCGGAGCTTGTTGGAATCTATACCGGCAGAATCAGAGATTGGAGTGAAGTCGGTGGACGGACAGAACCAATTGTGGTGGTGGGAAGGGAAGCTGGCAGTGGCAGCCGAAGTACTTTCGAAGAACTGCTCGGCATCAACGACTGCTGTAAGTATGCGAATGAGGTGGATTCGGAAGGAGCTGTGATGGCCAGAACAGCCGTCACGCCGGGTGCGATTGGATACGTCTCACTGGAGGTATGCAATGATACGGTGTGTAGGATCGATTTGGAGGGGGTGGAAGCTGCAGAAGAGACGGTCAGGAACGGAACATATCCGTTAAGACGGTATTTCTTTTTGGTGACAAAGGGGGAGGCATGGGAACAGAGTAAGCTGGTACAGGAACTTATGGCTTATCTGCAGTCAGAAGAGGGAAAGAAACTGATCCGAATGGCTGGGCTGGTGATACCAGAAAAGTGAGTGTCATTACGGCGTGAAAGGTAAGACTGACCTTTTAGCAAAGAAGAATAGGGCAGGGGTTAAATGCATGGAGAGATTTTTACAAAGAAGCCGTGCCCGCAGGATAGAAGCGGCGGCGGAGTGTGTCTTTACCGCATGTGCTTTTCTGGCGCTGCTTGCGGTAGGCATGATCACATTGTATATGATTGCAAATGGTATACCGGCAATTTATCAGGTGGGGATCAAGGAGATGTTGTTTTCGGATACTTGGAAGCCGGCGGCGCGGGATCCTTCCTTTGGGATTCTATATGTGATCCTGACTTCGATTACAGGTACGTTGCTTGCAGTGCTTATTGGCGTGCCGGTGGCGCTTTTGACGGCTGTTTTTCTGGCGGAGACAGCGCCGGCGCGGCTGGCGGAGGCAGTGCGGCCGGCGGTGGAACTTTTGGCGGGGATTCCTTCGGTGGTTTACGGGTTATTGGGCATGATGATACTAAATCCGGTCATATATCGTCTGGAGCAGAGGATTTTTGCGGGATCGAAGACACATCAGTTTACAGGCGGTGCGAATCTGCTGTCTGCAGTGCTGGTACTGGCGGTCATGATATTACCGACAGTAATTAGTATCAGTGAGTCGGCTCTGCGTTCGGTGCCTTCCCAGTTGAGAGAATGTTCACTGGCATTAGGGGCTTCCAGGATACAGACAATCTTCCAGGTGGTCATTCCGGCAGCGAGGCCAGGCATTGTCACAGCGGTGGTTCTGGGGGTGGGCCGGGCGGTTGGCGAGGCTATGGCAGTCAGTCTGGTGTCAGGTGGTTCGGTGAATTTTCCACTTCCGTTTTGTTCCGTCAGATTTCTCACGACAGCGCTTGTCAGTGAGATGGCATATGCCAATGGTCTTCACAGGCAGGTGTTGTTTACGGTCGGCATGGTTTTGTTTCTCTTTATCATGGCAGTGAATCTTGTGCTCCATGCAATCTTAAGGAAGACATGACAGCAGCCGTTGGAAAGAAGGAAGTAAGAGGAGGAAATGTGGAAATGGGCAGAAAGATAAAAGACAGTTTTCTGCTTGGTTTGATCTATCTGACGTCGTTTCTTTCGGTCATGTTGCTGGCAGGGATTCTTCTGTATGTGTTTGTGAGAGGATTTCCGGGAATCAGCCGGTCTTTTTTGACTACAGTGTCGAGTGCGCGGAGGGGAACGGTCGGGATCGCGGGCAATCTTGTGAACACCTGCTATCTTGTGGTGCTGACGCTTATGATTGCAGTACCGATCGGGATTGGTTCTGCGATCTGGCTGAATGAATATGCAAAAAGAAGCAGATGGATCCAGATGATCGAATTTGCGACAGAGACGCTGGCGGGGATTCCCTCCATTGTGTTTGGGCTTTTTGGGATGGTGTTTTTCGGAACAACGCTGGGACTTGGCTATTCGATCCTGACAGGTTCGCTGACCCTTTCGCTTATGATTTTGCCGCTTATTACGAGGAATACCCAGGAAGCGCTGCGTGCGGTGCCGGACAGCTATCGCAGCGGGGCAGTCGGTATGGGCGCTGGCAAGTGGCATATGATCCGCACAATACTGCTTCCTGCTGCCATGCCAGGGATCGCGACGGGCGTGCTTTTGGCGGTGGGCCGCATTGTCGGAGAGTCCGCTGCGTTGTTGTTTACGGCGGGCAGCGGCTATCTGCTGCCGGGACATGGCAGAGGACTTTTGCATAAGGTCAGGGAATCCGGCGGTACGCTTGCTGTACAGCTATATCTGAGCATGTCCAGGGCAGAGTATGACGCCGCGTTTGGGATCGCTGCGGTCTTATTGTGTCTTGTTCTATTTTTTCATATTCTGACAAGGTTTTTGTCTGACAGGATGGGATGTTTGTGAGTACAACACGGCATACAACAGACAGAACCGTGACTTTACATAGATTTTACATATCCTTTACAAATACATGATAGTGATACGGATAAATTCATGATAACTTCAAATCATAGTAACATAGATTCTGCGGCAAGGGAGGCTATTATGGATTTTTTTGATCTACTGACGATGATTGGCGGACTGGCGCTGTTTCTGTACGGCATGCATCTGCTGGGAGAAGGGTTGTCTAAGGTGAGCGGCGGAAGAATGGAGAGGATACTGGAGAAGATGACTTACAGCAAATGGCGGGCAGTCCTGCTGGGGGCAGGCGTCACGGCGCTGATCCAGTCCTCTTCGGCGACGACTGTCATGGTGGTAGGATTCGTCAATTCCGGCATGATGAAACTGTCGCAGGCGATCGGGATCATCATGGGAGCTAATGTGGGGACGACGATCACTTCCTGGATCTTAAGTCTGACGGGAATTGAAAGCGGCAGTTTTGTGATGCAGTTGTTGAAACCATCTGCATTTTCACAGATCTTTGCTATGACCGGGGTTATCTTTTTACTTTTTTCAGGGAAAGAGAAATATAAGAATGCGGCTACGATTCTGATCGGTTTTGCCATATTGATGATCGGGATGGACACGATGTCGGCGGCGGTCAAACCGTTAGCAGATGTGCCGGAATTCACCAATCTGCTGTTGTTATTTTCCAGCCCGATCCCAGGGATGATCGCGGGGATCGTTTTGACAGCGGTCATACAGAGTTCTTCGGCATCGGTCGGTATTCTGCAGGCACTCTGTGCTACGGGTGCAGTTTCTTACAGCATGGCGGTGCCGATCATTATGGGACAGAACATCGGTACTTGCGTGACGGCGCTTCTCTCTTCGGTGGGGACATCAAGGAACGCGAAGAGAGCGGCCATTGTCCATCTCTATTTTAATCTCATCGGGACCATTGTCTTTATGGTCATTTTCTATCTGTTCAATGCGGCAGTGTCGTTTGATTTTATGACAGAGGCGGCAAGACCTTATGGGATCGCCGTGGTGCACACCGTTTTTAATGTATTTGCGACGTGCCTGCTTCTGCCTTTCTCGGATTTGCTGGAAAAGCTTGCCTATCTGACCATACGCGAGCAGAGCGGCGAGCATGTGCCGGCACGGTATATCGACGAGGATGTCAAAGCATTGGACAGCCGGTTTATCAATAATCCTGCCCTGGCTATGGAGCAGTGCAGAAAAGTGATCTGTCATATGGCCGATACGGTGCAGGAATCTTGCCGGATGGCGACAGGGCTGCTCGATGAGTATGCGAAAGAGACTGTGGAGAGCGTGCAGCAGATGGAGAAGGATGTAGACCGGTATGAGGATGTGATCGGCACATATCTTTTGAAATTGACCGGAAAGGATCTTTCGGAGAAAGACAGTCGGACGCTGACCTTGTATTTGCATTGTATCGGAGAGTTCGAGCGGATCTCGGATCATGCGGCAGGAATCGCCATGGCCTGCGGCAGGATGGCAGATAAAGAACAGAATTTCTCTGCAAAAGCGCAGGAAGAGCTGGCCGTTTTTTCTCAGGCGGTCATGAGGATCGTGGAGATGTCAGGACGGATCTTCCAGGAAGAAAACGCAGATTTCATTGATGAGACGGAAGCTTTGCGTGCGGTCATCGAATCGCTTGGGATCCAGGTGCGCAAGAGGCATGTGAAACGGCTGCGGAAAGGAAAGTGTACGATCGAACTTGGATTTCTTCTGTCGGATATTGTGACAGGATATGAACGGATCGCGGCGCATTGTGCCCAGGTCGCAGTCAGTGCGGTGCAGGTCAGGGAAGAAGATTCAATGCAGATGCATGGCTATCATATGGAAAAAGGGACAGAAGCGTTTCAGAGCCTGTATGAGGGATTGCAGCAGGAATATGTACTGCCGTAAGGAAAGTTTTCCATCTGATTCAGCTTGCAATATGATCGATAATATATTAAAGTAGAGATGTGTCATTCTGACAACTGATTTAGGGGAGAGGAGAATTTTTCTATGTGGACAAGGGCGGAATTGAAAGAAAACGCGAAGAAGTTTTTCAAATTTAATTATTGGAAGATGGTGTTAGTCACCTTTATCCTGACACTGCTTGGAGGCGGTGGCGGTGGAGGCGGATTCAACGTATCTTATACGAGAAGTTTTGATCTGGGCAGCGGTCATATGTCTTCTTCAGAGATGATGGGGTTCCTGGCTGCATTCTTTACGACCTTCACGATCGTTATGATTATTGCCGTGGCGATGTCGGTGTTTTTGTATAATCCTCTGTTGGTTGGAGCACAGCGCTTCTTTGTCGTGAGCCATTATCAGAAGGCGAAGCTGGATGAGCTGGGATTTGCCTTTTCCAATGGGTATGGCAATGTGGTCAAGACGATGTTCTTGAAAGGGTTATTTACATCTCTGTGGACTCTTTTGTTTATTGTTCCAGGCATCATTAAGGGGTATGAATACCGGATGATTCCGTATATCCTGGCGGAGAATCCAGGAATTGACTACAGGGATGCGTTTGCAGCCAGCAGACAGATGATGGACGGCAATAAGTGGAATGCTTTTGTGCTTGACTTGTCCTTCTTAGGATGGAATTTCCTGTCGGTGTTTACCTGTGGTATTCTGTCGATCTTCTATGTGGGGCCGTATGTGTTTATGACGAATGCGGAGCTTTATGTGGCGCTCAAGGAGATTACATTCGGGAACCGGGGACAGAACTATCAGAATGGTCAGGCAGGCCAGTATGCTTATGATTATCAGGCTGGTCAAAGCTATCAGGACGATCAGACCTATCAGAATGGTCAGTATTACGCAAATGACCAGGACCGTTAGAGTGACAGCAGGCCTGGGCAGCCGCCAGGAGTCAGAGAAGTGGCGGTGCAGGAAAGAAGAACAGACAAAATAGAGTAGATCTTAAGAAGATGCCGTGCAGTTATTATTTTGACTGCGCGGCATTTTGGTGTATCTGCAGTTTCATCAGGCATGTTTTCACAGGTTTTTGTATGATTGTGTCATGAACGGGCGTTTTTTTGTCTTAAACAGATGTGGGAGAACAGCGGTGAGATTAAAGAAAAACATTCAATAAGCCGATAATATTTAGAGAAAGAAATAAATTGTGTAAAGAATTTGCCGGACGAAACGGATTTTGTCTGAGAAGATACAAGGAGGTTATCACTTATGCAGATCAGAGCGAATGCGAACGAGAATCTGGTAATCGGAGTCAGCAGTGCAGCCAGGGCAAGAGCACAGGAGCGCGCCGGTATTGATGGCAAAGAACAACAGAACCGTAAGACGATCTTCATGGGAGATCTGAATCTCAAGAAGGATCCGATTACGCAGCGAAAGTTGTACGCGCAGCAGAAGGCGCTCAAGATCATAGGTGATGCATGGGAAGGTGATCGTAAGATAGATCGGGATGTACAGGAGATCCGGGATAAGCTGACGATGCTGCAGGAGGAATATGCAGAGAATCTGGATGCCATAGCGCAGGGAGATGCGCGAAAGGAGGCGCTGCGGCAGCAATACGGCGTTGCGGCGGATTCCCAGGAGCAGAAGGATCTGGAGCTTTTAGAGAAGAAGGAAGACGCCATGCGCCATCCGGATGAGGTATTTCTGACGGAGGAAGAGCGGGCACGCCTCAGGGAGATCAACGGAAGAATGCCGGAGACAGAGGAGGATCTGGAACTGCTGCAGCGCAAGGCTGAGGCTGAGGAGCAAGGAATCGAAGCGGTGTGGACGGAGGAAGAGGAAGCGCGGCTGAAAGAGATGGAAGGCATACCGCTGACGGAATACCAGAAACGCTGCTTAGAGATCGACCAGTATCAGAAGATCTATGAGAAAAGGAATGATGTGATTGAAGATCAGATTTCTGCCTATAACGGATCCATCCGTGCGATCAAGCTGGAACGCCTGAAATTCCATGAGATGTCAGATGCCCAGAAGAAAGCGGAGGGTGTGATGGAGGCGGCCAGTAAGGAAGTGATCGGCATGCTGACGGAAGAAGCGAAGGATCACATGGACGAAGAAATGGAAGAGAAGAAGGAAGAGGCGCAGGAGAAAGCGGAAGAAGAGGCGGCACAGGAAGAAAAGGTAGAGGAAAGAAAAGAAGACAAGCTGGAACTGGAGAATCGGATCGACGAAGCGCATGTGAAGAATGAGGAGAGAGAGGAACTGCGCAGAGAGGCAGAGGAGCGTTCCAGGGAAGACGCCGTTTTGCTGGACGATATTCTGGAGAATGGAAGAGGAAGCGCAGGAAGCCTTTCCAATGTCCAGCTTGATGTCAAGAATATGCTGCATAAGATGAAATTATTAGAGGAAGATCTGAAAGGCAGCATCATAGACGAAGAGAGTTAGGCTACGAGGGGAAACATGAATATTGCAGTTTGCGATGACGAGGTAAGAGGGAGAGAAAGGATTCTAACCTTACTTGAGAAGGAGTTTTCTCAGGCACAGACATGTGAATTTGATTCAGGGATGAAATTAATCGAAAAAGTAGAAGAGGGATATCGTCCGGATATTGTCCTTCTGGATATCGCAATGGAGGGGATGGACGGTATGGAGACTGCCAGACGTCTCAGAAGAATGACAGACGCGATTCTGATCTTTGTGACAGGGGTGAAGGAACAGGTTTTTGAAGCCTTTGATGTGGGTGCGTTTCATTATCTTATGAAACCGGTGGATCAGGATAAGATGCTGGATGTCCTGCGGCGTGCTGCGCAGGAAATAGAAAGAAGACAGTCCGGGCCCAAATATCTTCTGGTCAAGACAGAGGGAAGTCATCGCCGGATTCCGGTGGATGACATTCTCTATGTGGAGAATAACGGGCGTAAGGTGATCCTGCATATGAAGACGGAATGTCTGGAATACTATGAGCGTATGAATCATTTAGAGGATGTATTGGGAGATGGATTCTATCGCTGCCACAGGGGATATTTGGTCGCACTGTCCGCGATCAGCGGATATGATCATGAGAGCATTACTGTCGGGCAGGGGGATAAGATCTATCTGGCCAAGCAGAAATACAGTGAATTTGTAAAACGCTACTGCAGATACTTAAAGGAGTAATGCTATGACAATAGACTGGATCGGTCTGATCGAATATCTGGTGAGAGCATGGTTTCTGTTGTATTTCTGCAAAGACAGTATCGTAGAGAAAGAGAAGTATCGTTCCACAGGGAAGATACTTTTTTTCTTACAGTCTTTTCTGATCAACTGTTATCTCTCGTATTCTGTCTGGGTGAACAGAGTCCTGTACAGAACGCAGACAGGGGAGATTGTGGACAGCAGCTACAGCATCCTGAAGCTGTTGATTGTGGTGTGCGGTAGTTTTGTAGCGATGAATGTTCTGTATCAAGGCAGAAAACTTGCGAAGCTTTATCTGCTGCTTGTCTATTATACGGTGCAGGAAATGTGCCGGTTTATACTGCACAGTGTTTGGTCGCTTGTGACGATTGCATGGCTCGATCATCTGTATGAACAGGTCATGGAACAGAAGATTGAGGTGGAGTATTTTGTTTCGGCTGCGGGGAGTCTGCAGACGTACAGCATGTGGGTCTATACGGTGGGCTATCTTCTTTTTATGTATCTGGTGCTCAGGATGTATCGGCGGTATCTGACAGAGCCGGTGGAGGAGATCGACAGACAGGGATTGTGGTTTTTGATGCTGACGCCGGTGATCAGCATGGCCTTTGATGTGCTGTGGCGGATCTCTTTTTACAGACAGCAGGGAGAGGAGATCGAATTTTTCTACGAGAAACATGGCAGTATGTATGTGGTAGTGCCGACGATCGCGGTTCTGTGTCTTGTGTGCACGGTTTTCAGCCGGAAGATCTACGGTGAGCTGATGGCTTCCGAGGCGCAGAAGAACAGTCTTATGTTCTATAAACAACAACTTGCGGATATGACGGCTCATGTCAGGGAATTAGAGCAGCTATATGACGGGATCCGGGGGATGCGCCATGATGTGAATAACTGTGTGGCAGATATGGAGCAGCTTTTGGGAGAAAGTATGAGAGAAGGGCATCTGCCGGAACAGATTCTTACAGAGGCGGAGGGCTATCTGCAGCATATGCAGCAGGCGGCAGAGAGGCTGTCGTTACAGTTTAGCACAGGCAATCCGGTAATCGATGTGATCCTGAATCGGAAAGGACAGATCTGTGCACAGGAACAGATCTTATTGGAAGGGGAATTTGTCTATCCGCAGCAGTTTGGCATAGAGGCTTTCGATCTGGGGATCCTGCTTAACAATGCATTGGACAATGCGATCGAGGCCTGCAGAAAGCTGACAGGGCATCAGGAGAGAACGATTCATTTTCGAGGTTATTGCAAAGGAAGAATGTTCTTTGTGGTAGTGGAGAATACGTATAATGGAGAAGTGACGACACAGAAGGAGGGCGCTCTGCGGACGACCAAGGCAGACAGAAAGGCACATGGACTGGGGATGCGCAATATGCGAAGCTGTGTGGAGAAATATTATGGAACGATGCAGTATGAGGCGGGGAGAATGTACTTTACACTGACGATTATGCTACAGGGAAAGTCTGATGGGTGAATGGATGATACGGAGATGGCATGGCCGTGGAAGCAGGATGTGGAATCTGGCGGACCCTGAATGGCAGCGTCGCAGTTTGTGACGAAAACGGTGTTGTTGATGACAAATCTCTTTAGTTTGTGAAAACATAAACGATATATCTCATAGGAGAGATCTCTTTCCAGGGGAAGACAGAAAGGAGAAGACTTATGAGAATTCCAAGAAATTATTCCAGTGCACTGCTAAGCGGGAGAAACAGGACCGGGGGCAATTATTCCTTGCTGCAGAGTGCGCTCAGCAGAACGGGCAGAGGAAAGCGTCTGAGCCGGAACGCGCAGCTTTTAAGCGGACTGAAGCGGCAGAGTAACCTGTATGCCAATATGGCGCAGAGCACAGGGAATACACAGAAATTATATTATAATATGAAATATCACGCAAAACAGGTATGCGAATATGGAGACAAGCTGGCGGACGATAGCAAGACATCTGTCTATGCCAAGGCGCAGGAAAGCGGCAGCACAGCGGAAATCGCTGCCAGTGTCAAAGGGTTTGTCAGTCAGTATAACAGTATGCTGGAGAATCTGAAGGAATCAGGGAGCAGGACTGACAATAATTATCTTTCACAGTTAAACAGTATCTCAGGGCTGAACAGTTCGGAACTGGCGTCCTGCGGGGTAAACAGGAACCTTGATGGTACGCTTACGGTGGATGACAAGAAGCTTGCGCAGACGGATCTTGAGACATTTCAGAAGGTATGGGGCGGCAGGAGCGGTTTTGCCGGAAGGGTGACGATCTGGGCGGATTCCGTGGAGGCGACGGCAGAGAGAAATATGGACGCACAGGCCAGTACCAGTTACAGTAAGCTTTTTCGTAATTACGGAAGCAGCGGAAACTATTTCAATTTCTTCGGATAGTTTACTTAGACCATTCACGGCACAGATTAATCGAAATACTCCTTTTCAGGACGGGAATTGTTTTATACAAATTTTACATGCGGTTTATTGTTTTTCCGTCGTATCTGCGTTATAGTAACAAGCAGTAAAAGGAGGTACGGACGATGACAAATCCCTTTTTTTCATTGGATGAGATCGGTGCGGAGTCAGAACCGGCGGAAATGATGATATTCCCACAGGTAGATCAGGCAATTTATGAAAGACGTAGACAGATGGCGGGCACTGTGGTGAACTATAAGGAAATGCGGATGCGCTATAGCTGTGCGATCAAAGAGGTGCGCACGAAGTTTGATGTACTCAATTCAGAATTTAATGTGCGGTATCAGCGCAATCCGATCACTTCGATCAGCTCCCGGTTGAAGAGCAGTGCGAGTATTATGCGGAAACTGGACAGTAAGGACTTAAGTTTTACGCTGGAGAACGTGGAGAACCATCTTTTTGATGTGGCCGGTATACGTGTGGTGTGCTCTTACGTGGATGACATCTATATGCTGGCAAAGGCGCTTGCGAAGCAGGATGACATTACGGTGCTGAAGGAGAAGGATTATATTAAGAATCCGAAACCGAACGGATACCGCAGTTATCATATGATTGTGAGTGTTCCGGTTTTCTTCTCGGACCAGACGAAGAACATGGCCGTTGAAGTACAGATCCGCACGATCGCGATGGATTTCTGGGCAAGCTTGGAGCATCAGCTCAAGTATAAGCAGGAGATTCCGAATCAGACACAGATTGTGCGGCAGTTGAGTGAGTGTGCGGAACAGATTGCTTCTGTGGACCGGCAGATGTGGCAGGTCCGGCAGCAGATTGAGAAGTCTGAGGATATTCCGACGGAAGAAGAGATTTTATTGGAGAAATTAAGCAGAATAGATATTGCGATCAATGAATAACGGCGAATGATAGAAGAAAGAGTCTGCCTCATCCTCATGGCGGGCTCTTTTTTTGTCTGCGCAGATAGCTTCCATATATTTGAGAATAAATTAAAATATTTTATATAAATATAAATAAAAAGATTGAAGAAATTGATTTCTTCTGTTATAGTAGGGATAGAGATCTGCGTCCGGTGAGGCAGGCCGGCCGCAGCAGGAATCTGCAGAGAAAAGCGAACAAGTAAAAGGAGAAGAAAGTATGAGAAGGAAGAAAGAGGTGATTGCCTGTGCGGTGGGCGCCGTGATGGTTATGGGAATGACAGCGTGCGGTGACACAGGACAGGAGACAAAGCAGGAGGGCGTAGGAGCGGCAAGCGCCGGAGGGGCTGTGGAGGAAGAATCTGCGGAGGGGACGGTGGAAGCGCCGGCGGACCTGGATTATACCGTAGATCTGGAAGGGATAGCGACAGCGAAGATCAGTGCAGGTGCGAGTGTGCATGATCCGTCTATTTTTAAGGCGGACGGTAAGTACTATATCTTCGGCTCCCATATGTCCACGGCGGTATCAGAGGATCTGCGTAATTGGACGCCTATTGGGACGGGTTATAAGGTAAAGGATCCCATCTATTATGAGCTGATGGGGAATGAAGAAGCCTTTGCCTATGCGGGAAGTAAAAACAGCCTGATTCCTACGGATGACAGAAGCTGGCATGTCTGGGCCCCGGATGTGATCTATAATGAAGAAACGGGTCTGTACTATCTGTATTTCTGTACCACTTCTACATGGAATGCTTCGAATCTGTGTTATGCCACAAGCGAGAAGGTGGAAGGACCCTATGAGTGGAAAGGGGCGTTGATCTATTCTGGATTTACATTAGAAACGTTAGACGCAACGGACGTTACCGCATATGTGGACAGAGAAGAGGCGAAGGACCGTTATATCAAGAAGAGCAATGAATATAATTTTAACAAGTATCCGAATGCCATAGATCCGACGGTTCTGTATGACGAAGAAGGCAGACTTTGGATGGTATATGGTTCCTGGTCGGGTGGTATGTACTTGTTAGAGCTGGATGGACAGACGGGCGAAGTGATTCATCCTGAGGCAGATGAAGAAAACAGAGTAGATCCTTATTTCGGCAGGAGACTGTTGGGCGGCAATCACAGTTCGATCGAGGCGCCATATATTCTATATGACGAGGAGAGTGGTTATTATTATCTGTTTGTCTCTTATGGCGGCCTGACGAGAGAAGGGGGCTACCAGATCAGAGTTTTCCGGTCTGAGACGATAGACGGTGATTATGTGGATATGAATGGAGCTTTTCCGTTAGACACAGAGAATCCGCAGCATGGTCCGTATGGACTTAAGCTTTCGGGCAACTATACTCTGCCGAGTCTGGAGATGGCGTATATGGCGACCGGGCACAACTCTGCATTTGTAGATGAGGATGGCCGGAAGTATATTGTCAACCATACCCGCTTCGATAACAAGACAGAAGAGCATGAGCCGCGGGTGCATCAGTTTATTGTTAACGAGGAGGGCTGGCCCTGTATGCTGCCTTATGCGACAGACGGGGAGAAAGTAAACGAAAGTGGATATGAGATGGCTGACATGGCGGGAAGATACTATGTCATTGACCAGGGGACGGCGATTGATGCGAAGATCGCACAGCCTTTTATCCTGTATCTGCAGGAGGACGGCAAGGTATACGGTGAAGATATCGTGGGAAGCTGGGAAGCGGTAGAGGGAACATGTTATCTGCACCTTACCTATGAGGACGTCGATTACAGCGGCGTGTTCTGTCAGATGAAGGACGAGGCCGGTACACAGGTAATGACCTTCAGCGCGGTAGGAGCCAATAAAAGTGTCTGGGGTGTGAAATATTAGAGTGTAAAAAGGTTCTGCGGGTTGTTGCCGCAGAACCTTTCGTATAAGCGCTCTGAATTCAGGTTGCCGCCTCTTCCATAGGAGCGTAGTGGAGACTGACTTTGATATCCTGCCCATAGTTGCCGAACGTCTTGCCAAAGATTGTCAGGCCGCCCACATGGGAGGCATCGTCTTCCACTGCCATGCGAAACCGGATACTGCTACGGTAGTCTAACTGAAGACGGTCTATCGTCACATCAGAGATTTGCAGTCCGTCGATGTAAGTTCCCTTTTTATTGATGACCAACAGTTTCAACAGGCCATACTGATTCCAATTGGGAAACCACCAGTCCGGTGTAAACATGCCGCGGGAATCGCCGAAATCACCGGGAGAAAGCCAGCTTCCCACACAGACATCATTCAGGTAGAAAGAAATATCAGAGGGCCATACATTGTTGACGCCAGGCGCCTCGGAACAAAGTTCTGCAGAGAGCGTGATCTGCGTGATCTTCTGAAAGCTGGGAATAAAGTTGGGAATGTTGTATTCTACAAATCCCTTCGAAAACCAGAGAATATCAGCATTATAACGGTTAGGATGGTCAAAGTATCTGGGATCATCCACTTCACCGATCAAAGCCTTATCGGATGCCAGACCACAGGTGGGACATACATGATAGTTAGAGTAGTGGCCGATTTTGAGGTCGGTACTGTAAATATTCTGGAAATCTTCCTGTTTCTCCAGATCGATCAGGATTTTATCCAGGTGGACGGAACAGATCTTCTGATTTCCGTGGCCTGCAGATTCGCTGGATATGCCAATCAGACCGCAGCCCTCCAGTTTCTTGATATGACTGGTCAGCGCTCCGTTTGTAATATTCAGACGGGAAGCCAGTTCATTCATACTCATACTGTTATTCTCCAACAAGATATTGAGTATTTCAATTCTGACGTCAGATCCAAGAGCCTTGAAAATGTCAAGTCCCTCGTTCAGTGAAGTGATGTGCAGCAAAGTGATTCCCCCTTTTAAGAAAATATGATAGCGTTGATTGGAACGTCTATAATGCAGACGAATTGTGGTCAGAGTGATAAAACGGAACATTATCCTTATTCTATTTTATGATTCAATTATAGACGCAAAATATTGACCCGTCAATTAATTGTAAAAAAATTTAATAAAAATAAAAATAAATTTTTTATATTATTATATTATGAATGAAATAAAGTAAAAACAAGGATGATTCATAAAAAAATAAATTAATTTAGCACATATTGTGTATATAAAAAATAAATTAATTTACACTTTTATGACATAAACGGACCCTTTTATGACATAAACGGAGTAACAAAATCAGAAAAAATTACAGCATTGTTTCCGGGGAGGGAATCAGGTATACTGAAAAGAGACAAGACAATGGAGGCGCAGGATGGGAGAGATAAGAAGACTGCCGGAGGCATTCTGTGAGAGAATGAAGCAGCTTCTGGGAGCAGAATATGAGGCATTTCTTGCAAGCTATGAATGCGATCGGCATTATGGACTGCGGTGGAACCCGCTTAAGGCTTCTGCATCGGCATTTCTTGCACGGATGCCGTATCGGCTTACACCGGTGAGCTGGGCGGCGGAAGGATATTATTATCAGGAAGAGGAACAGCCGGGAAAGGGGATCCTGCATGAAGCAGGCGCATACTATATTCAGGAGCCTTCTGCAATGGCAGTCGTGGAGATTCTGGATCCAAAACCGGGGGAACGGATTCTGGATCTATGTGCCGCACCGGGAGGAAAGACAACACAGATCGCGGGCAGAATGAAGGGCGAAGGGCTGCTGATCGCAAATGAACTGATTCCTGGCAGAGCGAAAATACTGTCTCAGAATGTGGAACGCATGGGTGTCAGAAATTGTGTGGTATGTAATGAAACGCCGGAGCATCTGGCAGCATTGTTTCCAGGTTTTTTTGACAGGATTGTGGTGGATGCGCCATGTTCCGGGGAAGGCATGTTCCGCAAAGATGGAACGGCTGTTGAAGAGTGGAGCGGACAGAACGTGCGTATATGTGCGGACAGACAGCTAACCATTCTGGAGGAGGCGGCCGGAATGCTCCGGCCGGGAGGGGTGCTCGTATACTCCACCTGTACTTTTGCACCAGAGGAAAATGAAGGAACAATCAGCAGATTCCTGCATGGGCAGGAAGACTTTATCATAGAAGAAGTGCCTCATGACAGCGCGTTTGCACCGGGAAGGGCTGAGTGGGTTGAGGAACCTGCCCAGGGAATCGAACATACGATGCGGTTATGGCCGCACCGGCTGAAGGGGGAGGGACACTACATCGCAAGACTGCGTCGGCGGGGAATGACAGTCTGTCCTGTGCCGGCACAGGGAGCCGATCCAGAATGGGCGAAGCAGACAGAACAGACGCGGCAGGCAGGCGGCAGAGTAAGACAGAAGAACAGGAAAGAGAAGCCCCGGCGTGACATGACTGCTTATGGCAGGAGCGGCATTGACGATAATTTATGCAGAGGGTTTTTTACGGAGGAGCTGGGACTTGCCAAAGACTGGCTGGATGCGCAGGGAGGAAGCCTTGCGTGGTTTGGCGATCAGCTCTATCTTGTGCCTGCATCCATGATCAGTATGCAGGGAATGAAGGTAATCAGGCCGGGCCTGCATCTTGGAACAGGTAAGAAAAACCGGCTGGAACCGTCCCATTCGCTGGCCCTGGCATTGGGGACAGAGGAGACGGACCGGGTCCTGGAACTATCACAGGAGGAAGCTCTCCGCTATCTTCATGGAGAGAGTTTTCCGTGCGGGACGCAGAGAGGATGGACCTTGTTGTGCTATAGAGGGTTTGCATTGGGATTTGGCAAAGCGGTAAATGGACAGATGAAGAATCATTATCCAAGAGGGCTGAGGAAATAAGCGCTATGATGCAAAAATGATGCAATTTCGATGCAAAAATGATGCAGAAAATGTCGAAAAAGGAAGGGTTTGTCCCTTGTAAAAAAAATCTGGCTGGAATATACTAAATAAGGATTTGTGCGCAGTCTGTTTTCTGGCAGTAAACTGCGTGTGGGTGTTATTGGGGAAAATACCCGAATATGCTATTTAGGAGTGCTGTTTATGCTGTTTTCCAGTGTGGAGTTTCTATTTCGGTTTCTGCCGGTTTTTATGTTGTGTTATCTGCTGGCTCCTGCTAAGTACCGTAATCTGGCGCTGCTGGCAGGGAGTCTTGTGTTTTATGGAGTGGGAGAACCCTATTTTGTTCTACTGCTTATTTTTTCCGTTACCGTCAACTATGGTATCAGCAAATATATGTTCTGGGAGCCTGCGTCGCCGCAGCAGAATCGTCTGCAGAAAGGGAAGAAAAGACGTCGGATTGCGTTATGGCTTTCGATGTTCTTTAATTTTGGGACGCTGTTTGTCTTTAAATATTGGGACTTTACAGCGGGGACGGTTAACAGACTGACCGGGCAGGATCTTATGCCTGTGCTGAGGCTGGCGCTTCCGCTGGGAATCAGTTTCTATACGTTTCAGATGGTCTCTTATCAGGTGGACTGTTATCGGGGAACAATCCGGGAACTGCCGGGATTTGTGTCATTTGCGGCTTATGTGAGTATGTTTCCACAGTTGATTGCCGGGCCGATTGTGCGGTATGATGAAGTGAAAGACCGCATGCAAGACAGGAAGATACGCCTCCGCTATGTGGAGAACGGATTAAAGCTGTTTACCTTGGGTCTGGGTCTGAAAGTCCTTTTGGCGAATCAGATTGGGACGCTCTGGAATACGATCATGTCAGCGGGAGCAGGCAATCTTCATGCGGCGGTGGCATGGCTGGGGGCCATTGCCTATTCTTTTCAGATCTACTTTGATTTCTGGGGATACTCGCTGATGGCGATGGGGCTGGGAAGGATGCTGGGATTTCGGATCCCGCAGAATTTTGATCATCCTTATGTTTCCAGATCTATTTCAGAATTCTGGAGAAGATGGCATATTACACTGGGCAGGTGGTTTCGGGAGTATGTCTATATTCCGATGGGAGGCAGCCGGAAGGGAACGGGCAGAACAATCTGGAATCTTTTTGTCGTGTGGGCGCTTACAGGACTCTGGCATGGGGCAGATTGGAATTTTGTGCTGTGGGGACTTTCCTTTTTTGTACTTCTCACGATAGAGAAGAATTCGTATGGCAAGAGACTGGAAGCATCCAAAGTACTCGGCCATCTGTATACGCTGATCCTTATTCCTATAACATGGGTTATTTTTGCAATCACGGATGGAAAACAGTTGATGGCATATCTGGCAAATCTGTTTGGCATTCATCAGAATGCCGTACTGGTAGGCATACCGCAGTTTATGCGTTATCTGGAAGAGTATGGCATTCTGCTGGCAGTCTGCGTGTTGTTTGTAACTCCGTTTCCGATTCGATGGTATGACAAATGGAAAGACAGATGGTTTGTAATCATGCTCCTTGTCGGCGTATTCTGGTTTTCCGTACATGAGATCATGGTGGGAAGTAATAATCCCTTCCTGTATTTCCGATTCTGAGGAGCGGATCAGTGCCAGGGGGAATCCCAGGAGGCAGGACTGACAGAGGAATCCAGGATGCATGGCGTATATCTGGCAGGGCAGTTGATCCGTATGCTGTGAGCCTGCAGAGGGATCACAAGAGAGAACATAAGATAGGAAGATGCATATGAAGAAAGAGAAAGAGAAAAAGCAGAAGAAGCAGCGAAGGAACCTGCAGTTGAAAGAGAATATATATAACAGCCCTTATTTAATTCTGATTCTCCTTACCTCATTGGCGGTGATGGTCTGTTCCGATGAGATCGGCTTTGGTGCAATCCCAGAACAGGCGCAGATCTTTGTCTGGGATGCCTATGCAAAGATGCCGGGAAAACAGGATGCGGCGATGGCGTCGAGCGAACCCGCCCCGGAGATCGGGGAAGACGTCAATGAGGTTCATACCATACAGGAGGATGCACGACAAGAGGATTCCATGACAGATCTTGAGGGAGAGACAGAAAATGCAGGAATCTGCAAGGAAGAAAATGACGATATTTTGAATGATAGTGGTTTACCTGCAGATGATGCGGATGCAGAAAATGCCGAAAATACAGAGGAAATGCCAAAAGGAACAACAGATTTTCTGTATTATGAACCTGTTCAGATTGATTCCCCTTATTATAAGGATGCAGGAAAAATTGCATTGACAACAACGTATCCGTACACAAAAGAAAACATAAGTTATTTTAATGATGCGGCTTTTCTGGGGGATTCCAGAACTTTAGGCATATCAGATTATGCGGGACTGGAGGAAGCTGATTTCTATTGCGACAGTGGTATGATGATCTTTAAATTGTTGGAAGAGGAAATCACCTATCAGAAGACAGGGAATAAAGTTGATCTGACACAGGTGCTGCAGGAGAAGCGGTATCGTAAGATCTATATTATGCTGGGAATGAATGAACTGGGGTATGGAAATACAGAAATGTATCTGAAGAAGTACCGGGAAGTATTGGAGAAGATCAGAGAATGGCAGCCTGGGGCAGTTGTTTATGTGATGGCGAATCTTCATGTCAGCAGGGAAAAGAATAATTTTGAGTCAGAGTTTAATAATATCAACATCAATGATAAGAATGCGGCGGCGGCTTCTCTGGCAAACGGGACAGATATCTTTTATCTGGATGCGAATCCACTGTTTACAGACGAGGAAGGATTTTTGAATGCGGAACTGACTTTCGACGGCGTGCATCTGTATGCGCAGCATTATGATGTATGGCGGGAATTTCTGCTGGAACATGCCGTGGAAGTACAGGATGATGTACAGGAGAAAGGAACGGAGGCATATTTGGAAAACGGACAGGACGAGAACGTATAGTCGTGTTCTTATATCGAAGTGGTCCGGGTGGAAAAGGAGTATACAGATATGGAAGAGGTCCGGATAAATAAATATCTGGCGGCCTGCGGCGTCTGTTCCAGACGGGATGCAGATCTGCTGATCAGCCAGGGCGCTGTGACGGTCAACGGTGCGGCGGCTGTGACGGGGATGAAAGTGACGGGGCAGGAGGTGATCTGTGTTCGTGGGAAGAGAGTCGAAGGGCGCGACAGGAAAGTGATCCTGGCATATTATAAGCCGGTTGGTGTTGTCTGTACACACCGGGATGTCCATGCAGAGCGGATTGTGACGAAAGAAATGAATTCTCCGGTGCGGGTTACTTATGCCGGCAGATTGGATAAGGAATCGGAAGGACTTCTGCTGATGACCAACGACGGTATGCTGATCGACGCCATGATGCGGGGCGCAAATGGACATGAGAAGGAATATATCGTCAAGGTTTCCAGGGCATGGACGATGGATGCGCTGGAACATCTGCAAAGAGGAGTCTATCTGGAAGAACTCAAAGTGACGACAAGGCCCTGCAAGATTGAGCAGCTAGGGCCAAAGACGATCCGTATCGTGCTGACGCAGGGGATCAACAGACAGATCAGACGTATGTGTGAGACCCAGGGGTATCAAGTCGTTTCTTTGAAAAGAACACGTGTTATCAATATTGATCTGCAAGGGCTGAAACCTGGACAGTCCAGAGAACTGACACAGGATGAGATAGAGGAGCTGTATAACAGGTGCGGCGTCAGAAGGACAGATTAAGGAAAGGATACAAAGGGGGATTCCGATCATTCTATGGAAGAAACAAATAGAAACCGTATGAAAGAATTGGTCGAAGTATTAAACCGTGCAGCAAAGGCTTACTATGCGCAGGATACGGAGATCATGAGCAATTATGAATATGACCGCCTGTATGACGAGCTGGTGGAATTAGAAAAGATAACAGGTGTAATACTTGCAAACAGTCCTACTGTACAGGTTGGATATGAGGCTGTGGAGGAGCTTCCGAAGGAGAGGCATGAACGGCCCATGCTTTCGCTGGCGAAGACAAAGAGCAGAGAGGAATTGCAGGATTGGCTGAATGGAAAAGAGGGGGTTCTTTCCTGGAAGTTAGATGGCTTGACGATCGTTCTGACCTATGTAGAAGGGAAATTAGTCAAGGCTGTCACAAGAGGCAATGGAGAAGTCGGTGAAGTGATCACTAACAATGCGCGGGTCTTTCAGAATGTTCCGCTGTCGATTCCCTATCGCGGGGAGATGATTCTGCGCGGGGAAGCCGTGATCAGTTACAAAGAATTCGAACGGATCAACAGCAAGATCGAGGAAGCTGAGGCGAAATATAAGAATCCGAGAAATCTGTGCAGTGGTTCTGTAAGGCAGTTAAATAATGAGATCACAGCCGGCCGCAATGTCAGGTTTTATGCTTTCAGCCTTGTGAGAGCAGAAGGAACAGATAACATGCTGCTGCGTTCAGAGCAGTTTGCGTTTTTGAAAGAACAGGGATTTGATGTCGTGGAGCACAGTATTGTCGATCCCGACACGATCCTGGGGGAAATAGAGTCTTTCGAGAATAAGATCCAGACATATGACATCCCTTCAGACGGTCTGGTATTGACCTACAATGATATCGCTTACGGACAGTCCCTGGGCAGAACAGCCAAATTTCCGCGGGATTCCATCGCCTTTAAGTGGGCGGATGAACTGCGGGAGACAGTCTTACTTAAGATGGAGTGGAGCGCCAGCCGTACCGGCCTGATTAATCCGGTAGCGGTTTTTGAGCCGGTGGAGCTGGAAGGAACGACTGTCAGCAGGGCTTCCGTGCATAATATCAGCATTGTGAGAGGATTAAAACTTGGGATTGGAGACCGGATTACGGTCTATAAGGCGAATATGATCATTCCGCAGATTGCAGAGAATCTGACGCAGAGCGATACGCTTGAGATTCCTTTCGCGTGTCCGGTATGCGGGCAGCCGACGCAGATTAGACAGGTCAATGATGTACAGTCGTTGTACTGCAATAACCCGGAATGTGATGCGAAGAAGATCAAGTCGTTTACGCTGTTTGTGAGCAGGGACGCCCTGAATGTGGACGGATTGTCGGAATCTACCCTGGAGAAATTTCTGGCGCGGGGATTTCTGCACGAGTTTGCCGATCTTTTCAGGCTGGGACAGTATGAGGAAGAGATCACGCAGATGGAGGGATTTGGAGAGAAGTCCTACAGGAACTTGATGGAAAGCATTGAGCGGGCAAGACATACGACACTGGCAAGAGTCCTGTATGGGCTGGGAATTGACAACGTGGGGGTAGCCAATGCAAAACTTCTGTGCAGACACTTCCGGTTTTCTTTGGATGCGATCCGCCAGGCAGAGGTGGAGGAATTGAGTAATGTCGATGGGGTCGGGGAAGTGATTGCTGCCGGTATCTATGACTTTTTCCATCAACCGGATAAGATGAAACAACTGGATCGTCTGCTGCAGGAATTGCAGTTAGCGGAAGAAACCGTGGAAGAGGAGGGCCAGACGCTGGCAGGAATGTCCTTCGTGATCACTGGAAGCCTGGAATACTATGAAAACCGCAATGCACTGAAAGCAACCATTGAAGCCAGGGGCGGAAAAGTGACGGGGAGTGTTACCGGCAAGACCGTCTGTTTGATTAACAACGATACTGCCTCACAGTCCTCTAAGAATAAAAAGGCGAAAGAATTAGGCGTCCGAATCCTTTCGGAAAAGAGTTTTATGGAGGAGTATCTGTAAAGAGAAAGGCATCGTTGAGGGAGAAAGCAGGAAAACAATGTTGATCTATGTCTGTGATGATGAGATGGAGATTCTGCACAGAATCGCCGCGGCGGTCAAAAAGAATCAGCCGGAAAGCACGGTGGAAAGTTTCCATGAGGGAGAAGCGCTGCAATCCGCTCTTACAAAGAACGCCTGCGATCTTTTGTTTCTGGATATCGATATGCCGGGGATCAGCGGGATGGACATCGCTTACAGCCTGAATCATCTGGAGCACAAGCCCTTGCTCGTATTTGTGACGAATCATGATGAGCTTGTGTATGAAAGTTTCCAGTACCATCCGTTTGGTTTTATCCGCAAGAAATATTTTGACAGCGAGATCCGTACCGTTTTGGAAGACTGTAAAAAAGAACTGCGCTTTCGCACGAAGCATTTCTGTTTTCGCATGAATGGGCAGGAGACGGCGCTCTTGCTGTCGGATATCCTGTACTTTGAGGCGGATGGAAATTATCTGAAACTATGCGGCTTGTCGGGTCAGTATCATTTCCGCAGCACCATCCTTTCGGTGGAGGAGCAGTTGAGGGAAGATGGTTTCCTGCGGGTTCATAAGGGATTTCTGGTGAACAGGGCTGCGGTGCGTGTGGTCGGCAGGGACGAGCTGGAGCTGGTGAATGGGGAGCGGCTGCCGCTGGGAGAGAAGTACGCAGAGGCGGCGAAGCGGGAGATCCTGCGATATATGAGAACACTGATGCGATAGGGCGTAACAGCGTTCAGGTAACTTGATCAAGAAAAACAAAGATGGATATGGACATGAAATGCGATGATGAGTCGATACGGACAGCTAAAACAACAATATGAAGAGTTGGATCGTCGTTATGCCAGGTTATATGAGGAGCATTCAGAGCTGGTCTACCAGTACCGGCAGATGAAGGAAGAACTGGCAGAGGAAGCACAGCAGAGACAAGAGGTATACGCCCTGCACCAAAGCGGCAGGAGGCTGAAACACGATATGAAGAATCATCTGATGGTGCTTTCCTCCTATCTGGCCTCCGGGAATTACGATGAGGCCAGGGCGTATGCCTCAGAGATTCTGGATAAACTGAATGCGATGCACAGCTATATCGAGACGGGGAACACGCTGCTGAACCATATCATTAACGAGAAGCTCCAGTATGCGAGGGAGCAGGGGATCGGGATCAAGGCGGAGATCGAGAATCTTTCCTTTGCCGCCATGAGTAGCCTGGATTTTGCCGCATTGTTAGGCAATCTGCTGGATAACGCGATTGAAGCGAGTCTTCGGGAAGAAGAAAGAGACAGGGAACTGGAACTGCGGATCACGAAGAAACAGGGATATGAGACGATCTGCGTGAAAAATAAGATCGCGGATTCCGTGCTGCGGGAGAACCCGGATCTGCTCTCCACGAAAGAGGCGGAAGACGATATGCACGGTATCGGGATCCTGAGAATAAAGGAAATTGTAGAGAATTATCACGGTATGTATGATGTATATGAAATGGACGGTTTTTTCTGTGTTGCGGTTTTTATCCCTGCATAGAGGCTGTTTGTCACAATCCCTTGTAATGGAATATTATAAGGGATATCTTTTTGTTAAGGGACAAAGACAGGCGCGGAGGGCTTATGGTAAGTTTTGAGAATGTCAGTAAATTCAGACTGTCCGATATCAGCTTCTGTATTCCAGAAGGTATGATTGTAGGTGTGATTGGAAGGAGTGGATCCGGGAAGACGACACTCCTAAAGCTTGCCTGCGGACTGCTTGCCTGTGAGAAAGGGAAGGTCAGGACATTTCTGCAAAGCCCTGTGAAAAGACGCAGACAGATCGCTTCTGCCATCCGCTTTTTCTCTGCAGAACATATGCCGTTTCGGGAGGAGAATACCATTGTGGATGAATTTCGGAAACTGCAGTCGGTTTACCGGCTGGATCAGGAGGCATTCTGGAAGGAATATGAACAGCTTGCCGAATGTCTGGGGTTTCGGGAGTATGAGGAGACAGAAATCCGACAGTTGTCTTTGGGGCAGAGAAGGCGTGCGGAGCTGGCAGTGACGGTGCTTGGCGATGCCGAATTGATCCTGTTGGATGAACCGGCAGTAGGACTGGATGAATCAGGGAAACAGGTCTTTCTGGAGTTGTTGCAAAAGAAGAAAGAAAAAGGGTCTTCCATCCTGCTGGCTTCCGAAAATATGACGGAAATCGAGAGATCCTGTGACAGAATCCTTCTGCTGGATGTGGGACGGCTTCTGTATTATGGGAGCAGAGAGCAGCTTATGCGGCGCTACGCGCCGGTCAATGCGATGGAGATTGTTTATCACGGGAGACTGCCGGACCTGGAGGATCTTCCACTGATCGAGTACAGCATCAACCGTAACAGGATGAAATTTTGCTATAACGAGAATGTCATATCGGCGTTGGAGATCGTCAACCATATAGCGGCGCAGACGGTTATTGTAGAGATGAACATCACCAGGCCCAGGCTGGAGGATGTGATTTTGCGCGGTGATTTTGCCGGCAATTCGACCGGGTCTATCTTGTGACTGTCCGAAACCGGGCAGAGTTTGACAAGGAAAAGCAGCCTGGTCAGAGAAAAGCGAAGAAAGGAGGGCGCAGGAATGAGCTATTTTAGCATTTCCATGAAAAAAATGCTGCATTACAGATGGCATAACCTATTCTGTATTATGGGAAGCTTGGTATCTGCTTTTTCTATCGTTCTTATGTGGTGGTATATTTATCTGGAGGATGGGGAAATGCAGCAATATATGACTGCCTACGTCGTTTTGTCCAGTCTGATCTCTTTGCTCTATTCTTCACGATATGCCGACTGTGTTGCAGATAAAGTCTATAAGGGAACCTTCGCAGTGGATCTGCTGCGTCCGGTTAGTTTCTTAAGATTACATTTCATGGAAGCGGCCGGGGAAACGGCGGCGGAAGTGATTGTGAGAGGAATTCCCACAGGTATTGTGCTTTTCTATTTCTTTCGGGAACAGATCAGAAAGATTGATGTAAGATATGCGCTGCTTGGAGCCGCCGCCGTTTTTCTTGCCTTTTTGTTTTATATGATGGTGTTTACAGTGATCGGCTTTCTTGCCTTTCGGTTTTACGAGATATGGCCTTTCGGAAGATTGATGAATGATACAATACGGTTTTTCTCAGGCAGCTTTATTCCAATCGCATTGTTTCCTGCGTGGATGCAGATGCCGGTGCGGCTGATGCCTTTTCAGTATCTGTACTCTTTTCCGATCGAATTGATTTTAAAAGGAAGCGGGTGTGCAGATATTGGATGGAACTTCGCGATACTGGTTGTGTGGGATATTGGGATGGCGGTGGTAGTGGCGCTGGTGTACCGGAAAGCGCTGCTGCATTGTGTCGTACAGGGTGGATGAGGCAGGACAGAGCAGGTTACATGCGGACTGTCAATTGGATCGCAGGAGGATGTAAGAACGGTGAGAGATTTTTTATTGACTTATTTTGTCTATATCAAGACGTTTTTCAGATCACGTGCAGAATATAAGACGAGTTTTGTTCTTGGGATGGCTTCAAATTTTTACTGCTACTTTATTACCTATATGAGCTATTGGGTGTTGGTGAACGGTGTGGAGGATCTGGGAGGATGGGACTTCTCAGATCTGTCGATCCTGTATGGGCTGTCGCTGCTCACTTATGCAATCTCCGGGACGCTGGTCTGGTATAGTGTGTATTCGCTGGAGGATCTGATCATCAGCGGGCAGCTGGATATCATGCTACTGCGTCCACAGGGATTGATCCGGCAGATGATTTTCCAGAGATTCGGCGATACTTTCCTGGGGCAGATCGTTGTCACCGTCATCTTCCTGTGCGCGGCGTTTGCCGAAAAGGCAGAAATGTTAAACCTGCAGATGGGAATCTATCTTGCGCTGGCAATTCTTGGAGGCATTTTCATGCAGACAGGTTCCATGATCCTATTCGGGGCGTTCAGCTTTTGGACGATGAAATCCAGTGCGCTGATCGACATGCTGTTCTATGACCTGCGCGGCCTGACAAACTATCCGCTTATGCTGTACCCGAAAGCGCTGCGGATCTTTCTGACTTTCGTGCTGCCGTGGGCGTTTATCAATTATTATCCGATGATGTTCATCACCGGAAAGCGTGTGAGCGGGTACGAGACGGCGCTTGGCCTGGCCGCGCCGTTTGTGGGGGTGCTGTGGTTCCTGCTGGCGATGGGAGTGTTTCGGATGGGGTTAAGGCGGTATACAGGAGCCGGCGGCTGAATGCCGCACAGGGAGCGGATGAGCAATCTGGAAGAAGTAAGGAGAAGTATGGACATGAGGAAGATCATACAGGCAAGCAGCCTGAGCAGAAACTATACTGTCGCCAAGAAGCGCGTAAGGCGTTACCTGCCGGGACTGCACAGTCATAAGACGATCTATGCGGTAAAGAATATTTCGTTTGAGATCGGCGAGGGAGAGACAGTGGGCTTTATCGGGCCCAACGGGGCGGGCAAGTCCACGACGATCAAGATGCTGGCGGGGATCCTGCATCCGACGGCAGGAAATGTGGAGGTTCTTGGAAGAGAGCCATATAAATATCGCAGGGAAAATGCGAAGCAGATCGGGGCTGTCTTTGGCCAGAAATCACAGTTATGGTGGGATCTGCCGGTGATCGATACGTATACGCTGCTGAAAAAGATCTATAAGATACCGGATAAGACTTATGACAGGAATCTGGAATCCTATACAGAATGTCTGCAGATGAAAGAGTTTCTGCATCAGCCGGTGCGGCAGTTATCGCTGGGACAGCGTATGCGGGCGGAACTTTGTGCGGCGCTGCTCCATGATCCGGCGCTGCTGTTTCTAGATGAACCGACAATCGGGCTGGATCTCGTAGTCAAGAAGCAGATCCGGGAAATGATCCGCAGAATCAATCAGGAGAGGAATACGACGATTCTGCTGACGACCCATGATCTGCGCGATATTGAGGAGGTATGCGACAGGATCATCCTGATCAACCACGGCGAGATCATCGTGGACGGAGAATTGCAGGAAGTGCGGAAGAACTTTGAGGGGTTTCACGCGGTGGAATTCTTATGTAAGATACCGTTTCGGGAGGACATAGAACTGCCCGGCGTGGAGAAGTGGAAAGCACAGGAGGGCAGCTTTACGGCCTTTTACAGAAACGAAGAGATCTTACCGACGAAGATTATCGAGACGGTGTTACAGAGTTATCTGGTGGAAGATATCAGAATCAAGGAACCGTCGATCGAGGAGATCGTCGAGAAATATTATAGGGAATAAGGAAAAATAAGTGCAAACTTACTCAATCGTCCGGATATCATACGGCGTCGTCTGATACACATAGTAATTCAACCAGTTGGAATACAATAACTGCCCCGTAGAGCGCCAGTTGACAATGGGAGGATTCTCCGGGTTGTCATCCGGGAAATAATTGGCTGGGATGGAGGGATTCATGCCTTTGTTCAGATCCCTGAAATATTCCTGCGCCAGGGTATCCGCATCATATTCCGGATGGCAGGTGACGAAGAAGTGGCGGCTGTCGGTCGTCTTGACGATGGCGACGCCTGCTTCATCAGAAACAGCCATCAGCTCCAGGTCCGGCACGGAGGCGATCTTCTCCGCAGTGATCCCCATTGCGCGGGATTGCGGCGCGTAGAAGATATCATCAAATCCCCGGAACAGGGGAGAATTCTTCTTGATGATCTTATGAGCATACACGCCGGAGAGTTTGGTATCTAAATCATAGCGGTCCAGGCCATAGAGATAGTAGAGGCCGGCAAAAGCGCCCCAGCACAGGTGCAGGGTACAGTGAACGTGCTTCTTGCCCCATGCCATGATAGTGCACAGTTCATCCCAGTAAGTGACATCCTCAAACCGCACATAGTCCAACGGAGCGCCGGTGATAATCATGCCGTCGTATTTACGGTCTTTCACCTGGTCGAAAGTGGTGTAGAAGGATTCCAGATGGTTGGAATCGGTGTGCTGGGGTATGTAACTGGCAGTCTGCAGGAATTCTACATTTACTTGAAGAGGGGTATTGGAAAGCTTGCGAAGAAGCTGCGTCTCCGTCACGATCTTGGTAGGCATCAGATTGAGAATCAATACGTCCAGGGGACGGATATCCTGGTGCATGGCACGGTATTCCGTCATTACGAAAATATTTTCTTTCTCCAGTGTGGCCGTTGCCGGTAAAGAGTCAGCTACTTTGATGGGCATGATAATTATTCCTCGCACTTTCATGATAGTTATGGTATGTCGTTTATCATATATATACCACAAAAAAAGCCTTCATGCAATAATTGCACAATGATACAAAATAGGCTATAATAGATAAGAACCACGGTTTTGACCGGAAAGATACGGAGGGCGATCATGGAGACGGCATATCAGAAAGTGAAAGTGCATAATGAACTGGAGTGGTGTCAGGTGACCGATCTTTCTACGAAGGAGAAGATAGAGAAGTTACTGCTCAAACACAGAGTTTCTTATTTTGTAAAATGGGAGAAGCCGAAGCTTTTTTCAAATGATAAGTTCGGCGCCTGTATTTTTTGTGTAAACCAACTGCAGAAGGAGACAGCTGACGAGGCGCTCCAGGAATTGGAAGACGAGATCAGGGGGAAGATCAAGTTCGTCAACCGCAGAGTGGACAAGACCTTTTATTAGAAAGAAGTGTAAAGGAAGATGAGTAGTTGTGATACCTGTAGTAACTATCAGTATGATGAAGACTACGAATGCTATGTCTGTATGGTAGACCTGGACGAAGATGATATGGTGCGTTTCCTGCGGGGAGGCAATTTTTCCTGTTCATTCTATCAACTGGATAATGAGTATCTGGTCGTCAGGAAACAGATGTAGATATATTGATTGATAAGGGTTAGGTTGAAAATATCCTCAGAACGCGGATCTTGCAGGATCCGGCGTTCTGAGGATATTTCTATCTGTCATGCTTTTTCTTTTTCAGATTTTTCTGCGCAGTGGACAACATCAGCTTGATCCGGTTAAGTTGATTGACTTCACTGGCGCCCGGATCATAATCGATCGCCACGATATTGGAGAGCGGGAAACGTTTCCGCAGCTCTTTGATCACACCTTTGCCGACAACGTGGTTGGGCAGACAACCGAAAGGCTGTGTGCAGACAATATTGTTGACGCCGCTGTGGATCAGCTCTACCATCTCCCCGGTCAGGAACCATCCTTCCCCCGTCTGATTACCGATGTTGACGATGGGCTCAGCATATTTGACGAGCTGATAGATACTTACCGGAGGAGCGAAATGTCTGCTCTTCTCAAAAGCCTTTGCGGCAGAGCTGCGCATTCTTTCCAGCGCATAGATACCAACCCTGGAAAGGAGGGCCGCTTTCTTGGAAGTACCCAGGTAATCTGCCTTGTAGATCTGGTTGTAAAAGCAGTAGAGCATGAAGTCTAACAGATCAGGCACAACGGCTTCGGCACCCTCTGCTTCCAGTAATTCGACCAGATGGTTGTTGGCGGCAGGAGCGAACTTTACAAGGATCTCTCCTACGATGCCGACTCTTGGCTTGACCATATCTTCCTGAATCGGAATCGCGTCAAAGTCCCGTATGATCTGACGGCACATCTTGCAGAAAGTTAAATAACGCATGTGTTTTCCGGAGACAAATTGACGGCATTTTGCGACCCATTCCTGATGCAGCCTGTCTACGGAGCCGGGTTCTTTCTCATAAGGACGCATCCGGTAGACACAGCGCATAAAGATATCTCCGAAGAGGGCGCTGTAGGCGGCGCGCAGGAGTAATTCAGCATTCAGGTGGAAACCGGGATTGCTCTCGATGCCCGCGAGGTTCAGCGAGATAACGGGGATCTGCTCCATACCGGCCTTCTCCAGTGCGCGTCTTATGAATCCAATATAGTTGGTAGCGCGGCATCCGCCGCCGGTCTGGGTCATGATGACAGCGACCTTGTTCAGATCATACCGGCCGGACAGAAGGGCGTCCATGATCTGTCCCACAACAATCAGGGAAGGATAACATGCGTCATTATTCACATATTTCAATCCGACGTCTACGGCGTGACGGTTGTCATTGCCGAGTACTTCGAAATGATATCCGCAGGCTTCGAATCCGGCCTGCAGAATCTCAAAGTGGATCGGAGACATCTGGGGACAGAGAATGGTATATTCCCCCCGCATCTCTTCGGTAAAAGGAACCTTGGCAATGGCGCTGGAATGGATTGTCCGCTGCTTATGTTTCTGCTCTCTGACTTTGATGGCAGACAACAGGGAACGGATCCGGATCCTTGCAGCGCCCAGATTGTTAACCTCATCGATCTTAAGGCATGTATAGATCTTATCAGAACCGGACAGGATATCGTTCACCTGATCCGTGGTGACGGCATCCAGGCCGCAGCCGAAGGAATTAAGCTGGATCAGATCCAGGTCGTCCCTTGTCTTCACGAAGCTTGCGGCGGCATACAGTCTGGAATGATACATCCACTGGTCGGAAACGATCAGCGGGCGCTCCGGCTTTGCCAGATGAGATACGGAATCCTCAGTCAGCACGGCAAGATCATAGGAATTGATCAGCTCCGGGATACCATGGTTAATCTCCGGATCAATATGGTACGGCCGGCCGGCCAGCACGATGCCGCGTTTGTGGTTTTCTTCCATAAAGCGCAGGACTTCCTCCCCTTTCGTGCGCATGTCCTGTCTGGCCTGCTCCAGTTCCTTCCAGGCGTCCTGTGCAGCATTCATCACGGCAGTGACTGGCAGCTCCCGGAATTCTCTGGTGAGGGCAGAAGTGACAGTCTGCAAGTCACGGAAGGACATGAAGGGGTTGCGGAACACGACTTCACCGCGGCCGATCTCCTCCACATTATTCTTGATATTCTCCGAGTAGGAAGTGACGATCGGGCAGTTGTAATGGTTGTTTGCCTCATGGAACTCGTCGCGTTCATAGAAGAGGGCCGGGTAGAAGATGAAATCTACTTTCTGGTTGATCAGCCAGGAAACATGGCCGTGCGCCAGTTTCGCAGGATAACATTCCGATTCACTGGGAATGGACTCGATGCCCAGCTCATAGATCTTCCGGTTGGAACTGGGAGAGAGCACAACCCGAAAGCCCAGCTTCGTAAAGAAGGTGAACCAGAAAGGATAGTTTTCATACATATTCAGAACGCGCGGAATGCCGACCGTTCCTCTCGGCGCCTGATCCGGCGACAGCGGCTCAAAGGAAAAGAGCCTTTTGAGCTTATATTCGTAAAGATTAGGCAGATGGTTTTCATTGCGCGCTTTCCCGATGCCGCGTTCGCAGCGGTTGCCGGAGATATACTGGCGTCCGCCCGTAAACTTATTGATGGTGAGACGGCAGTTATTGGTACAGCCCTTACATTTCGCCATACTGGTCTCAAACTGCAGATTCATGATCTGTTCGATGCTTAACATGGAAGTGCGTGAACCTTCCCGGTAACGTTCCCTGGCGATCAGGGCTGAGCCGAATGCACCCATGATGCCGGCGATATCGGGACGGATTGCCTGACAGTCAGCGATCTTCTCGAAACTCCTGAGAACGGCGTCATTGTAGAAAGTACCGCCCTGGACCACGATATTCTTACCCAGCTCAGAAGCGTCGGATACTTTGATCACCTTGAACAGGGCGTTCTTGATCACCGAGTAGGCAAGACCGGCAGAAATATCGGAGACAGATGCGCCCTCCTTCTGCGCCTGCTTTACTTTGGAATTCATGAACACGGTACAGCGGGTGCCCAAGTCGATCGGATGCTCGGCGAAGAGCGCTGCTTTGGCAAATTCTTCAACGCTGTAATTTAGCGATTTGGCGAAGGTTTCGATAAAGGAACCGCAGCCGGAGGAACAGGCCTCATTGAGCTGCACGCTGTCTACGGTCTGGTTCTTGATCTTAATGCATTTCATATCCTGTCCGCCGATATCCAGGATGCAGTCTACTTCCGGGTCGAAGAAAGCGGCGGCATAGTAGTGTGCGACTGTCTCTACCTCTCCGTCATCTAAGAGGAAAGCGGCTTTCATCAACGCTTCTCCATAACCGGTAGAACAGGAACGGACGATGGTCACGTCTTCAGGCAGAAGGGCATAGATCTCCTTTAAGGAGCGGATGGCGGTCTTTAGAGGGCTGCCATCGTTACTGCTGTAAAAGGAGTAGAGCAGAGAACCGTCTTCTCCTACCAGAGCGACTTTCGTTGTTGTGGAACCGGCGTCGATCCCCAGGAAACAATTGCCTTTGTAGGTGGACAGATCAGCGGTTGACACATGATGTCTGGAATGCCGGCTGCGGAAAGCATGGTAGTCTTCCCGTGAAGCAAACAGAGGTTCCATACGTTCCACTTCGAATTCCATCTTGATATCGGAAGAAAGTTTGTCTGCCATTTCTTCCATACTGTAATAAGTGTCCTCCTTCGCATTCAGGGCAGAACCAATGGCCGCAAACAGATGAGAGTTGTCCAGATCAATGATATGTTCCTCATCTAATTTCAGGGTACGGATAAAGGACTGCTTTAGTTCTGACAGAAAGTGCAGAGGGCCGCCCAGAAAGGCGACATGGCCGCGGATCGGTTTGCCGCAGGCGAGTCCGCTGATCGTCTGATTTACGACAGCCTGGAAAATGGAGGCGGATAAATCTTCCTTCGTTGCTCCCTCGTTGATTAACGGCTGGATATCGGACTTGGCGAAGACGCCGCATCTTGCCGCAATGGTGTAGAGGGAATGGTAGTTTCTTGCATATTCATTGAGCCCAGGGGCATCTGTCTGCAGTAAGGAAGCCATCTGGTCGATGAAGGAACCGGTGCCGCCTGCACAGATCCCGTTCATGCGCTGTTCTACATTTCCGTCCTCAAAATAGATGATCTTGGCGTCTTCCCCGCCTAATTCGATGGCCACGTCAGTGACCGGGGCAAAAGTCTGCAGGGAAGTGGAGACGGCGATGACTTCCTGCACGAAAGGAACCTGCAAGTGATTTGCCAGCGTCAGACCGCCGGAACCGGTGATCATCGGATGAATCGTCAGATTTCCCAATTTGCGATAAGCCTTTTGTAACAGATCAGCAAGCGTCTCTCTTATGTTTGCAAAGTGTCTTTGATAGTCGGAGAAGAGTATTTGCTGCCTCTGATCAAGAATAGCGATCTTCACGGTTGTGGAACCGATATCAATACCAAGAGTATACTGCATCTCACTCATTTCAGATTTCACTCCTTATCTTTGATGACAGTCTTTCAGAAGCTTTCCGGCGCATGCCTTTGCGGCAACTTTTAGTAAGAAGACTCCGGCAGACTGTGTATGTTTTGCTGAAAATGATGGAATGTCTGGGACAGTATATAATAAATAAGAAGAACTGTCCCGACGGACTCTGTCATTATACGACACCGTTTTGCAAAAAGCAATCGGCTAATTGTTGGTAAAGTGTTAAGATTTTGGGTTCTATTTATAAAATTTTTATGACTTCTGTATTTTTGGAAGCAGCGACATTTACTTTTAAAAAGAGGAATGATAAAATGTATTCAGTTTTGTAACTGAAAATACATTGCGTGATGAAAGGCGTGGTCATAATAATGAAAATGAGTTCTTTTGAACGTAAATTTGGAAAATACGCGATTAAAAATCTTTCTTTTGTACTGGTGATCTGCTATGCGGTGGGATATCTGCTTGAGATGTTAGACAGAAGCGGCAATCTGGTCTTTTATCTGACCCTGGACCCTTATGCGATCCTGCATGGGCAGGTCTGGAGGCTCTTTACCTGGATCCTGATTCCGCCGGAAAGCGGCAATCTTTTTTTTACTCTGATCATGTTGTATTTCTATTGTTCGATCGGCACAACACTGGAGAGGACGTGGGGGACCTACCGGTATAATGTCTATCTGTTCCAGGGAATGCTCTTTACCATAGCGGGCAGCTTTCTGATGATGGGATATCATTACGTCTTTCATCCGGATTGGATCGCGTCTGTTGGGCCGGAGCTTTATTTCCTGACAAGTTCCTTGAGTTTCAGCACCTACTATATCAATATGTCGATTTTTCTTGCCTTTGCGGCGACTTTTCCGGAAGTGGAAGTTCTGCTCATGTTCTTTTTGCCGATCAAGGTTAAATGGCTGGGGACGATCTATGGCGTTATGCTTCTGTTTACCTTTTTTGGAGTGGGCGTTGTCGGCAAATTTGCGATCTTCGCTTCCCTACTCAATTTTATCGTGTTCTTTGTGACATCGCGGAATATGATGCACCTGAATCCCAAACAGATCCACAGGAGACAGGAATTCAAGCGGGATGTGAGACGAGGCACAGGAATTACCAAACATAAATGTGCAGTCTGCGGACGGACGGAAGTGGATCATCCGGAATTGCAGTTTCGGTTCTGTTCTAAGTGTGAGGGAAACTATGAATACTGTGAGGAACATTTGTATACTCATACGCATGTGCGCAGGTCATAAGGAGGAATTGTGAGCACGGAAAACAAAGAAATCGTATTTGCGAAAACCCTGGAGCAGGTCAGAAAGAAAGCGAAGGAGCAGGGTAACTGCATCGCGAAGGAACAAGTAGAAGAGATGTTTGCGCCGCTTGCCCTCGGTGAAGAACAGATGAATATGGTGTATGACTATCTGCATCAGCGCAAGATCGGAGTCGGTGAGCCGGTGGATCTGGATGCGTATCTGGAACCGGAGGAAAGGGATTATCTTGACGCGTATTTAGAAGCGCTGCGGGAGCTGCCGGAGGTATCGGACGGAGAGCGGGAAGCTATCACCTTGTCGGCGATGGCCGGAGATGGGGATGCGAGAAACCGGTTGATCCAGCTGTATCTGCCTGAAGTGGCGGAGATTGCGAAGCTTTATGCCGGCCAGGGTGTCTATCTGGAGGATCTGATCGGGGAAGGCAATGTGGCGGTGACGGCAGGCGTTACGATGCTGGGCGCGCTGGAGCATGCATCGGAGGCGCAGGGAATGCTTGGCAAGATGATCATGGACGCCATGGAAGACTATATCGCACAGAATGCCGAGGAAGTAAAGAAGGACCAGAAGATCCTGGATAAGGTCAATAAGGTGGCGAAAGCAGCGGATGAGTTATATGAGGAACTGCACAGGAAAGTGACGGTTGAGGAAGTCATGCAGGAATCTGGTCTGAACAGACGTGCCATTGAGGACGCCATTCGGATGAGCGGAGACAAGATCGACTCTCTGACGCATTAACGGTATTGGACGATAGAACAGGTCATTTGACGCAGGATACACAATGGATAAGGTGGTGGCGCGGTGGAGGATCAGAACAGGGATTTTAAATATTTTATGCAGGATACAGGGTCTTTGTACCTGGGAGCGAAATACAGCTATCGGGAAATTCTGGAAGATGAGATGGTCACGTTCAAATATAAGAGTATTGTAGAACACTATATTTTGAAAGATACCGATACAGAGACGACGCTGGAGAGTCAGTTGTATTATATGACGCCGGAACAGTTCTCTTATAAGACTTATAAACAGCTTAAGGCCAGAGTCAAGGTGAGTGTGCTGGAAAAGAAAAAGAGAATCTTTGGCGGGCCGAAAGTGGCTTACGTGAATAAAATATTGAAATTAGAGGAGCTGGTTGGCATGAACCTGGCACAGAAGAAGAAATCGGGAATTGTTGTGCAGGAGCTTGTGTTGTCGAAACTGGCCTTGATGTCGTTCAGCGTTTGAGAATACCCTGATGAAAGGATTGCTTTACTAATTTCAGGAGAGAGTGGTATACTATATGCTATATGCAAACGAAAGGAGTTTACACAGGCTATGCAGTTAGAACAATTACAGGCTTATACGGTGATCGAGAGAAGAAAGAGTAAGGATCTTAATTCGGTCAGCTGTCTGCTGAGACATAATAAGACAGGGGCCAGAGTGGCGCTTCTGTCGAATGACGATGAGAACAAAGTGTTTTATATCGGGTTTCGGACGCCGCCTGAGGATAGTACGGGGGTGGCGCATATCGTGGAGCACACAGTGCTGTGCGGATCGGACAAGTTTCCGGTGAAGGATCCCTTTATTGAACTGGCGAAAGGATCTTTGAATACGTTCTTGAATGCGATGACTTATCCAGATAAGACGGTATATCCCGTGGCAAGCTGTAATGATAAGGATTTCCAGAATCTGATGGATGTTTATCTGGATGCGGTTTTCCATCCGAATATCTATCGGGAAGAGAAGATCTTTAGACAGGAGGCCTGGCATTATGAGATGGAAGACGCCGAGGATGCCCTGACGATCAACGGCGTCGTATATAATGAGATGAAGGGCGCTTATTCCTCACCGGACGATGTGCTGGAGAGGGAGATCATGAATTCACTCTACCCACATACGTCCTATGCGGTGGAGTCAGGCGGAGACCCGGATGTGATCCCGGAACTTACGTATGAAGAATTCCTGGATTTTCATAAGAAATATTACCATCCCTCCAACAGTTATCTCTATCTGTATGGCAATATGGATATGGCAGAGAAGTTAAAGTATATCGATGAAACATACCTTTCCAGATATGATGCGCTGCGTGTAGATTCTGAGCTTCGGACAGAACCGCCGTTTGGGGAAATGAGGAGCGTGGAGAAAGAATATTCGATTATGGAAAGCGAGTCGGAACAGGATAATACGTATCTGGCCTACAATGTCTCTTTAGGAGAGATGCCGGATCCTAAATTCTGTAATGGATTTGCCGTGTTGGCAGACGTGCTCTGCTCAGTGCCGGGAGCGCCTGTCAAACAGGCCCTGTTAGATGCAGGCATCGGGACAGACTTAAGCTGTCTGTATGACACGGGTGCAAAACAGCCGTACTTCTCTGTGATTGCGAAGAATGCCAACGCAGAACAGAAAGAGGAGTTCATCCGTATCATAGAAGAGACGCTGAAAGAAGTCGCGGAGAAAGGATTAGACCGTAAAGCGATCAGGGCAAGCCTGAACAACAGTGAATTTAAGTACAGAGAAGCAGACTTTGGTTCCTATCCGAAGGGACTTATGTATGGGCTGCAGATGTTGGAGACCTGGCTGTATGATGACAGCAAGCCTTTTACGGCAGTAGAACTGTTGAATGTTTATCGGGAATTAAAGAAAGAGGCAGAGACATCCTACTATGAAGATCTGATCCGGGAAAGCCTGCTTCAGAATCCGCATAAGAGCGTGGTGGTCGTGAAGCCGGTCAAAGGGCTGACTGGAAAGAAAGAGAAAGCGCTCGCAGAGGCGCTTGCGAAGAAGAAAGCGGCCATGAGCAGCGAGGAGATCGAGAGGATCGTCCGGGAGACAGAAGAGCTCAGGCTGTACCAGGAGGAACCGAGCGCGAAAGAGGATCTGGAGAAGATTCCACTGCTTAAGAGGGAAGACTTGAAGAAAGAGGCGGCGCCCTATATCAACGAGGAAAAAAGGGTAGGCGATACGGTACTTTTGCATCATGATATCTATACGAATGGAATCGGGTATCTGCGTTTTATGTTTGACTTACGGCAGGTGCCGGAAGAGCTGTTTCCCTATGTAGGCATTCTGAAGGTCGTATTGGGGCTTGTGAGCACAGAACATTACAGCTACAGCGATCTGTATAATGAGATCAATCTGCAGACGGGCGGGATAGCGCCGGTCGTGAATACGTATACGGATGCAGAGAATCTGGAACGTTATACGGCGACCTTTGATTTGAAAGTGAAGGTCTTGTATGAGAATCTGCCAAAGGCTTTTGCGCTGGCAGAAGAGATCTTGATGAGATCTGATTACACGGATGAGAAACGCCTTTATGAGCTGGTGGCGGAGGCACGATCCTGCAAGCAGGCGAATATGATGGCGGCAGGACATTCCCTGGCGGCAGGTAGGGCAATGGCTTATTTCTCAAAGCCGGCGATGGTGTTAGAGCATGTGAATGGAATTCCATTTTATCGGCTGTTAGAAGGTCTTGAGAAAGATTTTGAGGGAAGAAAAGACGAACTGACAGCGAATCTGGCACAGGTGACGCGCTATATTTTCCGCCCGGAAAATCTGCTGGTAGATTATACGGCACAGGCAGAGGGACTGACAGGCATCGAGCTGCTGATCGAGAACTTTAAAGACAGCCTATATAAGGATCCAGTGCAAGAGACAGGGTATCATCCTGTGCCAGTCAAGAAAAACGAAGGATTTATGTCGTCGGCGCAGATCCAGTATGTGTGCCGCGCGGGCAATTTCGAGAAGAAGGGGCTTCCTTATCACGGCGCGCTGCGCGTGCTGCGTGTGCTGATGGGATATGATTATCTCTGGACGCAGGTACGCGTGAAAGGCGGCGCATACGGCTGTATGTGCAACTTCGGTAAGTCAGGAGAGAGCTACTTCGTATCTTACCGGGATCCGAATCTGGAGAAGACCATCGACGTGTATGAGAAAGCGGCAGAGTATATTGCCGGTTTTGAGGCGGATGAGAGGACGATGACGCAGTATGTCATCGGTGCGGTCAGTGAGATGGATATACCGATGACGCCGGCGGCAAAGGGAATCTATTCTCTTACCGGTTATATGACGCATTATCGTTATGAGCAGGTGCAGAAAGACAGAGAGGAGCTGCTCTCGGCAGATGTGGATACGATCAGAGGGCTTTCAGCCTATATCCGTGCTTTTATCGAAGATGACTGTCTGTGCGTGGTGGGAAATGAAGAGAAAATCAAGGAGAATGCAGAAAAGTTTGCAGAAATCGTGTATCTGTTCCACTAGAAGGACAAAAAGGACTGCAAAACTGACAGCGTCATAGCCTGTCAGCCGGTGCATCGGGACGGGGACAAGAACGGAGAATGTTATGATCGGAAGCAGAAAAAAGAAAAACAACAGGTATGTTTTGCTCTTAGCGGGTATGCTGGCCGCAGCGCTTAGCGGCTGCGGCGCTGCCGGGGATAAGGGGATGTCCACCTATGAGATGGCGGCGGCAGATACGGCGTCCTATGAAGCCGGCGGAGGAATCTATACGAATGAAGCGATAGAGGAAGAGGTCTATGAAGAGGATGCCGCGGTACAGGAGGAGGCAGTTGACACGGAAGTTTCTGAGGCTGCAGTCTCTGACCGTAAGCTGATCAAAAATGTGACGCTTAATGTGGAGACGGAGCAGTTCGATGCGCTGATGCCTGTGATCGAACAGAAGGTTACGGCGCTTGGCGGTTACATAGAAGAACTGTCCAGCTTCAGCAGGGACAATCAGTATTCCACAGACTATCAGGGAACAAGATACCTGCGCTGTGCCAGCATGACGGTGCGGATTCCGCGAGAGAAGCTGGATCTTTTTCTGGAAGAAGTGGGACAGCGGACGAATGTAACAAGCCGTTCCGAGAGCGTGACAGACGTAACACTGCAATATGTCGATCTGGAAAGCCATAAGAAAGCGCTCCTGACAGAACAGGACAGGCTGTTAGAACTGTTAGAGCAGGCAGAGTCGGTGGAAGATATTGTGACGATCGAGGGACGCTTATCGGAAGTGCGCTATCAGATCGAGAGTATGGAGGCGCAGCTTCGTACCTATGATAATAAGATTGATTACAGTACCGTCTATCTGAGTATAGATGAAGTGGAGCATTATTCGCCGACAGAGGACACTACGACGGGGGAGAGAGTTCGAAACGGCTTTCTCAAGAGCGTGGAAGGCGTTAGCAGAGGTATCCAGAATACGGCGATCTGGTTTGTAATCAACCTTCCCTATCTGTTTGTATGGGCAGTGATAATCGTGATGATCGTCATAATCGTGCGGTTTGTCATGAAGCGGCAGGAGAAGAAGAACGCTGGCCGCACAAAGCAGCGTGGAAATCCATACACTCCCTATCTGCCTGATGTTGGAAAGACGACAGAAGAACAGAATGTAAAAGGAAAGAAACAGGATATGCAGGAGCCGGATCGAGTACAGGAGAAGACCGTGCAGGATGGAGAAGAGAAGTAAGGAAAACGGATATATCAGACGAGACAGAAAGTAGATAAGGATCTATGCAGGAGAATACAAACAAACAGTTGAAAGCAGGATTTGCCACCCTGATTGGCAGACCGAATGTCGGGAAATCAACCTTGATGAATGCTTTGATCGGACAGAAGATCGCCATCACATCCAAGAAACCGCAGACGACCAGAAACCGGATCCAGACAGTATACACTTCGGAAGAAGGCCAGATCGTTTTCCTGGACACGCCGGGAATCCATAAGGCCAAGAATAAGCTGGGGGATTATATGGTCAATGTGGCGCGGCGGACTATAGAAGACGTAGATGTGATCCTCTGGCTGGTAGAGCCGAGCGACTATATTGGAGCCGGAGAACAACATATCATAGAACAGCTTAAGAAAACAAAAACACCCATTATACTTGTGATCAATAAGATTGATACGGTACAAAAGGAGCGGATCTTAACTTTTATCGATGTATATCGAAAACAGCTTGACTTTGCAGAGATCGTGCCGGTATCTGCCTTGCAGAAAGATGGCATGGAGGTACTGATCGAATGTATCATGAAATATTTACCTTACGGAGAACCGTTTTACGATGAGGATACGGTGACAGATCAGCCGATGAGACAGATCGTGGCGGAACTGATCAGAGAGAAAGCGCTCCGCTGCCTGGAAGATGAGATTCCTCACGGTATTGCCGTAACAATCGAACAGATGAAGTTCCGGAAACGGATTGTGGATATTGACGCCACGATTGTCTGTGAGCGGGAATCCCATAAGGGAATTATCATCGGAAAACAGGGAAGCATGCTCAAGAAGATCGGTTCCATGGCCAGGCCGGATATTGAGGAACTGGCAGAGTGCCAGGTGAATCTGAAACTCTGGGTCAAGGTGAAGAAAGACTGGCGCGACAGTGATTATCTGTTGAAAAATTTCGGTTATAATCCGAAAGAAACAGAATAGAAAAGAGCAAATCTGCGAACCCTAAGACTAGGCAGTCAGACAGGATCAGGGGGCGTAAGATGAAGGCGATAAATTACTGGGATAAGTTTATGATAACAGGGAAAATCGACGATTTTCTGGCATATAAAGACGCAGTACGAGACGAAAGACTTGATGAATACGAGGGGAAAGAAGAAAGGTCAGGAGAGCATTCTCATGCAGGAATATACACAGATTACGGGAATGGTTTTAAAGGCTGAACCCATCGGTGAATATGACAAAAGAGTGGTGATACTTACGAAAGAGAAGGGAAAGATTTCTGCCTTTGCAAGAGGGGCGCGTAAGCCGGGAAGCAGGCTGCTTGCGGCGACAAATCCTTTCTCTTTTGGAGAGTTTAAGGTCTATGCAGGCCGAAGTTCCTATACCATTATGGACGTATGGATCAGTAATTATTTCGAAGGACTGCGGGAAGATTTCGAGGGCGCCTACTACGGCATGTATTTTCTGGAGGTGGCGGACTACTATACCAGAGAGAACAATGATGAGAAAGAGATGCTTAAGCTGGTCTATCAGTCTCTGCGGGCGCTCTTACATAAAGGAATATCCAATCGGCTGATTCGTTGTATTTTTGAGATGAAAGCGATGGTAGTAAACGGAGAATTTCCGGGAATGCCAACGAAGGGAGAGTGGGACGAATCGACGGCCTATGCAGTCTCGTACATTATGCAGTCAGGCATTGAAAAGTTGTATACATTCACGGTAAAAGAAAATGTGCTGGAAGAACTTTGTGCGATCGCAGGCGATTATCGCAGGCGATATCTGGACAGGACGTTTAAAAGTCTTGAAATTGTGGATAATCTCTAATATAATGGAATGCAGTATGTAAGTGGTTGAGAAGAAGAAACCAGAGAGGAACATGTATGCGAAGAGGAAAGATTGTGATACCGGTCCTGGCAATAACATGTGTTCTTGCCGGTTGTGGAGATGGCAGGACACCGGAAGTCAGTTCTATTTCCATTGGCAAAGATGGGAAGATCAGCCATCAGATTGTTGGACAGTTTGAACAGAACTATTACGAGAAGGACGGACTGGCTTCCCTGGCGGAGGAGAGAGTCGCACAGTATTGTTCGGATAACGGCGCCGATAAGGTTATCCTGGGTGAAGTGGAGGAGGAAGATGGCAAGATCCTGCTTCATTTCGACTATGCATCGGGTGTGGATTACAGCGCTTTTAACAGCAGGGAATTATTTGTGGGAACACTGGACGAAGCACAGGCACAGGGATATAATCTTGGATATGTGGCTTTTACTTCTGCCAAAGGAGCGCCAATGGAGATCAGTGACATCGAGGATCCGGAGAAGAAACAGATTGTAATCATCGGAATGAAACCAGAAGAAGAATTGGTGGTGAATACTTTTGGAAAGGTACTTTATGTTAACCAAAGTGCGGACAGCGATCTGAAAGTGTCTTTTGCTGGCAAAAGCAGTGCAAGTCTTGCATACCCGGCGTCCTCGTCAGGAGAACCGGAGAGCGTGTTGTCCTATATTATTTTTGAGTGAGAGACAGCAGATAAATACATGTGTTATGCAAAGAATTGCCGGCGAATTCCATATTAAATTGCGCGTGTTATATATGGATGATACATAGCATATGTAATTTTATAGTAACAGAAGAGGTTTTATGGTCAAAACAGGCCAGATCATAAGCCGCAGTGTGAGCGGTGGGAAGAATAGAAAGGACAGAAGTGATGGAAAAGACAATGGAGAAAATAGTGGCATTATCGAAAGCGAGAGGGTTTGTTTATCCAGGTTCCGAGATCTATGGCGGGCTGGCGAACACATGGGATTTCGGTAATCTGGGTGTGGAACTGAAGAATAACATCAAGAAAGCATGGTGGCAGAAGTTCGTGATGGAAAGTCCCTATAATGTGGGCGTGGACTGTGCAATTCTGATGAATCCGCAGACATGGGTAGCCAGCGGACATCTGGGCAGTTTCTCAGATCCGTTGATGGATTGTAAGGAATGTCATGAGAGATTCCGTGCAGATAAGATCATTGAGGATTATGTGGCAGAGCAGGGCATGACCCTGGACAGCTCCGTGGATGGCTGGAGCCAGCAGGAGATGAAAGACTTTATCGAAGAACATAGTATTCCATGCCCGACTTGCGGCAAACATAACTTTACCGACATCAGACAGTTTAACCTGATGTTCAAGACTTTCCAGGGTGTGACGGAAGACGCCAAGAATACGGTATATCTGCGCCCTGAGACAGCACAGGGTATTTTCGTCAATTTCAAGAATGTGCAGCGGACTTCCCGCAAGAAGATTCCTTTCGGAATCTGCCAGGTTGGTAAGTCTTTCCGGAATGAGATCACACCGGGCAACTTTATCTTCCGGGTAAGAGAGTTTGAGCAGATGGAGATGGAATTCTTCTGTGAGCCGGATACAGATCTGGAGTGGTTTGCGTACTGGAAGCAGTACTGTATTGATTTCCTGAAGAGTCTGGGAATGAAGGAAGAGGAGATGCGTGTCCGTGATCATGATCCGGAGGAGCTGTCCTTCTACTCCAAGGCGACCACGGATATTGAATTTTTGTTCCCCTTTGGATGGGGTGAACTGTGGGGGATCGCCGACAGAACGAATTATGATCTGACACAGCACCAGAATACTTCCGGTGAGGATATGTCTTATTTTGATGATTCGAAGAATGAGAAATATATTCCCTATGTGATAGAGCCTTCGCTGGGCGTGGAGAGACTTTTCCTGGCAGTGCTCTGCGGCGCTTATGACGAGGAGGAGATTGGGGAAGGAGATGTGCGTACCGTGCTGCATTTCCATCCGGCGCTGGCACCGGTGAAGATTGGTGTTCTGCCGCTTTCTAAGAAGCTAAACGAGGGTGCGGAGAAGGTATTCGCACAGTTGTCTAGGAAATACAACTGTGAGTTTGACGACAGAGGCAATATTGGTAAGAGATACCGCAGACAGGATGAGATCGGAACGCCATTTTGCGTTACGTATGATTTTGAATCCGAGACGGATGGCTGCGTGACGGTACGTTTCCGCGATTCCATGGAGCAGGAGCGGGTTGCGATCGACCAGTTGGATGCCTATTTTGCAGATAAGTTTACTTTTTAGTGGAAAGGATAGAGAACTACGATGAAACCATATGGTGTGAATGACTTACGAAGAATGTTTCTTGATTTTTTTGAGAGCAAGGAACATTTAAAGATGAAGAGCTTTTCTCTGGTGCCGCACAATGATAACAGCCTTTTGCTGATCAATTCCGGTATGGCGCCGCTTAAGCCATATTTTACAGGACAGGAGATTCCGCCGAGACGGCGCGTTACGACCTGTCAGAAATGTATCCGTACAGGCGATCTGGAGAATGTCGGCAAGACAGCGAGACACGGCACCTTCTTTGAGATGCTGGGCAACTTCTCCTTTGGAGATTACTTTAAACATGAGGCAATTGCGTGGAGCTGGGAATTTCTCACAGAAGTGGTGGGACTGGACGCTGACAGACTCTATCCTTCGATCTATGAGAACGATGAGGAAGCTTTCGAAATCTGGAATAAAGAGATCGGCATTCCGGCAGAGAGGATCTATCGTTTCGGTAAGGAAGATAATTTCTGGGAGCATGGTTCCGGCCCTTGCGGCCCCTGCTCCGAGATCTATTATGACCGTGGGGAGAAATACGGCTGTGGCAAACCAGGGTGTACGGTAGGCTGCGACTGCGATCGTTATATGGAGATCTGGAATAACGTGTTTACGCAGTTTGACAATGACGGTAAGGGCAATTATACAGAGCTTGTCCAGAAGAATATTGATACCGGCATGGGTCTGGAGCGTCTGGCGTCTGCGGTACAGGATGTGGATTCTATCTTTGATGTGGACACGGTATTGGCGCTGCGCACCAGAGTATGTGAGATTGCCGGCGTGGAATATAAGAAAGAGTATGATACCGATGTATCGATCCGTATTATCACGGATCATATCCGTTCGGCTACCTTTATGATCTCTGACGGCATCATGCCGTCCAATGAGGGCAGAGGCTATGTACTGCGCAGGATCATCCGCCGCGCGGCGCGCCAGGGCAGAAAGCTTGGCATCCAGGGAACCTTCCTGTCCGATCTGGCAGGCACAGTGATCGAAGGTTCGAAGGACGGCTATCCGGAATTAGAAGAAAAGAAAGTATTTATCTTCAATGTGCTGACACAGGAAGAGAATAAATTCAACAAGACGATCGACCAGGGGCTGAGTATCTTAAGCGAGATGATGCAGGCCGTGGAGAATAAGAGCGGCAGAGAGCTTGGCGGCGCGGATGCTTTCAAATTATATGATACTTATGGATTCCCGCTTGACCTGACGAAAGAGATTCTCGATGAGAGAGGGTTTACGGTTGACGAAGAAGGATTCCGGGCGTGTATGCAGGAGCAGAAGGATAAGGCCCGCAAAGCCCGCAAGACGACGAACTATATGGGGGCGGATGTGACGGTGTATGAGTCGATCGATCCTTCTGTGACGACAGAGTTTGTCGGATATGGCCATCTGGACTTTGAGTCGAAGGTAACGGTGCTGACCACAGAGACAGAGCTAGTGGAGGCGCTGACAGACGGCGAGACAGGTACGGTGATCGTCGAGCAGTCTCCTTTCTATGCGACCATGGGCGGACAGGAGGGTGATATCGGCAAGATCACTACAGCAGACGGCGAGTTTCAGGTAGAGACTACGATCAAGCTCTTAGGCGGTAAGATCGGGCATGTAGGCAGGATGACGAAAGGCATGTTCAAGGTTGGCGATACCGTGACGCTGTCAGTAGATCCTGTGAGAAGGGGCAGTACCTGCAAGAATCACAGTGCGACGCATCTGCTACAGAAAGCGCTCAGGGAAGTGCTGGGGGACCATGTGGAACAGGCAGGTTCTTACCAGGATGGGGACAGAACCCGCTTCGACTTCTCGCATTCGGCGGCGATGACGGCAGAAGAGATCCGGAAGGTAGAGCGGATCGTCAATGAAAAGATCGCAGAGAATCTAATGGTCGAGACGAAAGAAATGACGATCGAAGAGGCGAAGCAGTCCGGCGCAATGGCGCTGTTTGGTGAGAAATACGGCGATATGGTAAGAGTTGTACAGATGGGAGAGTTCTCGAAGGAGTTGTGTGGGGGCACCCATGTGAAAGCTACCGGCATGATCGGTTCCTTCAAGATCTTGTCGGAATCCGGTGTTGCGGCAGGCGTGCGCAGGATCGAGGCAGTGACGGGCAGCAATGTGACGGCCTATTACCAGAAGTTGGAAGAACAGCTTCATGAGGCGGCGAAGACGCTTAAGACTTCCCCTTTCAGTCTGGTAGAGCGGTGTGAGCATCTGATGGCGGAGATAAAAGCGCTGCAGAGCGAGAACGAGGCGTTAAAGAGTAAGGCAGCCAAAGATGCCCTGGGCGATGTGATGGACCAGGTGCAGGAGATCAAAGGAGTGAAGCTTCTGGCATCGAAAGTCGCCGGAGTGGATATGAACGGACTGCGTGAGCTGGGCGACCAGTTGAAAGAGAAAGTGGGCGAAGGCGTTGTGGTGCTGATCTCAGAGAAGGATGGCAAGGTGAACATGATCGCTATGGCTACCCAGGGCGCGATGGACCAAGGAGCGCATGCAGGCAATCTGATCAAGGGAATCGCGTCCCTTGTAGGCGGTGGCGGCGGCGGCCGGCCGAATATGGCGCAGGCCGGGGGCAAGAATCCTGCCGGGATTGATGCGGCGATTGCGCAGAGCGTTAAGGTGCTGGAGGAACAGATCGGGTCATGACCATCACAAAAGCAGAATAATTTGCATAATAATTGCAAGAAAAACAATAAAATCTGGTTGTAATATGTCGCTATGTCGGATATAATAGAACTAACCTGGAATGTGCGACAAAGTCTTGTTATTTTGAACCTACAGATACTTTAAACGGGATTCTTATATTGCCATATCGATGTCAGGCCTCCGGCTTTAAGGCCTTATGCAGTGGAAGACAGAAGTATGGTTGCGGTTACCCACCTAGCTTTGCTAGGAGTCAAAATACAAGATTCGGCATTTCGGGGGTGTACGCAAGATAAAAGGCAGTCGCTTTATGCGGCTGCTTTTGCTGTGAAAGCAGTTATCAGTAAATTATTAAGAAAAGGTAGGGATCCGAGATCAGAACTGGAATGAGATATGACGCAAAGATACTTGCGAAACTGGCGCTTATTTTTTTCGGGCTGTTGTTTCTTGTCTGTGTCTGGCTGGGCAGGAAGAAGGAGGAAAGAAAACCGCCGGAGGGAGAGAAGATTGCCCTGGAGGATGTGGGGATCCTACTGCAGGCGTTGGGCATCAGCGGCGAAGACATTTCCTTCTTGCAGGAGGACGGCGCGAATGCTGCAGACAGTCTGACTTATGGACAATACATACAGATTTATGAATTACTGGACGGAGAGCGGATCGGGCTTCCGGATCATGCAAACCGCTATCAGGAGGAACATGCGCTGTTGAAAGAAGACTGGTATGCCAGCTATCGGCTGATGCTGGCACATTTTGATCAGGAGTCTTCCATTTGGGAGACTACAGTCTTTCTGTTGAAAATGGATACTGAGACGAAAACGGCATACACGGAAAACGGAGGAATACAGACCCCTTACCAGTATCGTTCCAGCGCCTTTGAGGAGAACAATTTGAGGAGGCTGAAAGTCTATGTAAAAGGCAGCGAATTGTTGACGGTAAAAGAAACGCTGCCGGAAGCGTATGCGCTTGAAAATGCCTGGGTGATGGAGTCAACGGACGGGGTGCTGACCTGTTTTTACCATCAGGTTGAATTTGAGGCAGAGACAAGGCAGCCTGTCGAGAGAGAAAGAGTGGCTGATCTTACCTTCCGGGATGGGATGATCGTCGATGCAAGAGAGAAGAATGAGAAGATACACGGCAGGTTGCTTCGGATGACGGAAGAGGAGATGGAGATCGAAGGAGAGGGAGTCTATCGGATTGCAGAGGGGATGGAAGTCTATAAGCTCTATGGCAGTCTGGAGACGATGACAAGAGCCGATCTTAAGATCGGTTATGCCGATACGGATTATGTGATCTACAAGGGAAGGATCTGTGCGGCCCTGATCTCAGAGCAGGAGGAGGCGGACCAGATCCGGGTGCTTCTAAAGAATACGGCGAAGAACAGCTATTATTATGAGGAAGTGGAATTGACGGTAGAGGAAGAGACGATCCGGCTGCGGGCAGAGGATCTGCAGGTTGGAGAGAGAAGGTCGTACCGGTGCAGTGCGCTGACAGATAAGGTGTCAGTGCATGTGGAAGGGATCAGGAAAGCGGATGATGCTTACCGCGGAACAATAGAATGTTATCGCACCGCAGAGGGTCTGGTGTTAATCAATGAGCTTGCGCTGGAAGAGTATCTATATGCGGTGGTTCCAAGCGAGATGCCGTCTTCCTATCCGTTAGAGGCCTTAAAGTCGCAGGCTGTCTGCGCCAGAACATATGCCTACCGTTATATTCTGCGGGCGGGACTTCCGGAGTTCGGAGCGCATGTAGATGATACGACCAGCTATCAGGTCTATCACAACAGCAGTGAGAATACGGCGACCACCACGGCTGTCAAGGAGACGAACGGGATTCTGCTGACCTATCAGGGAGAGCCGGCGCAGAATTATTATTATTCCACATCCTGCGGTGTCGGCACAGATGCAGGAATCTGGCAGTCAAAGGAGGCGCAGGAGATCACTTATCTTCAGGCGCTGATGTTAGATTGGCCGGCATATCAGACAGCTCAGGAGCAGGGCAGCGCCCAGGATATAGAGGAAGAGACGCAGACAGACCGGGAGGCAGAGCCGGTAGTGCAGACGCCAGGGGACTTGCGGCAGGAGGAGACGTTCTATCAGTTCATTACATCAAAAGATGAGGAACATCTGGAGAAAGAGGAGCCATGGTATCGCTGGAATTATGTGGTGGAGAAATTAGATGAGAAAGCGCTTTTTGCTCGTATGCAGCAGCAATATGCACGGACACCGGCTGGGGTGCTGACAAAGACCGAAGGGGAGTATTATGTTTCTGAGCCGTTAGGCAGAATGGGAAACATTCAGAATCTGGAAATTGTACGGCGTGGAGACGGCGGGGTGGCGGAAGAACTGCTCATCGAGACGGATACAGGCAGTTATAAGATTCTGTCGGAATATACGATTCGCAGTATCCTGTGTGACGGCATCAGTGAAGTCATCAGGCAGGACGGCAGTACGGTTGTGCCAAAGACACTTCTTCCAAGCGGTTTTTTCGTGTTGGAAGCTGGAAAAAGAGAAGGAGATGTGATAGGATATACGTTGATTGGCGGCGGTTACGGACATGGCGTTGGAATGTCGCAAAACGGCGCGAAAGCGCTGAGTACAGAAGGCGCTTCTTATCGCAGGATTCTGGAATATTTCTTTCCAGGGTGTGAACTGACCGGGTCATGAATGGGAAAGGCGGCATGTGCCAGCTTTACGGCGGCAGGCACGCGGAATGAGAAAAGGGTATGGGATAACGATGAAGACGCTCTACAGACTTTATTACATAATGCGTGATTTTAACTGGCAGATGACGAAAAAAAATATCAGCGCCTTTGCGGCCAGCACCTCTTTTTTTCTGTTTTTGTCCATGATCCCGCTGTTGATGTCGCTATGTGCGATCTTACCCTACACGAGACTGACAGAGGGCAATCTGATCAGCGCGATCACGAGGTTTACTCCGGATGCGATGAATGGATTGGTCGTCAGCATTGTGACAGAGGTGTATGCAAGGTCTGCGGGAACGATCACAATCTTTGCGATTGTCACGATCTGGTCGGCATCCAAAGCTATGCTTGCGCTGATCCGGGGGTTAAATGCCGTCAATGATTTTGAGGAGCGACGTAATTATTTTGTTCTCCGGTTTATTGCCTGTATCTATACGGTGATTATTTTGGCGGCGACGATCCTGGCGCTGTTTGTCATGGTATTCGGTAATGTGATTGTGGACCTTCTGTTAGCGGATATTCCGCCGCTGCATATCGTGGTGCATTTTGTGATGCGGTTTCGGTTTCTGTTTTCCTGGGCGGTGTTGACGTTTATTTTTGCCTTGATCTATGCCTATGTGCCAAATAGTAAGCTTCGGTTTAAAGGACAGATTCCCGGCGCCGCTTTTTCGGCTGTCATGTGGGGCGCTGCTTCCTATGCTTTTTCCGTGTATGTGGACAGTTTTAATGGATTCGGCACCTATGGCGGATTGACTACAGTAGTCATAATGATGCTGTGGTTTTACCTCCTGATGTATATTTTGCTGATCGGCGCCCATATCAATCGATATTTTGGGCCGGTGTACAAATTTCTTTTCGGATGGCTTGACAAGTCGCCGAAAAGCCACTAGAATGTCAATAGTAAAAAACGGTGAAGGTGTCAGTAGAAAGTTATTTTCCGACAGAGAAAGGGAGCCATCGGCTGGAAGCTCCTTGCGGTTCAGATAATTTTTCGAATTTCCCACTGGAGTTGCCCGTATGAAATGACAGGAATTTGGTGATGTAAGAACAGTAGTCCGGGCCGTTTTGACACGTTACGTCGAATGAAGTGTCTGCCTGCAGTGTATTTTCAGGAAGAGCAAGGCAGAAAGTTTGGGTGGTACCGCGGAGAAGATTCGTCCCATGTGTAGAGATACACGTGGGATTTTTTCTATCATGGGAAAGTACGTCCTGAAATGCAGGCGTACAAAGAAATAGGGAAAAGGAGAATGATGATGAGAGAGAAGTTGGAGCAGATCAAGGCAGAGGCGCTGCGTCAGATTGAATCCAGCGACGCGCTGGAGAAGCTGAATGAGGTAAGAGTTAATTACCTGGGTAAGAAAGGGGAATTGACGGCGGTGCTTAAGGGAATGAAAGAGGTTGCGCCAGAAGACCGCCCGAAAGTAGGGCAGCTTGTCAATGAGACAAGAGAGGAGATCGAAAGAGTCCTGGAAGAATCTGTCAGGAAGATGGAGAGGGCGCTCAGAGAGGCGAAGATGAAGACGGAAGTTATCGACGTCACGCTGCCGGCGAAGAAGAACAATGTGGGGCACCGTCATCCCAGCACGATCGCGTTAGAAGAGGTGGAACGGATTTTTATCGGTATGGGATATGAGGTGGTGGAAGGCCCGGAGATCGAGAAAGATTACTATAATTTCGAGGCGCTCAATATTCCGGCGGACCATCCGGCGAAGGATGAACAGGATACGTTCTATATCACAGGAGACATTCTGCTGAGAACGCAGACTTCCTCGACGCAAGTTCACGAGATGGAAAAGGGAAAACTTCCGATCCGCATGATTGCTCCCGGACGGGTGTTTAGATCCGATGAAGTGGATGCGACCCATTCGCCGTCCTTCCACCAAATTGAAGGACTGGTGATCGACAAGAACATTACACTGGCAGATCTAAAGGGGACACTGGCAGAGTTTGCCAGGGAATTGTTTGGAGAGGAGACGAAGGTCAAATTCAGACCGCATCATTTCCCATTTACCGAGCCCTCGGCGGAGATGGATGTGACATGCTTCAAATGTGGTGGCAAAGGCTGTCGTTTCTGCAAGGGAGAAGGGTGGATCGAGATTTTAGGCTGTGGCATGGTGCATCCTCATGTGCTTGAGATGAGCGGCATCGACCCGGAGAAGTATACGGGATTTGCCTTTGGTGTAGGGTTGGAGCGGATCGCGCTGTTAAAGTATGAGATTGACGACATGCGTCTGCTGTATGAGAATGATGTCCGGTTTTTGAGACAGTTCTGACGGGTATTTTCATGCCCGCTGCCTGCGGCGAAGGTTTGACTCCCGCAGAAGGAACTTTGCGGTGGAAACTTGTTACGTGCATGGGGATTAGGCGGTAACAGTTCAGCCCAAGGCGGAACTGTTATATTAAGAGGACAGCAGGGCTGTGTATTTAAATGCAGGTCCTGGCTGTTTATGATAGAATGGAGGAGAATATGAATACAGCATTATCATGGATTAAGGCATATGTGCCTGACCTGGAGTGTACAGACCAGGAATATATGGATGCTATGACATTATCAGGCACCAAAGTAGAAGGATACAGCAGACGGGACAACAACCTGGAGAAGATCGTGGTCGGCCAGATTGAGAAGATCGAGAGACATCCGGATGCGGATAAGCTGATCGTCTGTCAGGTCAATATCGGTTCTGAGGTGATCCAGATCGTGACGGGAGCGCCGAATGTAAAAGAGGGAGATAAGGTGCCTGTCGTATTGGACGGCGGTAAAGTAGCAGGCGGCCATGACGGCGGTCCGCTGCCGGAAGAAGGGATCGTGATTAAGGCGGGTAAGCTGCGGGGTGTGCCGTCTAATGGGATGATGTGCTCTATTGAAGAGCTGGGCTCCGACAGGAATATGTACCCGGAAGCGCCGGAACTTGGCATCTATATTTTTGAGAATGATGTGGAGGTCGGCGCAGATGCCGTGGAAGCGCTTGGGCTGCACGATACGGTATTTGAATATGAAGTGACTTCGAACCGGGTGGACTGCTACAGTGTGATCGGTATCGCGAGGGAGGCGGCAGCCACGTTCCGTAAGCCTTTTTATCCGCCGCAGGTAGTTGTGACGGGAAACGGTGGGAAGGTAGAGGACTATATTTCTGTCGAAGTGGAAGATAAAGAACTTTGCCCGCGTTATTGTGCAAGAGTGTGCACAAACATTCAGATCGGTCCTTCGCCTAAATGGATGCAGCGGCGCCTTGCGGCCAGTGGGATTCGTCCGATCAACAACCTGGTAGATATCACCAACTATGTGATGGAAGAATATGGGCAGCCCATGCATGCCTATGATCTTGATACGATTGCAGGCCATAAGATCATTGTACGCCGTGCCAAGGAGGGTGATGTGTTCCGCACACTGGATGGACAGGAGAGAAATCTGGATGCCGATGTGCTGATGATCTGTGATGCTGAGAAAGAAGTTGGTATTGCCGGTATTATGGGCGGTGAGAATTCCATGATTACGGACGAGGCGAAGACGGTGCTGTTTGAGGCAGCCTCTTTCAACGGTGCGAATATTCGTAAATCGGCGAAACGGGTCGGGCTCAGGACCGATGCATCCGGCAAATTTGAAAAAGGATTAGATCCGCATAATGCAGAGGCAGCGATCAACAGGGCATGTCAGTTAATTGAAGAACTGGGCTGCGGCGAAGTCGTTGACGGCATGGTGGATGTGTGCAATGAATTGAAAGAAGAGGCAACGCTTCCTTTCACACCTGATGAGTATAACAAACTGCTTGGGACTGCGGTATCAAAAGAAGAAATGCTGGACATCTTTAAGAGAATAGAGGTGCGTTATGACCAGGAAGAAAACAGACTGATCATACCGACTTTCAGACAGGATCTGCTGCGGCAGTGTGATATGGCAGAGGAGGTTGCCCGTTTCTATGGGTATGACAAGATTCCTTCTACACTGCCTAAGGGTGAGGCGACGACCGGCAAACTGCCTTTCAAGCTCAGAATTGAGCAGAAAGCAAGAGACATTGCGGAGTATTGCGGATTTTCCCAGGGAATGTGCTATTCTTTTGAGAGTCCGAAAGTGTTTGACAAGCTGTTGCTAGACGCAGAAGATCCACTGCGCCAGGCGATCGGCATTGCCAATCCGCTTGGAGAAGATTTCTCGATTATGAGAACGATCTCCTTGAACGGAATGCTGACCAGTCTTGCTACGAATTACAATAGAAGAAACAAGGATGTGCGGCTCTATGAGCTGGGCAATATCTATGTGCCGCAGTCTCTTCCGCTGACACAACTGCCGGATGAACGGATGCAGTTTACGCTGGGAATGTATGGCGAGGGTGATTTCTTTACAATGAAGGGGGTCATCGAGGAGTTCTTCGAGAGCATCGGTCTGCATAAGCGGCTTACCTATGATCCGAATGCCGGCAGGAATTTCCTGCACCCAGGAAGACAGGCGAATGTGATCTATGAAGGGTGTGTACTTGGCTACCTTGGAGAAGTACATCCGGAGGTGTGCGACAATTATAACATGAAGACGAAAGCATATGTGGCGGTCTTAGATATGCCCAGTATCGTACCGTATGCGACATTTGACCGTAAATACGAAGGGATTGCAAAGTACCCGGCGGTGACAAGAGATATCAGCATGGTCGTGCCGAAAGAGATTCTGGTAGGGCAGATTGAGACAGTCATCTTGCAGCGCGGCGGCAAGATTCTGGAGGATTACAGGCTCTTTGATATCTATGAGGGCGACCAGATCAAGGAAGGCTACAAATCAGTGGCTTATTCGATCACGTTCCGTGCCAAGGACAGAACACTGGAAGAGGCGGATATCACAGCGGTGATGAAGAAGATTCTGAATGGTTTGGAGAGCATGGGGATTGAACTGAGAAGTTGAGAAAGAGATTGGAATTTACGAAGAAAGGAAGGGATGGAGAAGATGGAACACAAAAACACATGGGAACTTTATCAAGAAGAACAGTTGAAAGAGGTAGATGTCTTTGCGCAGGAATATATGGGTTTCTTAGACCATGGTAAGACTGAACGGGAATGCATTGATGAGATCGTGAACAAGATTGAGGAGGAAGGCTACCGGGAGCTGGAAGCGGTGATCGCATCCGGGAAGCAGCTTAAGGCCGGCGACAGAGTTTATTCTGTCTGGATGAATAAGTCGATCGTGATGTTCCAGATCGGAGAAGGTAGCATGGCGGACGGGATCAATATTCTCGGCGCGCATATCGATTCTCCCCGTCTGGATATTAAGCAGAATCCTCTGTATGAAGAGGGCGGATTCGCATATCTGGACACACACTATTACGGCGGTGTGAAGAAATACCAGTGGGTGACGATTCCGCTTGCACTTCATGGCGTAGTCGTCAAGAAGGACGGTACGACTGTGGAGATCAACATCGGCGAGAAGGAAGACGATCCGGTGTTCTTCGTATCAGATCTGCTGATCCATCTGGCACAGGAGCAGTTGGAGAAAAAGGCCAATAAAGTGATCGAGGGAGAGGCGCTTGATATTATCGTCGGCAATAAACCGATTGTGATCGATAAGAAGGATGAGAAAGAAGATAAGACAGATGGCCCGGCCGAGAAAGAGGCGGTCAAGAAAGGAATTCTTGCGATCCTGCAGCAATCTTATGATCTGGAAGAAGAAGACTTTATTTCTGCGGAGTTGGAAGTGGTTCCGGCTGGCAAAGCGCGGGAAGCAGGATTTGACCGCAGCATGATCTTATCTTATGGACAGGACGACAGGGTATGCGCGTTCACTTCCCTGAAAGCGATGCTGGAGATCGGCCGGACCGCGCGTACAGCATGCTGTATCCTGGTTGACAAAGAAGAGATCGGTAGTGTGGGCGCTACCGGTATGCAGTCGAAATTCTTCGAGAATGCAGTGGCGGAAGTGATGAATCTGACAGGAGAGTACAGTGAGCTGAATCTGCGCAGATGCCTGGCGCATTCCTGCATGCTTTCTTCTGATGTGAGCAGCGCGTATGATCCGTCCTATGCTTCCAGCTTTGACAAGAAGAATGTGGCTTATCTGGGAGGCGGTATGGTATTTAACAAGTTTACCGGCGCAAGAGGCAAGTCCGGCTCGAATGATGCCAACGCGGAGTATCTGGGACATATTCGGGCGATCTTTGAGAAAGAGAATGTCAATTTCCAGACGGCAGAGCTTGGCAGGGTAGATTTAGGCGGCGGCGGGACGATTGCATATATCCTTGCATTATATGGCATGAACGTAATCGACTGCGGCGTTGCTGTTCTGAATATGCATGCGCCATGGGAGGCAACCAGCAAAGTGGATGTCTATGAGACAAAGAGAGGATATGTCGCTTTCCTGGAGAATGCGAATCTGTAAAGCGGTTTGGGGAAACAGGACATGGAAGAATTGAGAAAGTCAGACTTTTATTTTGACCTGCCAGAGGAGTTGATCGCACAGGATCCGCTTGCGGATCGTTCGGATTCCAGACTTCTGTTATTGGATAAGACTGACGGCAGGATGGAACATCATATTTTCAGAGATATTATTGACTATTTAAGACCGGGCGACTGCCTGGTCTTAAATAACACGAAAGTGCTGCCGGCCAGACTCTTAGGCGTCAAGGAAGATACCGGCGCTTCCATAGAAGTGCTTCTTCTGAAACGGAGAGAGAAGGATGTATGGGAAACTCTGGTGAAACCAGGGAAAAAGGCGAAACCGGGCACACAGATTGTCTTCGGAAATGGCGCTCTTAAGGCAGAAGTCTTAAAGATCGTGGAAGAAGGAAACCGTCTCATTCGTTTTACTTACGACGGCATCTTTGAGGAAGTATTGGACCGCCTCGGCGAGATGCCGCTTCCGCCTTATATTACCCATAAACTACAGGATAAGAATCGTTACCAGACGGTGTATGCGAAATATGAGGGGTCGGCTGCGGCGCCTACGGCGGGACTGCACTTTACAAAAGAGTTGCTGCACCGGATAGAAGAGAAGGGGATTGAGACAGCTTATGTGACACTGCATGTCGGACTTGGGACATTCCGTCCTGTCAAGACAGATAAGATTCTGGAACATCATATGCATTCAGAATCCTACCAGGTGTCCGAAGAAGCGGCGGCAAAGATCAACCGGGCTAAGGCAGGCGGCGGCCGTGTGATCTGTGTGGGAACGACAAGCTGCAGGACCGTTGAGAGTGCTGCGGGAGAAGACGGCATACTGAAAGCATGCAGCAAGGATACCAGTATTTTTATTTATCCTGGCTATCGGTTTAAGGTGATGGACTGTCTGATCACGAATTTCCATCTGCCGGAATCTACTCTGGTTATGCTTGTCTCTGCGCTTGCAGGAAGAGAAAATGTACTACATGCGTATGAGGTGGCCGTAAAGGAGAAGTACCGGTTTTTTAGTTTTGGGGATGCAATGTTCCTCACGGATTCCTTTACAAAAGATAATAAATAGAGTAGAATAGTAACAAAGTATTGTTTATACGAATAAGGTACTTGAATAGAAGAAGTTACTTATAGGTAAGAGGAAGGTAAAGATTATGCAGGAAAGAAGAAAAAATCAACGGATAGAACTGGAAGGCAAGCTGTTAGTCAGAAGAATGGACCAGGGCGGCAGGGCAGAGAGAGTAGGCATCACGATCAATGATTGTTCCAAGACAGGAGTTGGATTTTCCTGTATGGAGAAGCTGGATATGGGTGCGGTCTATGAAGCTTTCCTGACAATTTGGACCAAGGAAGTTCTCCATGTTTTTCTTGAGATTGTGCGTGTTGAAAATAAACAGAACAGCATGCTGGAGTATGGCGCTATCTTTATCGGTATGTCGGAGATGGATGCCAGCAGGATTGAGACGTACAGCACAATCAAGAACATGAATGCATAGGAACAGATCACAGCATGAAGCAGAATAAACATAGAAATCTGATGCTGGAGCTGGCGGTAGTTGTCGCCTCCATCCTTGCCCTGATGTTATTGGTATATTTCGTGATGATCGTTTCTTTTCAGAACGGCGTAAGATCCACGAATGTGACGATGCAGCTGGCAGAGCGGGTTGCCATGGCAGTTTTCGACAATCCAGAGCAGGACCAGATCAAGACAGTCAGCCTGATGATTCGCTATGGAGCGCACCTGGCGCTGTTTTTTGTGGTGGGATTGGTCACGGCTTTTGTCAGTATGGTCATCTTCAGAGGATATTTTCGGATTGTCGGGGTGCTGCTGTCGGGTGCGGCATGTTATCTAATGGCATATTATACGGAATATTTTAAGCAGTACATAGACGGCAGACATTTTCAGATGACGGACGTGCAGTTGAATTGGTATGGCGGTCTGGCAGGGATCTCCTGTATGGTGGCATCCTACTTTATGAATCGGCTGTTGGTGAAGCTTTCAGGCTGAGGAGAAGAGCAAGCGGTAATATATATGCCGCCTGCTCTTTTGGCATTTTATGGGGTCAATGGGTAAGTCTGTGCAAGTCTTCATAGAAATCAGGATAGCTTATCGTGACCACATCGCTTCCCAGAATTTCCGTTTCGCCGTCGGCAATCAGAGCGGCGATGGCGAAACTCATGGCGATCCGGTGATCCATGTGAGAGTCAATAAGCGTTCCATGCAGAGATTTGCCCCCGTTTATGATCATACCGTCTTCAGTGCCGGTAATATCACATCCCATGGCGCTTAGATGATTCACCATGACATCGATGCGGTTTGATTCTTTGACCTTCAGTTCAGCGGCATCCCGGATGATCGTAGTTCCTTTTGCACAGGAGGCCATGATGTTGATGATGGGAAGTTCATCGATCAACGTCGGGATGATGGCTCCTTCGATGGTAATGCCGTGAAGAGCGCTGTTTCTTACCAGAAGATCAGCCATAGGCTCCCCCTCCTGTCTGACATTTAAGTAGGTGATATCACCGCCCATCTCCCGTGCAACTTTCAGGATGCCGGCTCTGGTCGGATTGATTCCGACATTTTGGATCAGCACTTCTGCCCCTGGGACGAGCAGTCCGGCGGCAATAAAGTATGCGGCAGAAGAAATATCGCCAGGCACACATACTTCCTGGCAATATAAGGCAGGATCCGGCGAGAGGGTGACAGTGGTGTCTTCCGTCTGCACTTTGGCGCCGAAACAGCGCAGCATAATCTCCGAATGGTTGCGGCTTACGGTAGGTTCCGTTACTTTGGTGATGCCGTCTGCATACAGACCGGCCAGGAGAACGGCCGATTTCACCTGGGCGGAAGCAACTTTAGAGTGGTAGTGGATGCCATGTAATGGTGCGCCTTTGATGTGCAAAGGCGCACAATCGTTAGCGTTTATGCTTGTAATATCTGCTCCCATCATGGAAAGCGGTTCCATAATCCGGCGCATGGGACGTCTCCTGATGGAGGCGTCGCCTGTGAGGGTTGTCTCGAAAGGCTGCGCCGCCAGGATGCCGGAGATCAGCCTTGTGGTGGTGCCGCTGTTGCCGGCATCAAGGATACCGTCAGGTTTTCGAAGCCCGTGCAGTCCTTTTCCATGGATCAGGATTTGTCCGGGTGTCTTTTCGATGGCAATCCCCATCCTGGAAAAACAGTCTATGGTAGAGAGGCAGTCCGCTCCCTGCAGAAAATTTGTGACCAGCGTAGTTCCCTGTGCCAGCGAACCGAGCATCACGGCCCGGTGGGAGATGGATTTATCTCCGGGAATGGTTACTTCTCCTTTAAGATGATGTGCTTTGTGTAAGATCATGTTGTGCCTCCGATACAATGGTTTTGTGATAATGGATCAAAACTGTGTCCTGATCAGGAAGGACGTCTGGTATGGATCGTGTATCCCTGACTGGTCAGCGCATCCAGCGCTCTGTTCATGGCGTTATCCTCATAGAATTCGATGCGCAGGGCGCCCTCGGCCAGTTCTCTGTTGTGGTTGATGCCGATATTCTTGATACTGATATCGTGTGCGGCGAGCAGGGAAGCGATGGCGGCAATAGAGCCAGGCTTATCTGCAATATCGACGGTCAGGACGTAATCGGTCTTGATCGGTCCGCTGGAAACGTTGATGAAAGACTCTCTGTATGCCCGTGCAGAGTCAAAAAACTCATAGAGGGATTCTTCAGACCGGGCATCGATCTGCGCGGCGATCTGTGTAAGAGATTGAATATATTCCCGCAGCAGCTTCGAGATATTTTCTGTGTTGGTCAGACAGATCTGCTGCCACATTGCCGGAGAGGATGAGGCAATCCGGGTGATATCCTTGAAGCCGCCGGCAGCGATCATCTTCATGATACCGGTTTCGGAGTCCGTATTTCTGATAAGATTTACAAGCGAGGCGGCGATCACATGGGGCAGATGAGAGATCGCGGCGGTCACGAAGTCATGCTCCTCGTAATTTAAGATGAGTGGAATCGCGCCGATGGATTTGACCAGCGTTCGATAGGCGTCTAGCTTATGGCTTGGGACAGTATCGGAAGGGGTCAGGATGTAATAAGCATTTTCCAGAAGAGATGCCTTGGAATTCGGATAGCCGAAGCGCTCAGAACCCGTCATGGGATGGCCACCGATGAACTGCCCTTGTAAACCGAGGGCCTCCACCTGTCTGTGAATGCCTGTCTTGACGCTTCCAACATCGGTCAGGATTGTCTGCGGCGACAGAAATTGCTTCAGGGTGAGCAGGTTTTCATCGTTGCGGGAGACGGGGGCGCACAGGAACAGGTAGTCGCAGTCGCCAAAAGAGCTGTCAATGTCCAGGCAGATCTCATCGATCACCTTTTCTTCCAGGGCCGTCTGTAAGGAGGAGTTCTGAATATCATATGCGATCATGCGGGCATCCGGCGACGCTTCGCGGATTGCTCTGGCGATGGAACCGCCGATCAATCCCAGGCCGATAAAACCATAGGTAGGAGTGTTCATAGGTCTGATCCTTTCTTTTTGGTGTTTCCAATGGATTTCTTGTCCGTAAGTCCGGGGACTTGTCTGTGCGATCTGGTCGGATCTTTTGCTGCAGAGATCTTTAAACCGTATCCAGTATAGCATTCCAGCGATTTTGCTACAAGAGAAAACGCCGGGATTGTGAAAGACATTATGAAAGACAGGCTTTCTTTTGGGCAGGGCGGTGTGAAAGATACGCGTAATTTCAGGGAAGGTATCTGAACTGTTACAATAAAACAGAAAATTGACGAAAAAATCGTGTGCAGAATGTATAATTGTTGTTGAAATTTTTTGCGCAATTTAGTAAAATATACTTATATTTGTGTTTGGGAATCAAGAGACGGCCCAATCATGAGTGAATAACAGAACTGGAGGATTGCGAGAAATGAACATTTACACAACGGATAAGATTCGTAATGTGGTTTTACTGGGGCACGGTGGCTGCGGTAAGACCAGCCTGGTGGAGGCGATGGCTTACCTTTCCGGTATCACTTCCAGAATGGGCAAGGTAGATGATGGGAACACAGTGAGTGATTTTGGAAAAGAAGAGCAGAAGCGCCATATATCCATTGCGACATCTGTTATTCCGATCGAGTGGGAGGGCGTGAAGATTAATGTGCTGGATACGCCTGGCTTTTTCGATTTCGTAGGCGAAGTGGAAGAGGCTGTTTCTACGGCGGATGCGGCGATCATTGTTGTATCCGGTAAGGCCGGTATGGAAGTGGGCACAGAGAAGGCATGGGAGCTTTGCGAGAAGTACAAGCTGCCAAGATTTGTGTTTGTAACGGACATGGATATCGATAATGCTTCGTTCAGACAGGTTGTGGAAGACATGACCGGTAAGTACGGCAAGAAGATGGCTCCGTTCCATCTGCCGATCCGTGAGAATGAGAAGTTCGTCGGCTATATCAATGTTATCACAGAGCAGGCTTACCGCTGGGAAGGCAAGGAAGTGGTAGAATGTGAGATGCCGGAATACAGCAGGGACAACCTGCAGCTTTGCCGCGATACGCTGATGGAGGCTGTGGCAGAAACCAGCGAGGAGTTTATGGAGCGCTATTTCAATGGCGAGAGCTTTTCCGAGGCGGAGATCAGAGCAGCGCTTCGCAGCAACGTAATGGATGGCAGTATCGTGCCGATGTCCATGGGTTCCAATATACTTTGTCAGGGTGTCTATACCTTGCTTGATGATATCGTGAAGTATATGCCGAGTCCTGAGAACCGTGAACTGGCTGGCATTGATCTTAAGAGCAATGAGATCTTCCAGGCTAATTATGATTTTTCGAAACCGAAGTCCGCATATATCTTTAAGACGATCGTTGATCCGTTTATCGGTAAGTATTCGTTGATCAAGGTATGCTCAGGCGTATTTAAGAATGACGACGTGATCTATAACGATGAGAAAGAAGTGGAAGAGAAGATCAACAAGCTCTATGTGATGCAGGGCAGTAAACCGATCGAAGTCAAGGAACTGCATGCCGGAGATATCGGAGCTATCGCGAAATTGACAGCGGCAAGGACGGGCAATACGCTTTCTACTAAGGCGAGAATTATCCGCTATGGCAAGGCGGAAATCTCTACCCCGTATACATACAAGAGATACAGGGCTAAGAATAAGGGAGATGTGGATAAGGTATCGCAGGCGCTGCAGAAGATGAGACATGAAGATCAGACGCTGTGGGTAGTCAATGACGGAGAGAACAGACAGACGCTGATCTATGGTATGGGAGATCTGCATCTGGAAGTAATCGCCAGCAGACTTTTGAACGAGTACAAGGTGGAGATTGAGCTGGAAGATCCGAAGATCGCGTACAGAGAGACAATACGGAAGAAATCAGACGTTGAATATAAGTATAAGAAGCAGTCCGGCGGACACGGACAGTATGGACATGTTAAGATGCGCTTTGAGGCATCCGGCGATTTGGATACGGCGTATGTGTTCGACCAGGAGGTAGTAGGCGGTGCAGTGCCGAAGAATTTCTTCCCCGCAGTGGAGAAAGGATTGCAGGATTCTGTGTCCAGTGGACCGTTGGCAGCGTATCCGGTTGTCGGCGTGAAGGCAGTTCTCTATGATGGTTCTTATCATCCGGTGGATTCGTCTGAGATGGCATTTAAGATGGCGACGATCCAGGCATTCAAGAAGGGCTTTATGGAAGCAGGACCGGTCCTGCTTGAGCCAATCGCGAATCTGAAGGTGACTGTGCCTGATTCTTACACAGGAGATGTTATGGGCGACCTGAATAAGAAGAGAGGCCGTGTGCTCGGCATGAATCCGGCCGGAGAAGGCAAGACTGTGATCGAGGCGGATATCCCGATGGCATGTCTGAATGGTTACTGCACAGACCTTCGTTCGATGACCGGCGGCCGCGGCACTTATATGTATGAGTTTGCAAGATATGAGCAGGCGCCCAGTGATGTACAGGCGAAGGAAGTAGCGGCAAGAGCAGGCAAGGTTGCTGAGTCAGGCAGTGACGCATAAGCGGCTGGCAATTTGCGCAGATTAGGGGAGCATCCACTGTGAAGTGGATGCTTTCTTACGAGTCTGCCGCAAGGAAATCTCGCAAACGAGCTTTGCTCGTTTTTTAATCAGATGCAAAAAGGTTGACAAATCCTTCAAGTATACTACAATATAGAACGTGGATAAAATAATACGATAAGAGACTTTGGGAACCGATCAGAATGGAGGCATTATGGCAGAAGTATACAATCACAGGGAAGTGGAAACGAAATGGCAGAAAGTGTGGGATGACGAGAAAGCGTTTCAGACGTCTGAAGACTATTCCAAACCGAAATATTATGCGCTGGTGGAATTTCCTTACCCTTCGGGGCAGGGACTTCACGTAGGACATCCGAGACCTTACACGGCGTTAGATATCGTAGCCAGGAAACGAAGAATGCAGGGCTATAATGTACTTTATCCGATGGGATGGGATGCTTTCGGCCTGCCGACGGAGAATTATGCAATCCAGAACCATATTCATCCGAAGATCGTGACACAGAACAATGTGGCGCGTTTCAAGAGTCAGCTTCATTCTCTGGGATATTCTTTCGATTGGGACAGAGAGATTAATACCACAGATTCTGATTACTATAAATGGACACAGTGGATTTTCCTGAAACTGTTTAAGGCAGGACTTGCCTATAAGTCTGAGATGCCGATCAACTGGTGCACTTCCTGCAAAGTTGGCCTTGCCAATGAGGAAGTTGTGAATGGCGTCTGTGAGCGGTGTGGTTCTGAGGTAGTCCGCAAGGTGAAGAGCCAGTGGATGCTAAAGATCACGGAGTATGCAGACAAACTGATCCAGGGATTAGACAGTGTGGATTATGTGGAGCGGGTCAAAGTATCTCAGAAGAACTGGATCGGCAAATCAACCGGTGCAGAAGTAGACTTTGCGATCAAAGACAAGGAAGATAAACTCCGCATCTATACGACCAGATGCGATACGCTGTTTGGGGCAACTTATATGGTATTATCGCCGGAACATCCGCTGATCGATAAATATAAAGACGAACTGCGTAACTGGGATGAAATTGCCGCTTACAGAGAGCAGGCGGCCAGAAAATCCGACTTCGAGCGTGCAGAACTGGCAAAAGAAAAGACAGGCGTTCGAATCGACGGACTCTCGGCGGTCAACCCTGTCAACGAGAAGGAAATACCGATCTTTATTTCTGATTATGTCCTGATGAGCTATGGAACCGGTGCGATTATGGCCGTACCGGCACATGATGAAAGAGACTGGGATTTCGCGAAGAAGTTTGGTCTGCCGATCATTGAAGTTGTGGCGGGCGGCAGAAATGTACAGGAAGAAGTCTATACAGATGTGGCGGAAGGCACGATCGTTAATTCCGGTTTTATCGATGGAATGAGCGTGAAAGAAGCGCAGGCCAGAATGATTGATTTCCTGGAAGAAAAGGGGATCGGCAGTGCGAAGACAAACTTTAAATTAAGAGACTGGGTCTTCTCCAGACAGCGATACTGGGGGGAGCCCATTCCGATTGTATGCTGTGAGAAATGCGGCTACGTGCCGATTGACGAGAGCGAGCTGCCCTTGGAGCTGCCAGAGGTGGACAGCTATATGCCGACAGATAACGGAGAGTCTCCGCTGGCACTTATGACTGACTGGGTCAATACAACATGTCCGTGCTGCGGCGGTCCGGCGAAGCGGGAGACGGATACGATGCCGCAGTGGGCAGGATCCTCCTGGTATTTCCTCAGATATACGGATCCGAAGAATACGGAAGCATTGGCAAGCAAGGAAGCACTGGACTACTGGATGCCGGTAGACTGGTATAACGGAGGAATGGAGCACACGACACTGCATCTTCTGTATTCCAGATTTTGGCATAAGTTCTTATATGACCAGAAAGTAGTGCCTTGTTCGGAACCTTACGCCAAGAGAACTTCCCATGGGATGATTCTGGGATTAAATCCGCATAATTTTGCGAATCTTTCTGCAGAGGAGCAGGCGAAACTGCTCGCGGAGTACGGCAGCGAGAAAGCGGCGAGGGCGGCGCTCAAAGAGAAGTATGGTGAAATGGCGGAACATCCGGTCGTCAAAATGTCTAAATCTCTGGGCAATGTGGTGAATCCGGATGATATCGTGACAGAATATGGCGCAGACACGCTCAGAACTTATGAAATGTTCATTGGCGCCTTTGAACTGAGCGCCGGTTGGAGTGAGGACGGCGTAAAGGGATGCCGCCGATTCCTTGAGAGAGTATGGAAACTGCAGGATCTCATGACAGAGGAGGACGGATATTCTACCGATCTGGAGATCAAGATGCATCAGACAATCAAGAAAGTCAGCAACGACTTTGAAAGCCTGAAATACAATACGGCGATTGCTGCAATGATGGCACTGATCAATGAGTTCTATAAGAAAAATTCAGTGACCAGAGGAGAATTTAAGACACTTCTTACCATGCTCAATCCTGTAGCGCCGCATATCACGGAAGAACTGTGGCAGAGAGCAGGGTTTGCGTCCAGACTGTATCTGGCATCATGGCCGGTCTATGAGGAGGCCAAGACCGTAGAGTCCACCGTGGAGATCGCGGTCCAGATCAATGGCAGGACAAGGGCCACGCTTATGATCGGCAAGGATGATCCGAAGGAAGATGTGATTGAGAAAGCCAAAGAAGTGGTTGCAGATAAGCTGACCGGAACGATCGTAAAGGAAATCTATGTTCCGGGAAGAATCGTAAATATCGTGCAGAAGTAAAGCGCAGACGAAGCTGAAGCCGGAATCTGGATTTGCGTTGTTGGAAACAAGAGAAGACAGATACAGTAAATAAGCCGCCAGGAGAGGTATCTTTGCAAGATATTACCTGGCGGCTCTTTGTCAGTGTGGCCTGTTTGGCCTTTGCCACAGCTTCATCAGTTTATCGATCTTATCCAACTCCTCAGAAGAAGAATATTTGCGGATCGTGGCAGTGATCGTTTCGATTTCTTCACTGTTAAAGGAAATATGCTGATCGGAACCTCTTTTGGCAATGGACATCAAGAAAGGCATCATCTGTTCTTTCTTTAGAGATTGGCTTTCAAAAACGAGAGCCTGCAGGAATTGAAGTTTTGTTTTGTCGATCTGCGATACGGCAGGATCGTCCATCCAGTTTCCAGACATAGGTTTGCTCCTTTTTGTGATATAGTTTGATGATAGAAATTATTCGTTCCTTGTTTCTTTGCTCTGCTGTTGAAACATTTCAAACATTTCTTTCTGTTCTGGTGTGAGCATATTCGTAAGCATATCCATCATGGAAAAGGAACCGCCGCTATCGTCGGAAGCCTCTCCAAAAGGCGATGATGCGGACATATCAGGGAAAATTTCCTTCAGGGCGGAAAAAGTCTGTGACATTTCCTGCACGGTTTCCATCGTCTGGATCATACTGCGGAATTGTTCCAACTGTTTGATCTCCTCTGGAGAAGAGTAGAGACTTAACTGCAGGCATAAGGACTGCAGGTCCGGCCGCTGGTCTGACGAAATGCTGCAGCCGCTGATCTGAAAGGGGTGTTTCCGGACATAGCGCATGGTATACTGCAGCTCCATATATTTGATATAGACTGCCATATTTTTCTGCATGGGAGGTTCTATGTAGGGGAGAAGAACCTTCAGTTTCTGTATTTGATTTGTGGTGTATAAGGCATCGAATGCCATAACGTTTGCTGCTTCTTCATGATTGTTTTCCATAGGACCTCGTGCCTTTCTGATGCCTGTGCTCACACCGTGTATGTCTATAGTATGCCTATGTGTATGGAACAGAATTTATGTTTCTTATGTGTGTATTCCCGGAAGGAAACACTTAAGCGTACTTTTGCTCCGGCGTACATGTGAGAAAATAGGCTCTGATAGTGCCAGAGCCTATTTCCCAGATGTGAAATAATAGATGTGAAAGGGATGATCTGTTTATCCGTCAGCCGCAGCAGCTGGAGAGGATCAGTAACCAGATCAGGGTGTTGCAGCAGTTGTTGTCGGAATTGCCGAAAAGACCAAAGCCATTGCCGTCACATCCGCATCCATCATTATTGTTGTTGCAGCATGCCAAAAGGATAAGGATCCAGATCCAGGAACCACATCCACCGCCGAAAAATCCGCCGTTGTTATTATTGCATCCGCAGTGAGTTGCTGATAAATCACTCATGTTTTTGTGCCTCCAAATGTTAGTTATGGTTTATCTTATGTGTAAGGGGGATATGTGTTACTTTGAAAGGGGAAGTTTTTAGAATGGGAAAGATTTATGAGAGATAAAAGGCCGGGAAATAGGATCGACAGCGTCTCTGACCTCTAGAAGTTGTATTTTCTCGACAAAACACTTGCATAAATCTCAAGATATAGTAAAATTATACTATATGTAAATAATCAGAAAAGGAGCGATCCCCATATGGCGGGATTAGAGGTTTCCGGCAGAAGGTTCCAGACAGAGGCAGATTATAAGGCAGCCTTGCGGGATCAGGCGAAGATTGAGAAGATCAGAACCAGGGTCGATATGGAACAGCCGGGAGAAGTGATCCAACTGTATATCGATATGCAGTCCGGCAAGTATCGGTTTGAGACAGCCGTTGGCAATGATTTTGATGATAAGATCTATGAACTGGCACAGCAATATAAGGGCCAGGGTTATACGAAGGACAGCGTTCTTTCCGTTGAGACGAAGAAGAAACCGTTGTTAATAAGGGCGTCGAAGCGTACAGAAGCAAGGCCATTGGAACAGGCGGGAACCGTCCGTTCAGATCAGGATATCCGTGCCGGAAAGCAGAAAGTAGAAGCGCGTGCGCTGGATGCCTATGATGAAGAGATGCAGCGGGAAATTCTTTTGGAATTAAAGAAGCGGGAGAAACGCCGCAGATGGACAGTGATTCTGTGTTCGGCTGTCGCCGTGGCATGTTTTGGATATTTTGGCATTTACTGTTATTATGCTGACAGGACGCAATCAGATTATGAGATGCTGGCGGAATTGAAAGGCAGTTCGACGCTTTCCGCAGGCGCGCCTGCGGTGACAATCCACCGGACAGAAGAGGAAGAAGTAGAGCTTGCGGTTCTCGAAGAATACCAGACTTTATATAATAAGAACAAAAGCCTAATCGGATGGCTCAAAATTGACGATACTAATATAGATTATCCTGTCATGCAGACAGTGAACAATGAGTATTATCTGGATCACAATTACACACAGGAATATGACAAGAATGGAAGTCTTTTCCTTGATAAGGACTGCGACATTGTACATAGGAATACGAATCTGATCATATATGGTCATCATATGAAATCCGGTAAGATGTTTGGCAATCTGAACAAGTACAGCAGTGAAGAGTATGCTAAGAAGCATGCCACAATCCAGTTTGATACGATCTATGAGAAGGGAACTTACGAGGTAATGTACGTATTCCGATCCAGAATCTATAATGAAGAAGAGATCGTATTTAAATATTACCAGTTTTTTGATGCGGCTTCAGAGAAAGAATTCAATTCCAATATGCAGGAGATGGCGGCGTTATCGTTATATGATACCGGCGTTACAGCCAGTTATGGAGATGAACTTCTGACTCTGTCAACCTGTGATAATTCGGAAGAAGATGGCAGATTTGTCGTGGTTGCGAAACGAGTCGAATAAAAGTAATGAATTGATTTTTCATTTCCTGATCATTGGAAAACAACATAAAATATACGGGGAATTGAGGAGAGAACAATGGCTATGAAAAAGGCAGCTAAGAAATCGAAGAGAAGATTAAAAAGAAGCGTCAGACGCAGTCTCGCGGCGGTTCTTATGATCACAGCGATTGGCGTGGCGGCAGTACCTGTACCGGAGAACTATGCAGATAATGGAGACGCGGAGCGAAGCGTCGCCAGAGCGGCGGACGTTCACGATAAGGAGCTGGAGGATTATGGTTATGTTGACACACTGCGTAAGACCGGCAATTTAATTCCGAAAGAAGACGCGGATGGCAACCCGGTTCTGGATGAAAACGGTAATCAGATCATGATCGAAGAGGAAGTCAGGGATAAATCCTTTGATGAATTGACGGCAACCAGTACCAGCGGCAAGAGAATTAATCTGGGTAAATATGAGAATAAAGAGATTGATGAGATAAAGAATGATTTAGGCGGGGATGTTTTATGTTCCTTGGCTACTACGGATGTCGGCGGCGGTATTTTTGATCTGTGCTGGCAGTTTATGTTCTATCAGGTTACAGAACCGGAGAGTAATGCGCCACGAGGGGTGATCTGTAAATATAACAATCAGTACTCGACAGATAATCTTGCGCTGGGCATGGCGCCGATCACAGCATATTATACAGTTAACGAAAATAAATTCGAAGCGTATTTTGACGCTGATTACGAAGAGACGGATGCTAACGGAAAGGTTATCATGAACCACGATAAAGCATTGGATAAGATGCGGAAAGATTTTGATCCCACTTTGCCGCTTGAGTTTACGTATGAGCTTTATCGTGCCGGTACGATGGAACCTTATGAGCTTGACTTCTGGCAGACATACTGTAAGACAGAATATGATAGCAAAGTGAGAGAATTCCAACAGTATCAGACAGCATTAGATAACTATAACAAGAATCCGGATAATGTTGCGGAACCTACCAAGCCAGAGAAGTTATCGGTTACGCCGGCCAATAGACTTAATACAGAACAGAAAATGAAATTCTATTGTGACCAGGATACTGCATTGGAAAGATACGGTACAGGATATACGCTTCGCCGGGTCAGCGACAGCAGACTTGACAGTAAATCAAATGCAGTTTATATGGCGCAGGGCGGAACGCCCATTGAGGCTATGGGAGCTTCAAATGATCAAAATGGATTCCTTGCGACGCAAACAAGCCCTTATCTGATGTGTGCGATCGGCAATCAGGCCTTTAAGGGAGTATCTAAAGTTGTCAATCTTGTGATCCCGTCCATGATCGGTTACATAGGAGATGAGGCTTTTGCGGACGCTGCCTTAATGGAAAGCATTCAGATTGATAATGTAGCGAAGATCGGCAACAGAGCATTTAAGGGATGTGTTAAGTTAGCGACTGTAAATATCGCTCAGGGTACAGAGATGATCGGGGCAGACTGTTTCAGCGGTACGGCGATCACGGAGATCAATCTTCCTACTTCGATCACAACGATCGGATATGGCGCTTTCGCAAGGTGCCAGAACCTGGCGACAATCAACTTAAATAATATGAAGTCTGCCTGTGAGGTTAAGGACTATGCTTTCTATAATTGCACGGCATTATCCAGCGTTGAGATGGCAGATTCTGCGATCGTATCGATTGGTGAGGGCGCTTTTGCAGTAGAGGGCGGTTCCCTTCCGATGGGAATTACGCTGCCGAAAGGAATGTCTGATGCGAAGAGCATCGGTAATTTCATGTTTGCAGGAAGATCCAGTCTGGAATATGTTGTTTTCCCACAGAATTATGGACGTTCTGCGACGCCTCCCACGAAAATTCCCGATTCGGTCTTCCATCGGTGTGTCAATCTGCAGTATGTAGAGTTCCCGACAGACCAGCGGAATGATCCGCAGGCTTGTGGTTTTGTACAATATACGCCGGAGATGTTGTTTGCAGATGTGATCAATCCTGATTTCTATGTGAAAGGACCTAAGACGAATACGCAGGGGGATCCGGCATATCCGAGAACAAGTACCTGGGATGCGAAGACAGCGGTATCGGATACCGTGCCATATCTGTATATTGAGAATGGTGTGGAATACTATGAAGTAAGCGACGGAACGTATCTGCTTTGTATCAATGATAAGGGAATTCTGACATCCTGTACATTTAAGCCAGGATTGGATGCTTCTAAGAAGAAAAACGTAAGACTGGTGATCCCGGCGGTTGTGGGACACACGAAAGTGGTTGGCATCGCGTCAGGATGCTTCAGCGATTCAGAATTGAATGAGAATGTGATTTCCCTTACGATCATGGACGAATCCATCTCGGAGATCGCCAATGGCGTATTCCAGGGCGGCGGAGGAACCAACAGTAAAGACTGGCAGAAGCTGGAGAAAGTTTATATTGGCAATTCTGTCACAGCGATCGGGGACAATGCTTTCAAGGACTGTACCAGCCTTGTGGATGTAACTTTCAACTCTCCGTTAGGAGGACACGAGGCATTTAAGATCGGGACAGATGCGTTTAAGACGGAGAGTGGAGAACTGACTTTCCACGGAGATATCGTACAGGGATACGCGCCGTTTGAATGGGCGACAGATCCGAATAATGTGATCCAGACCCAGGACGGAATCCGTGTATGTTATAAGAGCCTTTCCCCTACTTATCTGACAGTGATGTATAATCCGATCACAGAGAAGATCACACTGTTAGATTATCCGAAATACAGTGAAGTGAGCGAGATCTTAAATGACGCGCATGAGGATGAGATCAAGCGGAAAGGATTCAAAACCTATGAGGAGATGAAAGTCGCCGAGTGGTATGACCGATATCGTGACAGGAAATACGATGAAGACCGGAAGAACTTTGCACTTGCATGGCAGGCGGCAGAAGAGCCGGAAGCAGTGTATGGTACGGATCTGTTTGGGCCATGGATCAATGCGGAATTCTGTGCCAGATGGGACGAATGGTTTGATGGCAATCCAGATCCCGATACATCAACGGATCCTGACACGCCGGATTTACCTGATTCAGGCGACGGCGGTGATACAGCATTTAATACTTTGACAGACTGGCTCTTCGAGCCTATCACAGTTCATGCAATGGACAGCAGGCCTCAGCCGTATTATACGGTGAGACCGTACAATGTGATTGATATCGTGGATGCCAACGATCCCTACAGAGCGCCTACGGCAGAAGAGCAGGGACTGGTTTACTCAACGAAGAATATTGTGGTGCCGGAAGGCGTTGATTCCATCGATGTATATGGATATATCAAAAACTACGATGCAGATGGGGAACCTACTACCGGTGTTGAGAGAAATACCGGCAACTACAATACGTATCTGAGAAGCAACTGGACGCCGGAGATCAGACGTATGTATGAGAGCGCGACCAGAGATGAGAATGATACAACGGAGATCGTACCGGGTCTGTTCAGCGGTTATTTTAAAGATTATGATGATACAACTGACCGCGAAAAATATGCGCGGGGCAATGATCTGATCGAATCAATTACGTTAAACAGTGTGGATTATCTGCCGGATTATGCATTTGACAGTTGTGAGAATCTGCGATATGTTATTTTAGGTCCTGCTTGTGCGGATATCGGTAAGGCACCTTTTAGAGGCTGTTACTCGATGACGATGGTTGGAGATAATGATTACTATACCACAGTCAATGGCATCATTTATTCTAAGAATACGGACGGTTCTTACACGATTGAAGAATGTCTGTCGGCAAGAGGAAGACTCACCGGTCAGGCCTCCGTCAGCGTTGCGTCGGATCCGGATCTTGCGAATGTCAGCACGATCAAGCCGGGAGCTTTTGAGGACTGTGATGATATTACTTCTGTAAGCTTCGGCAGAGAAGACACGAAGGGGTTGTCTATTATACCGGAAGACTGCTTTAAGAACTGTGATAAACTGCAGTCGGTGATCCTGCCGATTACGACGAATGATGTGGAAAAAGGCGTCTTTGTGGGGTCGAATAACCTGACCAGCCTGACCATTTATGGAAAGGAAGTAAAAATATCTGGAAGCGCGTTTGAGAACAGCGATGAGAACCAGAAAGTGAAAACTACAGTCAGAACCTATAAGGACTCGGCGGTAGTCAGATATGTAAAAGAATATGGCGATGCATATTTACTGGAACTTGATGAACAGAATCCTCTGGGTGAACAGTGGCTTGTTTCTTTCCTGGATTATGATCATGTATTGATGCAGGAGACTCTTGACAAGGAAGGAAATGCCATAAGCAACCCGCAGTACGTGGAGGATGGCGCTTATGCGACAGTTCCACAGCCACCGGTGAGAGAAGGATGGACCTTTGAACAGTGGGCAGGAATGAATCATACGGCTGTGGATGAGAAGATTCACGAAGATACGATTTTCTATGCGCAGGGACATTCTGACGACGGTATGATCAACGGTAAGTACATGGTAGAATTCTATGATGGCGTAGATGGTAAGAAGATCGGGCCGACGCAGTATATCGAGCCGGGCGCCGATGCGATTGCACCGTCCCAGCCTGTGCATGCCGGATATGCATTTGATAAGTGGAGTGACAGTTACACGAATATACAGGCGAACAAGTCTATTGTGGCCTTGTATAAAGCGACGACAAGCGGCGGCAGTACCAACAATGGAGGTTCAACGAATTCCAGCCGCAATTCATCGTCGAATAAGACTTCTTCCAAGACATCGTCCAGTACGAGCACTACGTCTTCCTCTACGGCGTCTACATCGACCACATCCTCAACGGGCAGTGTGGAGATGTATTCTGTGACAGTCATCGGCGGAAGCGGAAGTGGAAGCTATGCGAAGGGTGCGCCGGTAGTCATTACGGCAAGCACCCCGGCGGCGGGATCGGTATTCAGTAAGTGGGTGACAGAATCTCCGGGAGTGTCTCTTGCCAGTGTAAGTACGACGCCGACAACCTTTACGATGCCTGGAAATAACGTGACGATCACGGCTGAGTATACGGAAGGAACCGCGCCGGCAACAACAACACCGGCGGCGGGCACAACGAGCACAGGAACCAGTTCCAGGCCAAGTAATGATACCGGTAATACCCGTGTGGACATTACGAAGCCGGGTATCTCGAATAAGGATTTGGCGACAGCGAATGTAAATGGCGCTACGGATAACTTTATCATTAAGATTTCCGAGACGGATGAGGCGACGAAAGCAGTTGCGGATGCATTGACGAATGAGTACGGTAGTCTGGATAATATTCTGTACTATGCGATGGATATTAGCCTGTATGACGCGACCGGAACGACGAAGATCACCGATACGGCAGGAATCTCTGTGGATATCACGATACCGATCCCGGATGCCTTGATCGCTTATGGCGGTAACAATATGGCAGGTGCGGTAGTCAATGGGAACCAGTTGGAGAAGTTGAATGAGAACTTCACGACGATTAACGGTGTTCCTTGTATCAGGTTTACGGCATCGCACTTCTCACCGTATACGATCTATGTCGATACGGGTAACTTAACGGAAGGTATGTTAGATACGACGCCGAAGACGGGAGATCCGATTCATCCGAAGTGGTTCTTATCCATCGGTCTGGCTTGCTTATCGATTATTCTGTTTATGAAGAAAGATAAGAGAACCAAAGTGAAAACAGCATAAAGGGTATTCTATGAGTAAAATAATAAGAAATCTGATCGGTATACTGTTACTTGCAACAGCAGTGGCAGTGACACAGATCCCTGTATCAGATGTGGAAGCGGCTCCGACCGCTTCTGCATCTGATTTTCAGATGGACGGGACGACATTAGTGAAATACAATGGCACGGCACAGAACGTGTCTATTTCCAATTATGTAGAAAAGATAGAGGCGGAAGCGTTTGCAGGTAATAACGACATTAAGAGCGTCACAATCGGGGATGCGGTGGAAGTTATCGGTGCAAGCGCTTTTTCAGAGTGTAAGAATCTGGAAAGCGTGACGATTCCCGACTCCGTGCAGTCAATTGGCACTGCGGCCTTTAGCGGCTGTCCTTCCTTAAAGGAAGTGACAGTGGGAACCGGGCTTACCAGCCTGGGAAATGGTGCGTTTGCAGGGGATCACAGTCTGCAGCAGGTTCGTTTCAGCAGCAGCAACCCAAAATTTACCTGTGATGATGGAGCCATTCTGAACAAAGATGGAAGGGATACTTTATATCAGTTTCTTGCGGGCAGGAAGGGCGGCAGCTATGAGATGCCTTCCGGGATTAAGACGATCAAGCCTTATGCTTTCTGGGGAGATTACAACCTGGAAAAGGTGAAGATCAGCAGCAATGCGAAGGAGATTCCGGCGTATGCGTTTTCTAACTGCAGGAATCTGAAAGAAGCAGAAATTCCGTTTTCTGTCAAAAATATTGATATGAAAGCGTTTGAGGATTGTGTGCGACTCAGGAAGATCATCATTCCGCCGTCTGTCAGCACGATCCACAGTACGGCATTTGACGGTTGCACGAAGCTGGACATTCAGGCGGAACCTGGTTCCATGGCACATACTTATGCACAGTCATTGGAGTTAGAGGAGATTGAGGTTTCCGAGTATGAGGAAGCGCCGTTTTCTGATGGTGCAGACGGGGAGGAACAGTCTGAGGCGGAAGAACAGAACGAAGATGCGCAGACAGAGGAAGAAGGGGAATCTTCTCCTGAGACGAGCGATGCACAGCAGTCTGCGGCGCCCGTTGATTATTATCATGAAGTATCACACATGAATGCGATGGCTGAGACGGAAGACCCGACGGTCAAAGGCAAGACGAGGGTAATCGGACAGCAGGCCTATGTCATCATCGATAATGCCACGGCTACGATCAATGTAGGAAGTACTGGCGGGACGATTGGCGGGGAACCGGTGGATAATATACAGGAGAACACGGATACCGTGCCGGGTATGGCTGGTTCCGGGGATGCGAAGGGCGGCTCTTTCCCCAAATATACGATTGTCAGGAACAACGATGGCAAAGTGGTTATTGCTGCGCAGGCTTACTATGATGATGCCAGGACTTCTTATATGATTCCGGAGAATGTTAAGCGGATCGGTGAATTTTCTTTTGCCAGATCAGGGCTGGAATCGATTGAGATACCGGAAGGAGTGGAAGAGATCGGATATGCGGCGTTCTATCACTGTGATGATCTGCAGGATGTGACGATTCCGGAAAGTGTCCGGGAGATTGAGGCTTCAGCCTTTGCGCAGACCCCTTGGCTTACAGAGTGGAAAGAGAAGGGGGACAGTGGATTCCTGATCGTTGGGGACGGCATTCTGCTGGCGTATCGGGGAGACGGCGGCGTTGTCTCCGTTCCGGAGGGCGTCAGGCAGATTGGCGCCGAAGCGTTTAAGGAACGTGGAGATATCAAGAAGGTGGTCCTGCCGGACAGCTTGGAAAAGATCGGTGAGGCAGCCTTTGCCGGATGCAGCACACTTACGGAGATAGAAGGTGGAAGTCAGGTAAAGAAGATCAGTGACAGAGCTTTTGCTGGTTGTCCTCTTAGTACAGTACATATTCCAGCGACAGTGGAACAGATCGGACTTCGGGCTTTCGACGGATTGGAAACCGGAAGAGAGGCAAACGGCGGAGTGATCGTTTTTGAGGGAGAGAGTCTTCCTCAGTTATCCTATGAGCCGATGGCGACGAGACTTTACAGAGATGCCTACCGTGATCTGGCCTTAAAGGGAAGCAGCGTGGCGGTAATTCCAGAGACAGCAGGTGACCTGACAGGTACTGTGTTAGGGGATGAAAAGGCAGGTTTTAACGGCGTTGTCTGTAAGAAGACAAAGGACGCGGCAGACGGTGAGAACGGTGTATTGCAGATCGTTGCCAGGAAAGGCAGTGGTTTGCTTCCGAAAGCTGGTGATATCTGCAGGATTGATGGCGCAGATTATGTTCTGGAGGAGGGCGCATCTTTGTCTGCCGGGCAGGAGACTGCTTCGGAGGAAACAGGAAATGACGGCGCTTTGGACATGGACAGTTCTTCTTCCAACATTACCGTGCAGATCAACAGCAGTACATTACCCGATAGCGGTATGGCAGGCGCTGTACTGGAAGGTTCCGAGGAGAAGTATCTTCTGACAGTGGAAGACAATGATGCTGCCAGGCTTAAGATCAGCGATGTCTATAAAAGTCTTTATGGGAATACCCTTCCGGGTAATCTCTGCGCCTATGAGATTGGCATGACGGAGGCAGCTACCGGCGTGCCGATTACGGGACTTGGGAAGATGAGTGTGGATGTGACCCTTCCGATGCCGGATGGGGTTTTAGAAGAAAATCTGCATGTGGTATGTCTGGATGCGGATGGACAGCTGGAAGAAGTGGACAGCAGAATCATATCCGCGGATGGTCTGAATGCAGTCGCATTTACGGCGAAACATTTTTCGGCGTATGGCATTTATAATTATGGATCCGGCGGTGCAACGGCGGATGTGAAGGACGGTCAGGCTGTGTTTACCTCTTTGGGCAATAAAGATGATTCTCCCGATACGGGGGACCACAGCATTCATCCAAAGTGGTTTTTGAGCGCCGGCCTGCTCTTTGCAGCGCTTGCGATGTTCTTTTACAACAGGAATGGGCGAAGAAAGAAGTCTCTGTCATAGAATACTGAACATGGAAGAACTCCCGACATAGAATAAATCTATAAGTCGGGAGTTTTTTTATGGAGAACTATCGTGAATCGTGTTAGAAAACAAATAAGATGCAGTGAGAATACACAACAAACTATTGTGAAGGAAGAGATCACCGTAGCAATTTTGGACACAGGAATCGGCAGACATCCTGATTTCGGCAATCGGGTGATTGCGTTTGCCGATTTTGTAAATGAACGGAGAGAGATATATGACGACAGCGGGCATGGAACCCATGTAGCGGGATGCGTGGGAGGAAGCGGATATGCTTCCCGCGGCTTCTATCGCGGGGTAGCGCCGGCGTGCCGTTTCTGTATCGGTAAAGTATTGGATCAGCAGGGGGAAGGATGTATCGAGAGTATGCAGCAAGGCCTTACCTGGGTATTGGAGAACCAGAAGCGGTATCAGATCCGTGTACTGAATGTATCTCTTGGAATTGGAAAGAATGGTGAGATGGAACGGATGGAAGAGCTGGTGAATCTTCTGGACACAGCGTGGGAACAGGGAATCGTAGTGGTCTGTGCTGCAGGCAATAATGGCCCAAAGGAAGGGACGATCTCGCCGCTTGGATGCAGCCGTAGGGTGATTACGGTTGGTTGTCATGAGGGCGGCTATTTTGGTGCGCGCAAAGATCTGTGTGAGAACTTTTCCGGTAGGGGAAGCCGCAGTATCCTGTACCGCAAGCCAGATGTAGTTGCTCCTGGAACGGATATTATTTCCTGTAATATATCATGGAAAGGCAGCGACAGAGCCGGCTACCGCAATGCTTACACGAAGAAGAGCGGCACCTCCATGGCAACGCCAGTCGTTTCGGGCGCGGCAGCTCTTTTTCTACAGAAATATCCTCATATGAATAATGATCAGGTTAAGCGGAAGATGATCTACAGCGCCTATGATATGGGGGACGACTGGAACAAACAAGGCTGGGGGATGTTAGATGTAGAAAGGATGTGTGCAGAATAGGGTTGACATAGACGGTATGATTGTATACAATTATACGTGGCATACAACGGAAAGTGCCAATACAGTCAGGAAAGGCGTGATGACAGCTATGTATGATGAGAGAACTTTCACAAATCGTCCGGTAACAATGAATGATCACAATAATCTTCTGGAAATAGAAGAGCATATGTATATACTGGATGATGTGAAGAAACCTAACGTTTTCAGGAATATGTTTCCCTATTCCGAGATTCCGAAGATCCCGTTCAACGACAGGACAGTGCCTCACAATATGCCGAAAGATATCTGGATCACAGATACGACGTTTCGGGATGGACAGCAGTCCAGGGCGCCTTATACAACAGAGCAGATCGTCACGATCTTTGATCATCTGCACAGGCTGGGCGGACCAAACGGCATGATTCGGGCAAGTGAGTTCTTTCTGTACAGTAAGAAGGACCGGGATGCAGTCTATAAATGCATGGAGCGCGGATACCATTATCCGGAAGTCACAAGCTGGATCCGTGCCAGCAAGGACGATTTCAAGCTGGTCAAGGAAATCGGTATGAAAGAGACAGGGATTTTGGTAAGCTGTTCGGATTATCATATTTTCCTGAAATTGAAAATGACAAGAAGACAGGCGATGGACCATTACCTGAGTGTGATCCGGGACTGCCTGGAGGAAGGGATCAGCCCGCGCTGCCATTTAGAGGATATTACCAGGGCAGATATTTATGGGTATGTCGTTCCTTTCTGCATGGAGCTTATGAAATTGATGGAAGAGTACCAGATTCCGATCAAGGTGCGGGCCTGTGATACGATGGGGTATGGCGTCAACTATCCAGGAGCGGTTATTCCGAGAAGTGTTCAGGGGATCATCTATGCACTGCATACCCATGCCGGCGTTCCCCATGCGTTGATTGAGTGGCATGGACACAACGATTTCTATAAAGCGGTGGCGAATTCCACTACCGCATGGCTTTACGGCTGTTCCGGCATCAACACTTCGCTGTTTGGCATCGGGGAACGGACTGGGAATACGCCGTTGGAGGCGATGGTCTTTGAATATGCGCAGCTGCGAGGAGATCTTAATGGGATGGATACGACGGTGATCACAGAGCTGGCGGAGTATTATGAGAAAGAGATCGGTTATGAGATCCCGCCGCGGACTCCTTTCGTAGGGAAGAATTTCAATGTGACAAGAGCGGGCATTCATGCAGACGGACTGCTGAAAAATGAAGAGATCTACAATATTTTTGACACTGAGAAATTCTTAAACAGACCGGTGCTGTGTGCGGTGTCAAACACTTCCGGGCTGGCCGGGATCGCGCACTGGATCAATACGTATTACAGACTGAAAGAAGAAGATCATCTGGACAAGAACTGTGATCTGGTGAGAGCTTTGAAAGTCTGGGTGGATGAGGAATATGCGGCCGGTCGTGTGACTGTGCTCACGGATGAGGAGCTGACGGCGCAGATCCAGAAGACCTGTGAAGAACTTAAGCTTCCCATGCCAGGAAGACAGGATACGGGAAAGGTACAGGCTGAATAGAAGTCGATTCTACAGGCAGGCTGTGGGCTCGATCACAGGATGACAGTTTAGGAAGAAGTGGAGCGTAAAGAAAGTTAAAATGAGTCATTATGATCTGAAGAATGAAGTAAACGATAAGTATTCCCTGCGCGGCAGGGTGTTCCAAAAACTGCGGGAGGATATCTTAAGCGGTAAATATAAGGAACATGAAGAATTGAAAGAAGTGGCAATCGGAGAGGAACTGGGTGTCAGCCGCACGCCAGTCAGAGAGGCGTTCCGGCAGCTCGAACTGGAAGGGTTGATCCAGATCGTGCCGAACAGGGGCGCTTATGTGACAGGGATTACGGCCAAAGATGTGAAGGATATCTATATGATCCGTTCGCTGCTAGAAGGACTGTGCGCCAGGCTGGCCACGGAGAAGATCACCAGGGAGCAGATGGAGGAGATGGAAGAGAACGTCTATCTGGCGGATTTCCATGCGTCGAAGGGACATATGGATCAGATGGCAGAACTAGACAACCGGTTTCATGATATTCTCTATGAGGCATGTGATTCCAAAATGTTGGAACATACGCTGCGGGACTATCACCAATATGTGCTGCGTGTCAGGCAGAAGACCCTTTCCACGAACACACGTGGACGGGCTTCTAATGATGAACACAGACAGATTATGGAGGCGATCCGAAAGAAGGATGCAGACCAGGCGGAGAAGCTTGCGAACAGACATATGCTGAATGCCTACGACAATATGGTGAAAAATGGCTTGTATGAGATTTACGGAGAGGAAGCATAAGCATCTGGATTCCCTTAATCAGGCTGGGGTTTAGGATGCATGAATCGCTGTTACAACATAGAAAAAGTATGGTATAATACAAAAGACAGGAATGGACAACACGAGAATAGAAGCAATGGAAAGGAAGAAGAGCATGGAAAAAATCAAAATGACGACCCCGCTTGTAGAAATGGACGGAGACGAGATGACCAGAATTCTCTGGAGGATGATCAAGGAGGAACTGCTGCTTCCTTATATTGATCTGAAGACAGAATATTACGATCTTGGGCTTGAGCACCGCAACGAGACAGACGATCAGGTGACCCTGGATTCCGCAGAAGCCACGAAGAAATATGGCGTGGCGGTGAAATGCGCAACCATTACGCCAAACGCTGCCAGGATGACCGAATACAACCTGAAAGAAATGTGGAGGAGTCCGAACGGTACGATCCGTGCGGCGCTGGATGGAACGGTATTCCGTGCGCCTATCGTTGTGAAGGGGATAGAACCGTGTGTCAGGAACTGGGAGAAACCGATCACATTAGCGCGTCATGCCTACGGAGATGTATATAAGAACACAGAGATCAAGGTGCCGGGTCCCGGTAAGGCGGAACTTGTCTTCACGGCGCAGGATGGTACGCAGATCAGGGAAACCATACATAACTTTACCGGTTCCGGAATCCTTCAGGGAATTCACAACACAGATGAATCGATCACCAGCTTTGCAAAGGCATGTTTTAATTTTGCACTGGACACGAAACAGGATCTCTGGTTTGCGACGAAAGACACCATCTCTAAGAAGTACGATCACAATTTCAAGGATATCTTCCAGGAAATCTATGAGACATCGTACAAGGAGAAATTTGAGGCGGCAGGAATCGAATATTTCTACACGCTGATTGATGATGCTGTGGCGCGCGTCATGAAAGCGAAAGGCGGTTTTATCTGGGCCTGCAAGAATTACGACGGCGATGTGATGAGCGATATGGTATCCTCGGCATTTGGTTCCCTTGCCATGATGACTTCCGTGCTGGTATCGCCAAGCGGCGTCTACGAATATGAGGCTGCACATGGGACGGTACAGAGACATTATTACAAGCATCTGCAAGGGGAGGAGACTTCCACCAATTCGGTTGCAACGATCTTTGCATGGACGGGAGCCCTTCGTAAACGCGGAGAACTGGATGGCATTGAAGAATTGATGATCTTTGCGGATAAGCTGGAAAAGGCGACGGTTAAGACGATTGAAGAAGGAAAAATGACGAAGGATCTGGCGCTCATTACATCGCTGAAAGATGTGACAGTTCTAAACAGCGAAGACTTTATTAAGGCAGTCAGAGTTACCTTCGAGTCACTGTAGAGAGAATGCTGTGGGAACTTCCTCATTCAGAGAGAAGTTCCCATTTTGCATAGAGTTCGTTTAAAGTTGTTTCGTTGGTTTCCCTTTCCTGATTGAGTTCCTGCAGCCTGGCGGCGTTGGTGCAGATCTGCGGTGACGACATGAGCAGATCGATTTCAGCATTACGCTGTTCGAACTGTTCGATGGATTCTTCACATTTTTTGAGTTCATTTTCTTTCTTGCGCTGTGCGGCCTGCAATTCCTTCTGGGCTTTCCAGGTCTGCTTGGTATCAGAAACAGGGGAAGCGGCCGTCTGGTTCTCCTTTGGAGAGGGGCCAGTACCGAGGGCTTCTTTCTTTTCAAGGTAATATTCATAATTGCCCAGGTAACTTGTCAGGACCTTGCCGCTTAGGTCGAGAATCCGGGAAGCAGTCTTATTGATGAAATAGCGGTCATGGGATACATACAAAACAGTGCCGGTGTAGGCATTCAGAGCATCCTCCAGAATCTCCTTGGACATGATATCCAGGTGGTTGGTCGGCTCATCCAGGATCAGGAAATTAGCTTCTGACAACATCAGTTTGGCTAAGGATACCCGTCCACGTTCACCGCCGCTTAAGGCTTTCACCTGTTTGAAGACGTCTTCTCCGGTAAAGAGGAAAGCAGCAAGCGTGTTACGGATTTCCGTATTGCTAAGGGAAGGATAGTCGTCTGAGATTTCTTCAAACAGTGTTTTATCCATATGTAAGACATGGTGCTCCTGGTCGTAATAGCCGATCGCTACATTGCTTCCAAGATGGATTTCACCGGTATCGGGGGCCGCCAGTTCATTGATGATCTTTAAGATTGTGGTTTTGCCGGTGCCATTGTCTCCGATGATCGCTACGTGTTCTCCCTTTTTCAATTCAAAAGAAAGATGTTCAAACAGTGTCAGAGAGCCGAAAGTCTTCGACAGATCTTCCACGCGCAGAACATCGTTGCCGCTGGCATATTTTGGCTCCAGTATTAAATGCATATCGGTACGGACTTCCGCAGGCTTATCGAGCACTTCGAGTTTGTCAAGCATTTTCACGCGGCTCTCGGCACGACGGATAGATTTCTCACGGTTGAAGGAACGAAGCTTTTCGATCACGGCTTCCTGATGTCGGATCTCCTGCTGCTGTTTCAGATAGGCGCTGTACTCAGCCGCGCGCAAGGCCTCCTTTTTGACCGCATAGGCAGAGTAATTGCCGGTAAACACAGTGGCCTTTGTCTGGTTGATCTCCACTACCTTATTGGCAATACGGTCCAGAAAGTACCGGTCATGGGAGACGATAATCACAGCTCCTTTGTAGTTAAGCAGATAGGTCTCAAGCCATGTGATCGAAGACAGATCCAGATGGTTGGTCGGCTCGTCTAAGATGATCAGATCCGGTTTTAACAGGAGCAGTTTGCCTAATGCCACACGGGTCTTCTGACCGCCGGAGAGAGTGGAGACAGAGCGTTTAAACTCTTCTTCGGTAAATCCGAGGCCTTTTAAGACGCCGGTCAATTCGCTCTTATAGGCGTAACCATTGGCTGATTCAAAGGCATGTGTAAGATCCGCATAAGTGTCCATGAGTCCGGACAGCACGTCTTCAGAAGCGGTTTTCATCTGCAGTTCCACAGAGCGCATTCTCTGCTCTAAAGCGATGATCTCCTGTTTGACGGACAGAAGTTCGTCATATATGGTATTCTCCCCGGACACTGCTTCATGCTGAGAGAGATAGCCGATTGTTTTGTCGCGAGATACCGTCACGAGCCCTTCATCGGCGGATATTTCCCCCATAATAATACGAAGCAGGGTCGTTTTACCTGCTCCGTTGATCCCCACAATGGCAGTCTTATCGTAATCCTCTATATGAAAAGAAACATTCGCAAGAACTGGTATTTCGTTAAAAGATTTATGGATATTACTTACAGAAAGTATCATGATAGGCTCCTGTTTCACATTTCCCGCCATGCTGCTCATGGCGGCAAAAATAATCTGTGAATCTTTTCATCTTATTCACACTTTACCAACAGTTTACAATCAGTTACCAAAACTGTCAACGGATAGTTTGACAGTTTTTTAACACAGTTGTATACTATTACTATTAATGTTCTTAGGAGGCAGCAAGGTGGAAGCAAAGGGAATTTCACAGGCTGTGATCGGCCGATTACCCAGATATTTCAGGTATTTGGGCGAATTGAAGGATGAGGGGATCGAGAGAGTTTCTTCCCAGGAATTAAGTGATATCATGCAGGTTACGGCATCCCAGATCAGACAGGATCTGAATAATTTCGGTGGCTTCGGCCAGCAGGGCTATGGATACAATGTAGAATATCTCTATGAAGAGATCGGTAAAATCCTGGGACTTGATAAAGAACATCACCTGATTATTGTGGGAGCCGGGCATCTGGGACAGGCTCTGGTCAATTATATGGATTTCGAGCGTCGGGGATTTCTGTTCAGAGGGCTTTTTGATATTGATCCGAAGATCCATGGGACGAGGATCCGTGGGATCAAAGTACGGCCGATGCAGGAGATGGAACGGTTTGTCAAGGAGAAGGAGATTGATATTGCAGTTCTCACAGTACCAAAGAGCGTGGCGGTAGGTGTGGCGGAACAACTTGTATCCTATGGCATCAAGGGAATCTGGAATTTCGCGCATGTGGATCTGCATGTCCCGAAGGGAATACAGGTGGAGAGTGTGCATCTTTCGGACAGCCTGATGAAGTTATCCTATAATTTATCGTCTTATGATGGGCAGATCGAGGTAGAATAAGATATGGAAAGAACAGATGAAGTATTTCAGTCGGCTTTGGCAGATAAGAAGATTCCGATTCTTACATTGGATCATAAGTGGCATCAGCTTTTTACCTTGGGGGATTATTCTGCTGAGATTAAGGATATGGAATGTGAGTTAAACGGCTTGTTGAAACGCCAGGGTAAGGTGAATACGAAGAATCGGGAGATCCGTAAGCTGAAGAAGAAGCTGATGGATGAGATTGTCGTGTTGGCCAATGAGATGGAGCACGGCGCAACGCTCAGGCTGGAGAATGAGATGGAGACGCATAAGCGCCTGGTCAGTGAATGTAATGAGAAACTGCAGGCCTGTGAGGAGGAGATGCTGGAACTTCCCAGGCAGATTGTTGCGGTAAACAACAGGTTGATGTTGGCGACGATGGAGATCTGTTATCAGAGACTGCACAAGAATACGGAGGAACTCGAAGAGATAGAGGAGTGGATCAGAACGATCCGCAGAGAATTAAAGAAGAAAGTGGTCCGTAAACAGGAAAAAGAGATGATGAATCATCAGCTTTATTCTTATATGCATGATATCTTCGGGGCGGATGTGATAGAAATCTTTGATATGAAGTATGATCCGGAAGAGGGCCGCGGCGCTAAGAAGGACGCAGTACAGGAGACGAAGGAACCGGAAGAAGCACAGATGGAGAACGGGACAGAGGCGTCCAAATCATAGGATTTGGATGCTTCTTTGACAGTACAGGGCAAATCTGATAGAGGGTACAAGGATGAAACAATTTTTGGTTACGGCAGCGCAGATGAAGCGATATGACAGAAATACGATAGAGAAGCTGCATATGCCGGCTTTGCTCCTTATGGAGCGGGCAGCGTTAGTCACAGTGGAAGAGATCCAGCGGCTGTGCGGCAGTACGCCCTGCAGAGTGATGATACTGGCAGGATGCGGGAACAATGGAGGAGATGGACTGGCAGTGGGACGGCTGCTTATGCTGCAAGGTTACGAGGTGGTTTATGTGATACCTGTGGAAGATTTCTATGACCGCTGTACAGAGGAGACGAAGCGGCAGATTGATATTTTGCGCGGATATCAGGCACAGATCTTTAGCACCATACAGGAAGGTGAATATGATATAGTAGTGGATGCTCTTTTGGGCATCGGAGTATCCAGGCCTGTGGAGGGCAGCTTTCAGGATGCGATCGAGTGGATCGGCCGCAGCAGAGCCTTTGTATGTAGTGTGGATCTTCCTTCGGGAATCCATGCGGATACAGGGGAAGTGATGGGATGCGGCGTCCGGGCGGATCTGACGGTGACTTATGGATTCCGTAAGATTGGGCAGATGTTATATCCAGGGGCGCTCTATTGTGGCAGACTGGTTTGTAGGCAGATGGGAATTGATGAACACAGTTTCTATGAAAAGCCGCCGCATTGGTATACTTATGACAGGGCAGCCTGTGAACTGCTTCCGGCGCGTCCTGCTAATGGAAACAAGGGGAGTTTCGGCAAGGCGCTGGTGATTGCCGGAAACAAAGAGATTGCCGGCGCCGCCATGATGGCGGCAAAAAGTGTCTTTCGGACCGGGGCCGGCATGGTCAAGGTGGTCACGGCAGCGGAAAACCGGACGGCATTGCAGCAGTTTGTACCGGAGGCGATGATTCTGACTTATACCGATGAGGATGCCGGCAGGGAAGAAACGCAGTTTATGGCATCTTTGCGGGAGGCGCAGGCATGGGCAGACTGCATCCTGGCCGGACCGGGGATGGGCATGGGAAAGATGGCAGAGCGGCTGCTGCAGTTTAGTATTATGGAGAGCGGTCTGCCTCTTGTCATCGACGCAGACGGAATTAATCTTCTGGCTCAGGATAAGAAATTACAGGAGGCTCTGGCGGACAGACCAAAGAAAGATCAGGCAGTCATTCTGACGCCCCATCTGGGAGAATTTGCGAGACTTTATGGATGTACGACGACGCAGGCGAGAGCACATCTGACGGAATATCCTCTGCAGCTTTGCGACAGGCTGCGTTGTACGGTGGTCTGCAAAGATGCAAGGACCATTGTGGCGGCGTGGAAGGAAAGCCAGCATTATCTGAATACGACAGGGAATTCCGGTATGGCGACGGCGGGATCGGGAGATGTGCTGGCCGGTATGGTCACTGGGCTGCTTGCCCAGGGAATGACAGGATATCAGGCGGCTGCGGCCGGAGTCTTTCTGCACGCAGCGGCCGGGGATCTGGCAGCGGAGCAGAGGACAGAAACGTCCATGACGGCGACAGATATCATTGACCGGATTGGAGAAGCTGTCAGGAAAGGAGGATCCCATGCTCAGGATCAATGAAAAATATCAAAGAGGTTACGCAGTGATCGATCTGGATGCCATCCATTATAATATGGAGCAGATGCACCGGAATTTAACGCCGGGGACGAAGATGATCGGGGTGATCAAGACAGACGCCTACGGACACGGCGCAGTACAGATTGGAAGGGAATTGGAGCCTCTTCCCTATGTGTCCGGTTATGCAACTGCCACGGCGGAGGAAGCCATGATTCTGCGGCATGCCGGGCTGGAAAAACCGATTCTGGTCCTTGGGTATACGTTTCCCTATTGTTATGAAGACTTGATCCGGTACGATATACGGCCTGCCGTCTTTCGGGAGGACAGTATTGAAGAGCTGGCGGCCTGCGCGCGCAGGATAGGAAAGTCCGTTAACGTACATATCAAGGTGGAGACCGGTATGGCAAGGCTGGGGATCAGCCCGGATGCAAGCGGCATTGCCTTTGTCGAGAAAGTATTGCACAGCGAGGGGATCCGATTAGAAGGGATGTTTACCCATTTTGCAAGAGCGGATGAGACGGATAAATCGGCAGCCAGACATCAGCTTACGCTTTTGCAGGATTTTATAGCAAGAGTAGAGCGGGAATGTAACTTTCGGATTCCTGTGAAACACTGTTCCAACAGCGCAGGGATTGTGGAACTTCCCGAAGCAAATATGGATGCAGTCAGGGCCGGCATTACAATCTATGGACTCTGGCCGTCTGCAGAGGTGGCAAGAGATCTTGTGCCGCTGCAGCCTGTGTTGTCTCTAAAGAGCTGTATCGTCTACATAAAAGAAGTGACGGCCGGAACTGCTGTCAGCTATGGCGGCACCTATGTGACGCCGAGGAAGATGAGGATTGCGACCATACCGATAGGGTATGGGGATGGCTATCCGCGGGGATTGTCCAATCGTGGGTATGTGCTCATACGTGGTAGAAGAGCTCCGATTCTTGGAAGAGTCTGCATGGATCAGTTTATGGTCGGATTGGAGGACATTCCAGAAGCGGAGGAAGGAGATGAGGTAACACTGATCGGCAAAGACGGCGGGGCGCAGATCTCGATGGAAGAATTGGGTGATTTGTCAGGACGATTTAATTATGAACTTGCCTGCGGGATTGGCAAAAGAATTCCCCGTGTCTATGTCAAAGGTAGCAAGGTTGTGGCGGCTAAAGATGATTATGATGATCATCGCTGACATACCGGCCAGTCTGGAAAGAATTCTTCCCATATTGTATATCCTTAAGATAAATTGACAATAATAGGATTGTCAGGTAACTGTCTGAGTATCGTTTTCAAAGAGGAGGTCAGAATCCAGACAGATACGAAAATGAGTGTAAGGAAGTGTATGGTGATGAGAAGAGGAGATATTTACTACGCAGATTTAAGACCCGTGATCGGTTCTGAGCAGGGAGGAATCCGGCCGGTTCTGATCATACAGAATGATATCGGAAATAAACATAGTCCGACTGTGATCTGTGCAGCGATCACCTCAAAGATGAATAAGGCAAAGCTGCCCACCCATATTGAGTTAAATGCCAGTAAATATGATATGGTCAAGGATTCTGTGATTTTGTTGGAGCAGCTTCGGACGATTGATAAGAAGCGCTTAAAAGACAGAATCTGCCATCTCGATCAGGATATTATGAAAACGGTCAATGTAGGATTGATGGTCAGTCTTGAATTAAATACATAAGAAGAACATCTTTGCCATCTATTTGACACCGATTCTATTCCTTGTTATATTATAGGAAACGACATAACAAATTGCTGTTTCCGGTTCTTGCAAAAGCCATGGTCGGAAGCTTTGTTAATGTCGTTATCTGTAGTGATAACAGATGGAGAATGGTAGAAAATGGCAAGGGAGAGGATGAAATCGTATGGACGATGGTGTCGCGAGTAACAGCAGTATAGTGTGGTTTATTGTTTTGTTGTTGTTGGAAATGTTATTTTACAGTTTCGATTCTGCATTCCAATACAGAAAGGAAGAGGAACGGGGAGAAGAAGAGAAAGATGAGTCGGGCAGGATCGATACGAAACAGGCACGGATCGTTTATCTGTTACGCCATCTGCCGCAGTATACCAGCGCTGTCCAGTTAGGGATCGTAACAGTCAATATCTTGTTTGGCGCATTGTACTTATACCGGTTGAACAGCTACTTTGGTTATGTGGTCTACCGGATGGCAGTTGATAAGATTGACCATCTTTATCTCTGGCATATCAAAATGTTTGCCATTGGAACTGCTGTTTTCGTTACTTTTGTGCTGTTGTACATAATCGTGACTTTCGGAATTTCAATTCCAAAGAAAGTCACATCACGTAATCCGGAGAAATGGTTCAGGTTTTTTGTTACGCCGATCTATTTCTATGTGCGTCTCACGTCTCCGCTCACGGCATTGATTTCTGCGACCGCAGGCACGATTCTGCGTCTTTTTGGAATCAAGGGCGCGGGCAGGCAGGCAGATGTGACGGAGGAGAAGATTCTTTCGATGGTCAGCGTTGGACATGAGCAGGGAATCCTGGAGGCCAACGAGGCGGAGATGATCAGCAATATTTTTGAGTTTGGGGATAAGGAAGCCAAAGACGTCATGATCAACCGCAACAATATGGTAGGGATTGAATCGACCATGACGCTGCAGGAAGCTGCGGCCTTTATCGTGGATGCCCATAACAGCCGTTTCCCGGTATATGACGGAACGATCGATCATATCATCGGTATTCTGCATCTGAAGGATGTCATGCGGATGCAGATGAACAACCGAATGAAGAACCGTCCGATTGGTAAGATCAAAGGACTGCTCAGGGAACCCCGGTTTATCACAGAGAAGAGGAAAATAGACGATTTGTTCCGGGTGATGCGGGCGGAGAAGATCCAGATGGTGATTGTCGTAGATGAGTATGGACAGACAGCAGGATTAGTCGCCCTGGAAGATATTCTGGAAGAGATTGTCGGCAACATAGAAGACGAGTATGACGAGGAAGCCAGCTATATCGTCAAGAATGACACGGATGGGTATGTAATCCAGGGTAAGATGCCGCTTGAGGAACTGGAAGAACAGCTGCAGATCAGCTTTGAAGAGGAACCTTTTGATACGGTCAATGGTTTTGTGATTTCCAGGCTGGAACACATACCGGAAGAGGGTGAGGATTTCGAGTTCGAGTATGAAGGGTATCTGTTCCGGATTCTGGAAGTGAAGGACCGCATGATCCAGAGTGTACTCGCTATGCCGCACGGGACAAAAGAGCAGGACAAAGAAGAAAGGGAAGGTTGAATCTTCCCATAAGAAATGATATGATAACTATTTGATGATTTATATTGAAAAGGACAGAGAAAGCAAAGGAGAGCATACCATGTCAGGACATTCAAAATTTGCAAACATTAAACATAAGAAAGAGAAAAACGATGCGGCTAAGGGAAAGATCTTTACGATCATCGGAAGAGAGATCGCCGTTGCGGTCAAGGAAGGCGGGCCGGATCCAGCCAATAATTTTAAGCTGGCGCAGGTGATCGCGAAAGCAAAGGCCAATAATATGCCGAATGACACGATCGACAGAGGCATCAAGAAAGCGGCCGGAGAGGGCGGTAATGTCAATTATAAATATGTTACCTATGAAGGATATGGACCGAATGGCATTGCTATTATCGTGGATGCGCTGACGGATAATGCCAACAGGACGGCAGCCAATGTGAGAAGCGCCTTTACAAAGGGACAGGGGAACGTGGGAACGCCCGGATGTGTTTCCTTTATGTTTGACAAGAAGGGCCTGATTATCATTGATAAAGAAGAGTGCGATATGGATGCGGATGATCTGATGATGATGGCGTTGGATGCAGGAGCGGAAGATTTCTCTGAGGAAGAGGACAGCTATGAAGTGTATACGGATCCTGACCAGTGGAGCGAGGTGGACGCTGCTCTTAAGGCGGCAGGTATTGTATTGGTTTCTTCAGAAGTTACCATGATCCCGCAGAACTGGGTGGAACTGACGGATGAGACTGCGGTCAAGAATCTGCAGAAGACGCTGGATCTGTTGGAAGATGACGACGACGTTCAGGCAGTGTACCATAACTGGGACGAGGGATGAGGTTATAGCCGCGTAATGGAGGTTTAGGATGGAACCGGAACTGTTTTCAGGATTGTTCGAGCAGGCAGAGGCGAGGATTGCCGAATTTAAGAAAGAGACCTATGCGGCATCCTTTAAGGATTATCTGGAGAGCAACGCGAGGGTGTGGAATGAAATCGGGGAAGCCACAGAAGGCATGCTGCTACAGGAACAGGGACAGGCCTTTGGACAGGCTGCGGATCGTCTGGTTGAAGGGGCACGGGGCAGGCTTGCGTCTGTAAAGGGCAGAGGCAGGAGAGATGCCATGCAGTATAACCTGAATTTGTATATGGTGTCTTATGTGCTGCCGGCGCTCCTGGCATGGCAGAAACGGCGTGGCATAAGAGAAGAAGACACAAGACAGTTAACCGATGTGATATGCGATAGATGGCAGGCGGCTTTTGGAGCGCGTATACAGGCATCTGATCAGGAAGCCATTCAGGCAGGATTTAAGCAGAAACTCTGTTTCGTGACGACAGCAGTATGCCAGGGACTGCGCAAATCCCAGAACTGTAAAGAAATCCTTCTGATGAAACAGTTCCGTGACGGCTATTTTTCCAGAAGTGAAGAAGGGAAGCAGTTAATCCAGGAGTACTATGATATTGCGCCGACGATCGTCAAACGCATTGCCAGACAGGAGGAGCCGGAGGCAGAATATCAATATCTGTGGAGTACCTATATTAAGAAATGTGTAGGGCATATCGAACATGGAGAAGAGGAGCAGTGCAGCCAGTTGTATAAGGCCATGATGACCGAATTAAAGCAGGCGTATATGGTGACAGATACACGGGAGCGTAACAGGCAGGCTGATGCATGGGTGAAATAGCAGGCAGGTACATGACGCAGGTGTGAAAGGGGCATAGACCGATGAACAGACAATATAAGAAGGAAACAATATGTATCCAGTCAGGATGGCGGCCGAAGAATGGAGAAGCGCGCGTGTTGCCGATCTATCAGAGCACGACTTTTAAGTATGAGTCGTCAGAACAGATGGGACGGCTGTTTGACCTGGAGGAGAGCGGCTATTTCTACAGCAGGCTTCAGAATCCTACGAATGATTGTGTGGCGGCGAAGATCTGCGAACTGGAGGGCGGCGTGGCGGCAATGCTGACATCATCAGGTCAGGCCGCCTGCCATTATGCAGTGTTTAATATCTGTGAGGCGGGGGATCATGTGGTATTGTCTTCCACTGTTTACGGAGGGACATTCAATCTGATCACTTGTACGATGAAGAAAATGGGCATCGACTGCACGGTAGTAGACCCTGATGCATCGGCGGAAGAGATTGCAAAAGCTTTTCGATCGAATACGAAATGTGTCTTTGCGGAGACCATCGCCAATCCGGCGCTGGTAGTTCTGGATATTGAGAAATTTGCAATGCTTGCCCATGCGCATCAGGTGCCTTTGATCGTGGACAATACCTTTGCGACGCCGATCAACTGCAATCCTTTCGAGTGGGGAGCCGATATTGTAATCCATTCCACAACCAAGTACATGGATGGCCATGCTATGGCAGTGGGAGGATGTATTGTGGATTCGGGCAATTTTGACTGGGCAGCCTGTCCGGAGAAATTTCCGGGCCTTTGTACGCCGGACGAGTCTTATCATGGCATTACGTATACGGAGAAATTCGGTAAGGCGGCATACATCACGAAAGCCACAAGCCAGTTGATGCGCGATTTAGGTTCCATACAGTCGCCCCAGAATGCGTTCCTTCTGAATGTAGGATTGGAGACGCTGCCGTTGCGCATGGAGCGACACTGTTATAACGCGCTTAGAGTAGCACAGTGGCTTACGGAAAATAACAAGGTAGCCTGGGTGAATTATCCGGGCTTACAGGATAACCGGTATTATGAACTTGCGTGCAAGTACATGCCGCATGGAACGTGCGGCGTCATTTCTTTCGGATTGAAAGGCGGACGGCGCGCGGCGGCACAGATGATGGATCATCTTGCGCTGGCGGCGATTGTCACTCATGTAGCGGATGCCAGGACCAGCGTGCTGCATCCGGCAAGCCACACGCACAGACAGATGAATGAGGAACAGTTGAGAGAAGCCGGTGTTGCGCCGGATCTGATCCGCTTGTCGGTTGGTCTTGAACATGTGGACGACATCATTGCGGATCTGGAGCAGGCAGTCTCGAAAGTTTCATAAGAAGGGTACATAGATTATGACTTATCGCAAAACATGGTTTAGCTACGTGCTCTGGGTAATTTATACTATGCTGTGTGTCATATTCCTCGTTTTTGCGGGGAATTATGTCTGCGCAAGCTATCTCTCAGACAGTTTCTGGAACACAGGTCTGTCGCTGCCGGTGAAGGATCTTACTGTGCAGTGGTTTGGTTTGGTCATGCTTCCTGCAACGGCGGTGGTATATGGGATCGTCAGGTGGATTGCTGACAGGATCAGAAAGAAGTATGCCGGCGGGGAGACGGCAAAGAAGATCGCAGAATGCATCGTGGTATGGGCGTTTCTGACAGTCGGTATTTTCTTAAGGGCTATGTATGCACTGGACGCGATCCAGATGCAGAAAGCAGCGGAAAACAGCGCGCAGAATTATGTCGGTGGAATAGAGTATTTTGAAAAGGCAGTAGTGACTGCGGGCGGTTTCGTGGAACCGCTGTCTTATGGGGGCGCTTATTTTTATGTGGCATGCCTGTCGTTTATCCTGTCCTTTTTAGGAAATAAGGCAGTTTCTGCCATTATACTTCAGGTATTTTTACAGGTTGCCGGGCTTATTCTTGCCTATGTGACGACAAGAAAACTTGCGGGAAGAATTCCTGCAGGCGCAGTATTGCTTTATTTGTCCTGTTCTCCTGCTTATCTGGAAATGCTGAAGATTTTGGGACCGGAATGCCTTTTCTTTGATCTGTATCTGCTTGTAATGCTGGCGGCGGTCAGTCTGGTAAAAGGATACTGCGGCGGTCGTCTTACCAAGGCGGCTTCCCTTGCAGGGGCTCTGGCCGTGGGGGTGCTGATCGGGGCGCTTTCATATCTGGATCTTGCGGCATTTACGCTTCTGGTCATCATGGCAGCGGCGGTTGTCGGAAAGAAGAAACACAAGGAAGACGTTACCGTCAATCATGTATCGGGTCTGGACGCGGCGGTCGTTCTCATGGCTTTGTTGTCCTGTGCGGTAGGTCTGTGTGCCGCTCTGGGACTTCTTTCCTTAAACAGAGGGACTTCTTTTCAGGGAGAGATCACAGTCTGGGTGGCACAGCAGATCGGAAATAGCCGTACCTTTGGTTTCCGGCCGCTTTATCCGTATTCTTTGGATATGCTTTTGTTTGGCGGATTGACAGTGATGGCCGCCTTTCTTGTGTTTGAGTTCTTTCGCGGCGGCAGGGAACAGAATTATATGCTGTGGATCTTTTTGTGCATTGTAGCGGCGCCGACGCCTTTGGCGGTATTTGGTGTGCAGCCCCTTGGTCTGTTGTCGATGTATCTTTGGGGTGTTCTTGCCGGTCTGGGTTTGCAGAATTGTATTCTGGGCAGGAAGACGCAGCTGATGAAGACGCTGATTGAGGAGATCAATCAAGCTGCAGAAGAGCTCCTGCAGAAGACAGAGGCAGAGCGTTCGGAGGAAGCGGTTTCAGAACCAAAGTCTCCGGAAACCTCCGCCATTACGAACCCTCGCTTTCTGGAGAACCCACTTCCGCTTCCAAAGAAACATGTGCCGCGTCAGATGGATTATCAGTATCACGTGGAAGATGCAAAGATGAAATATGATGTGGAAGTTAAGGAAGAGGATGATTTTGATATCTGATCAATCTTTTTGAACCCAAACAGAAACGTGTATAAATATGAGAAGATAACACAAACTAGGAGAGAATCACAGTAAAACTGTGGTCCTCTCTTTTTGTTGTGCGCAGCCCGTGCACGGGAAACAGGAACTTCAAGTACAAAGTACTGGTTAAAACGAAAGAGAGCAATGAGGAAACGGAGGTACATGATGGGCAGTAAAGAGAACCATAAACACAACGGCAAAGAAAATAAGAACGACAAAAATGCAAGAGAGGAAAAACGCGAGGAACAGGAGAAACAGCAGGAAAAGGAAAAACACAAAGACGAGCGGATCGAAGAGAGTGGGCAGATCACGCTGGACGAAAATGATAAACATCATAAGATTCATCTGATTACCATTATTGGAGAAATTGAAGGACATGATAATTTGAGCAGTTCTTCTAAGACGACGAAATATGAGCACGTACTGCCACAGCTTGCGGCAATCGAGGACAGTAAGGAGATCGACGGCGTCTTGATTCTGTTGAATACGATGGGTGGAGATGTGGAAGCAGGACTGGCAATCGCTGAGATGATCGCATCCTTGAGTAAGCCTACCGTATCTCTTGTGCTGGGCGGCAGCCATTCGATTGGGGTGCCGATCGCTGTGAGCACAGACTATTCCTATATCGTGCCGACAGGAACCATGGTGATCCATCCGGTGCGTCTCACGGGAATGGTCATCGGCGTACAGCAGACTTTTGATTATTTCCGACAGATACAGAACCGGATCACAGGATTTGTATGCGAACACTGTAAGGTATCGAAATCCAGAATTGAGGAACTGATGATGGAGACAGGTGTGCTGACGAAAGATGTGGGAACAATTCTGGTAGGTCAGGAAGCGGTAGAGGAAGGGATCATCTGTGAAGTGGGCGGGATCAAAGACGCGGTGGCAAAACTTCATGAGATGGTAGAGAAGCACAAAGCAGAATAGGGCTGAGGGAATAGAGACAAAATAAAGGATGACAACAGAAAACGAAAATGCTATACTATATGAAGTCTTATTTTGGTCAGGAGGCATAGTAATGGCATCAGGACAAGGCGGAAATCGTTCTTCCGCTAAGAAAAGAACAGCAACTTCAAGCAGAAGTACGGCTAAAAATAGAAATGTACAGACGAGAAAGAAAAGTACCGGCAGTAGGAATACCAAAGCAGAACCAATGGATGTGGCAATCCGCAATGAGATATTACTGATCGTGTTTCTTGCGCTTGCGATCATCCTTTTTCTTTGTAATTTCGGCGTGGTCGGCAAGGCAGGGGATCTTGTCAGCGATGTGATGTTCGGTATTTTTGGACTGCTGGCATATATTGCACCGGCGATCATTTTTCTGGCGATTGCCTTTGGTATGATCAATATGGGAAGTACCATTGCCGTCAGGAAACTGATCGCAGGCGGCATATTATTTCTGCTGATCGGTATGGCCTGTGAATTGTTTGGCACGGATCCGGCGCTTGCGGAGAGCTATCAGATCAAGGAAATCTATGTGCGGTGCAGTGAACATCATAACGGCGGCGGTGTTATAGCAGGGTCGCTTCTGTATGCATCCTACAAATTCCTTGGAATGGTGGGAACCGTACTGGCCATTCTTGTTCTGGGGGTGATCTGTATGGTGATCGTTACAGAGAAATCCTTTATCGGCGGTGTCACGAAGCAGGGACGCAGGATGTATGAGAGATCGGTGGAGGATGCCGAATACCGCAGAGAACGGGCGAAGGAGAGACGCCTTGCCATGGAGGAGAAACGGGCGAGGGCGGAAGAGAAGCGCGCCAGGGCAGAAGAAGAACGCAGGCTTAAGGAAGAAGAGATTGAGAATGAGAAAATCCTGCGCATGGACAAGAGGGTCGCCGGCGTCATGATGAATACCGCGCTGGACACTGACCGGAAGAAAGAAACGGCAGAGAAAATCCGGGATGATATTCATGAGATTACACTGCAGGCGCCGGAGAAAGAAAGCGGGATACCAGAAGCTGCCGCGGTGCAGGAATCCTATTCGCGGCATTACATAGAGAATGAGTCGGATGCTTTGAGTGAGATCCGCATCCATGGAGCGGCGCCAGAGATGCCGAATGCGGAAGAAGCGTCTGTGTACGAGCCAGTGGAGAGCTTTGCGCAGGATGAAATGTTTGAGGAGCCTTCGATCCATCAGAATGGAACAACGATTCTGGCAGGCCAGGCCGGCGCGCCGGTCAATACACTGACACCTGCGCCTGGCAGGGAAAGAGTTCCTGCCGCCGCAGGCGGGGCGAGAGAACAGGCGGGACAGACAGCGTCCCATACGGCAGAGAAAGAAGCTCCGGACATAACGGCACAGGGGAAAAAGCCGGTACACCCCAAACCATACAGATTTCCGTCTTATGATCTGTTAATCAAGGCGAAGAACAAAGGCGGCGGAGATTCCGCACGGGAACTGAAGGAGACTGCTATGCACCTGCAGCAGACGCTGGCCACCTTCGGCGTCAAGGTGACCGTCACGGATATCAGCCAGGGACCTTCTGTCACACGTTATGAATTACAGCCGGAACAGGGGGTTAAGGTCAGTAAGATCGTAGGATTGGCCGACGATATCAAGCTGAATCTGGCAGCCACGGACATCCGGATCGAAGCGCCGATTCCTGGCAAGGCGGCTGTCGGGATTGAGGTGCCGAATAAGGAAAATACGGCGGTATCTTTCAGAGAACTGGTAGAATCCAAGGAGTTTAGAGATTTTCCATCCAATCTTGCTTTCGCGGTTGGAAAGGATATCGGTGGGAAGATCGTCGTGACAGATATCGCGAAGATGCCGCACATGCTGATTGCAGGCGCCACCGGATCCGGTAAGTCAGTCTGCATCAATACGATCATCATGGGCATCTTGTATAAGGCGAAGCCGGAAGATGTGAAGATGATCATGATCGATCCGAAGGTAGTAGAGTTAAGTGTCTATAATGGGATTCCGCACTTGTTGATTCCGGTTGTGACGGATCCGAAGAAAGCGGCCGGTGCGCTTCATTGGGGCGTGGCGGAGATGACAGACCGTTACAAGAAATTCGCAGATTACAATGTGCGTGATCTGAAAGGATATAATAAGAAGGTAGAGAGTATGCGGGAGGCCGGAGACCCGGAAGCACCGGCGAAACTGCCGCAGATTCTGATTATCGTGGACGAGCTGGCGGATTTGATGATGGTGTCGCCCGGCGAGGTGGAGGAATCGATCTGCCGTCTGGCGCAGCTTGCCAGGGCATGCGGCATCCATCTGATTATAGCGACGCAGCGTCCGTCTGTGGATGTAATCACTGGATTGATCAAGGCGAATATGCCAAGCCGGGCAGCGTTTGCCGTGTCAAGCGGCGTGGACTCCCGCACGATCTTAGATATGGTGGGCGCAGAGAAACTTCTGGGGAAAGGGGACATGCTCTTTTACCCGCAGGGCTATCCGAAACCTGCACGGATGCAAGGCGCTTTTGTTTCAGATAAGGAAGTGTCGGATGTTGTAGATTTCCTGAAAAACCAGGCGATCGGCAATGTGTACAGTGATGATATCGAGGAACAGATCAAGAACATCGGTACAGGCGCCGGAGGATCCGGCAGCGCGGGCGGCGGCGAAGGCGGTTCGGAATATGACCAGTATTTCGCGGAGGCCGGGCGGTTTATCATCGATAAGGATAAAGCATCGATTGGTATGCTCCAGAGAGTCTTTAAGATCGGCTTTAACAGAGCCGCCCGTATCATGGACCAGCTATGCGAAGCGGGGGTTGTTGGAGAAGAAGAAGGCACAAAGCCGCGGAAGGTGCTTATGAGTCTGGAAGAGTTTGAACAGTTTGTTGAGGAAGTAATCTAGGACAGCATACAATACTGTCTGTAGGAAGGAAAAGAAGTCTGGATAAAAGGAAAGGCAGGGAATGGCATGAGCATGAAATCGGATATTGAAATTGCGCAAGAGGCAAAACTGGAAAAGATCGTGGACGTCGCCGGTAAGATTGGAATCATGCCGGATGATCTTGAACTGTATGGAAAATATAAAGCGAAGATATCAGATGAGTATATGGCCCGCATTCAAGACAACCCTGACGGAAAGCTGATTCTCGTGACAGCAATTAATCCAACGCCTGCCGGAGAGGGCAAGACGACAACGAGTGTCGGGCTGGGACAGGCCTTTGGAAGACTGGGCTTAAGATCCATCATTGCGCTTAGAGAGCCGTCTCTTGGCCCTTGTTTTGGAATCAAGGGCGGCGCTGCCGGCGGCGGCTATGCCCAGGTCGTGCCGATGGAAGATCTGAATCTGCATTTTACGGGAGATTTCCATGCGATCACTTCTGCCAACAATCTGTTGGCGGCGATCTTGGATAATCATATTCAACAGGGAAACGAGCTGGGGATTGATACGAGACAGATCGTCTGGAAAAGATGCCTGGATATGAACGACCGCGTGCTCAGAAACATTGTAGTAGGGCTCGGAGCCAAAGCGGACGGTGTGGTGCGGGAAGATCATTTCGTTATTACGGTAGCGTCAGAGATTATGGCGATCCTGTGCCTGGCATCCGATCTGAACGATCTCAAGGAGAGACTTGGCAAAATTATTGTCGCTTATAATATAAAAGGCGAGCCGGTGACTGCTTCTGATCTACAGGCGGTGGGCGCTATGGCGGCCTTACTAAAAGATGCAATGAAACCGAATCTGATCCAGACGTTAGAACATACGCCCGCGCTGATACACGGCGGACCATTTGCCAATATCGCGCACGGATGTAACTCTGTCAGGGCGACCAAAACGGCGCTCAAGATGGCGGACTATGTCATAACGGAGGCTGGCTTTGGCGCTGATCTGGGTGCCGAGAAGTTCTTCGATATCAAGTGCCGTATGGCAGGCCTGAAACCAGATGCAGTGGTACTTGTGGCGACGATACGTGCGCTGAAATATAATGGCGGAATCGCCAAGGAGGAGCTGTCTGCGGAGAATCTTCCGGCATTACAGGCGGGAATCGTCAATCTGGAAAAACATATTGAGAATTTACATATCTATGGCGTGCCGATTGTCGTTACCTTGAATTCTTTTGTGACAGATACGCAGGAGGAGATCGCTTTCGTGGAGCGGTTCTGTCAGGAGCGGAACTGCGCATTTGCAATCTCCAGGGTATGGGAGATGGGCGGAGAAGGCGGCACGGAACTTGCTTCTAAAGTTTTAGAGACGCTGGAACACAAGGAGAGCCATTTCCAGGTATTATATGAGGATTCCTTGTCTTTACAGGAAAAGATTGAGACGATCGCCTCAAAGATCTATGGAGCGGGCGGCGTGACCTATTCTGCGGCAGCCTTAAAACAACTGCAGAATCTGGAAAAACTGGGGTTTGGGAATCTTCCCGTCTGTATGGCCAAGACACAATATTCTCTGTCGGATGATCCGGTGCTTTTGGGAAGGCCGGCTGGATTCCAGATGAATGTACGGGAAGCGTATGTATCTGCCGGTGCAGGATTTGTAGTTGTGTTGACTGGAACGGTCATGACAATGCCGGGACTGCCCAAGAAGCCTGCAGCGTATCAGATTGATGTGGATGAAGATGGCAGGATAACCGGCCTGTTCTGACGATGGTTTTGTAAAGTGCAGGCGTTGTCTTGGAATTCCGAAGGAGCAGAATGGAGGAAGTATGGCACAGATCATAGATGGAAAAATAATTTCAGCACAGATCAAAGAAGAATTGAAACAGAAGGTTGCGGAACGCAAAAGGACGCAGGGGACAGAGATCTGTCTGGCTGTGATCCAGGTTGGCAGCGATCCGGCGTCCACAGTTTATGTCGGCAATAAGAAGAAAGCCTGCGCCTATATCGGGATTGCATCCCTTGCCTATGAACTGCCGGAAGAAACGACGCAGGAAGAACTGTTGGAGCTGATTCATGAATTGAATGACAATGATAAGGTGCACGGTATTCTGGTACAGCTCCCACTGCCAGGGCAGATCAATGAGAATGCGGTGATCCGTGCGATTGATCCGAAGAAGGATGTGGATGGTTTTCATTTACAGAGCGTAGGCGCGCTCTGTATCGGACAGTCTGGGTTTGTATCCTGTACGCCTGCAGGCATTATCCAGCTCCTGAAACGTTCCGGCATAGAGATTGCAGGAAAAGAATGTGTTGTGGTCGGCAGAAGCAATATTGTAGGCAAGCCGATGGCTCTTCTTCTGCTCCGGGAGAATGCAACCGTGACGGTTGCTCATTCTAAGACAAAGGATCTCAGGGAAGTGACAGGCAGGGCGGATATTCTCGTTGTGGCTGTCGGCAGGCCGAAGATGATCACACGGGAGTATGTCAAAGAGGGAGCTGTCGTCATAGACGTTGGCATTCACCGGGATGAGAATAACAAATTATGCGGCGATGTGGATTATGATGATGTTGCGCCAATCTGCAGCGCCATCACACCTGTGCCGGGTGGAGTTGGCCCGATGACGATCGCCATGCTGATGCATAATTGTGTTGAGGCAGGAACTGTCAGATGACCGGCAGGTAAGAACGATAGAAAGGAACTGTTTATGAAGTGTCCACATTGCGGCAATGAAATGTTAGAGGGACATCTGATCTGTGAAACATGTGGAGAAGAGATCAGAATCGTTCCTGATTTTGAGCCGGAAATAGAAAACCGTATAACGGAAACTTTATCGACACTGGTTGCAGGACAGGATGGAGAAGGCAGTACAGAGAAAAAGCAGGCAGATACAGAGACGGAAGATACGTTCACAGAGGCGGAGGATACGGCGTCGGATGGCAGGAAAGCATGGGTGATTGCCAGTCTGGTTCTGTTCTTTCTTGTTGCGCTTGTGACGTACAGCGCATATGCTTACCATATCCGGACAGTGGATTATCAGATTGATAAGGCCAGGGAATATGCTGAAAATGGATCCTATGCAGAAGCGATTGCCTGTCTGGAAGCAGCCTATGAGGAGAATCCTTCCAGAGCGGAACTTCTTTTTCAGGAAGCGGATTATTATTATGTGCAGCAGGATCATGAAGCAGCGCTTCAAGTATTATTCAGGATCATAGAGAGCAGCCGCTTTGCTTATGAGGAAATAGAGGAAGCTTATAATAAGATCATAACGATCTACGCAAATCAAGAGGAGTATGGACAGATCAATGAACTGCTGCGAAGCTGCCCTGAACCAGATATCGTCAATATGTTCCAGAGTTATCTGGCCATGGAGCCGGAATTCAGCTATGTAGAGGGAAGCTATGCGGAAGTGATTCCCTTAAAGCTCAGCTCTAACACGTCAGGTACGATCTATTACACGACAGACGGCTCAACGCCCACGAAATACAGCCAGATCTATACGGCGCCATTGTTTCTGGAGGATGGGGAGCATACGATCAGCGCTTTTTTCGTAAATGATTACGGCATAGAGAGCGAGATCGTCACGAAGAACTATATGATCAATCTTTCCGTGCCGAATGCCCCGGAAGTGGAGCTGTACAGCGGGGAATATACAGAGCCTATGATGATTGTGGCAGAGGGCGTGGAAGGTTGTAAAATCTACTATACAACAGACGAATCGGAACCGACGGCCGACAGTGTTCCTTATACGGGGCCGATCCCGATGCCGCTGGGAAAAACTTTGTTTAAGTTTGTCAATATCAGCGAGGAGGGAGTCTCCAGTGAGGTGACGATGCGCACCTATACGCTGCGTCTCAGGAATGCGATCCCCACGGACCAGGCAGTGGCGAAGCTGGTTGAGCGGTTGGTGGAGACAGGATATCTTGAAGATGCATCGGGCCACAGCAAACGTCTGAGTGGAGTGTTAAGTTATCAGTTCAGTTCTGTACTTGGAATCAGCGGCAGCGGTTATTACACGATCAATGAATACTATGATGACGGTACGGGAATCTTGAACCGGACAGATAAAGTCTTTCTGGTCCAGATCCATACGGGAGAGGCGGCGCAGCTTGGATATGACGAGGACGGGGAATTTGTCGCCGTCGCCTTATAAGAGCAGGAAGACAAAAACAGTTGCAAAATGAAATAAGTTCCATTATGATTAGTAAGATACATAGACAGCACAGTGAATGTACCGGACGGATGGAACGCCGCATATGGTTTGCATAATATTGAAAGAGAGAGCTAGGAGGATAAACAGCGATGTACAGGATAGTAAAAGCAGAAGAACTGACGACGAACATTTATCTTATGGATGTTGAAGCGCCGCGAGTTGCCAAATCTTGCCAGCCGGGACAATTTGTAATCGTCAGGATGGACGAAGAGGGAGAACGCATACCGCTTACGATCTGTGATTATAACAGGCAGTCAGGAACAATCACCATAGTATTTCAGGTAGTCGGCGCTGCCACAGAAATGATGAGAAATCTTAAGACAGGAGACAGCTTCCATGATTTTGTCGGACCGTTAGGCTGCCCTTCTGAATTTGTGCAGGAAGAGATCGAGAATCTCCGCCGCAAAAAGATCCTCTTTGTGGCGGGCGGACTTGGCACTGCACCGGTCTATCCGCAGGTGAAATGGCTGCATGAGAACGGCGTGGAAGCGGACGTGATCGTCGGTGCGAAGACGAAAGATCTGCTGATCATGGAAGAAGAGATGCGGGCTGTTGCTGGAAATCTCTATATTACCACGGACGATGGATCTTATGGCAGAAGCGGTATGGTGACAAAAGTGATCGACGATCTGTTGACCGAGGAAGGGAAAACATACGACCTGTGTGTTGCGATCGGGCCTATGATCATGATGAAATTCGTCTGTCTGACAACGAAGAAATACGATCTGCAAACGACAGTCAGTATGAATCCGATCATGGTGGACGGCACAGGTATGTGCGGCGCATGTCGTCTGACGGTGGACGGTGAAGTGAAGTTTGCCTGTGTGGATGGCCCGGAGTTTGACGGACATAAAGTAGATTTTGATCAGGCTATGAAACGCCAGCAGATGTATAAGACAAAAGAGGGAAGGGCTTATCTGAAAGCGCAGGAAGGGAACACGCACCATGGCGGATGCGGCAACTGCAGCGATCAGGCGTGATGGACGACTGCCCTGTGAGGAAGACCGGTGCATACAGTAATCGCCGGGTCAGGCAGGGGGAAGAACACTGCCGCAGGCAACGGGGCATCAAGCGAGAAAGGAGCATGGTGATAGATATGGTAGCAGATGTATTAAAGAAAGTACCTGTTCGGGAACAGGACGCAAAGGTGCGGGCGACGAACTTTGAAGAGGTATGTCTTGGGTATGATAAAGAAGAAGCAATGTGTGAGGCCACTCGTTGTATCAACTGCAAAAATGCACAGTGTATCAAGGGATGCCCTGTGGCCATCAATATTCCGGGATTCATTGAGAAAGTGAAGGAAGGGGATATTGCGGCGGCCTATCAGGTGATCAGTGAGGCGTCTGCGCTTCCGGCTGTGTGCGGGCGCGTCTGTCCGCAGGAGAGCCAGTGTGAAGGAAAGTGCATCCGCGGGATCAAAGGAGAACCGGTATCAATCGGTAAACTGGAGCGTTTCGTAGCGGATTGGGCAAGAGAGAATAACATAAAACCGGAAGGCGCTAAGGAGAAGAAAGATAAGAAAGTGGCGGTGATCGGTTCGGGTCCTTCCGGACTGACCTGCGCAGGCGATCTGGCTAAGATGGGGTATGATGTCACCATCTTTGAAGCGCTGCATGAACCGGGCGGCGTGCTTGTGTATGGCATTCCTGAATTCCGTCTGCCCAAGCAGGATGTTGTTGCGAAAGAGATCGAAAATGTGCGTGCCTTAGGGGTTAAGATTGAGACAAACGTGGTGGTCGGTAAATCTGTCACAATCGACGAGCTGCTGGAAGAAGAAGGGTTTGAGGCAGTCTTTATCGGTTCCGGGGCCGGGCTTCCGAAATTCATGGGCATTCCGGGAGAACAGGCGAACGGCGTATTCTCTGCCAATGAATATCTGACAAGAAGCAATCTGATGAAGGCTTTTGATGAGGAGTCCAACACCCCGATTATGAGGGGAAAGAAGGTCGCTGTCGTAGGCGGCGGTAATGTGGCGATGGATGCTGCCAGAACGGCGCTCCGTCTTGGGGCAGAGGTGCATATTGTATACCGCAGGAGTGAGGAAGAACTGCCCGCCCGTGTGGAAGAAGTGCATCACGCGAAAGAAGAGGGTATTATCTTCGATCTGCTGACCAATCCTACAGAGATCCTGGCAGATGAAAATGGCTGGGTTTCTGGAATCAAATGTGTCCGAATGGAGTTAGGAGAGCCGGATGCTTCTGGAAGAAGAAGACCTGTCGTGATCGAAGGTTCCGAGTTTCTGATGGAAGTGGATACGGTTATCATGTCTTTAGGGACTTCTCCGAATCCGCTGATCTCTTCTACGACGAAGGGGCTTGAAGTCAACAAATATAAGTGTATCGTAGCAGAGGAAACGTTCGGCCAAACTTCCAAAGAAGGAGTTTTTGCCGGCGGCGATGCGGTTACAGGAGCGGCGACCGTGATTCTGGCTATGGGTGCAGGCAAGGCAGCGGCGAAAGGAATCGATGCGTATTTGAGCAAATAAGAGAAGTGCAGAGTCTGTCAGGCGGCAGACTCTTTTCTTTTAGGAAAATCTTAATAATTTGAATAGTAGTATATTAAGGATTGACAGGTATACTATATCACAACGGAAGGGTAGAGAGTGTGAATCATAAGATATCAAACAATCAGAATACGGGTATATTCTACAGGGATCAGGAAAGATGAGGTGTGTGCGCTATGAATTTGATGGAGAAGAAAGATCGTTCCGGAAAACAGGATTGGCGGGAGGATATCAGGTCAGACCAGAATAAGGAACGGAAGGAAGAGGAAGACGATCTAATGGTGGAAGATCTGGATGAAGAAGAAGAGGAGGAATTTGAAGAAAACGAATCCGGTATTAATGGCCTGTTGCAGCGTCCCTATATGACGACAGTGCTGTTAGGCGTAATCGTACTGCTTTTACTTTGTATTATTATCTTGCTGGTGTTGATGCCCAGACAGAAAGAGGTATCCGATGCCAATGGGAATCTGCAGCAGAATATCACAGAATATGCGCAGGAGCAGAAACAGAATGACGTGCAGAACGTATCCGGGGAGGATATTGTCGTTCAAATCCCGGACAAAGAGGAGGAGAATAAGCAAAATGCCAGCGTAAGTGGACAGGAATCAACCGGAAAGAAACCACAGACAGAGAAAATGCCGGAAAGCGACCAGTTTGTCTCCGCAGACGGAGACAAGACAGCAGTCGTAGTCGATATTGAGGATGAAAATGATGCTGCCTATACAAAGGAATATATTTTAAACGAGGCGCTGCCTTATTTTGCGGATAATAACCAGGATGCTATCTGGGATCTGGCACATTTAAAGCGTTATGTGAAGCTTTCTTCCAGTCTGGAGGGCACAGATCAGTACTATTATACGGGGGCTGTCAATGGAAATGGCAGACCGGAAGGGAAAGGGCTTGCGATCTACGAGAAGAACAGCTATTACTATGGAAGCTGGTCCGATGGGAAACGAAGCGGCGAAGGCATCTGGTTTCGGTTCTATATCGGGCAGAAGGATAAGAATAATGCTATGGGCAAATATATGGCCCACAGTTATTCCGGAAGCTGGGCGAATGACATGCCGAACGGGCAGGGGGCAGAGCATTATGATGTAGACATCTCGAAACTGCAGGTAAGGGAACGGATCCTGCAGAATATTGTAGGTAATTTCAGCGATGGCTTATATGATGGTGAATTGTATGCCAATACAGTAGATTACACAGGAAATGTGGAGGAGTGGAGCGGTATTACGTCCAGGGGAGTCTTCACATTGTGGAGAGATATGAGTGCGATCGGCGAATGTTCCGTATGGCGGAAGAATGATGACCATTCCCTGTGCATGGATATAGATAAATCAGAGAATAAGAACCAGGGAATCCGTGAACTGTTAAAGAAGGAAAACAAGTAACGCTCCAGAGAAAATTGTCGGTAAAAGATAGATTTGTATTGCAATTCGTGCAAAATGATTATAAAATAAATTTGTGAAATGGGAATTTTAGACAATATGTGGAGAGTTTCACATACGAGAAGAGCCGAATTGCAATAAGGAGTGTGACTGATATGCCTTGGTGTCCGGTGTGTAAGAATGAGTACAGGGAAGGGATCGAGCGCTGTGCAGAGTGTAAAGTCGAACTGGTAGAACGTCTTGAAGAGACGGACGAAGGGGAGAAAGATGCACAGAAAGAGCTGGCACGTCTGCGCGCGATGTATACGGCCCTACAGCTTCGGGAACAGGAGAACGAAGACAATGGGGATGACGTGCAGGAGGAAGCGGAACAGAAAGTCTATCACCCGTATCAGAACAGTGCCTCCAAAGCAGAGGATAATCGATCGTCTGCATACATATTATTGTTCATGGGGATTGTAGGATTTCTTGCCGTTTTTCTGATTTTTACCGGCATCATCCCACTTTATCAGAGCGAAAGTACTACGAGATATCTGGTGTGCGGCGTCATGGGGGCGATGTTTGTATTATTTATCGTGTTCGGCGTTGTTTCCATGCGCAATTCCAAAATCTTACTGATTAAGGCGAAGTCAGAGGATTCTCTGGTAAGCGAACTGACGAAGTGGTGTGAGAACAATCTGTCTGCGGAACAGGTAGATACAGGACTTTTTGAGGATGGGACCGGAGAGGAACAGAAATATTTCATGCGCACGGACAGAATGCGGAAGATCATCAACGATAAGTTCATGAATCTGGATGAAGCATTTCTGGAACATTTTGTGGACGAGTATTATCAGAGGTTATTTGAGGGCGAATGAAGATAACAGTGATCGCAGTGGGCAGGGTGAAGGAGAAGTTTTACCGGGATGCCGTGGCGGAATATGAGAAACGTCTGGGACGTTATTGTAAGTTAGACATAATAGAAGTAGAGGATGAGAAGACGCCGGATAAGGCGGGAACTGCCATGGAACAGTTAATCCTTAAGAAGGAGGCTGACAGAATCCTGAGATACGTCCGAGAGGATGCATGGGTTGTCACGTTGGAGATTTCGGGCAGAGAATACGACTCTGAACAATTTGCCATGGAATTGGAGAAGCTGGCGACAAAGGGGCTTAGTCATATACAGTTTATCATAGGCGGTTCTCTTGGGCTGCATGAAGAGATCAGGAAGAAAGCTGACCGGGCGGTCAGCTTTTCTAAAATGACTTTTCCACACCAATTGATGAGAGTGATTCTGTTAGAACAGATCTATAGAGGGTATCGCATCATTCACAGAGAGCCGTATCACAAATAAGACGGGCGGAGGATTTGCGAATCAGAGGGAATTCAGGCATGATTTGACCGGCGGCGACATATAGTAAACTATGAGAAGGCATAGCAGAAAATTATCCATACCAACCCTATCCGGTTCCAAAGAACTGATCGTGGAATCCCTGAAACTTCCGAAAGACACAATGCTTGGGGCATCAATCGTCACGCTTACCGGAAACAGGGAGGCATTCATAGAAAACTATAAAGGAATCCTGGAATATACGAAGGAGTCCATCGTCCTGCAAGGGAAAAACTGCAGAATCTGTTTCGAGGGAAGACAGTTATCCATCGATTATTATACCAATGAAGACATGAAGATCAGCGGCAGTATTGAAGCTGTACGCTACTTGTAGCGGGAGAATACGTTGACCGGTTTAAGGGCAGTCAGGAGCGCTGTCTGAGAGTAGTTCACTGTTTAAAGGAATTGTGGAATCATTGGAGGTTAGAATGCTTCATTGGGTACAGTATATTCGGGGGTATGTGACGATCAAGGTTTGGGGATACTCCACAGAGAGGCTGTTGAATCTATGCGGTAATCACGACATTCTTGTGTGGGACATTACCGATCATGGGGATTATGATACCATGAATATCAGTGTGCGCGGGTTTTTTGCGTTGAAACCACTGTTAAAAAAGACTGGAACCAGGGCAGTTATTTTAAAAAAATACGGACTGCCTTTTTTTATGTCTAAAATGCAGCGTCGTAAGATGTTCGTCGCCGGCCTCGTCTGCTGTCTCCTGTTCTGGATGCTTACGGCTGGCTATATATGGAATATCAAGATTGAAGGAAATTATGTACTGACAGAAGACGTGCTCCTGGACTATCTGGAAGAGAAGAACGTGCATGTGGCGATGAAGAAGAGCAGACTGCAGATCGAAGAACTGGAGAAAGCGCTGCGGGAGGATTATGATATCATCACGTGGACCTCTGTGCAGGTGAGAGGAACTACTTTGCAGATCTATATCAAGGAAAACGACATGCCTGTTTATGACCAAATCAGTCAATTAGAGGAAGGGAAAGGAATGGATCTGGTTGCAGACAGAGCAGGCGTCGTCTCTTACATGATCACAAGAAGCGGCGTACCGCAGGTGGCGCTGGGAGATACGGTAGAGAAAGGAGATATTCTTGTCAGCGGCGCAGTGCCGGTCTACAATGATGATACCACGGTCAGAAAATATCAGTTCGTGGAGTCGGACGCGGATATCCTGCTACGCTATACGGAATCTGTCTCTGTGAAAAAGGAGCTTCTGTATGAAGAGAAGAAATACTCCGGAAGACAGAAGAAGATGTTTCTGTTAGGCATTCGCGACAAAGAGTGGAATCTTAAGTTTGGAAAGATTCCCTATGAGGAATATGACATCAGCGGGGAAAAGAAGCAAGTCTGCCTGTTAGATGGCTTATATCTGCCTGTTTTTTATGGCAGTAAGACGATCCAGGAATACGAGACAGTCAAACAGAAGCATACAGAGGAGGAAATGAATGCGCTCATGCAGGAAGAGTGGTATAAAATTATCACAACTTTAGAGGAAAAAGGGGTACAAATTACAGAAAAAAATGTTACAATAAAAAAGAATGATAATAATTGGGTGTTAAATGCTCGCATGCAGTTAGAAGAAGCGGCCATACGGCCAGTGCCGACCGAAACAGAACCGGCGCTATCCGATGAAGAAGAGGTTCCCTTAGAAGAAGGAACAGATTAAAGTGCGTGAATCGTAACCGTGAAATGGTCAATTTGCGTGTACAACAATCTGACAGGGTGAATCTGCGGCAGGATAATCATCATAGAGAGGCTGAAGATAGATGGAACAGTTTACAGTCAGTATCGATATGCCGATGGAGCATATGCAGAATCTTTTCGGCAGGAGCGATACGTATATTAAGAAGATCGAGGATGATCTTCACGTCATCATCGTAGATCGTGACGGGGCGGTGAAGATCAGCGGGGAGCGGGAAGCCGTCATGAAAGCGTCCCATATTGTCCGGGAACTGCTGACGTTGTCGGAGAGAGGCAATCAATTGGAAGAACAAAATGTGGACTATGCGCTGGAGATGGAGAGAGAAAACGGAGAGGATGTCCTTCTGGAGATAGACGGCGACTGCATCTGCCATACAGTCAGCGGGAAGCCGATCAAACCAAAGACTCTGGGACAGAAGAAGTATGTAGATGCGATCAGAGATCATATGATCGTGTTCGGCATTGGTCCTGCAGGAACCGGTAAGACCTATCTGGCGATGGCGATGGCGATCACCGCTTTTAAGAATAATGAGGTAAGCCGTATTATTCTGACTAGGCCGGCGATCGAGGCTGGAGAGAAGCTGGGATTTCTGCCCGGCGATCTTCAGAGTAAGGTGGATCCGTACCTCAGGCCGTTATATGATGCGCTTTACCAGATTATGGGGGCGGACAGTTTTGCGAAGAATATGGAGAAGGGCCTGATCGAAGTTGCGCCGCTCGCCTATATGCGCGGACGAACTTTGGATAACGCCTATATCATCCTGGATGAGGCGCAGAATACGACGCCGGCGCAGATGAAGATGTTTCTGACCCGTATTGGATTTGGATCCAAGGTCGTGGTGACAGGCGATGCCTCCCAGAAAGATTTAGCGCCGGATGTGCGGTCAGGATTAGATGTGGCGGCGCGGGTGCTTTCGAAAATTGATGATATTGCATTTTGCAAACTGACCAGCAAGGATGTGGTGCGGCATCCTCTTGTACAAAAAATCGTGAAAGCCTATGAGGACTATGAATCCAGAGAGATCAGGCGCAGTGAAATAAAACAAAAAAGCAGGAAATATGACCGTGGAAAAAAATAGGACAAGTCGTGTAAAGAGAATATTGATCTTTAGTATGATGTTTCTGCTCTCCGGGGGGATTGCCTTTGGAGGGAGCATTCTCTATCAGCCGGGCGCGGAGACGGTGATGCGCAATACGATCATGGTGCTTGCCGGGACAGGGATCGTGATCTATGCCTATCTGCTCAGTGAGGCGATGGGATTATTTCTGTATCGCAATGAGGGAAAATATGGCAAGTTCAGCTTTGTATATCTGGTAAGTCTGGCGGCGGCCGTCTTCTTTCCCGTGCTGCCGGCGACAGGATGGCCATTTCTGGTACTCTTTGTGCTTCTTGGCGTGTTCAGTAACAGCGTGACAGGTGTGGCGGCAGGCAGTGTATGCCTGCTTCTGGCAGTCAACTTTTCGGGTGGAGACATGACCGTCTTTTGGCTGTATTTCATCAGCGGTTTAACGGGGATACTTGTATTTTCCAATCTGAACGATGATTTCCTGGTGGGAATGCCGGTCGTCATCTCTTTGTTAGTGTTGCTTTTATGCCTGACTGCCAATAGAATCTTATTTTCCAGGGAACCTCTCAAGGCAGAGCAATTCACGATCCCGTTATTGAATCTGTTGGTGTGTTGTGTGCTTCTGCTGATTATTCTTAAGGCGTTCAGTTCTTCGGTGATCCATAAGGACCAGGAGAAATATATGGAGATCAACGACCCAGAGTGTCCCTTGTTAGTGCAGCTTAAGAATCTGTCGAAAGAAGAGTATTATCATGCCATCCATACGGCATATCTGGGTGACAGGATCGCAAAGCGTCTGCAGCTTGACGATGCGGCTGTGAAAGCTTGCGGCTATTATCACAGGATCGGCAAACTGAAGGGTGAGAATACGTGGGAGAATGTATCGGCGATCTGCGAAGAGTATCATTTCCCGGCGAAGACGAAGAAGATTCTGAAAGAATATGTGGATGGAACGGAGAAGGTGGTGTCCAGGGAAACCATCATCGTATTATTTGCGGATTGTATTGTGTCTTCTATCCTTTATCTGTTTGAGAAAGATCCCATGGCACAGTTAGATTACAGACAACTGATCGACACCGTGTTCAAGAAGAAACTGGAGACGGATGAGCTTTGGGGCAATGAGATCTCCCTGGCGCAGCTTTGGGAAATGAAAAAGATATTTGTCGAGGAGAAACTATATTATGACTTCTTACGTTGAAAATGAAACGGATCTGACGTTTTCCTTTGACATGAAGGAGATCCTGGACAAGATTATGGAGAAGGTGATGGAACTGGAGCATTGTCCATATGAGACTACGGTGAATCTTCTTGTCACGGACAATGCGGGGATCCAGGAATATAACCGGGAATACCGAGGCATAGATCGGGAGACGGATGTGTTGTCTTTTCCGAATATCTCCTTTGAGACAGCGGGAGATTTTGGGGTCGTGGAGCGGGATGAGGCAGACTATTTTGATCCAGACAGCGGGGAGCTGCTGCTGGGGGATATCATTCTTTCTGTTGACCGGATTATGGGACAGGCGCAAGAATACGGACATTCCATACTGCGTGAATTTGCTTTTCTGACCGCCCACAGCATGTATCATTTGTGCGGTTACGATCATATGACGCCTGAGGAAGCTGCTGTCATGGAACAGAAGCAGGAAGAGACGCTACATCAGCTTGGCATCGGGCGGGAGATATAAAACCTTCCGGTAAGGAAGGATAAAGAGGTAAGGATGAGCTTATGAAATTACGAAAAAGAGAGAGATCCCGGAAGGTATCTGCGATAACCGCGGTTCGGACACCATTGATCCAGTCTGCAGGGATTTTATCCTATGTAATCTTGCTTTTGATGCGGATTCCGCTGTCAAAGGTAATTGGGGATGTGGGCATGGGGCTGTTTGCGCCGGCTTTCGAGATCTTTATCGTGATCACTCTGATTACATCATACAGCATGACTGGCGCTATGAGCGGCGTAATCCGCTATAGGGTGAAGCGGGAACAGCATGGCAATGCCAGAACGGTATTTCGCGCAGTACTTTGGATGGTTCTTCTGATCAGCGTGGCGGCGGCAGTGGTTTTGGTTCTTTGTGCTGACAGAATCGCAGATTTCTGGATATTGGAATCCTTAAGCAGGATGGCCTTGCTTGCCGTTGCGCCGACGATTGTTTTTGCTGGGGTGACAGGCGCTTTCCGCGGATACTTTAATGGATATGGACTGGGTACGATTACCGCACATTCCCAATATATAGAGAAAGTATCGATGATCTTCTTTGCATTGGGATGCGGAAGCGCGTTCTTTGCCTATGGCACTAAGGTTTCGGCATTGCTGCAGAAAGTAGAATACAGCTACGCATACGGCGCACTGGGAGCGATGCTGGGAGTGATGTTATCTCAGGTAATCACGACGCTGTATCTTTTGATTATCTATATGTTTTATTCTGGTTCCCTACGTAAAAAGTTAAAGGCAGAAAGCGGAAAACGTGGAGAATCCCAGTATCTGCTCCAAAGAACAGTCCTTCTCAACGCTTTTCCCATCGCGGTCGTTGCGGTTTTTACCAATCTGTTTATGCTGTTTGACCAGAGAATCTTCAACTACTGCATGAATAAAAAGGCGGAGGAGCTGGGAGAGGTCCGCACGGCGATGTGGGGGGCTTATTACAGTAAGTTTGCCGTATTGATTGGAATCGGGGCGGCGCTTTGCCTGTTTAGTGTATCTGCCATGGCAGGAAAGATCAAAGCATCTTTTGACCGAAAGGAATATCATATGATGAGGGAACGGATGGAAAGTGCAGTGCAGCGATTGTCCATCGTGGCGTTTCCGGTTGCGATATCTATAGCGGCGCTGGCAGAAGCGATCCTCCAATGTCTGTATGAGGGTGAGACGGCGGCGGCAGTTTCATGGATCCAGAAAGGGGCCGTAGTTATCGTGCTGTGCAGCTTCAGCTTTTTCCTCGCGCAGCTTCTTCTCCGGATGCATATGCTTAAGGAGCTTTTCCTCTCAGTGCTTGCGTCTACCGTGATCCATGTGGCAGTGGTGTATCTGTTTGTGCAGAAGGCATTGCTTGGCGCAGACGGCGTCGTCTATGCTTTGATCGCATATTTTGCAGTCTTTGGCGTGCTGAATTTCCTGTTTATCAGCAGAAATCTGAAATACAGGCAGAACTGGCTGACGGGAGTGGCTTTTCCGGCAGCGGCGGCGGGGGTGTCGGGTATCGTGGTCATGTTGATTGGCAGATTTTTGTTGGAGCCGGCGGGTGCGGCGGTGACGATTCTTGCCGGGATTGTGGCCGGGGTGTTTCTCTACCTGACCATGCTGATGATCCTGCGGGTGGTTGGTGAGGAAGAATTATCCAGGATTCCGCTTGGGTTTTTCTTTATTATGTTTGGCAAGAATATTGGTGTTTTATAAAATATAGGATCTGATTGTATAAAAATTGTGAATTGACTGATACTGATTACAGAAAATCCGATAAAAGGAGCCAAAAGAAGGATGAAGTTTGTAAGACGTGTCAGTCTTTTTCTTGTAATGTCAATTCTTTTACTGGGAACAGGAGGATATGCTGCACTGAAAGCAGAGCAGTTCTTCTACCCGAACAGATATCAGGACAAAGAGAGATCGAATCAGATAGAACAGCAAAAAGAGCCGGAGACAGAAATTCTGCACGAACAGGTGATAGAGGCGGCGGTGGAGAAAGTGCCGGTAGTGACGGCGGATACCACATATCTGATCGAAGAGATTAACCTGATCGATGGATCAATCCAGGAGAAACAAGAAGAGGTGCCGGTAAAATATATCGGGCTGGATCGCGAGAGCCTGATCAAGGAGCTGGAGTCCTATGACAGGAATCCGCCGCTTCGGGAATTGGAACTGGGATTTGAGACAATCGAGCTGACGGCCTTTTCCAAGGACAGGGTCGTGATCTGCAAATATTATAAAGAAGAGACGCCGAAGGGCTATTATCTCATGGTAGAAGACCATTTTATTGTCGTCTATGAGGAGGATAAGCAGCATCTGCATATGAATACGGATATTCTGCTGGATGATCTGAATGACAGTCTGAAAGCGGAGATTATCCAGGGAAAATATATCGAGAATGACGAAGCGCTGTATCATTTTCTGGAATCTTATTCAAGCTGAGGATAAGATAAAAAGACGAAAAGATTTACTAAGGCGTCAAAAAACACCGCCTAAGAAAATCTAAGTTTCGTCTTGATTAAGTGTGTAAGATGGACAGTACAAGATTGAGGAAAGGCACAATATAGAATATGGATAGGAAGATTGCCGTGATCGGCGGCGGGGCCGCCGGGATGATGGCGGCTGTTTGGGCGGCGCATGCCGGAGCACGCGTAACGATATACGAGCGGAATGACAGAATGGGAAGAAAGATTCTGTCTACAGGAAACGGGAAGTGTAATTTCTCCAACGAGGTTATGAACGCCGGCTGTTATTACGGAAGCGGAGCCGCCTGTGTGGAGAGAATCTATGATTGTTTTGGGGTAACGGAGACGAAGCGGTTTTTTCAAGATCTTGGTATGCGGATCAAGGATCGGAACGGTTATCTGTATCCTGCCAGTGAGCAGGCGGCGACGGTGTCCGATGTGCTGCGGTATGAGATTGAACGGCTGAGAATCCACGTCTGCTTAGGGCGTCTGGTTACTGGCATCAAACGTATGCGGTCTGGAAAACAGTTCGTGATAGAAACAGATAGGACGGAACCTGAAAGCCCATGCTATGATGCGGTGATCGTAACCTGCGGCGGCAGGGCGGCTCCGAAGACAGGATCGGACGGAGAGGGATTTGCAATCGCCAGACGGCTTGGGCACAGGATTGTACCTACCGTACCGGCGCTTACTGCGCTTAGGTGTGAGGAAAGCTTTTTCAAACAGATCGCGGGAGTACGCTGCGAAGCGGACCTGACACTGTACATAGATGGAACGGCAAATAGCCATGTGCAGGGAGAGCTGCAGTTGACAGATTATGGCATTTCAGGAATCCCGGTATTTCAATTCAGCAGAGTCGCAGCTTATGCACTGCGAGAGAAGAAACAGGTTATGGTTCAGATCAATTTTGTGCCAGGTACGGATACCGCGTTCTGGAAAAGGCGATGGAAGCAGCAGAAGACTTGCCTCATGGAGCAGTTTGTGACAGGGATTGCCAATAAAAAAGTCGGGCTGCTGTTGTTGAAACTGGCCGGGATCAGGGCGGCGGAGCGGGCGTGTGAGATTGCAAACTCTAAGAGAGAAAAACTGGAGTCGCTTTTCTGCTCTCTTATGGTGACGGTACGGGAAACAAACTCTTATGAGCAGGCGCAGGTGTGTGCAGGCGGAGTGGATTTCGGGGGAGTGACGGAGACGCTTGAATCGATCAGCGTGCCGGGGTTATTCTTTGCAGGAGAGATATTGGATATTGACGGGATCTGCGGCGGATATAATCTGCAGTGGGCGTGGAGCAGCGGCGCAGTAGCAGGATCTGCGGCGGCGGGAAAGAAGCCGTCTGGAGAACAGGACGGGGAACCCGTGATCCGGGAAAACGGAAACGAAGCTATCACAGGAGAGAAGACGGGAAAATGATTCGAATCAGTCAGATTAAGGTTCCACTGGAACATACCAGGCAGGATCTTGAGCGAAAGGCGGCTGCCGTGTTGCGCATTATGCCCTCGGAGATTCTTAGCTGGAAGATTGTAAAAAAGTCGATCGATGCCAGAAAGAAGCCGGAGATCTTGATCAACTATTCTTTGGATGTGTCCGTCGCATCACAGAGAAAAGTGCTTGCCAGATGCAGGAGTAAACAGGTGCAGGCAGTAGAAGAGAAAGCATATCGATTTCCAATGTCTGGCAATCGAAAACTTCACTGCAGTCCCGTGATTGTGGGGACGGGGCCTGCGGGCCTGTTCTGCGGTTATCTGCTGGCGAAGCACGGTTACAGGCCGATCCTTTTAGAGCGGGGAAAGTGTGTGGAGAGACGGCTTAAAGATGTGGAGAAGTTTTGGCAGGAAGGGATTCTCGATCCGGCTTCCAACGTACAGTTTGGCGAAGGCGGTGCGGGTACTTTCTCGGACGGCAAGCTGAATACGCTGGTAAAAGATAAATTTGGCAGAAATAAAGAGGTTCTTCGGATCTTCGTGGAAGCCGGGGCGCCGGAACAGATTCTGTATGAGGCGAAGCCCCATATTGGCACGGATATTCTGGTTGCTGTCGTGAGAAACCTGCGGGAACAGATCATCGCCTGGGGCGGTGAGGTAAGATTCGGCGCACATGTAACGGAGCTTCTCTGCGAAGGAGCGCAGATAAAGGGGGTAGTGGTCACAAGCCAGGGCGCCAGCGATGTCATCGAGAGTGAGACGATCGTGCTGGCGGTTGGGCACAGCGCACGGGATACCTTTGAAATGCTGCACAAAAAACAGGTGCCTATGGAAGCAAAATCCTTCGCTGTAGGGCTGCGGATGGAACATCCACGCAGGATGATCGACCAGATCCAGTATGGCAGCGCAGACAATCCACTGCTTCCGGCAGCCAGTTACAAGGTGACGGCGCAGACCTCATCAGGCCGGGGCGTCTATTCCTTCTGCATGTGCCCTGGCGGTTATGTGGTCAACGCTTCTTCGGAGCCTGGCCGGTTGGCGGTAAATGGCATGAGTTACAGCAGCCGCGACGGCGTAAACAGCAACAGCGCCATGATTGTTACGGTGACGCCGGAAGATTTTCAGGACAAAACGCCTCTTGGCGGGATTGTTTTCCAGCGGGAACTGGAAGAACGGGCATATCGAGTCGGGAAAGGTTCTGTTCCGGTGGAGACTTACGGGACGTTTCGGGATTCTGTCAGGAAGCAGGAAGTCCAGGAGAAGGATCGTGCGGAAAATGATTCCTCGTTTGTGCCGGCAATCAAGGGAAGCTATCGCATGGCGCCGGTACACGAAATCCTTCCGCCAGCGCTTAACTGTGCGCTGGTGGAGGGAATTGATCTGATCGGTCAGACTGTGCCTGGTTTTTCTGATAAGGGTGCGTATCTGTCTGGCGTGGAGAGCAGGACTTCCTCCCCGGTGAGGATCCTGCGGGATGAAACGGGGCAATCGACATTGCGCGGACTCTATCCATGCGGAGAAGGGGCTGGATATGCGGGCGGTATTACCTCGGCGGCGATGGACGGCATGGCGACTGCGGAAAAGATTGCGGCGCAGTTTGCGCCGCCTGTAGAAACCAAAAGAGAGAAGCTTTAAGACAGGAGAGAATGACATGTCAGAGAATACACAGATCAGAGAAATGATGAAAGATAAGAAAAGAATCGTGATCAAAATCGGTTCCTCGTCACTGCAGCATGTGCAGACAGGGGATCTGGATTACACGAAGTTGGATGTGCTGGTGCGGGAGCTGTGCGATATCAGGAACCGGGGGAAAGACGTGGTGTTAGTGACGTCCGGCGCCGTGGCAGTAGGCAGGAAGGCCGTGATGCGGCAGGGAATCGAGCAGGATGATCCGACGGCGGTGAAGCAGGCATGTGCGGCGATCGGCCAGGCCAGACTGATGATGACTTATCAGAAGATCTTTGCGGAATACAATCAAGTGGCGGCACAGATCCTGATGACGAAGAATACGATCATTGATAATCTGAATCGTTTCAACGCCCGCAACACCTTTGCGGAGTTGTTTAAGCTGGGCGTCGTGCCTATCGTCAATGAGAATGACACGGTGGCGACCTATGAGCTGGGGATCGGAGATAATGATACCCTGTCGGCTATTGTGGCGGCACTGATCGGCGCTGATGCGCTGATCCTGTTATCGGATATTGACGGATTATACACGGACGATCCCAGAAAGAATCCGGATGCGCGTTATATAGAGGTCGTAGACGGCCTGACAGAGGAACTGATGGAGATGGGCAAGGCGTCCACCGGAAGTTCTTCCGGCACGGGCGGCATGAACACGAAGCTGCAGGCGGCCAGGATCGCCGGCAATATGGGCGTAGATATGGTGATCGCAAACAGTGCAGACATTAAGGTGATCCACCGGATTTTGGCAGGACAGAACATCGGCACGCTGTTTTTGGCACATAGGGAAGAAGGGTTTGACCTGCCGCTGTATGTGCAGCAGATGGCACATGATTAGAGAATACGTCCTCGCAAGGAGATGACGCCGAACCTGCGAAGACAGCATGAAAGCCGCTGATTTGCGGCAAGACAATCGAGTCAGGACGATAAATCATATAAAGGAAGCATTCAAAAGCATGGAGAAAAATAGTCAGAAAATGAATGTAGCACAGATGACAGCTAGGATCAACGAATTATATCATAAATCACAGGCGGAGGGCCTGACGGATGTAGAGAAAGAAGAACAGAAACAATTGCGCAGCGCTTATGTGGCGAATGTGCGGGCTAACTTAAGAGGACAGCTTGATAATATCTCTATCCTGGAGAAAGACGGTTCTATCACGGATCTTGGTAAAAAACATGGCAAACAGGAATCTTAGAGAGGAAGCACTGCCAACAGAGGCAGAGAAATTGTGCAAGAGCAAGGTTCGCAGACAGATCCTGGCAAAACGCGAACAACTGGAACCGGAAGCCAAAGCATGGTATGATGGAAAGATACGGGAGAAAATCCTTGCACATCAGGCTTATCAGGAAGCTCAGATCATCATGGCCTATGCAAGTTATCGCAGTGAAGTGGACACAACAGGGCTGATCAGACAGGCGCTTTTGGACGGAAAGTGTGTGTTTGCACCGAAGGTTTCAGGTGAGGAGATGGAATTCTGGCAGATCATTTCCCTGGAGGATTTACGACGCGGCTATAAGGGGATTCCAGAGCCGGCAGAGGATATTTCTTTTCCGGAGTGGATCAAGCGCCAGGATATCCTGCCAGGTACGGTGCCGGAAAACAGCATAGGACAGAAGAGAGATTTAAGGCGTGGGCTGTATCAGGCAATGATGTGGATGCCAGGCGCGGCATTCGATAGAAGCAGACATCGCATTGGCTATGGAAAAGGATTCTATGACCGATATCTGGAACGATGGCATCACAGAGAAAAACAGCCAGGAATCCGATTGACCACGGCAGCGCTTGCCTATAGCTGTCAGGTCGTGCCGCAGCTTCCTTATGAAGCGCATGATGTGCTGCCGGATCTGCTGGTCACGGAACGAGAGATCTTGTAAATATCCGTGCAAGCACGGCCGCCTGGCGCGTTGCTCGCGGAAATAAAAAGTATTATATACATATGAGGGGACAGGTTGAAGCAGTATCACAAGCAAGCTTGTGGTATGCATGGAGGTTAGTGTGAAGAAGACAATTATCGTTATGCCGGTAGCCAACGAAGAGGCTACCATGGCGCAGGTCATGGAGGAAATTTTGTCGCTTCCCTATGACAATTTATTTCTCTATCCGGTAATCGACAGTTTTTCCAAAGACCGGACAGAGCAGATCATCCGGGACAGGGCGGCGCAGGATGACAGAGTAAAATGTATTTTCTACAAGGAATCAAAAGGCGTCATCAGTTGTTATCTGGAAGGTTTTAGACAGGCGCTTTTGGATGGGGCAGAACAGATCCTGGAGATGGACGGCGGGGGAAGCCATAAGCCGTCGGAGATACCACAGTTTCTTGAAAAGCTGGAAGAAGGTTATGACTGTGTGTGGGGATCCCGTTTTATGAAAGGGGGTTCCATGCGGGAACAGCCGATCTACAGACGCGTTTTAAGCCAGGGAGGAACCTTTCTTGCCAATTTCGTGCTGGGAACCAGGCTGAAAGATATGACGAGCGGATTTGAAGGCTTCCAGCGCGGCGTGTTAGAGCGTATGGATCTGGATGCTTTTTTGTCTACCGGCCATATGTATCAGACGGAGATGCGTTTTTACTGCAGGAGTCTGCGCACGATTGAAGTCCCCATTCACTATGTGGGAACAGCCTCCAGCTTAAAAGGCAGTTCCGTGACGGAAGCGCTTCGTCTGTTATTTCAGTTAAAGAAACATGAGCGGTATGTCAACAAAAGTTTTGATCGGGCAATAGGGTAACAATATGGAAAAAGTAAACTATCTGATCCTGGGCGCTGGTCCTTCGGGACTTACGCTGGCACATCGGTTAAAAGAACAGGGAGAAACCTCCTATTTACTGTTGGAGAAGGAAGAAGAAGCGGGCGGTCTGTGCCGCAGTGTCTGTGTGGATGGCAACCCATTGGATCTGGGCGGCGGACACTTCCTGGATGTCAGAAGACCGAACGTCACAGAGTTTTTGTTCCAGTTTATGCCGCGGGAGGAATGGGCGCTTTTTGAGCGGGACAGCCGTATCCGGATAGACAGCAGGATGGTCGGCCATCCGCTGGAAGCCAATATCTGGCAATTTGACCTGTCGGAGCAGGTATCTTATCTGACCTCCATTGCCAGGGCAGGATGTAATCTTGAAAAACCCATGCCGGAACAGTTTGTGGAATGGATTGTCTGGAAGTTAGGGCAGCGGATTGCCGACCGGTATATGCTTCCCTATAATCAGAAGATGTTTGCGGATGAGCTGGATGAATTGGGGACATACTGGCTTGAGAAGCTTCCGAATGTAAGTTTCGAGGAGACGCTGCTGTCTTGTCTGACGCACAAGCCTTACGGAACCCAGCCAGGCCATGCGTCTTTCTATTATCCGGTCCAATACGGCTACGGTGAAGTATGGCTTCGCATGGCGAAAGATTTGGGATCTAAGATACGGTATGGAGCGCAGGCAGTGGAACTGGATTGTGAACATAGAAAGGTCAGGACGAAGAGTGGAGAGGAATTCGAGGCAGAACAGGTGATCACTACGGTTCCATGGCAGAGTTTTGAGCAGATCACTGGTATGCCTGAAGAGATCAGGAGACTGACGTCTTGCCTGAAATCCAGTGCCATAGAGATTCGCTACGAGCCGAGACATCTGGACACTGCTGCACAGTGGATCTACGAGCCTGATCTGCAGGTTCCCTGGCACAGAATTCTGGTGCGGCATAATTTCTGTCGGGGAAGCAGGGGGTATTGGCTGGAGACGAGAAAAGAAAGGGCAGCGATGTTTCACGATACTGCGCTGAAACTGCCAGGCGTTCCGGAACCAGTAGGAATGGATGCCGCGAAGCAGGTCAAAGCCAGGTATCGTTATCTGAATCCGTATGCTTATCCGCTCAATACCATCGGGAAACCAGAAGTGATGAAGAAATTACTTATTTTCTGCAAGTCAAGGAAGATTTACGGATTAGGACGATGGGGAGAGCATTGTCATTATAATTCCGACGTGGTAGTGGAGCTTGCCCTGCAGCTTGCAGAGAAGCTGGTGCGGACATGATTTTCCGTTTGTTGTAAAAGTCTCAAATTTCATAGAAAGGTGTCATCATTATCCATGAAAAAAGGAATCTTCCATAAAATCATCTGTAGTCTCATTGTCTTCTTCCTGTTTGGCATTGTTATGCTGGTGCTGACGCACACAGCACAGAACGGAATGGAGACGACGCAGCTTCTGCCGCAGATCAATCCCGATCCGGTGTATGTCACTTGTGAGGCCGGAGAGACACTGGAAATTTCGCTGACTGCGAAGGAGGATTTCCAGAGCAGCGGATTTCAGGTTCTTCTGGTGAACATTGCACAGGACAGCAGAGGCACTGTGCGTTTTACGTTAACCGATGATACTTCCAGCGTTTTGATGAATCAGGTCATTCCGGTAGGGGCGGTCACCCCTGGAAAATGGTTTACGGTCTCAGGCGATGCCTCCTTTACGGCGGGACAGACGTATCGGCTCTCTGTCTTTGCCGACGGCAGTTCTCCGTATTTCATGCAGGTGCCTGCCGGAATGGGGGATCTTTTGCCGTTCCAGGAACAGGTCATTAAAAATGGAGAAATCCTGGAGTGCGGGCTCTCTCTAGGCATCAACCGGGTAGAACCGGTCCGGATGACCTACGGGGATATCTTCTACTATTCTGTTCCATTGTCCTTTCTGCTGACTGTCATGGGGCTTTTGTGTATCTGGACCGGATGGCAAAGCGTATGGGCAGTGGTCCGCCGTGGCGGGGACTATTTTGCAGCTTTCGTGAGAAAATATGGCAATGATCTTTTTCTGCTTATATTATTTGGCTGTATCTGCATCAGCATTTATTCCAGAGCCTATCTGAAAGGCGCCTATATCTCTGCAGATTCTTCCGGCTATCTGCGTGAGGCAGTCAATCTTGCGGCGGGAAACGGATTCTCTTATGACGGACTTGCGGGATATGATACCTGGTTTGCCAACTGGCCGATCCTGTATCCTGTGCTGATTGCGGCTGTGATGCTTGTCACCGGGGCGGAGGCCTACCTGGCCTCTAAGATCGTAGCGATGCTGACAGCGGGGCTGCTTCTGCTTCTGATGCGGAGATGTTTTGGCAAAGATGCCTGGCTGTACGGACTGTGCCTGACCAATATTGGTTATCTGAATCTGAGTTATTATACCTGGAGTGAAATTCCGTTTATCCTGTTTCTGTTTTGCTTTGCCCTGATCCTTGCGAAGATACTGCGGGAAGAGAGACCGGCATATGGCTGGTATGTGGCTTTGGGAATGATGGGACTTTGTTGTTTTCTGACCAGATACTATGGGATCTTCGTATGGATCGTGACAGGAGGTTATCTGCTCCTTCTATTGCTGTCCTATCGGAAAAAGAAGCTGCAGGCGGATCTGTCCAAATTTGTCAGGTTAACGGCCGCTGCATTGACATCGGGTATCCTAAGCATGGCCTATCTGTTTCTGAACAAGGTACAAAACGGCATGGCCTCCGGGGTGAGCCGTACAATGTGGTGGGATGATTACCGGATTCTGACCGACGATCTGATCGAGAGTCTGCTGACAGAATTTTTCAATCTTTTTTCCATGCAGATCCCGGAACTGGTGGAGGGATTTCCCTATCAGATTAAGGTATTTGTGGTGTTGGGCATTCTGGCGGGGATCGGCTGGCTGATCGTAAGAAACTGTAAGCGCTTCACGACAGAGTCAGTGCTGATCGTTATGGCAGTGGTCTATGACGTGGTCTTTATCGGGATCCGCTATGTCTCTTCTATGGACAGCTTTTATTTCCGTTTCTTTGAACCGGCGACCTTCTTACTCAGTGTCGCCCTGATCGGCCTGCTGCTTCCTTACCTGCGGGGAAAGAGAGGATTCCATTATTTTGCCGGCATGGTGACGCTTTTGCTGATCACTGCGGCGTGGTCTGTTTTCGAGAATGGCGGTATGGAGCAAAGCGATAATTATTATCTGGCGCTGGAAGCGCAATGGCAGGAAGCATATGAAGAAATTCCCGAAAAGTCAGTGATCATTTTCAATGACATTGATTTCCGGTCAGCTTATTACCGGCCGGACGTGGTGGAGGGCATGATCACGCCAGGGGATGAATTTGCCGATCTGCAGCATACGTATTATGGTTCCGACTATCTGTGCATCCGTGCCGAATTTGCGCAGGCTATGGTAGAGTCTGGGGAATATCGGGACAGTGTGGTGCAGAAACTGCAGGATGGTCTTTACGGGAAATCGGCAGAGGAGTTTGTGGTGATTTCTTTGCGGGGGACAGTATGATGTCAGGAGCCAAAAGCGGTCAGGTCCCAATAAATGGTACAACGATGGATTATGTTTCCTTTGGAAGCGGAGAGAAAACCCTTATCATGCTTCCGGGTTTGGGCGACGGACTGACGACTGTGAAAGGGATGGCCTATGTCCTGGCGCTCCTATATCATCGGTATGCAAGGAATCATTCTGTCTATCTATTCAGCCGGAAAAACGATCTGCCGGAAGGCTGTTCCACAAGAGATATGGCCAGGGACCAGGCGCAGGTAATGGAAACGCTTGGACTGACGAACGCCGATGTCATAGGAATATCACAGGGTGGAATGATCGCACAATATCTGGCCATCGATCATCCGTATCTGGTGCATAGACTGGTGCTGACTGTTACCCTTGCAAAACAAAACGAGACCATACAAAAGGCCGTAAGCGGCTGGATGAGGATGGCCAGGCAGGGAGATTACCGTGGACTTATGATCGATATAGCGGAAAAGTCCTATTCAGAGAAGTATTTGAAAAAATACAGACATCTTTATCCCTTTCTTGGCTTCCTGGGAAAGCCAAACGATTTTGGCCGTTTTTTGATCCAGGCGGGTTCATGCCTGCATCATGATACTTCGGCAGAACTAGAGACAATTGGATGCCCAACATTAGTCATAGGCGGTGGGCAGGATCAGATCGTTGGACCTAAAGCGTCTATAGAATTAGCGGACAGGATTCCAAACAGTGAACTGTTCCTGTATCAGGATCTGGGACATGCTCTTTATGAAGAAGCTAAGGACTTTCCGGAGCGAGTCTTACGTTTTTTGGAAGCTCCTGTTTCAAAATCTGTGCTATAATGTTTACAGGGATGCTAAAATATGGGATTATTTATAAAAAGAGTCAGAACGCAGAAAAGGGGAAGAGAATGGAATATTTAGACAAATTAGGACAAAACGCCGTTGCTGCGAAATATGAATTGCAGAAACTATCGACAGCGGATAAGAACGCGGCGCTGCAGGCTGCTGCGGCAGCATTGATCTCTGCCACAGATCGGATTCTTGAAGCAAACAGGATCGATTATGAGCGCGCCGTGGCGAACGGTATGTCGGACGGCTTGCTGGACCGGCTGAAACTGACGCCGGAACGGATCAAAGCCATGGCGGAGGGACTGCAGCAGATCGTCTGTCTGGAAGATCCTGTGGGAACGATCATTGAGTCTTTCGACAGGCCGAATGGACTTAAAATCGATAAAGTCAGAGTGCCGATGGGCGTGATCGGGATTATTTATGAGGCAAGACCCAATGTGACTGCGGACGCTTTCGGTCTTTGCTTCAAGACAGGTAATGCGGTCATTCTGAAGGGCGGCAGAGATGCGGTCAATTCAAATACTGCCATCACAGAGGTCGTCAGAGAGGCGTTAGAGGTAAAGAAGATCACGGCGGATGCCATACAGTTGATCCGGGATAATGACAGGGCAGTTACCACTGCCTTTATGAAATTAAAACAGTACGTAGACGTCCTGATCCCCAGGGGGGGCGCAGGACTGATCCGCGCCGTGGTGGAGAACAGCACCATTCCTGTGATCGAGACGGGAACCGGCAACTGTCACATTTATGTGGATGAAGATGCGGATTTGGATAAGGCTGTACCGATCATCATAAATGCCAAGACACAGCGGATCGGGGTATGTAATGCCTGTGAGTCCTTACTGATTCATGAGAAGATAGCGGAGAAACTGCTTCCTGTGCTGGGACGCGCCCTACAGGAAAAGAAGGTAGAGATGCGTGGAGATGCACGGGTGCGTCAACTACTTCCAGAAGCCCTGGAAGCAACAGAGGAAGATTATGGTACGGAATATCTGGATTATATCATATCGATGAAGACAGTCGCATCCGTGGACGAAGCGATCCTTCATATCAACCGTTATAACACGAAACATTCCGACGCCATCCTCACACAGAACAGGGAACATGCAGAGCAGTTTCTGCGGGAAATCGATTCTGCCTGTGTGTATGTGAATGCGTCTACCAGATTTACAGACGGGTTCGAGTTCGGGTTCGGCGCAGAGATCGGGATCAGTACACAGAAGCTTCATGCGAGAGGGCCTATGGGACTGAAAGAATTGACGACATATAAATATCTGATCCGTGGAAACGGGCAGGTTAGGTGAGGGTGTTTCAGAAAACCATTAGCCTAAAAGACGTCAGTGGTACAGACTTTATGGAAAGAAAAGGATCAACAGATATGACATCGTGTGTTACAAAAAAGAAAGCTCTGGACGGAGAACATGTGAACAGGATAAGAAAGTATCATAAACCTATTGACAAATGTCCTGAAATCTATTACCATACATATGAACAGTTGAACATATATTGAATAAATTTATATTGTGTGATCACAGACATGATCTGTGGGAAAGGGAAGGAAATCACAGTGTCAGAAGATAAGCGGGAAGATATCATCCAAAGCATTCAGGAAAAACAGCCGGATGATGAGATTCTATACGATCTTGCGGAGCTGTTTAAGGTATTTGGAGACTCAACCAGGATCAAGATTCTGTATGCCATGTTTGAGAATGAACTTTGTGTGAATGATATTGCGAGAATTCTGAATTTAAGTCAGTCTTCTGTGAGTCATCAGCTTAGGATTCTCAAGACCTCCAAACTTGTGAAGTTCAGACGGGAAGGAAAGTCGATTTTCTATTCATTGGATGACGAACACGTGCGGGCAATGATCAGTATGGGGATGGAGCATGTTGAAGAATAACTATGTCATGTCTTAGAGAATGCGCGCTGCGCTTGCATTCTCCATATGCAGAAAGTGAGGCTATGTGTGATCGCAAATCAACTGTTCGAAGATAATAGGGCCGGAAAGAGGTGATCCGGTCATGGTAAGAACGGAGGACGAGGATGAGCAAAACGTATAAGATCGAGGTGGACTGTGCCAACTGTGCGGAGAAGATGCAGCAGGCGGCGAAGAAAACAGAAGGGGTTGCAGACGCTGTGGTCAGCTTTATGACACAGAAGATGAAGGTAGAATTTGCAGAGGGCGCAGATGAGAAGGCTGTTATGAAGAACGTGTTAAAGGCCTGTAAGAAAGTGGAGCCTGACTGTGAGATCACATTATAAAGAGAAGAAAACAGAGTATAGAAAACCTGCCCATTGGTTTTGTCCATAAGGGCAGGTTTTTATGATCTTATTTCTATTTCTTTTTCTGCGGATTGAAGCTGACGCCTCTGTTGATATCTCCGCTCGGATTTTCACCGAAAGAGTAATCATTACCCGGCAGGACTGCATTTAAGAGGATACCTGCGAGAGCGGCGATCGCCAGGGAAGTCAGTGTGATGGAAGTGCCTCCCACCACAAAGGTAAGGCCGTTCGAGAAACCAAGCCCACATACCAGGATAACTGCGGCAATAATCAGATTTCTTGATTTTGTAAAATCTACTTTATTTTCTACTACGTTTCTGACACCGATTGCCGAGATCATACCATAGAGAATGAAGCTGACGCCGCCAATGATCGCGGAAGGCAGCGAACCGATAATGGCGGACATCTTTGGAATGAAGCTTAAAATAATAGCGTAGAGCGCCGCCAGGCGGATGACTTTTGGATCATGCACACCGCTTAACTCAAGAACACCGGTATTTTCCCCATAGGTTGTGTTTGCAGGGCCGCCAAACAAAGCGGAGATGGAAGTAGCCAGGCCGTCACCGATCAGCGTGCGGTGCAGGCCGGGATCCTCCAGATAATTCTCACCCACTGTAGCTGAGATCGCCGAGATATCCCCGATGTGTTCCATCATGGTCGCCAAAGCGATCGGAGCCATAACGAGGATTGCCGTCACATCGAATTTACAGATCATAAAAGACGGCAGTCCCACAAAAGAAGAGGATGCGACGCCAGAAAAGTCTAAGATTGCGCTTCCATCTGTATTGGTAAAGCCAAACGCATTCATTGCCAGGGCTACAACATAGGAGATCACCACACCTAATAAGATCGGAATGATCTTCCACATTCCCTTACCCCAGATATTGAAGATGACGATGACAGCCAGAGCAATCAGCGCCAGGAACCAGTTGGAGGATGCATTGTTGACTGCAGAAGGCGCCAGACTAAGACCGATACAGATAATAATTGGCCCTGTCACGACAGGGGGCAGGAAACGCATGACCCGTTTCACGCCTACCAGCTTAATCACCAGTGCAAGGATCAGATACAGCAGGCCGGCGATCACAATACCGCCGCAGGCATAAGGTAATTTTTCTCCGTAAGTCATACCGGCGAAGATGCCCGTATCCAGATTCGCCACGGTGGCAAATCCACCCAGGAATGCAAAAGAGGACCCCAGGAATGCCGGCACTTTCAGCTTGGAGCAGACATGGAAAAAGAGGGTGCCGATTCCTGCAAAGAATAAAGTTACCTGAATCGATAAACCCTCTCCGTTAAAATAACTGTTCACCAGGATCGGTACCAGGATCGTTGCGCCAAACATCGCGAACATATGCTGTAATCCCAGCAACAGCATCTTTGGGACACCCAGCGCCCTCGCGTCACGGATGGCTTCGAAATTGTTTTTCATTGTAAATCTCCCTTCTCATAATTATGTAGATATGCATAGGTAACGACATCAAAAATTCAGTGTTGCACCTAAAGAGATTATAAGGACTGTCTTCTCTTTTGGCAAGAGAATTTGGAGGATGTGTAAAAATTGTTGACTTAAACGTCAGAAATCATTACTATTTAGAGAGAAGTATTAAGAGGGATCGTAATCGTGGAAGGAACACGCAGGACGAAAGGGAAGGGAACGAAAGATGGAAAACGTATTTATTATGGATCATCCGCTGATCCAGCATAAGATTTCCCAGATCAGGGATATCAACACAGGAACGAATGAATTCAGGAAATGTATCGAAGAGATTGCGATGCTGATGGGATATGAGGCGCTCAGGGATCTGCCGCTGGCGGATGTGGAGGTGGAAACACCGATTGAGAAATGTATGACCCCTAAGATTGCAGGAAAGAAGATGGCGGTGGTGCCGATTCTGCGGGCTGGTCTTGGCATGGTTAACGGTATCCTCGCGCTGGTGCCCAGCGCGAAAGTAGGGCATATCGGCCTGTACAGAGACCCGGTAACCCACGAACCGCATGAATATTACTGTAAGTTGCCTGAGCCGATCGACCAGAGGACGATCGTGGTAGTTGACCCGATGCTTGCGACGGGCGGTTCCGGCTCTGAAGCGGTAGATTTCATCAAACAGCATGGCGGGAAACATATCAAATTCATGTGCATCATCGCTGCTCCGGAAGGATTAGAACGTCTTAGGAAAGACCATCCAGATATCCAGATCTATGTAGGGCATCTGGACCGCTGTCTGAATGAACATGCTTATATCTGTCCGGGACTGGGGGATGCCGGCGACAGGATCTTCGGGACCAGGTAAGCGCCGGAGAGAGTCTCATGCGGCGAAAATAAGAATGGATGACCGGAGGATATGTGTGTGAAGACCAGAAAGAAAAGAGGCGGCAGAGCATTGCTTCTATGCACTGTCGCCATGCTTTGCATTTTACTTACGGCATGTGGACAAAATGAGGAATTAACCGCGTATCAGGAAGATATGGATACTTTTTTTGAACATATTGCCGCTTATAATGACAGCATGAACGCGATCGATGCCTCGGCAGAGAATGCCAGGGAAGAGCTTCTTTCTTATTTGGATCAGCTTGCTGCGGAATTTACCTGGATGGCGGAACTTGCCGTGCCAGAGCAGTTCTCGGCAGTGGAGAGTCTGGCTGATGAAGCGGATGAGAATATGAGACAGGCAGTTTTGCTGTATCATGAAGCTTATGAGGCAGAAGTTTTTGATGAGCCGGTTGCAGAGGCAGCCAGAGAATATTATGACCGGGCGAATATCCGCATTCAGTATATTATCTTAATCCTTCATGGAGAGATCCCTGAGGGCGAAGGAATCACTTACACGGAGGAGAACGGAATTTTAGGAGGCGGTTATCTGAATAAGACAGACGAAGAGGAATCTGAGGACGGCAATGGGCCGGAAGAGGAGACGGACGAAGAGGAGTCTGTAGACGATTTTGATACCGATGACACGGTTTTCTATGAGGAACCGGAAGCGGATACGACACAGGAGAGTATACAGGAGAATGAATAAAGAAGAATTTCGCTCATGGATCAAAGAACGTCCTGTTTTTCTGGACGGCGCCACCGGATCGAACCTGCAGCAGAAGGGAATGCCTACGGGGGTATGTCCTGAGCAGTGGATCTTAGAGAACAGAGAGGTCATGATAGCGTTACAGCGTGCCTTTCTTGCCGCAGGAACACAGATCGTCTATGCGCCGACGTTCACGGCCAACCGCATAAAACTGCGGGAGTATGGCTTAGAGGCGCAGGTGATGCAGATGAATCGGGAATTGGTGGCGCTCTCGAAAGAAGCTGCAGACGGCAAGGCTTATGTCGCAGGAGATCTCACAATGACAGGAGAGCAGCTTGCTCCCATGGGAAGTTTTGCTTTTGAGGAATTGATCGAAGTCTACAAAGAACAGATCCGATATCTGGTGGAGGCCGGCGTTGATCTCCTGGTGATAGAGACGATGATGAGTCTGCAGGAGACGAGAGCCGCGCTGATCGCTGCCAAAGAAGTCTGTGATCTGCCGGTCATGGTGACGATGACATTTGAGTCAGACGGAAGAACGCTGTATGGGACAGATGCCGTAACTGCTGCGGTGGTGCTTGAGAGTCTTGGCGCCGATGCGGTGGGCGCCAACTGTTCCACGGGTCCGGACAAGATGGTAGAAATCGTGCGGAAGATGGCAGAAGTAACTTCGGTTCCCATCCTTGCAAAACCAAACGCAGGACTGCCTTCTTTAGACCAGGACGGCAGCACGGTCTATGATATGGACGCATCTACTTTTGGAGAATGTATGAAGCCGCTTGTTCAGGCGGGGGCGTCGATTGTTGGCGGCTGTTGTGGAACGACGCCGGAGCATATCAAGGCGCTTGTGGAAGCGGTCGGTGATATGACGATCCTGCAGAGGAAAGCGCCTGTGAAACGGTTTCTCACCAGTGAAAGACAGACTGTGGCATTTGGATTAGAAGATAATTTCATTCTTGTCGGGGAACGGATCAATCCTACCGGCAAGAAGAAGCTGCAGGAACAGCTTCGGGCGGGTTCCATGGAACTGGTATCTGCATTTGCCGAAGAACAGGAAGCCTGCGGCGCCGGCATTCTGGATATCAATATGGGAATGGGCGGTATCGACGAAAAGGCAATGATGCTTCAGGCGATCGATACGGTGAGCAGCGTCACAAACTTGCCGTTGTCCATAGATTCCAGCCATGTGGATGTATTAGAAGCGGCCCTGCGCAGATATCCGGGCAGGGCATTGATTAACTCCATCTCTTATGAGAGTGCGAAATTGGAGCCGCTTTTGTCGATTGCCGGAAAATATGGCGCGATGTTCGTTTTGCTGCCGTTATCGGATGACGGGCTTCCGAAAGATCTCGCCGAAAAGATTTCTATTATTGAGAAGATCAAAAAGCGCGCCTGTGAACTTGGCATGCGCAAAGAAGATATCATTGTTGACGGTCTGGTGACGACGGTGGGAGCCAATAAGACAGCGGCGGTAGAGACGTTAGAAACGATCCGCTACTGCAAAGAAAATGGTCTGGCAACGATCTGCGGGTTGTCTAATATTTCCTTTGGACTGCCGGAAAGAAGTTTTATCAATACTACCTTTCTGACGATGGCTATCCAGGCGGGGCTGACGATGGCCATCGCAAACCCATCCCAGGAGCTGCTCGTCAGTTGTGCCTTTGCATCAGATCTCCTGCTGCATAAAGACGGTGCGGATCTTCGGTATATAGAACTGATGGATGCCGTAAGGGCGAAGCGGGAAGCGCTGGGGGAGGCGCCGGTCAGAGATACGGGGATCCGTCTTGGGAAGACAGCCCTCTCACAACCACAGGAGATCGGTCTGAAAGAGAAGCTGTATACGGATGTGCTGAAAGGAAACGGTGCATTGATTACGGAGGATACGAAGAAAGCCCTGGAGGAGGGATATGCAGCCAAGGATCTTCTGGATCAGGTACTGCTTCCTGCGATCAATGAAGTAGGAGAATTATTTGACAAAGGAAAATATTTCCTGCCGCAGTTGATCGCCAGCGCAGAGGCAATGAAGACTTCCATCGAATATTTGGAACCGATGCTGCTTGAGGGAAACGCCGGTCAGGAAATGCCTGCGGTGGTGATCGCAACGGTGGAGGGAGACATCCACGACATTGGCAAGAATCTGGTGGCTCTGATGCTTAAGAATTATGGTTTCAAGGTGGTTGATCTGGGGAAGGATGTTCCCAAGGAGAAGATCATTGCCGCGGCAAAAGAACACCATGCCCAGGTCATCGCTCTTTCTGCGCTTATGACGACCACGATGCGGCAGATGCAGCATGTGATTGCGTATGCGAAAGAGAAACAGGTGGATGCCAAAATCATTGTAGGCGGCGCCGTGATCACACAGGAATATGCAGATGAGATCGGAGCGGACGGATATTCGAAAGATGCGGCGGACGCCGTTAAGCTGACGCAGAGAATTCTGCAGTTATGATATAGAAAAGAAAAGGGAGAGTGAACTATGATAGGTGCAGACGCTATAGTGAAATGTCTGGAAGAAGAAGGCGTAAAATATGTATTTGGGTATCCAGGGGTTGCGATATGCCCTTTCTATAACAGCATACTGGATTCACCGATCGATACGATACTGATCCGCACAGAACAGAATGCGGCGCATGCGGCCAGCGGTTATGCGCGCGTAACGGGACAGGTTGGTGTCTGTGCCGTCACCTCAGGTCCAGGCGCTACGAATGTGATCACGGGAATCGCGACGGCATTCGCAGACAGCATACCGCTTGTCTGCATTACCGGACAGGTCAACAGTGAACTGATTGGTTCCGATGTGTTCCAGGAAGCAGACATTACCGGAGCCGTGGAATCTTTTGTGAAATACAGTTATCTCGTAAAAGACGCGGCACAGATCCCAAGGATCCTGAAAGAGGCTTTCTATATTGCCAATACCGGCAGAAAAGGTCCGGTGCTGATTGACGTGCCGATCGACATACAGAACGCACCTGTCAACAAATTCAAATATCCGGAAGAAGTCAACCTGCGCACTTACAAACCGACGATCAAGGGACACACGGTGCAGATCCAGAAAGTGGTCAAAGAGCTGTCGAAAGCCAAAAGACCGATCCTGTGTGTTGGCGGCGGCGTGCGTTTAAGTGAAGCGGAGACGGAACTGCGGAAGTTTGTTGAGAAACACCATGTGCCAGTCGTCTCTACTATGATGGGAATCAGTGCGATGCCCACCAGGCATCCCATGTATTATGGCATGGTAGGAAACAATGGACATCCCTATGCCAACCGTGCCATGAATGAGTCAGACCTGCTGATCATGGTAGGTGCGCGCGTTGCGGATCGTGCTGTGAGCCAGCCGGATCTGATCACGGAGAACAAGGTGTTAGTGCATATCGATGTGGACCCGGCGGAGATCGGTAAGAATGTGGGTCCAACCATACCGCTTGTAGGAGACGCCAGACATATCTTTGCAGATTTTAACAAGGAAGAATTTGACTGTGAGCATAAGGAATGGATTGAGACTTTGAACGGATATCGTTCTACCATGGCGCGGGTGCGAACACCCAACCCGGATTATGTGGATCCGGCTGAGTTTATCCGCATGTTGTCGGAGAGCATGGCCGAGGACGCGGTCTATGTGGCGGATGTGGGACAGAACCAGATCTGGTCCTGCAACTATCATGTTGTCAAGAAGGGGAGATTTTTGACGACCGGCGGTATGGGGACGATGGGGTATTCCATTCCGGCGGCAATGGGAGCGAAGCTGGCGGCGCCTGAGAAACAGGTGGTAGCGGTCTGCGGAGACGGCTCCTTCCAGATGTCCATGATGGAACTGGCTACTATGCGACAGTTTCATGTACCGGTGAAGATCATTGTCCTCAAGAATAATTTTCTTGGCATGGTGAGAGAATTCCAGCATTACACTTATAAGGACAAGTACTCTGTTGTGGATCTGGCAGGGAGCCCTGACCTTGAGAAATTAACTTCGGCTTACGATATGAAATTCATGCGGCTGCATACGATGGAGCATGCCCAGGAGACGATCGATGCATTCCTGGCAAAGGATGAATCGGTACTGCTGGAGTGTCTGATTGATCCGATGGATCTTGTGAAATAACCAAAAACATCCGACATGGGACACAAGTATGTCTGTTGAAAATAAGTGCGCAGAAATGGGGAGTATTGTATGAAGAAAATATATTCAGTGTTAGTGGAAAACAGATCCGGTGTTCTCTGTAAAGTATCTGGTCTTTTTTCCAGGAGATCTTTCAATATTGACAGTCTGGCTGTGGGAGAGACGGATGATCCGACCACTTCCTGTATGACCATTGTGAGCAGCGGGGATGAACGCACCCTGGAGCAGATCGAGAAACAGTTGAACAAGAAGCTGGATGTCTTTAAAGTAAAAACCTTTGACGAAACGGCCAGTATCAGCAGAGAGTTGATGTTAATGAAAGTAAAATATAACAAGGGAAACCGTCGTGATATCATGGAGACTTGTGAGATCATGAAAGCACAGATCGTGGATATGTCCAAGAAGACGATGATCATACAGATCTGCGATGTGCCGGAACGGATCCAGTTGTTTATCGGCATGATGCAGTCCATCAGTATCGTTGAAGTAGCCAGGACAGGAACCCTTGCGCTGCAAAAGTGCCTGGAGACGGATAATTAATCCGGCTAGTACACAGCGATTCGAAACCGGGAAGCCAAAGGCGGAATCATGACAGCAATTCGGAGGACTGGATACATGCAGTTGACTTCTGTCTGATAAATTGTTAAAATAAAAGACAGTGTTTGGCAAAAATTGTCTGGCACGGAAAGGTTTGCGCTATGCAGAAGAAAGTATTTCAGTTGTTAGTAGATAATACATCCGGTGTTTTGAGCCGGATCGCCGGTCTTTTTTCCAGACGCGGCTATAATATCGACAGTATCACTGCCGGTGGAACGGCAGATCCGCGTTTTACCCGTATTACGATCGTGACATCGGGCGACGATGAGATCTTAGATCAGATCGAGAAGCAGGTGGCGAAACTGATCGATGTCAGGGATATCAAAGAACTGCGGCCCAGTGAAAGTGTCTACAGAGAACTTGTCATGATCAAGGTGAAGACGACGGCATCGGACCGTCAGGGAGTAATCTCCGTGGCAGATATTTTCCGGGCCAAGATCATCGATGTTGCGCCGGAAAGCCTTGTCATTGAGCTGACAGGCACACAGGACAAAGTAGAAGCTTTCATCAATATGCTGGAGGGATATGAGATCTTAGAGCTTGCAAGGACCGGGATCACGGGACTCGGAAGAGGCATCGAGAATGTCACTTATCTTGAATAAGACATGTCTGCGGACAATGAACTGGATAGATGGAGAGGGCATTATGCTTTCTTGCTATAAAGATTACAATAGGTAGAGGAAAACGATTGGAGGAAGTAGGAAATGGCAAATATTTTTTATCAGGAAGACTGTAATCTGTCTCTGCTGGAAGGAAAGACGATCGCGGTGATCGGATATGGAAGCCAGGGACATGCCCATGCGCTCAATGCAAAGGAGTCCGGATGTCATGTTATCATCGGTCTGTACGAGGGTTCTAAGTCCTGGGCGAAAGCTGAGGCACAGGGATTTGAAGTGTATACGGCGGCAGAGGCAGCTAAGAAAGCTGACATCATTATGATCCTGATCAACGATGAGCTGCAGGCATCTATGTATAAGAAAGATATCGAGCCGAATCTTGAGCCTGGTAATATGCTCATGTTTGCGCACGGTTTCAATATTCATTTTGGCTGTATCGTACCGCCTAAGGATGTGGATGTGACAATGATCGCGCCTAAGGGACCGGGTCATACGGTAAGAAGCGAGTATCAGGCAGGGAAAGGAGTTCCTTGTCTTGTAGCGGTACATCAGGATGCTACCGGCAAGGCACAGGATATTGCACTGGCATATGCACTGGCAATCGGCGGCGCAAGAGCAGGTGTTCTGGAGACAACGTTCAGAACGGAGACAGAGACCGATCTTTTCGGTGAGCAGGCAGTTCTGTGCGGCGGTGTATGCGCGCTGATGCAGGCAGGTTATGAGACGTTGGTAGAAGCTGGATATGATCCGAGAAACGCTTATTTCGAGTGTATCCATGAGATGAAGCTGATTGTAGACCTGATCTATCAGTCTGGTTTCGCAGGAATGAGATATTCCATCTCCAATACTGCGGAGTACGGCGACTATATCACAGGTCCTAAGATCATTACCGAAGAGACGAAGAAGACTATGAAGAAGATTCTGTCCGATATTCAGGATGGTACTTTTGCGAAGGACTTCCTGCTGGATATGTCTTCTGCGGGCGCTCAGGTACACTTTAAGGCGATGAGAAAGCTGGCTTCCGAGCATCCTTCGGAGATCGTTGGCGAGGAGATCCGGAAACTCTATAGCTGGAACGGTGAAGATAAATTGATCAATAACTAAACATGCATGCCGTAGCCTTCGGCATCACCCCTAAGCACATGTTTAGCCGCGAGCTGGAGAATCAGTATGCAGTCTAGGACCAATGTGGATCAGATGTTGGCAGAGAGCTTTAAGAGTCTTGCCCTCAGAGTGCCAATCGATAAGATAACAATCAAGCAGATAACAGACGGTGCAGGTGTCATCAGACCGACTTTTTACAATCATTTCAGTGATAAGTATGAACTGCTGGAATGGATTATCCGAACAGAGATCTTAGATCCGGTTATTCCGCTGGTCCAGGCGGGAGAATTGAAAAACAGTATGATTCAGATTTTTCACAATATGCTGAAGGACAGGCAGTTCTATAAGAAGGTTGTCCGCCTGGAAGGTCAGAATTCCTGTGAGAGTATCGCAAGAAAGTTCATTATGGAGATTCTCTTTACCTTCATCAATGAACAGGCCAGCGAGAAGAAGCTGGCAAAAAGAGGACTTACAACAAGTTTGGTGGCAGAGTACTATGCACAATCCATGGCCTTTGTGGTGATTCAATGGACAAAGATGAATATGAGTCTGACGCCGGAACAGATGGCAGATATTTTTGAGTATATCACGGCTCATTCTATGGATGATGTCATAGCAGAGATGAGTTGACTGACAGGGTTTGTCTGGATTTTCCAGGCAAGCCCTATTTTTCTTGTGGGGATCGGAAAGGAGAGCGGCAGCCGGATCAGACTGCGCTCTGTAAGCTCCTTTGCCACGAAATCTTCTATGACACAGGCGATCCCCATATCGATCTTCGCAAACTCGATGAGAAGGTCCATGGTTGACGTCTCAAGAATCTGTGACGGCTGGATCCGCGCCTGCTGCAGACAGGAATCGATATATCTTCTGGAGATATTTTCACGGTTCAACATGAGAAAGGACGCGTCCTGCCAAATAATGGCTTCGGCCGGTAATTCCGTGAAGGAATATAACTCTGCCTCAGAGATTCCCAGCCTTACGCTTAGATTGTTAAGATACCGTTTCGTGGTCACGAAGCCGTCCTTGATCTGCATGATGGGCCAGAAAGTGAGGTCGTGAAGTCCCGTGGTCTCGCCGATCAGACCAAGATCAAGGGAACCGTCTCTAAGTCCTTGTATCGTTTCCGCCGTAGACTGACAGGCGATCGATACCTTGATATGGGGATTGTCTAAGATATACTGCTGCAGATGAGGAAGCAATACATATTTACAGAGTGTTGCGCTCACGCCGATGGTGATCTGTCCAATGCCCAGATCGCGTATTTTGCGCAGTTCTTCTTCTCCATGTGCGATCGCCCGGAAAGCATGGTGCAGCTCCTCCATCAAAAGAGCGCCCTCCGGGGTCAGTTTCACTCCTCTGGAATTACGGTAAAATAATGTCGTATCCAGATTACTTTCCAGTCTGGCAATCGATTTGCTGATGGCAGGCTGGCTGATGTAAAGCTGCTTCGCGGCAAGCGAGATATTGCCGGCCTTGGCTGTCTGGTAAAAAATATGGTAAAGATTCAGATTAGAAGAGATCGTTTCTTTCATATCCGGGAGCTCCTTTTTATAATACAATATAATATTATAACTTAAAAGAATAGTAAATATAAAAAATAAATATTAGAACAATCCTTCCAAATACGTTATACTAATTACAGTTTGACAGGTTTGAAGGAGGAAGTTGATCATATGGGAATGACAATGACACAGAAAATTCTGGCGGCGCATGCAGGACTGGATCACGTGGAGGCAGGGCAGTTGATCGAAGCAGAGTTGGATCTTGTCCTGGGAAATGATATTACCAGTCCGGTCGCTATCAAGGAAATGGAGAAAATGAATGTGGACGGGGTGTTCCACAAGGATAAGATTGCGTTGGTGCCGGATCATTTTGTGCCGAACAAAGATATTAAATCGGCACAGCACTGCAAATGTGTGAGAGAATTTGCAAGACGCAATGAGATTACGAATTATTTCGAAGTGGGGGAGATGGGCATCGAGCATGCATTGCTGCCGGAAAAGGGATTGACAGTGGCAGGCGATGTGATCATCGGCGCAGACTCCCATACCTGCACTTATGGCGCGCTTGGCGCGTTTTCCACAGGGGTTGGCAGTACCGATATGGCGGCTGGCATGGCTACCGGCAAAGCCTGGTTCAAAGTACCGTCCGCGATCAGATTCCGTCTGGTAGGTAAGCCTGCCGCGTGGGTGAGCGGTAAAGATGTGATCTTACATATCATCGGTATGATCGGTGTGGACGGCGCACTGTACAAGTCTATGGAGTTCGTTGGGGAAGGTATCCGGAATCTGTCCATGGATGACCGCTTTACCATTGCCAACATGGCCATTGAAGCAGGCGGTAAAAACGGTATTTTTCCGGTGGATGAACTGGCGGTTGCCTATATGAAGGAACATTCCACGAAACCTTACCGGATCTATGAAGCAGATGAAGATGCGGTATATGAGGAAGAGTATACGATCGATTTAAGCAGCCTGCAGCCGACAATCGCATTCCCGCATCTCCCGGAGAATACGAAAACGATCGACGAGATCACAGAAGAGATCGCGATCGATCAGGTAGTGATCGGCTCCTGTACCAACGGGAGATTGAATGATTTAAGAATCGCGGCCCAGGTTCTTAACGGAAGACATGTGGCGCCCGGAATGCGCTGTATTGTGATCCCGGCAACACAGGCCATCTATCTGCAGGCTATGGAAGAGGGACTTCTGAAGATCTTTATCGAGGCGGGCGCCATTGTGAGCACGCCTACCTGCGGCCCCTGTTTGGGCGGCTATATGGGAATTCTTGCGGAAGGGGAGCGGTGTGTATCCACGACCAACCGCAACTTTGTAGGGCGTATGGGACATGTGGACTCAGAGATTTATCTGGCAAGTCCGGCGGTTGCCGCGGCAAGTGCAGTCGCCGGTAAGATCTCATGCCCGTGCAGACTTTCATAAGAGGTCAGAACCGTCTGTCACGACAAAGCAGCAGTTCTGGCAGTCAAGTGTTCTGGCATGGCGGCATAGAACTGCACAGGAAATCAGAATAGAATAGGGAGAGAGGTATAAACATGCAGGCAGCAAAAGGGACTGTTTTTAAATATGGAGACAATGTAGATACAGATGTCATTATTCCGGCGCGGTATTTAAATTCTTCCGATCCGGCGGAACTGGCAACTCATTGTATGGAGGATATCGATAAGGAGTTTATTCATAACGTCAGCAAGGGAGATATCATTGTCGCGACGAAGAATTTTGGATGCGGTTCTTCGAGGGAGCACGCGCCGATCGCCATCAAAGCAGCCGGAATAAGCTGCGTCATCGCGGAAACCTTTGCGAGGATTTTCTATCGGAATGCGATCAATATCGGTCTGCCCATTATTGAGTGTCCGGAAGCCGCACAGGCGATCGAGGCGGGCGATACTGTGGAGGTGAATTTCGACACCGGCATAATCACGGATGTCACCAGGGGCGTTTCCTATAAAGGACAGGCATTTCCAGAGTTTATGCAGAAGATCATTGCTGCAGAAGGGCTTGTGAATTATATTAATCAGAAGCCTGATGCGCATTGATCTGTCGGATCACACGGCAAGGATTTCCAACGGCCAGCGAATTGTCCGGGATATCTTTGGTCACGACGCTTCCCGCGCCGATCACGGAGCCGTCTCCTATGGTCACGCCGGGAAGCACGATCACGCCGCCGCCCAGCCAGCAGCCGTTTCCGATCTTGATCGGCCGGGCGTAAGTCCTGCAGAAATACTGGCCGGATGCAGGATCAAAGTCCGGGGTCAGTCTTTCTGAAAGCTCCACGGGGTGGGCAGCCGTATAGAGCTGTACATTGGATGCAATCAGCACGTTATCCCCGATGGTGATTCGATTACAGTCTACAAAGGTACAGTTCATATTGACGGAGACGTTGCTGCCGATGGTGATATTACGTCCATAATCGCAGTGGAAAGGCTGGCCGACAGAGACATTCGTGCCAATCTGACCGAATAACTGCTCCAAAATCTTCCTTTTCTCTTCTTTTTGCTCATAGGCAAGCGCATGATATTCTTTCAGAAGTTTTCTCGCCTGAGTCTTATATGCCAGAAAAATCTCATTATGGCAGTCATACCATTTTCCCGCCATACATTTATCCAGTTCATTTCCAGGTTCGCTCATAGCATGATCTCCTTAAGATTTCCACTAAAAGAAACATTTTTCTCACATAAGGACAGTTATTATAATGGATTATATAATGGATCGATCTCTTTGACAAGATGTGGTACGCTGCACGGTTGTGCGGCATGCCAACAGGCAGTTGTTTTACAGAACAGCATTTCTGAGATATGATTTGATTAAATCAAGGATAGAGGAGGAACATGATATGCAACAACAACTAGGAGAAAACATCAGTAAATTCCGAAGAGAGCGGAACATGACACAGGATGAGTTTGCATTGCGGCTGGGTGTAACGCCGCAGGCGGTGAGCAAATGGGAACGCGGGAACAGCCTTCCGGATATCACACTGGCCGCCGAGATCTGCAGAGTCCTGGAAGTTCGCGCTGATACGCTGTTTGGCCTTGAGGCGGAACCTTTTTGTGAGAGAGAAGATTTCGCAATCCAGCGTGAGATCAGACAGAATCTGATCGCAGAGCCGCTTCGCATCGAGATCGGATATGGATTGGTCACTTGTTTTACAGACGGTCTGAAGACAGACTATCTGGATCAATGCCGGAAAAGACTGGCCGCCGAGACAGGAATGCTTCTTCCCATTCTCAGGATCCTGGACGAAGAATGTCTTCAGGATACGGAAGTACGCATTCTGTCCTATGATCGGATATTACTGCAAAAGACATTTGAGAACGCGGATCTGCAGACATATCATGCAGTCATAGATGAGACCGTCAGACTCTGCCGGGAAAATTACGGCAGTCTGTTGAACAAACAGATCGTGAAGACGCTGCTTAACAATCTGCACGAACAGTATCCCGGCATCCTGGATGGTCTGGTGCCGGACAAGGCAGGATATTACAGAGTCCTGGAAGAACTGCGAAAGAGGATCGCCGAAAAGGGAAATATCCGGGACCTAATCCATATTATGGAAGAGATCGAAACGGCGCTTGACTCCTGACAGTGCTGAGCGGTAACCTTGTTGGATAGTAGTTGCTTTCAGTGACGGAAAAAGATATACTATAGTCAACGATATCAAAACAGAGAGAGTTAACGATTCTGCCACAGAAAGAAAGATACGATGATCAACAGAGTAAGTGATAACGATTACTACGATTACAGAAAATTAAATATGCCGACCACGGCAGACACGATGAGTAACGGCGAGAAATTCAGCCTGGATTATCAGCGCACAGATGATAAAAAGGAAGATGACGAGAAGCAGGATAAGATCGCAGAAGATCTGAATAAAAATCTTTCCGGGAACAGACCACGGACCGTCGTACAAAGCGGCGTTAAGCTGGAACTGTCAGGAACGGGGCAGGAAAAAGATTCTGGCACGAATCAGAGTCCCCTTTTTGACCTGATCACGACAGTCCGTACATGGTTTGCGGCATTCGTTCAGTCATGTAAAGGGCTGTTAGACAGAATCTGGAATGATCCTGTTGTGGAAGATGAGCTGGTTTCCGCAGAAGAAGTTCCCGTGGAGGAAACAGAACGGCTGTCGGAAGAATATCTGGAGATGAATTCTTCAGAATCAACACCAGTATCTGAGAAAGCATCCGATAACCCCCAGACAGAACGGATCGATCAACTGCTGTCCGGCAGAGACGATCGCGACAAAGAGATCCAGAAATATCTGCGTTCCGGTAATTTGGAGCAGGTGATCAGTCTGCTGACGGAAAACGGCAGCCGGACGATCGCCAGGAATTCTTCCCTGCTTACCTACTATGACCGGACCGGCAGACTCACGTCACTGAGCGCCTCAGATCAGGAGCGTATACTGCATGGTGACAGGAATGTGCGGAAATTATAGCGGCGGCGACTCTGGTAAAACCCAATTTTGAACAAAACACTTGTTCGAAATTGGGTTTTCTGTTATACTATACAAATACAAAAAGCATGGACAAGGAATAATCGTCGTGGAAACATGGAATCAAGAGGCATTTGAACAGGCGAAACACAAAGTACTTTTAAAACAGAACGATCCGCATGGCTTCGGAACACTGCAGGAGAAGACAGTCCATGCGGTGATGAAACTGTATTACGAACCGGACGAAGATTATCATGAAGTGCCGATCGAGGGATATATCGCAGATATTTACACCGGAAAGCGCATCATAGAGATTCAGAATGGGAATTTCAACAAACTGCGGCCTAAGTTGGAGGCTTATTTGCCATTGTATCCGGTAACTGTCGTCTACCCCATTCCCCATCACAAGTGGCTCATATGGATGGAAGAAAAGACGGGTGCGTTGTCTAAGAGACATAAGTCGCCGGTCACAGGCAATGTATATCACGCTTTCCCGGAGCTGTATAAGATCAAGCAGTTTCTTTTACATCCGAACCTATCCTTTGCCTTTCCGCTTCTGGACCTGGATGAATATAGATTGTTGGATGGCTGGAGCAAAAACAGGAAGCGGGGCTCTCACCGGTATGACAGAATGCCTCTTACGATTTTCGACGAGATACGGATCGAATGCGCCGAAGATTTCCTGCAGCTTGTGCCTTATGAGCTGGAGGAGCCTTTTACCGTGAAGGAATTTGCACAGGCGGCTAAGATCACCAGAGACCTGTCGTCGGCGACGCTTCCCCTGCTGACTTACATGCAGCTTCTTACACGCGCCGGAAAGCGCGGCAGAGAATATTTGTATGAAGTGGACGAGAAGTATAGATAGAACTTGTTTCCGGCGGTTCTGTCCGCTATAATGGTACTGTTGTAATAGATTTCTTATGGGGTTTCTTATGGAAGCAATCATCTTTATCCATGGAATAGGGGTGGCGGTCTGTTTTGTCATGATCCTGCTTGTCGGTATGGCGAAACCGTCTGTGCAGCAGAAGATCCTGCTTGTCGGAACAATGTGCACCTTCTTGGACATGACCGGTTATTTTCTGGAACTGCAGAGCGTCAGCGAGGAAGCGGCGCGCCTTTCGATCAAGATCGAATATATTGGTACGACGATGGGAATGCTCAGTTTCCTGTTTTTTACATGCCTGTACAGCACGCACATGAAGGACTGGCACGTCAGACTGATCCAGTGGTTTTATGCGGTTGACCATCTGATCATTCTAATCCTTGTATTTACCATTGAGCATCATACGATCTTCTACCGAAGAATCGATAAGGTTACACAGAACGGACACGCTCTCTGGTCCATTGTTCCAGGACCGGCCTACTACTGGTGGATTTTAACGACAATGGTTCTGGGGCTTTTCATCACGTTCCTCGTGCTGCAGTCGGCTCTGGAGCATAGAGGAGAGCGGCGGCCGGAACAGATTTTGCTCTGTGTTGCATCCTTAAATCCGATCTGTCTCTGGCTGATGAGAATGGCAGGTCTGTTTGGATATTATGACCCTTACCCTATGTCCATGGTCATTACAGAATCCCTGTTGGTGTTCGTCATGTATAAGTACCGTCTGTTCGATACGGTCAAAAGCGCCAAAGACAGAGTGATTGACAATATCAAAGAAGGGATTCTGGTGACAGACCAGCACGGAGAGATTATTTACTCCAACCAAGAGAGCGCCAGAATTTTTCCGGGTATTGACTGGAAGAACCGTCTGATGGTCGAAGAGAATGTTTTTCGATTCCTGGAGGAAAACAGAGAAGGATTTATTCAGAAAGAACGTTATTATCAATGGGAATCCGTGGATCTTTTCGATGATAACAGAAGACGGGCCGGAGTGATCTACCGGATCAGTGATCGGACGGAGAGTCATCTGTACACAGAGCAGTTGATCAACCTGAAGGAAGAGGCAGAACGTGCCAACGAAGCCAAGAGTATTTTCCTTGCCCATATGTCCCATGAGATACGGACCCCGATCAACGCGGTCCTGGGAATGAATGAGATGATCCTGCGGGAAAGCAATTCTGATCTGATCAGGGATTACGCCCTGAATATCCAGAATGCGGGCAGGATCTTGCTCTCCATCATCAACGATATCCTGGATCTTTCCAAGATAGAATCCGGCCAGATGGAGATTGAAGAAAAGGACTACCATCTTGGTAAGATGTTGATCGATATCGAGAATATGATGACCATGCGTGCAGAAGAGAACAGTCTCGCCCTGCACATCCAGGCAGATCCTATGCTACCGGAAGCGCTCTACGGAGATGAACAGCGGATCAAACAGTGCATCATCAATTTTCTGACCAATTCAATCAAATATACCAGAGAGGGCCAGGTTACTCTCCGGATTGACTTTACAGATAAGGATAAGAACACGATTGATCTGCAGATCGCGGTGGCAGATACCGGAATCGGAATTGAAGAAGATAAATTGCAGATTCTTTTTGATCCATTTGTCAGACTGGACCGATCGAAGAATGAGAAGATCGAAGGGACTGGACTGGGGTTAAGCATCACGAAGAATCTGATTGATCGGATGAACGGCAGACTGAGCGTCGAGAGCGTCTATGGCAAGGGCAGTGTTTTTGCTTTCACCATTCCACAAAGAGTGGTTGGACCGGATCTTCTGGGAGACTACAAAGAAAGGCTGCGGCGGGTAGCAGAACATGAACGGTCCCGTGAGAAATTCACCGCACCACAGGCTAAAATTCTGGTGGTGGACGACAACCGGGTCAATATCACTGTGGCCAGAGGCTTATTAAAGAGGCTGAAAGTACAGTTTGATTCTGCCACAGGCGGACAGGAATGTCTGGATAAATTCGAGCAGAATGATTATGATATCATTCTGCTGGACCATATGATGCCGGTGATGGATGGCATTGATACGCTGCACCGCATGAAACAGACAGAGCGTTTCGGACAGAAGGCTCCGGTGGTCATTGCCATGACGGCAAACGCAGTTACCGGTGCGAGAGAAGAATATCTGCAGGAGGGCTTTACGGACTATCTGTCCAAGCCGATTGATTATAAGAAGCTGGAAGAGATGATCAGGAACTATCTGCCGGAAGAGATGATCCAGTATGGCGGTTAAGGATAACAAGCAACAAGAGGTGTGACAATATGGCAAAGAATACAGCAAATAATTATGATGCTTCCAGTATCACTGTCCTGGAAGGACTGGAAGCAGTACGGGTGCGGCCGGGGATGTATATCGGCAGTGTCTCCACCAAGGGATTAAATCATTTAATCTATGAGATTATGGATAATGCAGTAGACGAGCATCTGGCAGGATTCTGTTCTACCATACATGTGACGCTGGAAGCAGACGGATCTGCGACTGTTTCGGACAATGGCCGCGGCATTCCGGTAGGAATGCACGAAAAGGGCATCAGCGCAGAACGCCTGGTCTTCACTACGCTTCATGCAGGAGGGAAATTCGACAATGACGCTTACAAGACAAGCGGCGGACTGCACGGCGTAGGATCTTCCGTTGTAAATGCGCTGTCAGCGCACATGCATGTGACGGTGAAGACCGGAGGATATATTTACGAAGACCATTATGAGCGGGGGATCCCAACGATGGAATTACAGGATGGCCTCCTGCCCGTGGTGGGAAAGACGAAAGAATCTGGCACGACCATCAATTTCCTGCCGGATGACACGATCTTCGACAGGACCCGTTTCAAGGAGGATGAGGTCAAGAGCCGTCTGCATGAGACTGCTTATCTGAATCCGGCGTTGACGATTATCTACGAGGACAGGCGCAGGGAAGAAGTGGAACGGATCGAATACCACGAGCCGGAAGGCATCATTGGTTTTATCAAGGATATGAATAAATCCAAAGAAGCCATTCATGACGTGATCTACTATAAAGGAGAGTCCGAAGGGATCACGGTCGAAGTTGCGCTGCAGTATGTGAACGAATTTCATGAGAATGTGCTGGGCTTTTGCAACAATATCTACAACGCGGAAGGCGGCACGCATCTGACCGGGTTTAAGACCATGTTTACCAATGTGATCAATACCTACGCCAGAGGACTGAATATCTTAAAAGAGAAGGACGTCAACTTTACCGGAGCCGATGTGCGCAACGGTATGACCGCCGTGGTATCAATCAAGCATCCGGATCCCCGCTTTGAAGGACAGACGAAAACCAAGCTGGATAACCAGGATGCCGCAAAGATCGTGAGCAAAGTGACCGGCGAAGAGATCGTGCGTTTCTTTGACCGGAATCTGGAAACGTTAAAGAATATTATCGGCTGTGCCGAGAAAGCGGCGAAGATCCGCAAGACAGAAGAGAAAGCAAAGACCAATCTACTGACCAAACAGAAATTCTCTTTTGATTCCAACGGCAAGTTAGCCAACTGTGAGTCCAAGGACGCTTCTAAGTGTGAGATTTTCATCGTGGAGGGAGATTCTGCGGGCGGCAGCGCAAAGACGGCGCGCAACCGGATGTTCCAGGCAATCCTGCCGATCCGCGGTAAGATACTGAATGTAGAGAAGGCCAGTATCGATAAGATTCTTGCCAATGCGGAGATCAAGACAATGATCAATGCCTTTGGATGCGGTTTCTCGGAAGGCTACGGCAATGATTTTGATATCAATAAGCTGCGCTATGATAAGATCATCATCATGGCCGATGCGGATGTGGACGGAGAACATATTTCAACGCTGCTCCTTACTTTGTTTTATCGGTTTATGCCGGAGTTGATTTATGAGGGACATGTGTATATTGCCATGCCGCCTCTGTATAAAGTCATGCCCTCGAAAGGAAAAGAGGAATATCTATACGACGACAAGGCACTGGAGAAATACCGGAAACGCCACAAGGGTCCTTTTACCCTGCAGCGGTACAAAGGATTAGGGGAGATGGATGCGGAACAGCTGTGGGAGACGACGCTTGATCCGGACACAAGGTTATTGAAGCTGGTGGAGATCGAGGATGCCCGGATGGCGACAGAAGTGACGGAGATGCTGATGGGAACCGAAGTGCTGCCGCGCAAGGAATTTATTTACAGACACGCACAGGATGCAGAGTTGGATATCTGAGGCAATGTGGTATCATAGATAGGATTATTGATAGGATAGAGACGGTATAAGACTGATACCAGAGCTTTCAGGAAATAAGGAGATACTGACAAGTATGAGTGTAAACGACAGGATCATTAAGACAGAGTATTCTGAGGTGATGCAGAAATCTTTTATCGATTATGCCATGAGCGTAATCATCGCAAGGGCGCTGCCGGATGTGCGGGATGGTCTGAAACCGGTGCAGAGAAGAACGCTTTACGATATGTACGAGCTGGGCATCCGCTACGACCGGCCCTACCGTAAGTCTGCACGTATCGTCGGGGATACCATGGGTAAATATCATCCCCATGGAGACAGCTCGATCTATGAAGCGCTGGTCGTGATGTCCCAGGATTTCAAGAAAGGGCTGCCGCTTGTCGATGGACACGGCAATTTCGGCAATATTGAGGGTGATGGCGCTGCGGCAATGCGTTACACCGAGGCACGGTTAGAGAAGATCACACAGGAGGCGTTTCTGTCTGATCTGGATAAAGATGTGGTGGATTTTATTCCGAATTTTGATGCGACAGAGAAGGAACCGAGTGTTCTTCCGGTAAAGATCCCCAATCTGCTCATCAACGGTTCCGAGGGAATCGCCGTCGGCATGGCTACCAGTATCCCGCCTCATAACCTGGCGGAAGTCATCGAAGCCACCAAAGCCTATATGCTGGATGAGGCGATCACGACGCGGGAACTGATGCGCTATATAAAGGGTCCTGATTTTCCCACCGGCGGTATCGTGATCAACGAAGAAGAACTGTTGGAGATTTACGAGACCGGCGCGGGCAAGATCAAGATCCGCGGCAAAGTAGAGATAGAGAAAGCCAGGGGCGGCAGAACCAATCTGGTCATTACAGAGATTCCCTATACCATGATCGGTGCGGGAATCGGCAAATTCCTGATGGACGTGGCGGCGCTTGCGGAGACGAAGAAGACACAGGATATCGTGGATATCACCAACCAGTCCTCCAAAGAAGGGATCCGTATCGTGATCGAACTGCGCAAGGATGCAGATGTGGAGAACTTCAAGAATCTGCTCTACAAGAAGACACGACTGGAAGATACTTTCGGCGTCAATATGCTGGCGATCGCAGACGGCAGGCCGGAGACTATGGGGCTGAAACAGATCCTTAGGGAGAATGTGAAGTTCCAGTACGAAGTGGCTACCAGAAAATATACGAACCTGCTGGCGAAGGAACTGGAGCGCAAGGAGATCCAGGAAGGTCTCATCAAGGCCTGTAACGTGATCGACCTGATCATAGAGATTCTGCGCGGTTCCAAGGACAGGGCCATGGCAAAGGCATGCCTGATCGAGGGAAAGATCGATGGCATCAAATTCAAATCCAAGGAATCCAAGATCATGGCGACACAGCTTGCGTTCACCGAGAAACAGGCCAATGCGATTCTGGATATGCGTCTGTATAAGCTGATCGGCTTAGAGATTGAGGCGCTGATCAATGAACATGAAGACACTATGGCAAATATCTACCGTTATGAAGATATTCTGGCAAGAAGGGACTCGATGGCACAGGTCATCATCAACGAGTTGGACGAGATCCGGGAAGAATACCGGAAGCGCCGTAAGACTGTGATCACACAGGCAAGCGAGGCCGTCTATGTGGAAAAGAAAGTGGAAGAGATGGACATCGTCTTCCTGATGGACCATTTCGGGTATGCCAGGACGATCGACCTGGCGACTTATGAGCGGAATAAAGAAGCGGCGGATGCGGAGAACCGCTATGCTTTCGTATGTAAGAACATCGGCAAGGTATGCCTGTTTACAAACACAGGGCAGCTTTATACGCTGAAGGTGATGGATCTCCCCATGGGCAAGTTCCGGGACAAAGGCGTGCCAGTGGATAATATCAGCAACTTTGATTCCTCGAAAGAAAGGATCCTGTATGCCGCCAGCCAGAGTGATCTGAATCTCTACCGGGTCATCTTCGCCACGAAGCAGGCTATGCTCAAGGTGGTGGACGGTGGTGAATTTGATGTTGCCAAACGGACGGTGGCAGCTACCAAACTGGCGGATGGGGATGAAGTAGTCAGTGTCGTGACGTTGAAAGAACAGCGCAACATTGTGCTGCAGTCTGCGGAAGGATATTTTCTGCGCTTCCCGGTGGAAGAGATCCCGGAGAAGAAGAAGGGGGCGATCGGTGTCCGCGGTATGAAGCTTGGGGCAAAGGACAGCCTGGAAGCAGTCTACTATACCCAGAACGCGGTAGGACAATCCATCGAGTATAGTGGGAAGACGGTCGAATTAAATAAGATTAAATTGGGCCGGCGCGACAGTAAGGGAGTCAAGATCAGAGTCTGACAAGAACAAATAATCTATGCCGGAGGTAGGTTTTAAGATGAGAGTGATAGCAGGAACTGCCAGAAGTTTACATTTAAAGACGCCGGAGGGACTGGATACCCGTCCGACAACAGATCGAATCAAGGAGACACTGTTCAATATGCTGCAGCCTTATCTGCCAGACGCCGTGTTTATCGATCTCTACAGCGGGAGCGGCGGCATTGGGATCGAGGCGCTGAGCCGTGGAGCCAGGCACGCCTATTTCGTGGAGAATAACCGTGACGCGGCGCTTTGTATTACGGAGAATCTACAGTTTACCAGATTGACGGACAGGGCCACTCTTCTCAGACAGGATGTCTTGAGCGCGCTGCCTGGGATCCATGAGAAAGAAGCAGATGTAATCTTCATGGACCCGCCCTATCACAATGCGTATGAACGGCAGGTACTGCAGATATTAAGAAATATGCCTTATGTGACAGAGAATACGCTCATCGTAATCGAGGCAGCATTAGACACGGACTTCTCCGATCTGCATGAAATCGGGTTTATCCTGGAGAAAGAGAAATGTTATAAGACAAATAAACACGTGTTTTGCAAAAGCCTGTGAATGCAGTGGATCAGATCAGCTAGACTTTTTCGCAAAAGTGATTTATAATGCCAAAGGTGGGTATTATTTCCACTGCGAACTGACGGGAGGATGATATGAGGAGAAAAGTTTATGAAAGCAGCAATTTATCCGGGGAGTTTTGATCCTGTTACCTATGGGCATTTGGATATTATCAAGCGTGCCTCCAAAATTTTTGATGAATTAACGGTAAGCGTGTTGAATAATAAAACAAAGACTCCATTGTTTTCTGTGGAAGAACGTGTTAAGATGTTAGAGGAAGCGACCAAAGACATGCCGAATGTAGTAGTGGATTCTTTCAGCGGACTTTTGATCGATTATGCCAGAGAGAAAGATATCCATGTGGCGATCAGGGGACTGCGGGCTTTTACAGATTTCGAATATGAACTGCAGATCGCCCAGACGAACAGGAAGTTTTCGGGTGGTGATCTTGATACTATGTTTTTGACCACCAGTCTGGAATATGCGTATCTGAGTTCCTCTACAGTCAAGGAATTTGCCAGCTTTGATGGTGATATTTCCCAATGTGTGCCGGAATTTGTTGCGAAGCTGATCTATGAGAAATATAGACACTTAAGGCAGGCGTGATCAACAGACCACCGGCGACTGCTGGAATGTTTTAGAATGGGGATAAAGATGAGCAGCAAAATTGAACAACTTATTGATGAAATCGAAGATTATATTGACAGTTGCAAGTATCAGCCGTTGTCCAAGACGAATATTATCGTGAATAAAGAGGAAATTGATGAACTTCTGCGGGAACTTCGTATGAAGACGCCGGATGAAATCAAGCGTTACCAGAAGATTATTACCAATAAAGAGGCTATCTTGAATGATGCGCGCGCGAAAGCAGAAGCTTTGATCAAGGACGCAACCGTCCAGACCACAGAGCTGATCAATGAGCATGAGATCATGCAGCAGGCTTATGCACAGGCGAATGAAGTGGTCAGAATGGCAACGACACAGGCACAGGAGATTCTCAACAACGCTACCATGGAGGCTAACGGTGTCCGTACCTCTGCAATGCAGTATCTCGATGAGATGCTAGCCAACTTAGAAAGCGCTATGACGGCGACATTGGCAACTACGACGGAGCACTACGAGAGTTTCTATAATACGATCAACAGTTACAATGAGACGGTCAAGGCAAACCGGGCAGAGCTTCGGCCTATTGAGGTAGAGCAGATGCTGAAAGAGGCGGAAGGGGAGAGCGAACCGGCAGAATTGAGCCTGATGTAACCAGAAGACAGGCTGTGATGGCTTGATAGATGGAGTTTGCCATATGGCAGACTCTTTTTTTCCTTAAAAGAAACCGGGTAGAATAGTCAGCGAATGGATCGAATAAGAAGAAAACCTGTAAAATATATCAAATGCATCCTCTGGTGCCTGCTGTTTAACCTTCTGGCAGGAATCTGCTGCTGTATGCAAAGGGATCTGTCTTCTGTGTACGCCGCGGAAAGGGGAACTGTGGAGGAGGCCGCAGCTGAGGACAACTTATGTATCGTGATCGATCCCGGTCACGGCGGAGAGAATCTTGGCGGGGAATATGAAGATTATACCGAGAAAGAGATGACGATCGTCGTGGCAAAGGCCATGAAGGAAGAGTTGGAGAAGTATGAAGGCGTCACCGTCTATCTGACCAGAGAAGGGGATGAAGAACTGAGCCTGGAGGAGCGCTGTGACTTTGCAGAGAGCGTCGGCGCGGATTTTCTGTTCTGCCTTCATTTTAATATGTCAGAACACCACACCTTGTTCGGTGCGGAATGCTGGGTTTCGGCGTATGGCGAGCATTTCAGCAGGGGCTATGAGTTTGCCAGCATAGAGATGGCGCATCTTCAGGATCTGGGACTGTACTCCAGAGGCATCAAGACAAGGTTAAACAGCAGAGGTACCGATTACTATGGCATCATCCGGCATGCTGTCGATGCCGGTCTTACCTGCGTTCTGATTGAGCACTGTCATTTAGATCAGGCAAATGACCAGCCGTACTATGATCATGATGAGAAACTGAAAGAATTCGGTCGGTTGGACGCCACTGCGGCAGCGAAATATTTCCACCTCAAGTCAGAAATCCTTGGGGTCGATTACAGGGAGTATCCATATGTGACAGTGGATGTGCCGGAACAAGTCGTAGAACCGGACAAAACGGAGCCGGATTTCTGTGAGATAGAGGTGTTAGCGCAAGACGGCCGGAATGGGGAAGTGACTGTACAGGTATCGGCCGCAGATTCAGACAGCGGTATGTTGTATTATACATACAGCTATGACGACGGTGTGACCTTCAGTGAACTGCAAAGATGGCCGGACCGATCGTCGGATACATTCTCCTTTACCATGGTTGTGCCGCCGCATAGGATTCCCTGTATCGTGGTAAATGCTTATAACGGGTATGACTTATACACGACCAGCAATCGAATTACGCTGCCAGCCATGGACTATAAGACGCCGGAAGAGATCACGGCGGAGCTGTCACAGAAAGTAGTCATTGAAAGCCTGTCGAAAGCTATAGGCGAAAGAGAAGAGATTACCGTGGCAAATAACACACAGGAGGATGCTCCGAAGACCGATGGATTTCTCCTGGCGGTGTGTGCGGTATGCGCCCTGTCCGTTCTGGGCATGGCAGTTTCCATGACCTTGATCCTGTGCGGAAGAAAGAGACACAGACGCAGACGGAGCCGCTAAGGCAATCACCGAAACTGGCAGATCAAATAGCATACCGCCGTGAGGGCTGTCTGTACTGTTTTATGGAACACGTAGGGCCGGATGGACAGATCTGTCTGCCGGATCATGCTGTAAGTCTGGGCAATACAGGAAAACCCGCCAAATGGCAATAGGATTAGAATGGCATAATACAGTGATTGACCGGAATAGTCGATGCCGCTGGTGATCTCTAACAGGCAGCGATATACTTGTAGGAGCGCCGGAGTCACTCTGTGAAAAGGCTGAAAGGCAATATTGAGCAGATTGAAGAAGACCATATAACCGCCCAATTTCGCGATACCGATCAATCCTGACAGCACAGAGGCATCTATGGCGGATAACAGAGAACAGGGCCTGGCTGTCTGCCTGTCTGACGCACAGGCAGAGCCGCGCTGTCTGTCAGCAGTACGGAAAAGAGGCAGGATACGAAACAGGATTACCCCATAGAGCAGGGGGATGCCATACATGATCCCAAAAGGCAGAAGCGGTTTTTCCATCTTAAGCACAGGGACTACATAGCTCAGGAAATAGATGGGACCGATATTGTTACAGAAGGACAACAGGCAGGAACTTTCTTCGCGGGACAGTTTCTCCTGTGCATAGAGTTCTCCTACGATCCGTGCACCCATCGGAAATCCACATAGAAAGCCCATGACGATCGTGTAGGAGCCGTTTCTGGAGGTGCCATAGACAGCGTGCAGAAACGGATGAAGCAGGCGCACAAAGTTTTCCGTCAGATTCATACGAATCATGATGCCTGACAGGATCATGAAGGGCAGAAGTGTCGGCACCATTTTCGTGAACCACAGATGCAGCCCGGTGGACGCATATTCTAAGGAAAGCGCCGGGAAACGCAGCATCAAAAAGATCAGATACAGGGACAGCATTGTGAACAGGCTCTGTGCCAGGATGTCTTTCTTTGTCATGACAAAGGTCTTTCTGGAACTGACTTTATATATATATATTCTGTAACATGTGGTATTAGGTTGAAAAATCAGAGATTTTAGAATTTTTTTATTTAAGCAGTTTCACAAGCAGGCTTGTGATATGCAGAAAACTTTCTATTATTTTCAGGGAGCCATCGGATGCGTTTAGATAAATTCTTAAGGGAACAGAATCTTGGAACCAGAAGCCAGCTCAAGAAGGATATCCAGGCCGGCCTGGTGTCTGTTAACGGGATAACAGCGCTTTCTCCACAACAACAGATCGCAGAAGAGACGGACCAGGTCAGCTATAAAGGACAGCTCTGTGTCTATGAGAAATACATCTACTATCTTCTGCACAAACCGGCAGGAGTGGTGTCTGCTGTCAGGGATGCTCATGATAAGACGGTCATGGATCTGCTCGGCGATGTGAGGAAGAACGATCTTTTTCCGGTAGGGAGACTGGATAAGGATACGGAAGGACTGCTGCTGATTACCAACGACGGAAAACTTTCCCACGAGTTGTTATCTCCCACGAAGCATGTTGAGAAAGAGTATGAATGCTGTCTGGCGGATGTTTTCGATGAGCGGCAGAAAGTGCTTCTTGAACAGGGCGTGGATATCGGTGATAAGAAACCAACTGCGCCAGCTCACGTGCGCAGACTTACGGAGCGAAAGATCGCTCTTACGATCACAGAAGGGCGGTTTCATCAGGTGAAGCGTATGCTGCATGCCGTTGGAAATGAAGTGACTTATCTGAAGAGGATCCGCATGGGTCCGCTTATTTTGGACGAGACACTGCCCAGAGGAAGCTGGCGCAGATTGACGAAAGAAGAAGTGGAGTGTTTACAATATGATCGAAGCAGTCATCTTTGACCTGGACGGCTCCATGGTGGATTCCATGTGGGTATGGAAACGGATCGACCAAGAATATCTGGGGAAATTCGGCATCTCTCTGCCGGAAGATCTGCAGAAAGGCATCGGCGGAAAAAGTTTCAGTGAGACAGCCGCTTATTTCAAGGAGCGGTTTCGGCTTCCAGACGACATAGAGAACATCAAGGCCGACTGGAACCGTATGGCATGGGATAAATATACGCATGAGGTTCCGCTTAAAAAGGGGGTGCGTGAACTTCTGCAATATTGTAAAGCGCGCAATCTTAAGATGGGGATCGCTACCAGCAACTCAAGAGAACTGGTGGAGAAGGTTGTAGCGGTACATCAGTTGGAATCTTACTTTGGCTGCATCATGACAGGGTGTGATGTGGCAAGAGGAAAACCGGCGCCGGATATTTACTTAGCTGTGGCGCAGGCGCTTCATGTCGCGCCGGAAAACTGCCTTGTTTTTGAAGATATCGTGCCTGGCATTCAGGCTGGAAAAGCTGCAGGTATGCAGGTGTGCGCCGTCTATGACAAATATTCAGCGCATCAGGATGTGCTCAAGCGTTCGCTGGCAGACCATTATACGGTCCAGTTTACCGAATTACTGGAAGAGGGCATTCTTTCTCACTTGGTTTGCTGCCCGCAAAAATAGATCCACAGAAAACAGGAGTACAGAGAATGGGATTTTTGCCAATTTCAAAACAGGATATGGAGGAACAGGGGATCGAGCAGTTGGACTTCGTCTATGTGATCGGGGACGCATACGTGGATCATCCTTCCTTCGGACATGCCATCATCAGCAGAGTCCTGGAATCACACGGCTACAGCGTAGGGATCATCTCTCAGCCGGACTGGCGAGATGAGAACAGCATTGCCGTCTTAGGGAGACCCAGACTGGGGTTCTTAGTCTCCAGCGGCAATATGGACTCTATGGTGAACCATTATTTTGTCTCCGGAAAGCATCGGCCCACAGATGCCTATACGCCTGGCGGGGAACCCTATCGAAGACCGGATCACGCCGCGGTGGTCTATGGAAATCTGATCCGCAGGGTCTATAAAGATGTGCCTGTGATTCTTGGCGGCATTGAAGTCAGCCTCCGCAGAATGGCGCATTATGATTACTGGTCGGACAGCTTTAAGCGTTCCATTCTGTTAGACAGCCAGGCGGATCTGATCTCCTATGGCATGGGAGAGAAATCCATCGTAGAGATCGCAGACGCGCTGGCAAGCGGTATTGCCGTGAAGGACATTACCTTTATTCCGGGGACCGTGTATAAGACAAAAAAGATCGAGGACATCTACGAGGGCGTGCTGCTTCCTTCGTATGCCGCCATGAAAGCAGAGCCGCGCAGATACGCGGAGAGCTTTCAGATACAATACTGCAATACGGATCCGTTTACAGGCGCTACGCTGATCGAAACTTATCCCAATGGGATCTACATTGTGCAGAATCCGCCGCAGCCTCCCCTTACGACGCAGGAGATGGACGCCGTATATGATCTTCCCTATATGCGAACGTATCATCCATCTTATGAAGCAGCGGGCGGAGTCCCGGCGATCTCAGAGATCAAGTTCTCCCTGGTCAGCAACAGAGGATGCTTTGGCGGATGCAATTTCTGTGCGCTGACTTTCCATCAGGGACGGACAATCCAGATCAGAAGTCACGAATCTTTGTTAAAAGAAGCGAAGATGATGATCCAGGATAAAGAGTTTAAAGGGTATCTGCACGATGTGGGCGGACCGACGGCAAATTTCAGACAGCCATCCTGTCAGAAGCAGATGCGCCAGGGCGTCTGTAAACACAGGCAGTGTCTGTTTCCGGAACCTTGCCCGAATCTGGAGGTGGATCATTCCGATTATCTGGCGCTTTTGCGGAAACTGCGGGCGCTGCCAGGCGTCAAGAAAGTATTTATCAGATCCGGGATCCGCTTCGATTATCTTATGGCGGACAAAGACGATACTTTCTTTCGGGAGCTGGTGGAGTATCATGTCAGCGGACAGCTCAAGGTTGCGCCGGAACATATTTCCGATGCTGTTCTTGCAAAGCTGGGAAAGCCCAAGAAAGAGGTTTATGAGCGATTTGTGCGTAAATACTATAAACTCAATGAACAGTTGGGAAAGAAACAGTTTCTTGTACCTTATCTGATGTCCTCCCATCCCGGCTCAACCTTAAAGGAGGCGATCGAACTGGCGGAATATCTGCGGGACTTAGGTTATATGCCGGAACAGGTGCAGGATTTCTACCCGACGCCCTCTACGGTGTCTACCGTCATGTATTATACGGGAATCGATCCCAGGAATGGCCAGAGCGTATATGTATGCAGGAATCCGCATGAGAAAGCGATGCAGCGGGCGCTGATCCAATACCGCAATCCGAACAATTATGACTTGGTTCTGGAAGCGCTTAAGAAAGGCGGAAGAGAAGATCTGATCGGATTTGATCAGAAGTGCCTGATCAGACCGCGGAAGATGACCGGGCAAGCCGCGACAAAGCAGACAGGCAGAAGGAAACCTGATGGGAGAAAGAACCCTGGCAGGGCCTGGACCAACACGGAGACACGGAAATCCGGCAGTGCAGCATCTGGAAAGAAAAAGAAGATCCGTAATATACACAAGAAAAAAGGGTGAAAGGGAACGTTCAAAACAGGGATATGGAAATGAGAAAACAAAGAAAGGCATGGGAATGGAAATGAAGATTGCGATCGTAACAGGCGCTTCTTCGGGTATGGGTATGGAGTTTGCCAGACAACTGGACGACAGTCTGGCCAGGACAGATGAAATCTGGCTGCTTGCCCGCCGCAGAGAGCCGATGGAAGAACTGGCGAAAGAGTTACGGCACAAGACACGCGTGCTCGTCATAGACGTGACAAAGGATGCTAAGCTGGTGCAGTTTGCAGAAGTACTTGCGATCAGCGCGCCTAAGATCACGGTGCTTGTCAACTGTGCGGGCGTGGGAAGCTACGGAGCGTTTACAGCGCAGAGTGATGAGGCCGTGGCGGAAATGATGCAGTTGAATATCGTGGCACTGACCCGCATGACCAAACTCTGTCTGCCTTATATGAGAAGAGGCAGTAAGATCATACAGCTTGCCTCTGGCGCCGCCTTTGTGCCCCAGGCAGCTTTTGCAGTCTATGCAGCGTCCAAGGCATATGTCTATTCTCTGAGCAGGGCCCTGAACAGGGAATTGGATCCCAAGGGGATCCGTGTCATGGCTGTCTGTCCCGGACCAGTGAATACCCCATTCCTCGCACATGCCTATGGCGATCCGGCACGACTTGGCAGACTAAAGAAAATGACAATGCTGGAGACGGAGAGCGTCGTTGGCAAAGCGCTCATGGACTGTAAACGGGGAAAATCGGTCTCTGTCTGCGGACTGCCGATGAAAACGTTATATCTGGTCACACAGGGAGTACAGAATCTGTTGCTGCGAAGATAGAATGAGGAGCGATCATATGAAAAAAATAATTATTCCAAAGGGGTCTTATGGTTATATCGCCAATCACAGACGTGTGGCACTTGTCAGGACACTGCTTTATTTCGCGGTCAGTATTGGATTATATGTCATGGGATACGTGACGACCGGAAGTAACCGGAACCTGTTGACGGTGGTGGCCGTGCTTGGATGTCTGCCTGCCTGTAAGAGTCTGGTAAACCTCATTCTCTTTCTGAGAGCCGCCGGATGCAGTGAGACGCTTAAAAATAAGGTCATGAGCTTTGACCGGGAGCTTAGGACTTTCTACGATCTGTATTTTACTTCCTATCAGAAGAATTTTGCGATCAGTCATATGACTCTTCAGGGAAATATTCTGTGCGGGATCGCAGAGAAGACAGGAACTGACTGCAATGAGGCTGAGAGGCATATAGAACAGATGCTTTCCCAGGAAGGGATCAAGAATGTCACGGTTAAGATCTATTCTGACCCCGGCAAATATGTTGACCGACTGAGTCAGATTGCAGAACTAAACACAGAGACGCATAAGAATCAGGAACAGATCATCCGTCTGCTCTATGCGATTTCTATTTAGAGACAGGATTAAGGATAGCAAACATGTATCAGAGAGAAATCACCGACAGGGAAGCGGGACAGCGGTTCGATAAATATCTGCACAGACTGCTCCCGGAAGCCGGCACCAGCTTCCTGTATAAGATGCTGCGCAAAAAGAATATTACCCTGAACGGAAAGAAAGCCGACGGCAGTGAAAAGATTATGGCAGGAGACCGGATCGCCATCTATTTTGCACCAGAGACACTGTCAAAATTTATGGGAGAAGGGAAATCCGTTCCCTCAGAGTATGCCGCCGCCTATGAAACGATCACAGGGGTTGAGATCCTGCATGAAGACGCCCATGTTCTTCTGGCGGACAAGCCTGCCGGCATACTGTCCCAGAAGGCGGAACAGACGGACCTTTCCCTCAATGAATGGCTGATCGGTTATCTGTTTCACAGCGGCGCTGTCACGAATGAAGAATTGTCAATCTATAAACCTTCCGTCTGCAACCGTTTAGACAGAAATACCAGCGGGATCGTACTCTGTGCAAAATCCCTGAAGGGGGCGCAGCTTCTGGGAGAACTGTTACAGCAAAGAACGCTTCACAAATATTATCAGCTTTATGTCAGGGGAACCGTGACCAAGGCGCAGACCATCGAAGGGTATCTCAGGAAAGATGCAAAGCGCAATCAAGTCTCGATCCTGCCGCATGGCACGCCGGATTCATATATTAAGACATATTACAAACCTCTCAGGATTGAATCAGACAAGACGCTTTTGGAAGTCGAGCTTCTTACAGGCAGGACACATCAGATCCGGGCACATCTGGCCAGTATCGGCCACCCGCTTCTGGGAGATCCGAAATATGGAGACCCGGAATGGAATGCCCGTTATCAGAAACAGTATCAGATCCGATCGCAGTTACTGCATGCTTACAAGGTGGTGTTTCCGGAACTTTCCGCCCCGTTTGAAGCGCTCAGCAGCCAAACATTTTATGCGAAGATCCCAGCGGCATTCGAACGTGTTTCTGAGACTGCCATGCGCATTCTTTGCAGCCATGACAGATAGGAAAGAAAAAGGGAGGCCGGTATGGCGACATGGAATTCCCGTGGACTGCGTGGTTCCACGTTAGAAGATCTGATCAACAGAACGAATGAGAAATATCTGGAAAACGGGCTGGCGCTCATTCAGAAAGTGCCTACGCCCATCACACCGATCAATATTGACAAAGAAAGCAGACATATCACTCTCGCTTACTTCGACCAGAAAAGTACGGTGGATTACATCGGCGTCGTGCAAGGGATTCCGGTCTGTTTTGACGCCAAAGAATGCGCGGCGGATACTTTTGCACTGCAGAATATCCATGAGCATCAGGTGAAGTTCATGGGGGCATTTGAACAGCAGAAAGGAATCGCTTTCTTTCTGATCTATTACACGCACAGAGACGTCTTCTATTATCTGCCCTATGAAATGCTGCGGTTCTTCTGGGACAGAGCGGTGGAGGGCGGGCGCAAGAGTTTCCGCTATGAAGAACTCAACCCGGCTTATATTCTGCCCAGGAAACATGGCATCCTTGTGCCATATCTGGACGCCCTGTCAAAAGACCTGGAAGACAGAGAGTGAATCGTAAATAACAGACAATATTTTTCTCACATTGACAAACTTCTGAAAGTATTCTATAGTATAGAAAGTTATCAAGTTATCAAATTAACGCTTCGCAGTGATGAAGCATCAAAAAAAGACAGACAGGTGAAAAGAACATGAATAAGAGATTAGTGCATACGCCGGAAGGGGTACGGGATATCTACGGAGATGAGAAAACAGCGAAAAATATCGTAGAACAGCTTCTGCAGGATAAGATCAAAAGTTATGGCTATCGAGACATCCAGACGCCAACCTTTGAGTTTTTCGATGTGTTTTCGAAAGAGGTTGGAACGACTCCTTCCAAAGAATTGTATAAATTCTTCGACAAAGAGGGAAACACGCTTGTGCTGCGTCCTGATTTCACACCGTCGATCGCCAGATGCGCGGCGAAATATTTCATGGATGAGAATGTTCCGATCCGATTTTCTTATCGGGGCAACACATTTATCAACACATCCGATCTACAGGGGAAACTAAAAGAAGTAACCCAGATGGGAGCGGAGTTGATCGGGGACGCTTCTATATACGCCGATGCGGAGATGATCGCCATGACCATCGAGTCGCTGTACCATGCCGGTTTATCTGACTTTCAGATCAGCATCGGCAATCTGGAATATTTTAAAGGAATCTGTGCAGAGGCAGGTCTTAACGAGGAGACGGAATTAGAGCTGCGGGAGCTGATCTCCGGTAAGAATTATTTCGGGGCGGAAGAACTGCTCGAAGGCATTCATGCCGGCCGCAGAGATAAGGAACTGCTCCTGAAAGTGAGCGAGTTATTCGGAACCTCCGCAATCTTAGAGGAAGCAAAGCGGGAAGTATCCAACAAGCGTTCCAAGAATGCGGTCGAGCGGCTTGAGAAAGTCTATCAGGTCCTGTGTGAATACGGTGTCGAAAAATATGTTTCTTTTGACCTTGGTATGTTAAGCAAGTATAATTATTACACAGGCATTATTTTCAAAGGCTATACTTATGGCGTCGGCGATGCGATCGTGAAAGGCGGCCGCTATGATAATCTGCTGCACCGGTTCGGCAAGGATGCACCGGCGATCGGATTTGTGATCGTGGTGGACGACCTGTTAGCAGCCATGAACAGACAAGGCGCCGTGATCTCCGGCATAGAAAGCTGTCAGAAGCTGTATTATACGGAGGAAACCTTTCAGGAAATGCTGCTTGAATCCAAACGGATGCGTGCGGCAGGCAAATCCGTAGAATTACTGCCAGAAATCTGACAGCGTCTGTTGGGTAGATGAGGGGAAGTGTGTATAGGACATATGAATGAGAACAGATATTTAACGTTTGCCCTGGGGAAAGGCCGGCTGGCCAATAAGACAATGGGGCTCTTAGAAGAGATCGGCATCACCTGTGAGGAGATGAAGGATAAGGAATCCCGCAGGCTGATCTTTGTAAATGAGGAACTGAAACTGAAATTCTTCCTGGCCAAGGGACCCGATGTGCCGACTTACGTAGAATACGGCGCGGCGGATATCGGTGTTGTCGGTAAAGATACCATTATGGAAGAAAACAGACGGGTCTATGAAGTGCTCGACTTAAAGTATGGAAAATGCCGCATGTGTGTGTGCGGGCCTAAGAGCGCAGAGGACCTGCTCAAACACCATGAAATGATCCGGGTGGCGACAAAGTATCCAAACATTGCCAAGGACTATTTCTATAACAAAAAGCATCAGACCGTCGATATCATCAAGTTGAACGGTTCCGTAGAGTTAGGACCGATCGTGAAGCTGGCGGATGTGATCGTTGATATCGTAGAGACGGGTTCCACCTTAAAGGAAAACGGACTGGAAGTGTTAGAAGAGATCTGCCCCCTCTCTGCAAGAATGATCGTCAACCAGGTCAGCATGCAGATGGAACCGGAACGGATCAAAAAGTTGATCGCGCAGATCAGGGACAGACTGTCTTAAGAAGAGATTTGAGATCCCGCGATGAGGAATCATGGAGGTTAGTATGAGAATCGTTCGATTAACAGAAGATACCAGAAAAGATATTCTGGACAGATTATTGAAACGCAGCCCTAACAATTATTCTGAATATGAGACCGTGGTGGCGGATATTATCACGGACGTCCGCACAAACGGCGACCAGGCTGTCTTTGCCTGCACGAAGAAATTTGACAAGTGGGACGTGACGGCAGAAACCATCCGTGTGACGGCGGCAGAGATCGAGGAAGCTTTCGCTGCCATTGAGGAAGAATTCGTGATGGTCATGAACAGGGCGGCGGCTAATATTAAGGCCTTTCACGAAAAGCAGCTTCGCAACAGCTGGATCGATACCAGACCGGACGGCAGTCTGCTAGGGCAGAGGATCCTGCCGCTTGCAACTTCCGGTGTCTATGTGCCGGGCGGCAAAGCTGCTTATCCAAGCAGTGTCCTAATGAACGTGATCCCCGCCAGAGTGGCCGGGGTAAAGAAGATCGTTATGACGACGCCTGCAAGCGCTGACGGGAAAGTCAACCCTGGCACGCTGGTGGCGGCTAAGATCGCCGGAGTAGATGAGATCTATAAGGTCGGCGGAGCACAGGCGATCGCGGCTATGGCTTTCGGCACACAGAGCATTCCCAAAGTGGATAAGATCACCGGACCGGGCAACATCTTTGTAGCGCTTGCAAAGAAAGCCTGTTTTGGTTATGTCAGCATTGATTCCATCGCAGGTCCCAGTGAGATCCTGGTCCTTGCAGACGAGACAGCCAATCCCCGCTATGCGGCGGCGGATCTGCTTTCCCAGGCAGAGCATGATGAACTGGCCAGTGCGATCCTGATCACGACAGACGAGAAACTGGCGGCGGCAGTCAATGAGCAGATTGAATGCTTCCTGCAGACATTATCCCGCAAAGAAATTATCCAGAAATCCCTGGACAATTACGGCTATATCCTGGTTGCTGCTTCCATGGAGGATGCCATAGAAACCGCCAATGCCATCGCCTCGGAACACATGGAGATCCTCACCAAAGATCCCTATGCGGTAATGACCAAGATCGAAAATGCGGGAGCGATCTTCTTAGGAGACTATTCTTCTGAGCCATTGGGGGATTATTATGCCGGGCCGAACCACATTCTGCCGACCAATGGCACGGCGAAATTCTTCTCGCCCCTGAATGTTGATGATTTCATGAAGAAAACAAGCCTGATCTCTTATTCGAGGGAAGCGCTGGCGAAAGCACACAAGGATATTGAACTCTTTGCCACGAGAGAAGGACTGACGGCACATGCCAATTCTGTCAGTGTACGTTTCGAGGAAGAAGAGAATAACTAAAATGAGGTTAGAACGCTATGTCATATAAGAAATTTATTCCCTGTATTTATCTCTATAAAGGAAATGCCGTCAAAGGGTTTCGTGACAGCACCATCATCGACACCAATCCGGCGGCGCTCGGAAAGTTTTACAGTGACAACAATGCGGACGAACTGATCATCTATGACATGTCTGACGGTGACGCGGAGCATGAAGAAGCCCTGGATATCATCAAGGCGATCTGCTGTGAAACCGAGATCCCTGTGATCGGCGCCGGCAATGTCAGGCGCATGGAAGATATCAAGAAACTCCTCTATGCCGGCTGTAAGAAAGCAGCGCTCAATTACTCCAAGCAGGGCAATGTAGAGCTTACGCAGGAAGTATCTCTTAAGTTCGGCCGGGATAAGATTGTCGCCTGCGTGACAGAGGCAGATACGATCCTTCGCAATGAAGCGCTGTTGGAAGACTACATCTCAGAATTGATCTTAGTGCGGGAGACAGAGTTGAAGGATGTCATCGCGCTGTCCCGGTTTCCGGTCATCGCTTCCCTGCCGGAAGTCTCCCTGGACAAGTTGTTGGAACTGCTTTCCAAAGAGAACCTCTGCGGAATCTCCGGCCATGCGATCAATGCAAATGCCAGGGAACTGCTGGCAATCAAGTCTCTGTGCCAGAGCAACGGTATTGAGGTTAACACGTTTGAGCCGGCGGTCAAGTGGGAAGAATTCAAACTGAATTCTGACGGTCATGTGACGGTAGTCGTACAGGATTACAAGACAGAGGAAGTGTTGATGGTAGCTTACATGAACGAAGACGCCTACTATATGACGCTCCGCACCGGGAAAATGACTTACTACAGCAGGAGCCGCCAGGAATTATGGGTCAAGGGTGAAACAAGCGGACATTACCAGTATGTCAAATCCCTGACCGCTGACTGTGATAAGGATACCATCCTTGCCAAAGTCTCTCAGATCGGTGCCGCCTGCCATACCGGCGCCCATTCCTGTTTCTTTCATGAGATCATGGCCAGAGAATATGAGCAGTCCAATCCGCTGAAAATATTTGAACAGGTATACGACGTGATCAAAGACCGAAAAGTACATCCAAAGGAAGGCTCTTATACGAATTATCTGTTTGAGAAAGGGCTTGACAAGATCTTAAAGAAACTGGGTGAGGAAGCGACAGAGATCGTGATCGCGGCCAAGAATCCAAATGCCAATGAAGTGAAATATGAGATCTCTGATTTCCTGTATCATATGATGGTGCTGATGGCAGAGAAAAATATTACATGGGAAGAGATCACCGCGGAACTGGCACAGCGCTGAACGTTACAGGACGTATCCATACGGATGCGTTCTTTTTTTCTCCCAAAGTTCATAGAATGAAGCAACAGGTATACAGGCAGGCAACAGCGATGGATCACAAAGTTCCTTTGGAAAAGAAAATGCAGTTAGCACAGTTTATCAGAGCACAGAATCAGGGAAACCGAATGAAAATCAGGCAGAGGGAGCAGATCTTGTATGGAACAGATACACAGCTTCCACTGTTTCACAATGGCCGACTGTCGAATGCGGTTTCCCCCTATGAGAGCAGTCAATCCGCAGCGGAGCAGGAGACAGAGGCGCCTGTCTTTGCCCCCGGCACTTTTCGGTATCGTATGATCCTTGCGGTGCTTCTGTTCGTTGGTTTTCTTCTCTGCGATACCAGTGACGGTAAGATTGGCAGCTATACCACCAACGAAGTACATGAAATGATCACAGCGGATACCTTTCACTTATATGACACAGAAGAAAATGAAGTGATGGAAGGACTGGCGGCTTTCTTTCTGGGCAAGTAATTTTTTCGATTGAGGAAACGTAAAATACGTGATAAGATAGTAGAGCAAGTCGGCGGCAAACTTCCAATGCACATTCAGGAATATGCAGGCACAGCCAGCAATATCCACGTAGAGGTAACAATGAGAAAAACAGCTTTAAGAGAAGAGATCCTGTTAAAGGTTGAGAAACCAGCGAGATATATCGGAAATGAAGTCAACAGTGTAGTCAAGGACAAATCGGCAGTGGCTGTCCGCTTTGCCATGTGTTTTCCAGATGTATATGAGATCGGCATGTCCCATCTTGGGATTCAGATCCTGTACAGTCTGTTCAATTCCTGGGAGGACGTATGGTGTGAGCGCGTCTATTCCCCTTGGGTCGATTTAGACCGGATCATGCGGGAAGAGAAGATCCCGCTCTTTGCACTGGAATCACAGGAACCGGTAAAAGAGATGGATTTTCTGGGCATCACCCTGCAGTACGAGATGTGTTATACGAATATCTTACAGATTCTCGACTTAGCGCAGATTCCATTGCTTGCCGCAGAGCGCGGCGAGGACATGCCTATTGTGATCGGCGGCGGTCCTTGTACCTATAACCCGGAGCCGATTGCAGATTTCTTCGATCTGTTCTATATCGGAGAGGGAGAGACACAGTATAGAAGGCTGTTAGACTGGTATCTTGCCAATAAGGCGAAGGGCGGCAGCCGCAAGGATTTCCTGCGGGGAGCCGCACAGATTCCCGGCATTTACGTCCCGCAGTTCTATGAAGAGACTTACCGGGAGGATGGCACGATCTTAAGCCGGCGAAAGCAATATGACGATCTTCCCGACCAGATCCGGAAAGAGATCGTTACGGATATGACATCGGTCCACTATCCTTTAAAACCGGTAGTTCCTTTTATCAAAGTGACCCAGGACAGAGTCGTATTAGAGATCCAGCGCGGCTGTATCCGCGGCTGCCGTTTCTGCCAGGCGGGACAGATCTACCGGCCGGTGCGGGAGCGGGATGTGGACAAGCTGAAAGAATATGCCGTAGAAATGTTGAAAAACACAGGCCACGAGGAAATCTCCCTGAGTTCCTTAAGCTCCAGCGATTACTCCCGGCTGGACGAACTGCTTGATTTCCTGATCGAGGATTGCGGACAGAAACATACCAATATCTCTCTGCCGTCCCTGCGCATCGATGCTTTTTCCCTGGACGTGATGAGCAAGGTGCAGGATGTGAAGAAGAGCAGTCTTACGTTTGCCCCGGAGGCAGGCAGCCAGAGACTGCGGGATGTGATCAACAAGGGATTGACTGAAGAAGTCATTCTCAAAGGGGCGGCGCTTGCCTTTGAAGGCGGATGGACAAGGGTGAAACTGTATTTTATGCTGGGACTGCCTACCGAGACAGAAGAAGATATCAGGGGGATCGGTGAACTCTCCAATAAGATCGCCGCCACCTTTTTCGAGACAGTACCGAAGGAGAAGCGCGTAAACGGCAAGGTGCAGATCGTTGCCAGTACTTCCTTTTTCATTCCAAAACCCTTCACCCCTTTCCAATGGGCGCCTATGTGCACGAAGGAAACCTTTCTGGAGAAAGCCTATCAGACAAAACAGGGAATTATGCAGCAGCTCAACCAGAAAAGTATCAAATATAATTGGCACGAGGCTGACGTGAGTGTACTCGAAGGGGTATTTGCACGGGGCGACCGCAGAGTCGCGAAAGTCATTCTGGAAGCTTACAGACGCGGATGTCTGTTTGACGCCTGGAGTGAGTATTACAAGAATGACGTATGGATGTCCTGTTTTGAAGACTGCGGCGTGGACATTGGATTCTATACTACAAGAGAGCGGGCGGATAATGAGCTCTTTCCATGGGACTTCTTAGACTGCGGCGTAACGAAGCAGTTTCTCTTAAGAGAGTGGAAGAAAGCGCAGGAAGGAGTCGTTTCCCCCAACTGTAAGGCACAATGCCAGGGATGCGGCGCCGGCAGTTTCCAGTGCGGGATCTGTCCGTCAGCTTCCTGACAATACGAAAGGTTTCTATATGAAGGTCAGGATTAAATTTGCGAAATATGGCACAATGAAATATATCGGACATCTGGATATGATGCGTTTTTTTCAAAAAGCAGTCAGAAGGGCCGGAATCGACGTAAAGTATTCCGAAGGATTCAGTCCGCATCAGATTATGTCCTTTGCAGCGCCCCTTGGCGTCGGGCTGGAGAGTACCGGAGAATATATGGATCTTGAAGTCCTTACCATGACTTCCCCCCAGGAAATGATGCAGATGCTTAATCAGGTCATGGTAGAGGGCGTAGAAATCCTATCCGTAACCGTCCTGCCGGATCATGCAAAGAATGCGATGGCCAGTGTGGCGGCGGCTTCCTACCGGCTGCAGAGTAAGACAGGCTCCTATCCTGTGGACAATCTGGCCGGAAAACTACAGAATTTTCTCGCACAGGATACCATTCCCTACACGAAGGAAACGAAGAAAAGCGTTGTAGAGCTGGATCTGAAGCAGGGTATTTATGCTCTGGAAGCAGAGAAGGAAGGTACGATCCGTATGATGGTAAATGCAAGCAGCGGCGGCAATCTTAAGCCGGGAATGATCATGGAACAGTTCGGCCGCTTTGTTGGGACAGAGATTCCCCCGTCAGCTTACCAGATCACAAAACTGGAGACCTATACAGACTTAGCAGGCGCTTCGTCTGATGGTCAGCACAGCTTTGTCCCGTTGGATGCCGTCGCAGAATGCAGCTAACGCTGAGATAAATGAAATTTTTTTCACGCAAGGGTTGACCTTCCACCCTGTGGAAGCCTTATACTGATCGTGTCAGGGGACCGGAACGGCTCCAAAATACAGCGGCGAAAGGGAGCAGGCATGAAAATCAACGAAGTGGAACAGAGGGCAGGAATCACGAAAAGAAACATCCGTTTCTATGAACAGCAGGGCCTTCTGCATCCTAAGAGAAACGGTGAGAACGGCTACCGGGACTACACGGAGGAAGAGATCACCGAGTTAAAGAAGATCAAGCTGCTTAGAAAGCTTTCTCTACCGATCGAGGAGATCCGCAGGATCCAGGATGGTACGATTCTTCTGGAAGATGCCCTGCTGCGGCAGGTCATTGTTCTGGAGCGGGAGAGAATGGATCTGGAGGTGATGGCAGGCATGTGCCGCGGCTTAAGTGAGGAAGCATGCCAGTACCGTACCCTTTCCCCTGAACAATATCTGGAAAGGATGGTAGAAATGGAAAAAGGCGGAACAAGATTTACAAATGCTGACAGACAGGACGTGATCCGCAAAAAACGCGGTTCTATTCTCGCGGCAGTGATGTTTATCCTCTTGATGGTATTCCTCATCATGATCTTTGTCTGGGGATACACGAAGGATCCGATCCCGCTGTGGATGTTATGCGGTTTTATTCTAATCCCGGCAATCGTGATCTTGGCTGTGATCCTGTCGCTTGTGCAGCGTATCAAAGAAATTGAAGGAGGAGAAGAAGATGTTGCTCGTAAATACTGATTATATTTCAGGAAAGGAACTGGAAACATTAGGGATCGTGAAAGGCAGCGTGGTACAGACGAAGAACTTCGGGAAGGACTTCATGGCGGGCATTAAGACGCTGGTCGGCGGTGAAGTCAAAGAATATACGGAGATGCTCAACCAGGCACGGCAGATCGCTGTCAAACGCATGGTTGATGAAGCCCAGGCAATGGATGCGGATGCAATCGTCAATGTCCGTTACGCCTCTTCTTCTGTGATGCAGGGAGCGGCAGAAGTAATCGCTTACGGAACTGCAGTGAAGTACAGATGACTTTTGGTCTGCTCATCAGATCTGTTTTCTATATGCATTCCGGTACTGCATCGGTGTCTGACCGGTCGTTTTGCGAAATGCCTGGGAGAAATAAGATTGGGAAGAAAAACCAAGCATGGCCGCAATCTGTGCGATCGAATAAGAAGTAGATTCTAACAGGGACTTTCCCTCCTGGATCCGCTTCTGCACCAGATAATTGATCGGCGAGATCCCGGCATATTTCGTAAAAGCATGAACGATATAATATTTGCTCATATGTGTGAGATTCGCCAATGTATCCAATGTAATCGTTTGGGAATAGTTTGCATCCAGATAGTTCTTGATCTGGGTGCATTCTCTGTTGAAAAGGCGGTTGTGATCCGGCACAAGAGACAAGGTATCGTTGCGCAGCATACAGATTAACAGCACCTCCAGAAGATTCTGACAGACTGCCTCATAATTCTCTTCCTGTCTGGAAATCTCTTCCAACATGATATTCAAATAGGCACAGACATTGGTATTTGCCACATTATACTGGTAAACAGTCCCGGCGGCCGTCTCCATGGAAACGCCGGACTGTACCGCAGCGATCCTCTCAAAAGAAAAAGAAAGGCCCTCAATCCCCAATACGATATAGTCAAGCGGTGCATTCGGCAGGGATCTCTCCGTGTGCTGCACATGAGGATTGATGATGATCATATCATTCTTTCTCACAGGAAATTCGGATCCTTCCGCCAGGAAATAACCTTGTCCATTTACCACATAGAAGAGTTCGCTGAACGGATGGGAATGCAGAATGCTCTGCCAGTCTCCTTCATATTTGGAAGTAGAGATATACAACAGTCTGCACGATCCAAAGCCAGATGTTTTATCATTCTCAATACGGTGTCTTGTATTTCCCATAGTGTAAAATCCCCTCTGTCAAAACCATATCAAATTTTAGATATTTTGTCCAGCAAGATATCTAAAATACCGGACAATAATCGAGTTGATTCCACCCAGGGAATTCTCTATACTGAACATAACAAGCCGACCTTAATGGAACAGGGCACCTGTGTCTTCGCGCCGCTTGGCACAGCCCCGTTCCATCACTGTCTTGACGGTAAGAAAACCAAAGCGGTGCAGAAAAGGAGTCACACCATGGAAATGACAGGCAGATTAACGTTACCTACAGACGTGGATATGGTTGCAGAAACGATACGTCTGAAAAACCAACTGGGGGCGGACGCCCTGCGGGACTGCGACGGCACGACAATGCCGGATGAGCTGTTAAGCCAGGATGCCAAGATTTATGCCACTTATTACACGACCAGAAAAGACAATGAGTGGGCTATGCAGCATCCAGAGGAAGTACAGCAGGAATATCTGATCAGCGACCGTTTGACGGCAAGAGGGACCAGCCTCCGTATTGAACTCATGAAAGGGTTTCATACCCAGCAGCTCAAGGTCAATACGATCGACTCCCCGAAACGCTGGTGGGAAGTGATTGACCGGACCACAGGGGAAGTAGTGCCCACACAAAAGTGGGAGTACGACGAGACGACCGGAGAAGTCGTGATCGAAACGATTCCTTATCATCAGTATACGGTCAGCTTTCTGGCTTTCCTGATCTGGGATCCGGTTCATATGTATAATTTTATCACCAACGACTGGAAAGATGCGCCGCATCAGTTGACCTATGACGTAAGACAGCCCAAGACACAGGCTTATGTCAAAGAAAAACTGAAAAAATGGTGCGAGGAAAACCCACATGTGAATGTGGTGCGGTTTACCACCTTTTTCCATCAGTTTACGCTGACCTTTGACGATCAGAAGCGGGAGAAGTTCGTGGAATGGTTCGGCTACAGCGCCAGTGTCAGCCCTTATATCCTGGAACAGTTCGAGAAATGGGCCGGTTATAAGTTCCGACCGGAATTCATTGTGGACCAGGGTTACCACAACTCGATCTTCCGCGTACCGTCGAAAGAATTCAAGGATTTTATTGAATTTCAGCAGATCGAGGTATCAAAGCTTGCCAGGGAGCTGGTAGATATTGTGCACAGCTATGGCAAAGAAGCCATGATGTTCCTCGGCGATCACTGGATTGGCACAGAACCTTTTGGCAAATATTTTGAGAACATCGGGTTGGATGCAGTGGTCGGCTCTGTGGGCGACGGTGTGACATTACGGATGATCTCGGACATCAAAGGCGTAAAGTATACAGAAGGGCGGCTCCTTCCTTATTTCTTCCCGGATGTTTTTACCGAGGGCGGCGATCCCATCGGTGAAGCGCAGGACAACTGGATGAAGGCAAGAAGAGCCATCCTGCGTTCTCCGCTTGACAGGATCGGATATGGCGGTTATCTGAAGCTGGCTGCGAATTGGCCAGGATTTATCGACCAAGTCAGTCAAGTTGTAGGAGAGTTCCGACAGATCCATGAGAATATGCAGGGCACACAGGCTTACCGGGTGCCTTTTAAAGTAGGCATCTTAAACTGCTGGGGGAACCTCAGGAGATGGATGGCGAATCAGGTCCATCATGCGCTCTGGTACAGGGAGATCTATTCTTATGTGGGCGTGATCGAATGTCTGAGCGGTATGCCGATCGATGTGGAATTCGTAACGTTCGACCAGATCCGCGAAGGAATCGATCCTGCGATCAAAGTACTCATCAATGCGGGAGACGCCTATACCTCCTGGAGCGGCGCCGAGAATTGGAAAGACGAGAAGGTAGTATGTGCAATCCGTAAGTTTGTAGATGAAGGAGGCGGATTCATCGGGGTAGGAGAGCCAAGCGCCTGCCAGTATCAGGGACGTTTCTTCCAGTTAAGCGACGTCCTGGGCGTAGACAGGGAGCTCGGATTCTCCATGAGCACTGACAAATATAATGAGTTGAATCCGGAGCATTTCATTTTGGAGGATACCCCAGGGAAAATTGATTTCGGTGAAGGAAAGAGTCGCATCTATGCACAGGGAGAGCACTATCAAATCTTAAACATGGATGGAAAATACAGTCGTCTGGTCGTCAATGAATATGGACAGGGGCGCAGTGTGTATTTCACAGGGCTTCCCTATTCTCCGCAGAACTGCCGCATCCTGCTGCGTGCGATTTACTATGCAGCACATCAGGAAGAGGAAATGCTGAAATTCTATGTGACTAACATGGATACAGAACTGGCTGTGTTCGAGGAAACCGGCAAAATCGCCGTGATCAATAATTCGAAAGAACCACGGCAGACAGATCTGTATGTCCACGGAAAAGTGCTGGAACATCTTGATCTGGCGCCAATGGAAATGCGATGGGTTTCCTATCGGTAATCATGGAGAAAGCAGCGATTTCGCATGGCCGGATACGATAAACTGTTGTGTTTTGACACGGTCAGCGCAGTAAATGCGCTGACCTGCGCCAAACTGTTACGAAATTTTCAGTATCGTTAACTATAAGTATAGATTTTCTACTAAAAACTTGGTAAAATATAGTAATACATTGGATGGGCTGTGGAGTAAGTGAATGCGGACTGCAATAGACCTGCCAAGGAAAAGGAGGATTTTTTTATGCAGAGTAAAGCTACGAAAATCAGATCAAAGGAGCATCCTGATGTCGTCTTGAAGACAATTCCGGGACATTTTGTGACACCGAATTCCCACGTAAATTATTTCCTGGATATGACTACCTTGAAATGCAGGTTAAGTGAGGCTTCTGCGGCAGCTAAAGCTCTCAGTGGACAGATCTCAGCGACGACGGTCGTCGATACGATCGTATGTATTGACGGTTGTGAGACGATAGGCGCTTTTCTGGCGGAAGATCTGACCAGAGCTGGTATTTATTCCATGAACTCCCACAATACAATCTATATTGTAACCCCAGAATACGTGAATTCCGGCCACCTTGTTATCAGAGAGAATATGGTGCCGATGATCAGGGATAAGAACATACTCCTGCTCTTAGCATCTGCGACGACAGGACAGACCATCGTGAAAGCCGTTCAGGCGCTTAAATATTATGGTGCGAAGTTCAGCGGCATCAGTGCAATCTTCAGTGCAGCCAATAGTGTGATGGCTATGCCGATCCATTCTCTGTTTACGACGGCGGATATCCCGGAATACAAGACCTACAGCCCGGAGAACTGTCCGATGTGTAAAGATGGCCATAAGATTGACGCCTTTGCAAACGCATATGGATACTCTATCGTAGACTGATGGGATAAGATCCGATTACATAGCACAACAAAGTAAGAGAGTTGGTGGATAACATTTGCTCTCTTACTTTTGTATGTCCTGGACAGGGGACATCTGTTCCATAAAGCAAAGTCAAAGATCCGCCGCAAGCAGTCACCCGACTCGCTGCCTGCAGAAATAAAGAAAGAGATCAATTAAAATGGCAACGAAAGGTAAGATACTGATCGTAAAACTGGGAGATTTGCTGTTCTCCCTACTTATGAGAGACAACCAGATCCACTCCATACAAGTGCAGAAACCAAATGATCACGCAGTGGGCAATATCTATATCGGTAAAGTACAGAATATTTCCGAAACAATCGGGGCCGCTTTCGTAAACCTGGGCGAAAGATACCTCACCTTTCTTCCGCTTGCAGAGACAAGACACGCTATCGTTACGAACCGTGTCTATGACGGAAAGGTAAAGGCGGAAGATGAGATCGTCGTACAGATCGTCAAGGAACCCATGAAGACCAAACAAGCCGGGGTGACTGCGAATCTGTCTCTTTCCGGCAATTATGTGGTAGTAAAGGATACCGGCGGTAAAGGAGCTTCCATCCAGTCGTCGTCCAAGTTAAGCCGCAGACAGAAGATGCGGTTTGGTGAGATAGCGGGACTGCAGGAGATTGGAAAACACTGTCAGATCATTGTGCGGACAAATGCCGGCAGACTGGCAGAGGACGCCTTGTTGGTAGAGGAAGCGGCGGCATTATCTGAGCAGTTAGACCATATCAAGCAAATAGCCGATAAACGGACCTGTTATAGCTGCCTGCATACTGCGAAGCCGGATTACCTTCACTTTATCCAAAATGCCTACACTGCCGAATATGATGAGATCGTGACCGATCTGCCAGAGGTATATGAAGCGCTGTTGGCAGAAGCGCCCAGGACGCCGCTTCCTGTTCCGGTGCGTCTCTATGACGATGCACTGCTTCCTCTGCACAAGCTGTATGCCGTGGAAGCAAGGCTGAGAGAGCTTTTGGACAAAAAAGTATGGCTTAAATCCGGCGGCTATCTGGTCATTGAACCGACAGAAGCGTTGATCTCCATCGATGTGAACAGCGGAAAATATGAACGCCATTCCAATCAGAAGGAAACCGCCTTCAAAATCAATCTGGAGGCGGCTGAAATGATCGCCATACAGCTGCGGGCTCGCAATCTGTCAGGGATCATCCTGGTTGACTTCATCAATATGGAAGAGCAGGAACAAGTCGATAAACTGATGGAATATATGCGCAGTCTGCTTCGCAGGGATAATATTCACGCAGACGTCGTGGATATGACAGGCTTAGGATTGATGGAAATTACACGTAAGAAAGTACGGCCGAGCCTGGCCGAGCAAATGAAACAGTCACACGAAAAGAAAGGATGCGATCATTTATGGAACTTCTAAAACTGGAAAAGATCAAGGACGGCAGATATCTGAAGAACTATGAATTGACCTACCGGAATAAAGTCGGCAAAGAAAAGAAGTACGAGATCGTCAGCCGCAGTGAAATCGCCGGCGTAGAGGCCATCGGTAAGCGCGTCAGCGGCGTCTCCATCGTAGCCTATCATGAAGACAGAATGCTGCTGCTTCGGGAATTTCGTATGGGTGTCAACCGCTTTGTCTACAATCTGTGTGCAGGAATGCTGGAAGAGGGAGAATCTCTGGAGGAGTGCATCCAACGGGAGCTCTATGAGGAAACCGGCCTTTGTGTCTCGAAGATCCGGGCGATCCTGCCGCCTTCTTTTGCCGCAGTGGCTTTTTCCGATGTCAAGACACAGATCGCTTTCGTGGAGGTGGATGGAACCTTCGAAGATCATACGTCTGAAAATGAGCAGATTACAGCCGGCTTTTATACCAAAGAACAGGTACGGGAACTGTTGGAAACAGAAGAATTCAGTTCCAGGGCGCAGATCGCGGCGTATTTTTTTACACTGGATTAAAAGTCTTCCCTGTGGAAATTCAGAGGCATATCAACCTGAAAAGGAATGATCTTGAGAGGAAAGATTGAACATGAAACGAGATAAAAGTAAAATGATCATCGTCACTGTACTGACGGCAGTATGGATGGGGCTGTTTCTGTCTGGATGTACTGCCGAAAAAAAGGACGATCCCCAAGAAGGGGAAATCATCTTAGATTCTGTCAGCGATACAGAAGGCCTGGCAGATGCATCGCCGCATTCTGATACGGAAACTGATTCAGAAGCTGACGTGCAGACAGATCCACAGGCTCCTGCACCCGTAGCAGACGAGACGCCACCAAATGAAAACGGTCAGTTAATGGAAAACAACAGTCAGACAGCCTTGAATCCTGGAAATCTGTATGAACAGTTTCTAAGAAATGAGGCGTCCGCATTGGCTGCAGAAAGTATTCCGCAGGAAGAGTACCGCAGTCCCATCCTGGAGAAGGGCGGTTCCTATACTTTTACAGAGCTGGGAGAGACGATATCCGCTTATTTCCTGGATCCAGAATATACCGACAAGACATCTTATACGGCTGCGCAGTATGCCTATGTGAATAGCCCGGACAGCACAGGTGCGCAGCTCCTACTCGTCAAATTCATTGGCTTGAACATCTATTCGCAGGACGACGACAGCTATGCCGTCATTGCGATCAAGGAAGACAATGGACAGTTATATCTCACGGCAGAATATGAATGCTGGGCCAGAAGCGAAACTTTGGCCTACAGCAACGGTATTTTAAATGATTATGGATCAGCCGGCGCAGGAGATCACTACAGCGGGATCTCTGCCTTCCAGTCTGACGGCACGTTCCTATCAGTCTGCGGGACAGAGACTCTGTCTGGATGGTGGACGAGCTGCATCAACGATGCTGCCTATCAGGAAATATTCGGCGAAAATACGGAGCCAGGCGAATTTGTCGTCGCCATCCATACGGTCGGTGAAGACAGATATTATCAATATGACACCGAAGAGTGCACAGAAGAACAGAAAATACTATGTGAGGCTTATGTTGAAAGATGCCGGGAGGAGCAGGACATCAACTGGGTTTCAGAGGAGGAAGTGTTAAATGCGGTCAAGGCCAGATGTGACGACCTGGGCATTGCTTATGACATCATCAATCAACATCCGGAGATCCTGTGGAATCCTGTAGAATGAGTCTGGCTGCACTATATTTTGGGAATTTTGCGGGTTTTTCAATTATTTTATTGACAAATATGCCCAAACCAGTTATGATACATAAGTATGCCGCACAGCGAGGTATAAGCATGTCTTCTGGCAGCACCGAAGCTGGCGAGTAAATGAACTTTTGTTCATGAATAGGAGGTGCCATATGTACGCAATTATCGCAACAGGTGGAAAGCAGTACAAAGTTTCCGAAGGAGATATCATCAAGGTTGAGAAACTGGATGCCGAAGTAGGAACTTCTGTTACATTTGACCAGGTGATAGCCGTAAGCGATCAGGAACTGAAAGTTGCAGGCGACGTTGAGAACGCAACTGTTACCGGAACCGTTATGGATCAGGGTAAGTACCGCAAAGTGATCGTATACAAGTACAAGAGAAAGACCGGTTATCACAAGAAAAATGGTCACAGACAAGCATACACTCAGGTTAAGATCGACAAAATAAACGCATAGTTTGTTTTTCATTGTATAAGAGTTTATGCGAAGGTGTGAGATGATACAGATCACATTTCATAGAACGAGAACAGGGGAATATCAGGGATTTATCTGCAGCGGACATGCCGGATATGGCGCTTACGGCGAAGATATCGTATGTGCTGCCGTCTCAGCGTTAGTCATCAACACTATCAATTCTCTGGATGAGATCACAGGAGAAGCGATGGATGTCACGACAGATGAGGAGAGTGGAATAATCCGATGCTTCTTTGAGAGGCCTCTGCAGGAAACTTCCAGAGTGCTTCTGGATTCTCTTGTACTCGGTTTGACCCGTATTGAAGAGCAGTACGGGAAGAAACATTGCAGACTGCATTATAAGGAGGTGTAATACCATGTTGAATATGAACCTTCAGTTTTTTGCACATAAGAAGGGTGTTGGTTCCACTAAGAACGGCAGAGATTCTGAGTCTAAAAGACTCGGTGCCAAGAGAGCTGACGGACAGTTTGTGAAAGCTGGCAATATCTTATACAGACAGCGCGGAACGAAGATCCATCCTGGCGTTAACGTAGGAAGAGGCGGAGACGATACTTTGTTCGCTCTTGTTGACGGTGTACTCCGTTTCGAGAGAATGGGTAGGGATAAGAAACAGGCTTCTGTGTATCCTGTAGAGAAATAAAAGGGTTGATGCAGGCTTCAAACATCGTCCATCGTTGGTTTTCAGTGATGGATTATGTTTGGAGCCTTTTTTCAAGTGTATGAGGTAATGATATGTTTGCAGATCGCGCAAGGATTTTTGTAAAAAGCGGGAAAGGCGGAGACGGCCACGTGTCTTTCCGCAGAGAGAAATATGTGCCAAACGGCGGCCCCGACGGCGGGGACGGCGGAAATGGCGGCAGCGTCTATTTCGTTGTGGACGAGGGATTAAATACCCTTACAGATTTCAGAAATGTGCGCAAATATGCTGCCGGAAACGGAGAGAACGGCGGGAAGCGTAATTGCAGCGGTAAGAATGGGGAAGACATCTTCATCAAGGTGCCGGAAGGGACTGTGATTAAGGAATGCGAGAGCGGCAAAGTGATCACTGATATGTCCGGCGACAACCGCAGATTCCTGCTTCTGAGCGGCGGAAAAGGCGGCAACGGCAACCAGCACTATGCCACAAGCACCATGCAGGCGCCCAAGTATGCGCAGCCAGGACAGCCAGCGCTGGAGCTGGAGCTTATCTTAGAGCTGAAGGTAATTGCGGATGTAGGTCTGGTCGGATTTCCCAATGTCGGAAAATCCACACTCCTGTCCAAAGTGACCAATGCAAGACCGAAGATCGCAAACTATCATTTTACGACGCTGAACCCGAATCTGGGCGTGGTAGATCTGGAAGACGCGAAGGGCTTTGTGATCGCTGATATTCCAGGGCTGATTGAGGGCGCCTCGGAAGGAATCGGCCTGGGCCATGAGTTCTTGCGCCATATCGAACGGACGAAGCTGATTCTGCATATTGTGGACGCCGCTTCCACGGAAGGGCGGGATCCCATCGCAGACATCTATGCAATCAATCAAGAGCTCACAGCGTATAATCAAGAGATTGCGAAACGCCCACAGATCATCGCCGCCAATAAGATCGATATGATTTATGAGCAGGACGACAATCCTGTAGACAGAATCAGGGCAGAGTTTGAGCCCAAAGGCATCCCGGTCTATGCCATCTCCGCTCTCAGCGGACAAGGGCTTAGAGAGCTTCTGTATGACATCAATAACCGTCTGACACAGATGGATTCCAATCCCGTAGTGTTTGAACAGGAGTTTTTCCCAGAGTATCATTTCGATATGTCCAGTGAACCATTCACGGTAGTATACGATTCTGAGGAGGATGCCTACGTAGTCGAAGGCCCAAGGATTGAAAAGATGCTGTCCTACACAAACTTAGAGTCCGAGAAAGGATTTCAGTTCTTCCAGAATTTCCTGAAGGATAACGGTATTCTGGAACAACTGGAAAAACTTGGCATTCAGGAAGGCGATACGGTACGGATGTATGGGTTATCCTTTGACTACTATAAATAGTTTTTTTACAACAAGCAGATATGAGGTAGATTATGACAAGTAAACAGAGAGCCTACTTAAAAAGTCTGGCAAACAACTTAACTCCCATTTTTCAAGTCGGAAAATCCAGTCTGACGCCTGAATTCACCAATGGAATCGAGGAAGCCTTTCATACGCGGGAACTGCTTAAGATTGCGGTCTTAAAGAACTGTTTTGACGACCCGAATGAGATCGCACAGATGGTTGCCGAGAGGACTCGCTCACAGGTCGTACAGGTCATCGGTAAGAAAATCATTTTGTATAAACCAGATAAGAAAAATCCCAAGATTATCCTTCCGAAATAGAGACATGACAATATAGTCCCGGTGGCACAGATAAGGAGGTTTCTCTTGAAAAAGACAGGTATTATGGGCGGTACATTTAATCCAATCCATAACGGACACCTGGAGCTTGCCAGAAAAGCAAAAGAACAGTATGCGTTGAATGAAGTTCTTTTTATACCTTGTGGAGAGCCCTATATGAAAGCAGCGCAGAAAGTAACGCCGGGGAAGATCCGCGCAGCTATGACTGCGCTGGCAATTCAGGATGAGCCGGATTTCATTCTTTCTATGATAGAAATGGAACATCAGGGTAATACTTATACCTACGAAACATTGGAATCCCTGAAACGGGATCATCCGGATACAGAATATTACTTTATCCTGGGGGCCGATAATCTTTTTCAAATCACAAAGTGGGTAATGCCAGAACGTATCTTCAAGAATTGCTGCATTCTTGCGGCTGTGCGTGACGATAAGACGGTTGCAGATATGGAAGCACAGATCGCCTGCCTCTGGCAGGAATATCATGCAGTCATTCATTTACTGAAGACAGACTGCATAGATATTTCTTCTTCCGATATCCGCAGGAAAGTCTCACAGGGGGAATCCATCGAAGCATACGTGCCAGCGTCTGTCAGGAAGTATATTGCAGAGAAAGGGTTGTATCTATGAAAACGACTAATCTTGCCAAACTCAGAAAAGAAATGGAACAGACTTTGGAACGCAAACGGTTTGAACATACCCTTGGCGTCGCCTATACAGCCGCCAATCTGGCTATGGTGCACGGTGCCGATGTGGAGAAAGCGCTGATCGCCGGCATGCTTCATGATTGTGCGAAATGTATGAGCCACCGCAAGCAGATTGCCCTATGCAGAAAAAACCACATTCAACTGTCCCAGATTGAGACAGAAGAGCATTCCACATTACTCCACGCGAAGGCCGGATGTTGTCTGGCGCGAAAGAAGTATGGAATCACGGATGAAGATATCCTGCGGGCGATCAGCTATCATACTACGGGAAGACCTCATATGAGTCTTCTGGAGAAGATCATTTATATCGCAGATTATATCGAACCTGGACGGGAACGTGCCAAAAGAACCGCTGCTGATATCCAGAATCTTCAAGAAGTGCGGAAGCTTGCTTACCAGGATCTTGATGAGACATTGTGTAAGATCTTAAGCGATACGTTAGATTATCTGGTCCGTAAGGGCAGCGTTATCGATGGGATAACCAGACAGACCTATGAGTATTATTGTGAGAATCTGACCGGAGAGATTACAGAAAGGAATATTCTATGAACAGTAAAGAAATTGCAAAACTGGCCATACAGGCATTAGAGGATAAGAAAGCAGAGGAAATCAAGACCATCGATATCAGTGAAGTCTCCGTGATCGCCGACTACTTTATCATCGCAAATGGAACAAACCACAGTCAGATCCAGGCACTTTCTGATCATGTAGAAGAGACACTTGAACGAGCCGGCGTGTCACTCAGGCAGATTGAGGGTTATCAAAATGCAAATTGGGTACTGCTTGATTTTCATGATGTGATCGTTCACATCTTTGATAAGGAAAACCGTCTGTTTTATGATCTGGAACGGATCTGGAGAGACGGCAGACTGATGGATCATAACGCTTTCTATAGTTAACGACATTAGAAATGTCGCTTACTATAGGATAATGATATAGAAAGAAAGGAACCGGCATGATATAAGATTCTGCCGGTTCCTTTCTCTGATCCACTTATGATTCCGCTTCCCTGACGTCACCGCCCGCATACATATAGAAGGTGATAATATAGAGACCAGCGATACCCACAAGGCCATAGATGATCCTCGATAGCCATGACATGTTACCAAAGATAAAAGCAACAAGGTCAAAGCTGAAAAGACCGATCAAGCCCCAGTTAATCGCACCGATGATGGCTATTGTCAGTGCAAGACAGTCTAATCCTCTATTTTTCATAATTCCCTCCATTCTGAAACGTTAAGCTGATTCACTTTCCTATCATACGAAAAAACAGTAACTGCATAGATAAACTAAACAGTCACTATTAGTATGTCATGATAGAGAAACGCTATGCTGGAAAAATAAACAAACTACGAAAACAAAATTTCTGATGTCATGCACAATCGATTGATCGAAACATTTGTCAGTGGTATAAACGGAATATGCCAAAAACCTTCCCCAGAATTTGACAGTCTTCTACGATAATCGGATCCATGGAATCATTCTCCGGCTGCAGACGGATGTGTCCATCTTCTTTGTAAAAAGTCTTGACCGTCGCAGAGTCGTCGATCAGTGCGACGACTGTGTCTCCATTGTTTGCCGTCTGGCAGCATCGCACAAAAATCTGATCTCCGCTGAAAATACCTGCATTGATCATGGAATCCCCTTTCACTTTCAGTGCAAAGGATTCTCCGCTGGGCACAAACTCTGCAGGAACCGGAAAATAACTTTCAATATTCTCCTCAGCCAAAATCGGCTGTCCGGCAGCTACCTGTCCAATGACAGGAATTGATACCATCTCTGTCCGTACCATCTGGAAATTATCATCACAGATTTCAATTGCACGCGGTTTCGTAGGGTCACGTTTGATATAACCGTTCTTCTCCAGCGTCTCCAGATGAGAGTGCACCGAAGAGGTAGATTTCAAATGAACCGCCTCACAGATTTCCCGGACTGCCGGCGGATAGCCTCTTTTCAGGATCTCATCTTTAATGTAATTTAATATTTCCTGTTGTTTCGCGGTAATCTTACCATATCCCATATGCAGTAACCTTATCCTTTCTCCTCTTATTTTCTATGATGCATGCCACATTGTGGAATGCATGCTGTCTGTAAATTTCTTCTTTTGTCTCCCGCAAAAGCCTGATCCGAAGCCTTTACCGAACAAAATGAAATTTTCAATGTCGCTGACGATAATGATTTGTCTTCATCATACCATAACAGAAGATAAAAAGCAAACATATATTCAGAATATTTGTTCGATATTTTTCTGATAAAGTATTGACATGCGAAAATATGTTCGATATAATCATTTCTATGAAGAACATTTGTTCCCAACATGCGTTCTTTTATCCGGGAGGAAATTAACACAAGGACCGGAACAGGACAAAACCGGATTTTTCCGATCGCAAGAGCAGGAGAGGATCGGAAATCACGGTAGAAGATCAATTGAGAAGAAAGATGGCGAGAGAAGATGTATGCAGAAGCTACCGAACGAATTTATGGTACACAGAGAAGCATCCAGGCTTTAGGAAGAGAAATTGACAGTCTGAGAGATTCCGACAGCAGGAAGACAGGAAACCAAAGGAGAGAACAGAGGATCCTGAGAAACCGTATTCGGAGACAGCAGGAGATAAGACGACATTTTCTTCTGTTTCTCATGACCCTATGTCTGATTATTGCTTGTTCCTTTACCTTAAATACCTTCCGGTCCAATGCGAAGAATGAACCGGATCTTTCCCATAAGTATTATAAGAGCATCGTTATTTCCAGCACAGACACCCTGTGGTCTATCGCCGCAGAGTATATGGATGAGGAGCATTATGAATCGATCACAGACTATATTGATGAGATTAAGAGCATGAATTCCCTGGCTGGCGATTCAATCCATTATGGAGAATATCTGATCGTTCCCTATTATGCCTCTTATATGCCCTGATACAGCCTGTTTTCCTATGAAGATTTTCTCTTAATCAGATTTTCCCGGAAGATCTTCCCTTAACCGGACCTGGCGTGCAGCATAGCGGCGTCTGTCGTCTTCTAAAGCGGCATAATGTTTTCTGGTCGTATTGACATCTTTATGCCCCAGAACGTCTGCGACCAGATAGATATCCCCTGTTTCCTTGTAGAGCGTCGTGCCATAGGTACTCCGAAGTTTATGTGGTGTGATCTTCTTAAGACTTGTGACTGTTGCGGAGTATTTCTTGACCATATTCTCTACCGCACGCACGGACATTCTCTTGTTCTGCATAGACAGGAAGAGCGCATTCTCATGGCCAGATTGTGGAATCATATGATGACGTTCTTCCAGATAATCCTGAAGCGCTTTCTCAACCTCTTCTCCAAAATAAACTACCGCTTCATATCCTCCTTTGCGTATGATCCTGATACCGTTATTTCTGAAATCAACGTCCTCAATATCAAGCCCAACGCATTCAGAGACTCGGATCCCGGTTCCAAGCAGCAGCGTAAGCAATGCAACATCTCTTATTTTTGTCACCTGATGGAAACGCTTCTGGGCTTTGGTGAGTCCGGTGCCTTCCTCTACCTGGTCTAAGAGTATCGCTACCTCAGCCGGATCCAGACGGATGATCTCTTTCTCGTGCAGCTTCGGCATAGGAACAAGGACCGCCGGATTCTTTTCAATCAATTCTGCCTGGTAATAATAGTTGTAGAAGCTTCTTAACGAAGCCAGTTTTCTCTTTTTGCCCCGTTCATCATTCGTATATTCTTTGCCCTCTTTCTTATAATAACCGAGGTATTCCATATATTCCTCGATATCTTCCCTCGTGAGCTGCTCTAAGAGCGACAGAGGAAACTGTCTGATCTCCATATGCTGCAAACTCTTATTGTTCTCATGAAGATATTCAAAAAAGACCCGGATATCATAGGCATAGGCAAGTCGTGTTCTTTCTGAAGTATTGTCACTGATTCCGCGGAAAAACTGTTTGCAGAACGGCGGAAGAGTCTCTAAGACTTCCCGCATTTTCTCTATCTGATCGATATTATGTTGGGCATGGTAATTTGTTTTCTTATTTCTGGGGTCCATTATAAGTTCCATCCTTCCAGGTTGCCGTTTTGGATTGCTGTAAACATTCTTTCTTTCACACCAGGCGCATCCCGGTTGATCTCACGTAGAAGATTCTTAATATATTCCCGTTTGGTGTGCCCGTCGGCAGGGCAGGGACTTTTGACGACAGGCACTTTATACTGATTGACAAATCCGACGACATCTGCCTCCCGCATATAGATCAAAGGCCGTATAACGGTCAGATCCGTGCGGTCTAAATAGGTCACCGGACGAAACGTATGAAAACGTCCTTCATAGATTAGAGACATCATCATCGTCTCCACCACATCGTCCTTGTGATGTGCATAGGCTATTTTATTGCATCCTATGTTCTTCATGGCGTCATTTAGGGCGCCTTTCCTCATTTTGGCACACAGAGAACATGGATTACTTTCCCTGCGGTCTTCAAATATGATCTTACTGATATCAGTTTTGACAATATGATATTCTACTGCAAGCGCATCACATAACGCTTTGATCCTGTCCAAATTCAAATTGTCGAATCCTAAGTCTATTGTCACTGCATACAGGGTAAAAGGATTCGGATAGAACCGGCGCAGTCCCTGCAAGGCATAAAGCAGTGTCAAACTGTCTTTGCCGCCAGAAATTCCAACAGCAATCTGATCCCCTGGCTGGATCATATGATAATCATCGATTGCTTTCCGTGTAAGGCTGTATAGCTGCTGTAATTTCATCTTTGCTTTATTCCTTCCGCTCAATCGGTGAATCTGATGACCGACAGAGCGTCTGATCAACGGATTCATCGATTCTCAAATTGGTATCGGTCCGTGTAAACACTGACAGCTCTATTATACAGAATCTTTGTTCAGATGGCATTAATTTTTTATAAAATGTAATACAGTTCATGAAAAAAATGGTATACTAGAGGTATCTTATTTGGATCGCAGGAGTGTAGATGCAGTCATGAAATTTAAAATCGATAAGAAGTATTTTTACTGGGGTATCACAGCCTTTCTGGTGATCGTGGCAAGTATTTTATTCTATTATATTTTGTTTCACAGATCCAGCTTTTCCGATGGCATAAAAACGGTGATCGGTATTGCCATGCCCATCATTGACGGTTTTGTTCTGGCTTATCTGATGACCCCTATTTTAAATAAGATTGAACGCAATGTGATCGAACCTCTTTACAGAAAGATGAAACTGGCAGGTGGCGCCAAAAGTGAGCGGAGAATCCGCGGTGTCTCGATCTTTGTGACTGTCATTTTGATCACAGTCGTGATGTATGAGTTTTTCGGTTTGATTATTCCGGAAGTCGTTCGCAGTATTCAGAGTATTATTTTTCAGTTTCCTATCTATATCAACAACCTCAATCACTGGGCACTAGGGCTCATGAAGAATAACCCTGACCTTGAGCAGACTGTCAACGATCTTCTGGCACAATATTCTCCCAAGCTGCTTGACTACTTTAACACCAATATTCTTCCAAATATCAATTCCTTAGTCAAAACGCTGTCTTTGAGTGTGCTGGGGATTCTCAAGGCCCTCTGGAATTTTATCATCGGTTTTATCATTTCGATCTATGTCCTTGGCAGCAAGGAGAAATTTGCGGGGCAGGCAAAGAAGATCGTCTACGCCCTGTTTGACCGGAAAGCAGGCAATGAGGTGATTTCCAATTTTCGTTTTATCCACGACACCTTTATTGGTTTTATCGGCGGTAAGATTGTGGATTCTATCATCATCGGTATCATTTGCTTTGTCTGTACCAATATTATCGGCACCCCTTACGCCATTCTTGTAAGCGTCATTATCGGCGTGACGAATGTTATCCCGTTTTTTGGTCCCTGGATCGGCGGAGCGCCCAGCGCTTTACTTGTCTTGATGGTGGATCCTCTGCAGGCGCTCTACTTTATTATATTGATTCTGATTATCCAACAATTTGACGGTAATATTCTTGGGCCGAAGATCCTGGGAGACTCTACCGGATTGTCCGGTTTCTGGGTAATCTTTTCCATCACTATATTTGGAGGATTATTTGGCGTCCTTGGCATGGTAGTCGGCGTGCCGATCTTTGCGGTATTTTATGCCGGGGTTAAGTCTGTCATCAATAACATGCTCCGCAGGAAGGAGCTTCCCACAGATCTACAGCCTTATATGACCGTAGGACAGATCGATGAGAAGAAAGCCTTTACCAAATATGTACCTGTCAAAAAGAAAAAGAAGAAAGAGGAGAGCAGCAGCCATGAGATTTCTGATTCAACGGGTAAATAGAGCAAGCGTTATGATCGATGGCAATACTGTTGGGGAGATCGATAAGGGTTTGTGTGTATTGGTAGGAATCTCTAACACAGACACGAAAGAAATTGCCGATAAAATGATCCGTAAGCTGATCCAGATGCGGATTTTCAGTGATGAGAATGATAAAACAAACTTGAATCTTGCCTCTGTCAATGGCGGATTGTTAATTATTTCACAATTCACATTGTATGCAGATTGCACTCACGGAAACCGTCCTTCCTTTCTCGATGCCGGAAAACCTGAACTCGCCGAGACTCTGTATGAATATATTCTCTCAAAATGCAAAGAACAGGTGCCCAGGGTCGCACATGGGCAATTTGGTGCAGAAATGCAGGTTTCTCTGGTGAATGACGGCCCATTTACCATTTGGCTTGATTCTGATACGCTATAAAGAATCAGAATCCCTATCTGTCGCAATCTGATCAAACAATAAGAAAGAAGGAAAGAGAAATGTCAACGGCTGCTTTGATCTTAACGGTCATGATCGTCATTGCAATCTATGTCTATATGCGTTATGCCTCCAAAAAACGGAAAGCGTCCATGCAGGAAATCGATACGGTGCGTCATTACCGGGAAACTTACTTACAGCCCAGGTCTGACAGAAAGCGGCAGACAAAGCTTGATGCAGATAACGGCTACCGGACTTATGTCACGAAATATAACAGCACAGAGGATTATCGGGAGCGCAAGGGTTTATAGTACTAACTATTCGTTAAACTTGTGTTTCGCGAATAGTTATGGCGCAGTGGAATTTCTCTTCTCCCTTAACATGAATTCAAACGTTATTGCTTAATTCTTTACATCTTTTGGAAATTATGGAACCGGCAATGCAATATATCCGGTATCTGTTACAATTTTCTGTCCCTGTGTACTTGTCATCCATTGCAGAAACCGTTTCACTTCAGGATTTGGATTATCAGCAAGTGAAACCGCATACAATTCTGTAGTAATCGGATATTCGCCAGACTGAATTGTGTCTGTATCAGGATAGATACCATCCACAGACAAATATTTGATCTGAGATCTATTTCCGGTGTCTTTTGCCATAATGGATGCAAAATATCGAAATGAATAGCCAATCGCAGCCTCATTGTTTTGATAATTCGCTGTTTTGACGATCATGTCTCCCATACTGCCAACATATTCCGTCTCCAATGGCTGTTTAATCACAGCATCCCCCATAAAATATTCCATCATTGTCTGGGAACCGGAATTCTGGGGCCGCTGAAAAGGCAGTATGCGTTTGTTTTCCCCTCCAACTTTCTTCCAATTGTTGATTTTACCGGAATAAATATCCCTGATCTGCGCTGAACTCAGTCCATTGATAGGATTTTCAGAATTCACAAAAAAGAGAAACGCTTCTCTGCCGATCGGCGTTAAGATAAGTTCTTTGCCAGCCTTCTCTGCCATTTCCTGTTGTCCCTGGGATGGTTTTGCACCGAAAAAGAAATCACACTCTCCGGCAAGTAAATTCTCAAAAGCAATAATAGAATTGTTAAAAACAATCGGCATCGGAACATTAAAACTCTTATACCTGTTCTTTTTGGCATAGGCCTGAATCCTGTCGATATTCTCATAACACGCATAAGCAAATGCAGAGTAAACCGGATATACCGCTTCTGCGCCATCCAAAACCGGCATGGATCTAGGATCTGATACAGTATAGGAAGCCGGCTCATTTAACCGCGCCAGAATATTGTCCTCATTCTCGACGTAATAAGGTTCCAGATTAGTACTCGACAATCCGTTTTCGTATGCAAAACCATATCCATTATGTGCTGGATCTGTTTTTACAATATTTCTGCGTCTGTAAACCCAAATACTTTCACTTATCAGTAATGCCACTGCGCAGCCAATCAATACCAGACGTATGGATCTACGATTAATGGGTTGTCTGCATATCTTTGTTTTAAAAAAGGCCAGTCTCTCTCCTGCCAAAAATCCACTGAAAACTGCAGCATTATAGATCCAGCCAGTAAGCTGTGTCAACTGCAGATTCATAGCATCCGTCTCATAAATGCCATAGAGGTTAACAGATAATAAAGCAATCAAAAGAGTACTGTTATTATCACCAAATAAATTAAAAAGAATCCATAATAAAAACTGCCATGCAAAGTTTACGATGATGGGCAAATAGATTCCAAACAGATTATCAGGTTTTGGAAATTTAAAAAATCCAATACACAAATAAGTGCAGAGAAAAATTACTACCGCAGTTAAAAACGGCAGCACAGGCACAAAAATATCAAGATCCAAAACACAATCTACGTTGTAAATAATAGAGAGAATAAGGATAACAGAAGGAAGAAAAAACAAATAAAGAGTCGTAAACAGGTAATAGACATCAAAATCTGGCTGAAGTTGCTTATCAGGGCTTCGTTTCATGATACTTTCCTTAGATACTGCGACATTTTATTACAGGCAGGTATACAAAAATCCTGCCTGCAAAGTGTGATAAAAGGGCAAAAAAAGACTACTTCTGCCCTCCTCTGATCCATCTAAAATCTTATTTATTTTATCTACTCTCGAAATCTTCCACAAACTGTGCAATTAATTTTACGGTACCATCGATTCCAAGAACACCACTATTAACAGACAGATCGTAGCTTTCTGAACGCCCCCATTTCTTGGAGGAATAATAATTGTAATAACTCTGACGCTGTTTATCTTTCTTATTGATCATATCAAGCGCCTTCTGCTCCGTTGTGACATCCTCGTAACGTTCCATAATGCGCTTCACACGCCAATCTTTATCTGCAAGGATAAACAGATGCAGACAATTCTGGTAATCATGTAATGCGTAATCTGCACACCTCCCAACAATGACACATGGGCCTTCACTGGCAATCTTCTTAATGGTATCAAACTGTGCCAGAAATACCTTATGGCTGATCGGCATATCTACAAAGGAAGAAGAATTGTATCCGAAAGAATAGGTATCCATGACCAGATTATAGAGGAAGGAATTGGTCGGACGTTCGTCATGGCTCTGGATCATTTCCTCGCAGAAACCACTTTCTTTCGCCGCCCTCGTCAGCAGATCCTTATCATAGAATTTGATTCCGAAATATTCGGCCACTTTCTTTCCGATCTCACGACCGCCAGAACCAAACTGACGACCGATAGTGATAATTGTATTCATAGAGCATCATCCTTTCTATTCTGTAATTTTCTTATCCTTTCATTTCATAAAGCATATTATGGCATGGCAGGCATATCTCCTCTCCCTTGCCAAGTATCCGACGTTCCATATTGTGTAAATCTCTGTCGGAAATATGCCCTATGAAATAGAAAAGATAAATATGATTCTATTATATACATTTTTGACACAAAAGGCAAACATTCTTTGACTTTTTTGGTGATTATCACAATCCCATTATCCCAGTCATGAAAAAAACACACCCGTATCAGATACAGATGTGTTTTTCCTTACTTTTACAAACTACTACGCCTCTTTGCCCCACAACACCTTACCGCCATCGATCAGAAGGATAACCGCTAAGATCACGATCGGGACAATAATAACATCCTGCAGAACATTCGTGAAGATCGCCGTTCCGTCCAGTCCGCCGCCAAGCAGTGCAACAAGGTTGTTCTTAAAGGAGAAGAACAAGGATACCAGCGTCGCCGCAGACATGAAAAGAATCGGGATATATAACATCTTGTTGTTCTTCTTATGTTTCTTCAGATAAGTGCCAACAGCCAGAAATGCCGGAACTGCAACCAACTGGTTACATGCGCCAAACAACGGCCAAACTTTCTGATAACCTGCCAGACAAAGTGCGAATCCGCAGATCGCTGTGATAATGGTCGCCACATACATATTATCCAGTTTCAGCTTCTTGCCTGTCTGTGTGCCGGCAAACAGCTCCTGGAACATGAAACGGCCAAGTCTCGTACCAGTATCCAAAGAAGTCAGACAGAAACAGGAAACGGCCAGGGAAATGATGGTATAGGTCGCGTTTACCGCCCCTTGTGAGAAACCGACCGTCTCAAAGAAACCGGAGATTGCTGTCGCAAACACAACTGTCGGAGATGCATAACCTGCCGCCGCATACTGTCCGTCTACTGTCAGGGTAGCAACTGCGATCAGGGAAATGACCGCAAGCACGCACTCGATCAACATGGAGCCATATCCGACCAGCAGCGCATTCTTCTCATTGTCGAGCTGTTTGGACGTCGTTCCAGAACCGATCAGGGAATGGAAACCGGAAATAGCGCCGCAGGCGATCGTAATAAACAGCGTTGGGAACAGATAACTGTTGCCAACATGGAATCCAATAAAGGCCGGAATTTCTACGGTAGGATGCGCCGCAAAAATACCGATCACTGCCGCAATCATCATGAAATACAGCAGGAAAGAACTTAAATAATCTCTCGGCTGCAACAGAATCCATACTGGAGTGACAGATGCGATCATGATATAGATAAACACAAATGCAAGCCAGAAGTTCTTGGAAAGAACGAGCGGAAATGCAAGACCAAGAGCAACACAAGCCGCCAGAAGAATCACACCAATCACGGACGCAACCACCATCGGCGCATTCTTTCTGTATACAAGGAAACCGAACGCGATCGCAAGCGGAATGAAAAGCAGCGATGCTGTCGCCACAGATCCGTTTGCTTCACTTCCTGTAAAGGAGTTTGCCACAATATCCGCAAATGCTGCGATAACGAGCAAAAGTACAAGCCAAGCAAAAACAGTAAAAAGCACTCTGCTCTTACGGCCGATATTCTCCTCAATTACTTCGCCGAGAGATTTTCCCTCATGACGAATCGATACGAAGATAGAACCGAAATCCTGAACCGCACCGAAGAAAATACCGCCGATCACGATCCATAAGAAACAAGGCAGCCATCCAAAAAATGCTGCCTGGATGGGGCCGTTGATCGGGCCTGCTCCGGCGATGGATGAAAAATGGTGTCCCATCAAGACTGGCGTCTTAGCAGGACAGTAATCAACGCCGTCTTCTAATTCATGCGCGGGCGTTTTGCGCGCGGGGTCAATCCCCCAGGTCTTGGCTAAGTATCTGCCGTATGTAAGATAAGCTACGACGAAGATCACAATAGCCAGCAAGATTAATACTACTGAGTTCACACGAATTCCCTCCTATTGTATAGATTTGTTCCGACAGATTCTTTCTGAACCTTCCCATGATTCAGAATGCTTCCATCAGATTTCTTATATAAAATAGATTGCTCTATTATATAAGCAAAGTTATTACCCCTTTCCGGTCCGGAAATTATCCTGATACAGTTTCTTCGATCTGCGTCCTGCATAATTCGTATAGACCTTCTCGTCTTCCATCGTTGCGCAGACAATATGCGCCTGGGAAAAACCTCGCATATTGAAACGGTAACCCTTCTCAAATCGAAACCGTCTGAGCGCTTTCTGCATCTGTCTGGAAAGTGGTTTGTCAGCAATCAGGCTGATCGTCAAATAACTGTACATATGCCCTTTCTCCGGCACGGCCTCCCCCTTACGGACTAAGACAGGCTCCATATACTCTCTCACCAGAGCATACGCCTCATCCAGCGTCTCTCCTGTCACCTCGGACACTTCCATAAAAAGAATGTGTTCATAGCTGTCTGACGACCACATATTGGCTTCCCGCACTAATATATATTTCTCTGTATGGGAAAAAAAGTACCCATAGGCTGGGTACTCTTTACCGTGAATGCTATATGGCCGATCGATATCAAATGTACCCGCGTATTTTCGCAACAGTTGATCCAGATAATCAGCAGTCCTCATTCCAATACCCCTTTGTATGTAACGCTGTATTTTTACGCTTATCCATTACTTTATCACATTAACGCAAAAAATACAATCTTTTTATGCAAATTTATACAAATTAAGTACATTTTGCTGTATATCTATTCAATGGCCAGTTTATGCAGTAACTGTTCAAAATATGCGGGAAGCGGCGCTGTCAGTTCCAGATAACGGCCGGTTACGGGATGGAGAAAACCGATCGTCATTGCATGCAGTGTCTGTCCTTCCAGAGCGAAGGGCTCCTTTCTGCGGCAGTAAACCGCATCTCCCAGCAGCGGATGTCCAATCGATGCCATATGGACCCGGATCTGATGGGTACGGCCTGTCTCCAGCTGACATTCAACATACGTATATTCTTTAAAACGCTGCAGTACAGTATAATGCGTCACAGCAGGTTTGCCGTTTTTCTCGTTGACTGCCATTCGTTTCCGTTCTTTCGGATCACGGCCGATCGGGGCGCTTACTGTTCCCGTGTCCTGTTCCAGGACGCCATGGACTACCGCCCGATATTTACGCGTGATCGTATGCTCTTTCAACTGTTTTGCAATGTTTCTGTGCGCCGCATCATTTTTGCACAGGATCAGGGAACCTGTCGTATCCCGGTCGATCCGGTGTACAACGCCGGGACGCAACACGCCGTTGATGCCAGACAGACGGTCCTTGCAATGGTACATCACTGCATTGACCAGTGTGCCGCTGTAATGTCCAGGGGCAGGATGCACCACCATCCCTTTTGGTTTATCAACAACCAGAATATCCTCATCCTCATAAAGAATGGCCAGTGGAAGATTCTCCGCCTCGATGGCGAGTTCCATGGCCTTTGGAATATCAAAAACGATCTCATCATCAACCTTAAGGCGGTAACTCGCCTTCTGCGGTTTCTGATTCACGAGCACATTCTGTTCTTTGATGCATTTCTGGATATAGGAACGGGATAAATCCGGCAAAGCGGCGCTGATCCACTTATCCAGCCTCTGCTCATCCTCTCCTAATCCGATCTGGTACGTAAATTGTTCCATAAGATTCTTATCCATCATTTTAACTCTCGATATTTCTTCTGCTTAAAACTAATAAAACTCAGATCATTCTCCTTGTAGTAGAACAATAACAAAATCACCAGGGCAACGGTGGAAAGCGACACATAAATATCTGCCACATTGAAGATCGGAAAATTGATCAGCACAAAATAAATAAAGTCTACCACATAATCCAGTCTGATCCTGTCAATCATATTACCAATCGCGCCCGCCGCAATCAGACTCAGCAATACATGTAAGATGCCATACTTCCGCTCGTCCGGCATCTTATACAGCACATAGACGATCGCTCCGAGAATCACCAGGGCTACAAAGACAAAGAACGTCTTCTGATTCTGCAGCATGCCAAAAGCGGCTCCCTTATTCTCCAGATAATTTAATTCCAGAACGCCATTGATAAGATTGAACGCCGGTTTATCCTTCAGATGAATCACTGCAAGATATTTCGTATATTGATCTAATAGAATGAGCGCGATGACTGCCACCATATCTAAAAACAAGAATAATTTCTTTTTAAGACTCATGCTTTTGCATCCTCATCATCAAAATAGATTTCCCTGACCGCTTCCAGAATCTCTTCCTCCGTCACCGTTTTGTCTATGACTGCTTTCCCGACTTTCTTGAGCAGGACAAATTTGATCTGTCCGGCCTCCATCTTCTTATCCGCTTTCGTCAATGCCAAAATCTGCTCCGGGTCAATCGAGTCTATGCTGATCGGCAGGTGGAACGGCACAAACATATCCCGCACTTCATAGTATTCTTCCATAGACAGCCAGTTATGCTTCCAGGAAATATAGGCCGCTGCTACCATGCCAAGCGCGATACATTCCCCGTGCAGCATTTCAAAATGCATTGCTTTCTCGATGGCATGTCCTATGGTATGTCCGAAATTGAGCAGCGCCCTGTCGCCCTGTTCCTTAGGGTCTTTCTCAACGACAAGCTTCTTGACCGTACAACTGCGCATGATCATTTCTTCCAGGACATCGTATTCTCTGTCATGAATCTCATACATATGATCCAATAGCCATTCGTAAAACAGGCTGTCCTTGATCAGCCCATGTTTCATCACCTCGGCAAATCCGGCATAGAATTGTCTGTCGTCCAGCTGCTTTAAGACTGCCACATTCATATAGACCAGTTTAGGCATATAGAACGCGCCCACCATATTCTTATAGCCGTCAAAATCTACCCCGGTCTTGCCGCCAATGCTGCTGTCTGACTGTGCGATCAGTGTGGTCGGTATCTGTACAAAATCGATGCCGCGCAGATAAGTGGCTGCCGCATAGCCAGTGATATCTCCAACAACGCCGCCGCCTAACGCAATCAACAGATCCTTCCTGTCAAACGCTTCCTCGATCAGCCGCTTATAGATGTCCTTTACGGTATCAAGCGTCTTATTCGCTTCTCCTGCCGGAAAAGAATGAAGAATCACCTTCTTGCAGCGCCCTTCCAGAAGATCACAGACAACAGCGCCAAATAATTTCTCTGTACAGGAATCAGCAATCACAGCCACTCTTCTGTCCGCAATCTGAAATGCCTGCAGTTCATCGACCAGCAAATCAAATTGATCGGCAAACACAATGTCATAACAGGGTTTCTTCTCATAGTTGATCGTCATTCGGTTAGCCATCTATACCTCCCTATATCGTAAAAAGAATCAAGAAACTTCCTGACAATATGCCAGGAAGCACTTTCTTCGCCTTATGTATCTTAGATTCCATTGTTGATCGGAACGTCAAATGAACCAGACAGGATTTCCTGGAAGTCACCGGAAAGATCAACGCTGGCCGGTGTGACAATGAAAATATAGTGTGAAATTTTCTGTAGATTTCCCGACATTGCAAAACAGGAACCCGATGTAAAATCAATAATCCTCTGGGCAATATCTACATCCAGTCCTTCGAGATTGAGTACCACCGTCCTGTTGTCCAAAAGCGTCTCCGTGATCTCACGTGCATCTTCCATCGTGGTGGGCTTAATCACACATACTTCCATGCCTGTACCGGATACCTTCTTCGTCTGACGCATCGGTGTCACTTTCGGCGTAGCCTTTCTGATGATCCGTTCCTCTTCTGCATCGTTGTTGTCTCTATCTCTCACCGGGGTTGGTTTTTTGACCGGTTCGGGTTCATCATCATAGTAATCGTCATAATATTCATCATCTTCGTCGTTCAACTTCATGGCATTCAAAAACTTATCCATTACACTCATAAAAAACCTCCGTCACTTCATTCCTGTCCATGATTCTAGTGCCGCGCTGTTTCCTCACTGTGTAGAAAACCTGCTTTGTGTCCACACTATCGCCGCGCCCGCTAGCCTGTGTATATTATGTGTATTCTCTCTCTCCGAAAATACCTGTTCCAATTCTTATGTATGTCGCACCCTCCGTGACCGCAACCTCATAATCCCCGGTCATACCCATAGAAAGCTCCTTCATACAAACATTATCAATGTTTTTATGAATTATGTCAACATAAATTTGCTTTAGTTTGGCAAAATACAGTCTATTCTCCTCCGGATTCTCAACATAGGGGGCGATTGTCATAAGTCCCCTGATCTCAATATTGGGCAACTTGGCAATTTCTTCTACCAGGCTAACCGCATGTTCTACTGTGACCCCGAACTTACTCTCCTCTTCTGCTACATTGATCTCGACTAAAATCGCCGCTGTAATCCCTTTCTTTTCCGCCTCTTTGCTGATCTGTTCAGCAAGACGCAAGGAATCCACGCTGTGAATCAAGTACACTTTATCTATGATATATTTTACCTTGTTACGCTGCAGGTGGCCAATCATATGCCATCGGATGTCTCCCGGCAGTTTATCGTATTTATCCACCAGTTCCTGCACTTTATTTTCCCCAAAGTCCCGGCATCCACATTCGTATGCCTCTTGCAGTAAGCAGACGGGCTTCGTCTTGCTGACCGCGATCAGTTTAACCTCTTCGCGGCGGCGGCCGCTTTCCGCACAGGCAGATGCAATCTTAGCCTCTACCATCTCCAAATGTTCCTGAATCTGACTCATACCTGTTCTCCCGGCCCTGTGGCCATTCTCTACACTAAGCATCATGACTTTGCGCAAAAGCCTCAGCCGTTAGCTGGCCGACAGGGTCATTCATAAATAAAATCGTTATCATTAACCATCGACGCATCCAGCACGATATGATCATAGACATTTAACCCGTAGGCAGTATTGGATTTCACGATAGCATATTCTTCATTCTGATATAAGATGCTGACCTGTTTAAAGTCTGCGTAACCTTTGTTGATATTGTATACGCCGATCAGAGAGCCTGTCTTGCTGACCGCGTGCTTCTCTGTGGATTCCGGTTTGATAATATAACTGCCGGCATGCAGCACACTGTCGTCCAGATAGTATTCCGTCTCCGTTTCATCATAAATCGTGGTTTCTACAAACTGCGTGGACGCATTTCCCTCTTCGTCATACGTTTCCAGAAGAACGCCGCTATTGCCGCTGTTACCGCCCTTCGTAACATACTCCTTCGGCACGATGAAAAATTCTTTCTCCACAATAGAAGAATTGGGAATCTTAAGTCCTTTCTCTTCCTCCAGAAGAAGCTCAATGTCAATAAAACGATCTGTACAGAAAGTAACCATGGAATTTGTAAAAGAGAGTTCTACAAACAGATCTCCCGCCTCATTGGTAAAAGGTTCCACTTGGCCCCATGAAGTGTACTGGTTCTTTAAGAATTTCACCTCTATGTACTCTTCTTCTACCAACTGATCGACTAACTCCTTGTTCTTCTCCTCCACATGGATCACGATTGACCAGTCCTCGTCCGTAGACAGCTTATACGCTGGATCGCCGCTCGCCAGGAGCTCATTATTGACAAGATGTTTCTTATCATATTCCTTCTGGTCAAAAAGTTCTACCGTCATATCCTCCAATTTCAGATCCTCGTAACCATCCACCGAATAAGTAACGATCCCACTCTTATTCGCGTAGCAGTAATTGATCAGCGCGGTGTTGGAGGCATCGTTCAAAGCACTGACATTTTCGAGAATATTGTAGTTGGCAAGCTTAAGCACTGTGCCTTCTACGCTGTATTTGAAGTTATATACATCCGTAAACTGTGTGCGGTCAAAGCGGCTGATAAAGGCAGTGATCTCTGATTTCAGTTCCGACAAATCTTCATCCGACAGAGAATTCTCTCCACTCTCGCCCGCATTGATATAATCAGACAACCGTCCGGTTTCATCGATCGTATAGATCAGATTCCCAACTGCAACCCGTTCCCCTTCTCTGGCAAAATAATTCACATACCCGGCATTCGTACATGGCACAATCTCTTCCTTCCGCAGCGCAATGCCCTTATAGATACTGTTAGAAGTCAGAGAGCCCTCCTGTACATTATAACCGACAATATGCTCTGTCCGCAGATAGGTAATCGCGCAAATAACCACGTAAAAAAAGATCGTGGCAAATATGATCATGCCAATATTCAAGTTGACAGGGCGTCTGTATTTCGTTATCTTATTTCTGTTATCTGCCAAACAGGCCTCTCCTTTCAGGCACCAGCTACCACAAAGTTACATATGAAAAACCTCGGAATATCCGAGGTTTTATGGAATTACACAATGATCAATTATGTAGAAAACTTACAGGGAAATAATAACCTTGGATTTCATGTTCTCTGGCAATGCACTCTCATCAACAGAAATACTCAATACAAAATCAACATGGAACTTCGCGCTGATTGTCTCTAATTTGCCAATCGTAGCTTCGATCTCGTCTTCCTTCAGGCAGGCAATCTGCAGAAAACTGTCAAGATACATATACTGCAGATCATGATCCTGCGAAATAATACCACAAATAAAACCAATGAATTCATCACTGTTTGATACAAGATAATCTGGTACATCAATTAATCTGATCTTATTATTCAACTCGAACATATGCTTCCTGCTCTTGTCCAGATAAACAACGTTTCCTTCTACATCTTTGATTTCTGTATTCACTTTATCCAATAAGTGTTTGGTCTTTCCTTTTCCCTTGTTGCCAACGATTAACTGAATCATGATGAAACCCTCCTAAAGTAAAATATTGGTATAATTGTGGCAGTGAAACTGAAACTGCTGTGTAAAAATTATGATATTACTTCATCTAAACATATTATAAGTGAAACGAGATAAAAAAACAACTATAAAGTATATTTGACTCTATTATTTGATAAGTCCCAATAGATTTGTCATGTCCGTGTAGAGCTGATCTCCTGAGGAATCTTTCATGATAACGGACACATACGGCGTACCATCGCTTCCTTTGGCAAGCAGTACCAGACAACTCCCCGCCGCCGTCGTCGTGCCTGTCTTGCCACCAATGACAGTGACGTTCGGAGGCATCTCCCAGGTGCCGCGCAGATAGCGGTTAGAAGTCTTGAGATCCAGCGCCTTCTCGTTGCCGTTTCTGTCCCGATAGGTCGTTGAATAGGCCGCCATCTGTATGATCTGGTTAAACAGGTCGTACTGGATAGCTTCCTGAAAGATCAGATACATATCATAAGCGGTCGCGAAATGACCTTCTTCGGTCAAACCGTTAGGATTGGTAAAGTTGCAGTTCGTAGCGCCAAGAGCCTGTGCCTCCCGGTTCATTGCAGCTACAAACTCTTCCACGGAGCCTGACACCCCTTCTGCGATCATAATTGCCACATCATTGGCCGACTGCAGCAAGAGCACATGTAGCGCCTGATCCAGGGTCATCTGGTCGCCCGGATTCACGCCGCATAACGTGGCCCCCTGCTCCGTAATTCTCACATTCTCCGAAGCTGTCAGCATCTGGTCCGGGGAGCCGTACTTGATGGCGACAAGAGCCGTCATAACTTTTGTCAGGCTGGCGGGATGTAATTGTTCATTTGCATTCCTGGCATAAACCGTATCCAGACTCTTTAAGTTAAAAAGAGCCGCCGCCCCCACATCCGGCAGGGATAGACTCGCTGCGGATACATTTCCATCGCCAGCGACACACAGATCTGAGGCAAACGTTGACAAAGTCTCCTGGGATGCAGCCGTACCCGCAAGCTGAAAGCTGCTCACATCGTTATTCAGTTTGTAAGCCATATCATACTGTTGGCTGCCACAGCCTGCAGAGAAGACAGCCGCAGCAGCAACAATGGCCAAAATCCTGCATTTTATCATTTTATTTGTACATTTCACGCCACTCAAGATCTCCTCTTTCGAGTGATTTGATCAACAGTTCCGCAGAGGCAAGATTTGTTGCCAGTGGAATATTATGCTTATCACACAACATCACAACATTATTGACATCCGGCTCATGAGATTTCGGATAAAGCGGATCCCTCAGAAAAATCACAAGGTCGATCTGGTTATGCTCAATCTGTGCGCCGATCTGTTGTGCGCCGCCCAAATGTCCGGCAAGATACTTATGGATTGAAAGATTGGTAACTTCTTCAATCAGTCTTCCCGTTGTTCCCGTTGCGTACAATTCGTTTTTACTTAAGATTCCCCGATAAGCGATACAGAAATTCTGCATCAGTTTTTTCTTTGCATCATGCGCAATCAACGCAATGTTCATAATAACACCCTCTTTACTTATATCATTTTTTTGCATTGTAACCGTACATTCAGTACAAACCCCACACCTATATACAGGCTGACTAAAGAAGTCAGGCCATAACTCACAAACGGAAGCGGGATCCCTGTATTCGGGATGACCCCTGTGGCTACTGAAATATTAATGATTCCCTGAAAACCAATCATTGCCGCTACCCCGGCAGCAATGATCGTCCCGGCAAGATCCTTTGCCCTCCTAGCTACCATAATACATTCAAATGAGATTAAAATCAATAACACAATTACAGCACAGCCTCCAACAAATCCAAATTCTTCCCCAATAACCGCGTAAATAAAGTCTGTTTCCGGCTCCGAAATAAAATTTCCATTTTTGACGGAACTGATCTCATTGGTCTTATATCCTTTCCCGTACAGCATACCGGAACCGATTGCAATAATGGAGTTATTCTGTTGATACGCGGTAGTCATGGCGTATTCTTCCGGATAGATCCAGGCCAAAATGCGCTCCTGCTGGAAACCATTGATAATCTCCTGGTCCGGCTGCAGGATAAGCATCAACAGAATGATAAAGGCCGGCACGGCAACTGCAATCGCACCGATGATATATTTCCAGCTGATCCCCCCTATGAGAAGGATCACACAAAACACCAGCCCGACCATAACGCTGGTAGATAAATCAGGCTGTTTATAGATCAGTATAATCGGCGGCAGAAACAGCAGCACACACATGCAGATGATCTTGAAAGAATGCATCTCCTCCTTGTGTTTCAGAATAAACTGTGCAAAAAACAGGATCAGCATGATCTTGGCCGTCTCCGAAGGCTGAAACTGGATTCCTAAAATATTGACCCATCGCTTCGCACCGTTGACTTCTACCCCAATCGCCCTGACCAGAGTCAAAAGCCCTATATTCAGAAGGTAGATCAGCCAGTATAGACGTAACAGTGCAGAATAATCAAACAAGGAGATAACTAACATCAGAAAGAGGCCGAGCACAAATCCCGCCAGCTGTTTGGTCTGTAAGGATTCCGTAGCAGCGCTTCCGATTGCCAGAATGCCAATCACCGTAAGCGCCGATACCAGAACAATCAATTTGAAGTCATAATCTCTGATATGGTATTGGCGAAGCATCACAGTCATCTCCTTTCTTTGCTTATTCAGGCTGAAAACCTGTTTTAATCATTTTTCAGATCCAGGATCGGTATATTCGCATACAACGTCGGATTCTTAAGACCACGTCCCTTATTTCCCGTCTTTGTGATCTGGATCTCCATACTCTTTGTATCGATCTTCATGTACTTGGAAATGACTTGCGCAATATCATTTTTGATCATTTCCATCATCTCCGGAGAGCAGTTGACCCGGTCGGAGATCAACAGAATCTTCAACCGGTCCTTTGCAATCTCCCTGGAACTTTTTCGTTTCAGAATATTTTTAAACACTATGATCCCCCCTAACCCTTATGAAAGATACCTGATACCCTGGCCCAGAATGAAACACCCTTTTCCAGATCGAGAAAAGGAACTTCTCTTCCGAGAATCCTGTAGCAGATATTCTGGTAGGCCCGGCCCGCCAGCGTATTGCTGCCAACTAACGGTTCTCCCTGATTGGTGGCGATCACCACGTTTTCGTCATCAGGAACCATCCCCAAAAGCGGCAGGGAAAGAATCTCCACTACGTCCTCAGAAGACATCATATCTCCTCGTTTGATCATATCGTAGCGGATCCGGTTGATGATCAAATCTATCTTATGTATCTCATTTGCTTCCAAAAGCCCGATGATGCGGTCTGCATCCCGGATCGCGGAAACCTCCGGCGTTGTAATGACAAGCGCCCTGTCTGCGCCTGCAATGGCGTTCTGGAATCCCTGTTCGATTCCTGCCGGACAATCCAGGATGATATAGTCGAACTGATCTTTTAAATGACTGATCATTCTTACCATCTGAGAAGGATTGACCGCGCTCTTATCTCTGGTCTGTGCAGAAGGAAGTAAGAACAGGGTAGGATATCTTTTGTCCCGGATGATTGCCTGTTTGATCCGGCAGTTTCCCTCCACCACATCCACCAGATTATAGACAATTCTGTTTTCCAACCCCATGACCACGTCCAGATTACGCAGTCCAATATCGGTATCAATCAAGATTACCTTCTTGCCCATAGCGGCCAGACCTGTGCCAACGTTTGCGGAAGTAGTGGTCTTGCCTACTCCGCCTTTTCCTGATGTGACGACAATTACTTCACTCATATCTTCTCGATGCCCTCCTAATATGATGTATTATCGTCCCCCGAACAAGAGCAGACCAGATAACCTGCCCTGCAAGCATGCGCTCATACTGCATGCTTGCCGCCAGCCTGAAAGGTTTATCCTCACACTGGCAGATTGTTCAGTAATTCTTTGGTGATTGGCTCCATAATAACTCTTCCGTCTTCCACATAAGCAATCTTAGGCTGCACCTTCGGTTTGATCGACCATTTGCTCTGTTTTTCTGATGTTTTATATTTGAAATCACCGATCTTTAGTTTTTCCGGTGACATTTCAAGCGCTACCACAAAGTGACCCTCGTCTCCGCTGCCGCCGGCATAAGCCTGTCCATAAAGGCCGCCCAGGATCACAATATCTTTATTCGACACAATGCGCGCGCCGGGATACACATCTCCTAAGACTATCACGCTGTTTTCTGTCTCCAGTGTCTGTCCATCCTTTAATGTCCCTTTATAGAACTGCCCCGCGTTCTCCATGATCTGCTGGTGGAACGACAGTTTCTGCAGCGCCTTGACATAATTCTTGTTGGTCTCCTCATTCTTACCGACAATGCATACAATGTTCAAGGAAGAATTGGCCGTAATGGTATTGACGATCTGCCGTTCTTCCAGATCCGATAAGATACGCCCTTCAAAAGAAAGAACCATACTGGCATCCTTGAAGAAATGGGCAGATTCCCGAAATTTAAAGGCGATCTCCTCGATCAACTGTGCGAACGGCATCTCATCATCAAGCCAGATGGAAAGGCCATTTTGAAAACTTTTGATAATAACCGCATTTTTCATATGAATTTATCCTCCATTAAAGTCTGATACCCGTTTCTTAGTCAGCGTTAATCTCACCGCCTTCTAAAGCGCCTGCGGTTCCTGTGATGATCTCGCTCTCGTCCTTCAAGCCGAAATAGTATGCATAGACGTCTCTTGCAATCTGTGCACTATAGTCCGAAGTATATCCGCAAGCCACACGCACCGTTACAGATATTTCCGGATCTTCGTAGGGCGCGTAACTGATAAAGAGCGCGTGATTGGGACGGTTGCGGTTTTCCTGCGCCGTACCCGTCTTGCCGGCCACATTGACATCCAGATCCGCATAATATCTCTTGCCTTCCACGACCCTGCGCATGCCCGTATGGATGGCGTCCCAATACGCCTCGTCCATGTCGATCTGATTGCGCACCTGCGCCTCATTGTTGTACACATAATCTGTGTTCTTGTTCTCTATTCTGTCTACTAATGTTAAATTATAACATGTTCCGCCGTTGGCGATGGTTGTAACATATCGCGCAAGGCCGGCCGTCGTATAATCACTGTTACCGTGGCCGATCGCAGTACGGACAGCATCCTCATCCGAAACCACCGGAGTATACTCTTCAATCTCCACACCGGATGTCTCTGTCAGCCCAAACAAATCTGCCGCTTTCGCCAGTTTGTTCAGCGCCACATCATTGTTATACGTATCGCCTACAATACCGAGCCGATAACCGACTTCATAGAAAAATCCGTTGCAGGAATGCTGAATGCCCCCTGTCACATCCAGGGAACCATGTCCGGCAAGCCGCCAGCACCTAGGCGGCGGCGTGATCTTATCAAAAATTCCCGAACAGAAAATAACATCCGAAGTGGATATGGCCCCTTCTGTCAGGCCCGCAGTAGACGACACGATCTTGAACGTCGATCCTGGCGCTGTCCGCTGCTGTGTCGCATAATTGATGAGCGGCGAAGACAGGTCACTCTGTAAGCTTGCAAAATAGGCGGCGTCTACCCCGTTTGCCATCTTATTGTTGTCATAACTCGGATACGATACTAACGCCAGCACATTGCCGGTCTTTACATCTGTAACGACGATAGAGCCGGAATGGGGATCCAGCGCAAGCTGCGCCGGGGTAATGTCCAGATTCTCAATGCGCTTGCGCATGAAGACATATGCGGTCTCCGCTCCGGCTTCAAACTGCCGCTGCTCCTCCTCCGTCAGCTCCACCAAATCCTGTTCCAGCAGGAGTTCACAGATCTGTCTGCCGGTCAGTTCATCGTTATTGATCATATAGCGGTAAAGCCGCTTGTCGAAATCATCATCGGCGTCCAGCTTCTCAAAAATATAATCCATAATCTTTTGATAGATCTCCACAGAATCTGAATACCGTGAATCAATATCCAGTCTTGACACATTGACCCAGTTCTGGGCAATCGCATAATTCAGATATTCATTGAGACTGATCACCTCATCCTTTGTCCAGGCAATGTAAGTTGCATCGTTCTGGTCAATGACAGATTTCATAATGATATCATTCTCATAAAGCATGGAGACAATATAGCTTTGGTAATTCTGGTATTCCACTGTGAGTTGATCATAAGGCGTACACGTCTCTTCCAATTCCTCCCGCAGCGTCTGACGCACGTTTGCCTTTTTATCCAGATAGGTCTGATGGACCAGCTTCTCTGTCTCCTTCGCATCCCTGTCTGCAAAATGGGCCGTATCAATGATATTATTATTAATGCACGCAAAATAAACATCATAGATCGGAATCCTGATATCACCGCCGCTGCCGCCTTCCGGAACATGATACTCTTTGATATTGTCCATCCGGGCCAGCAGAATTGCCGCCAGTTTAGATTCCAACAGATGATATCCCACTTTCTGCAGATCGGTGTCCAGCGTAAGCCAGACATCATTTCCGGCCACTGGCTCCACCCTGTCCCTCGTCTCAATCACTTTACCTAGATTATCCACATAGACAGTCTCTGTCCCCTTGGCGCCTTGCAGTTCGATCTCCATGGAAGATTCGATCCCTGATTTTCCCACGGTATCATTTAGATCATAAGATTCATTCTGTTCCTGCAGCGTCACCAGCTCTTCAGGATTGACCTTACCGGTATAGCCGATAATCTGCGAGTAATAGATGCTTTCATTGTATTTGCGGACAGTTCCCTCCGCAATCGCTACGCCGTCTAATACATCGGCATGTTCCATAACCACCGCTACCGTCTCTTCTGACACGTTATTTGCCACAGTTGTGGCAATATAGCGCTGATAACTGTTGGCATTCATGGCAAACCGTATGGTAACGATCTTAAGGATCTCTTCCTTCGTATATCCCATGCCTGCAACAAACGTAGAAGAATCCTCCGGATCCGTATAGTCGCCTACTCCGTAGCGGCTGCTGCTGCACAGATAATCCATTACCTCATCCGGCGTCGCGGTCTTCTCTTTTTCTTTGAAATCATCATCATCGATCGTGGCATGTCCATAGACGTCCGCCAAAAAACGGAGAAGCTGAGTACCCTCCACACTGAACTGATAATTGCCATGGTTGTCCAGTACAATATGGAAATCATTGATGATACTGTCCCCGCAGCGTTCGATCATGGAAATCAGACGGTAGATCGTGTCATTTAATCTTGCATTCTTGCGCCTGCCTGATTCATACACATCCTCGATCGTGACAGAATATGCCAGTTCATTGTAAGCCAGCAGATTCCCGTTACGGTCCAAAATATTGCCCCTAGTGGCCGGAATGGTACGCTCTCTTGTGATCCTTAGCTGGAAGTTGTTGAAATACTCTTCTCCATGTACAATCTGCAGTTGAAAAATCGTGTAGATCAGATACCCGCCCATGCCAAACAGCACCAGCACGAGAAGGAGCAGTCTGGAAGTAACCATATTCATGAAATTTTCTTTAAAACGTTCCCATATATGCTCAAACAAACTTCTTACCACTCCTTAGTTCGCTGCGCTCCAGACAAGTATTGATCCAAAGAATGAGCGGATACAAAAATATAGTGACTACAATCGTATAAACGATCTCCGGCAGTATAATATTCATGAAATAGTAGCGAAGATCAAACCGGCTTCTCAGCAAAAACAAAATCACATAACAGATAAATCCATAAAAGAGATCGCTTCCAAGGATAAGCGCGATCGGCAGCTTGATATCCTGCGGATAGAAAATCGTGCAGAATTTACCGTTCATGTAACCGATGTACATATAGAGAAGGGCATAAAACCCTATTGTATTTCCAAAAAAGGTGTCTACCAGAAGCCCACAAAAAAAACCGATCACAAGCCCGGTCTTCTCTCCTCTCATAAAGCCGAAAGAGGCCGTGAGCACGATCATAAGATTCGGGACGATCCCGCCGAAAGCCAGTCCCCGAAAAACGGTGCACTGTAACAGGAAGCATAGAAAGATCAGCACTGCTGTGATCAAAGCACGTCTCAGTTTCATACCAGGTCCTCCACTATTCTTCGATCGTCTGCTTTAGCTGCATGATAACAAGCACCTCCTCCAGATGCTCAAAATCCACCGCCGGCGTAATATTGCCGGATTTCGTCAGATTGTTGGAATCCTGGTCGATCTTACTGATATAGCCGATCAGAATCCCCGGCAGATAGATATCACTGATGTTGGACGTGACGATCTTATCCCCTTCAACCACGGTATTGTCACTGTCGATCAACTGTTCAAATTCGATCACACCGGTCGCGTAAAGCTTCAGGTTGCCGGAGACAATCATATTATCGGCGCTGGAAAGCACCATGGCGCTCACATTAGAGTCATCTGCAATGATCGCCTTGACCTTCGACCAGTTCGGTCCCACATCCACGATCCGTCCCACAAGGCCGCTGCCGGCCATCACATTCATATCGATGGCAATGCCGTCCTGCTCCCCCTTATTGATCACAAAGGAATAAAACCAGTTGCCGGAATCCCTGGCAATAATACGGGCGCCCGTCTTCTCATACTCATCATACTGAGCGTCGAGACCGTACAGTTCCCGCAGGTTTGTCAGTTCATAACGGTCCTGCTGCAGTCTGGTATTCTCGATCGTCAGTTCATCGACCTGCTTCTTAAGCTTCTCATTCTCTGCGATCAGATCCTTGATCTGCACCAATTCCTCCGAACGGTTTGCCAGCCAGCTTCCGACTGCGCTGATTCCTTCCGCAAAAGGCACAATGGTATAACCTGCCGCCGAACTGAGAGGACCGCTGAACACAGTGGTATTAAAGGTAAGCAGCACCATCCCGGTGCACAGGATTGTTAAAATAAAAAGGAGATATTTACTTGGCAACGTAAATTTCTCTCCTTTTCTTCTTACGATCGGACTCATTTACTCATTCCTTCTATTGCATATGCTACCGTTTTATAATTATCATCATTGATGATCTTGGCAAGTCCAAGCGCCACACTGGTGACAGGATTCTCCGAAACATTGACTTTAAGTCCCGTGCCGGTACTCATTAACTGTGCCAGTTTGCTGACCTGGGAAGCGCCGCCGGTCAAGTAAACGCCGTGCCGGTAAATATCCGCCGCAAGTTCCGGCGGCGTGCGCTCTAAGATCACCTTGACGTTGTCGATGATCGTATTGAAATGCTCAATCAGGCATTCGTCCACCAGCTTGGTCGGGATCTCCCGCTCTACCGGCAGCCCGGTGACAATATCCCTTCCATATACGACGGCGCCGGTCTGTGTCTCTTCCAGCTCCAGAAGCGACGTTTTCACCACTTCCGCTGTCTTACCGCCGATGATCAGACTGTATTCCCTGCGCACGGCAGCTTTGATGGCGTCGTCGAATTTGCGGCCTCCTACTTTGATCAGTTTGCTCAGGACGATACCGCCCAGCGACAGAATAGAGATCTCTGTCGTATCAAATCCGACATTGACCACAAGTACCCCCTGGGAGTTCTTGACGTCTATCCCAAGACCTAAGCCGTCAGCCACCGCTTTGTCAACGACCATCACCTTCTTGGCCTTCACATTCGATTCTTTGATCAGATCCTTGAAAGCCCGCTTCTCCACTTCTGTCACATCCCAGGGAACTGCGATATAGTAATCCGCCGGCTTGACATTGTTCTTCATCAGATCGCTCAGGAAATACTTCACAAGCAGTTCCATATTCTGGATATCCGCGATGACACCGTTGCTCAAAGGATAGGATATATGAATATTGCTGGGAGCTTTCTCATACATTTCAAAAGCCGAATCACCATAGGCAAAAAGATTCTTCTTATTCTCGATGGCGATCATATTCTTCTCCACGAAAACTTCATCATCTGCACGATTGTATATCTTGATATTACTTGTTCCCAGATCAATTCCAAATGCATTGTTAGCCACTACAGCCATTCCTCTCTTTCTACTTACTTTGTATCTCAGATTTAGGCATTTCCGTCATTAACTTGCTCTCTTTGAAGCTGAAATATTTGTTGTCTCCGATAATGATATGGTCGAGAAGCGGTATATCCATAAGCGCCCCCACTTTCCAGATGCGTTCCGTGACCTTAAAATCATTGTCACTTGGCACAGGATTGCCTCCCGGATGATTGTGCAGCAGTATGACGCCCGCCGCCTGCACCTGCAGAGCACAGATAAAGACTTCCCTGGGAGACACAAGGGACGCATTGACAGTCCCCTTAGAGAGCATGTGTTCTTCCATCAGATGCATACCACTGTCTACCAGCAGAAGCAGAATATACTCTACATTTTCATGCCGAAACCGCTCCATATAATAATCGGCGACCGTGCCGGGCCGATGGAAAGAAAGCCCGTCTTTTGCCTTGGCCTGGGCCATCCTGGTACTCAGCTCTGCGACAGTCTTTAACTGGATTGCCTTTACTTCTCCGATGCCGTCAATCTTCTTCAGACACGATAACGGTATATGATACAGCCCCGCCAGACCGTTGCCATAGCCGGCTGTCCTCGACAACACTTCTTCCCCCAACGCGCAGGCGCTTACCCCGCGTGTCCCGGTTCGCAGAAGAATTGCCAGAAGTTCTGAATCCGTAAGTGCCTTGCTTCCATAGGTAATAAATTTCTCATATGGAAGATTCTGCATCCTGTAATATTCATTGTTCTCATACTTGCCTGATTTCATGCAACCTCTTTCCCGACAGCTTCTCTCTCCTTACATGGCGGGAAGGGCAGACGCCCGATCTCATGCAGAATACTTTGTCAAACAAGACGATAGATCACGATGGCCGCCGCGATCCCCAGTATGCTTGCGATCGTGATCTTGATCGAAAGACCAAAGGTGACACTCATAATACCTAAATCCAGCACCAGCGGGGACGACAGGCCAAAAGACTGTCCGTAATTTAACCAGGTACTGGGAAAAAGGCTTCCGATAAATCCGCCGATGACGATACCCGCCAGGATCAGCAGAAAACAAGCCCAATTATTCTTACGCATAAGGATCAGGTTACTCCTTTCTCAACGCTCATTTTATCACAACAGGTTTTTGATGTATACAAAAAATGGCAAAATTTAATTATATTCTATGAAAGTCAGAAGTAATCAGTCCCCGGTCCATGAGATTCTGCAAGGTTTTCAGGATGCCGAGTTTGGCATGCGGAAAGGTTAAGCCGCCCTGGAAATAGACCGCATAGGGAGGCTTGATGGGACCGTCAGCGCTAAGCTCGATAGAGGAACCGGACACAAATGCTCCCGCAGCCATGATCACCTGTGCGTCATACCCTGGCATATCCCAGGGTTCCGGCGTCACAAAACTGTCCACCGGCGCTGCCGCCTGGATCCCCTGGCAGAAAGCGATCACCCCTTCCGGGGAACCAAAAGTGACTGCCTGGATAATATCGTGCCTGCTCTCCTGGCCATCCGGGATAACCGGGAAGCCAAGTTTCTCATAGAGGTTTGCCGCGAAGATGGCGCCCTTGAGCGCGCCGGCCGTCACCACCGGAGCAAGGAACAGACCCTGATAGAAAGCAGAAAGGACTCCCAAAGAAGCGCCTACTTCCTTACCAAGTCCAGGCGAGGTCAGGCGGTATGCTGCATTCTCCACGCATTCTTTCCTGCCTGCGATATAACCGCCAATTGGCGCAAGACCGCCTCCGGGATTCTTGATCAGGGAGCCGACTACCAGATCAGCGCCCACCTCGGCAGGTTCTGTCGTCTCCACGAATTCCCCATAGCAGTTGTCTACCATACAGATCAGGTCCGGTCTGATACCCTTGATAAAACGAATCAGCTCACCGATCCGGGCGACAGACAACGTAGGCCTGGTCTGATAGCCCTTTGACCGCTGAATCGTGACAAGCTTCGTGTTATCCTTTATGGCGGCTCGGATCCCGTCATAGTCAAACGTCCCGTCGGGCAGAAGATCCACCTGTCTGTAAGATATGCCGTATTCTTTCAGGGAACCTTTCGAGGGACGGATACCGATGACTTCCTCCAGAGTGTCATAAGGCTTGCCGACCGGGGATAGAAGCTCGTCGCCGGGGCGCAGATTACTCATAAGGGCAAGCGCAAGCGCATGCGTGCCACAGGTGATCTGCGGGCGTACCAGGGCATCCTCCGTATGGAACACTTCGGCATACACCTGTTCCAGGGTATCTCTGCCCAGATCGTTATAGCCATACCCGGTTGTTCCCAGCAGACACGCTTCACTGACCTTGCACGCCTGCATGGCGTGAATCACCTTGAGTTGATTGTATTCTGCAGTCTCATCAATCTTCCGAAACCGCTCTGTAAGAGAAGAAAGAATCTCTTCCCCGAACTGAGCGGCCTGCTCTGATATGCCAAACCTGGCGTATTGGTCTCTTAATTGTGTCATAGTCAAATCTTACCTTTCTGTGCTCTGTTCTTCTCGTCCGCAGCTTCCTCCTGCGGCATCTGCGAAAGAATCCCTCTATTGTGAAGAATTTCCAGCATATACGCTGTTATGCGCTGCGGATCGTACCCATAAGCCGGTTTGTCGATCCAAATCACGTCCCGCTCCCTGCGAAACCAGGTAAGCTGTCTCTTGGCAAAATGTCTGGTATCCCGTTTCAGCGTATAGACTGCCTCATCAAACGTGATCTTATGATCCAGATAATCAAGGATCTCCTTATAGCCCAATCCCTGCATGGATACCATCTCTCTCGTACAGCCCTCCCGTGCCAGGGATGCCACTTCCTCCACCAGGCCGTCCGCGATCATTCGGTCCACTCTCTCGTCGATTCTTCTGTAGATCCGTTCTCTGTCGTCATTTAACACAAAGTATGCGAAACGGTAAGGAGACTTACGTTCCCGCTGTTTCCTGTTGTGTTCCGAGATTTTCATGCCCGTCTTCTCATAGAATTCGATCGCCCGGATAACGCGTTTGCTGTTGTGGGCGTGGATCGATTCACAGGATTCAGGATCGATCTCTTTCAGTCTCTCATACAGCGCTTCCCGGCCTTTTGTCTGTGCGATCTCTTCCAGCTCTTTCCGGAGTTTCGTATCTTCCTCATTCTCTGTAAAATCAATGTCATAGAGCAGTGCTTGAATATAGAATCCCGTACCGCCCGCGACGATGGGAATATGTCCCCGTTCATAGATACCTGCAAGCGCTTTCTTCGCCATCTTCTGAAAAGACACCACATTAAATTCTTCTGTGGGTTCCAGCACATTGATCAGATGATGGGGAATGTGCCTCATCTCCTCCTGTGTGATCTTAGCCGATCCAATATCCATCCGCCGGTAGACCTGCATGGAGTCGGCAGAGATGATCTCACCGCCGATCTGCTCTGCCAGCATAATAGAAAGCTCGGATTTCCCCACCGCCGTAGGACCGGTCAGAATCACCAGCCCTGGTCTGTCTGTCTCCTTCATCAATTTACAACCCTCTTAAACTTCTTTTCTAACTCATATTTGCTCATTGAGATGATCGTGGGTCTGCCATGCGGGCAGTGATAAGGATTCTCAAGCGTCAGCAGTTCATCGATCAACTGTTCCGCCTCTTCACGGCTCAATCTCATGTTCCCCTTTACGGCCGCCTTACAGGCCATCACGGCAATGCGCGTCTGAATGGTTTCCGGCGTCCCGGTAACCGATTCCCCCGAAAGCTCATCCAGAATTTCCTGGAAAAGGACCCTTTCCCCATAACCGTACAGATCCATCGGAACCCCTCTGATGGCGTAGTCATTGCCGCCGAATTCCTCGATCATAAATCCCAGCGCCTCAAAATCAGCCGCATGTCTTACATAACACTCCCGTTCTTTCCCGGTCAGTGTCACCACAATAGGCGGATTTAACGTCTGGGAGACAACCGTATGTTCCTGAAACTGCTTCCGAAACCGCTCAAACTTGACCTTCTCATGCGCCGCGTGCTGGTCTATGATCAACAGTTTATCCTGATAGGAAATCAACCAGTATGTATGAAAGATCTGGCCTATCAGTTCAAACTGCTCTCTGGCCTGCTGTGACAGTATCTTATCTTCAAACAGCGCCATCTGCACCGGTTCCTGACGGCTCAATGGTTTTAACTTACCGTCCGGACACTGTCCTTGATTTTGTGAGCCGCCTGTCACTTCAGGCGGGACAGTTTCCGGCGTTTCTGTCGCCGGAAGACCGTAGCTTTCCGGAGCCTTTAGAAGATTCTGTAACGGTGTATTTTCTTTTTCTGCCAGGTCTTTGTCGTAAGTATTGGCCTTTTGCGGCATCCGTGCGATCCTTGTGCGCTCGAAGGGTTCCGGCATAGATCCCTTAGCCCCTCCCTGCCTGGCAGTTTCCCGCTTCTCTGGCTGCTTTGTCAGTTTCACCTCCGGGATCATCTCTTTGGCATGCAGCGCATCATGGATCGCCTGCTTCACCGTCTCATAGAATGCCTGACTGTCCGCAATCCGCACTTCCATCTTGGTCGGGTGGACATTGACGTCGATTCGTCTTGTATCCACCTGGAAATGCAGCACACAGAACGGAAACTTATGCTGCATCAGATATTCCCGATACCCCTCCTCGATCGCCTTGCTGATCAGCGTGCTCTTGATATATCTGCCGTTTATATAGAAAATCTCATAATTGCGGTTGGCGCGGTTGATGGCCGGTTTCCCAAGAAAGCCGCTGACAGACATGCCTTCCCCCTGCCAGGAGAAAGGAAGCAGCTCGGCTGTGATCTCTCTGCCATAGATCCGATAGATGATCTCCCGCAGATCCTTGTTTCCGGTCGTGTAGAATCTTGTCTGTCCATTCACGATAAATTTGAAAGAAACTTTCGGATGAGAGAGCGCAAGATGCTCCATCAGATCCGCCACATAAGACCCTTCCGTCTGTGGCTGCTTCAAGAACTTCCGGCGCGGCGGCGTATTATAGAAAAGATTCCGCACCAGAATCGTCGTCCCTTCCGGCGCGCCGATCTCCTCCTGCTCTTTCTCAATCCCGCCTTCCATCGCGAAGCGTATCCCGGTCAGATCCTCCGGCGTCTTGGAGATCAGCTCCACCATGGATACCGCCGCAATACTGGCAAGCGCCTCCCCACGGAAACCCAGACTGACTAACTCAGTCAAATCTTCCGCAGAAGTAATTTTGCTGGTCGCATGCCGCAGGAAAGCATTCCGCACCTGGGATTTCTCGATTCCGCTTCCATTGTCCGTGACACGGATCAAAGAGATCCCACCGTCCCTGATCTCCACCGTGACCGCATCTGCACCGGCGTCGATCGCATTCTCAACCAACTCCTTCACAACGCTGGAAGGCCGCTCCACCACTTCGCCTGCCGCGATCTGATCGATCGTCTGATGATCCAACACATTGATAACTGCCATACCATTTTCCTCGATTCCTGCATACTCCTGTCGTTACCTGCTTTTAGAATTTGCCCTTACAGTCCTGTCTTATGTCCGCCACCGGTTCTTAAGCTTCGTCTGCAGACGGTACAACACATTCAGTGCGTCGATCGGCGTCAAATTCCCCACATCAATCTCCTGCAGCTCCTGGATCACATCCTCATCCCTGACCGTATCAAAAAGCGACATCTGCTCTAAATCCACTTCATCATACTTTACCGGCTTACGCTTCTCATTCTTAATATTGACCTCAATGCGCTGTACCTTCTCTGTAATATCATTATCACTGAGCTGCTGCACAATCTCCTTGGCCCTGTCGATGACCAGATCGGGCACCCCGGCCAGCTTCGCCACCTGGATACCGTAACTCTTGTCCGCGCCGCCCTTGACGATCTTGCGCAGAAAGACAATATCGTCCCCTTTCTCTTTCACCGCAATGCAGTAATTGTTTACATTATCCATCTTCCCTTCCAGTTCGGTCAGCTCATGATAATGAGTCGCAAACAACGTTTTGGCTCCAAGAATCTTGCGGTTGCTGATATGCTCGATCACTGCCCATGCAATGCTGAGTCCGTCAAAAGTGGACGTGCCCCTGCCGATCTCGTCCAGTACGAGAAGACTGTTTGCCGTCGCGTTTCTCAAGATATTGGCGACTTCATTCATCTCCACCATAAAGGTAGACTGCCCGCTGGAAAGATCATCCGAAGCCCCTACGCGGGTGAAGATCCGGTCCACGATCCCGATATTGGCTTTCTTGGCCGGGACAAAGGAACCGATCTGCGCCAGCAGCACAATCAACGCTGTCTGCCGCATATAAGTAGATTTCCCGGCCATATTTGGGCCGGTGATTACCGCGATACAGTGCTTCTGGTTATCCAGATACGTGTCGTTGGCGATGAACATATCGTTGGTGATCATCTGCTCCACCACCGGATGCCGGCCGTCCTTGATATCAATGACGCCCTTCTCATTCAAGGCCGGCCGGACATAGTGATTTCGCTCCGCCACATAAGATAAGGCTGCCATGACGTCTAATTTCGCGATCGCGCGGGCTGTCTTCTGGATACGCACCACCTCAGCGGCGATCGTATCCCGGATCTGGCAGAAAAGCTCATATTCCAGGGAAGACAGCTTGTCCTCCGCATTTAGGATCGTATCTTCCAGTTCCTTTAAGCGGGGGGTGGTATAGCGCTCCGCATTGGCCAGCGTCTGTTTCCGCACATAATCTTCCGGCACCATATCCTTATAGGAATTGGTCACCTCGAAATAATATCCAAATACCTTGTTATATTTGATCCGCAGATTCCTGATCCCGGTGCGCTCCCGGTCTTCTTCTTCCAGCGCAGCAAGCCAGTTCTTCCCGTCTGTCTTGGCATTCCTGAGAGAATCAATATTCTCGCTGAATCCCTGCCTGATCATGCCGCCGTCCCGGATCGAAATCGGCGGCTCCTCGATAATCGCATCATCGATCAGATGATAGATGTCTTCCAGGGTATCCAGATTCTCCCGGATCTTTGTAAGCAGCGTTGCCTCCATGTCCGCCAACAACATTTTGATCGAAGGCAGCATGGACAGCGAATTCCGGAAAGCGATCAAATCCCTTGGATTGGCCGTCTTATAACTGATTTTTCCCAAAAGGCGCTCCAGATCGTAGATCGCATTCAAATATTCCCGCAGTTCATCCCGGTCCACGTTCTTCTTACATAACATCTCTACCGCGTCAAGGCGCAGATTCATCTGTTCCCTGTCAATAAGAGGCTGTTCAATATACTTGCGCAGAAGACGTCCTCCCATAGCCGTCCTGGTGCGGTCGAGCACACCAAGTAAGGAACCCTTCTTCTGCTTCTCCCGCAGAGTCTCTGTCAGCTCCAGATTCCGCCTGGTGGAACTGTCTAAGAGCATATACTTGCTGATCAGGTAAGGATAGAGGTGCGTCATATGGGACAGGGAAGTCTTCTGGGTTTCATAAAGATACGTAAGAAGCGCCCCGGCGGCGATCATGCCGGAAGGAAAGTCCTCAATGCCAAGTCCTGACAGGGAGTTGACATGAAAATGCTTCATCAGGTTCCTGCGGCAGCTATCCTCGTCAAAATAATGAGAATCCAGAGAATAGACTGTGATGCCAAGGCGGTTCTTCAAGTCGGCAATATCGTACCCGCTGACGAGAAACTGTTCATTGCAGATGATCTCTGACGGCTCATATTTCTGGATCTCATCCTGCAGCTTGCGAATCTCATCCACTTCCGTCAGGTAATAGTCTCCTGTCGTAACATCAGCCATCGAGATCCCCGTCTTACCGGGCAAGTATACGATACAGAAGATATAATTATTCTTGCTCTCATCCAGCGCCTGCAGATTTAGGTTCGTGCCAGGCGTCACGATCCTGATCACTTCCCGTTTTACGATTCCCTTTGCCTGTTTCGGATCTTCCACCTGTTCACAGATCGCTACCTTATATCCTTTAGAAACCAGCTTATTCAAATACCCTTCTACTGCATGATAGGGAACACCGCACATCGGCGCACGTTCCTCCTGTCCACAGTTCTTTCCGGTCAGGGTGATCTCCAATTCTTTCGATGCCGTCAGTGCATCCTCATAGAACATTTCATAGAAATCGCCCAGACGGTAAAGCAGGATACAATCCTGATAATCCTTTTTTGTTTCCAGATACTGCTGCATCATTGGTGTAAGTTCTGCCATCTTTGTAACCATCTTTCCGTAATCTGTTATCATGCGCGCAACAGCTTGGTTTCCAGATACTGCTGCTATTGTACCGCTTCCTTAAGAGAACATGGTTCTACTACATGACCAGTATAATAGAACCCATGACAGGTGTCCAGTGAGACATCCACAAACTGACCGATCAACTCCTGCGAGGCAGGAAAATGCACCAGCATATTGTTCGACAGCCGCCCCGTCATTAAAGACGCATCCTGCTCGTTGACTTCTTCCACCAGCGCCTCCATCACTTTCCCCTGCAGAAGGGCGGCCCGTTCCTTCGCAGTTTCCTGTACGACTTTCAGGAGTCTGTCAAACCCTTCCCTGGCTGTCTCTGCCGGCACCTGCTCTTCCATAGCCGCCGCGGGCGTGCCCGTCCGCCTGGAGTAGAGAAACGTAAACGCATTGTCATACTGCACCTGACGCACTACGTCAATAGTCTCCTCCACATCTGCCAGCGTTTCCCCTGGAAATCCGACGATGATGTCTGTCGTTATGGCAATATCCGGCATAGCCGCTTTGATCTTTTCCACCAAAGACAGATACTCCTTCTTCGTATAATGTCTGTTCATTGCCTGTAAGATCCTATCAGAGCCAGCCTGCACCGGCAGATGGAGGTGTCTGCAGATCTTCCCGGAATGCTTCATCACATCGATCAACTCATCTGACAGATCCTTCGGATGAGACGTCATAAAGCGAATGCGTTTTAGCCCTTCTATCTGCTCCACTTCTCTCAAGAGCTGTGCGAAGGTAATCGGCTCGTCCAGATTCCTGCCATAGGAATTCACGTTCTGGCCAAGCAGCATCACCTCCACCACGCCGTCCGTCACAAGACGCTCAATCTCCTGCAGAATCTCCCTGGGATCACGGCTTCGCTCCCTACCCCTCACGTAGGGAACAATACAGTAACTACAGAAATTGTTACATCCAAACATAATATTGATGCCTGATTTATAGGCATATTTGCGGCTGACCGGCAGAGTTTCCACGATCTGATCGGTCTCCTGCCAGATGTCTATGATCATCTCCTGATTCTCAAACATTGTCACTAACAGCTCGGCGAATTTAAACAGATTGTGGGTGCCGAAGATCAAATCTACAAAACGGTAACTCTTTTTGATCTTCTCGATCACAGTCTCTTCCTGCATCATACAACCGCACAGCGCAATCTTTAAATGAGGTTTTCTGCGCTTGATGCTGTTCAGGAACCCCAGACGCCCATACACCCGTTGATTCGCATGATCCCGCACGGTACAGGTATTGTAGACGACGAAATCAGCCTCTTCTTCCTTGTCTGTCGGTGCATAACCGATCCGTGAAAGGATACCTAAAAGCTTCTCCGAGTCTCTGGCATTCATCTGACAGCCGAAAGTCGTCACGCAGCATAACGGCTGCCGGTCCAGTTTCCGTGCAAGATCCGCCACATAGGCAGACGCTTTCTTCATCGCTTCTTCCTGCAGAGCCAGTTCCTTCCCATCATTTTTGGATGCGTATTTTCTCATACTTGCACCTCCATGTCATTCCTGACGCAAATACCCATGAAAAGTAGTCTTTCTTTTCATACCTACTCTTTACTCACAAAAACAAAACAGGTTCCCATCCACATCCTGCTGTAATCTGTCACACATTGTGGACGATAACCTGTTTCCCGTTCTTTGCCGCCTTACCGTTTCCGATCATTCTTCCCATGATATTTTCTTACAGCATGCCACTGCCAGCGATCCAGGGCCTATATGACAGGCAATGCTCAAAGATAACGGATCCATATGGATCGCAAAACCAGGAAACTGTGCTGCAACCTCTTCCTTCAACTGCTCCGCTGCCTCCAGATCGTGCGTATAAGCGATCTGCAGCCAGATCCTGTCTTTGTCCGCCCCGCCGAAACGCTTCTCCATATCGCTGCGAATCGCATTAATCATCATGGATTTCCCCTGTGACACCGTTCTAGCCTTGGCAAAAGCGTCTAATTTATCACCCTGTATCGTCAAGACAGGTTTCAGTCTTAGGATTGTGCCAAGTGCTGCCGCCGCAGGCGTGATCCTGCCGCCCTTTTTCAGATAGTACAGCGTATCCAACATAATATAGATGCTGGAATTAAACTTATCCTCTTCCAGAAACTGTCTGATCTGCGCAGCATCCATTCCTTTCTCTGCAAGTGCAAGCGCATCCAGGGCAGACTGCCGCTGCGTCACGGAAATTCTCTGATTGTTGACGACCTGCACCTTTCCGTCGTAATCTGCCGCCAGCATCAATGCACTCTGGCAGGAACCGCTTAGCCCGCTGGACATGGGGATATGTACAATCTCATCGTATTCCTGCAGCAGCTCATCCCAGAGTTTCATCACAGAATCCGGGGAAGGCTGGCTTGTAATAACATCCGCTCCTGCGGCAAGCTGCTCATAGAACTCTTTCTGGGTGAGCGTAATATCTTCAAAATAAGTCTCATTGTTGATCATAAAAGGCATCGGCAGTACATGAATACCCAATTCTTTCGCCTGATCCTGTGTAATCCCACTGTTACTGTCGGTAACGATTGCAATCCTTTTCGCCATATCCGTTCCACACTCCATCTTCAATCTCAGATCTGCCGCTTCTCATCATCAGCCGGCAAAATATCTACCTAACCATATTACTTTCAGATAGTCTTAAAGTCAACCTCATTTATTGCCGCCTGCTCCAAATATTCTCTTAAGGGAGCATAATATTCTGACGAAAGAGAAGCATCCTCTGACAGGATCCTATCCGCCCAGTCGCTGGCCTGCTGTAAAATCGCCGCATCCTGGAAAATATCACCCAACGCAAAGCTTAGCGCGCCGCTCTGCCGGATCCCGAACAGATCCCCCGGCCCTCGCAGCTTTAAATCCTGGCTGGCAATATAGAAACCATCGTTGGACTCGTTCAGGATCTTAAGCCTTGCCATGGTCTCCGGCCGGTTCGACTTACTCATGAAGATACAGTAGGACTGGTCGCTTCCCCGTCCGACGCGCCCCCGCAATTGATGAAGCTGTGCCAGGCCGAACCTCTCTGCATTCTCCACCATCATCACAGTGGCATTCGGTACGTTGATCCCTACCTCGATGACCGTCGTCGATACCAGGACGTCAATCTGATGATCCGCAAAAGATTCCATGACACGATTCTTATCCGCTGGCCGCATCTTGCCGTGAAGCGTCGCAATCTGGATCGACGGAGACAGGACGCCTTTTAGTTTCGCCGCATAAGACACGACATTCTCCAGCTCCTCCATCTCTCCTTCTTCCACCATCGGACAGATCACATAGACCTGATGGCCGGCGGCCACCTCCTTCTCAATAAAACGGTAAGCCGTCTCACGGTAAGAAGGATTCACCACACAGTTCTTGATCGGCAGCCGGTTGGCTGGCAGTTCCTCCAAAACCGATATATGCAGATCTCCGTACAGAATGATCGCCAGCGTTCTTGGAATCGGGGTGGCGCTCATGACAAGCACATGGACCTGACGGCCTTTCTGCGCAAGGCTCTCCCGTTGTCTGACCCCGAAACGATGCTGTTCGTCCGTGATCACCAACGCCAGATCATGGTACTTCACTTTGGCCTGGATCAGCGCATGCGTACCCAGAATAATATTGGCCTCACCACTTAGAATCTTGTCATAGATCTCCCGGCGTTCTTTCGCCTTGACAGAACCAGTCAGCAGCACCGGATGGATCGGCAGAGCGTACTTCTTCTGCATCTGTGTCAGCGTTTCGTAGTGCTGTGCCGCCAATACTTCCGTAGGCGCCATCAAGGCTCCCTGGTAACCGTTTGATACGCACATGAGCAGCGCAAGAAAAGCGAGAATCGTCTTACCGGAACCAACATCTCCCTGGATCAGACGGTTCATCACATACCCCGACATCATGTCTGCCTGGATTTCTTTCCATACCCGCATCTGTGCGTTCGTCAGACGGTACGGCAGCGCCTCGATCAGACGGCCTGTCTGCGCCACCTCAATCATCGGATAGGGATTCTCTGCCACCTGTATCTCTTCCCGCATTCTGCGAAGCATCAGAATAAAAAATAAAAACTCATCGAAGACAAGCCGTTTCCTTGCCTCAACAAGCGCCTCCCTCCCATCCGGGAAATGCATCTGTCTCACTGCCTCTTCCAACATACAAAACCCGCCGGCTTCCCGGATCTTGTCCGGAAGCGGATCCGGCACAAAGGGCTGCGCGGCAAGCGCCTGCCTCACCGCTTTTGTGATGGCATTGCTGCTGAGTCCCTTCGTCGTTGCATACCGGGGCATCAGATGCCCGACCATCTTCTCATATTCCTCCGGCTTATATATCTTAGCCTGTTCCATGACAAGGCGGCTGCCCTTCTGCTGCAGATAACCGCGAAAGATATACCGCCGCTCTCTCTTAAGACTGTTCTTCAGATAAGGCATATTGAAGTAGGTCATATGCAGCGTTCCGCCGCCTGCACATGCTACCTCAAAAGAGGTAATGTTTAGACCGCTTACATGTCTGGCAGCGATCGAAGTACTGATCTGGCCGGATACTGCCACAACCTCATCCACCGCCGCCTGCGAAAGGACTGCCGGCTCCCCGAAATATTCATAGTCCCGCGGATAGTATGTGAGCAGCTCATCTGTCGTCCTGATATGCAATTTGTCAAACAGTTTCGCGGTCTTCTCGCCGATTCCCTTAAGCGCTGTAAGTTCCATAACTTATCCCTCAAAAAAATCTCTGACGATAAAACGCCGTGACATCTTTTCGTCAGAGATTTATAACTATAGCGTAACTTCATTTTCTCTTATTCAGCCGACACAATATAATAATAGATCGGCTGTCCGCCATACTGCAGTTCGATATCGCACTCCGGATATTTGCTCTCAACCTGGGCACGCAGACTTTCTGCATCCTCCTCCTGGATCTCGGAACCATAATAGATGCTGATCAATTCTCTCTCCGCTGACATCATCTCATCGATCATCTGCATGGTAACTTCAGATATGGCAATGCCTACAGAAAGAATCCCCTTATCGCCGATTCCCATGAAATCACCCTGCTTGATGTCCTTACCGTCAATGCTTGTATCCCTGACTGCATAAGTGACCTGGCCGGTGGAAACATTGGCGATCTTTTCGATCATGGCCGCCTCGTTCTCCTCCACGCTCAGATCCGGCACGTAGTTGATGACTGCCGTGATCCCCTGCGGAACTGTTTTCGTGGGAATCACCACGATCTTCTTATCCCGCACAAGGGACTGTGCCTGATTGGCCGCCAGAATGATATTCTTATTGTTTGGCAGAATGAAGATCGTGTCCGCGTTGACATGATCGATGGCATTGAGCATATCTTCCGTGCTGGGATTCATGGTCTGGCCGCCCTCGATAATATGGTCCACTCCGAGTCCTTTAAAGATCTCGTTAATGCCGTCCCCAACAGACACCGCGATAAATCCGACATCCTTCTTCGGCTGCGGCGGCTGTTCCGCTGTCTCCTCCACCTTTTCTTCCTTCTGGGACATCATAAATAACTTCTCCTGATGCTCTAACCGCATGTTGTCTATCTTCATATTGGAGAGTGCGCCATACTTCAACGCTTTCTGAATTGCAAGCCCGGGATCGTTGGTATGTACATGTACCTTTACCACGTCCTCGTCTGCAACCACCACAATGGAGTCGCCGATCGATTCCAGATAAGCCTTGAAATCCATCTCCATCTTAATATTAAATACCTTGTTGAGCATAATGATAAACTCAGTGCAATAACCGAATTTGATCTCCGCGCCTGCCTGCGCTTCCAGATTGCCGCCCGAAATCCTGCCGGCCATATGGGAAACATCTGTCTTATCCAAGGTTAAATCGATCTCTTTCCCCAGAAACGCATCATAGGCGCCTTTTAACACCTGCATCAAGCCCTGACCGCCAGAGTCAACAACACCCGCCTGTTTCAATACCGGAAGCATCTCTGGTGTCTGCTCCAGCACCTCATCTGCGCGGGCAATGATCTGCGCCATGAAGTCGCCCAGGTCTTCCATACCGCTGTCGGCCAGTTCTCTTGCCTTGATGGCCGCCCCTTTAGCCACAGTCAGGATCGTACCTTCTTTTGGTTTCATAACTGCTTTATAGGCAGTCTCCACCGCCTTCTCAAACGCCGCCGCCACGATCGGGATCGAAATCTCATCATATTCTTTCACGCCCTTCGTAAAACCACGGAACAACTGAGAAAGAATAACGCCTGAGTTGCCTCTCGCACCGCGCAGGGATCCTGATGAAATCGCCTTGCACAAAGACCGCATATCAATATCGCCCGTATCATTCAAGGATGCAACTTCCCTCGCCGCAGACATGATCGTCAGTGTCATATTCGTACCGGTATCACCGTCCGGAACCGGAAAAACATTCAATTCATTGATCCATTCTTTCTTATTCTCAAGATTCTTTGCTCCTGCCAGGAACAACTTTGCCAGCATACCGGCATCCATCGTATTTGAAGCCACCTTACACTTCCTCCCTTAGTCAATCACTTTCACACCTTCTACGAAGATGTTTATTTTTTCTACTTCAATTCCGGTAAACTCTTCCACTTTGTATTTTACACTGTCTATCAGATTATCTGATACCGCAAGAATGCTCACACCGTAAGAAACAATAATGTGAAAGTTCATTGTCAGCTTATTATTATTTAAAAATACCTGAATGCCGCGCGTCATGCTGTCTTTCCTAAGTAATTTAACAAGTCCGTCCTTCACGCTCATGCCTGCCATGCCAACTACACCGAAACATTCCATAGCTACCGTACCGGCAAACTGTGCGACGACTTCCTGATCGATAGAAATATTCCCCATATGTGTGTCCATTGAAGAAACTTTCATAAGCTACCTCCTTATTATTCTGAATATACATCCATATTATAACCTGTTTATTTAAAAAAAGAAACATGATTTCAGGCAAAATATGTAATTTTCGCTTGCATTCCGTTTTACTTTCTGCTATTATACAAATGTTGTGTGAGTAAGAACACAAAAAAGAATCGATTGTATCGTTAGGAGGTGCAAAGATGGCTAAATGTGATGTTTGTGGTAAGGGCGCTCATTTTGGAAATAACGTAAGCCATTCACATAGAAGATCTAACAGAATTTGGAATTCTAATGTCAAGAACGTTATGTGCAAGGTGAACGGAGCTAACAAGAAACTGCATGTTTGTACACGCTGTTTAAGATCCGGAAAAATTGAGAGAGCATAATATTAGATCAAAATGAAAGCAGGTTCCCCGGAACCTGCTTTTTGAATTCTCCGAAAATCACGCATGTTTAAATTCTTTCTCATAATGCTCTTTCAGCCGTTCATACTCTTTGTTGATGCGCTGGATCACTTCCTTATCCCCGGCCACATTATCCGGATGGAAAATCTTGATCAGATCCTTGTACCGTTTCTTCAAAGCCAGCGGATTCCGTACTCCCTGAAAGAAAACCGACACCTCCGCATGTGTACCGTAAAAGCCATGTTCCTCCAACAGATCCTTCTCCGCCGTAAGACGGGCCCATTCCTTGTCCAAACGCCTGCGGTCAAGATCCAGCTGTCGGAATCCATTCTGTAAAATCTCCATCTTCTTCTCAAAGAACTGGTTGTCCTCTTTCAGACGCTGTCTCTCCCCCGCCGCTTTGCGGTTTAACAGCTTCATCTCTTCCTGGAACTGAATCTTTTCTTTCAGAAACTGTTCCTGCATCTGTTTCAGTTCTTTCGCAGCCGCTTCCAGACGTATATTTTCCCGAAAGAGCCACGCTTTTAACTCCTGCAGCTCTTCTCTCGAACCTTCCATCAGGATTTCCTCTGTTCTTCCCATACAACCCCCGTGATTCTGCCATGCAAAATCGCAACTCTAATCGCAGCAGAAAAAATTATATCCGATCAACAGCAAAAGGACAATCAGAACAAGACCAATAAACCGGTTTGTCAAAAAAAGCATAAACAGCATCCCTGCCGCAATACAAACTGCCACAAAACCTATCAACTTCTTCATACAATATCCCTGCTTATGCTCTTTTCTCTATTATATGAACCGGATCGGAAAATAGTTCTGCTTCTGCCTCAAATTAATTCCTGCAGCGTACTACTCTTCCTCCGGAAAGGCAAGATCCACCGCTTTTTCATCCTCAATCATCTCTTCCTTGGGCGTGGTGAATCTGTCCACGATATCCGGTATCATATCAAGCACTTTTGTCACCGTATCCTGATTCTTGATATTCACTAACTTTGTGGAACCGTTCTTGATCACAAGAACGGCACTGGGCGTCATCTTCGCCGAAAAGCCACCACCGCCGCCGTTTTTCTTATCGTTTGCAGAAGCCCCGGCTCCCACACCGAAACTGATGTCCACTAACGGCAAAATGATCGTATCGCCGATCTGGGTCGCGTCTCCTACCACTGTCTTGGTGCCAATCACCGCGTTCATGCCTTTCATCAAAGATTCGATCACACCCGCAAAATTATTCTCCGCCATTTATACAGCCTCCTTCTTAAACAACTTAATCAATGTCCTGATATCCTTATTCCTGTAGACTCTCACCGCGATGCACAGGAACGTAAATGCCCGGACCTTACCCTTCAGAAACATCCTTCCCTCTATGTGTGCCCGCTCGAAATCTCCCACGACGCGCACATGCTCTCCGACATAAAGATACAGCATCCCAAATACTGCCAGAATCTCCCCGGTAGACGCCGGGTCATTTGTCCCGACGATCATATCTGCCTCGAATCGATCCGGCCTGACTGCTCTCAAAATGATGCCCAGCTGCTCTTTGCACAGCGCAAATGACCGCGCAAAGGCATCACTTCGCAAGATATCACAATAATACTTTATCGTATCTGACGTAGATTCTATTTTATCACAGAAGCCGCAGATTGTGTACTGTATCTTTTGGAAGAATGCTTTTATCTTTGCAGTCAGATGCCGGATCTTGCAGAGGATCTTATGCCTGGTATCTTCTTTCTCCTCCCGTTGGACGGTTCTTTCTGCACCGCTTCCACCAGCCTTCTCTGCAGGAGGTGCATTTTCTTTTGTATCTTGGACTTCCGTTTTCTCTTCCGGTTGTTCGCTGCTCTTTGCACCGCCGCCCTCCGGCGCCTCCGTTTCCTCTGAATCGCTGCCGTCCTCCGGCGCCTCCGTTTCTTCTGGACCGCTGCCGCCCGCTTTCTTCCTGAGGGAAGGTTTGTGTTGTTTCTCCGGTATCTGAAACAGGGTAAACAGGAAGATCCGCACCCTCACATACACATCGGCCGGATAACGGAGGAGAACATTGATCAGATGGAGCAGCCAGGTGACTTTCACCCGGACGACAACCGGCGGTTTTCCCTCGCCTTCCTCCCGCATCACTTCAATCTGATACCGCAGCGGTACAAAGAGCGCGCACAAAACGGCAAAAAGTACCATGCCCAGAATGCAGATCAGGATAATGCCTATGATTTTTAGTATAAGTAACATAATATGTAGCATATGTTTTGACGATACTTCCTCTTCTTATTCCTGCACGCGGCCACACATCATTCTACAGTGTTATCCAGAGAGTTTTCCGCAAAAAGGTACGAAAGCAGATCCACCTTCCCGGTCGCCGCGAAAGCCTCTTTGGCAATCCTGCAGATGATCTGCTGCGCCTCCTCCTTGCTGCCGGCAATCCCCACCACATAAGGCGGATGGTCCTTATAATATCGCTGCCTGAACATCGCACAGTGATAAATCGCCAGCTGCCCGCTCTCCTCCATATAGGCGATCACATGCACATTCTGCAGTTTCGCATGCCTTTTCAGTTTTCGGCGGGTTTTTCCCGGATTCTTAATAGTATCTCCAAAATAAAGATTTTTATAAAATTTCATGCATTTTCCACGCCTTTATGAAATCTAAATTATTGTACCATACTTCTCTCAATTAAAACAGCTTAAAATTCTTAACTTTCGCTTTCATGACCTGCTATACCACAGTTCCTTCTTCTTCAGATCCAGATAGAGTTCGTACCCCTGTTCCAGGATCTGTTTCTCATTTGGAAACTTTAAGAGATGATAGGCTTCGTGATATTTATAGTAACCGGAATCTGTGAAATATTCTTCTCTCTGCGGCCTGCTGTAATAACTGTCCGCGATCATCAGATACCAGTGCACTTCCTTGGATACCATATCCTCTGGCACCGTGAACGTATACTGACTTTTGCCGATATACTTCATAATGGCAGCCTGAACGCCAGACTCCTCCGCCACCTCGCGCAGCGCCGTCTGTGCATGGCTCTCTCCCTCTTCCACAGTTCCCTTGGGAAGCACCCAGCCTTCGTATTTATTATGCAGATGTTTATACAGCACCAGGATCTTTCCCCGAAAGATCACCACACCGCCGCTGCTTACCGCCTCGATCATAATCCTCTCCACTCACTACTCACCAAAATATTCATCAAAAATCCGTTTCGCAATCGGCACCGCGTAATCGCCGCCGCTTCCTGCTCCCTCAATGATAATCGTTACGCACACTTCCGGGGATTCCGCTGGTGCAAACCCTGTAAACCATGCATGGGATTCCGTCTTTACGCTGCTGTACTCTGCGGATCCTGTCTTGCCCGCCGCCGTATAAGTAAGCCCGGACAGTTTCGTACCGGTTCCGCTTTCCACTACTTCTTTCATAAGATCCGTCAGCGCCGCCGCTTCCTCCTGGGAAAGCAGCCTTTTATAGGCATCCGGGTTAAACTGCTTGATGATACTGCCTTCCTTGTTCTTGACATAGTCTACCATATATGGTTTCATCAGCATTCCCTGATTGGCGATCGCGCTGGTAATCATATTCAGATGCAGCGGTGTGATCTGTGTTTTTCCCTGTCCAATGGCTGCCTGCATGATGTCGGCATCAGAAGTCATATCACTGATGGTCAGTTTGCTCTTATTGTAAGCAAAAGATACCGGCAGTTCCTGGTTGAACAGCAATCCGTTCAAAGTGTCGTTAAAGTGTGACCGGTCTAACTGCATGCCGATATTCGCAAACGACGCATTACAGGATTTTGCAAAAGATTTCGTAAAATCTTCCGCCCCATGCACTGAGCCATGATAGCAGTTGATCGTATCCTGTCCGGAAGTAAATCTGCCATTGCACTGATACGTATATTGGTCGTAGGTATCAGGGTTCTCCCGGATGTACTCTAATGCCGTAACGATCTTGAAGGTAGACCCTGGCGGATACAGGCCCTGTGTGGCACGGTTCAACAGAACCGTGCTGTCCTTGTCCTCGATCAGTTCCTGCCAGATCTCATCGATCTTATTGGGATCATAATCCGGTTTGGATACCATGGCAAGTATTTTGCCCGTGGCCGGTTCTGAGACGATGACGGCCCCTTTATAAATACCGAGGGATTGGAATGCCACTTCCTGCAGTCCTACATCCAGTGTCGTCACCACGCTGTCTCCCGGATACTTGACACCGGCCACGTCGCTGGCTACCTTGTCCGCAAGCTTCGCATTGGAATTGATCAGATAGTAATTCGCCAAGGCTTCTATCCCAAACTTACCATTGGATGCATATCCCACCGCATGCGCAAACAGATTCTCGTAAGGATAGACTCTGTGCTCCTTCTCGTCCTCATCTGTCTGCGTCTCTGCCAGAATCTGTCCTCCCGCAGCATAGATCGTCCCCCTTGTATTTTGCTGTACAAGCAGTTCCTGTCTGCCATTGTAGCTGTTATTGATCAGTTCCTGCTGATGAGTGATGGCATAGTAACTTGTATAGCCCATCATACACAGGAAGACAGCAACGAAAAGATACGTAACGGCAAGGATCTGTTTATTCCGCTTCTTCCGTTTCTTCTTCCCGGAAGGCTTTCTGTTGTATTCGTCGTCTTCTCTTCTTCTTGACACGTTTTGCTCCCTCTTCCTGTTGGATCATATAGAGACCCTCTATGATAAAAAACATCACCAGCGTTGTCAGCACAGAGCTGCCGCCATAACTGATAAACGGCAGGGTGACGCCCGTCATCGGTATAAACTTCGTGCCGCCGCCAATCGTCAGAAAAACCTGAAAGATATAGGTAACGCCAAGGCCAAAGGCGATCAGGCGGTAAAACCGGTCCTGCAGCCTTACCGAGATATCCATAAACATGATAAAGCAACTGATGCAGACCAGGATCATGCACATGGAAAATAAAATCCCCAGCTCCTCGGCTACCGCAGAGAAGACAAAGTCCGCCTCCACAAAGGGAATCGACGACGGCGTGCCCCGAAACAGCCCAAGCCCGAACCATCCACCGCTGCTGATCGCGAATAAGGACTGCGTAATCTGATATCCCGCATCGTCAATGCAGCTGAAAGGATCCCGCCACGCCTGCACACGCACCTGCACATGCGTAAAGAACTGATAGGCAAGCACCGCCGCACCGCATCCCCCCGCGCTTCCAAGAAACAGATAGATCCATTTCCCCGTGGCGATAAAAACCATCATCACATAGACAATAAAGAAGATCAGCGCGCTTCCAAGATCCCTGGAGGCCACCAGCACAAGTACGTGGATCCCCGCCAGCGCTGCCGTCAGTACCACCCTCAGCAGGCTCTGTGATTCATAGAATGCGCTTGCCAGGAAAAAGACAAAGATAATCTTCACAAACTCCGAGGGCTGGAAGGTCACGCCTGCGATCGAGTAGGATATTTTGGAACCGCGGGTCGTCGCTCCCAGGATCAGAACAATCCCCAGCGCCGTAACGCCCACTGCCGCATACACCCAGGTCAGACTCTTCAGAAATTTCAACTTATGGATGAAATAAGGGATCAGCATGCCTGCCACAATGGAGACCGTCACGATAAAGAACTGCTTGATCGCCTTTTCGAAGGAAAGCCTGGTTAAAATCACAAAGCCGATGCTCAGAAGCATGCACATATTGTTGATGACAAGCCTGTTTCCCTTCGGGTACACCATGCGGAACAGCATGACCGTAGCAAACAGCAGAATCTGCTGCAGGACATAGAAGAACAGATACTCTATGTTGCCTGTCTCAAAACAGATCACAAGAAAGCATGAAAAATGCACCAGAAACATCAAAAGATTCTGGCGGATATAGATACCGCTCCGCTTCTCCTCCTCCTGAAAACGAAAGACAAGAAAACATTCCAATGTATAGAGAGCCATAAATAATGTGATAAAATATTTAGAAAGCTCTGTAATATATAGTTCCATAAATAATTATTCTACGCCTCTTTTCAAATGTCCCGTCGTATAAGATGCAAAGGGGAACTCCCCGCCTGACAGGATCTGCCGGCATTCCTCAAAAGTTTCTGTGGTGAAATCATAGCGCACGATTCCCGCCCTGATTCTTTGTACCACATTCTCCTGTGTATGTAAAGAAAAAGGAACCGAATTATAGATGATATTATAACAGTGCCTGCAATTTATTTCTACCGGAAAAGAAACATCGTAACGGTCCTTTAAATACATTTGCCGGCTTTTTGTCGTATGATTCGTACATTTATGTGCCGTTTTCCGAATGCAGTTGGCAGTGACCATCATCGGAATCCTGCCATATACGATCATCGTCGAAAGCATGCCCAGCGTTTCCGCGCTTTTGACCAGACGGCCGGCTTCCTTCCCGTTTAGTTCAAAGGGAAGCGTATACTCTCTGCTATAGTGTGCCCAGAAACGGACGCTTTCAGCATTAAAACAGTACAAACCACTGTCAGGAATCAGACTGCATACAATACCGCGCTCCTTAAGCCTCTGCACATAGCCGGCTTCCTCATAATTGCGTATCAGAAAGCCACCGATTCCCTGCAGATGCTCCGTCAGCGTTTCCAGGTAAGATACATCCCCCGCACGGAAAATATAAGGAAGCGCCAGATAGTACTCCAGGGCGCAGTGTTTCTCCATGAAAACCGCCGCCTGCTTTAAATGATCCAAGTAGAAATCGCTGTCAAGATAGATCCGGCGGCATGTTTTTTGTCTGTCTGCATACTCACCCGCCGCCTGCAGCTGTTCTAAACCAGAGACCAGAATGTCAGTTTTAACCGGCCCGTCTACGGTCCACAGATTTTCCTTTCTTCCCAATGGCTCACACGCGTGAAGACGACTGGCTGTCAGAGCGGGCATCGGCGCCGTCGGTTCGGGCGTAGAAACTTTTTCTTTATCGACTGGATCAGTGCTATTGACCGACTGGGTCGGTTTATTTTCAGGGCCCTTCACGGTTCTTTTTTTCTGATAGAGTGCATACGCCTGCTCGAAAGCCTCCACTCCTTTTCTGCGCAGCTCATTCAATTCTTTTACAGAGAGAAAGATACCCTCCTCCCAATCTAATTCGCACGAAGATACCGTGACACAGGAGTTTCCTGTTTTCTTAAGCTGTTTCAGAATAGCATCCTGTCGCAGAGGGGCTCTCTGCGCCTGCTCGACGACACCTCCGCTGACGCTTACCGTCGTCTGACTGCCATTCTCTGTGATCTGCAAAACAGAAGGTTCTCCTGCTCTCAGAACAATCTTCATATGGACAGGAAGCTTGTCCGGTTCTCTCAGATACGCTGCCCTGATCCCGGCAAGCAGCTGCTCATCACTTCCGCTATAACTTGGCTTGTGGAGCGTGATCATTTCCGGTCCGTTATGCCTTTCATAGTATCCGGTCTGAAGCTCGCTGCGTATGTACAGACTCTGAAGCCTGTCCAGGTCCTTCCTGGAAACCTGATACGCCGCCTTTCCTTTCTCATAGTATTGATCGATATATTTGCGGTAAACCGCCGTGACGCCTGCCGCGTATTCTGCTTTCTTCATGCGCCCCTCAATCTTGAAAGAATCAATTCCCGCCTCGATCAATTGGGGAAGGTAAGAGACCGTGCACATATCTTTCATGCTCAGCGGATATTCCACACCAGGCAGCACGCTTCCTCCGTCAAGGATCTGATAAGGCAGTCTGCAAGGCTGCGCGCACCTCCCGCGATTACCGCTTCTTCCGCCTAATACACTGCTGAACAGGCATTGTCCCGAATAACAATAGCACATGGCGCCATGGATAAAACACTCTATTTCCAGTCCCGTCTGTTCCTTCATCCGGCGCACTTCCGCCAGAGACAACTCTCTGGCTGGCACAATCCGCTCAATGCCCTGTTTTTTTAAGAATGTGCACCCCTCCGGTCCTGTCAGTGACATCTGTGTACTGGCATGAAGCGAAAGCCCCGGAAAGGATTCCCGGATCCTGCTAAGCGCGCCGATATCCTGCACGATAACACCGTCCAGGCCAGCCTCATGGAAGGGCCGCAGATAAGGAACGAGTTCCTCCATTTCCTCTTCTTTCAACAACGTGTTGACGGTGAGATATATTTTACGTCCCATAAAATGTGCTGTATGAATGGCTTTACAGATTTCCTCTGTTGTAAAATTGTCTGCATAGGCCCTGGCGCCAAATTTCTCTCCTCCCAGGTAAACTGCATCCGCTCCTGCGTTCACAGCCCCCAGAAAAGCCTCATAATTGCCGGCGGGCGCTAATAACTCCACGCGATGATCCATACTGATTTTCCTTTTTAGGTAGTGAAAAACCCTGTGGGTTTCCCCAACAGGGCTTTGGTATTATTTTTTCTTCTCTTTCAGTTCTGTCTCAAGACGAACGATCTTCTTGGCATTCTCATTTGCCTCATTTTGCATACTGCGGATGTTCTTCTCCATATTCTCCAGTTTGATCTGTGAGGCGATCAGCTCGTGCTTTAAGTCATACATCTCTTTCTCTTTGTTCTGGATCTCTTCCTCCAGACGTGAGATCTGCTTCTTCGCCTTGAAATAATCGTCCGCAATATTAAGCTGCATCAGAACATTCTGCGTATCAAGAGACTGCCTTTTAAAGCTGTCCACTTTGTTGTATTCTGCGATCTTATTGTTTATGTATGAAGCAACCTTCTGAAGATATTCTTCACTCTCATAACCGCTTAACGTAAAAACCTTACCGGCAATGATTACTTCTGTATCTGTTTTCGCTGCCATAGAGCCCCTCTCTCCTGATCGTAAGTCACTTCTACACTCAAAGATCCCGCCACAAACGATCCTCTGGCTTTCCGCCTGCGGGAATCAATACGCCCCCTGTATCCGGATAGAATACAATATCTATTATATATAGCTCATAGTAGAATTTCAAGTGTTAAATAAATTACGTCAATACCCCTTACAGACATCGATCCATTCGATAAACTTTGCATACTGTTCCAATTCGGGAATGGTAAGTTCGATCGCACTGTTGCTGCTTCCGCAGGCCGGAAATACCGTCTCAAAGCGTTTCAGGGACAGATCCAGATATACCTCCGCACCCTCATTGACTGCAAAAGGACATACGCCGCCTACGGCATGCCCGACAAGTGTCACTGTTTCCTCCGGTGAGAGCATCTTCGCCTTCGTGCCGAACTGTTCCTTATACTTATGATTATCCACTTTGGCATCTCCTGCCGCAACCACCAGGACTGCATGACCGTCTACCATAAAAGAAAGCGTCTTCGCAATCCGTTTCGGTTCACAGCACAGCGCCGCCGCGGCAAGTTCCACAGTCGCGCTGGACGTATCCAGTTCTTTGATCCGCTCCTCTATTCCGTATTGATGAAAGTATGCTTTTACACGTTCTATTGACATTTTGTACCTCATTTCTGTGCTGTCTGTGACTCTAAATTTTTAGTTTCTTTTCCCTTAGGGATTGTATCACACAAAGCAAAAAAAGAAAAGTACACACCCTGTTCTTTAGAAAATATCCCCAAAGACCGATATTATAAATAAGATATCAGACTACTTATAGAAACAGGAAACGGATTTTCCATTTATGTTCAAGGACAGGACATTCTATAAGTTAATATTTCCTTGACCTTGAATAGCCAAATCTAAGAACCGTATTCTGCTATTATACGAAACCTATTAATGAGTCACTTTAGAAAGGCAGAGGGATCGAATATGGGAACAGGCGCAGGTCTTGGCATTGGCTCAGTAAGCCACACAAGAAATTACAATACGACGAAAATAGAATTAGTAAATAAAGATGGTTCCTATGCCGGCACGCTTACGATCCACCGCGCAAAAGTAAAAAAGAAACCCAAGAGACTTCGCTATAATTTTAAACGGCTGTCCAATCAGATCATGCAGTCGAAAACTTCCATGAATGCCAAACAGCTCTCCACAAAGACGAAGTTCCAGATCGTTGATCTGCGTCTCAAATTAAGCAGCGGAGACTATGACTATACAGAGATCCACAATGCCTTAAAACACGCTGAACGGATCGCAAGGGTAGCCAAAAAGAAAATGAAGCATCTGCAGGAAGAAGAATTCTACGAGAAGACCGGCGCTGTCGCCAGACAGGAGGAGCAGCAGGAGCTGGAAGAGGATAACGAAGCCTTTGAAGCGGTAGATCTTTCCGGCATGAGTCAGGAAGAGATGGAACGTCTTATGAAGCAGATCCAGGAGGAGATGCAGCGGATCGAGGAAGAACTGGAAGAAGCAATGCATTCCAGAAATGACCTGGGTGAGTTCATGCAAGGTTTTAGCGATGAAATGAGTCCAAAAGACCTGGAAGCGTTAAAGAAGAAACACCGCGCGGAAGAACTGCGCGATATCATGGAGGCAGACTTAGAATATCTGAAAGCATTCTTCAATAAGCTTTCCAAAGAAAAGGAAGAAGGCAGTTCCAGCGCTTCCACGGAATCTTCTGACAATTCCGGAAATATTACTGGTGTCTCTCTGGAACTGAATGGCATGGAAATTCCTGTAGAAGCAGCAGAAGCTCCGGTCCCGGTGGAAGGTGCAAATGTCGATGTGATGGCATGACGTCACATCGACATTCAAGACGGCAGCTCCAGCCCCAGATGATGGTAAGTCAGTTCCGTGACTACTCTGCCGCGGGGGGTTCTGTTGATAAACCCGTTCTTGATCAGATACGGTTCATAGACATCCTCTATGGTGCCGGCATCCTCGCCGATGGCGGCAGCCAGAGTATCCAGCCCTACAGGGCCTCCCTTAAATTTATCGATCATCGTGCATAAGATATTCCTGTCAATGTGATCCAGTCCCAGTCTGTCAACATCCATCAAGTCAAGCGCTGTCGTAGCTACTTTCTGCGTGATCACACCGTTATATTTCACTTGCGCAAAGTCCCGCACTCTTTTTAAGATCCGATTTGCAAGCCTGGGCGTACCACGGCTTCTTCTCGCCAGCTCCAACGCACCCTTCTCCTCGATCTCCACTCCAAGGATTCTTGCAGAATGCTGGATAATCACCTTCAGCTCCTCCACCTCATAGAATTCCAGACGATGAATCACACCGAACCGGTCCCGCAGCGGCGCAGTTAGAAGACCCGCCCGTGTCGTCGCGCCTACCAGTGTAAAATGCGGCAGATCCAGACGAATGGAACGCGCAGAGGCCCCTTTTCCGATCATAATATCGATCGCATAGTCCTCCATTGCCGGATATAGAACTTCTTCCACCTGCCGGTTCAACCGGTGAATCTCATCCACGAACAACAAGTCACCCTCCTGAAGATTATTCAGAATCGCCGCCATTTCCCCCGGTTTCTCGATGGCCGGGCCGCTGGTCACTTTCATATGAACGCCCATCTCATTCGCAATAATACCGGCTAAAGTCGTCTTACCAAGTCCGGGCGGTCCGTAAAACAGAACATGATCTAACGCGTCATGCCGCTGTTTCGCTGCCTCTATATAAATCTTTAGATTTTCTTTCACCTTTGATTGACCGATGTAGTCATCCAGATTCTGGGGCCTGAGCGACCCTTCGATCTTCACATCCTCCTCGATCAGGTTCGTTTCAATCATTCTGTTGCTCATAGATCATTTCCTTATCGTATATTTTGTGGCCTGAAGAATCAGAACATCAATTTCAGCGCCGCCTTTAACAGGCTCTCCACAGTGCTGCTCTCATCCATAGGCGCTTTCTTCACCGCATTTGTGGCATCCGACGCCGAATAGCCAAGTGCGACCAGCGCCTCGATGGCCTCCTTCCGCATGACATTGTCCGCACCGGCAGCGCCTGCGGCATTCTGCGTCTGAACTGGCTCCCCTAGTCCCCGTAAAGTATCTTCCAGCGATATCTTGTCCCGCAGATCCAGAATGACGCGTTCTGCAGTCTTATTGCCAACCCCTGGCGCCTTGGCGATCGATTTCGCATCCCCCGCCATGATGGCAAACCGCAGAGCGTCCGCATTCATAACAGAAAGAATCGCCAGACCGCCTTTCGGCCCAATACCGTTCACCGTGATCAGTTTCTTGAAGATTTCAAGATCATCTCTTGTCAGAAATCCATATAGGGATAATGCGTCTTCACGCACAAGCGTATAGGTATATATCTTGATCTCATTGCCAATTCCAGGCAGAAGATCCGCCGTGGTCGTGGATACTTTCACATTGTAGCCGATCTTCCCTGCCTCCACAACAATGGCGCCCTCTGTGATCTCTTCTAAGGTTCCCTTCAAATATGCATACATAATTCGTTCCCATAGCCTTTCTTCGCGCAAAGGACGGCTCCTCATCTCCTGCACAGAAACGATCCTAATAGCGCGATCCTGGAAATGCTTCTCTCAGATAGGGCATCAGTTCTACCGCTACGATTCCAAGCACCGCCCCGGTAAACGTCCCGGCAGCAATCAGCGCCGGCAGAAGACTTCCCACATAGAACGTCTCCACGACAAACATCGCCACAATAATCTGCCCGATGTTATGAAAAACACCGCCTAACACACTCACGCCCACAGGTGAGAAACACCTTGCTTTCCTGCCGGCAAGCATCGCACAGAAGCTGAATGCCGCTCCGGTCAGAGCATATAAAATAGCATACAGATTGCTAAACAAAAATCCTGACAGCATGATCCGCCCAAAATTGACTAAAAGCGCTTCCCTCGCGCCGCTTCTGTATAAAAGCAGCACCACGATCAGATTCGGCAGTCCCAGTTTGATCCCAGGGATACCGAAAGAAAACGGAATCAGGGATTCTATATAGGATAAGATCAATGCCAATGCCAAAAAAAGACCAAGCTGCGCTGTCTGCCTCATCACTCTACCACCCCGTCCAGAATCGAATCCCTGTCCTCTTCACCGTCTGTGATCTCAACCACCAACCGATGGGGCAGACAGATCACACTCTCCCCAACAGACAGGATCGGCCGATGATGTACACAGATCTGATCTTTACAGTCCGCCGCTTCCATCTTGACACTGCCATCTGTTATCGCGAACAGATTAAACGCTTCTGCCGTGGGAAGTTCCGGATATCCCGTATACTTCTCCACTGACACTCCCTGCTTCGTCCTTCTGACCAGATAATATGTCGTCCCGGATTCCGGCAGGCTTATGACAGACAGTTCAACCCCGTCACAGGAAAGAACTGCAGTGCTTCCCTGTTCGCGATACAGCATAAAATAAACGCTCAGCAGAGCCGCCGTCAACAGACACAGACTTATCAAAATAAGATCAGCCCTTTTGATCGGATAAATTGATACACTCTTCTTCCATCCCATAGCATTCCACCTGGAAATATCATATCACATACGAACATATGTTTCAATCCCTGGATAAAATCTGATCTGCGAACCGGTAACAGTTCACGGCTCAATGTCATCCCAAATACGCCAAAGCCGCACTTTGCCGCTTTCACAACTCGCCTGATATGTTCTTCAACAATGCCTGCAGATGATTCTGCAGAAAATTATCCTGCTGATCAGACAGCCCCTGGGCATTCAATTCCTGCACGATCACATTGCAGACGGCCTCTATGATGAGTACCCGGCCGTCATTGGTGTTCAAATGATAGAGGTAATCATTCGCACGCACCCCTTCCCAGGCCGCGGCCGGATCCGGGATCTGATAGAGCAGATCCAACATCTCTCCGACTTCCGAACATACCTTGAGATCCTGCAGCCCTCTGCGCATCCATTTATAAAACGGGGCATATTTTCGATTCAACAGATAAACGATCTGCATACTCTCACGGATAAACTCTGCAAGCGAAAGTTCCGCAGCAATCCGCTCTCCTCGTTTCATGGCACGGGCATAGTTATATTGTCCCGCCTGTGCCGCTTTTGCCAGCGACTGGACAAGCCGTCTGATCCACACTGCATGCGGATAGTATTGCAGCAGCCCCTCTCTGAGCGCACTGAACTTCCCCAGATGATCCTCAAACACCTTACCATTTGTGACGACCGCAAGACTCTCTTCCGATGCCGACAGCCATTCCAGCTCCGTGGCAGGCACCGTATCGCGTCCCAGAATACGCAGATAGAACTCTTCCAGACACAGCACGCCGACCCTGCCCTGCCCCTGTTCTTCACTCACGCGGCCCTGTACTCCCATGAATTCCTGGGGCAGTTGTTCATAGGCCTCCTGCATCTGTGCTCCATACTGTCTATAGATCTCCTCCGGCAGCCAGACACAAAAAGATGGACCATAGTCATGATCCATCGATATTTCATCGTCAAATCCCAGACATTCTGATCCATACCCAACCAGCCCTACCGCCGTCTGGCCCAGCAAATGCGGGAATTTCTCCTGCAGCATCTTCCTGCCATATGTGTTATAATAGGCTTGCGCCAATTCTAAACCTTTCATCCTCTGATCGCATCCTTTACTTGTCTCGATTTATTGAGATAAAATACTTTTCTCTCCTCATTGCCTAACTGTTCACAGACGGCGGCACAGTTCTCACAGAGAATGGCATAGCTCATATTCTCCCCAAAATGCAGCTTGACTTCCTCCAGCGCTTTCTCATAATAAGCGAGCGCTTTCTCATAATCCTGCATCCGATACCAGGCTTCCGCTACCCCTGCCAGCGCACCGCTGTAGTGTGCGTCGGTATGCTCCCCGCTCTGTTCAAACAAAACCAATGCCTTTTCCAGAAGCTGCCTTGCGTGATCCGGCTGCCCGGTCTTGAAATACAGCAGTGCCAGATTCGTCAGCGTTGTAGCAGTCTCCATCTCACCGCCTTCCAGCTTCTCAATAATGGAAAGCGCTTTCTGTGCGTAGGTGATCGCCTCTGCATTTTCCTCCATCTTCTCAAGCAGGATGCTCATATTATTATAGATTCCTGCATAGCGGTAGTCTTCCGGCGGCAGCGTACCGTCATAAATCTGCAGCGCCTGTCTGTAATACCGAATCGCTGTCGCATAGTCTCCTGCCGCCCGGTAAGCTGTCGCCGCGTTTAAGAGCGTTGTTGCAAAGTGCAGCGTATTCTCAAGATTCAGCTCCTCCATCAACAGAAGTACATCTTCCGCCGCCACATAGGCTTTCTCAAAAGCAGACACACTGCGGTAGAACCCGATCATCTCATTGCAGATGCTGATATAGGCGGCATAATCTTCTTCCTCCTTCGCCTGGGCGAGCGACGATGTCAGGAAAGGATCGACCTGATCCAGCGCCTGGCTTGCAAAATAAGAATCCAGTGTCTCATAAAATTTATCGATATTCATCTCTTCAAAATCCCCCTCCCTGCTGCTGTCTCCTTAATATTGTCCATTAAAGATCTGTGCGATCGGTGAGTCATCGGATAAGATGATCGTCTTCTTATCTCCCGTCATACTCTCCTCCAAAGCATCCAGTGCACGGACGAACGAATAGAAATCCATCTTCGCCGGATCCGAATAGGCATTCGCCAGAATACGCATATATTCCGCCTCTCCTTCCGCGATTGCCGCTTCTGCCTTCGCCTGCGCGTCGGAAAGCATAATGGAGACTTCCTTGTCTGTCGTATTCTCGATCATCTTCGCTTCCGAACGTCCCTCTGCTGTATACTGTGCCGCAATATTCTCACGTTCCGAGATCATACGGGTATAAACTGCCTGCTTATTATCATCGGGGAGATCCAGTTTCTTAACCTCCACGGCGGAGATTTCAATTCCATACTGTTCTTCCACATGATTGATCTGCGCCATGATCTCTTCTGTCAAAGATGTGATCTCTATCACTTCCTCATGCTCTTCGGAAATGACCATATCATTATTCTTCACTTCCTCCGGATCCTGGTCTACCGTGATCGTCATCTTGCCGTCACGGCTTCGGATGACTTCGTCCTGCTTCATATTGGAAATCGTATTCTTCGTCGCATTATAGACGATCGCATCGATACGCCCTTCTGCATTATTGACGGAACAGCTAAGCGTCTGCGCGAATTTCAGAGGGTCTGTCACATGCCACAAAACATAGCTGTCTACGATCATTGTCTTCTTATCGGAAGTAATGACGTCCGAAGACGGCAGGTCGTAGAGCAAAAGCTCCTTCGGGATCGTATCTACGGATTCGATAAAAGGAATCTTAAACGATAATCCTGCATCTGTCACCACACGCTGAACCCGGCCAAACTGCCTGATCAGCTTAAACTGATTCTGTTTCGTCACCACCATGGAACTGCTAAGCAGGATCAGTACAACGAACGTAACCAACACCAGAAGAAAACCGAACCCGGCGCCTCTCTTCCGCTCCTTGTTTCCTCTCTTCTTCGTGCCATCGGAATTGAACCGCTCAAAAGGTTCCGATACATTGTTTTCATTATATTTTTGATTAAAATCTGCCATGACCTACCTCCACTGCGTTAAAACCCGCCGCTAGTCTTCTTCTGTTGCTTCCTTCGCCTGCGCCTGTCCACTCTGTCCATCTGACGCATCGTCAGAAGAATCCTCGTCTGAGACAAAACTATCTAACGGCAGGACCGTGCTCATGCTGCCGTCCTTACTCTGGATGACTACCTTCACCTCCGGCAGAATATGCTCCATCGCCTCATAGAACATTCTCTTCTTCGTCACCTCAGGGTACTTCGCATATTCCTGATACATGGAGTTGAAACGCGCCGCCTGGCCGTTTGCTTCATTGATCCGCTCCTGTTTCGTGGCCTCTGCATCCTGTAAGATCTTATCGGCTTCCGCTTCCGCATTGGGAATCTGCTCATTGCGGTATTTGTTGGCATTGTTCAGCGCAGTTTCCTTCCCCTGCTTGGCAGTCTCCACTTCCTTGAATGCATTCTCGACCTCTGTCGTGGGCGGCGTAGCATCCTGGATCGTTATATTCACAAGCTGAATGCCGATATCATAATCCTCCAGCTTGTCTAAGATCATCTGCTTGATATTGGACTGGATCTCATTCTTTCCCGTCGTCAGGACACTGTCTACACTGTAGGAACCGATCGTCGTCCTGATACAGTTCTGTGCGATATTCTTGAGGATCTCCTCCGGATCATGGGAGGCATATAAGGCTTTGACCGGATCAGTCACTCTATATTCGGCATAGAAATCCACGAAGATAAAATTATAATCCGATGTGATCATCATCGCATCGTCCTCTTCCCCCTCGGCATGATAGCCGATTGAAAATCCCTGGATCGTGGTGTTGACCTTATCCACCGTCTGAATAAAAGGGATCTTGAAATGCAGTCCCGGCGTGGTAACTGCTTTCGGTGAGCCAAACGTACAGACGACCGCCTGCTCCTCCTCCTGAATGGAATAATAAGATTCCATCACGAGCACCAGAAGAACCACAATGACCACAATGATCCTGGCGGCGGCTTTTCCCTTGCCCGCATTCACTTTCTTCAGTTGGTCAAACGGTGCCTGATTGTTCTTTTTTGCACTGAACATAGTTTCCTCCTTCGCCTGTCAGGCCTCTTAATCCACACTGCCCGCCATGCTCCCGCCCTGGCAGGGACCTGTATCCGTGGAATAACATACGGCAAGAACTGTTGCCTTGTAACACTCACTATACTTCTGTATGGCATCTATGTTATTATATACTATAGTAAGCAAAAACACTAATTAAATTTTGCTAAAGACAGCCTAAAGATCAAAAACACATCTGCCAGGGATAACTGTCCTGCAAAAAGGAATGGAGGATACGATGAGAATTATATTCATTAGACACGGAGATCCTGATTATGAGAACGACTCTTTAACCGAAAAGGGAATCCGGGAGGCGAAGCTGCTTGCCGACCGCACGGTGAACTGGCCTGTAACGGATTTCTACTGTTCACCGCTCGGAAGAGCCCGCAAAACCGCTTCCTACACACTGGAACGGCTTGGACGGGAAGCGGTTACTTATGAATGGATGAAAGAATTCATCTATCGCGTGAATGATCCGGTTACCGGACGATTCGGCGTACCATGGGATTTTATGCCGGAATACTGGACCATGATTCCAGACATGTATGATAAAGACGGCTGGAGAAAAACACAGGTTTACAGTTCCAACCCAGAACTTCTGCCGGCCTATGACCAGGTATGCGAAGGCCTTGACGGCCTCCTGAGATCTTATGGCTATGTCAGACATCACAACTATTATCTGAACCAGAATCTGTCAGAGCAGACAAATGCCTCCGCCCTGCCGGCTTTCGCGCCAAACGGCACAGACAGTACGATCGTTATCTTCTGTCACCTGGGCATCACCTGTGTGATGATGAGTCATCTGCTCGGCATATCGCCTGCGGTATTACTGCACAGCCTGTTCCTCGCACCGACATCCGTGACGATTCTCGCGACAGAGGAACGCAGAAACCAGATCGCACAGTTCCGGGCGCAGGTGATCGGAGACACTTCCCATCTGCTTCAGGGCGGTGAACCCGTCTCCTCTGCAGGATATTTTACGGAGGCCTTTCAGGGATAAAATGGCGAACAAGTTCGCCTTCTGATTCCATGTCCATCTGACGACGGACTTTCTTATCAGGTAAAAACGAGCCAGGCTCGTTTTTTATCTGATCCGCTCCGGGAAACCGACTTTCTTCTGCACCTTGCGGAGTGTCTTACCCGCATAATATCCTGCTTTCTCTGCATTTTCCTTGATAATCTTATCGATATAATCTTTATTGCCTGACAGATCGTGGAACCTGTCCTGCAGCGGTTTCAGAACAGAAACAACCGCTTCTCCTACAGCCATCTTAAAGTCGCCATATCCCTTCCCTGCAAACTCTGCTTCCGTCTGTGCCGGTGTCTTGCCCGTGCAGGCACAGTAAATATCGATCAGATTACGGATCCCCGGCTGTTCTTCGCTGTAACGGACACAGGCCTCGGAATCTGTCACCGCTCTCTTGAACTTGCGGATAATGGTGTCCGTATCATCCATCAGATAGATGCTGGCATTCGGATTCTCGTCGGATTTCGACATCTTCTTCGAAGGATCCTGCAGACTCATGATCTTCGCTCCCGTCTTTCCAAGATAGGGTTCCGGAATCGTGAAAACATCTCCGTAAACAGCATTGAAACGCTGTGCAATATCCCGTGTAATCTCCAAATGCTGCAGCTGATCTTTGCCCACCGGAACCACATCCGCCTGATACAGAAGAATATCCGCGGCCATCAGCACCGGATAGGTGAACAGCCCCGCATTGATGTTGTCCGCATGTTTCGCTGCTTTATCCTTAAACTGTGTCATGCGGTTAAGCTCGCCCATGTAAGTAAAACAATTCAAGATCCAGGACAACTCAGCATGTCCCGAAACATGGGACTGGTAATACAGGCAGTTCTTCTCCGGATCTATACCTGCCGCTATGTACAAAGTGAGCAGATTCCTGGCTCTCTTGCGAAGTTCTGCAGGATCCTGCCGTACCGTGATCGAATGCAGATCCACCACGGAATAGAAACACCTATATTCATCACACAAAGAAACCCAATTCTTTAGTGCCCCAAGATAATTCCCCAGCGTCAGATTCCCCGTCGCCTGCATCCCACTGAATAAAACCTTATGATTATCTAACATTTTTCCTCCATTCCGAAAGACCTGAGATCTTTCTGTCTTCTTGCATACTGCCCTCTCTTTCCGACAGCCGGAAAGAAAAGGCAGTAATCTTTTCTGTCATTTACTTGTCATTGCACCCACACCCTGTATCTGAGAACGGTCTCGGCTCAAAGCGCGGCTCAAAACGGGAATTGTTGTTGCATGGACAACCATCGCGCTCATTGTCACGACCTCTGTCGCATTCTCTTTCTCTTTCTCTTTCCCTTTCACATTCACACTCCCGCTCACGCGGCCTGCAGGGCGGCGGAGTTGGTCTCTCACAACCGCATTCCGGCTCTGGCTGCGCACAGCGGCCACAGCCGTTTTGACCAAATAACAGTAAAAACAATACAATTATACCACAGTTCATAGTCTCATCTCCTTCTTTTCATACCATATCATATGAAATAAAGAAGGAAATGGTTCCTAACGCCGCCATCATCGGATACGGGGATTTCTGAGGATCTTTGTCCTGATGTACCGAAAAGTCTTCTCTTCCCCTTCCTCGGCCAGCATATGCAGCAGAAGTTCCAGCATTTTCTTCGTCTTTGCGTGAAGCGGCGGCGACACCTGGGAAGATTGATAGTATAACAGCGGATCCGCGTCTGTATAGGCGTCTTTATGATAAACTTTACATGCCGCGATCCTGTCCATAAACATCTCGACAATATAACGTTTCGGCATAGGAGCCGGCGCCATACTGCCCTCAATTCCACGGTTGCTGTAATCGATCCAGTATTCATAATGATGCTTGTTGCGTCCCTTGTGGTGCAGCCATGCAGAGGAGTAACCGATCGCCTCCCGCTCCGCATTGTTAGGACTTCGGTCGCCCTGCCAATATCTTGCGCCTACAAGGAATTCAGTCGGCCCAAACTTAGACAGATCGTGAAGAAGTCCCTGTCTGTAAAGCCCAACCCGAAAGCATCCCTCCATCACCAGGCATTTATGCTTCGTGATCGTTTTAAAATGTTCCCACGCTTTCATCTTACTTAACCCATTCTATCCTGCTTCTTTTTGTTTCTCCTTCTCCGCTGTGCCGCTTCCGGCACAGGACAATCTTTCGTCGTATAGATCACGATCGTCCTCGGCGGTACGGTGATCTCCTGAAGGATCTCTTCCGTCTGCATTTCCGGCTCTTCCTGTGAGTCTGTAGAGAGACACAGCTTCCAGATCTTGCCCTTCGGCAGCTTCGGCAGGCCAAGAGAATGTGCCTCCCAGTGCAGATTGATTCCAAAATAAAGGAAATCATCCTCTCTGCATCCATCGATCTCCCCATAATAGCCGCAGTACATGATGCCAAGGCTTCTGCTGGCAGGGCTTGTATCAGGCCGCCATGCTTCCTTCCCATGAAAAGAGATGTCCGGATAGCCATAGGATAAGAAATCCATCCCCTTCAAAGGCGTCCGCGCATGCAGAATCGGGTGATTCTTCCTCAGCTCAATAAGCCTTTTCGTGAAAGCAAGAAGCTCCCCTCCGGCCTCCATCTGGTTCCATTTGATCCAGGCAGTGTCATTGTCCTGGCAATAAGGGTTATTATTCCCGTTCTGTGTATTTCCAAATTCATCCCCACTGTATATGAGCGGGGTTCCCTGCGCAAGAAAAACAAGTGCAAGCGCATTCTTCATCTGCCTCATGCGGAGCTGCAGAATCTGTTTCTTGCGGCTCTTTCCCTCCACTCCACAGTTCCAGCTCACATTGTAATCCGTACCGTCTCGATTGTCCTCTCCGTTCGCTTCATTATGCTTGCGATCGTATGAGACCAGATCTGCCAGACGGAACCCTTCCCATTTGGCAATATAATTGACGATTCCTGCCTCCGGCCGGTTATTGCGCATATGGAAGATGAGCTGATTGATCATATTATCATCTCCCTTGAGTATCCTGCGCATATCGTAGAGAAAGCCCTCGCTCAGCCACCCGACATTACGGGTTTGCTCCGCAGAATCTGCCTCCGGCGGACTGTACTGCTGTGTTGTGAGTAACTTACTCTCAGACAGAAGCGGTTCCGCCGCAAACATATCGATCGGCAGATCCACCCCCAGCACATGAAAACCGTCTATATGATATTCCATTGTCCAATATTTCAAAATATCCAGCATCTCCACCGCCATGATCTCCGGCGGAAAATAAAACTGCATGAGGACTTCCATGCCATTCTGGTGCAGCGTCCTGACCATGTCCTTATACGCCGTCACGGCATCCCTGTCATGTGCATAGGCGCCTTTGGGACAATAATACAATCCCTTCCGAAATCCCCAGTAGTTAATCTTCCAGGGCTGTTCTCTTTCTGCCCGATTTCCTTCTTCTACAGATAACTTCTCTGATAACTGATAGGAAGCAGCCGCCTGTTCCATCGACAGGGTACTCTGCGAACTCTCCTGTACTTGAATCTCATCGAATTCATAAGCCGGCATCAGCAGGACAGAAGTCACTCCCAACTCCTTCAGATAGGGAATCTTCTCCACAATTCCAGCATAAACGCCCTTGTGTTCCACCCCAGAAGACCTGTGCTTCGTAAATCCCCGCACATGGAGCGCATACAAAATGGTGTGTTCATAGGGAATGCACAGCGGACGGTCCATCCCCCAGTCATATTCCGCATCCTGCACCATGCAACGGGATATCACTTTCTTATATGTGCCATACTTAGAAACACATTCCATCTTCCTGCAATAGGGATCCTGCCATGTTCTGTCCCCGCAGTAAAATAGATAGCGAGCCTCTCTTGTTTGATAACCTTCCAGCAGCATGGCATATACCGATCCGACCCGGTATTCTTCCGGGAATGGAATCTTAACCCCGCCGCGATGTTTCTGGTCATACAAAATAATGCCGAATTCTGCCGTCTCATCCGTATGATCTTTTCTGTGTATTGCCGAAATATGCAACCCGGCATGTCGGAAATACACGCCTAAAGGATATATCTGTGTCTTAACTATTCTGAAGTCTTTATACATGAAATCCTCCGACAAAAAATAAGTAGCATCACTCTCCCAATTTACACTATGGATCTATTCTACCATAAATTTTGAAATTTCTGTACAAAAAATTACTAAAACAAAGAAAATTTAGCAGCCGCAGGATCTAAAAGCTGAAATATTATAAAATTAATTGAATATCAGTCCGATCTACTGTAAAATATCAGTAAACAGCCACAGTTCTTAACGCTGTGGAGAAACGGAGGCGCTTTATGAGCAAGAAGAATGATTCCCATGCCGACAACGGTTATGATGCGGAAGAAATGACAGTTGACTTAGATCTTGAGGACGGTACTTCCGTTACCTGTGCCGTAATCACGATCCTCACCGTCGCAAAGCAGGATTACATCGTACTCCTTCCCTTAGATGAATCGGGTGAAAATACCGAAGGAGAAGTATGGTTCTACCGCTATAGCGAGAATCCTGACGACCCGAATGAGGAGCCAGCGCTTGCCTATATCGAAGACGACGACGAGTACGAAGCCGTAGCAGATGCTTTCGACGAATATCTGGACAGTTCGGAATTTGACGAACTGCTGGATGACGACAAGCAGTGACCAGTCACACAGTAATGCCGCTCTTTTTTTGTGCGGCGTACTAATGCCGGCTAAGACAGGACAGAAACCGGGAAGGTGCATTCTTTCCGGTTTTTCCTTTGCAGGCCATGAGATATAAATTCTGTTTGGCTCTGGTCATCGCCACATAGAACATCCGTCGTTCCTCCTCGATCTCCTCTTTCGTTACCGCTTTGGCGGAAGGTATCTTCCCCTCCTGACAATCCGGCAGATAGACGGTTTTAAATTCCAGTCCCTTTGCGGCATGCATGGTCAACAGGACAAGTGTCTGGTCTGTCTTCTGCCCCGCTTCCTTCTTCTCCTGGCTTTTTGAGTCCTGTAGTTCCTGTATCGTCTCCTCATAACGGGCTATCTCATCCTGCATCTGCTGCAGTGTCTGGAACTGTCTGGAAAATTCCTGGAAATCGTCCGCTGTCCGAAACAACGCTCCGGCTTTCAAAGAACCGTATTTTTCTGACAGATAACGGTCATAACCGATCACATTACGAATATAGTGGATCTGCAGATACAGTTTCCTGCCGCGAAGACTGCCAATATCCTGAAACAGTCTTCTGACCCTCTCCTGTAAAACTGGCGAATACTCGTAATACCGCAGCAAGTTCTCCTCCACAAGATCGGACTCCGGCACACTGTCTCTCTTCAGATATCTGACCGGACGATTCATGATCCGCAGGAAATGCCTTCTGCTAAAATCACCATCGGCAAGCGCCAGATACGCCATAATATCCTGGTTTACAAAGTGTCTAAAGGGACTCTTAGGCGGCTCTTTCATTGTAAACGGAACAGCATTTTTACGAAATACGTTCGCCCACATGGCGCAGTCAAAGTTGGTCCTGCCGATCAGGGCACATCCGGCAAGCTCTCCCTTCTTATGCCTTTGCTGTAATTCCTGCACAAGATCCTGTTTCTTCTCCTCCTCGTTCTCATAGAAACGAAGTTCTATGCCCTCCCCCTGCTCATGGACGGCATGGATCGACTTGAAGATCCGGTTATCATTCTCCCCGATCACCTTCCCTGCCGCATCCACGATCTGTCTGTGACACCGATAATTATTATCTAACAAGATCTGTACTGCCTCTGGATAATCCACAAGAAACCGCTGCATACTGTCCGGGCCTGCACCTCGAAAGCCGTAGATTGCCTGGTCGTCGTCTCCCACGACAAAAAGATTATTCTCCGGCGCCGCAAGAAGATTCATGATTTCATATTGTATCGGCGAGATATCCTGGAATTCATCGATCAGAATATACTGGAACTGTTTCTGCCACCGTTCGCGCGTATCTGCCTCCTCCTGCAAAAGTCTATGGCAGCAAAGCATCATATCATCGAAATCCATCTGTTTCAATTCCCGCTTGTAAACCTCATATTCCTGTAAGATCCATCGAAGATCCTCCTCTGTAATCCCCTGAACCATAAACGGCCTATGGACGGCAGATGTTTTGCAGGCGCTGATCTCTGCAAGCAGCGCTTCCAAATCTTCTTCCTGCAGACAACCAAATCTGCTGTGCAGGCGGATGATCTGACGCAGATGCTTTCTTTTTGCTGATTCTGTCATAATGGAATAGCCTTGATATCCGGCAGACTGTTTCAGAATGTAATAGAACACGGCATGAAAGGTGCCGAACCTGACCGGATACCTCTCCGGTTGCGTGAGCCGAAAGAAACGCTCCTGCACTTCCAGGGCCGCTGCTTTCGTAAATGTGATGACTAAGATGTGGCCAGGGTCAATCCCCCGCTGTGTGATGAGATGATGGATTCGGTGTATCATGGTGAAGGTCTTGCCGCTGCCGGGCCCCGCAACAATCTGTGCGGGGCCTGCAGCATGCAGAACCGCTCTCTCCTGGTTCGGATCTGTAATCTTTCTAGGCACTCTGCAGCTTCTCGATTCCTTTACGGATCCTGTGCAAAGATTCTTCTTTGCCCAGCACCTCCATAATCTCTGTGGCTCCCGCCGGCGTCATCTGTTTCCCGGAGACAGCCGTTCTCACCGGCCACATCACATATCCATTCTTACAGCCCTTCTGCTCCACATAGGACACCAGCATCTGATACAGCGCATCATTACTGTAATCTGTCTGCTCTTCTAAAAGCGGCAGTACTTCCTGCAGCACCTCCAGAGAAGACTCTCTGCTGGTCTTCATCTTCTTATGGGCATACATCGCCACATCATATTCTGGCAGCTTTTCGAAGAAATCTACCATTTCCCTGATATCCGGGAAGACTTCGACCCTTGTCTTGACCATAGCGGCAATTTTCTTAAGATCTAAGTCTCTCGTGAGAGCTTCCCGCAGATAAGGTTCTGCCATCGCATAGAACCGCTCAAACTCCATTGCCTTCAGGTATTCCCCATTCATCCATCGCAATTTGGTATAATCAAATACTGCCGGCGACTTGGACAAATGATGATAATCGAATTTCCGGATCAGCTCCTCCAGAGTGAAAATCTCCGTATTGTCTTCTGGACTCCATCCCAAGAGCGCAACGAAATTGATCACTGCCTCGGATAAGAATCCCTGTTCGATCAAATCTTCATAAGAAGAATGCCCGCATCGCTTGGATAACTTCTGGTGGTTCTCATCTGTGATCAGCGGACAGTGGACATATTCCGGCACTTCCCAGCCAAAAGCCTCGTAAAGCCGGTTATATTTGGGTGAGGAAGACAGATATTCATTTCCCCTTACCACATGAGTGATCCCCATCAAATGGTCGTCCACCACATTCGCAAAATTATACGTCGGGTAACCGTCGGACTTGATCAGGATCATATCATCCAGCTCGCTGTTATCCACGGAAATATCGCCATAAATATCATCGTGAAAAGTCGTTGTTCCCTCCGTAGGATTATTCTGTCTGATCACATAAGGCTTACCCGCTGCAAGATTTTCTGCAATCTCCTCTTTCGATAAATGCAGACAATGCTTGTCGTATACATTGATCTCCTTGCCGGCCACCGTGCGCGTCAGCGTCGCCAGCCTGTCCTTGTCACAAAAACAGTAATAAGCCTGTCCCTGATCGATCAACTGCTTCGCATACTGCAGATAAATTCCCTGTTTCTGACGTTCACTCTGCACATAAGGACCAACGCCGCCATCTAAATCAGGCCCCTCGTCATGCACCAGTCCTGTCTTCTCCAATGTGCGGTATATAATGTCAACGGCTCCTTCCACATAGCGCTCCTGGTCGGTATCCTCGATTCTCAGGATAAAATCTCCGCCCTCATGTTTAGCAATCAGATAGGCATACAGGGCCGTCCTCAGATTGCCTACATGCATGCGCCCTGTCGGACTGGGAGCAAATCTTGTTCTGATCTTCTGACTCATAGAAATGTCGTGTCCTTTCCTAATTTATGGTTACTATCCGCAGCTTCTAGATGCTCATCGTAGCGGCGTAACAATTTATTCCTGATTCACAGGAAGCTTCTTTGCCGCCGCATTCTTAAAGTTACCCACGGCCTTAGCGGCAACAGGGATCGCAATATTGGTCCCGGCGCCCGCAACACAGCCTCCTGGACATGCCATACCCTCGATCAGGCAACCGTTCTTCTTGCCAGCTTTGGCCAGCATCAGCATCTTCCTACACTCAGACAGACTCTCCGCATGTTCAATGTTGACATCCACATCCGGATAATATTCTCTGACACATTCTTCAATCGCGCTTGCCACACCACCGGCCACGCCATATCCACGACCTGCACTGGTTGCGCCGCTCAGTTCATCCAATGCCTGGATCTCCTCTAACAGAATGCCCTTAGCCTCAAAGATCCCCGCCAGCTCTTCAAACGTGATGACAAAATCAACATCGGAACGGATCGTTCTTCTGGATGCTTCCAGCTTCTTGGAGGCACACGGCCCGATAAATACCACTTTGGCTTCCGGATGATCCTGTTTGATGATTCTGGCTGTGGCAACCATCGGCGTCAGCGCATTGGATATCTTATCGATCGTCTCCGGGAAAAACTTCTTCGCAAGCACAGACCATGACGGACAACAGGATGTTAAGCTGAACGGCAGCTTGCCAGTCGCCACTTCTGTCGCATAGTGTTTGGCCTCTGCGATCGCACCCAAATCGGCGCCGATCGCTGTCTCATAAACATCGTAGAATCCAAGTTCCTTCAATGCTGTCTTTAACATATCCGGCGTCACATTCGGCCCAAACTGTCCCGCAAATGCAGGCGCCACCTGGGCAATAATCTTATGTCCCGACTGAATGGCCCGAATCAGCTGGAAGATCTGTGATTTATCCGCGATTGCACCGAAAGGACAGTTCACCATACACTGTCCACAGGAAACGCACAGATCGTTGTCGATCACTGCCCTTCCCTTCTCGTCATTCTTGATCGCATTCACTCCACAGGCTCCCGCACAAGGTCTGACCTGATGGGAAATAGCATCGTAAGGACAAACTGCCTTACATTTACCACATTTAATACATTTCTCCGGATCAATCACTGATCTGCCATTCTGCATGGAAATCGCGCCGCGGGGACATACCTCTCTGCAAGGATGCGCCACACATCCCATACAGTGATCTGTCACATAATAGCGATTCTCCGGACAAGCATTACAAGCCGAAGGAATCACCTGCATCAGCGGCGGTTCATAATATTTCTCATCAATATTGCTCTCTTCTAATCCCTGCGTCAGGTGCACCAGCTGGTTTTCCGGCCTGAGGGACAGCCCCATGGCGAGACGGATCCGCTCACGCACGATAGCCCGTTCCCTGTATATATTCTCATATTCCGACTCCTCGTAATCTACGATTTTATAAGGAAGGGCCTCCACATCATCTTTCAGATTCTCTGAATGATAAGCCAGATTAGCCACTTCTTTAAAAATACGACGTCTGTTCTTACGAACCTGCGTGTCGATTCCTCTCATGATTGCTCCTCCCTATCGCATTTCCCGATGCACACCGCCGCCTACAAAGACTTTGCTCTCCAAAGCGCCATGCCGTTTTCTAATGTTAATATTTTAACAAACTCCAACTGAAAAAGCAAGCGGAAAAATCCCCGCAAGTCTTTCTCTCTATTCTTACATAAACCTGCGGGGAAGTCAACAATCCTACCACAAACAACAAATAGGAGCGGAAAATTTACCGTTTTCTTCTCTTAATCCAAATGACCATACCAGTCAACAAGCAGCCCAGTGGCAGCACGAAAATCGATACCGTTCCTACGATCGAAACAGCTTTTGCATCAAAAGAAAGATAACCGATATCAAAATACTTCACCGGAATGGAAATCGAGTTTTCCTGATCGGCCAGGCTGCTCACAATACTGCCAAAGAGCTTCATATTATATCCGGGCACCACCTTATCTGCGGCCGAAGTAAAGATCTGTTCTGACGCCACGATGACCGCTTTGGAACTGCCCCCAGCCTGGGCGCTCTTCTCTGCCTCAAGGCCGATCACAAAAGGTCCGGCAGGATCCGTTTCCTGCCTGCTGTAATCTTCCCCGCCAGCAACCTCCGTCTTACTGAAAGCGCTGTCACTCGTCGTCAGAAAAGGACGATAATAGATCCCCTCCGCTTCCTCATCATAAATCAGCCCTCTGGCATACGGTGCAAATACGGCCCCGCCAGATATGCGCTCTGTGAGATCTTCCTGTGCAACAGACGGAAACAGCCAGTAAGGCGTCTGATAATAGTGGCTGCGATCTTCTTCCACAATCATGCCGTCCACAAGTGAAACGCCATAATAGTTAAGGATCTTCTCAAAATTCTGCATCTCTTCATTCGTCCAGGTTGGAACGATCAACGCATTTCCGCCCTGGTCGAGATACCGCAGGATCTTGTCTGCATCTTCTTCCGAATAGTCACTGGTAGGCGCATTGATCACGATGCCCTGCGCATCCTGCGGAATTTCATCGACAGCATAGAGACTTAGATTCTCGTAGGCAAGATTCTCTTTGTCCAACGTTGCCAGAAACGATTCTTCATATGCCAGCTCATCATGCCCTGTGATCAGATAAAATTTGGGAACCGCATCCTGCGTCACCTTCGCAATCGCTAAAGCAATCTGCCCTTCTCCGTCATACCCGGTAACGGTATACTGATAACTCATACCATTCATCTCGTACTGATAGATCGAATGATAATCCACCACAACGCTGCCGTTTTTCCCTTCTACGATCAGGCTGTTTCCCGTCGGCTCTGTCTGTGTATAATTGTAGTAAAACTTTGGATTGGACAATGGATCGATATACTCCACCGCTATATGTTTCGACAGTCCCCTGATCTGCTGAAGTGTCTTATCAAGATCCTCATCCTTCGCCGCTTCCTCCGTCAGTACATAAATCGTGACATCTTCCGTGAGACTGCCGATCATGTCCTTCGTCTCCTCAGTCAGTGTATAAAGCTTATTGGCCGTCACATCAAAAGAAGTATAGCGATCCGGTACATAGTTTAGGAAAAGATTGAGAGAAACCGTCACAACCGCCATGATCAGTATCGTAGCTGCATTGTAGACGCCCAGCCTAAGAACGCCTTTCCTGGAAACAGTATACCGGCGTTTTTGAATCGACTGTGCCGTACAAAGCAGGACGAAAGCAGTCAACGTCACATAATATACCACCGATTCCATCTGAAAATACCCATTTGAAAGGGAATCAAACCTACCCACCATATCCAGACAGGACAAAACCTTAGCCACATAATCCGCAAGAGATCCCGTGCCAGCCGCAGATACCATGCTGCACAATCCAGCCATAATATAGCCTAAAAACAATGCCGCCATTGCCAGCACCGCCGCAATGACCACACTCTCCGTCAAGGAGGACAAGAACAGTCCGATTGCAAGTCCCAGACAGCCATACAGGAAGAAACCAAGCAGGGAGGTATAGGAGATCCCAATCTGAAAAGCGCCAGCCCGCATCAGCACAAGCGGTGTAAGCCCCATGATCACTGTGGGGATCGCCAGCACAGTCACCAGCGCAAAATACTTCCCAAGCACAATACTTCCCACACTGACGGGCGCCGTGAGAATCAACTGATCCGTTTTATATTTCCGTTCCTCCGCAAAAACCCGCATCGTAAGAATCGGTATCGTAAGAATGAAAAGAAACACAATACTCTGCAAAACATAGGAGATCGTCGGATACCCGGACATCACATTATATACCGTAAAATAAATCCCCATCATAAACAGCGTCACTGCCAGAAACAGCCAGCCCACAAAGGAGTAAAAGAACGATTTTAATTCCCGCTTGTAGATTGCTTTCATTGTCTGTCCCCTCCTTTTGCCTGTCCATTCGTTTCCTGGTTCTGTTCCGCGTCCGCTTCTTTGTCAACCTGTTCCTGCAAATCATCCGGAAATGCTGTGACATCCCCAAAAGCATCATCGGTCTCACACGCCTCTTCTTCGTCTGCTGCATCCCCTGTCAGTTCCAGGAAAATGTCTTCCAGGGATTTTTCCAGACGGTTCATGGAAAGAACCGGCATCCCTTCGCCCGCCAAAGCCACAGAAAGTTCCTTGCGGATATCCACATGTTCCCTTGTGCTCAAACGCAGGCTGACACTGTCCGCCTCCTCCGCCGGCTCAAATGCATACGACGAAATTGCATCGATCCCCTGTAATACTTTTTCTACCTGTTCTTTTTCCCCCAGGACTGTTACCACAAGCTCCGTCTTCGTCTGCATCATCTCCTGAAGCTCTTCCGGCGAACCGCTGGCCGCCATCCGGCCTTTCGATATAATCATGATATGATCACATACCGCGCTGACTTCCGATAAAATATGGGAGCTTAAAAGGATGGTATGCTCGCTTGCCAATTCCCTGAGAAGATCGCGCATCTCCAGAATCTGCTTTGGATCAAGCCCCACCATTGGCTCATCCAAAATAAGCACCTCCGGATAGCCAACCAGCGCCTGTGCCAGTCCTACCCGCTGCTTATATCCTTTGGAGAGATTTCGAATCAACCGTCCCTCCACATCCTCCAACTGTACCTTGACAAGAATCTCCCCGATCTGCTCTGTCCGTTTCTTTCTGGGAACTCCCTTCAACTCTGCCACAAACAACAAAAACTCCCACACTGTCATATCCGCATACAGCGGCGGAATCTCCGGCAGATACCCGATACACTGCTTCGCTTTCTTTGCATCTTTCAAAATATCGAAACCATTAATCTTTACAGTTCCGCTGCTTGCAGCCGTGTAACCTGTCATAATATTCATCGTCGTGGATTTTCCCGCGCCATTGGGGCCAAGGAAACCATAGATCTTCCCTTTCTCCACTGAAAAAGACAGATCCTCCACAGCGATCCGTTTCCCATATCTTTTACTGATATTTTCTACCTGAATCAAAATCAGTTCCTCCCTTTCCATGTACAGATCATAGCTCACCGTTTCCCAGACCGGCGGACTTTTCCTTCTTTCCGCTCACAAGCTGGTCCCTGCCTTCTTTGTCTTATGCACTGATTCCAACAGACTCCTTCCTAACTGTAGCAGACAAATGTGTTGTTATTCTTATGAAACTGTGAAAATTGTGTGTCCAGCCAGTCTCCTATCAGCCTTCACTTTTTCTGTACCATATCTCATATTCTCCCTGTTCATGCACAAATCCCTGCTATCCATGTATTCTTCAAGAAATTCCAAAATATTTATCCCATTTTCTATCCTGTTACAGCGTTACGAATGTTTTCCATATGAAATTTCTCCAACCGAAACACATGGCTATAATTATATCATATTATATTATTAAAAAACATGAAAACAGAAAGGAATATAACAGTGAACTTATCTGACTGTTATAAAGGAATCTCTATGAAAGATTATATGTACAGAGATAATATTGACAAATTTCCTGTTGCGATGGCCTATGTTCCCTGGCAGCATTTCAACGGAATTTGCGATAATCTGGAAGAAGGCTTCTGCGCCGGAACAGTCTTCCCAGAACTTGAAAAGCCATTTACAGGAAGGAGATGCTGTCGATCATGAACATGCACTTTTCTAACGAACAGGAAAAACTGCTCCACGATATTGGCGTTCTGGATTTCGTAGTTATCGAGCTTGCCCTGTATCTGGACACCCATCCGACTGACCGGAACGCCATGGAATATTATAACCACTATAATCGTATGACGAATCAGGCAAAAAAAGAATACTCTGAAAAATTTGGTCCCCTGACACTTGCGCTTGCCGACACATCCGACTTCGGTGAATGGAAATGGGCGACCTTGCCTATGCCCTGGGAAGGAGGCTGTGCTTAATGTGGAATTATGAAAGAAGACTTGAGTTTCCTGTCAACATCAAGGCGCCTAATGCCATGTTGGCACAGGCGATCATCAGCCAGTACGGCGGTCCTGACGGCGAGATGGGCGCATCCATGCGCTATCTGTCGCAGCGCTACGCGTGTCCGTACAGGGAAGTGGCATCTGTATTGACTGATATCGGTACAGAGGAACTGGCGCACCTGGAGATGGTGGCTGCGATCGTTCACCAGTTAACGAAAAATCTGTCCATGGAAGAAATTGAGGAGTCCGGCTTTGCCAACTACTACGTGGATCACACCATCGGTATCTGGCCGCAAGCGGCAGGCGGCGTTCCGTTCAATGCCTGTGAATTCCAGTCGAAGGGGGATATTATTACGGATCTGATGGAGGATATGGCAGCAGAGCAGAAAGCGCGCACCACTTACGACAACATCCTGCGTCTCGTGAAAGATGACCCTGATGTCTGCGAACCGATTAAGTTCCTGCGGGCGAGAGAGGTTGTGCATTTCCAGCGGTTCGGTGAAGCCTTACGGATCGTCCAGGATAGATTAAACGAAAAGAACTTCTATGCGTTCAATCCTGGGTTTGACTGCTCCAAATAGAGAATCTGGATCAACAGAATTTTTTAACCGGATCTTACTGATTGAAGTAAATTTTTTTAGAAAAAGGTGTCAGAAGTGTACTCTGTACACCTTTTTCCTATATTTCCGTCTTGATCAAAGTGCAATGCTATTTACTGTTTGCAATCAGACGTTCCTTTCTTGCCAAATATTCCTGCATCTCCTTTTTATTTCCACAAGTAGCCGCCGCATTGTTTAATCCATAAATCCACCTGATCAAAAATTGTTCTTTTAAATCAGAATTTCTTTCTCTCGCATCCAAATATAAAACTTCCAATTCTTTCAGACATTCTTTTCTCTGTTCCTCCATCTCGGTTGAAATACATATAAATCTATTTACCAACGATTTTCCGTATTCCAGCAAAATCTTATCCTTGATTTCTATGCTCTGAATTTCATCCATCGACAGAATTCTCCGTATTTCATCGGAATAATTCTGGCATTCTTCTAAAGACTTTGCCGTTTTCACAGTGTTATTGATCGTCTTTGCAACTTCCCACAGTATTTTTTCACGTTCTATACTATCCTGTTTACTTTCTTCATATAGCTTCCATTGCAGGCGAATAACTTCTCGGCAGACCGATCTCTTATTTTCATCCTTGCATAAATTATTAAGCGCCATGCTGTACTGCCCTCGAAGTAAATTAGTTTCATCATCCTCTCTTTCCTTTTTTGCCTCGTATTCCGTTTTCAGAACATCAACTTTTTTTCTCAATACACTCCTGTCTGGTTCCATATAGGTAGATGTTGTTATAACTTCCAGCCAGTTTTTATGAATCTGCTCATCCTTAAATGTATCTTCGAGCAACTTCAATTCCTTTTCTAATGCACGAAACTTCTCCATTAATCGATCCGAATTTTCTATTCTATTATCGAAGACCAACCGACCATATTTATTATACGTTAGCATAATTCCTCTGGAATAAATAATCGCCTCATCAATCTTTCGATTTTCATCAGCATTTTCACACCGATTTTTCAACCTATACAACAAATCTGTTATACTCTCGTCTTCTGCACTTTGTATAAACGCTCCCATTGCCAAAAGATATAATTGCCGGATATGTGCCGCAGCATTTTTCTGCGCCTCTTCGCCTACCATATCCTCTACTATTTTTCTATTATTTTCTCAAACTTCGCACTTGCATAAGTGCCTATGCACCTTGAAAATTCAATAAAAACTGGCAATAAAATAGCATGAAACACTCTGGTTTTGGTATAATTGAATTGCTCAGAAACAACATACCACCGGAGGCTCATGCTATGAATAACAGTATAACACAAGACAGCCAGAATGATAACCAGATTTCTAAAACTATCAAAAAATTTTTCTCCAGATTCCATGTGACGTCTGCCCTGAAAACGGCGGGCGCTTATCATAAGAAAGGCACGCCTGTGACACAGATTTTTCAGTATCTGTTTCTTCTGATCTTTTCAAACAGAAGCATGTACATGAATCTGCTGTCGGGAAGAAATACGCCGGCTTTTGCTAAAGATACGGTATACCGCTTTATGAAATCAACACAGATCAACTGGATCAGGTTCACAACGATACTTGCATCAAGAATTATCAAGGATGCCGTTGTCCCGCTGAATAATGCGGACAGGGAAAATGTCCTCTGTATTGATGACTCCATGTTTGAGAGAAA
>CAJTRA010000002.1 GCA_910578345.1 uncultured Lachnospiraceae bacterium | reverse complement strand
GAAGTGTCCGAGTTCGATGAAACCTTTGTCCTGGACTGTTATAAAGGCAGGAAACTTGACGGTACTGTCACAAGGACTGCCCGTAAACATGGTGCAAAAGCCGAAAAAAGAGGCATTTCCAATGAATATATCTGCATCTGTACGGGCATCCAGCGTAAGGGGGAGGCCATTGCCGCCACCGTCAACAGGGCAAAGCCCAGTGCTGTGGAACTCATCCGTATATTTGACGGGCATATCGCAGACGGTACCCTCGCCCTTTGTGACGGGCTGAGGAGTTACCATGCCTTTCCGGGAATTGCAGACTGTACGGTAAAGGACTGCAATAGCCAAAAAGCGGAAGAATCCTGTTTCTACCATCTGAACACAGTGAACGGATTCCACAGCTTTATCAAAAAACGGTATAATTTTTACCGTGGGGTTGCCAGCAAATACATCAACAGGTATAACGCACTGTTTTCAACCACTTACCGGAATGTGGAAGCTATGGTCAGGCGGCTGACAGGGGCAGTGTTGACGGTGACAGGTGTAAATTATTACCATAGCAATAAAGATATAAGAACAGTCCAGTTATTAGAGATATAATCTTACCAACACACTTACGGACTAACACCATAAAAATTTAATTGCCGTTAATTGGGCGAGAAATATAGAAGGATTTGTTTATCATGATAATAAGGCTGATACAGAATTACATTTTGATACACCCGAATCGATAGAAGCGATCGATTTTCTGAATCAGTTTGTGCAATTAACACCGCCAGGTTATCTAGAGGGCCTCGGAAATGAAAAGATGGCGACAGAAGAGAATAATGTTGCGATCTATATGGGAGAAGATCTTATGAGGGCTTATGACAAATCGGTTGTAAATGGGGTTGGAGACCGTTTTGTTTATCTCCCATTACCTTTGACGGAAGATGGTTCAAGTTATACATCTCACTCTGGTGATTGGAATCTGGCGATTGCAAATACGAGTCAAAAAAAGGACTTAGCATGGGAGTTCATTAAATTTATGGTAACAGATCCGGAGGTTCAGCAATGGTATATTGAGATCAATGCAGTTCCGAATAACTGGGAAGGATTTGAGAGTTACCTTGCTATGGACCGGCCTTATATGGATTCGATCAAGAAAATTTATGATAAATATCCCGCAGATTTTTGTTACACTTCCTGTCAGTATTGGAATACCAGTTTTGGTCCGTCTAACAGTGTGCTGGCGAATGCATTTGGGGAGTTATTTGCAGGCAATACTAATGCAGAAGAATGTGCGAAGAGTATTCAGAAGGGATTAGAGGAATATAGGGATAGTCTGAAATAACATGGGGCGGCCGTCCGTTGAAATACAGACGGCCGCATATTTGAAGGGAGAAGTGAATAATTTTGGATCGATTCAAACGTTTACGGCCTATATTAAAAAAACAGTTGGTTTGGTATTCTTTTTTGATTCCTACAATCTTATGCTTGATCCTGTTAACTTATATTCCGACTTTTACCAGCATTAAGTATAGCTTTTATGATGTGTCTATTGTAGGCGTCGGAGAAAAATTTGTTGGATTGAGAAATTATAAAACCCTTCTTTCCAGTTCCAGCTTTGGAAAAGCGGTATTCAATACAATTATTTTAGCCCTTTTGGATCTCAGTGTTATTCCGATTGGTGTTATTCTGGCTTCCTTAATTAATAGTTTGGGCAAAGGAAAACTGCAAAGTTTTTTCCGAATTGGATTTTATATGCCAAATGTGATTACCGGAGTAAGTGTGATCCTGCTGTTTCAAGTTGTTTTGAAAGAACAGGGGGGAATCTTGAATAGTTTCTTATCCTTTATGACTCAACAGCCGGTAGAAATTGGATGGTTGAGTAATTCGATGTATTCTAAATTTGGGGCAACGATCATTTCTATTTGGAGAGGATCAGGTTATACGATGTTGATCTCTCTTGCAGGCTTACAATCGATCCCTTCAGAGATTTATGAAGCGTCAGAAGTAGATGGGTGTAGTGGACTACAAAAATGGATTTACATCACGTTGCCACAAATGACAAAGACTTTTGTCTTTTTGTTAACGACTAATTTAATTGCAAGTTTTTCTCGTTTTACAGATTTGTATGTGCTTTCTGGCAACAGTGCGTCGGGTCGGCCAGGCGGATCACTGCAGACAATCCTGATGTATATTTACCAATACAGTTTTGAAACGCCAAATTACGGTATGTCTTCCGCCGGCGCAATGATCTTGTTTGTTATTGTATTTGGAGTGACGTTAGTGAATTTAAAAATGACAGGATTTTTTAAGAATGATTAGGAGGGACAGGAGTTGAAGAAAAGAAAGATTACCAGAGTGTTGATCAGTTTCTTTTTACTGGCATTACTTCTTTTTATCATGTTTCCGATTTTATGGGCAATCGTGCTGGCATTTGATCGTACTGTGCTGGATGTGCTGCCGGATCCGCCTACCATGTGTCCTAAGGAGGTGTCTTTGTTTAATTTCGAATATGCGTTGGAATTAATCCCTCTTGGAAGATATTATTTGAATACCATTTTGGTCACAGCCTGTAATACCGGAGTATCGGTGTTTTGTTCTATGATGTGCGGGTATGCCTTTGCGAAGGGCAAATTTTGGTTTAAGAAATTTTGGTTTCTGTTTATGCTGGTGGTTATGATGATCCCCTTCGAGTCTAAAATGATACCGCTATTTCTCCAGTATCGTTCATGGGGGATGGTCAATACCTATTGGCCGTTGATTCTGGGAGCCTTTGCCTATATTTATGGAATTTATTTTGCGAGGCAGTTTATTTCAGATATTCCTGATTCTTTAAGAGAAGCAGCGGTTATTGACGGAGCCGGAGAGTGGAAGATCTTTTTTAAAGTGGTATTTCCACTGTGTGGTCCTTTGATCGCAACCTTATGTATATTACAGGTATTAAATAATTGGAATTCTTACCTTTGGCCCTTGATCATTATAAGCAGCCGGGAAAAGTATCTGATTTCTGTCGGAGTTTCTATGTTTAATTCCGCACAGCAGAGTGTATATTACGGTCCCCGTATGGCAGTAGCATTACTGAGTGCGCTTCCATTAATGTTCATTTTTTTATTTTTCCAAAAATATATCGTGGAGAGTATTGCCGTCAGCGGTATTAAACAGTAAAGGAGCATTATATGAAAATAACAGATATTAATATTTTACAAAGTAAAGAAATAAGCTTTCCAAAATCCTATCTGCCTGCGTGGTTTGAGCCGGATGGAAAACCTTTTAGTTCTTTTAAGGTATTTTTGATTGAACTTGTCACAGATGAGGGAATCGTGGGATATGGTCCTTGTATGGGAAAACCGGATGAATTCATTAAAGATTATTTGATCGGTTTTGATCCACTTAGAATTGAACAGTTCTGGTATGATTGTATGAATGGACGTGAAAGCGCGCTGGGAAAAGCTTCCTATGGCGGATATGATATGGCATTATGGGATATTGCAGGAAAGGCGGCAGGTCTTCCTATTTGTAAGATGCTTGGTGCAAGAAGAGATCGTATGCCTGTGTATGCCGCTACTTCGCGTTTGCTGAATACGAAGGAGCATGTTGAACAGGTGCTTGAAATTTGGAAAATGGGATTTCGCGCAGTCAAGCTTCGATTACATAGACAGAATTATAAGGAAGATTTAGAGGTGATCAAAGCAGTCCGGGAGGCCTGCCCGGAAATAAAATTGTTTGTAGATTGCAATCAAAATAACCGCTCGATTGGATATAATTGGTGGAGTAAAGAGACTGCAGAATATATGGCGGAACAATTAGAGAATTTAGGAGTGACAATTATAGAAGAGCCCTTAGGCCGCTTTCGATCAGACAGCTTAAAGAAGATAACAGAAAATCTGAATATTTTAGTTGCAGGAGGAGAGCACAGCGGGAATATATATGAGTTTCGCATGTTGATGGATTCCTATGATATTATTCAACCAGATATGATCTTAGGAGATATCGGTATCACAGGCATTCATAAACTTGGCATTGTCAGTGAATTTATGGATAAACAGATTATGCCGCACATTTGTTATCTAAATGCATTTGCATTGAGTTTTGCAGCCTGCCTGCAAGTTGTTTCCGGGTTTTCAAATTGCCCATGGGTAGAATTGCCATTTGATCCTCCATTTTTTACTCTGGAAAGTCAGCAGTTCTATATTCGTGAACCGTTAGAACTTGAGGAAGATGGTTGTGTTTTGGTGCCGCAAAGGCCTGGTCTTGGAATAGAAATAAATAAAGATTGTTTTAAATAGGTCCTTTATAAAGGAATTTATAGCGGGGAGCATGTTTTCGTAAATCATGCTCTCTACTTATGTTGATGGATCGGTTTTGCTCAAAAAGCGACTTGATGAAAAAGAAAAGTTAGGGTAAAGTATAGCTATAGACAATTCCTATCATTCAGCAGGAAATACTATAGAAAAGGGTGAAAATTTTGCTCGAAGAAAGGGAATATTGAATGCAATATGATACATCTGAAAACCAGAAAAGTGAAACTGGTATTAGCATGATCGTAAAAGGAATTCGGCATGGGATTGCAACGGGTAAATATTTTCCTGGCATGAAACTGAAAGAAACAGCGATATGCAAAGAATTTTCTGCAAGTCGTACACCAGTTAGAGAAGCTTTTCGTATTTTACAGAATGATGGACTTCTTGTTTACACTCCACAGCGCGGGGTACAGGTTGCGTTTTTTGACAAGAAAAATCTATATGACAGTCTGGAGCTGCGCGCCTATGTTGAAGCCTTGTCTGCAAGGAAAGCGGCAGAGGATGCTACCTTGGAACAGATTCAGGAGGCCAGACAGCTCAATGAACAGATTCGTATTTGTTATAGCAATAATCTTTCACTGACAACAGAGTTAGATTGGAAGATTCATATGTGTATTGCAAGGATGGGAAACAACGAATACGTAGTGAATGTTCTAGAAAAAATGATGAATAGTCAGATGTACTTTAATGTATATCCGCCTTTCGGCGAATGGAGAGTTTTAGATTCCTATAAGGAACATAATGATATTTTAAATGCCATAGAAGCGCATTTGCCTGAAATTGCAGAAAGATATATGGAAATTCATTTTTACAGTAGTATTCATTGTGAAAAAATAAATACCGGGCAAAAGCAAGAAGAAGACCAGTAGGAGAAAGGAAGGTTAAGATTTCTATGCAAAACCAATCAATAACCCCATACCTAAACTGCAGCTTTTCCTGTCAATGTGGGCGGACACACAAATCATTGTTCGCGCATTATATCTTTGAGCCAGGCGCAATCGGAAAGGTTCCGGCGCTTTTGGAGCAGTTAGGATACCGAAAGCCTTATCTGATTTCTGATACGCATACGTATGAGATTGCAGGCAGGCAGGCGGAAGAAGTACTTCGGGAAGAGGGAATCGATTATACTTCTCATGTGTTAAAGAGTCCTGAAAATAGCGATCTGGCGGCAGATGAACATGCTCTTGGCAGTATTGCGATGGCGAATGACAAAGAGGCAGACATTATTATTTCTGTGGGAACCGGAACAATCAATGATTTAGGACGTTATTTCAGTTATATAACAGGCAGGCCCTTTATGCTCATTGCGACAGCGCCTTCTATGGACGGATTGGTGAGCGGTGTGGCGCCGCTTATTTTTCATAATATGAAGATTACTTTTCCGGCGCAGGAACCGTTAGCTCTTATCTGTGATCCGGGGATTATGGCAGATGCACCGGTGAAGATGCTTGCGGCGGGTGCGGCAGATATCCTTGGGAAATATAATTGTCTGCTTGACTGGAAGCTTTCCCATCTTGTAAATGATGAATATTATTGTGATACCATTGCAGGAATTATGCGCAAGGCTGTGGATCAGACGATGGAAAGTACGAAGGGTCTTGCATCTCACAATGGAGAAGCTGTTTCGGTGCTTACGGAGGCTCTGGTGCTTTCTGGTATTGCAATGGATTTTTCAGAAAATTCCCGCCCGGCATCCGGTGCGGAGCATCATCAATCTCATTATTGGGAAATGCAGTTTCTTTTTGATGGGATTCCAGCAGTGTTACATGGGACAAAAGTCGGAATTGGCACGGTATTGATGCTGGAACTTTATAATGCGCTGGCAGAAATGGAAAAACCTGATTTTGACAAAATTCGTGAAGAGATTTCAGATCGTCTTTCTGTGGAAGAGTGGGAGAAGGAAATGCGCCGGTGTTACCGGGATGGCGCAGATGGCATTATTGCACTGGAGAAAAAGTCTAAGAAGAATGACCCGGAGGGTTTGCTGAAGCGTCTTACAGTGATCGAGGAAAAGTGGGAAGAGATTCAGTCTCTTGCAAAGACGGCGCCCAAAGCATCTGAAATTTATCATGTTCTGGAGGAAATGGGTGCGGCGAAAATTCCTGCAGATGTGGGAATTGCAAGAGAATATGTTTATGACAGTATCCGATATGGAAAGGAACTTCGTGACCGTTATACCATATTACAGTTTATGTGGGATATCGGAAAGCTGGAAGAAGAGGCGGATCTGCTCGTAGGGAAATATTGCAAAGCATAAAATGTTATGGGGCATATAGATGGAGGTTTTTGTGGGGGATAGCTGAAAGATGCAGGAAGAGAAATATGTTGTGGGATTGGATTATGGTACACTCTCGGCAAGGGCGGTTTTGGTTTCTGTCAGTGATGGCAGAGTCATAGAAGAAAGTGTTTATCCCTATCCGTATGGAATTCTTGATACGGTATCGGGATTGACATCGGATGGAACAGGTTTTTTACCTGCAGATTATGCACTGCAGGAGATTGATGATTATATAGATGCCATGTTTCATACGATCCGCGAGGTTGTGGAGAACGCTGGCTGTCAGGCAGAGGACGTGATTGGTATTGGAATTGATGCCACTTCTTCGACTTTCCTGCCGCTTCTGGAAAATAAAGAGCCGCTTTGTAAGGCACAGCAGTTTTGCAGGAATCCGCATGCTTATTTGAAATTGTGGAAACATCATGGTGCACAGACACAGGCAGATCAGATCACTGCACTTGCCAATGAGCGAAAGGAACCCTTCATGATGCGCTGCGGTGGGAAGGTAAATGCAGAGTGGATGCTTCCAAAACTCATGGAGATAGTAGAGAAAGCGCCGGACGTGTATGAGGCGGCTGACAATTTCATGGAGGTAAGCGATTATCTTGTCTACCTGTTGACAGGGGAAATAACCCGCTGTATGTGTCATGCAGGCTATAAACTTCTGTGGAATGAGGAGGACGGCTATCCTTCTGAAGATTTTCTGCGGGCGCTTCATCCACAGCTTTCTTCTTTGAAAGAGAAGTTAAAAGGAAGACAACTGCAGGTTGGAGAATGTGCAGGCAGACTGACGCAAGAGGCGGCTGACCGGTTGGGGTTGAAAAAGGGAACTGCGGTGGCGGCTTCTCTGATTGATGCTCATGTGGCGGTGCCATCCGTGGGAATCGATGGACCGGACAAAGCATTGATGATTCTTGGGACTTCTTGCTGTATGTTGCTTTGTTCAGAAAAGCTGTCTTATATCAAAGGGATTTCCGGTTGTGTCAGGAACGCTGTGCTTCCGGGGCTCTATGCCTATGAGGCAGGACAGAGCGCTGTGGGGGATCTTTTTGAATGGTTTGTCCAAAACTGTGTGCCGGGCAGCTATGAAAAGGAGGCATCAGACCTTGGTATTTCGGTACATATGCTGTTAAGTGAGAAAGCTGCGGCGTTGAAACCAGGAGAAAGCGGTTTGATTGCATTGGACTGGTGGAATGGGAACCGTTCCTGTCTTGCAGATGCAAAGTTATCCGGTATGTTATTGGGACTTACGCTGCGGACGAAGCCGGAGGAAATCTACCGGGCGCTTTTAGAGGCTGCTGCTTTTGGAATGCGCGCTATTTTTGAGGAATTTGAAAAGGGAGGCGTCATAGCCAGGGAACTTTATGCCTGTGGCGGTATTGTAGGAAAAAATCCTTTTATGATGCAAATTTATGCAGATGTACTGGGCCAGACGATCTATACTGCTTCCACGGATCAGGGGTCGGCTTTTGGCGCTTCTGTTTATGCGGCGGTGGCAGCAGGGATACAGACGGGCGGTTATGGATCCATCAAGGAAGCGGCACGGGCAATGGGAAAGAAAGGTGAGACAAAATATGAACCAATTCCTCAAAATGTAGAGGTCTATCATAGACTTTATCAAGAATATAAGATGCTGCATGATTATTTTGGAACAGGCGGCAATGAAGTAATGCACCGGATGCGGTAATAAGATGGAAAAAAGGGTAGATCAGGAAGATGAGACAGAAAAAGAAAGTAGCTTACAAAATTACATCTTATATCATGGCACTTCAGATCATTATATTTGCAGTGTTATATCTTTTTACGAGCAAAACGATTACCGGAAATATTCGTGCCAATACGATCGAGAGCATGAAAACGATCGTTGACGACCGTTCTCAGATCATCGAAAGTTATGTGCGGCAGGCCGAGAGTCATCTTACGGCGTACAGCAGGGCAGGAGAGATTACAGATCTGCTGCTCTATCCTGCAGATCCATCAGTGGTATTTGCAGCCCAGAAATATACAGAAAAATTCAGTGGAGATATTGAAAGGCTGGAGGGGATCTATGCCAGCGAGTGGAACACACATGTTCTTGCCCATACGAATGAAGCGGTGGTAGGCATTACGACAAGAGAAGGGGATTCTCTGAAGCAGCTGCAGGAGGCAATGCTAGAAGCGGACGGTGTGTACAATGCAGGTTTTATCTTTTCACCGGCAAGTGGAGAACAGATTGTATCTATGTACCGCGCATGTCTGGATGAAGGAGGAAATCCGATTGGTCTGGTTGGAGCAGGTATTTTCATTTCCGGTCTGAGGGAAGAACTGAATGCCCTGCCTACAGCCGGATTGAGTAATGCGCGTTACTATCTGGTCAATACGCAGACGGGAGAATATATTTTCCATGATGATGAGGGAAAGCTTGGTAAGAAGGCAGAAGAGGAATATATTGTTAATATTTTAAATAAAGTTCAACAGCAGGGGGGACAGTCTGATTCTACGCAATACGTGGAATACACGGATCATGGTGAGGATAATATTGCTGCATATCATTATTTTGTAGATAGAAATTGGCTGTTTCTGCTGACAGACACTACCGACGAGATCTTTGCCACTGCCAATGTAGCCAGATTTGAGCTTCTTACGCTTTGTGTCGCTGGACTGGCATTTCTGATGATCCTGACTTACCTTGTGATTTCAAAATTTATGAAGCCGTTGTCGCCGATTACCAGTACGCTGCTCCAGATTGCGGACTGTAATATCAGTGATAAGGGAGAGATGCATAAATATGCAGGCAGAAATGATGATTTGGGCGAAATGGCTACGGCTTCTGACAAGGTTATCAAGTCGTTGAATCATATTTTGGGGACGCTTAGAGTTTGTTGTACGAAACTGAATGAGAAAGCGATTTCCTTGCGCGGAACCTCTACGGAATTGGTAGAATGTGTGACGAATAATATCTCTACGACGCAGCAGCTTTCTTCCAGTTTAGATCATGTCAGCAATGCGATTGAAAGTATTAATGGTGAGATCAGCAGCATGCATCGGTGTATCAGCGATGTGGCAGACAGTTTACGCAGTAGTTCCAGATTCAGTGATGAGATCATGGAAGATGCAATGCAGATGAGGGAAAGTGCAAATGCTTCTTTAAAGAATACCAGTGAGCAATTAGTGACGACAAAGCATTCTGTGCGTGCGGCGCTGGAAAACTTAAACAGTCTGTCACAGATCAATGGTATGGCATCAGAGATTCTGGATATCTCTAACCAGACAAATCTGTTGTCGATTAATGCGGCCATTGAAGCTGCCCGTTCCGGTGAGATGGGAAGAGGTTTCACTGTGGTAGCGGAAGAGATCAGCAGACTGGCAGAAACTTCTAAGTCTACTGCGGCGCGTATACAGACAATGTGTGAAGCATCCAATGACAGTATTGGGGAAGTGAATCAATGTATGGCAGCAATTCTGCAGTATATGGAAGGTGAAGTGTTAGAAAGCTTCGGTGATTTTGCAGAGAAATCCAATGATTACAGTACATCTGTGGAATCGATCAAACAGCATATCGAGAAGCTGGGTATTTCTGTAAGGGAACTTCAGACATCGGTAACACAGATTTTTGACAACATCATGAATGTGAAGAATATATCAGAGCAGAACAGCGCTGCCATCAACGAGATTGTCAGGAAGAGCGAAAGTACAGAGGATATCGCAGTTGAGATTCAGAATCAGGCCGAAGAAAACAGAGGGATGGCAGATAGTCTGGAGGATATTGTGAATGGGTTTACTCTGGAATGATATTTCATAGATATGACGCCAGGCTGCAATTGAGCAGCCTGGTATTATTTTGGCGTGGAAAGTTTCTCCACTTATTCGGGCTCTGCTCGTTTTTTTATGGTAGAAAGACGTTTGCAAACTTACTGAACAGATGTTAATATAGAAATAAGAGTCTTGATGGAGAGCAAGAAAGGGATGGGTAAATATGGAAAAAATTCTGATCATTGATGACAGCCCCCTGTTGACGGCACAATTAAATGACATTTTAAGTGACGAATACGATATTACCATCGCGCAGACTGCGGAAGATGGATTTCGATATGCATGCGCAGAGGACTATTCTCTGATTCTGCTGGATGTAGTCATGCCGGGTATGGATGGCTTTACATTGCTTAAGAAATTACAGGAGGAGATCATCACGCAAAGTGTTCCGGTTATTTTGATCAGCAGCCTTTCTGATATAGAACATGAGCAGCGAGGTCTTACTCTGGGCGCAGTTGATTATATTACGAAACCGTTCAGTCCGCTGATCGTAAAGGCAAGAGTAAATACACATGTCAAACTGTATAACTATCGGAAACAGATTGAGCATCAGTCTATGACAGATCAGTTGACTGGCATTCCGAACAGGAGGCAGTATGATCACTATAGTGTTATGAAATGGAAGGAAGCGATCCGGCTGCAGATTCCTTTCTCGATCTGCATGTTTGATATCGATCGTTTTAAGGTGTTTAATGATACCTTCGGACATCCGGCAGGAGATAAAGTGATTGCTTCTGTAGCAAAAACGGTATCCTCTTATTTGAAACGGGATACAGATTTCTTCGCCCGCTATGGAGGAGAGGAGTTCGTTGCAATCCTGCTGAAAGATGATTCACACAAGACATTCGAATATTTGACAAGGATCCGTCAGGCGATCGAGGATCTTCATATTCCACATAATCCGTCTGTTTCTGAATGGGTTACGATCAGTATTGGCGGCGTCACGATCGTTCCACAGGCAGGAGATTCCTATGATTTCTATCTGAAGATTGCGGATGCGATGTTGTACGATGCCAAGAAGTATGGGCGCAACAGAGTAGTATGGGCCGACGAGAAGATCAAGCAGATGAGGGAAAAATAAACATATTCTATGGACAGATCGGAGGGGAAGACTGATATATGAACGGCGGAAAGAAGGCAGCGAAATATTTATGTTTATCAGCAGCGTTAGCTGTTATTTTGACAGGATGCGGCAAGAAGGATCCACTTGATCCGGCAGATCCCGTATCGCTTACGGTATGGCATTATTATAATGGTTCCCAGCAGGTGGCTTTTGATGCTCTGGTGGAGGAATTTAACGACACAGTAGGACGGGAGAAGGGTATTTATGTACAGGGCTATAGCCAGGGTTCTGTCTCTGACCTGGAGACAGCGGTAAGAGATTCCATCGGCGGCAAGGTAGGAGCAGATGCCATGCCGGATATCTTTTCTTCTTATGCAGATACTGCGTATGAGGTGGAACAGGCCGGTGCCCTGGCGAACCTTTCTGATTATCTGGAGGAAGAGGAGTTAGAGAAATACGTAGATTCCTACATAGAAGAGGGGCGCATCGCCTCCGACGGTTCTCTCAGGATCTTTCCTACAGCGAAGTCCACAGAGATCATGATGATCAATAAAACGGACTGGGAGCCTTTTGCGGCGGCGACAGGCGTTTCTTTGGAGGATCTTAAGACAATAGAAGGAGTAGTGGCTGCTGCACAGAAATATTATGAGTGGACGGACGGGCAGACGCCTGATGTGCCAGAGGATGGCAAGGCATTTTACGGAAGAGATGCAGTGGCGAACTATTTTATTATCGGTATGCAGCAGCTTGGCGTGGAGATTTTCCAGATAGAGAACGGGGAGTTGACTTTAAATACTCCGAAGGAGGAACTGCATCGCCTCTGGGAGAATTACTATGTGCCCATGGTCAAAGGATATTTTGGCGCTTATGGTTCTTTCCGGTCTGATGATGTGAAGACAGGAGATCTTCTTGCTTATACGGGTTCTACTTCTTCTGCCATGTATTTTCCGGATCAGGTAGAATTGGATGATAGCAGCTATGCCATTGATTATATTGTGATGACCGCGCCGATCTTTGAGGGTGGAAACAATTATGCTGTGCAGCAGGGAGCCGGTATGGTAGTGAGCAAATCTGATGAGAAGCATGAGTACGCAGCGGTAGAATTTCTGAAATGGTTTACAGAGGCAGAGAATAATCTGCAGTTTGGCTGCGTATCAGGGTATCTTCCGGTGTTGAAAGAGGCTAACAGTGCAGAGAAGCTGGATCAGGTGATTGCGGACAAAGGATTGGAGGTTGCACCCAAAACCTATGATTGTCTGAGCATTATTTTTGAAAAGATGGATAGTTTGACCCCGTATACAAATAAGAGTTTTGAGAATGGTTCTGCTGCCAGAAAAATATTGGAATATCATCTTGCAGATCAGGCAGTGCAGGATCGTGAAAGTGTTGTTGCGGCAATAGAGGCGGGCGAAAGTCTTGAGGATGCGTCGGCTCCTTATGTAACAGAGGAAGCTTTCGAGAAGTGGTATGATTCTTTCTGTGATGCGTTGCATCAGACAGTTGGCAAGTAGGGGCAAAATGAGAAGCAGAGATCATAAAAGAAAAAAAACATCTATATTCAGGATTTTTCTCATTCCTCTGATCATTATTATGTTGATACAGAGTATCATTACCATGGGTACACTGGTGGTCAGAAGAACGGCAGAAATGTTGCAGGAGCATTCGAGCAGCATGATGAATCGCCTGGTAGAAAACAGAAGAGTGATCTTGCAGAATGATATGAACCAGAGATGGGCGTCTGTCCATGAAAAGGAGGATGTGATCGGCGGTCTTCTTGGGGAGTTTCTGAACTATCAAAATGCGGATATCGATGCCTTTCTGGAATCGGACGAGATGAAACGTGATTTTCTGGGAGAGGTTTTTCCGGAATTCCTCGCAATGCAGCAGAATAGTTCTACGACCGGTATTTTTCTGATCCTGACAGATAAAGAGATGGAGAAGGAAGGGGACTTTGAAGGGTTCTTCATCAGAGATTCTGATCCCGATACCAGTCCGGCGAACTATACGGATCTGTTGCTGGAAAGGGGCAGTAAACAGTTGTCGAGAGAGTGGAACATACCGCTTGATACATGTTGGACCACACGTTTTCATATGGACGGTATGGGATCCAGTGATGTGGACAATTATTTTTATGAGCCGTGGAGAGCCGGGGCAGAATATCCGGATGTAGATATTGAAAATTTGGGTTACTGGTCAATGCCGTTTTCTCTGGAGAAGGGTATGCCGGACTCTTATGAGATGATCACCTATTCTCTGCCGCTTCGGTACGAAGGGCAGATTTATGGTGTGATGGGTGTGGAGGTTTCTGACAGCAGGTTTGCTGATTATTTCCCGGTTATGGAATTGAATGACTCACAGCAGTCGGGCTATATGTTGGCTGTCAAACAAAACGATAACAGTTATCGTCCCCTGGTAGGGAAGGGGATGCTCTATAACCTGGTCAGTTCTATAGGGGATACCTTTGAATTAAAGGAGACGAGATATGATAGTCTCTCTCTGGTAAAAGATGTCAAATTGGATCAACAGGGAATCTATGCCGTGATCTGTCCAATGAAGCTGTACAGTAATAATGTACCTTATGAGAATACTGAATGGGTGCTTCTGGGACTGGACACGGAAATGGATCTTTTTGGGATCAGCCGCCAGCTTTATGTCTGGATGGCAGCGGCAATCCTGGTAGGTCTGGTCTTTGGTGTATTCGGTATTTATATTGTAGTGAAATATCTGACACGACCGGTTCAATCTCTGATGCAATGTATCAGTAAGGGAAGCGCTGGTCTCCAGGAGTTTGCGCCGTCTAATATTCTGGAGGTAGACGCCTTATACGATGTTGTTAAGGAATTAACGGACAATCAGAAGGAAGCGGAGAATATTCTTCTGGAAGAAAAGGAACGGTACAGGGTTGCTTTAGAGTACAGCAAGGATATCTTTTTTTCCTATGACATTCAGAATCATATGCTTGACATTGTGAATCATGAGACAATGAGCGGCCACTGGCCATGTGAAGAATTCGAAAGCTGGTTTATCGATCCAGAGTATATTTATGATATGGATCGTGCAAGGGTAGCGGAAAAGCTGCAGAGTAAGGCGGACAGTCTTTTGGTGGAATTCCGTATGAAATGGCCGACGAATGCGGATTACGTATGGGTTGCGCTTTCCGGTAAGACTGTTTATGATACAGACGGCGAACGGCGAAAGATCGTAGGCAGTATACGGGATATTCAGGAACAGAAAGAGAAAGAGGAAGAGCAGCTTCGGAGGAATTCGACGGATGCCATCACAGGACTCTATTCGTATAGCGCTGGAATACGTTATATGGAAGAATGCCGTAGGGTTCAATACAATGGCGTTATGGTTAATCTGCTTTTGCATCGTCTGAAGGAGATCAACGAGAATAACGGCATTGTTTTTGGCGATATGATTCTGGAAGAATTAGGAAGCCTGACGCTTGGGATCTGCCGGGAATATAGCGAGAGAGATGGACGGCCGGTAGTGGCCATGCGTCTTGACGGAGATGAATTTACACTGTGGCTGGAGAATCGGACGAAAGAAGAAGCGATCGCGTTTACAGAGCAGCTTCTTGATAAGATTGAGTTGAGTTTCAGGGCAGAGACATTGAAAGTCGATGTGTATGTAGGAATTGCATGTGCGCAGGAAGGCCAGACCAGTGAAAAGATCATCTGTATGGCGAAACTGGCACAGAGCCGTGTGGTTCCTGGTATTTCGAAGAAATATATTGCCTATGAGGATATTCCTGAGAAGGAACGGACAAAACTGCCCCCATTATTAGGGCGCGATATCAACACATTGGATTATGGGGATGATGTCAGCCTTGTATCGCTTGCCTTGAATCTGTTTGGTAAGGGAGCAGATTTCCCGGCGCAGATGATGTTGATTATCTGTAAGATTGGAAGATTTTATCAGGCAAGTGATGTGCTGATCTCTGTGCTGCGGGATGATTTCAAATCGAATTATCTGGATTATCAATGGCATAAGAATGGAGAGAATATTACTGAGAATGTAAGACAGTATCGACAGGAAGAGAGGGAAATCTTCTTCCGCTGGCTTGGACAGCGGGAAGTGCGGTATCTGTCAGCAGAAGATAGTAAAGATGAGATACGAAGACGCTTCTTAAGTATTCATGAAGGGCAGTACGGTATTGTCATGCCTATGTATGATAACGGGGATTATATGGGTAATATCTGTATTCTGGGGATTGGTCCGGAGATTCTGGAGAATATGGAAGAGTACCAGAATCTTGCAGAACTTGGAAGAGTTATCCAGAGTCAGTTGACACAGCAGCAGCATGATATTGCAAGTAAAGCGAAGTCAGATTTCCTGTCCCGTATGAGTCATGAGATCCGTACACCGATGAATGGTATCATCGGTATGACAGCAATTGCCCTGCAGCAGGAGCAGAGCCAGGAGAGAATTTTGGACTGCCTGCAGAAGATACAGTCCTCCTCCAATTATTTGCTGGGCCTGATCAACGACATTCTGGACATGTCTAAGATTGAGAGCGGCAAGATGAAACTGGAGTTGATGAATTTCAATCTTCAGGAGATGTTAGATACGATCAAAGAGTTGATCATAACACAGGCAGCCGTTAAAGAGATTGATTTTATACAGGATATTGATGTAAGGCATAACTGGCTGTTAGCTGACAGAATGAGGATCAGTCAGGTATTGATCAATCTGCTTGGGAATGCGGTCAAATTCACGCCGGCAAAAGGAAGGGTGACACTGACAGTTCAGGAGATCCGGACGGAAGAGGAAGCGGCTGTTTTCTATTTCGCGGTCCGTGATACAGGAATCGGCATTCCGAAAGAAGACCAGAAGAGAGTTTTCCGTTCCTTCGAACAGGCTTCTGAAGTTAATCCGTCCAAACAGCAGGGGACAGGGCTTGGGCTTTCCATCAGCAGTCGCCTGGTACAGTTAATGGGCAGTAATATTCAACTGGAGAGTGAACCTGGAGAGGGCAGTACCTTTAGCTTCTCGATTTCCCTGAAATTAGGAGAAAACATGGAAGAGGAAGTGAAGGAAGAGGAGATTTCCTTCAAAGGATGCCGTATTCTGGTGGTGGAAGATAATGAATTGAATGCAGAGATTGCAATGACCCTATTGGAAGAGCGCGATTTTGCAGTGGATTGCGTCTATAATGGTGCAGAGGCGGTGGAACGCATCCGCACGACTGCTCCGGGCACTTATGATGTGATTTTGATGGACATTATGATGCCTGTCATGGATGGACTTGAGGCGACCCGGACGATTCGCAGCATGGAGCGCGAGGACTGCCATAAGATTCCGATTGTGGCCATGTCGGCGAATGCGTTTGACGACGACCTGCGTAAATCTGTAGAATGTGGCATGAACGGACATCTATCGAAACCTGTGGAAGTAGATAAGTTGTATCGTATGCTTGGCGAAGTGATATTTGCAAACAGGAAAGACTAAATGAATTATATTATACTGGATTTGGAATGGAACCAGAGCAGTACTGGGGAAGAGGAAGTGACGAAGATTCTTCCCTTTGAGATTGTGGAAATTGGTGCCGTTAAACTCAATAGCCGTCGCGAAATGATCGGGGAATTCTCAGAGCTGGTGAAACCTCAGGTGTATCATGAGATGCATCAAATCACCAGAAGATTGATTCATTTACAGATCGAGCAGCTTGAGAAGGGACACCCCTTTTCGGAAGTGGCAAAGAGATTCTTTGCATGGTGTGGAGAAGAGGATTATATCTTCTGTACCTGGGGGCCCCTGGATCTTACAGAATTACAGAGAAATCTCCGCTATTATGATATGGAGCCGCTGACAGATGGGCCGCTTCCTTTTCTGGATGTCCAGAAGCTGTTCAGTATCGGCTATGAAGATAAGAAGTCCAGAAGAACGCTGGAGTATGCGATCGACTACCTGAAGATCGAGAAGGATATTCCTTTCCACCGTGCATTCAGCGACGCTTATTACACGGCGAAGATATTGGCTCTTCTGGAAGAAAAGGTACTCAGGAATTATTCTTATGATTTATTCCATATTCCTGCGAATCAGAGAGCGGAGGTACATGTACAGTTTGACAGTTATGTGAAATATATTTCCAGAGGATTTGCAGATAAGGCGCAGGCGATGGAAGACAGAACTGTCAATGAAACGAGATGCTATCTGTGCCGCAGGAATCTGCGCAAGAAGATTCGCTGGTTTACTCCGAACGGAAAACACTACTACTGTTTGTCCTATTGTGACAGACATGGATATATGAAATCTAAAATCCGTCTGCGAAAGTCGGAAGAGAAGATGGTCTATGTTGTCAAGACAGAAAGGTTTATCACAGAGGAAGAAGTTGAATTGATCCGTGAGAGACAGAAGAAGGCAAAGGAATATAAGAAAAGACAGAACGTGTACAAATCTGGGAAGAAGTAAAGAATAGTGCGGCGGCAGTTTGCAGAAAGTGCAGGACGCGGCAGAAATAATAACAGACAGATTCCTGCATCCAAAGCAGGAGCCTGTCTGTATTTCTGTATCAGACTGAAGTTATTTAAGCAGTATCGCAGGTAAACTTGCGAGGTTCTAAAAGTCAAAATCATCGAAATCAGAACGGATCCGCTCTCTGCGCCTCTGTCTGCGTTTCACACGATTCTGTCTGCGCTTGGCGTTCTGGCTGTTGACGGCAAATGCGCGCAGGATAAACAGAAACATGACAGCGGCGGATAAGGAGAGTACAATGATCAGGATTTTCTTTACATTGATAAAGATTGTATTTGTCTGGATCGGTTCTTGAGGCGGCTGATCCGTCTTTTCTACGCTCACGTCAGTAGAGTTTAGGTTTGTGTCAAATTCATAAGTAGACCTATTGTTGGCTGCCAGCTCCAGATAAGCGTTTCCCAGATAAGTATCATGATAGGAATAGCGGATCTGTGCAATACGGTTTTCCACAGCAGCACTGTAATTGATGGTAGAATCCAAATCCTCAAAAGAGACTGTATTAGGGACAACGGCACAACTATTGGCATCGATTGACAGAATCGGTTTGGAGCTGCCGAAGATGTCATTACCCGTCTGTAGGAAACCGGACGGTTCAATCTGGTATTTGTCCTCGTTTTCAGAAATATTCATTAACTGGAAATTATGGAAACCGTAATCAAACAATTCTATCGTATCAGTAAATTGATCGGGGGTTTCCTCCAGAAATACAATACAGACAAGACGCATACCGTTCTGTTCTGCACAGGTGACAAGAGTCTGTCTGGACTCATCTGTATAACCGGTCTTTCCACCCAGGATTCCATCATATGGAACCTCCCCCGTGATCAGCCGATGTTTGTTCTTCAGAATAAAATCATCGGGCTGTGTGGCAGTTGCCTTGAATTCGTAACGGTCTGTATTGCCGATCTTACAGAGCATATCGTTCTGGAAGAAAGCAGAAGCGATCAGAGCCAGATCATGTGCAGAAGTATAATGATCATCATCATGCAGACCATTGGTATTCGTGAAATGGCTCTCCGTGCATCCGAGCTCTGCAGCACGTTTATTCATGAGAACAACGAAATCATCAATAGAGCCAGCGGTATATTCGGCGGCAGCGTTGGCCGCTTCGTTGGCGGAACCTACCATGATACCATAGAGACATTGTTCAAAAGTGATGGACTCTCCGACATCCATTCCCATATTAGAACCGCCAACAGGCACACTGAAAACTGCCTCATGGGAGAAAGTAACGGTATCATCAAGATTGCCCTGCTCCATGGCAATCAGACAGGTGAGAAGCTTGGTCGTGCTGGCAGGATAAGACTTCTTGTGAATATTCTTGGCATACAAGATGGCGCCGGTATTAATTTCCATGAGAATGGCAGATTCAGCGCTGACCGCTGGTCCGGCAGGCCAGTTGTCAATTTCATTCGATTGGATGGGGAGCGCCTTTCTTTCCTGGGCGGCGGCCTCCAGTTCCTCCAAAGTTGCATGGGCAATTAGGGTTTGGCTGTGCCAGGTGCAGCATAAAATAAGGGATGCAAGAAAAAGAGGTGCGATCTTCCTCTTTCTTTTTATATATGATAAAAACATGAGCGTTTAACCTTTCTATAATAAACAAGTATATGTAAAATAATCTATTTTATGAGAAATGTGTTGAACGGTTTATAACCAATGCCATAAAGGTAAGCCGGGACAGGCCTCTAACTTTATGTTTATCATAATACACTATTTTGGAAAAAAACAGTAGGGATTTCACAAAAAATACAAAATTATAAATGGAACGTGAGGATCAAATATGATAAGATAATACTTGTATATTGATCAAGATAAAAGAAAGGCAACGATATAGATGAGACTGCGAAATATATCGGGTTCGAGAGAGGTTATTGCACAGAGTCCATTTGTCATTCACGAGCCGTATCAATACAAGGGGAATTGGAAAGAAGTGTTTGGAAATGATCATCCTGTGCGGATTGAGATTGGAATGGGAAAAGGCAGATTTCTTATGGATCTGGCAAAAAAGAATCCGAAGATCAATTATGTAGGGATCGAGAAATATTCCAGTGTGTTGCTGCGCGGAATCCAGAAGATGGCATCAGATCCCATGCCGAATCTGTATTTTATCCGCATGGAAGCGGAAGAGATTACGGATGTGTTTGGCAGAGGAGAAATAGACAGGATTTATTTGAATTTTTCTGATCCATGGCCGAAGGACAGGCATGCGAAAAGGAGACTGCCGTCACGTGAATTTTTAGCCCGCTATCATGAAATACTAAAAAAGGATGGAGTCATTGAATTTAAGACGGACAATCATGATCTCTTTCAATTTGCACTGGAAGAACTGGAACCTGCAGGATGGCATCTTGAGCAGATGACAGAGGACCTTCATCATAATGCGCAGATGATGGAAGGAAATGTGATGACGGAATATGAGGAAAGATTTTCAGCGATGGGGAATCCTATTTATAAATATGTGATAGCCAGATAGAAAGCAAAAGGAGGAAAACAGAATGGAACACAAATTCACAACAGCTAATTTCGAAAAAGAGGTATTGGAGGCACAGATTCCGGTACTGGTAGATTTCTATGCAGACTGGTGCGGTCCCTGTAAGATGATGGCGCCCGTGATCGCGCAGTTGGCGGAAAACTACGACGGCAAAGTCAAAGTTGGGAAATGCAACATTGATGAAGAAGATGGTCTTGCCAGAATGTACCGCGTTATGTCGATCCCGACGATGAAGATTTTTGTGAATGGGCAGGATGTGGCGACCATGGTGGGTGCGATGCCGAAAGAAGAGCTGGAGGCAGAGATCAAGAAGGTATTGTCATAGCCTTTCTTGTCTATGAAAACAAAAATCCCGCTGTCTGCTGTATTTTCAATCCTGACGCTTTTTCTCAAAAGTGCAGGTTGAATCATTACGCATTGCAGACAGCGGGATTTTGATAGCACGATCAGACGTGAACGATTCCCTTTTTCTCATCCCGTGTGTAGAGCAGTTTCAGGACGATCGGTGTCGCGATCGATGATACGAGGATCAGCAGGATGACTGCCGTGAAGTAGTCTGCTGTCAGCAGTCCGGCGGCAAGACCCTTTTGTGCAACGATCAACGCGACTTCACCGCGGGTCATCATTCCAACGCCTATCTTCAGGGAATCCCCCAGATTGTATTTGCATAGTTTACTGACCAGTCCGCAGCCGATGATCTTAGCGACCAGTGCAACGATCACGAAGCAGATACAAAAGGCGAAGAGTCTGCCATTCATACTGTTAAAGGTTGTTTTCAGGCCGATGCTCGCGAAGAAGACCGGACCGAAGAACATATAAGAACTGACATCGACTTTGCGCTTTATGTATTCGTTGTCGCTTAAGCTGCAGAGGATAACGCCGGCTACATAAGCACCAGTAATATCGGCGATGCCAAAATATCTCTCGGCAATATAGGACAGGGCAAAACAGAAAGCCACTCCAATGATCGGAACACGTCTCGTGTGCGGATAGCGGTTATCCAGCGTAAGAAACAGCTTGTAGAAAAGAAATCCGCCTACGATCGCCACGGCAAAGAAAGCGATCGTCTTGACAATGACCATGAGTGGATTCGAATCCGGATTCTTAAATCCAATCACAAATGTCAAAACAATGATACCGATGACGTCGTCGATGATTGCGGCACTGACAATGGTAGTGCCGACCTTACTCTTGATCTTGCCAAGTTCCTGCAAGGAGGCGACTGTGATACTGACACTGGTGGCCGTCATGATCGTACCGATGAAGACAGCCTTATAGAAGTTCTCGCTTCCCCAGGGGGCAGCCCCGTAAAATCCCATGTATAGAAGTGCGCCGAGCACAAGAGGAACAAAGACGCCGGCACAGGCAATTAACAGAGCGATCGGACCTGTCTTGATCAGTTCCTTCAGGTCAGATTCCAGCCCTACAGAAAACATCAATATGATCACGCCGACTTCTGCCATCTGCGTGATAAATTCCGTCTGCGTGATCCAGCCAAACACACAAGGCCCCACTAACAACCCGGCAATGATCTGACCGACAACCTGCGGCGCTTTGAATTTCCTTGCCAGAATGCCAAAACATTTGGCAAAGAGCAGAATGATAGCAAGATCTCTTAAAATTTCGTATGATTCCATAATAATCCCTCCGTTTCCATACATAGTTATAATCTGAAAAGATAAGAATGTCAATGTTTGGATGGGAATTCTTTGAGGAGTTTAAGAAAGTTATGATACTGTTAGAAAGGTATCAAAAAACACCAGATCTTCAAGTGACCTGATGTTTTACTTCATCTTATAGTCGAAGCGACAGGATTTGAACCTGCGACCTCTGCGTCCCGAACGCAGCGCTCTACCAAACTGAGCCACGCTTCGAATTACGAACAACTAAAATAATACAATATTTGTGCAGGTTTTGTCAATGTTTTTAAGAGAAATTTTTTACCTAATCATTCGACCGTCATCTGACAGGGTGCCTGATCACGGTACGCAGTTTCTCAACGGCAGCCCGTCTCGGATCACTTAGATAGATTTCATGGTGGAAGCGGGTGTCAGAAAGATCAATGATGTACCCGTTTTGTTCGGCATACTGTTCCATTTGCTCTATCGTTGCAGGCTCCTTGTCATAGCTGCCAATGTGCATGCACTGCACACAAAGACCTTCCCGGTAGGAAAAGAATTCCACTTTGGAAAAATCACTCTGTTTTTTCTGCGCAGCTTCGCGGATCGCCCAGTCAAATTCTTCCCTGGTTACGAATTCCGGCAGGCGGATCATGGAGATCCATTCAAAGTCTTCCTTACGGGAGTAATCGATCCGGTCACAGCCGGACTGCTGCCATAAGCCCTCCAGTGGCGGAACTACATAAGAGAAGTAACCGTTAATCTTATGATGGCCCTTATCGCTCATCTTGATTGTGAAAGCAATGGCATAGAGAAGACCGATCGCCGTTTTATATGCACCGTCCGGTTCATTGGGATCACCATGTCCTCTGACAGCAATGTAATTCATTTCTGGAATTTCAATGATGCCAGGTTTTTTCGGCGGCAGGTAAAACTCCTTATATTCTTTCTTATAGTCAAATGCCATCGTTATGATACTCCTTTGCTTGCACTTTTCTCGAATGGACAGCATATTTTGAGCAGATCCGTTCAGATCGGATCATCTCTTAAATTGCGGACACGTTCTTGTATGGTAGCCTCAAATTCCTGCTTTTTAATACGAGATGGTAGGACTTATCCAACAAGTCTTTCAACAAGTCGTCAGGAACGGCGCCGTCCGGCCGGATAGAATTCCAGTGCATTTTGTTCATGTAGAATCCGGGAAGGATATCTTCATACTGCGTTCGCAGAAAACTGCCCTCCTCAGGTTCCAGTTTCAGAGTGATATAATAAGGTTTCTCTTCCGAATCCAGGCAGACTGCGGCGAACATCCTGCCGCCAATATGATAGCGGATCCAATTCCAGTCGGCCTGCAGATCTTTGGTGACGCTTCGTTTCTTCAACAGATATTCATCAATCCATGGGTATTTCATAGCGGAAATTCTCCTTTGTGTCTTTTATCATTTACGGTATTGGAAATTGTGCTTTCGGTTCTGCAAAAGCTTCTATTAATACAGACAGTGTACCATATCGAACATGACATCTATATGTCGTGTTTATTGCAGATAAAATTTTATTTCCGCGGGCAATGAGTCAGACGGATACGAAACATCCATTTGATGTTTGCCTTGCTGCTTACAGCGGCTCTTGGGAGAAGCATATCATACCAGGCGCGTCCGGCTGAACCACATGTTATTAGGATCGGCAGTGATCTTTCCGTTTAGCAAATCTTCCAGAGTGATTTGATAGAAGAAATCATGCACCATCTTATCATATTGTTTCCACATTGGCAGGGTAAGGCAGGTGTCTGCTCTTTCACAGAGTTCTGTATCGGCCTGCAGGCAGGCCACTGTAGCAAGACTGCCCTCCGTCAGTTCCAGGATCTCGCCGACAGTGTATGATTGTGGAAGACGGGTCAGTTTATAACCACCGCCTTTGCCGCGCAGTCCTTTCAGTAATTTTTCCTGGACGAGAACTTTTAAGATAATCTCTAAATATTTCTTAGAGATTCCCTGTCTGGATGCAATTTCATCTAATGGCGTGAAACAGTTGGGATCCTGCTGTGCGAGATCAAGCATAACACGCAGAGCGTATCTTCCTTTGGTTGAAATCATGACAAACCTCCAATTCTATAAACCTATTATAGTACAAGGTAATAGGGAAATTCAAGATGATAAAATGAATTACCAATTAACCTATTGACAAAATAGGTAAAATAAAGTATTCTCTATTCAGGAAATAAATCATATGAAATCATCGATGAAAATAAGAAAGAAAGGTATGGTCAGGACGATGATCTATGCAGACAATGCGGCGACAACAAAAATGAGCAGGACGGCTATTGATGCAATGCTGCCTTATATGGAAGAAATCTGGGGCAATCCTTCCAGCTTGTATGAGGCCGGACAGAGAGCGGCGGAGGCGCTGCAATCTGCCAGAGAACGCATTGCCGGCTGCATTCATGCCACGTCCCAGGAAATCTATTTCACTTCCGGCGGCAGTGAGGCGGACAACCAGGCAATTATCTCGGCAGCCAGAATCGGAGAAAGATCCGGGAAAAGACATATCATTTCATCGGCATTTGAGCATCATGCAGTGCTGCATACACTGAAGCGATTAGAGAAAGAAGGATTTGAGGTTGAGCTTTTGGATGTTCACGGGAATGGTATGATCTATCCGGAGCAGGTAGCGGAGGCGATACGGGAAGACACCTGTCTTGTGACGATTATGTATGCCAATAATGAGATCGGCTCTGTTATGCCAATTTCCGAGATCGGCGCCGTATGCAGGAACAAAGGGGTCTTGTTTCACACGGACGCGGTGCAGGCAGCAGGACATCTGGCCATCAATGTCGAAGAGGAAAATATTGACATGCTTTCTCTTTCAGCCCATAAATTCCATGGTCCAAAAGGCATAGGGGCGTTATATGCGAGAAAAGGCATTCCATTGACAAACCTGATCGAAGGCGGCGCGCAGGAACGGGGGAAGCGTGGCGGAACGGAGAATATGCCTGCGATCATGGGTATGGCGGCGGCATTGGAAGAATCCTGTGCGAATATAGATGTCTATACAGAACGATTATGCAGGATGCGGAATCGTCTTCTGGAAGGACTTTCCAGGATTCCCCATTCTACAGTAAACGGAGATATGCAAAACCGCCTGCCTGGCAATGTCCATTTATGTTTCGAAGGAATCGAAGGGGAGAGTCTGCTTCTGCTGCTGGACGACAGAGGCATCTGTGCTTCCTCCGGTTCCGCCTGTACTTCCGGATCGCTTGATCCCAGTCATGTCCTGTTGGCGATCGGCAGGCCTCATGAAATAGCACATGGTTCTCTGCGGCTTTCGCTGAGTGCGGATCATACAGAAGAAGAGATAGAGGAAATATTGCGGGTAGTGCCGGAGGCGGTCGATTATCTGCGGAACATGTCGCCTCTGTGGAAGGACAAGATCAGTGGGAGGCGAGAGTTTCTTCTTCCATAGAGATTGTTTGCACACAGCGCAGGACGGATCAGAGATACTACAGACAGAGTGATTCTCAAGATAGAAAAGGAAGGAAGACAAGTATGGCATTATACAGTGAAAAGGTAATGGATCACTTCAGAAATCCACGGAATGTTGGAGCGATAGAAAATGCAGATGGCGTGGGAGAAGTCGGCAATGCCAAATGCGGCGATATCATGAAGATCTATCTAAAGATCGAGGATGAGGTTGTGACGGATGTCAAGTTTGAGACTTTTGGCTGCGGCTCTGCGATCGCATCCAGTTCCATGGCGACGGAAATGATTAAGGGAAAGCCGGTTTCAGAAGTTTTGAAGTTAACGAACCAGGCGGTTACAGAAGCCCTGGGCGGTCTGCCGGCACATAAGGTGCATTGTTCTGTGCTGGCAGAAGAGGCAGTGAGGGCAGCAGTTAAGGATTATTATGAGCATAGATCTTCAGAGTGTTGATCAATGCCGCCTGCAGTTCTTCTCTTATTTCTATCGGTTCCAGAAGTTCTACCTGGTCGCGGAAGGTGAGAAGCCACGTGACCAGGTTTTCTTTATGGGTATAATCTGCATGGAACAATAGTTTTCCGTCTTCCTGCCGGGTAAAACAATTTATTCCGAATTCTTCCACCAGACGCCATTTACATTCGGCAGAAAACAGAGCTTTTACGCGGATGCCGCCGGGAAAGATCCGCTCGGTTTTCAGATCCGGCAATGGAACAGGTCTTTTCACAAAGGACAGATCAGAGATCTGCAGTTTGTCCATACGATTTAACTTGAATAGTCTGAAATCTTCACGTGTCTTACACCATCCCCACACATACCAGCTTGACCACCGGAAGATCAGATAATATGGCTCGATCGTTCTGGCGCTTTCTCCGGAAGGACTGTAGTAGATAAATTCCAGTTCCAGGCAGTTGTCGATCGCGTGGCGGATCTGTTCGATTCTGGGAGCAAGAGCATCTTTGTACCAGGAGGACAGGTCGATCAGAACAGATTGGCCGCCGGACATGAAATCAGAGGAACCGGTCGATAACTTCTCCATAAGCTGGCCGTAGCGGTTGGTGCCGTTGATGCTGTCGAGACTTCTCAGCCCGGCCAGGATATCCTGCATTTCCCTGGTGGTCAGCAGAGTACGCTCCATCCGGTAGTTTTCCATGATAGCAATACCGCCGCCTGATCCCTGCCTGGTCACGATCGGGATGCCGGCCCTGCATAGATCTTCAATATCACGGTTGATGGTCCGTCTGGAAACCTCGAAATGCCTGGCCAGATAGGGCGCCGTGACCGTGTCTTTCTGCAGCAGGATCGATAAGATGCCAATGAGCCTGTCTATCTTCATGAAAATCTCCTTATGTATCGATTGGTAGGCTGTTATTTAGAAAATAGTAGCACAGGTAGTATGGTTGACGCAAGAATACATTTGTATTATAATAGTATTCATAAATGGAGGTGTCTAATTTTGGAAGAGAAAAAGCTGATCATTCATCCTCAGAAATACACGAGTGAATCAAAAGTCATTTCCATGAGACTGCCGTCCGATATGGTGGAGGAGGTAGATCGGGTTGCCAAAGAAACCGGAAGGACCCGCAATGAGATCATGCAGTTGTGCTTGGAATTTGCGTTGGAGAACATGGTCATAGAAGGATAGAATTCGGAAAATCTGGGGAGACAGGCCAGTAATATGGTATCCATGCAGATACAATTTACAGTAACTGCTCAAAGAATAGATTCAGGAGGGAAGAAAATGAGAGGGAGAAGGAAAAAAGGGATCATTGCAGTGCTTGCTCTGATGGCAATGCTGGCGGGATGCGGAAGTAAGGAAGTGGTCATGAAGGAATTTACGTCCAAGGATCAGACAGTAAGCATTCAGATGAATGAAGAATGGGTGGAACATGAAGATATTATAGAAGAGGATTTGAGATGGGCGGCAGAAGGATGGATCGCGATGACCAGTGAAAATGGGGCAGAAGAGATCATTGTTGCGCAGTTGCCAAAACATATTTATAATATTAGTGATATGGATAACTTTAAAGAGCTGATCAAGGCTTCCTATTCGGTGTCAGTGTCCCAGCCTGTGGACAGTCCGTCTGTTTCTGGTATGGACGTGGCAGAAACGGAGAGTTGTAAGATAACAGTTGAAAATTCGACTTTGGACGGGCGTATTCTCTATGGGCAGACAGAGTATGCCTACTACGGCATTATCTATTTAGCAGCGGTAAAGATCAACGAAGCAAAAGAAGAATATTTTAACAAAGTGTGCGCTTCTTTTCAGGAAACGGCGCCGGAAGTCGAAGATACCTCTATTGCGGGGGGAAGCGATACGGTTCAGTGGTTTAATAATACCTGTGCCGTCCTGACTGCGGTGAATGGCTGGGATTACACAATATTTGGCGGAATGACGGCAGGCGAAGGCAGCAAGAATATCGTGCAGAATCTTTTGAGTGAGTGGTGGGAAGTTACAGACCGTGCAAGTGCAGATGAGACGATGGATTGGCTTCTGGAAGAGGGGCATCGGGTTTCTTTTGCAGAAGAGATGGAATATCTGGCGGAAGCCGGAGTAGCGGATGCGCCTGCACAGGAGCGGGCCGATGTGATCCTGGCGAATTTTGAGGTAGATGCGGAAGAGGCAGACAATTACGCGGATTGGTTCACATTTTATGAGCAGTATGGGCCTGATGCCATGGCAGGATGGGATTACAGCCGTGCGATGTCGCTTCTTGGATACTATTATCTTGCGGGTTATTATACACAGGAAGAAGCGCTTGACAAGTCGTTAGAGACTGCGGAAACGATCCAGGAGACTTTTGATTCCTGGGATGATTTTATGGAAAGCTATTTTATTGGGTATGAATATTGGGCAGGCGAAAGCAGCGACGAGCGACGGGAGATCTATGAGGAGATCAAAGCGTCTTCCGATGATCCGTTCCGGTTGGATTGGAATATGACGTTTGAGAAGAGCTGGTAAACATTTCTGTTCAGAATGTCAGAAGCAGGAAATGCAGAACAAATGATGGGAGGGTATTGTTATGGTGTACAAATGCAGCGTATGTGGATACGTGTTTGATGAAGAGGCAGAAGGGAAATCCTTTGCTGAATTGAAAGAATGTCCCATGTGTAAACAGTCTGTGGAGAAATTTGAGATCCTGTCGGCAGAGAAAAAGGATCAGGCAGACACTATGACGGCGGAAACAGTTTCCGGAGAAGGTCTGGATCTGAGTTATCCCAAAGAGACGAGAAAGACGGACAGCAATTACCGTTATTTCAAGGAAATTCACGAGATGGCCGTCACAGGAAAATCGGCGATTGAGGCGATGGGCACCCAGATGCAGATGCCAAATTGGGATGACATTCTTGTGCTGGGAGCGCAGCTTAATCCGCCGCCGTTAGAAGAACATGCAGAGGTATCCCTTAAGACCGTGATCGGCAGACATGCGAAGAAGCCGATGGTTCTTGACATGCCGGTGTATATTTCACATATGTCTTTCGGGGCGCTTTCAAAAGAGACGAAGATTGCGCTTGCGAAGGGAAGCGCCATGGCAGGCACGGCAATGTGCAGCGGCGAAGGAGGGATCCTGCCGGAGGAAAAGGCAGCGGCCCACAAATACATCTTTGAGTATGTTCCAAATTTATACAGTGTGACGACAGAAAACCTGACGACTTCCGACGCCATAGAGATCAAGATCGGACAGGGAACGAAACCAGGCATGGGCGGTCATCTGCCAGGCAGCAAAGTGACGCCTGAGATTGCAGCGATCCGTGAGAAACCGCTGGGGCAGGATGTGATCAGTCCCTCCAAATTTCCCGGTATCAATACAAAGGAAGATTTAAGGACAATGGTGAAGAACCTGCGGGACTGCAGCGGCGGCAGGCCGATCGGGATCAAGATTGCGGCAGGCAGGATTGAGAAGGATCTGGAATATTGCGTTTTTGCTGAACCGGATTTCATTACGATCGATGGAAGAGGCGGGGCGACCGGAGCGTCTCCGGCGATCATACGGGATTCTACAAGCGTTCCTACGATCTATGCGCTTTACCGGGCAAGGAAATATCTGGACAGTGTGCACGCGGACATTGATCTGGTGATCACCGGAGGCTTGAGAGTTTCATCGGATTTTGCCAAGGCGATCGCCATGGGAGCAGATGCCGTGGCGATTGCGTCGGCGGCTATGGTTGCGGCGGCATGTCAGCAGTACCGGATCTGTGGGACAGGCATGTGTCCGGTAGGGATGGCGACACAGGATCCGGAATTGAGAAAGCGGTTGCATGAGGCGGCGGCGGCGCAGAGAGTGGCTAATTATCTGCTCTGTACTGCAAAAGAGCTGAGAACTTTCGGCAGAATTACCGGACATGCGGATATCCATGCGTTGTCAACAGAGGATCTTTGTACGATCAGCAGGGAAATCTCGGAACATACAAGTATCATACACGCATAACAGCAGCAAAAGAAAAGGAGAATGAAATCATGAGTAAGTATGCAGGAACACGGACAGAGAAGAATCTTGAGGCAGCGTTTGCAGGGGAGTCACAGGCAAGAAATAAGTATACGTATTTCGCTTCGGTAGCGAAGAAGGAGGGATATGAGCAGATCTCCTCTTTATTCTTAAAGACCGCAGACAATGAGAAAGAACATGCGAAGATGTGGTTTAAGGAACTGAGCGGAATTGGTGATACAAAGGCGAATCTGGCAGCGGCAGCGGATGGCGAGAATTTTGAGTGGACAGATATGTATGAAAACTTTGCGAAAACGGCTGAGGAGGAAGGTTTTTCCGAGTTGGCGGAGAAGTTCCGGCTGGTAGGTGCGATTGAGAAACATCATGAAGAGCGATATCGTGCGCTTCTGCAAAATATTGAGATGGCGCAGGTATTTGCAAAGAGTGAGGTTAAAGTATGGGAGTGCCGAAATTGCGGCCATATCGTAGTAGGAACGAAAGCGCCGGAAGTGTGTCCGACCTGTAATCACCCGCAGAGTTATTTTGAGGTTTGTGCAGAGAATTATTGATCGGAGATACATTGTCAGATCGATGTACAGGGAATCCGGCCTATCGTGGAGCGATCCAGGATGGCCGGATATATTTCTATCATAGGAAAGTGTGTTCGATGATAGAGAGGGAATACATTTAGCAGAAAGGAAGTTTACACCTATGACAGAAAGAGAAAAAATGTTGGCGGGGGAGCTTTATGATTGTGGGGATGAGGAACTTTTGACGCAGTGGCATAAGGCTAAGAATCTCATGCGGGATTATAACCGGACAGATTCTGAAAATGCGCAGGAGAAAGATCGTATTCTGACAGAACTGTTAGGGGGCAGAGGGAAGAATCTGTGGATCACAGCGCCTTTCTTTGTAGATTATGGCAATAATATTTATTTCGGAAATAATTGTGAAGTCAATATGAATTGTACTTTTTTGGACGACAACAAGATCATCATCGGGGACAATGCGCTAATCGCGCCAAATGTACAGATGTATACGGCGTTTCATCCCACGAATGCGGCAGAACGGTTCGGAGAGCCGAGAGAAGACGGTTCTTTTGCATTCTGTAAGACGCAGACAACGCCGATTGTAATCGGCAATAATGTGTGGATTGGGGGCGGTGTAATCATCATGCCAGGGGTAACGATCGGCGACAATGTAGTGATCGGTGCAGGCAGCGTAGTGACAAAGGATATTCCTGATCATGTAGTAGCGTATGGGAATCCCTGCCGGGTGATGCGTCCAAATGAAGGAAAAGGTAATAACAAGTCTGACAACTACGTTTCCTAAGGAAAGAGAGGCATGGATGATGTTTAATTTTAATTATTATACGCCGACGAAGATCGTCTTTGGCAAAGATACACAGCAACAGATCGGGAAGCTCGTCAAAGAGACTCGCTGTAGTAAGGTACTTATCCATTATGGCGGCGGAAGTGCAGAGCGTTCCGGTCTGCTTGCACAGATCAGGACACTATTAGACCAGGAAGGGGTTGCACATGTAGAATTGGGCGGTGTTGTTCCCAATCCAAGGTTATCGCTTGTCTATGAGGGAATTGCGCTGTGCAGAAAGGAAAAGGTTGATTTTCTGCTTGCGGTCGGCGGCGGGAGCGTAGTCGATTCCTGTAAGGCGATCGGATATGGTCTGATGAATGAAGGAGATGTCTGGGATTTCTATGAGCATACGAGGCAGGCGGCGGCCTGTATGCCAATTGGCGTTGTGCTTACGATTGCGGCGGCAGGCAGCGAGATGAGCAATAGCAGCGTCATTACGAAAGAGGAGGGCATGGTCAAAAGAGGCTATAATAATGATATCTGCAGACCTGTCTTTGCGGTTATGAACCCGGAACTGACCATGACGTTGTCAGATTACCAGACCGCCTGCGGGTGTACGGATATTTTGATGCATACGATGGAGCGTTACTTTACGAATGGCGGCAATATGGAGCTGACAGATGCCATAGCGGAAGCTTTGATGCGTACAGTGATCAATCATGCGTTGATCCTTAAAGATGATCCGCATAATTATGCGGCAAGAGCAGAAATCATGTGGGCCAGCAGCCTTTCCCATAATGGCCTGACGGGTTGTGGCAATGACGGTGGGGATTTTGTATCCCATGGACTGGAACATGAGATCGGAGGAATGTTTGATGTGGCGCATGGAGCGGGGCTGGCTGCGGTATGGGGAAGCTGGGCAAGATATGTGTTGAAGGATTGTCTTCCAAGATTTTGCCGTTTTGCCAGAAATGTGATGGGAATTTTGGAAGAGGGCAGTGAGGAAGAAATTGCATTAAAGGGAATTGAGGCGATGGAAGATTTCTATCGGCAGATTGGTATGCCGACAAACATGAAGGAACTGGGAATCGAGCCGACAGAAGAACAGATGAAAGCAATGGCACATATGTGCAGTCTGGCGGCAGGCGGCTGTAAGGGATCGGCAAGGAAGCTGTACGAGAGGGATATGCTGAATATTTATTGTATGGCACGGGGAGTATGACGGAAAGTTTCCCGTATTGTTCTGTGATCATAGCGGATCAGAAGGATGTTATTGCCAGACGGTCCGCGCCTGGAGTAAGAGGGAGGAGTAGAGGGAGCAATGGAGAAACATCTGCTCAGAATTCCCTGTAATGCAATGCCTTTTATATGTGAGGCGGCTTACAGTATTAATCTGGGGACTATGTTTCATGCAGATAGAACGGCGCCTTTTCATGTGGCGATTTATCTGTTACAGGGTTCCATGGAGATCATTGAAGACGGCATTTTGTATCGGATCATGCCGCAGCAGTTGTTCTTTTTGAAGAGTGGTGTGCATTGCTGGGGAGAGAAACCTTTTGAGCAAGGCTCTGCCTGGTATTATGCACATTTTTACTGTCCGGGGCCTCAGGAGCATATGACAGAACTTCCCAGAGATATCTATTATGAGAAGAAAGTCTGCCTCGACAGGACAGCGAATGAGAGATATCTTACACTGCCCAAGCTGACAGACTGTTCTGGAACAAGCCGTGTCAGAAGAGACTTTGAGAAGCTTTTGGATGCGCACGTACATGGCAACATTCCGCAGGCTTCCGTCAATTTGTGGCAGATTTTTCTGACTTGTGCCCAGAATACGCAGGAAAGCACTTCTGAAAACAGTTATGTCAGACAGATCCAGGAATATATCAGAATGCATTATGCGGATGGATTTACAGCGCAGCAGATCGAGCAGAGCTGTGGATTATCCTATAAATATGCCGGTACGCTGTTTAAGAAAGCGGTTGGGAAGACGATCAAGGAATACCAGTCGCTTCTGCGTCTTCACAAGGCGGAACAGCTTTTGACAGAAACGGATCTGCCTATTGCGGAGATCGCGCAAATGACAGGGTTTTCGGATGTCTTCTATTTCAGCAAGATCTTCCACCGGGAGAAGGGGTGTGCGCCGCGGGATTACCGGAAAACATATGTGCCGGGAATTTGATGGATGTTATAAGAAAAAAATACAAATAATAAGGAAAAATATCCATTTTATAAACATTATTATAAGACTATAATACATATTATCAGTTGTAAGACGTCTATATGGCCGCATATTTGACGGCCAAAAGATGCGGTGGCAGACAAGATGGAGGATTGGTAAATGGGTGATTTAAAGTTAGTAAAAAAGTTTGAGGTAACGGATGGATTTTGGGGCAGATATGAAAAACTGGTGAAGGATGTCGTCCTTCCTTATCAGGAAAATGCACTCAATGACAGGATCGAGGGTGCAGAGAAAAGCCATTGCATCGAGAACTTCCGTATGGCGGCAGAGAAACTGCGCACTGGTCAGTGTGACGGTGAATTCTACGGCATGGTCTTCCAGGACAGTGATGTGGCGAAATGGTTAGAGGGCGCGGCGTATTCTCTGGCGCAGAATCCGGATCCGGAATTAGAGAAACGGTGCGACGAGATCATAGAACTGATCGGCATCGCACAGCATGAGGATGGCTATCTGAATACATATTTCACGGTGAAGGAGCCATACAAGAGATGGACGAATCTTCATGAGGCACATGAATTATACTGTGCAGGCCATATGATCGAGGCGGCGGTTGCCTATGCGGAGTGTACAGGCAAGAGCAGACTTCTGGAGATCATGTGCGGCATGGCGGATCATATCTACAGACATTTTATCGAGGAGGGAGCGGAGGGCTATCCTGGCCATCCGGAGATCGAGCTGGCGCTGATGCGTCTGTTCCGCTGCACGAAAGAAGAGAAATACAAAGAGCTGGCGCTTCATTTTATCAATGTAAGAGGGGTTGACAGCGAATATTATAAGAAGGAAAAGGGAAGAAACAGCTGGTCGGTATGGGGCAGCAATGCTGACGACAAAGAATACAACCAGTGCATGGAACCCGTCAGAATGCAGAAGAAAGCAGTGGGACATGCAGTGAGGGCAGTCTATCTCTATACCGGTATGGCAGACGCTGCTATGGAGACGGGAGATACTACGCTGACAGATGCGTGCAAAACGCTCTGGAACAATATCACGCAGAGTAGAATGTATGTGACGGGTGCGATTGGTTCTGCTTATGAAGGAGAAGCTTTCACGAAGGACTATCATCTGCCGAATGACACGGCATATGCGGAGACATGTGCGGCGATCGGATTGATCTTTTTTGCAAATAAGATGCTTTATCTTGAGAGAGACCGAAAGTATGTAGACGAGATGGAGCGTGCTCTGTATAATTGTGTTCTGGCGGGAATGCAGTTGGATGGAACCAGGTTCTTCTATGTGAATCCGCTTGAGGCGCTTCCGGGCATTTCCGGGGAGGCACAGACACATAAACATGCATTGCCGGTGCGTCCGAAATGGTTTGCCTGTGCATGCTGTCCGCCCAATGTTGCAAGACTGTTGTCTTCTGTGGCTGAGTATGCATGGCATTTGCTGCCTGGTAAGCTGTTCTCGAATCTGTTTATTGGTGGAACACTTGATCTGGGAGATGTTTTCGGCGGCAAGATCACTCTGGAGACGGCATATCCGTATGATAATAAGATTACATACCGGTTTGCGCCGGAAGGAGAGACCATGTCGGTTCCTCTGGCTATCCGCATCCCGGCGTGGAGCGTGGATACGGTAATCTGCCTGAATGGTAAACCCGTATCTTACGAGATGGAAGAGAGCGGATATGCATTCTTAAACAGAGACTTCAGTGCAAGCGATGTGTTGACCGTCGAACTGAGTATGCCTGTCCGGAAAGTATATACATGTAATAAAGTTTCTGCGAATACCGGAAAGGCAGCCATTCAGCGTGGACCGTTGATTTACTGTGCGGAGGGCGTGGATAATGCCGACGATGTCCTGTCTCTTTCCCTGAAAAAGGATGGTGCCGTTACGGTCAGCGAATTCCTGCCGGATAAGCTGTTTGGTATACAGGAGATTTATGCGGAAGGATATCGGGAGACAGTTAATGATGCGCTCTATAGCTATGAGGCGCCGGCCGAGGAAGAATGCCGGATCACTCTGATTCCCTACTATGCATGGGGGAATCGTGGATTGAACCAGATGAGAGTCTGGATGCCGGAGAAGAAATAAATACAGAATGGATCCTTTTAGGGCGGGGATCGTTGCGGATCCCCGCCCTTGTTTTGTCAGACAGGCGATGGTTTGATGGTCGAGAATGAAAAAACAGGATTGTTTCTATTTCCATTTCCGGATATACTGATAGTAAACAAGAGAATCAATTTCTGCTTCTGGTTCTTACCAGGATCGTAAGCTACCAGATAGAAAATGCCATAAAGTACAAAATTAAATTTTAAAAGTATATTTTTCAGGTCTCTTTCACATTCTATGCATGAATGATGCATCAGTAACATGGAATTAACAGGCTGTTTATGTGACAGGAGGATGAAAAATGGATTATAATAATTTACCCTTGGATTTGGGCTTGGCGTTGACGACAAACCGCGCGGCAATGGATCGGTTTGTAGATATGTCGGATGACGAGAAAGAAGAATTTATTGAACGAAACCGCAGTGTGATGTCAAAGAAAGAGATAGAACGATTGGTCAATTCTTTGGCAGGAGAGGATGAGGAACCAGATCTTCATCTTGAAAATGTCAATGAAATCTTTAAAGGACCGAGTATCGGCTAGAGGTTTTAGAAATTGGAAAAGAGGAAAGGAATCGATGGAGATACGGCTGCCTGAGAAAGTGCATAAGATCATAGAAACGCTGATGGCAGCAGGCTGTGAGGCGTATGCTGTGGGTGGCTGTATCCGGGATTCCGTTTTGGGCAGAATTCCTAATGACTGGGATATTACTACGTCTGCGAAACCGGAGAAGATAAAGCAGCTTTTTTCCAGGACGATCGATACCGGCATCAAACACGGCACCGTGACGGTTATGATGGATCGGGAAGGGTTTGAAGTGACGACTTACCGTATTGACGGGGAGTATGAGGATGGAAGACACCCTAAGGAAGTGACGTTTACCGCAGATCTGGAAGAGGATTTGAAACGACGTGATTTTACGATCAATGCGATGGCATATAATGAACAGACGGGGCTGGTGGATCTGTATGGCGGATTACAGGACATTGATCGGGGAATGATCCGCTGTGTCGGTGAGGCGCGGGAGCGCTTTACAGAAGATGCGCTGCGTATGCTGCGGGCGGTCCGTTTCTCTGCGCAGCTTGGTTATCAGATTGAACGTGACACGAAGAAAGCGATTCAGGAATTGTCGCCCAGTCTCCGACGGATCAGTGCGGAAAGAATTCAGGCGGAACTGGTGAAGCTTGTCGTCTCAGACCATCCAGATTATCTGCGGACTGCATATGAGACAGGGATCACGGCACAGTTTTTCCCGGAATTTGATCTCTGTATGGAGACAAAACAGAACAATCCACATCATTGCTATCATGTGGGCGAGCATATTCTGCACTCTATGATGCAGGTAGAGCCGGATAAGATACTGCGGCTGGGGATGCTTTTTCATGATATCGGAAAGCCACAGACCTTGACGGTCGATGCGGAGGGTATCACACACAATAAGAGACATGCGGAAGTGGGAGAACAGATGACGATGCAGATCCTGCGCCGCTTGAAATTTGATAACGACACGATCCGAAAAGTAACAAAGATCGTGCGATTTCATGACCAGGAGGTGGGAGTCTCTCCGGGGGCTGTCAGAAGAGCGGTCAACCGCACAGGAGAAGATATTTTCAGAATGCTGTTTTCTGTAAAAAGAGCGGATATTTTGGCGCAGAGTGACTATCTGCGGAAGGAAAAACTCGAAAAACTGTCATACATACAGGTGCTCTACGAAGAGATCTGCCAGAAACATGAGTGCATGAACTTAAAGGATCTGGCAGTTACGGGGACAGATCTCATTGCCCTTGGGATACCGCCCGGCAAAGAGATTGGCCGGATCTTGAATCAATTACTTGAAATTGTGCTGGAAGATCCTGAGCGCAATACGAAGGAAGAACTGTTGCGTATTTTGACGCTTTAGAAAATCTTTTCGTCTTTTTCATACTTTGCCCTTCACTCTCATATGATAAGATAGACGACAAAGCGGGGGGTATTCGCGTGAATGACAGAAGTGTCAGTTTATTGGATCATTATGAAATAGAGGTAAACCGTACCTGGAAGGGAAGAGGTGCGATCCTATGTGAATCGGACAAAGGGCTGTTGATTTTGAAGGAGTACAGCGGACCTGCTGATAAGGTGAAATTCCAGGATTTCCTGTTAAAACATATCAATGAGAGCGGTGTGGTACAGGCAGAGTCTATCCTGCGGACGAAGGAAGATGAGTTGACAGCAGCCGATTCGGATGGGACATTATACATAGTAAAATCTTATTATGAGGGAAGAGAATGCAATTACAGGGATTCCGAGGAGTGCAGCCAGGCAGTCTGTACGCTTGCGAGACTGCACTGTGCGGCTGATCTGTCTTCTTGTGAGGAACTGCAGACGCAGCCGGTTTTTCGAATCGAGAATGAGTATGAGAAACATAACCGGGAACTGAAAAAGGTTAGAAAGTTTTTGCAGGAGAAGAGCCAGAAGACAGATTTTGAGATTTATTTGATGAAACATTATGATTATTTCATGAATAATGCCTTGCAAATTACAGATGAATTGCGTTATTATGCCTATGAGGAAGATTCTTATGAATTTCCGGTGGTATGTCACGGCGATTACCAATACCACAATATTCTGCGCACGGATCATGGCAATGTGCTTATTAATTTCGAGAAATGTGTGAGAGATTATCCGGTACGCGATCTGTACCTGTTTCTGCGCAAACTTTTGGAAAAAAATAACTGGTCGCAGGCACTTGGGAATTTGCTTTTAGAGAGTTATAATAGAGAGAGAAGTCTGACGGATCAGGATTACAGGCAGCTATATTACCGGCTGGCATATCCTGAGAAATTCTGGAAGATCGTGAACTTCTATTATAATACAGGCAAAGCGTGGATTCCCGGCAGGAATATGGAGAAGATCGAGAAATTATTTGCTCAGGAGCGGGAAAAGCAGCTCTTCCTGGAAAATATCTTCAAGAAATAGAGCCCAAGGTTGCAAAAGAAATCAGGCAGTCGGAAAGCGGGCTTTCAGGTAGAAAGGATAAGGATTTAAAATGCACGGAAGAATTTCACAGTTGATAACGGTTATCATGATATTGGTTCTTTTGATTACCGGGTGTACTTCGCAGGCTTTCAATATCGGTATGGCCAAAGATAAAGAGAATAATGTTGTAGATACCGGATTCAGTGTGAGTACAGTGGGCAGTTATGACTCGGCGGATACGGCAGTCGTTATGGCAGTGGATCAGGAGAATCATTGCGTGATTTTCATGAATATGGATACAGGTCGGCAGTATACGCTGTATTACGATGGCACAACTTATGTGACAGATAAATATGACGGGCCGATGACCATCTCCCAGATTCGGGCAGGCGATGTTGTGGATGTCAATTTCCTGAAAGGAAAGAGGCAGATTGCTAATCTCAAAGTATCTCCCAGTGCATGGGTCTATGAGAAGATACAGAATTATGACCTGGGCGGGATCAATCATACGGCCAGCATCGGATCGAGTACTTATGCGCTTCCGGAGGAAGCGGTGATTCTTTCTGAGGGCAGACGCGTGGAAGTCATGGATGTTGTGGCACAGGATCTGGTCACCATCCGCGGGATTGATCACAAGATCTATAGCATTAATGTAGAAAAGGGGCATGGATATCTGCGGTTGCGGAACGAACAGGCGCTGATCGGCGGCTGGATCGAGGTGGGCAACACGGTGATCCGGGAGATTACGGAAGATATGCTTCTTGTTGTTCCTGAGGGAAGCTATCAGGTAGCCTTATCAAACGAGGGCGTCAGTAGTACCAAAGATATTGTTATCGAAAGAGATAAGGAGACGATCCTGGACGTAGGGGATATCGAGATCATAAAGGATAAGACCGGAAAGATCTTATTCTCTGTGACGCCAGGCAATGCTAAGGTCAGCATAGACGGCGAGGTTACGGATATCAGCAGTGCAGTGGAGCTGCCTTATGGGATCCATCAGATCCATCTGGAGGCGGACGGCTATGATTCCCTGACAAAATATATCCAGGTTGGTTCAGAATATGCCAGGATTTCCTTTGAGCTGGAAGAAAAGAAGGAAGATACTTCCACAGTAAGTGATAATACCCTGGATCTTAAAGAGCCGGAACAGACTCAAACACCACCGGAGTCTGTCAGCGAGAACACGATCACCCCGACGACTGGCAATAAAGTATATATTGATTCGCCTAAGGGTGTGGAAGTATATGTGGACAGTAATTACGTGGGAATCGCGCCGGTCAGCTTTAAGAAGAATATAGGAAGCCACACGGTGACGCTGCGCAAGAGCGGTTATAAGCCGAAGAGTTATACAATTTATCTATATAATGACGGAGAAGATGTTACTTATTCCTTTACAGACCTGGAAAAGGAGGATAAGACGGTAAGCGGAAATGGCAGTGGTTCTTCCAGCAATAGTACGGAAACAAAGGAAATGAGTTATACGGTGGAGTACTATAAGGATGGAATGATTGTCGATGCGGACACTGTAAAAATAACAAAGTCTGTAGTGGGACAGGAAGCGAATGGAATAGCGGTAGATCGGAAAGATATCAATACCACAGATAAATATAAAGAAGAAGGTTATGTGTTTGAGAAAACGGATCCGGAGACAATTCCGGAGACGGTCAAGGATGGCGATGTAATTAAAGTATATTACATCAAAGCGGAAGAGAAGAAGAAGGAATTGAATTATACCGTGGAATATTATAAGGACGGCAATCTGGAGGAGGCAGATTTCGTAGTAAATTCTGTGTCAGAGCAGGAACCGGACATCATAGCGGTCGATAAGAATGATATTAATATTACGGACAAATATGAGGGTTATGTATTTGAGAAAACGGATCCAGAGACAATTCCAGATACCGTTAATAGCGGAGATGCAATTAAAGTGTACTACATCAAAGCAGAAGAAAAGATGAAGGAATTGAGTTATACCGTGAGATATTATAAGGATGGAGATCTGGAGGAGGCGGATTACGTAGCAAAATCCGTATCAGAGCAGGAATCAGACATCATAAAGGTCGATAAGGACGATATTAATATTACGGATAAATATGAGGGTTATGCGTTTGAGAAAACGGATCCAAAGCCAATTCCAGAGGAGATTGAAAATGGGGGCAGGATTGAAGTATATTATGTAAAAGTACCGCAAAGTGAATCGGGAGAGAATGATGAACTTGAAACAGATGAAGAGCAGGATGAATAAACAGGGATTGATAAGGAAATATTCATAAAATGCAGAACAATAACAAACAATATACATACAAAGATCTTCTTGAGATCATCAAAATGCTTCGGGGAGAGAATGGCTGTCCCTGGGACAGAGAGCAGACGCATGAAAGTTTGAAACCATGTATGATGGAGGAGGCAGCCGAGCTGCTTGCCTCCATTCGGATTTTTGACCAGACAGGAAACCCTGAGAATATGCGGGAAGAGTTGGGAGACGTACTCCTGCAGGTGGTCATGCACGCACAGATCGCGGAGGAAGAGGGTCTTTTTACCATGGCTGATGTGGTAGACGAGATCAGCCGTAAGATGGTCCGCAGGCATCCGCATGTGTTTGGGACAGGCAGCGCAGATACGCCGGAAGAGGTTCTTATGAACTGGGACGAGATCAAGAAGCAGGAGAAAAAAGAGAAATCCTGGATCACCTCTCCATTGCAGGAAATCCCGTGGGAACTGCCGGCGCTGACAAGAGCGGCGAAGGTGTTGAAAAAGATTGATCAGAATTATGAGAAGGGATATTCCTATGAACAGAATGTGCATGCGCTGCAGGAAGCAGTCGATGCGCTTGAAGTATGCGGTCATGAACCTTACGGCAAGGAGTTGGAGAAAGTCATGGCGGATATTCTCATAAGGGTGTCTGACATTGCGAGGATCGCCAAAATTTCACAGGAACAGGTGTTGACAGACAGAATAGAAGATTTGATCGATCAATATGACAGGGTTTATCATGTGGACGAAGAATCGTAATTTACAACATATTGTGGAAAAGAAAGAGAATGCGGGAAATGCCCGAAAATGGCGAAAAAAAAGCCATTTTTTTGCTTGACATCAGAGGGAAAAGCGTATATAAATATGTGTAGGCGTTTCAAAAGAGGAACATCTAATAATAAAATGAAGACTCATTTAAGGAGGAGTTCAAGATGAACAAAACAGAATTAGTTGCAGCTATGGCTGATCAGGCAGGATTATCCAAGAAAGATGCGGAGAAGGCATTGAAAGCTTTTACAGATGTTGTTGCCGACGAGTTGAAGAAGGGCGGCAAAGTACAGTTGGTTGGTTTCGGTACTTTTGAAGTTTCCGAGAGAGCAGCAAGAGAAGGTAGAAATCCTCAGAGTGGTGAAGTGATGAAGATCGCAGCTTCCAAAGCTCCTAAGTTTAAGGCTGGTAAGGCATTAAAGGACATGCTTAACGCATAATTTTAAGAGAAAGTAAAGGCCTGTATGCAGACGCATATGGGCTTTTTGTATTATGTATGGATCCGTTCGGAAGAATACGCGATAAAAGCGGCACAGGGTCTTCCCTACCGGATCAAATGATTTCAGGGAAAGGTATGGACATACGATGAGACTTGATAAGTATTTAAAGGTTTCCCGTTTGATCAAACGGCGGACTGTGGCGAACGAGGCCTGCGATGCCGGCAGAGTTCTCGTGAACGATAAGCCGGCGAAAGCGTCGGTCAATGTGAAAGCGGGGGATATTATCACCATTCAGTTTGGGAATAAAGAAGTTAAGGTAGAAGTTCTGGATGTGCAGGAGACCGTCAGGAAAGAAGAAGCCAGGGAACTGTTTCGGTATCTGCCCTAAAGCAGGCATATTTAGGTCTGACCACACATACATTTAGTGTAAAGGCTACGCAATATGTGGCTTTCTGACATTGCTTTGACTCCGAGAGATTCCTGCTTGGGCAGACGGTGTTTGAGGAAACATAAGGCAGTGCGACTGTCAGAGGAGGGTATGTATGGAAGATTTGAACAGTGCGAACAGAAAACCGCATAAGCTGATGCTTACCAACAGGAGGACATGTAGCATAAGCGGCGTCAATGATGTGTTATCATTTGATGTCAATGAGATCCTGCTGGAGACAGAGCAAGGGATGCTGATGATCAAGGGAACCGAACTTCATGTCAGCCGGCTGTCCCTAGATAAGGGGGAAGTGGACGTGGACGGCCGGATTGACAGCTTTACTTATTCGGAAAACGCGGGGTATGGAGCCAAGGGGGAATCACTGCTTGCCAGATTATTCAAGTAAGTTTGCGATTTGGTTTGTGTATTATCTTTCGGAGGTTTGCCGGATATGAGTCAGGACATTGTGCAGGAAATAATTTTTTTTCTCCATTCTATCCTTATGGGCCTGGTCATTACATTTGCCTACGATTGGATATTGGTCTTCCGGAAATTATTCACGCATGGCAGATTTTTGATCTCCCTGGAGGATTTGCTCTATTGGTTTGTCTGTGGGATTGGCGTCTTTTATATGCTGTACAAGGAGAACAATGGCGTTCTGAGATGGTTTGCCGTGATGGGGGCAGCTCTTGGAATGCTTTTTTATAAATTTTTGATCAAAAATCATTTTGTAAATATTATGTCAACATGCATACACAAGATAATGTGGTTTGTTTTTCGTGCCATACAAGTTGTGCTAAAACCCGTAAAATGGCTATTTTGCGGCATTCGAAGGTTTGTTCGATTGATTGTGAGGAAACTGAAAAAAGTAAAGGAATTTATAAAAAAACGGTTGACGGTCTGGCTGAAAACAATTAGAATAATTTTATGTAAACAGTAATCCTGAAAAGGGGATTTCTGCGAAGATGAGAGGAGTATCAATAACAACATGGCAGGAAAAGCAGCATATCGTAAGAAGCGCCAGAACCGTATGGGCATGCTTTTGGTTACCACAGTTGTTATCATGATGCTGATTGTGGTTGCAGTCAAGAGTGTAGAACTTCGCGAGAAGCGTACAGCGTATATGGCGCGGGAAGAAGCCCTGATGCAGGAGATCGAGGCAGAACAGGCGAGAACAGAAGAGATCAAAGAGTACGAGAAATATACCCAGACCAAGAAATACGTGGAAGAGATCGCTAAGAATAAACTGGGTCTTGTGTACGAAGGAGAGATTATATTTAAAGATGAGAATTAAGCAGATTTTGGAGAATATCTGAGATTTGCTTTTTTCTATTTGGAAAATTTTTGGCAAAAGATTTTCACAGTAATAAATGGGACAACCTCCTCATATATTGATAAAGATAAAGTAATGTGGGCAATTTGCGGTTGCGGCGCTGTATGCAGTATCATAGGCAGACTGCGCTGTGCATGAGTATGACAGGAAGCGAGATTTCTCATGTCGTCCACGATAGAAGGAAACAAATGGGGAGGTATCGTATGAAAAGACAGACGGAAGACAGCAATAAAATAACGATCATACCAGAGTATGGCAGGCAAAGGCTTTTAAGCTATGCAGAGTCATTCAGAGATTTGGCGGATCTGTTCGAGGCAGAAGATCTGTGTCTTGATGAGACCGATGATCATGACCCGGCAGACCGGCTTGATTATTTGTGGCAGCGAAAACTGCAGGAAAACCAGGGACTGCTGGCAGAACATTTAAAGGAGATGGCGCATATCATGGCAGAGGTGGCGCGCGAGACATGTTTGTACCGTCCCATGGGAGAAAGGAAATATAAGCAGGTGTCGAAGATGCTGCGGGAATCAGGAATCCTGCTGCGCAATTTTTTCGAGTTGGAGAGAGAAGACGGGCATATAGAAGTGAGTCTGACGATGAAGACGATCTCAGAAAAATATACGAAGTTCGGGGAACATATCTGCATAGAGGATGTGGCGGATTTCCTGTCAGTGGCAATGAATACCCGGCTGCGTGCAGCGAAGAATGTGCCGCAGTATCTTACGCCGGATTGGAATACCTATTATTTTATGGAGGAAGAGAACTTTCATCTGCTTACCGGGGTGGCTAAGGCGGTGAAGGAGAATGAACAGATTTCAGGAGATAATTATTCTTTCTATGAGGCGGAAAACGGGAGGATGGCAGCGATCCTCTCGGACGGTATGGGCTCCGGAGAGAAAGCGTGCGGTGACTCGGAACGGGTGATCGAGAAGATGGAGAGACTTTTGGAGGCTGGCTTTCGCAAGGAGACGGCAGTGCAGATGATCAATGGTGCGCTGGTGGCGGCCGGACAGGAAGAGAATCTGTCTACGTTAGACATATGCGACATCAACCTGTATACGGGTGCATGTGAGTTTATGAAAGTAGGCGCTGCCTGCAGCTATATTAAGAGAGGCCGGCTGGTGGACAGGCTGTCGGCGCTCAATTTCCCGCTGGGGGTTTTCGGGCAGATCGAGACAGAAAGCCTGCATAGAGTCCTGCAAAGCGGAGATTATGTGATCATGCTGTCTGACGGTATCTTGGATGCACTTTCTCAGGGGATTGGAGAAGAGGTGCTGCCGGAGATCATCGGAAGGATAGAATATACGAATCCAAATGAGATTGCAAATCAGATTCTGGCATACTGCCTGAAGCAGAGCGGCGGACAAGTCAGGGATGATATGACGGTGTTAGTGATCGGAGTTTGGGAGAAAGACAGAGCATAGAAGTTACAATGACAGATCATACTTATACAAAGGTAAAACAATATATAGATAGATACCATATGATAAAGGCGCAAGATCTCGTGGTAGCAGGAGTGTCGGGAGGCGCGGATTCTGTGTGTCTGCTGCATCTATTATGGAGGATGCGAAGGGAGAGAGGATTCCGGCTGCTTGTGGTCCATGTGGATCATGGAGTGCGGACAGAATCAGGAGAGGACGCCGCCTATGTGGAAGCGTTGTGCAGAAAACTGGAAGTCCCTTTTTATCTGCGGAAAGTGGATATGAATGGGTATGCGCTGCGGATGGGACTTTCTCCGGAGGAAGCCGGCAGAGAGCTTCGGTATCAGGCATTTGCAGAAGTATTAGAAGCACAGATAAGAGAGGGTGAATCGTGCAGGATTGCGGTTGCGCACAATAGTAATGACCGGGCGGAAACCATGCTGTTCCATCTATTCAGGGGGAGTGGGATCAAGGGACTCAGTTCCATCCAGCCGGTCAGGGAAGTGGTGATCCGGCCGATCCTGTGTCTGGAAAGAGCGGAGATCGAGCAGTATTTACAAAAGAATCGGTTGTCCTATTGTAGAGACCGCACCAATGAAGAGGATACTTATACCCGCAATCGGATCAGACACCACATTCTGTCTTATGCGCAGAAAGAAATCTGTGCCGGTGTGGCTGCGCATATGGGAGAGCTGGCGGAAACCCTTACGGAGACAGAACGTTATCTGGCGGAGCAGACCAGGCGGGTATATGAAGAATGTGTGGAAGAAATCAGTTCACAGAAAGCTGTGATCTTCTGCGGCCGGTCTGGAACGGAAGCGGCGGGTTCGTCAGGGAATATAGGAGCAGGATCGGCAGAGGATGTACAGACGGTTGGTTTGCGCATTAAAAGCAGAGCTTTGTCGCAGGTGGATCCTGTCCTCTCTAAGCGTGTCCTGCTGATGTGTATGGAGCGGTTGACACCGCACAGAAAGGATATTACGAGGCAACATATTGCGGAGCTGGAGAAGCTGATGGACAGGGATGGCAGTAAGGAACTCAGCCTGCCTTATGGGATCAGGGCGTATAAAGAGTATGACAGGCTTTACCTGATCAGAGAAATGCGCAAAATAGGGCAGGAGAATAAGACTGCGGATCTATTGGCAGGGAGAAGACAGCCTGACGGCGAGAGCAGCAAAGAGGCAGGAGCCAGTGAGAGCTACCGGATAGAACCGCCTATGGAAATTTTTCTGCCAGGAGAGGGTACTTTTGTCATTACTTTATTGGAAAAAGAGGCTGGATTCTGTGAAAAAGAGGAAAATATTCCACAAAATAGATATACGAAATGGTTTGATTATGATAAAATAACTACGTCTTTGTTATTGCGTACACGGCAGCAGGGCGACTATCTTTCGATCGATGCCGCGATGCATACAAAGTCTGTCAAACAATATATGATCAATGAGAAAATCCCGAAGATGCAGCGTGACAGAATGCATTTGCTGGCTGATGGATCCCATATACTGTGGGTGCCCGGTTACCGGATCAGCCAGGGCTACAAGGTGGATGGAAGTACAGAACGTATCTTACAGGTACGGTTCAGAGGAGGAAGCAATGGCGGAACGAATTGAAGTATTGTTGAGTGAAGCAGAAGTGGACAGAAGAATACAGGAAATTGGAGATCAGATTTCCAAAGATTACGCAGGAAAACAGGTACATTTGGTCTGTGTGCTCAAGGGAGGCAGTTTCTTTATGTGTGAACTCGCCAAGAGGATCACGGTGCCGGTATCTTTGGATTTCATGTCGGTATCCAGTTATGGGGGAGACACAAAGTCCAGCGGTGTGGTCAAGATCGTGAAGGATCTGGATGAATCTCTGCTGAACAAACATGTGTTGGTAGTGGAGGATATCGTAGATTCTGGAAGGACTCTGAGTTATCTGCTGGAGATGCTTAAAGACAGGGGCCCGGCGGATGTGAGGCTGTGTACGCTGCTTGACAAGCCGTCCAGGAGAGTGGTAGATGTCACAGTGGATTACACTGGTTTTGAAATTCCCGATGAATTCGTAGTAGGATACGGACTTGATTATGATCAAAAATACCGCAATCTGCCCTATATCGGTATTGTGAAATTTGATTGACAGTGGCTGTTCAGACAGGCGTACAGGTTACCATGCCAGGATGATCTGAATGGCCGCATTTATGAATATGTTATAGGAAAGAGGTTTACTTTGAGCAGAAATAATAAGAGTTTTTATATGTATTTTTTCATTATTATCGGACTGCTTCTGTTTACCGTCTGGATCGGAACGATAAGAGTGCAGGATAGCAGTTATACGAAGGGCGAGTTTGTCAGCCAACTGGAGAACAAGGAGGTGGCGATCGTCAAGGTCTGTCCGAACAAGGATACGGCGGCCGGGTCGTTGGAAGTCACATTGAAGAGCGGGGAAGAGAAAACCCTGTACGTGACGGATGTTGCAGAGGCGGAGGCGTTAGTCAGGAATTATGATCTGGATCCCATAGTGGAGAGTGTACCGGAGGAAAGCTGGTTTTTAAACAGTGTATTTCCAATTCTGATCGTTGTAGTAGTCTGTGTCTTCTTTTTTGTGATGATGAATGCACAGAATGCGGCGAACGGCGGCGGCAATGGAAAGATGATGAATTTCGGACGAAGCCGTGCCAAATTGACGATGGGCGGTGAGAATAAGATTAAGCTGGATGGCGTGGCGGGCCTGAAGGAAGAGAAAGAGGAGCTGCAGGAGATTGTTGAGTTCCTGAAAGAGCCGGGTAAGTTTACGAAGGTGGGGGCGCGGATCCCTAAGGGTGTTCTTCTCGAAGGTGCACCTGGTACGGGTAAGACGTTGTTGGCCAAAGCGATTGCCGGAGAAGCGAACGTGCCGTTTTTCAGTATTTCTGGTTCTGATTTCGTGGAGATGTTTGTCGGTGTCGGCGCATCCCGTGTGCGTGATATGTTTGCGGAGGCAAAGAGGCATGCTCCCTGTATTATTTTCATTGACGAAATCGATGCGGTAGCCAGGCGGCGTGGTACTGGTATGGGCGGCGGCCATGATGAGCGTGAGCAGACGCTTAACCAGTTGTTGGTAGAGATGGACGGTTTTGGCGTCAACGAAGGGATTATCGTGATGGCGGCCACGAACCGTGTGGATATATTGGATCCGGCAATTTTGAGGCCGGGACGCTTTGACCGTAAGATCACGGTAGCGGCGCCGGATGTGAGAGGCCGGGAAGATATTCTGAAAGTTCATGCCCAGAATAAACCGCTGGGAGATGATGTGGATCTGTCCCAGATCGCACAGACGACGGCAGGATTTACGGGAGCGGACTTGGAGAATCTTCTCAATGAAGCGGCGATCAATGCCGCCATGGATAAGCGCGTATTCGTCAAGCAGGACGATATCAAACGGGCTTTTGTCAAGGTTGGGATCGGTGCGGAGAAGAAGAGCCGTATCATCTCTGATAAGGAGAAACGGATCACGGCTTATCATGAGGCAGGACATGCGATCTTGTTTCATGTGCTTCCTGATGTGGGACCGGTCTATACGGTGTCAATCATTCCTACCGGAATCGGTGCGGCAGGCTATACGATGCCGCTTCCGGAGAAGGATGAGATGTTCCTGACCAGGGGCAGGATGCTGGAGGATATTATGGTTTCTCTGGGTGGCCGTATTGCGGAGGAGATCATCTTCGACGATATTACGACAGGTGCATCCAGCGACATCAAAAAAGCGACCAAAGTTGCCCGCAGGATGGTGACCCGCTATGGGATGTCGAACAATATCGGCGTGATCAACTATGACGACGATGACGATGAGGTATTTATCGGAAGGGATCTGGCGCATGCCAAGAATCACAGTGAGGCGATCTCAGGGGAGATTGACCGGGAAGTGAAAGCGATCATCGATGATTGTTATGAGAAAGCGAAGGCAATCATCTTAGAACAGGAGGACGTGCTGCACAAGTGTGCGGATCTGCTGCTCCAGAAAGAAAAGATCAATCGTGCTGAGTTTGAAGCGCTTTTTGATGTGCACTATCCGCAGCCGGAAGAGCCTGAGATGAAGCTGGAATCATAGTTTTGTGCAAAATAGCCAAAAACGGATATGTGAATTTGTAATATTTGTGAATCCTTAGTATTGTAGACGGGTACATGCTATGCTATTATACTACTTGTAACCCCCCAATACATTATATAGTTTTTGCTATACCCCATAAGAAAGAAATACCTTCTCTAAAACAGACAGCCGTCGAAAGCTGTCTGTTTTACTTTGCTCGTTTTTTTCTTGAACATCTACAGTAGATAGTATAGAATACATATATAACGGACTTTAAAGAGAGGCATAAAGCATGGATATAAGCCAATTTCAGAGAGCAGAGAAGAATCAGCAGTATATTGCAGGCATGCGTCCGGTCATCAATAAAGAAGCGTTATTCTCAGATACGACAGAAGATTATGTATATCCGCCGGAGCCGAATGCTTACGGAGAAGTCACGATCCGTTTCCGTTCGGCCAGAAATAATATTGACAGAGTGTTTTTCGTGTGTAAAGGCGAGAAACACATTATGTTAAAGACGGAGACAGACAATTATTTTGACTATTATTCCTACTCGGTGCAGTTAGATAATGAGAAGCTGGTTTACTATTTTGAAGTGCGGGTAGGTAAGATTGACTGCTTCTATGACACCAGAGGCATCTGTAAAGATATCAATGAATACTACCACTTTCAGTTGATTCCCGGATTCAGGACGCCGGATTGGGCGAAAGGAGCGGTATTTTATCAGATCTATGTGGATCGTTTCTATAATGGCGATCCTTCGAATGATGTACTGACGAATGAGTATCAGTATATCGGAGATAAGACAGTTAAAGTGGAGGATTGGAATAAGTATCCGGCATCGATGGGTGTCCGGGAGTTCTATGGCGGGGATCTGCAGGGAGTGCTCGACAAGATGGATTATCTGCAGGATCTGGGTGTAGATGTGATTTATTTCAATCCTTTATTTGTCTCACCTTCCAATCATAAGTATGACATCCAGGATTATGATTATATCGATCCTCACGTAGGGAAGATCGTTCACGATGAAGGAGAATTGCTGCATGACGACCAGCATGAGAACAGGTTTGCCAGCAGGTATATTGACCGGGTGTCCAATAAGAAGAATTTGGAGGCCAGCAATGAACTTTTTGCCCAGGTAGTGCGGGAGGCACATGCAAGAGGCATGAAGGTTATTCTGGACGGCGTGTTCAATCACTGTGGTTCCTTCAACAAATGGATGGACAGGGAGCGTATCTATGAGAATGCACCCGGCTATGAGAAGGGAGCCTATGTGGCGCAGGACAGTCCGTATCATACGTATTTTCAGTTTCATGACAATCATAAATGGCCCTACAATGGCTCCTATGACGGATGGTGGGGGCATGATACCCTGCCGAAACTGAATTATGAGAATTCACAGCAGTTAGAAGACTATATCATGTATGTCGCCAGGAAGTGGATTGCGGAGCCTTATCATGTAGACGGGTGGCGGTTAGATGTGGCGGCGGATTTAGGACACACGCCGGAGTATAATCATTCTTTCTGGAAAGAATTCCGAAGGACAGTCAAAATGGTCAACCCGGATGCTATTATACTGGCGGAGCATTATGGAAGTCCGAAAGACTGGCTGCAAGGCGATGAGTGGGATACGGTGATGAACTATGATGCTTTCATGGAGCCTGTGACCTGGTTTTTGACTGGTATGCAGAAGCACAGTGATGATTACCGGGAAGACCTGCGGGGCAATGCGGACAGTTTCTGGGGAGCAATGCAGCATCACAGCGCAAGTTTTACGACGCCATCGCTTCAGGTGGCGATGAACGAGCTTTCCAATCACGATCATTCCCGGTTCTTAACCAGAACGAACCGGAGAGTAGGGAGAACCAATACGCTCGGACCGGAGGCGGCCAATACGGGCGTGAATAAAGCAGTTATGCGTGAGGCGGTGGTGATCCAGATGACATGGCCTGGCGCGCCGACGATCTATTATGGTGACGAGGCTGGGGTATGTGGATTCACCGATCCGGATAACAGGCGTACTTACCCATGGGGACGGGAAGATCAGGAACTCATTGCTTTCCACAGGGAAATCATTCGGATCCACAAGGCGCATAAAGAGTTCCTCACGGGTTCCATCAAACATATGGTAAGCGATTACAACGTGATCGGTTATGGAAGATTCACCAGAGAAGGACAGTCAGTGATCCTCGTGAACAATAATGAATATGAGATCACAAAGGATCTGTTCGTATGGTATCTGGGCGTACCGAAGGAATGTATGATTAAGCAGCTTCTGCTGACCACGGCAGAGGGGTTCACGACAGAAGTCGAAGAACATCCGGTGAAAGCTGGCAGAGTCACGATTACCCTTCCACCCACTTCTGCGGTCATTCTGCGGTATGAGGATGAGGAAATCAGCAGCTTTATGGAATATCGGTAAAGAGAGAAGAAGCATCCATGAGGGACCGGCGGGGATTATCCTGCCGGTCTTTACAGGTTTAACTGCAGCCTATAACAGAGAACAGGAGGGCGTTGTATATGGGAAGAAAGGCGGAATATGTGGGCATGATCATTGTGATGGTCGGTATTCTGGCAGGCTGCGGCAGGCAGGAATCTGTTGATGAGCCTGTGCTGCTGCAAGGGAAAATCGATAAAAAAGTCACGGATTATCCCTCAGCATCAGCGTATGATGAGACACTATTCCAGGGCGTTAATGGATTCGCATATGACATGGCACGGAATCTTACTGTTACTGGAGAGAACTATTTTTTCTCGCCGTACAGCCTCTGCGAAGCGCTCAGCATTCTGGATAATGCGGCAGAGGGAGAGACCAAACGTCAGATAGAAGATTTGCTGCGCATTCCAGACCTGATGGAATGGAATATGCAGATGGGACTCTACAGGCAGGAAAAGCAGTCTAAAGAGGCAATGCTCACCAGTGTGAACTCCTTATGGGTCGATCAACAGTATGAACTCTGTGAAGACGTCTATGAAAAATATCTTCCGACAGTGGAAGAATACTATCTTGTGCAGGCCTATCAGGCAGACTTTAAGGACAATGCAGAACAGACAACGGAACAGATCAACCGGTGGATTTCTGAGAATACGGACGGGATGATCAAGAACTTCAAAGAGCAGGTGAACCCGGCTACCGTTATGTCTTTGATTAATGCAGTGTACTTCTATGGAGAATGGGAGCATCCTTTCACGGCGGAAGATACCTATTCGCAGACGTTCTATGGAACGCGGGAAGAAAGTACAGTGGATATGATGCATCAGGGAGGACTCTGGCTTCCCTATTATGAGAAAGAAGGACTCTGCGGAGTAAGTCTGCCTTATGGAGAAGGCCGTATCGTCATGAATATTTTAATGTCACGGCAGGAGGAAGAAAGTTCGTCTGTGCCAGAGGAACAGAGCGGCCAGGAAAGCCGGCAGGCGCCTGTCGCGGAGCTGTTCTGGCAGATGGAGGACGAAGAGAAGAATGCATTTCTGACAAGCCTGATGGATACGGAAAGCGTGTGGGTTCAAAAGCTGCAGATACCCAAATTTCAAGTAGACTGCACGATAGATGAGTTAGTCCGTTTATTGGAAGAGATGGGAATGGTGGATGCCTTTCATCCGGGGAAAGCAGAATTCCCCATTATCGGCGAGGTCTATGTCAGCGATGCGTCTCATAAAGCGAAACTGGAGGTAGATGAGCTGGGCAGCAGAGCAGCCGCTGTAACGGAGTCTGTTGTGGCAGAGGCGGCGGACGAAGAGGAAATACAATCGATTGAGTTTATTGTAGACCGGCCGTTTCTGTTTACGATCCAGGATAAGAAGACGGGTATGATCTTGTTTATGGGTCAGATCAATGATTTGGATGGATTGAAATAAAAAAATATGAGTAGAGGGTAATACGGAATCAGGAGATTTCTATGTCAAAAGAGGAGAAAATAACGGCGCAGGCAGCGATTGACAGGTATGCGGATATGGTCTACCGGCTGGCTTTGTCGCAGATGAAGAATACGATAGATGCGGACGACCTGTTTCAGGAAGTGTTTATCAGACTTGTGCGGCATGTGCAGGAGATGAAGTCGTGGGAGCATGTGAAAGCGTGGCTCATCCGGGTGACGATCAACTGTGCGAAGAAGCATTATGAGCAGTACTGGACTCGGAAAGTAGAGTATATGGAAGAGCCGGAGCGTATAGCGGATGAAAAGGAGATTTTGGAGCTGGCCGGAGAGCATCCTGTACGGGCAGCAGTGCAGAAACTGCCGCCGAAATACCGGCTTGTAGTACATTTGTATTATTATGAAGAACTTTCGGTGGCACAGATCGCGAAGCTGACGGAGCAGAAGGAAAGTACCGTGAAATCTCAGATGTACCGGGCAAGGGAAATGCTGCGAAGCCTGCTTGGGGAAGAGTGGGAAACAGGAGAATGATAGAGAAAGTGAAATTATCGTTATGGCAGATCAAAGAAACAATCAATTAAAAAAACAGGATAGGAATTCCTATCAGAAAGAGACATCACAGATACATGCGCCGGCAGACCTGATTCTGAAAACGAAGCAGGCAGTCGCGCAGGAAGAAAAAAGACTGGAACAAAATCCACGGCCTAAGATTGCACCTTATCTTTCAATCTCTAAGTGGATTGTTCCCATGACAGCGGTGGCAGCGCTCGTGCTTATCTTTCATATCTCAAAGGTGCAGTTTTCCCGTTCTTCCGCAGATTCAGCAGGAGGCATCAATGAAGAAGCTTCGGCAGAGTATGAGGCGGCTCCGGCAGAAGAAGAGATGCCGAAAGCGGCAGATGAAACGGCACAGGATGGAGAAGGAAGCACAGCGGGCGGTATCGCAGAGAGTGAATCTGTGGAAGACTTTGCAGAAGACCGGCTGAGCGCCGCATCAGATAAGACGAGCGGCAGTATGGCGGAAGAGGAAAACGATGACAGGGAAAGCGCACCAGCCGATGCGTCTGCTGATGCGATAGAAAGTTCAGAGATAGAGCAGAAGAAACTGGCAGAAGGAGAGCGGGCAGTCTCTGGACAGGGGGTGACGATCGAAGAAGTGAAAAGTATCCCCATGTTCTATCGGGCCTCTGAGACAGAACGTGTAGAAAGCCATGGTATTTTCTTCTATATTGCAGAAAAGGATTCTGCGGATGCAGAGGCTGCAGGAATTGATGGGTGGAGAGCCTATGCAGAGTATAGCGGAAAGAAATATGTGATAGCAGGCAGTGCAGTGGATCAGGAGGAATTTCTGGCGAAAGCTTATGAGCTGCTTGTTGAGACAGATTAAATTTTTCTTTCATGATGCAACCTTTTTTTATTCCGAAGGGTATTACAGGTAAGAGTAATACAACGAGGAAAATCTAAACGGTGACAGAATGAGAATGTGCTGTGTGAAATGCGGCACGATCATAAGCTGATCAGGTTTAGGGAGGAGGAAAAGGTATGAAAAGAAAAAGTTATGTGGCGAGAATCACGGCAGTCTGCCTGGCAGGGGCGCTCATTCTATCAGGGTGTGGCAGCAGCGGCGCGGCGGCAGAGTCGCCGGCCATTCCAGATGTCATGGAGGAGAATGAGGAGACAGGCAGGGAACCTGTAAGCAAAGAACCGTCAGAGACGGAAAACGCCGGAACAATTGAGCAGGAAGGTTCTGTACCGGCGCAACAGCCGGGAGGAGCATTTGTTACGGGGGAGAATGACACGACAGGGTCATTCGATTCTGCAGCTGATATAGGCGGCGTCAATGATATATATGAGGCCGAGGAAAAAAGAAGCATGACGGAAAGTTATCTGGATTCCTGTTATTCCTATGATTGGGAACCAGGTGAAAATGCTTCTGAGGAATATAGTGAGTGGGAGGAGAAGGGATTCCTTTCGGTGATGAAGGAGCCATTGTCTACTTTTGCCGCGGATGTGGATACCGCTTCTTATAGCAATCTGCGGAGGCTGATCCGGGAAGGATATACCCTGGACGATATTCCGGAAGGGGCGGTTCGGATTGAAGAACTGCTTAACTATTTCAATTATGATCATAAAGGACCGGAGGAAGAGGAACCTTTCGGTATTACCATACAGACCGGCAGATGTCCCTGGAATGAGCAGGCCGAGCTTGTGATGATTGGGCTGAAGACACAGGAGATTGATTATTCCCAGGCGCCGCCCTCGAATCTGGTATTTCTGCTGGATGTGTCGGGGTCTATGGGGGATCCTGATAAGCTGCCGCTTCTGCAGGAATCTTTCGGACTTTTGGCAGAGCATCTGAGAAACAGAGACAGGATTTCTATTGTGACGTATGCGGAAGATACGAAGACGGTGTTAGATGGCGCCAGGGGAAATGAAACGCAGAAAATTGTCAAAACGGTCAATTCCTTATCGGCGGGCGGCGGCACCTATGGCAGTAAAGGAATAGAGACAGCCTATGCGCTGGCGGAGGAACATTTCATACAGGGCGGCAATAACCGTATTATCCTGGCGACGGATGGGGATATGAATATCGGGATGACTACTGAGGAGGAACTGGAAGATCTGATTACCGCCAAAAAGGAATCTGGTATTTTCCTGTCTGTGCTTGGCTTTGGTACAGGGAATATCAAGGACAATAAGATGGAGACGCTGGCGGATCGGGGCAATGGCAACTATGCCTATATCGACAGCCTGCAGGAAGCGAAGAAGGTGCTGGTGGAGGAGATGACTGCGACACTGCTCACTATTTGCAAGGATGTGAAGTTTCAGGTGGAATTTAATCCGGCGGTAGTGGAAAGCTATCGTTTGCTCGGCTATGAGAATCGTGCAATGCGGCGGGAGGATTTTGCTGACGACACGAAGGACGCAGGAGAGATTGGAGCCGGGCACAGTGTCACGGTGCTCTATGAGATTCTGCTGAAAGGCGCTTCCGGCAGCAGTATGTCGGAGAAAGAGATCGAAGACCTGAAATACAGCAAAGAATACAGGAAGGAATTGGATGATGGAAAGTCGGATGATGCAAAACGCCCGCTTGCTTCAAAGGAGGAATGGTTAACGCTTAGTATCCGATACAAGCGTCCGGCAGAGAAATGCAGTACGATCCTGGAGTATCCTATCGGGTATGAGAGCTATACGATGAAGCCCAATGAGGACTATGTCTTTGCGGCGGCAGTGGCGGAGTTCGGGCTGCTGGCTTCCCATAGCCGATATCCGGAGGGCGCTGCGCTGTATCATGTGGACAGCGTTCTTAAGTCATTGGAACTGACGGATACGTATAAGAAGGAGTTTGTTGAGCTGGTAGGGACGATCTATGATACGATGCGGTAAATCGCATTTGCCGTCCTGTTGTCGTGAAAGTAAGGCACAGTCAGCAGAGCGGTCTGAAATACAGAAAAACAGAGAGGGTATCGCACGATCACTTACCCTAGCAATGTGCGATACCCTCTCTTCGTTTCAAAATTATTTCACTTCAATTTTCCGTACTTCTTCTTTTGCGGTGATCTCCTTCTTCGGGAACTTCACTTCCAGGATACCGTTGTTGTAAGAGGCATCGATATCGCCGGGTTCTACGTCGTTTACACGGAAGCTTCTGGAATAAGAACTGTAATAGCGTTCCCGGCGGATATATTTGTTCTGGCTCTCATCATTCTTCTCTTCCTTGTGGGAAGCGGAGATGGTGAGCAGATTGTCCTTCAGGTCAATATTGATGTCTGACTTGTCGAAACCTGGCAGTTCTGCCTGGAGAAGGTAGCTGTCGCCCTGGTCGATGACGTCGGTCTTGAAGGCATCGAAGGTAGCTAGTTCGTTGTTACCCCAGAAATCCTTGAAAGCATGGTCAAACATCTGATCAAAGGAATCATCGAAAAACATGGGTTTGTAGGTACGATTGTTAAATAATGCTGGTCTTAACATATAGGTCACTCCTCTTCTAAAATATACTATGCGGACTGCGATCAGGCGGTGTGCCGCATGCTGCTGGTTTGTTGTAAATGTTGTGTAACAGTCAGGTTATCTGTACTGCTGCCTGTTATCAGTATGACCGGATTGAGGAATCCGATTCATATCTGATAACTTTGTTTGTTGTTTATACTTGTTATACATCATATATAACAAATGGTCAATTATAGAAATCTAAAGGATTTCTTAACAAAAAATAAAGTACGGAAGTTTTGCAGAGTCAAAAGCAGAATTTCGAATCTCCTTCACGATAAAACAAGGAAATTCAAAATTTGGGTAGGAAGAGGACGCATAATATGGTAGCATAGGAGTAAGGAAAGTGCCTTAGAGTGGAGGGGAACTTACATGGATTTTGGAATGCCTGCTTTGATCGAGAACAGGAATCTGGAGGAAACCGTCTCTCTGTGTAGAGAACTGGGACTTCAGTTTATTGAGCTGAATATGAATTTTCCGTTATATCAGCTTGACCAGCTTGAGAATACAGCGTATTTCCTGCAGCTGGCACGTGAGAATCATATCTATTTTACGATTCATCTGAGTGAAGACCTGAATGTATGCGACTTTAATCCTGAAGTGGCAGGAGCCTATAGAAGGACGGTGATCCGGGCGCTGGAGGCGGCGGAGAAGATGCGCGCGCCGCTTCTCAACATGCACATGAAGCATGGAATTTTCGTGACGCTGCCGGATAGAAAGGTATGGTTGTTTGAGAAATATAAGGAGAGATATCTGGAGGCTGTCCGGGAGTTTCGCGCATTGGTTGATGAGGCTGCGGAGGGAACCGGCGTACAAGTATGTATTGAGAATACGGATGGCTACCAGGATTTTGAGAAAGAGGCAATTGAGTTCTATCTGCAGAGCGGGCAGTTTGCGCTGACCTGGGATATTGGTCATTCCCATGTATGCGATAATATAGATGAGGCGTTTCTGATGACACATAAAGAACGATTGCGGCATTTCCATATTCATGATGCTTATGGGCATAAGAATCATCAGACGCTGGGAACCGGGGAGATTGATTTAAAGCAGAGGATCGGCATCGCACAAGAGTGCGGATGCAGATGCGTAGTGGAGACGAAAACGATAGAGGCATTACGAAGGTCAGTAGTCTGGCTGAAGACAGCAGAATATATGGATTCCGAGAAAAAGGACACTATATAAAATAAAAAGCGCATCGGAAAGCGCAGAAAGAGGGAGATTATGAGACTGGGAGCACTGGAAGCAGGCGGAACCAAGATGGTATGCGCCGTAGGAAATGAAATGGGGGAGATCTTTGAGCAGGTATCGATCCCCACAGAGACGCCGGAGATCACAATGCCGAAGCTGATCGACTATTTCAGGGAAAAGAATGTGGAGGCTTTAGGAGTCGCGTGTTTTGGACCTGTCGAATTAGATCGGGAATCGCCTGACTATGGGCATATCACAACAACACCGAAGCTGGCATGGAGAGGCTATGATATTGTGGGCGCCTTACAGAATGCGCTGGGATGTCCTGTCGGATTTGACACGGATGTCAATGGTTCGGTTCTTGGAGAAGTAACCTTCGGACAGGCCAAAGGCAAGAAGTGTGTGATCTATCTGACCATCGGAACAGGCGTAGGCGGCGGGATCTATATAGATGGGAAACTTCTGCATGGCATGCTTCATCCGGAAACAGGCCATGTATTGATTCGTAAGAGAGAAGATGATACTTACGAAGGGAAATGTCCTTATCACAAGACCTGTCTGGAAGGTCTGGCGGCAGGTCCGGCTATCGAGGCCAGATGGGGGCAAAAGGCAGTAGAGTTAAAGGATCGGGCGGAAGTCTGGGATCTGGAGGCAGACTATATCGCACAGGCGCTTGTAGGTTATATCCTGACACTGTCACCGGAGATGATCATTCTGGGCGGCGGTGTTATGCACCAGGAGCAGCTTTTCCCGTTGATCCGGGAGAAGGTAATGCAGATGCTGGGCGGGTATATTCAGACAGAAGAGCTGGCAGATATGGAACACTATATCGTACCGGCAAGTCTGCACGACGATCAGGGTATCATGGGATGCCTGGAGCTGGCGAGAAGAGAAAAAGCCGGATGTGAATAAAATACAGGAAGCAGAACGGCTGGCAGGAAGTTTCCCGCCGGTCGTTTTTCTCAAGAAAGGCGTGGGATCAAGATGAGAGAAAAACTGCAGCGTTTTATGTGGGGACGTTATGGAAGCGACCGCCTGAATCAGGTACTGATGGTATGCGCGCTTATTGGGTTCTTTCTTTCTTTTGTGGGTGGGAACCTTTTTGACCTGCTGGCATTAGGCTTGCTGGGATATGTGTATTTCCGCATGTTTTCCCGTAATATTGCGAAACGTTCCGCGGAGAATCAATGGTATCTTGCCAGAGAATGGAAAGCCAGGCGCTGGTTTCAGAACAAGAAACGGGAATTTGGCGAGCGCAGGGAATATAAGATCTTCAAATGTCCGAACTGCGGCCAGAAATTGCGGATACCGAGAGGAAAAGGAAAGATTGAGATCCGATGCAGGAAGTGCGGCAATGAGTTTATCGGAAAAAGCTGAATCCTGTGGGCAGATATTGTCAGATATTGGAAAGGATATGCAGGGGAAAGAAGATGGAAGGGAAGATCGATAAGGTATCGGAAAAGGATCAACAAAGGCCGGCGGCAAAAGAATATGATAAGGAGATAGAAGTATGGGATGCCTACGATGCCTCTTTTGCAAAGATAGAAGGGAAAAAGCTGATGCGAGGTGAGCCGATTCCGCCTGGGGTCTTTCATTTGGTGTGTGATATTTTGGTGAAACATACAGATGATACCTATTTATTGATGGAAAGAGATGTTCGGAAACCCTATGGCGGAATGTGGGAAGCGTCTGCAGGAGGTTCTGCGCTTGCGGGAGAAACACCGCTCCAATGCGCAGTCAGAGAGTTAAGAGAAGAAACAGGAATTCAATCTGACGATCTTATAGAATTAGGAGAGGAAATAGATGCCGGGACGCATGCTGTCTATGTAGAGTTTCTTTGTATTACGGATGGGAATAAGAATGAGATTTCCCTACAGGATGGGGAGACGACAGCGTACAAGTGGGTGACCAGACAGGAGCTTCTTTCCATGAAGGAAGAGGAGCTTGTGACGGAAAGAATGCAAAAATATATCAATGAGCTGTATGAACAAGGAACGTAAAGGGGAACGATCATGATAAAAGCAGTCGAAAGGGACGATTTAGCGGCAGCAGTGAATCTTGCGGTTCTGCTGTGGCCCGGTCATACGGCTACGGGATTGATGGAAGAATTTACAGAGTTTGTGGCAAGGGAAGATGTGAGGATCTTTTTAAAATATAAAGAAGAGATTCCAGTTGGATTTGCACAGTGCCAGTTAAGGTATGATTATGTGGAAGGAACACAGAGCAGCCCTGTCGGATATTTAGAAGGTATTTTTGTGAAAGAAGAATTCCGGCATCAGGGATATGCAGAGGAATTGCTGACGGAATGTGAAAAATGGGCGAAGATGCAAGGATGCGAAGAATTTGCAAGTGACTGTGAACTGCATAATACGATTAGCGCCCGGTTCCATCAGGCGATGCACTTTACGGAGGCTAACAGGATCATCTGTTATACAAAAAAGATATAAGACGGTATGCGAAAGAGAAGGATGGAGAAAGGAAGATGAGCAGACAGAATAACAGAGAGAAATTTGACTGGCACTATTTTATCCGGCATATTGCAATCATAGCGGTGCCGGTGGCATTACAGAACTTGCTGACTACCACGGGCAGTATGGTAGATACGATGATGTTAGCGTTCCTGGGAGAGCAGACCGTGGGCGCAGTGGGTCTGTGCGCCCAGTTTTCCAGCCTGATGTTTGCGGGCTACTGGGGCTTTGTGGGCGGCGGTATGCTGTTCTTTGCGCAGTATTGGGGTGCAAAGAACGACGATGGGATTACCCGTTCCTTCGGACTGACGCTGTCATTTATGATGGTTGTAGGAGTTTTGTTTAGTTTTCTGGCATTGGGGGTGCCGGAGTTTGTCATGAATGTCTATACGGATAAGCCAGAGATCCAACGGATTGGCATTTCCTATTTGAGAATTGTGGGTTTTGCATATATCCTTCAAGTTTTGGCGATGGCAGTGAGCGCCCTTCTGCGCTCCATCGAGCAGGTGAAGATCCCTCTCTATGGCGGGATCGCATCGGTGTTTGCCAACTGCTTTTTTAACTATCTTCTGATCTTCGGTAAATGCGGACTGCCGAAGATGGGAGTGCGTGGGGCGGCTCTGGGTACTGTACTGGCGGGCTTGGTGAACCTGGGCATTCTCCTGTTCTTCATCGTGAAGAATAAGATCCCCTATGTGCTGGAATTTTCCAGGCATTTTCGGTGGAACAAAGCGTTCGTGAGTCAATATCTGCAGAAATGTTTTCCGATCTTATGCAACGAAGTTCTGATCGGCATTGGCAATATGATGATCAATATCGTTCTGGGACACCAGAGTGAGAAAGCCATCGCCGCGGTGGCGGTATTCCGGACGCTGGAAGGACTGGTGATCGCGTTCTTCAGCGGTTTCTCCAATGCGGCCACAGTGCTTGTGGGTAAGGAAGTAGGAGCCGGCAATCATGAAGTGGCGTTTCGGCGGGCAAAGCGGCTGGTGTATCTGTGCAGCGCCCTGATCGGGACTGCCTGCCTGTGCATTATTGCGGTTCATAATCCGCTTCTTCATGCCATGGGACTTAGCGGGGAATCTTATCGGATCGGTACAGGAATGCTGATGATCTACAGTGTGGCGGCGTTGATCCGAATGGGCAATTGGACCCAGAATGATACTTACCGGGCGGCGGGCGATGCAGCTTTTGGATCGATCATGGAGATCACTTTCATGTATCTGATGGTGCTTCCGTGTGTGTATCTGGCCAACTATGCGTTTCATGCGCCGTTTCTATTGGTATTTGCGCTCTGCTATGTGGATGAACCGGTGCGGTATATCATCATGCAGTGCCATATGTATTCCGGCAAGTGGGTGAAGCCGGTTTCGGAGGAGGCGATGAAGACGATCGGGGCATTCCGGGAGCGGCACGGAATCAGACAGAAGGGCGGAAGATAGCAGTTCAGCTCAGGACATTGCATTTACTGTAAAGTCCGTGAAAACACGTAAATTGAGCCAGGGAAATCTGCCCTTCGCCGAAGGCGACTTGGAATGGGCAGATTCCGTAACAGGGCAGCCGAAGGCTGAACTGTTACGGCGGAAGATAGATGATTCTGTTACGGTTTTGACTTTAGCGGAAGAAGCGGATATACTGAAAAGAAACAGAACGTAAACAGAATGTAAGAAGATATCGGTTGCTATGACAGGAAGAGCAGGAGAAACAGAGCATCTATACGCGGGGATAGGATCCGCACGCATAAGAGAGATATGGGTATCAGGATGGCAAGGACGATTGGTATCGGCAATCAGGATTTTGAGACGATCAGACGCGAAGGGTATTTCTATATCGATAAGACCGATCTGATACGCCAGTGGTGGGAGAGCGGGGACGGTGTGACGCTGCTCACCAGACCAAGAAGGTTTGGAAGGACCCTGAATATGAGTATGCTGGAGAAGTTCTTTTCCGTAAATTATAAGGACAGAGGGGATCTGTTCAGGGAACTGAAGATCTGGGAAAATGAAAAGTACAGAAAGCTGCAGGGAACTTATCCGGTGATCTTCTTAAGTTTTGCGGGGAAAAGCTGATCAGGGAGGGCAAGCCGAGAGTCAAGCAGGCTTTTGAAGAATTGTTGGAGGGCGGGGCGCTTCATCTGAAAATAGATGAGCAGATCGTCTACGATCAGCTTTTTATAAAGAAGAATGCGGTCTGGAGTCTTTTACTTGCCAGTGGTTATCTGAAAGTTGCCGGCACTGCGTTCGAGGAGAGATTGGGGCGTATGTATTATGACCTGACGCTGACCAACAAAGAGGTTCATATCATGTTTTCTAATATGGTCCAGGACTGGTTTGCATGGAATGATGATTATAACGATTTCATCAAAGCGCTCCTGCTTGATGATGTTAAGGCGATGAATGTCTATATGAACCGGGTGACGACGGAGATGTTCAGCTATTTTGATACAGGCAAAAGCCCACAGGGGGAGCCGTAACGATTCTATCATGGGTTTGTGCTGGGGCTGATGGTGGAACTGGCGGACAGGTATGTGATCACATCCAACAGAGAAAGCGGTTTCGGCAGATACGATGTGATGGTGGAGCCGAGGAGTCTGTCTGGGATACTGGAAAAGGATGCCGGGTTCAAAATGTATTGGGACAGTGTATGGGACGCCGTCATTATGGAGTTCAAGGTGCAGGACACGGACGAGAAGGATCTGGCTGAAACGGTGCAAAACGCACTGCTGCAGATCAAGGAGCGTGATTATCAGGCATCTTTAGCCGCCAAGGGGATCGTGGAGGAACGAATCCGGAAGTATGGATTTGCTTTCTGCGGCAAGAAGGTATTGATACAGGAGGAGAGAGTTTTATGAACGTTGTAGAAATTGTGTTCAGTCCTACGGGCGGCACTGAGAGGACTGCCGATATCATTGGCAGACATTGGAGCGATCACATGGTTAAGATTGACCTGTGCGATGCGGGGAATGACTTTTCCGGGTATGTGATCGGGGAAGAGGATATGGTCCTGATCGCCATGCCATCCTTCGCGGGAAGAGCGCCCGCCGCCGCCATAGAGCGGCTGAAACGGCTGAAAGGAAACGGCGCCAGGTGCACCCTTGTCTGTGTATACGGAAACCGCGCTTATGAAGACACGCTGGCGGAGATGGAAGACGCGGCGAAGGAGTGCGGCTTTCAGGTCATTGCCGGGATTGCCGCCGTAGCCGAGCATTCGATCCTGCCCCAGTATGCTTCCGGCAGGCCGGACCCGGCGGATGAGAAGCAGTTGGAGGAATTTGCGGAGCAGATTGCGCGAAAAACGGATGTGGTGTCGTTTCTTCCGGGCGACCGGCCATATAGAAAGGCCGGCGGCGCGGGACTCGTGCCGAAACCGGACAAAAACTGCATCAGATGCGGCTTGTGCGCGACCAAATGTCCGGTGCAGGCGATTGGGCCGTCCGATTTCAAGGCGGACGCCCAGAAATGTATTTCCTGTATGCGCTGTGTAAAAAGGTGTCCGGCAAAGGCAAGGAAGGTGAACGGTGCCATGGTGTCTGCCGTCGGCCTGGTATTGAAGAAAGCGTGTTCCACAAGAAAAGAGAACGAGTTGTTTCTTTAGTCTGTGTACGTAAAGTTTCTGGGAGAATACTATGAACACACTACAGTATTTTACTTCATTGGAGAGCGCCGTAAGTTCACTTTTCGGAGAGGAAACGAAGATGGAACAGACAAGACAGCTCTCCGGTGGGGACAGTAACGAAGCATATGGGTTGACGCTGACAGACGGTAAGTGCATTTTCATGAAATCCAATTCGAAGGAAAATCTCTCTTTCTTCACTGCGGAAGCCGCCGGGTTACATGCCATTGCCCGGACGGAAGCGATCGGTACTGGGAGGAATTTGCCGGACAGTTGGATCGGTTTCTTCCGGGATTGCCGCCTTGCGCCGCAGTTTCAGGATGCTGACCGGTATTTTGAAAGAGAGGACCGTAAAAAGATCCTCCGGCTTCTCGACCATTTGGACGAGATTCTTGTGGAACCGCAAAAGCCGTCTCTTTTGCACGGCGATCTGTGGGCGGGAAACGTCATCACGGGTAACGACGGCAGGGCATGGCTGATCGATCCGGCGGTTTCCGTAGGCCATGCGGAGGCGGATATCGCAATGACAGAACTTTTCGGGGGATTTCCTCCGGTCTTTTATGATGCTTACAAGGCGGCTGCACCCATGCAGCCGGGGTATGAACGGCGCCGTGATGTGTATAATCTTTATCATCTCCTGAATCACCTCAATATGTTCGGCAGGATGTATCTGCCGGAGGTGAAATATGTCGTGGGAAGGGCTCTGCAGAGTCTTTGATTTTAAGAATTTTTTAAAGATTTTAAAGAGAAGAATCGATTGGAAAAAGTTTGGTTTTTGCACAAACTTTATGAGAAATATTTAGTCGAGAAAAAAGGAGTAATCGGGTTGACAGCACACATTTCGGACGATGGACGAAGCAGAGAGGAATCAGTAGCGGAACATACGGAAAAGACAGTTTTTCTGTGCAGTGAGAAAGGGAAACGCTGTGGCCTTTCCCGCTTTATGTCATTATGCGGCCTTATCCATGACGTAGGGAAGTGTAAACAAACCTTTGAATTCTATATCCATGCCGATGAGAATACGAAACGCAAATTAAGAGGGAGTATAGCACATGCGTCAACAGGAGCAAAGTGTATTTACGATCAGTACCATAGCAGTGCAGGCAACATGAAAGTTATGGTCGAGATGATCGCCTATGCGGTGGCGGCGCATCATGGTCTGTTTGATTGTGTTGACAGCAGCCAGACAGATCTGTTGTCCGGTAAGGTGGGATGGGTTGAGGACTATGAGGAAGCGGTAAGCAATGCGAGACGGGAGTATTTGGATGCGTATGGGGTTGATGAAGTTTTCAGGGATGCCGCCCGTGAATTTGATGAAGTATGGGAAAAGATAAAGAGGGTATTTGGGAAATTAAGACTTGTGCTGCAGGCCGGAAATAACAGCGCCGGGAAAGAAGCGCTGTCCACCTGTAGACTTTTTCTATTATCCTGCCTGCAGCGACTGATCTTATCCATATTGATCGATTCGGATTGGGAGGCAACCTCAGACTTTATGGATGATATCGATACGTTATCAAAGCTGCCTGTGTTTGATGCCAAAGAGGTCTTTGAGAAAGCCGGGGTAAACTTTGATGCCTATATGCAAAGAAAACGGCAGACCGTTGTTACTCCCGAATTGACCGATAAAGAGAAATCAATCTTTGAGGCGAGAAATTTTCTGCAGAAGGAGTGCAGGCAGTTTGCAAAGCATCCGGCGGGAATTTATTGTCTCCCGCTTCCCACCGGCGGCGGGAAGACGCTTACCGGCCTTGCTTATGCGTTGGAGTTTGGCAGGCTGCATCCGGAGACGGAACGCATTATTTACGTTTCACCGTATATCTCCGTGACGGAACAGAACGCCCAGGTATTCCGGGAGGCGATCGGCAATGACAGATGGATCCTGGAGCACCACTCGTCCGTGGTCAGAGACGAGGAAACAGGGGATGAAGATTACCGGAACGGCGCACTTTCGAGGTTTGAGATCAACTGGGAGGAGCCGTTTATATGTACGACCTTCGTGCAGTTTATGAACACGCTTTTTTCAGACAAGAGCGAGGCCATCCGGCGGATGCACCGTCTGGTCAATTCGGTGGTGATCATTGATGAAGTGCAGTCGATGCCGGTAAAGTGCATTCATACATTTAACTATATGATCAATTTCCTGAATGCGGTCTGCCATACAAATATTATTCTGTGTACCGCAACACAGCCGGCGCTGGCTGAAGCGGAGTGTCCCCTTTGCTACAGTGCGCTGAAGTATATGATCCAGAATGTGAACGCCTGGTTTGGCAAATTCGAGCGGGTAAAGATCAATACGCCGAAGCCGGATCAGAAGTATACTTTTGAAAGTCTTGCAAATGAGATCGTGGAACGGACAGAGGAGTATCGTTCAATTCTTGTAGTTCTCAACACGAAATCTGCGGTGAGAAAGCTGTATGATCTGTTAAAGGAACAAAATATCCATGTTGAGTACCTAACCACGAATCTATGTGCAGAGCACAGAAGCGACAGGATTGCCGCCATAAAGGAGACACTTGAGAGGCGGCAGGAAAAGATCGTTGTCGTCAGCACCAATTTAATTGAGGCGGGTGTAGATATTTCCTTCGAGTGTGTGTACCGCTCCATGACGGGGTTGGACAGTCTGGCGCAGACGGCGGGGCGCTGTAACAGAAACGGGGAAATGGAATACGGGGTCTTGTATCTGATCGTGCTTGAGGGCGAGAACACCGGTAATATGGAACAACTGCAGCAAAACAGCAGGGTGACGGAGTATCTTATTTCTCAATATAATGACAGCGGGAAAAGAGGCGGCTTATTACTGCCGGACTGGATGGATGAATACTATAAGATTGTCTATGGCGGTGCGGCGGGTCAAATGAATTTTCCCATCGAGGGATTGGACAAAAGCGTGATTGAACTGCTATCGGAAGGATTTTGTCCGAAAGAAAAGAAGAATTTCCTGAATCAGGCTTATAAAACCGCGGGACAGGCTTACAGAGTCATAGACGATCATTCTTTTGGAGTGATCGTTCCTTATCAGAGGGGGCGTGAGTTGATAGAAGCGATCCAGACGGCGTCTGACATAACGGAGATTAAGGCCTGCATCCGGCAGGCGCAGCGCTATACCGTGAATGTCAGGGGAAGCCAGTTGAGGAAATTTGACGGATTAATACAGCCGGTGGGCGATAAGATACCGGATCTTTATATGGCGGTGCCCGGCGCGTACAGTAGCGATTATGGGATCGCGCCGGAGTGGGAAACGTTGATTTTCTAGCGAGGCGGACATTGCATTGCTTTTTTAACAGGGAAAGGATGGGTGAAACATGGAGAAACCAAATATCATTGAGTACAGCGTATTTGGCAGATACGCGTTGTTTACGGATCCGCTGTCGAAGACGGGCGGCGAGAAATGCAGCTATCAGATCCCGACTTATCAGGCGCTAAAGGGCATAACGGAATCGATCTACTGGAAGCCAACGATCGTCTGGTTCATTGACGAGTGCCGTGTCATGAATTCGATCCAGACAGAGTCGAAGGGAATCAGGCCCATCAAATACAGCGGCGGAAACGATCTGTCTTATTACACGTACCTGCGCAACGTGGAATATCGGGTGAGGGCGCATTTTGAGTGGAATGAAAACCGGGCGGACCTGGTGCATGACAGGAATGAAAATAAGCATTACGATATTGCCAGAAGAATGGTAGAGAGAGGCGGCAGAAGAGATATTTTCTTAGGGGCGAGAGAATGCCAGGGTTATGTGGAAGCCTGTTCTTTTGAGGAAGGTAACGGGACATATGATCAGACGGACCTCTCCTTCGGCGTTATGGTGCACGGCATAACCTATCCTGACGAGGCAGTCAGGGAAGAAGAGAAGGGGAAAATGACGGTGCGCCTCTGGAATGCGCAGATGGTAAAAGGCGTCATCCGCTTTCCGCGTCCCGAAGAATGCGAGATCAGGCATGTCCTGCGGGATGCGAAGCAGAAGCCGTTTATTTATGAAAAGAACTTTCAGGGGTTGAACGAGTTTGAGGGAGGTGATATGGTTGGCATGGTTAAAGACGTTAGCGGAAACCTATGATGTATACTCTGACCTGGCAGGAAAGGAGATAAACGGTCAGGCCGTATTGCTGCCGATTTCCCACTCAACCTTTAACGCACAGATTGAGGTGACAATCGATCAGGACGGTAATTTCCGGAATGCCAGAAAACTGGAGAAGGGAAGCGACGTGGTCACGATTATTCCGGTTACGGAGGATTCGGCGGCCAGAAGCAGCGGCATTGCGCCCCATCCCTTATGCGATAAACTTTGCTACATAGCGGGGGACTATACGTCGTATACGGGCGACGATAAAGAGGACTATTATGAAGCCTATATAGAGCAGCTTCGGAAATGGGCGGAGTCGGAACACACGCATCCCATGGTACAGGCGATCTATCGTTATCTGGGGAAGAAGACATTAATCCGTGATCTGATGGATAGTAAGGCGCTGGAACCGGACGGGGCCGGCCGGCTGACGGACCACGTGAAGATACATGGACAGGGACAGACGGGAGCCAACGTGAGATTTATCGTCTGGGGTTGCGGCATACCCTATGAGGTGTGGAAAAATCAGGAACTGTATTGGCGGTACAGCGAATACTACCGGCAAAGATCCGGGGACAAAAAGTTGTGTTATGCATCCGGGGAAATAGAATCCTGTTCGGACAAGCATCCTTCCAAAATACGCAACAGCGCAGATAAGGCAAAGCTGATCTCAGGAAATGACGAATCCGGATTTACCTATCGCGGCAGGTTTACGTCGAAGGAGCAGGCGGTTTGTGTCGGGTATGATACGTCCCAGAAAGCCCACAACGCGTTGCGGTGGCTGCTGCAGAAACAGGGATATACGCGCGACGAGTCGGCGATTGTCTGCTGGATTGTGAATAGGGATATGCGGCTTCCGGACATCATGAAGGACTCCGTGAATGCCTACAACGACGTGGATCTCGATTTTGACTTCGATAATTTGGACGAGCCTGTGGATGCTGGCGGAAACAGACATGATACGGGCAAGTACTTTGCAGAACAGTTTAATCTGGCGGTCAACGGATATGCAGGCAAGATCAAAACGGACGACAGGGTGGCGATTATCTCGCTGGATGCGGCCACGACCGGACGGCTTTCGGTTGTGTATTATGACGAGATGGGCGGGCGGCAGTATATGGACGCAATCTTAAACTGGCAGCAGCACTGCAAATGGCTTCGGAACATAAGAATAGGAAGGGCAGAAGAGGGCAGAAAAAGGATTACCTGCGAGTGCACACCTTCTCCCCGTGATATGGCGCTGGCGGCGTTCGGGGTGCAGAGAACGGATCGACTGGAGGCTGACAGCAAACTGATCAGAGCGACGGTGAAACGCCTGTTTCCGTGTATTACCCGTCAGGATGCGGAGATTCCGCCGGATCTGATCAGGGCGGCGGCGCAGCGCGCATCCATGCCGCAGACTATGGATGAATTTATATGGTACAACGACGTGTTATGCGTCGTATGCGCCATGATACGATTTCACTATGAAAGGGGGAGCAAGATAATGGAACATTTTCTGGAGGACAACGGCAAGGACAGAAGTGTTTTATTCGGGAGACTGCTGGCGGTATATGATTACATGGAGCAGCGCGCGCTATTCGAGTATGATGAGAACGGAAAAGTAAGGGAGATGCGGACAACCAACGCGAAGCGTTACTGGAATGCTTACAGCAACCGGCCGGCCAGGACATCCAAAACGATCAGGCAAAATTTGCTTGCCTATGAGAAAAAACTGAACGGTTATGAACTGATGAAGTTTGAGGAATGGATGGGCGAGATTATGACATGCCTTGCGGAAAGCGGGTATGACAATACGGCCTTGTCGGAAATGTATCTGCCGGGATATTATCAACAAATGGAGTATATGAAAAAAGCGTTTCAGAAAAAAGAGCAGTAAAGAAAGAAAAAGGAAGAACAAGAAAAGATTGTAAGAATAAGAGCAAGAAAAAGAGAAAGGAAAGGGTATCATTATGGGTGAATTTACAAACAAGATTGATTTTGAGGTTTTGGTGATGGTGAACAATGCGAATCCCAACGGCGATCCGCTAAACGGAAACAGACCGCGGGAAACCTACGACGGATACGGCGAGATATCGGATGTGTGCATTAAGCGGAAGATTAGAAACAGGCTGCAGGATATGGGTGAGAACATTTTCGTGCAGAGTGATGAACGTTCTGATGACCAGTGTAAAAGCCTTGCCGAACGGGCGAAGAGTAATGCGGCAATGCAGAAGGCAATAAAAGACAAGGACCGGGATGCCTACGCCAAAGCAGCCTGTGAGACATGGATCGATGTCCGTAGCTTCGGACAGGTATTTGCTTTTAAGGACGACAATGTATCCGTGGGCGTGCGGGGACCGGTTTCCGTCCATTCGGCGTTCAGCGTGTTACCGGTTTCGATTGACAGTATGCAGATCACGAAAAGCGTTAACGGTGAGACGGTAAAAGAAGGAAAAAAGTCTTCAGATACCATGGGAATGAAGCACAAGATTTCTTCGGCACTATATGTCATAAAGGGCAGCATTAACCATCAGCTTGCGGAAAAGACGGGCTTTGGTGATGAGGATGCGGAGAAGATCAAAGAGACTTTGCGCACGCTGTTCGTAAATGACAGTTCCTCGGCAAGACCCGATGGGAGTATGGAGGTGTGCAAAGTGTATTGGTGGAAACATAATTGCCCCATGGGACAATATTCTTCCGCAAAAGTTCACAGGCTGATGAAGGTTAAGGCTCTGGTTGATGATCCGAAGGAGTTTACGGACTATGAGATCGTGGTTGATTCTCTGCCTGATCTGGAACTGGAAGAGATCGAAGGGATTTAACTATGTACACGGAAGAAGATTATCTGATGCTTTCCGGTATTCAACACTTTGCTTTTTGCAGGAGGCAGTGGGCGTTGATTCATATCGAACAGCAGTGGGACGATAATTACAGGACGACGGCCGGAGAACTGATGCATAAGAAAGCGCATGACGAGGGTTCCTTTGAAAAAAGAGGGGACCTGCTGATCGTCCGTGGGCTGCGTATCGCTTCGCGTGAACTCGGACTGAGTGGACAGTGTGATGTTGTTGAATTCCGTCGGGATGAGAAAGGAATCGAACTGTTCGGATATGACGGTAAATGGAAGCCTGTTCCTGTCGAGTATAAGCATGGGGCTCCGAAAGAAAATAATGTGGACGAATTGCAGCTTTGTGCCCAGGCAATGTGTCTGGAGGAAATGTTTCAGACATATCTGTCGGAAGGATGCTTGTATTACGGGGAAAACAGGCGGCGCAGCCATGTGGAACTCACAGAAGTTCTCAGAGAAGAAGTAAGAAAGGCGTCTAAGGAAATGCACGACCTGTTCCGAAGAGGATATACACCGAATGTGAAACCTTCTAAACGGTGCCGGGCCTGTTCTCTGGAGAACCTTTGTGTTCCGAAACTGCAAAAGGCAGCGTCGGTAAGGTCGTATATCGAGCAGAATATGAAAGCAGACGATTAAAGGAACAGGCGTTGCTTTGCCTGGAAATTTTAAAGGGAAAATCTTAAAGGGAGTATCGCTATGCGTAAACTGCTAAACACCTTATATATTATGACCGAGAACTGTTATCTGACGCTTGACGGAGAGAATATCGTCATACAGGACGGCGAGAAAGCACTCGGCAGGTTTCCGCTCCATACGTTGGAAAATATTATCTGCTTTACTTATAAAGGAGCAAGTCCGGCTTTGATGGGGGCGTGTGCGGAGCGGAAGATCGGCATGAGTTTCTTTTCTCCCAGAGGCGCATTTTTAGCAAGAGTAGTCGGGAAAGAGTATGGAAATGTACTCCTCAGGAAGGAGCAGTACCGAATCTCGGATGACAATAGCAGAAGCGTTATATATGCGAAAAATATGATTGTGGGCAAAGTGTTTAACAGCAGATGGAGCATAGAACGCACCTTGCGCGACCATGCATACCGCGTGGATACCGAAAAGCTGAAGGAAATATCCAATATTCTTTATGATACACTGCCGAAAATAGATAAGGCGCTTGCTTTGGATGAACTTCGGGGCATAGAGGGTAAAGCTGCCGAGCAGTATTTTTCCGTATTAAATGACATGATACTGAATCAAAAAGAAGATTTTGCATTTGTCACCAGAAACCGCAGGCCGCCACTGGATAATATTAACGCAATTTTGTCATTTGCATATACGGTGCTGGCAGGTGACTGTGCCAATGCGCTGTCAAGTGTCGGTTTGGATCCTTATGTCGGCTTCATGCATGGGGACAGACCGGGGAGGGCATCTCTTGCACTTGATTTAATGGAAGAATTAAGGCCGATTCTGGCCGACAGATTCATTTTGACATTGATCAATACCAAAGCGATTCAGGCGGCCCATTTTGAAAGACAGAAGGATAATGCGGTTCTTTTAAATGCTGATGGAAGAAAAGTATTTTTTAACGCCTGGCAAAATCACAAGAGAGAAACCATAACGCACCCGTATTTAAAGGAAAAGATCGAATGGGGACTGGTGCCTTATGTACAGGCACTACTGCTAGCACGGACGATTCGGGGCGACGTGGAAGAATATCCCCCTTTTTTGTGGAAGTAGGTGCAGATTTGTATGTTAAAGGTTTAAAGGTAAAATTTTCATTACGAATTCAGGGATATTGCAGACATAGTCGGCAGTGTCCACGTGGAGGTACAAATGTTAGTATTGATCACATATGATGTTTCTACTCAAAATGCGGCAGGAAAGACGCGTCTCCGTAAAGTTGCGAAGGAGTGCGTTAACTATGGACAGCGTGTCCAGAATTCTGTATTTGAGTGTATTCTGGATGCGTCGCAGTTGCTGCTTCTAAAAGATCGGCTTGTCTCATTGATTAGAGAGGATGAAGACAGTTTACGGTTTTACTATCTGGGAAATAATTATAAGACAAAAGTTGAACATTTTGGTTGTAAAATTTCCTATGATGCAGAAGGGACTTTGATGATATAATGAGAATTAGAGCGGAGGACGAATGTGCTTGTTCAGCGAGTGGCGAATGGTGATCGTGAATCATAGATTTATGATATGATCAGCGTTAGTGAAGAGAATATGCTTGCATGTTTGATGAATCATAATAGATTGTTACAATTTGAAGATTTGCAGGTAGAATCTTGATTGGTGCGAACCGTAAGTGGACAGAAGGTTATAGGGATGTTCGCACCAAAGAAAGTAAATAAATAGGGAGCATTTCATATTTAAATTTAGCTTGAACATTAGGGTAATGCTGCGTGTTGTTAGTATTGCCTAAACAAAGATCCTTATTTTGAGAGAAATACGTGATTTTTGCGGTCGCTCCTCTCGCAGGAGCGTGGATTGAAATAACCCTATAGGGAAGTTGGTTGTCATTTTCTTTGTCGCTCCTCTCGCAGGAGCGTGGATTGAAATCATGTGCGCCCCGTAGCCTTGCAGCACGCACGAATGTCGCTCCTCTCGCAGGAGCGTGGATTGAAATAGAAGTTCTGATGCATCAACCTGTATGTGCCATTCGTCGCTCCTCTCGCAGGAGCGTGGATTGAAATGATCCTAAGTCCTTTTTGCTCTTCCCACCCAACGTCGCTCCTCTCGCAGGAGCGTGGATTGAAATGTTGTCCTTCTTCCCAATGTCCGCAACAGCTACGTCGCTCCTCTCGCAGGAGCGTGGATTGAAATTTCCACGCTTCCTTGTATGATAATCCGAAGCTGTGTCGCTCCTCTCGCAGGAGCGTGGATTGAAATATCTCTTTTGTTTCCATGTAAGACCGTCTGCTCTGTCGCTCCTCTCGCAGGAGCGTGGATTGAAATCCACTTATCTACAAGACCTTTCTTTACGGAATCATGTCGCTCCTCTCGCAGGAGCGTGGATTGAAATACTTTGATTACAAAAATGCTGTCCATTCCCTCAGTCGCTCCTCTCGCAGGAGCGTGGATTGAAATTGCAGGCATCGAAGTAGAAGTATTACCTATTGTGTCGCTCCTCTCGCAGGAGCGTGGATTGAAATTACACTTATGGACGAAACTAAACTTACACCAAACGTCGCTCCTCTCGCAGGAGCGTGGATTGAAATTGTAGTAAACGTCCTTTACGCAATCGGAATCGTGGTCGCTCCTCTCGCAGGAGCGTGGATTGAAATCGGAAATAGTACACGTTCCTACTCTATGCGCTCCAGTCGCTCCTCTCGCAGGAGCGTGGATTGAAATTGGTCAGAACTACTCTACCCGCTCATACTCCATGGTCGCTCCTCTCGCAGGAGCGTGGATTGAAATTCATCCTATGATTTTTATATGGCAACGATCACAAGTCGCTCCTCTCGCAGGAGCGTGGATTGAAATAACGGAACCGGGGCCTTTTATCGCTCCCCTTGCAGGTCGCTCCTCTCGCAGGAGCGTGGATTGAAATATATCCGCATTAGAATAATACTTGCAATGCACTGGTCGCTCCTCTCGCAGGAGCGTGGATTGAAATGTCTGGCCAGCCTATACGCATACCTATGGAAGTGAGTCGCTCCTCTCGCAGGAGCGTGGATTGAATGAGCAAGAAACTAAAAAGATGGATCAAGTGAAACGAACGTGTCATGCCAATTCTTACCCGTATAAATCGAAACATATCGGAAATCCTTATCCTATAAAAAAGTAAAGGAGAAGAATGAATGAAAGATAATCGATCTATCGGGCCGGAATTGGCCATGAGTGCACTTGATGATATTCCCAAAGCGAAAAGTGACGCCAAAGATATTATTGGGTTGGTAAAAAGCAGCGGCCGCATTACCGGGTATCAGCTTTCGGATGGTAATACCGTCTCGAAAGAACGCGGAGTGGAAATGGCGAAAAAGGGCGAGATTAAAGGCGTTGGCATCGCTCATCGTAATGACAGCGAGTACCTGAAATCTCTTCCTGACGGAGACGAAGGAAATAATCTGGGCAATCTACCTTCTGTAAGTCAGGGACGTGTCGAAGCGGATACCATTTCTTAGCGGATGACATATAAGATGCAAATCTGCGTCGCTTTTAGTTCGCCGCCTGACAGGCTGCCCCAAACTTCCACTGACCTGTCTTTTGCCAGATCCTGTGTCGTTGCTTCTTCCATCTCGGATCTGGCGCCGCCGTCATAAATGGTCTTGACGGCAAATAGCGTCTTCTCATCGTAAGTCACGGTGACCTTGTTAAATTCGGAATCGTCGGCTCCGGGCGCAGGCTCAGCCATTATAGAACCCCCTTCGTCATCATCCGTACCGGTCACAGCCTCTACCACTGTCAGACGGCTATCCTGCAGTTCCTTGATAGTACCTTCCAGGTCCGGGGCACCGTCTTCCCAGGCACTGGGTGTATCCTGCGCCTCCGCCTGTTCTTTCCGGGTATCGCCGCCGGCCTTGTTGACGTCTTCCCCCGTACCGGTACTGTCTGACGCAGCGGGATCTGCTCCGGTGCCGTCTGCCTTCGCTTCCGGCGGAAAATCCTGCGCAGCACCGGCCTCCCCTTCATCTGCAGACGCTTTCGGCGAAAGAACATCTCCTGCCGGATCCGAATCGTCCGCGTCTGATTGCTGCTCTTCCGCTCCAACCGCCGCCTCATCTTTGCCACAGGCACACACCATAAAGCTCATGACGCACAGAATGCCGGTTAACAGGATTCCTCTTCTTAGTTTGTTTCTCATCTTATCCTCCATTCCGGAGCCTGTAGTCCCTGCCTATCAACAGAACCCCACAGGCCCTCCTCTTATTCAAAATCGGCAATCGTTTTGTCGTTGTCCGATTTTCAAAATGGATTTTATCAGAATAGTCTCTAAGAAAACTCTAAAACATCTTAAGATATTATGAAAAATTTTTGTTTTGCCGATCAGGCAGTATTGTGATAAGATTAGCGTAGGCGATACGCCGTATCGCAAGATAGATGCGGAGGTGGGGCAGTGCTAATCAGTGCAAGCCGAAGAACAGATATTCCGGCTTTTTATTCGGAATGGTTTTTTCAAAGACTGAAAGAAGGATATGCCTATGTCCGAAATCCTATGAATCCTCACAGAGTCAGCGAGGTATTATTGTCGCCGGATGTGGTAGACGGAATTGTATTCTGGACTAAGAACCCGACGCCCATGTTAAATCGCCTGGACGAGTTACGGGAGTATCCTTACTATTTTCAGTTTACGCTGACGCCTTATGGAACCGATGTTGAGAGGAATGTCCCGTCAAAGAATGACGTAATTATCCCGACATTTCAAAAACTTTCCGCACGGATCGGCAAAGAGTGCGTAATATGGCGATATGATCCGATACTGGTGAATGATCAATATACGGTGCGGTATCATATAAAGCATTTTGGCATACTTTGTGATAAGATCGCGGATCATACCGAAAAGTGTACAATCAGTTTTCTCGATTTATATAAAAATATACGACGCAGTATTACGCCTCTTGGCATTTGCCCGCCGACCGCTGAACAGGCGGAGGAGTTGACGGAACATTTCGCTGATATTGCAAGGGAGCATGGAATCTCTATCGACACTTGTGCCGAGGATATTGACTTTAAGAAGTATGGGGTTGGTCATGCCAGCTGTATAGATTCGAAGCGCTTCGAACGCATTGGCAGCTTCAGGCTTAACGTGGAGCGAGATAGGAATCAACGGGCTTCCTGCGGGTGTGTTTCCAGTATAGACCTTGGCGCATATAACACTTGCGGGAACGGCTGTGTGTACTGCTACGCGAATTTTAACCAGACGCTTGTCGAAGATTGCCGTGGAAAGCACAATCCCTTTTCCCCTTTATTGTATGGGGAAATAGTGGCGGAGGATATTGTTAAGCCGAGAGAGATGAAGTCTTTCAGGGATGGTCAGATGAGTTTATTTGATTTAGATTAAGAGGTGCCGGTTCATGTATTTTCCAATTTAAGTACAACAGTTTATCGATGAGAGATTGATATTGGGCAGTCTGATCTGAGGCTGGCCTGTTTTTGTTGTATTTAAATTTGGAAAGGACGACTACTTCACATGAAAAGAAGAAATATCTATCTGATGTATGCCATTTCCCTGTTGCAGGGTATGGTATTCTATGGCCCTGTTGCCACGTTGTACCGGCAGGCCCAGGGCGTGTCGGTATTACAGATCACCGTTATTGAAAGCATTTCTCTTATTTTATGCCTGCTCCTGGAATTTCCATGGGGAATGATCGCGGATAAGATCGGATATAAACGGACGCTTCTGCTTTGCTGCGTATTGTATTTCATTTCTAAGATCGTGTTCTGGAAAGCCTCCGGCTTTGGCTGTTTTCTTTTGGAACGGGTGATCTTAAGTGTCGTGATCGCCGGTCTTTCCGGCGTGGACAGCGCATTTCTTTATTTATCCTGCAAGAAGGGTGAAAGCCAGAAAGTATTTGGAATTTATAACAGTCTGGGAACGGCAGGTCTCTTGTTTGCAGCCCTTTTGTTTTCCCTGTTCGTGAGAGATCATTATCGCCTGGCTGGTTTTCTGACAGTCATAAGCTATGGATTGGCGGCCATTCTTTCCGCCGGACTCACTGAAGTGAGAAGGGAGGGGGAGAGGACTTCCCGCACAGAGAATCTGTGGCTGCCGCTGCAGCGTACATGGAAGAATAGAAATCTGCTGCTTCTTCTTGTCGGGACTGCACTGTTAGGCGAGACACATCAGACGGTGACGGTGTTTCTGAATCAGCTTCAATACGAAAGATGCGGGCTGAATACTGCCGCGATGGGATATATCTATATTCTGGTGACGATTGCCGGTCTATGCGGCGCATGGTCTTATAAGTTTACAGAGAGGCTGGGAGATCTTAGATGTACTGCGTTATTCTATGGTTCTGCCGCGGCTGCCTGTATCCTGTTAGCGATCACGGAAAGTCCATTGCTCTCTGTTCTGGGCGTGTTAATGCTGCGGATCTCTTTCAGCCTGTTTCAGCCGTTGCAGACGGAACTGCAGAACAGGCAGATCAGTACAGATAACAGAGCTACGGCGCTCAGCGTCAATGCTGTTATCATAGACAGTGTCGGCGCCGGAACGAACATAGCATTTGGACAGCTGGCGGAAACAAGTCTGCCTGTAACATTTCTGTTTGGCGCCGGATTGTGCCTGGTGGGAGGGGTCTTTGTGCTGCGGCAGATCAAGGGAACAAAAGGGTACTTTTTCGGTGCATAGCGCAAACTTAGATATCATTTTTCTTTCAGGAAAGATTATAAAAGGCTCGTTAAAAAACGAAGAGCATCCGGAAAAGGAAGATCCGGATGCTCTTTCTTATACGAAACGATAAGTTAATCCACCGCCTTAATCCGCTCCACAAGCGACAGCCCTCTGGAATAGCGGACCGCACAGACGGAGAACACCGCCTGCACGAGCAGGAGCGCGGCAGTAAACAGTGTTACCTGCAGAAGCGGGAAATGATAGGTGACTTTTCCGAAGATGCCCAGCTGGTCGAAGGCACGGCAGAGGACCATGCTGCACGCTGTTCCGATCGTCAGGGTGGCGGTCAGCGTGATCCCTATATAATACAGGCACTCGCAGGAAAGCATGGAAGAAAGCTGTCTGTTGCTCATGCCCACGGACTGGAAGATGCCGAATTCCTGCTGGCGGGCCAGAAGGTTTGTGATCAGCGTGTTTGCAAGGTTGATCAGCGAGAAGAGAAACACGAAGATCAGGATGCCGTAATATCTTTTCACATCGTCCTGAAGGCTGACATTTAACTGTGCGGTCAGATCATCCAGCACGGAGATGGTGATATTGTCGGACGTCACCGTATCGAATATGGCCTGCCTGAGCTGTTCGCTGTCCGCTTTCGCATGAATGTTGAGGACAGTCGTAAAGTCATCGATCTCCGGGTAAAGCGCAGACAATTCTTCCGTGGGCAGGATGAAAAAGTTGGTAGGGCCGATCCAGGGGTGCTTTACGATTCCCTGCACGGTGTAGGTCTTCGTCTTTCCGTTATAAGCTTCCAGGGTAACGGTATCGCCGGGCTTGTATTCCGCGTGGTAGACGGTCTTTAGCGTGCTGAAGCCGGGGCAGACCAGAATACCGTTCTCATGAAGCAGCTGCCCATGGTCCACGGCGCCGTCCAGTATCATGTCCGGTGAAAACATCGCTGTCATCTGCTCTTCGTCCAGTCCCGTCACGGTAAAAGGCTCCTCTTCCCAGATCTCAGGGATCTGTACGCAGGTTGTATTGTAGGTGGTGATATGATCCACATCGGGAAGGGCTGTAAGTTTTTCCTGCAGCGCCTGGCTGAACAATTCCTCCTTCTGCAGTTCCGGCACGCCGGGACCGCTGTAATCCTTGTGCGGTCCCAGTTCCAACAGGTAGTTACTGTGGTCGCCAAACTGGGCCAGCGCCATGGCCTCTACGTCGATGGAACTGGCATAGGCTGAGACGCAGAGCAGCAGAATACCGGTCAGGCTAAGAGACAGGGAGGTCACGAAAGCCTTCTTGCGGCTGCGGGAAAAGTTCATAAGGGCCAGTCTGGGCAGAGTCAGCGGACGATGCCTGTGCCTGGGGGCACGGCATTCCTGCTGTTGGGAGTAGGCCGTCGTCCGTATCGCTTCGATGGCGGATACTTTTCCGGCAAGCTGCAGCGGCTTTCTGGCCGCTATTAGGACCATCGCGTAGGTCAGCACGGAGATGACCACCGCAAACTTAAGATTGTCTGCCCATGCCCAGTAACCGGGCATCAGGATCGTGGTAATGACCGCCGCCGCGACCAGTCCCGGCGGGATCGAAACCGCTGTCAGAAGGCGCTGTTCCCTTTTGACAATATGCCGCAGCTGTGCGGGCGTTGCGCCCAACACTTTTAGGCGGCCGTACTCGCGCAGCTTTCCCATCACGGAAATGTAGAAGATGTTGTAGATCACCACCGCGCAGACCAGGGCAATCACCACTGAGAGCAGATAAGCCTCCATATCGCTGCCCAGGTATAATTCCGCCATCTCGAAATAGTTTGAACTGAAGAAAGTCCGGTCTTCGGGGATACCCATTTCCTGGAAAAAGGCGTTGATATCGGCCCGCAGCTGCTCCGTGTCGCCGGACCCGTTCTGTACAAAACGAAACCGCAGTTCGTATGGGGCTTCCCTGTGGCCTGCAAGGGCAAGAGCGGCGGACTCAGAGATCCAGAAAGTAAATTCCCTGCTGGCATTGTCTTTTTCCAGAATGGCAGTGACCGTATAGGCACGCTCGCCGTCCCCCAGATCCAGGGTGACAGACTGGCCTGTCCTGACCGGCAGCCCGTAATATTCCAGAAAAGCGCGTTCCGCGGCAAGTTCCGTATCCGTCTGCGGATAAACGCCGCTTATCTCTTCGGATTTCATCAGATCGATCATGCCCGGATCCACGAAGCCAAAGGACAGGTGACTGTCCTGGTAGCGGATTCTGGGGCCGTCTATGGTATAGCCCCATTTCTCAAATTTTCCGGTATCGGCAAGGCGCTTTATCTCTTCTATCGTGCCGATGCACCCGGCCTGGTAATGGCCCTGAATCTCTTCTCTTGTCCGCATCCTTCTGGCAGACTGGATAAAACCCAGCATTCCCATCAGACAGACGGCCAGAGAGATCGTAAGAACGATAAAAAGGCTACGTCTTCTGTCGGCCTGCATACTGCGGCGGGCCAGGCGCCTGATCACTTTTCCTGTATCGTTTTCAAATGCAAATATCATGAGTTTCACCACACCTTTCCTAATATAGATAAGTTTTCTTCTTCTAACTGACGATACGTCCGTCCTCGATCCGTATGATCCGGTCGGCAAGTTGGGCGATGCTGTCGTTGTGGGTGATCATGACGATGGTCTGGTTCAGTTCATTGCTGGTGCGCTGCAGAAGTCCCAGCACGTCGGCGCTGGTGCGGCTGTCCAGGTTTCCCGTCGGCTCATCGGCCAGAACGATGGCCGGTTTGGCCACGAGGGCGCGGGCGATGGCGACGCGCTGCTGCTGGCCGCCGGACAGGTTGCCCGGCATATTGTGAAGCTTGTCCTGAAGCCCTAACATGGAAATAACGCCTTCCATGAATTTCCGATCCGCAGTGTCACCGTCCAGTTCCACCGGCAGCACGATATTCTCATACACGTTCAGAATAGGGGAAAGATTGTAATTCTGGAAAATAAAGCCGATGTTGCGGCGGCGGAAGATGGTGAGCTGTTCGTCGTCCATGTCTGCCAGTTCCTTTTCCCGCACACGGACGGAGCCGGAAGTGGGCACGTCCAGTCCGCCCATCATATTAAGAAGAGTGGATTTGCCGCTGCCGGAAGTGCCTACCACCGCCACAAACTCTCCTTCCTCCACGCAAAAACTCACGCCGTCGAGGGCGCGGGTGATGTTCGGCCCGGCGCCGTAATATTTTCTAAGATCTGTTGTCTGTAGGATACTCATGGGATTACCTGCCTTTCTTAAGAGATCGGGAATGCGGCTTTGTTTGTTCTGATAGCATTATAAAGCGAAAAGGTTGCAGAATTATCTCAGAAATAAAAAAATGCCCGTCAAATTGCTTCAATCTCAGGACATTTTACATTTCGGGGAACCTCATGTTTTCGGCAGATAGACGGAGAAGACAGAACCCGCTCCGACAGTGGAATCGACTCTGATAAACCCGCCCTGCATGGTGACGATCTCACGGGTCAGATAGAGACCGATGCCGATCCCGTCTATGTCGTGTACCGCTGTCTCCCGATAGAAACGTTTGAAGATCGCAGCTTGTTCGCTTTCGGGAATGCCCCGGCCGCTGTCGGCTACATCGATCCGCAGAAACATTTCCAGATTCTGCACCGTCACCTGGATGCGGCCCTTTTCAGGAGTGTACTTTACCGCATTATCCAGAAGGTTGTAGAGGGCTTCCGCCGTCCATCGGCTGTCGTGGAGAAGGGTCATTCCCTCCGGGCAGTCTACGGACAACGCGAGTTGTTTATTTTCCAGCGGGACAAGGATACCGTTTATGGCGGCAGCCAGCGTATCGGCAACGAAGCCCCGTTGCTTCTCCAGAGCGATCACGCCTGTTTCCAGACGGGAGGTCTTCACCATAGCCTGAATGAGAAAATCCAGCTTATCGAGCTGGTTTATAGAGGTCCGGAAAAATTCCTGCTGCTGCGCCGCCGGCATGTTGTGGGTCAGTAGGGTGTCGTTGATCATCTTGAGGTTTGCGATAGGGGTTTTGGTCTGATGGGAAATATCGGACATAAGCGACTGCATCCTGGCTTTCTCTTCGGCGGTCTGGCGACTGGTCTTATGCATGATGTTGTAGAGCCGTTCCACCCGGTGAGTGATGCGGGACAGAGAAGTTTCCGCGTTGAGATCCACAGGCGGCCTGTCGCTGCCGTCCATCATGCTGTTGAGCGTCTGGCAGAGGCTGTTTGTAAAATCAGTCAGTTTGCGCTGCAGAAAATATAGGAGCACAGCGCCCCAGGCAAAATTTACGGCAGTCAGCACAACGCCGCAGGCCACCGTCATATTGCTGCCGGTAAAAAGATAGAAAAGAATAAGCAGTAGGGCTGAGGTGGCAGTGGCGGCAGTCACGAGCAGGAGCAGAAATTTTCGCAGGGGGAGATTTTGAAGGTTCATTTCTTTTACTATGCCTTTCTTTGATGCAGCTTGTATTGTTTGCTATGAAGGAGGAGCGTGATCCTCGCCAATCCACTGATATCCCATGCCGTAAGCGGTCTTGATATATTTATGCCCATCCACTTCAATCTTCTTGCGGATGCGGCTGATGATGGTAGTGAGCGTGTGGTCGTCCACGAAATCGCCGTCCACATCCCACAGCTTATGGAGCATCTGGGTCTTGGTCAGGATCAGACGGCTGTTCTGGACGAAGAGGTGCAGGGTGCGGTATTCTTTCGGGGTGAAATCTATGGGGGTGCCGTCTAAGGAAGCGGTCTGTTCGGAGAAATCGATCCGCAGGAAACCGTCCTCATACAGATCATGCCGCGGCGTGTGTGGCTCTAAGGCTTCAAATACGGCGGAGATCTTTTTGCACAGCACCGCCACGGAAAAAGGCTTGGTGAAATAATCCGCGCCGCCGGCTTCATACCCTCGCAGCATATCGCTTTCCCTGTCATTGGCAGTGAGGAAGATGATATAAGTCTCCGGCCACCGTTTCCTGATCTCGCCGCAGAGGGTCAGCCCGCTTCCGTCCGGCAGATTAACGTCAAGCAGCGCCAGATGGAAACAGCCTTTCAGAAGGTCCCTTGCCATGACGCAGGAGTAGGCGGAGGCCGTTTCATATCCTTCCGAGACAAGATTATAGGACAGGGTTTTGTTTAATATAGTGTCATCTTCGACGATCAGGATTTTTTTCATGGGTGCCTCGTTTCTGCAATGTATTTATAGCTAACAATATTTGGAAATTGTGCATTTGGTCCTGCAAAGGCTTACGCATATGGCTTTGACAGGAACCGGAGGCAACAATTTGTTTTGTCGTTAACTATAGGTATCATAACCTCAAAATGTTGCAGAATTGTCCTAAATCTCAAGACTGTTTTCCTTTAGCAGAAAGTCATAAATACTGATAACAAGGATGCCTTCCTCGGTATACCATGGTGCGGGTGCATCTTTTACGACAATGATCTTTTTAAAGGAATCACTGATGCGAAGCAGTGAATTTGTTTCCTGTCTCATTTTCTCCTGATCAGGAACTGTGAAAGCAGACTGGACATAATAACGCTTTGAGGCCTTATTACATACGAAGTCCACTTCCAACTGTTTGCGCACAGGCTTACCACTTTTATCTTTTTGCACGACCGGGACCAGGCCTACATCCACATTGAAATCCCGTGTAAGCAGTTCATTGAAGATGATGTTTTCCATCGAATGGTTTTCCTCGATCTGACGGAAATTAATCCGCGCATTGCGGATGCCTATGTCTATAAAGTAATATTTCTGTGGGGTATCAATATATTTTTTGCCTTTGATATCATATCTGACAGCTCTGTTTACAATAAATGCATCACAAAGATAGTCAAGATAATTCCTGAGTGTATTCATGCTGATCTTTTTTTGTTTTTTTGACTGAAAAGTAGCGGCCAGTTTTTTGGGGTTGGTGAACGAGCCGATCGCGGAGGAAAGAATATCGATCAATTCTTCGAATTCCTCTTTATTTTTGATTCTGTGCCTGCTTACAATATCATTGATATAAGTTTCCTGAAACAGGCTTTTCAGAAATGCAATCTTTTGTTCCGGTGTGGGGAGGAGCACGACAGGAGGAAGTCCGCCGTACAGAACGTATTCATTCCAACCGTCATATCGGTTACCGTCATAGACGGACATAAATTCTGCGAAAGAAAGCGGGCGCATGGGAAGTTCATCACCACGTCCGCGGAATTCTGTAATGATATCTTTGGAAAGGAATTTTGCGTTACTTCCGGTTACGTAAACGTCAACATTTTTCATGCGGATCAAACCGTTAAGCACGGATTCAAATGCATCAAGCAACTGTATTTCATCGAGAAGGATGTAGTATTGTCTATTATCAATGATTTTTTCTTTCAGGTAGGGATAAAGAATTTCCGGATTTCGAAACTGTTTATTTTCGAAGGAATCAAAAGCAATCTCCAGTATATGGTCTTCGCTGACTCCGGTTTCCATCAAATAGTTTTTAAAAAGGGAGAAGAGCAGATAGGATTTTCCGCAACGGCGGATACCGGTGATCACTTTGATCAGGCCATTATGCATTTTCAGTTTGAGCTTGTTCAGATACAGGTCTCTTTTTATTTCCAAAACAAATCCTCCATTGAATTTTTTTGCATATAATAACAATTTCTTTCACTATATATTTTAACTGGATAGGACAAAGTAGTCAATTTGATTTTTTGTAATATGATGCGATAGTATGTATCTGATCTGGACAGAGGTTTGACAAAAGTATAACCGATGGAGAGTATGGAATTTCAGAATATAAATCAAATATAACGACAGCGATAGAGCATATAGAAATTCAAGATCTATATGCTCTGTTTTGGCATAAAGGCGAAGACTATACAAATATCCCAAGTTTGCGCCTGATCCCGGTGACCGTCGCCTGATATATCCCGTAGGTCAGCATACATAGAGCCGCCTCGACCCCCAGACACGCGCCAAGCGCCACGATCTCGCTGAAAACGATCTGCCCGTCATTGCCGTATACCAGCAGAATAAAAAGCAGATAGACTGCGATCATTGCCACCGTTGCTGGCACCTTGAAGACACTGCCGCACTGGCTCTTTACTTCTCTGTCCAGGAAGGCGGGCGAAGCGCCCAGCTTCTTTAAGTCATCGAAGACGTAGCGGTTGTTCAGGGCGATGGTCTGACAGCGGGTATAGCAGATGATCAGGGCCGTCAGGATGCATACGATAAAGATAAACAAAAACATCATCAGAAATACGGATGTGGAGAGCAGGAAGTCATTCTGGCTCAAAACGCGGAAATTTGGAATATACTCCCAGAGCTGACGGAAATGAATGGAGTCCGATTCTTCAGGGTTCATATGCATAAGAGGATCGGAAGCCTGCCAGTCTGGAATACCCTGTTCCTCGGCAAGGATCGTGTCGGTTCGTTCATAGACCGACGAAATAAAGCAGTCTTCGTCAAAGGAAGCGACTATCCGGTGAAAAAATGCGTCGGCGAAGGGATAGCTGTCTTTGCCGTCCACATTAAAGCGCACGATCTTACCTTTCCAGTCAGCGGTCAGACCTTCCGAGAGCAGCGCGTAATCGGCATTGTCTAGTATCCGGTATCCCCGTCTGTCCGTCAGCAGGTCATAATGGAGAAGGCCCGCATATTCGGTGGGGATCTGCATGCGTGTGACCATATTGGTGATGTGCCTGGTGCTGCTGTTCGTGGTGAGCGAAGTTTCCTCCGCATTGGTAATACACAGATAAGTGCCTGGCAGGACATCGATTGCCTCTCCGGTCAAGGCGTTCCATGTATCCTCGGAGATAGCCTTTTTTTCCTGTGCGATGGGGACATACTCTGTACGCCAGTGTTCTCCGTCTTCCTCCATAATATCGGACATAGATCCGAATCCCAGTGAGATATATTCCGCTTCGCTCCAGTCTTTTAAGGACAGGCCGTATTCCCCAGCCAGTGTTTCTATGGCTGCCCTGTCCGGCAGAGTCTGGTCGGCCCGGTAGTGATAGAAATAGTCGTAGGGCTGGGCGGCATACCCCATTAAGGGGCCGATAGAGATCATAGGGATGTAGAAAATGCCGAAACAGGCGCCGGCGATCAGCAGCGTGACTACGATCATATTGTTTACGGTCTGCCTGCCCTGGAATTTCATCATGCTTCTGGCGATGATATTTTTATAGAGGTTGTGTTTGTGGCTGCGAAAGCCGTGTACCACCGCGTGAAGCATGATCATATACAGCCCTGCAAACGCCGGCGCATACAGGATGCCCATCCATGAGGGCGGCAGGGCATTATATCGTTTCAGATAAAAAGTGGGCGTACAGTATCCAAGCAGGACGCCGGCAGCAAGGAGCGCACAACCCGCCGGGGCGCACCATTTTCCCAGTTCCTTCACGGGTTCACTGATGTGTTCCTCCCGGATGACTTCCATGATATTGGTCCGGCGCAGATAATGCCAGGCAATGATGCAGGAGAAAGCGGTCACTACAAGCAGAAACGCAAAAGAGATCAACAGGCATCTGAGATCGAAGGCCAGCTTCATATCCGAACTGTCGATCAGAAGCAGCCTGAAAGCCGACCAGATGATCCAGATAAAAGGAAAACCGGCCAGGATACCTGCCCCGCAGGACAGGCTGCTTAAGAACAGCACTTCCCGTAATAGTCCCGGCATCAGCAGCTTCCTTGACGCTCCCAGCGCCATCAGAATACCAAGCTGCCCGGATTTATGCCGGAAAAAGAGACTGGCGGCATAGATGGTAAACACTACGCAGCCGATCAGTGTGAGCATGAAAATGGCGTTCATCTGTTTGCGGCTGTCTCCGCCTGGCGGGAAGGTGGCCTGCACCGTGGGCGACAGCATCATGCCCGTGTAGGCGGATATGATCATCAAAGCGGTAAAATTACAGAACAGATACAGGCGTGCGTGCTTCCGGTCCGCCCGCTGCAGCTTCTGTTCCATCTTCTTCATGGTTATAGTCTGTGACATATTGATACCTCCGTATGTTGTGGATTGTTTCCCGGAATCTCTCTGTACCTATTCAGTCATCTCTTTGATCGCAGTAAGCAGCTGATCCTGGAACTGTCCGCGGTCGCCCTGTCTGTCTAGCTGACGGTAGATAGAACCGTCTTTTAGAAGGATCACGCGATCGCAGAAGGAAGCCGCAAAGCTGTCATGGGTTACCATAAAAATAGTGGCGCCCATTCGTTTTTTTGCTTCCCCGAAGCTTTCGATCACGGTGCGGCTTGACTTGGAATCCAGATTGCCGGTGGGTTCGTCTGCCAGGATGATCAGGGGATTGTTGATCAGGCTTCGCGCCACGGCTGCCCGCTGCTTCTCTCCGCCGGAGATATCGGCCGGATACTTGTTCACGATATGCTGGATGCCGAACAGGGCCGTCAGCCTGTCGGCAAGCTCTTCCGCCTCCCCGGACACTTCGCCCTGTACGATTCGCGGCACCAGAATATTTTCGCGGATCGTCAGCCCGTCTAAGAGCATGAAGTCCTGAAAAACGAAACCAAGCTGCGTATTGCGAAACTGCGCCAGTTCATTTTCACTCTGCCCCGCCAGGTTGGTGCCGCCGATGGTGATCTCTCCCTTGTCAAAGGGGATGTAGCAGGAAATGCAGTTGAGCAGGGTGGTCTTTCCCGATCCGGAAGGCCCCATAACGGCGACAAATTCCCCTTTTTCCACATAGAAATCGACACCGTTCAATACCTGATATTTGTTTTTTCCTGTCTGATAGGATTTGTAAAGGTTTTTGACGTATAACATGGTGATATCTGACCTCGCTTTCTTTGTTGTCATATGCCGCTTTGCGGGAAGAATATATAGTTAACGACATTAAAAATTTCGTTTACTATAGCATGTAAGGACGGCATTCGGACTGCGGGGTGTTAAGAATGGTAGGGCGGATCGTCATCTTTGGACAGCGGAAGCGGATCTTGTAAAGTTTGGCGGTCATTACCGTAAAGTTTGGACAGGGAGGAAAAGAGTGGGCGTGTACTTTAGCGAATTGTTTGTGATAAAATAATAATGTGAGAAAAACACGAAGAAACGCTAAGGCAGCAAAGAACGCAGCCTAAGAGTTACTAAATGTTTCAAAGAATGCCCAAGAACAGGGCATTCTCCGCACTGATTTGAGATTTCGGAAGGGGAATTATCATGCTACGGATCGCGATATGTGACGATGAGGCGGATGCGAGGGATGCGCTTCGGTTTCAGCTGGAAAAGATATTGATCGAGAGGTCGGAAAAGATCGTATATGAGTTTGGCGCAGGGACAAACGCTGTGTCGTGGCTTAAGAAGCATCCGGGGGAGGTGGATCTGCTTTTTCTGGATATCGAGATGAAGGACTTAAACGGGATGGAGACGGCGCAGCGGATCCGGGAATTTGATGAGCAGATCATGATCGTCTTCCTGACAGGGTACAGCGAGTTTGTGTTTGAGGGTTACAGTGTGGGCTCCCTGGATTACCTGGTTAAACCGGCCACGGTACAGAAACTGCAGGAGTTGCTTCACCGGGTCCGGGTGCGGCTGGATCAGGAGCAGGACAGGAACTTCTGTTTCAAAAATGCGGACGGGACGTGGCGGTTTCCCCTGCGGGATATTCTCTGTTTCTGCTCTGACAGACGTATCGTTACGCTGGTCACGGAGCAGGGAGAGTATTATTTCTACGCGAAGCTTGACGAGATCGAGGCACGGCTTGGCGGGCGGTTCGCAAGGATCCATCAGCGCTATCTGGTGAATCCGGCCCAGGTGGAACATCTGGGGAGCGATGCGGTGACGGTGGGCGGCCGCAAACTGCCCTGCAGCAGAAACCACAGAGAAGAGGCAATGAAGAAGATCGCCAGATCTATGTTGGGTGAATGACAGAAGGAAGAAGGAACAGGATAAGAGCTATGCTTTGTTTTATGGTCATCAATGGCGCGGCGGCATATTTATTGCTGCTGGGAATGAAGAGACTGATCGCGGTATCGGATAAACGGTGGAAGAAGTTTACATTGTGGGGCAGCTGCTGGTTGCTTATGGGGATGATTATTTATCTGGGAGACTGGTGGAATATTCTGCCTACGCTCCTTTTTTTCATGGCCATGATATGGGTCGCCTGTGAGGGAAGCGCCTGGAAGAAGGCGGCGATCGGACTGATGTATGCCAGTACGATCCTGGCTTTCAATGCGCTGCGGGATAATTATATGCTGACAGGCGATTTCAGGTTGCGCCATAGTGAGGTGGCTCTGATCGTGGAAGGGATTCTTTCGCTGCTGCTTGCCCTGTTCCTGTATCTGGCAACCGGAAAATATGCGCCGGGCAAAGAGTACCGCCTTGCGGACAGCCTTTGGAAATTACTGCTTTTGTTGACTGCTACGCCGTTTGGCATAGTCTTAAGCCTGGTCCTTCTGACGACGACGGAGGAAAGGAAACGGCGGAGCATAGCGGGCGGTTTCGAGTATAAGAATTTCGTGTTGCTCCTGTTGGCGCTGTTGTCCTTTATCGGTCTGCTCCGGGCAGTGGTCGTGCTGGCAAGGCAGCAGCAGTTGGAACAGCAGGGGATGTTAGCAAAGATTAACCGCAGTTATTACGAATCCATGGAACAGCAGCACTTCGCCATACGGCGCCTGAAACATGATCTGGTCAATCATCTTGCGGTGGCAGTGGCGCTGCCGGAGGAGCGGCGGGAAGTCTATATCAAAAGCTTAATGGAGGATGGCGCGGTCAGCCGTTTACTGCAATATTGTGGAGATCCGGTAGTCAATGCGGTTCTTACGGTCAAGGAAGAGCAGATGAAGCGGCTTTCCATTCGGCTGAAGGCGCAGATCGATATTTTACAGGAACTGCCCTTTGAGAAGACGGATATCTGCGCGCTTTTTTCCAATGCGCTGGATAACGCGGCGGAAGCCTGCAGACATCTTCCTGAGGCGCGCAGATATGTCCGTGTGAAGAGCCGGGCAAAGAAGGGGCTGTTCTGTCTGGAAGTCACCAATCCGATGAAAGCTGCAGAAGAGAATGTGCAGAGTAATCGAATGGGGAAAGAAGGAATTCATGGTGGAGAAAAGAGAATCTCTGACAGTGATATGGAAGAGAGACACAGGGAGAAGGAGAGAGACTGTCTGCCTCAGACGACCAAGGCGGATAAGGAAAATCACGGTTTCGGTTTAAGGAGCATGAAGGAGATCGTGGAGCGCAACGGCGGGGCAATGGAAGTCCGGGCGGAGGGGGAGCGCTTTGAGGTGTTTCTGTATATGCCGTTGGGATAAAGGTTCACAGAAGCGATCACCGGTAAGATTTTATGACCGGATATTGGAGGACTTTCGCTTTCCAACAGCCAGAACCTAAAACCATAATATGCCGGTCCGCATGGTTTGCATTTACATCTGGAGTAAGATACCTGCCGCTGCGCAGATCGTAGATCCCATAGGTCATTTCATTTTTACTGTTACAACAGAGCAGGAGATCTTCTGTCAGAAAACCAACGTATAAATCTCCGAAGAAAACGTCATCGGGGACTTTGAAGGTCTCTTCTTCTCCTGTCGCAATATTGACCCGATCCATCCACGTCTCTTCCTTTTCACGGTAAAAGGCACAAAAATAAGAAGCATTTTCCGTTTCCAGCCATTCAAATCCGCCGAAGGATTCAATCCCTTCTTTTGTGTAGAGAGTTTCACCGTTTGAGGATCTAAAGGTAATGCCTGTAGGGGCGCCATATTCGGTTCCGGTCGTAAAAGCATATCCATGATCATCCGGCGCATATTCAGCTTTTAAAGGACCGGTAAAGTCATAATCCGGCTCTCCGCAACTGCAATCGCCGTCAACCGACAGGTCTTTGTGCGGTACAAGATATGCCGCTTCTAAGAGATTTTTCTCTTTTGTCTTTAAATTGTATTCCAATAGCCCCTCATCGGTACATGCCAGCATTCTTGAAGCATTTGTGGTCACATCACACTGGTTTTCATCCGCCCATCGCACCGTAAAGTCGTATTGATCCCCCATAAGATTCCGTAAGTTGCAGATCGATGTCGATTCTTTGAAATCTTCTGTTAAATAGTACAGCATGCCATCTACTTCATAAATATAACCGCCATCAGCCGGAAGCGGACAGGGAAGACGCATTTCGAGGAACTCTGGGTGTTTCATTGTTTCCTGGAAGCTACGGGAATCCTGTCGAAAAACTTCGCGCGGCGTATAATACGGTGCTTCGGCCAGATAGAAAATTTTTTGCTGGAGACGGAAACGGTCAAAGTAACAATCACAGGTGATCAGCACAGAGGTTTCGCTGACAGGAGTGCATTCGTGCAGCCATCGGTAGCTCATGTCTCCAACTTCGTCATTTAACCTGGCGACGGGGACAGGGATCTGTAAGAGCTTTGGAGATACCGGATCATTCTGTAGGGAGGTGATCTGTCCTGTCAAGGTTTGCAGCGCTTGTGCAAGAGTGAATGAAAACAGTTCTCCGGCACTTTGCTGTGTATAAATATCCTGATCCTGTATGGTTGTTGACTCTGTGATCTTCTGAGATGCATAAACGGTAGACAAAATGCCTGGAGAATATAAGTTTAATTCCATAGAGAAAAGAGATGCACCTATGACCACTGCAGTGATATATTTTAAATGGTTCATATTTTCCTTCTTCATGATTCGGTTCGTGAATAGTACGCCAGCATAATCATTGACCATAATTAACCTCTTGTAAATGATAATAAAATAATAGTAAATCATTTCAATAAAAAAGTCAAAAACTAAGACTTTTGCAGGAAAAGAAAAGGATAAACACTAAAAATATGATATAATTTCTTCATCTGATAACAAAGAAACAATCATGGGTCATTGGCATGGAGATTTTTGTATCGGAAAATGCAAGGATCAGTTTGTGGAGAATTCATAGATGATATACAAATATTGTGAAAATGGAAATTTTGAAGATTTTGCCAGCGGAAGAGTCATAGCCCACAGAGCCGGATATCCTAATTTTCCGGTCAGGCTGGCGCAGGAAATATTCGGTAGGTGTCTATCCTATCTGGGTCGTTCCGATCATATATGCCTTTACGATCCTTGCTGTGGCGGCGGTTATCTGCTCACGATACTTGGCTTTTTGCATTACGGGAGAATAGAGACAATCATGGCTTCTGACATAAACGATGATGCCATACAGCTTGCCAGGGAGAACCTGTCGCTGCTTGAGATAAAAGGACTTGAGGAAAGGATACAGAAGTTAGATCATTTGTGGTCATTGTACAATAAGCCGTCCCATAGAGAAGCGCTGGACAGCGCCGCTCATTTACTGGATATATTGACAAATGCAACACATGAAATAAAGCGCGAAGCTTTCCTGGCAGATCTTTTGCTAAAGGGATCCCTGGATAGCCGGGATTTTAAAGCAGATATCATCCTGACCGATGTTCCGTATGGGAATCTGGTTAGATGGCAGAATGGAAATACGGAGTCTGTCAATCTGCTGGAACAGTTATTGCCGGTAACAAAAGCAGGTACTGTGGTCGCTATATGTTCGGACAAGTCGCAGAAGTTCCAATCCGATCACTTCCAAAGAGTAGACAAGCAGACAGTCGGGAAGCGCCTCTTCCAAATATATAAAAAAGTGGAAGGAAAAACAGAATAAAAGACAAATAAGGACAGGCCAAACGACCTGTCCTTATCTCACCCCATTGCTGGCGGTATGTCTTCTTAGTTGTAGTTATCGATGCAAGGCTGGAACATATCCTTTGTCACGCCGCAGATCGGGCAGCACCAGTCAGCCGGAAGATCTTCGAATGCTGTGCCGGGTTTGATGCCATGTTCCGGATCGCCCTTTTCAGGATCATATGTATAACCACAAGGATTGCAAAAATATTTTTTCATGAGTAATCTCCTCCATTCTATTATGTTGTTTCATGAACGAATACCGATAATTTATCGTTCGTCTATGTATTCTCCGCAGGCGGTAAACCTGCGGAATCTGACTGATCATATGATATGGCTTAGCCTGAATGCCCTTCAGACTAACCTGCAGAAACAGACTCACGGCTGATAAAATTTAGCCGAAATATCTCTTGAGCAGACCTGCGAAAGCCTTGCCATGGCGAGCCTCGTCACGAGCCATCTCATGAACCGTATCATGGATCGCGTCAAGGTTTGCTGCTTTAGCGCGCTTAGCCAGATCGAATTTACCAGCGGTAGCGCCGTTCTCAGCTTCAACTCTCATCTCAAGGTTCTTCTTGGTAGAATCTGTTACAACTTCGCCAAGAAGTTCAGCGAATTTAGCAGCGTGTTCTGCTTCTTCCCATGCAGCCTTCTCCCAGTATAAACCGATCTCAGGATAACCTTCTCTGTGTGCAACTCTTGCCATAGCAAGGTACATACCTACTTCTGTGCACTCTCCGTTGAAGTTTGCCCTTAAGTCAGCCATGATATCCTCGCTGACACCCTTAGCAACACCTACAACGTGTTCTGCAGCCCATTCCATCTCGCCGCCCTGTGCTGTGAATTTCTCAGCAGGTGCATTACATACCGGACATTTCTCCGGAGCAGCGTCTCCCTCATGGACATAGCCACATACCTGACATACAAATTTCATAATTCTATTCTCCTTTTCTTTTTGAAATATATTGTAAGACATTGCATAGAAAATATGCCTGTCTCAGTTCGCAATCTTATTTATTCCCGCGAGCCTGTCCGAGTTCGTCTGTTTATTCGAATTCGTAAACCGAATCTTGCAAATGAGCTTTACTCATTTTTTTGCAGTCACGGCACAGACCGTGGAAATAAGTGACGTGCCCTTTGATCTCTCCGTCAAAGCCGGTTCCGGCTATATCCATGATGTGATCGAGGCTGTCCATTTTCAGATCAATGATCCGTCCGCACTGCGTGCAGACAAAATGATAATGAGCGGAAGTATCTGCGTCAAAATGATCCACACCATCAGCAAACCGCAGACGCTGTATCTCACCGATATCCGCAAGAAGCGAAAGGTTACGGTATACAGTGCCAAGACTGATATTAGGATATTCAGTTCGGACATTCATATACACCGTATCGGCAGTCGGATGGTCTTTACGAGTCATAAGAAAGTCTTTGATCACTTGTCTTTGTCTGCTGTATTTGAGGGCCATTTCAACTCCTTAAAAATAGGAATCATTACTATTATGGTTAATATAACAAATCAGGAAGAAACTGTCAACTCATAAATTAAATTCCAGGTTGAGGAAAGGATCCTTGTCCATTTTCACAACAGAGGAGATCGATTGTTTAAAAAATTTATAAATTTTTTATAAGATTATAGGATATGTTTTATTTCCATCCGCAGAAAATATGGTATATTAGTTAACAGGTATATTGATCCTACCTGTAAAGTTCTAAAGTTAACGACATTAGAAATGTCACTTTCGGCCTTGTAAAAGCTTTCGTATATGGCTTTGGCAGGAGTCGGAAACAGAATAGACGAGCAGCCTGAGAGAAGAGGGATATTCCTGTGAAATTTAAAACAAGACTTATGGTCACGTCAATCGTCATCGTGCTCCTGCCGCTTATGCTGACATGCGCCGCTTTTCTCCTGATTGGCAGTCATATTGAAGATGCGGAAGGAGACTTCAGTCTTTTAGATGTGAATAGAGTGCCTTTCACATATACGATCGAGAACTACAGCCAGATCACGGAAGATCTTCTGCATGAGGTGAACCAGCAGATCACCAGCGATTCTGTTAAATTAGAGGATCGGGAGTATCTTGATGAGATCAGTGCACATCTGAACAGCAAATTCTCCTATATTATCGTAAGGAAAGGGGACAGCATCTACTATACGAGTAATCTGAACGCCGCCAGGAAGATCTTCAGCACGCTTCCGGAATATGGAAACGAGATGCCGGACATGGAGACGGGATATTACTACAATGATATGAAGAAGCTTGTCAAGCAGGCAGATTTTGAATTTACGGATGGGGATAAAGGCAGTTTCTTTATCGTATCAGGAGTGAGTTCCCTTATTTCCAAAAGAGCGCTGCGGAATATGATCGTCGCCTTTATCCTGGTACTTGTCTTTACCAGTCTGGTGCTGACGCAGTGGATTCAGAAAGGAATTTTCACCCCGATCAATCAGCTTGATATCGCGATGCAGAACATTGCCGAGGGCAATCTGGAGTATATGCTGACGACGCAGGAGAAAGGCGAGATCGGTGAACTTTACCGCAATTATGAGGATATGCGGCTCAGGTTGAAGGAATCCACTGATGAGAAGTTTGAGCATGAGCAGAAGAATAAAGAACTGGTCAGCAATATCTCCCATGATCTGAAGACGCCGATCACAGCGATCAAAGGATATGTGGAGGGCATCATGGACGGCGTAGCGGATACGCCGGAGAAGATGAATAAGTATATTAAGACGATCTATGACAAGGCCAATGATATGGATCGGCTGATCAATGAGCTGACGACGTATTCCGGTATTGACAACAACAGGATTCCATATACGTTCCGCAGGATCAATGTGGCAGATTATTTCGGGGACTGCGTGGAGGAAGTGGGTCTGGATCTGGAATCCAAGAACATCCAGCTTAATTATGACGATCTGGTGGAAGCGTCCACGCAGATCATTGCGGATCCGGAACAGATCAAGCGGGTGATCAACAATATCATCGGCAACAGTGTTAAATATATGGATAAAGAGCAGGGTGTGATCGATATCCGCATTTTGGATGAGGTAGATTCGATCCGGGTGGAGATCGAGGATAACGGAATGGGGATTGCGGCCAAAGATCTGCCGAATATATTCGAACGGTTCTACCGTACCGATGCGTCCCGCAATTCTTCCAAAGGCGGAAGCGGTATCGGCTTATCCATTGTTAAGAAGATCATAGAAGATCATGGCGGTTATATCTGGGCCACCAGTAAAGAGAAGGAAGGAACATGTATGCACTTCGTGATACGCAAATATCAGGCGCCGCCGGAACAATGACCGGCGGGAGGAAAGAGGGAAGTATCCGGCGCCTCGCCACAGGCAGCATGGAATGTGTAAATGTCGTTACTGTGAATCACGGAAAGCTTTGAATGGTAACGAAATAGAAAAGACAGGGAGGAAGGAAGAAAGTCATGAGTAAAATTTTGATCGTGGAAGACGAAGAGGCGATTGCAGATCTGGAGAAAGATTATCTTGAATTGAGCGATTTCGAAGTTACGATTGAAAATACGGGCGATAAGGGATTGGAGACGGCAATGACGGGTGATTTCGATCTGGTGATCCTGGATCTGATGCTGCCTGGAATGGATGGTTTCGAAGTGTGCAAGAAGATCCGCGAGGAGAAGAATATACCGATCATCATGGTTTCAGCCAAGAAGGACGACATCGATAAGATCCGAGGGCTCGGATTAGGCGCTGATGATTATATGACGAAACCTTTCAGCCCGTCAGAGCTGGTGGCAAGAGTGAAAGCGCATATGGCGCGTTATGACAGGCTGGTAGGCAGCAATCAGAAAGTGAATGATATCATAGAGATCAGGGGTCTCAAGATCGACAAGACGGCCAGAAGAGTCTATGTGGATGGGGAAGAGAGGATATTCACGACGAAGGAATTTGATCTTCTGACTTTTTTGGCGGAGAATCCGAATCATGTGTACTCGAAAGAAGAGCTTTTCCGGGAGATCTGGGATATGGATTCGATCGGGGATATTGCAACGGTAACAGTGCATATCAAGAAGATTCGTGAGAAAATTGAATTTGATACCGCCAAACCGCAGTATATTGAGACAATCTGGGGTGTTGGCTATCGGTTCAAGGTTTGATCTGTTTTCAGGAGCCGGAAAGTCTACTGCTTCACATGGCTATTTGTGACGCTCCGGAATGGGGATTAAGATGAATCAGAAAAGGATTCTATATGAAGATAAAGACATCATTGTCTGTCATAAGGCGGCGGGAATCGCAACACAGACTTCCAGGATCGGGCAGGCGGATATGGTGAGTGAGATTGCCAATTATCTGTCACGAAAGGCAAAGGATAATGCAGGCAGACAGAGCGATGGCATGGCGCATAGCGGCAGGAAGGAAGGATCGACGCCGTATGTCGGAGTGGTACACCGTCTTGACCAGCCGGTAGAAGGCATTCTCGTATTGGCGAAGAATCGTCAGGCGGCGGCTGGCTTGAGCAGGCAGATTGCGGAAGAACAGACAGAGAAATATTACTATGCAGTCGTGTGCGGAAAGAATCTCTTGAAGGAAAGAGACTTAGAAGATTACCTTGTGAAAGACAGCAGGACTAATATGTCCTGCATTGTGCCGCCTGAGAGGAAAGGCGCCAAACGGGCGTTTCTGCATTATGAGATCCTGGGGGAGCAGACGGTTGAGGCAGAAGCAGGGGAAGAGGAAGGGGCAGGCAGCATTGCACTTGCAAGAATCCGCCTGGATACAGGCAGGCACCATCAGATCCGTGTGCAGATGAGCCATGTGGGAATGAGTCTACTGGGAGATTATAAATATGCAGATGCACAGACGGTCCGGCTATCGAAGCGGATGCAGATTAAAGAGATTGCCCTGTGCGCGTACCGGCTTTCGTTCATGCATCCGACGACGGGAGAAAGGATGACATTTATGATCCGGCCGGAAGGAAAAGCCTTTCAGAAGGAGGGATTTCTGGAGAAAGTGACTGCTGCAGCCAACAGAATTGAGGTATAATCATTTAGAAACGAAACATAATAAAGAGAGAAGACAGAGAAGCAGAGACTTGAAAGTCCTGCTTCTTTTTCGATGGTACAGGGCACTCTTTTCGCTGCCCGATCAGGAAGGAAAAAGAGAGGGATAAGGTACATGATCAAAGAAGGTAATACACTATGGGATAATAAGATGATCCGGATGGGTATCGTCTGCGCGGGCGTCTGGTTTTTCTTCCGGTATCTTTTTACCTTAGTTGCACCTTTTATTCTGGCCTTTTTGCTGATCACTTTATGTTATCCGTTGCTGGAGCGTATACAGAAGAGGATTCCCATAAAGAAGAAATTTCTGGCAATCGGTATTTTTCTTCCACTTTTTGTGCTGACGGCAGTTCTTTTGTGGATTGTACTGCTGCTTGGCGGCAGGCAGTTGGAAGGGCTGCCGGCGATCTGTGCGCAGGCAGGACAACAGTTGGAGCTGTTCTTTCACAGATGCTGCTGCGGGCTAGATGGAAAATTCGGCTGGGACGGCGGACAGATTGAGACATATCTGATCGAGCAGATGACGGTCGTCATGGAGAATGTACAGATACAGGTGGTGCCGCAGATTCTTTCTTCCTCTTATAACTGTTTCAAAGCAATCTTTGCGGCGGTCGGTTTTTTGGCCATTACATGTATTGCGGTATTCTTGATGGAAAAGGAATATACGGCGCTTGTGGATGGGCTTAAGAGATCAGAGGAGCTGCAGTTTGTCTGGTCTGTGGTAGAGGGCGTCTTATCCTATATCATCACCTTTGTCAGGGCACAGGGGGTCATTCTGCTCATCATCAGTATTGTATGCAGTGTGACGCTGGGGATCGCGGGAATTCCAGGCGGTGTCCTGTTTGGGATGCTGGCAGGAGTTCTGGATATGCTGCCTTTTATCGGGACGGGAATCGTATTGGTGCCGTTATCGGCCTGGCAGCTTTTGAACGGTGAATATGTACGAATGATCGTATGCCTGGCATTGTACGGCGTCTGTATTGTGGCAAGAGAACTGCTGGAGCCGAAACTGATCGGGAAGAGGATCGGCATTGCGCCTGTCTTTATGCTGCTGGCGGTCTATGCCGGAGTAAAGCTGTTTGGCGTAGGCGGAATCGTAAAAGGACCGCTGGCATTGATCGTCATTTATAAGATTTGGAAGACAGAGAGAGGCGCATGATCGAATCTGACCATCGTCGAAGACGACTTGAAATGGACAGATTCGGTGACAGAGAGGTCATAGGCTGAACTGATGCGAAATGGTAGGAAACACTGGAATTTGACGGGAAGCAATCGTTCGATTATGATACAATAGAAAAATAAGAAAAGAAGAAGGATTGAACAGTAAAATGTGTCAAAAGGCAAATGGCCAAAAAGACCAGGCAAATACAGCCGGGACATCCGGCATACATACCATGCTCTGCGGGAGCATTCTCAAAGCGTATTTTTTCATTATGATTGCCGTCTATCCTCTGTATGCGCCAGGGGGCTACGTGCAGATCGGAGAGGTAAAGTATGATTTCTTCCGGAACGTGACGCTGGTTACGCTGGCGGCAATGGGGCTTGTTGTTATATTGACGGCGCTAATGAGCAGGGACCGGGAGTGGATTGTGAATCATTACCGGCAGATGTCTGTGACAGACTGGTTTGTGTATGGCTATTGTCTGACGGTGATGTTATCGTATCTGTGTTCGGCATATAAGAAGGATGCATTGTGGGGCGAGGAAGGATGGTACATGGGTACTATGAGCCAGATCATGTTCGTCTTATTGTATTTCTTCTTTTCACGTTATTTTGACGTGGATGGGAGGAAACTTTGCAGGATGCCACAGGACGGTACAGACAGCATCCAGGCCGGCGGCGGTGAAGCAAAGTGGCTGGGGATATGGCTGTCTGCGTCTGCACTGGTATTTCTGCTGGGAATATGCAACCGTTATTCGCTCTATCCGATCGCGATGGAGGGACAGACGGAAACGTTTATCTCTACGCTGGGTAATATTAACTGGTTCTGTGGATATTGGGCAGTGACGGCGCCGATCGGGATCGTGTTATATTGGTGCAGCAATAAGGGGGTCATAAAGCTGTTACTGGGTGTGTACAGTTTTATTGCCATGCTTTCCGGGGTCACGCAGGGGAGTAACAGTGCCTATCTTGTCTTTTTGCTGTTACTGTTTGTACTACTTGCCCTGTCGCTTAAGAGTGATCAAAAATTATATCGTTTTCTCGAACTTTGCCTGCTTTTTACGGCGGCCTGTCTGGCGGTGAGAGGGATGGATAATCTGCCAGGATTTTCCTACAATTATTGTCAATGGGGCTGCTCGCCGGGAGGAACGGGAGAAGGGTCGGTGATCACCTGCATATTGCTGAACAGCGGTGTTATGATAAGAGAGTTTTTGATTTTAGTTTGTATCTATACGGTAGTGCGCATCTGTGGACGGCGTGGACAATTCCTGACAGCAAAGCGCAGGTGGATTTTTAGCGCGTTGGCAGTGGCTGCTGCTGTCGCGGCTTGTATTGCGGCTTTTTTATTGATGGTGGACAGTGAGATCCTGCAATTTCGGGATGTGCCAGGTTCGATAGAAAGAGACAGCTATATGGTAGTTGTTCTCAATGAGGATTGGGGAAACGGCAGGGGCGCCACATGGAAATGCGGGATAGATGCCTATAACAGCATGGACGCCTTACATAAACTGGTCGGGATCGGACCGGATTGTTTCGCAGACTATATCTATGATGTACCGGAATTGGCGGAGAGAATGGTTGACAGGTTCTGGGATCTGCGCTTGACCAATGCCCATAATGAATGGCTGACGATGCTTGTGAACACAGGAGTGCTGGGGCTTTTCTGTTATGTAGGAATTTTTATGACAGCCATTGTGCGGTATCTGAGAAGAGCGGAGAAGCAGCCGCTTTTGTATGTATATGCAGTTGTGCTGCTTGCCTATACCGTTCACAATATGGTCAGCTTTCAGCAGGTTCTGCATACCCCTTATATGTTTATGATTCTTGGAATCGGGGAGAGAATGATTAGGGACGAGAAGAAAGACATTAGCACGGAGGCTGCGAAAGCGGCATAGGATTTCATGAGACAGACAGAAACGGAGAAATTGTAGATGAGCAGCAAGATAAGCGGAATGAATAGAGCAGATGGAAAGAGCCAGACAGGAATCAAAGCTTGTCATACAGACACGGGAGGCCTCAGACAGTTGATCGAATATCTGCTTACCGCAGTGCTGCTGATTCTGTGCGTGGCCGTGCCCTTCTACGCCAAAGACGGCTACCATCAGATCGGCAATGCGAAGTTTGAAGCATACCGCAGGATTATGATTGGCGGATTTAGTGTGCTGCTAGTGATGGCAGCGGTATATTATGTTTGCAGGATGGTCGTTCGGAAGCAAAGACCGCGGCTTTCTGTTACGGATTGGTTTGTCCTGGCATATTTGATGCTGACAGGAGTGTCTGTGGTATCCGGTGGATTTTACGAGGACGCGCTTTGGGGCGCATTTGGCTGGAATATGGGATTTCTGTCGCAGCTTAGTTTTGTGCTGTTGTATCTGTTTGTCTCACGGTTCGGGAAATACTATCGCACAGTGCTGGTCGTGCTGTGTCAGGCTGCGGCTGTGGTGTTTGGAATTGGCATTCTGCACCGCCTGTTGATCGATCCGATCGGATTCTATGACGGATTAAATAATGCACAGAAAGCGCAATTTCTGTCAACGCTCGGACAGGCCACATGGTATGCGGCATTCCTGTCAGTCATGCTGCCTGTTGGTGTGGGCGTCTTCCTCTATGCCGAATCCGGAAAATGGCGGATTCTTGGAGGGGCCTATATGTTGGCCGGCTTCTGCACCTTAGTGACGCAGAACAGCGACAGCGCTTATTTCGCGCTGGCCGGCATGTTCCTGGTCTTTTTAATGATCTCCTGTGAAAAGGAAGAGACAGTATGCCGTTTGCTTGCGGCGGTTACGCTGTTCTTTGCGGCGGGAAAGGGAATGAATCTGTTGATGCAGATACAGCCGAATCCGGAACTGCGGCCGGATTTTCTTACGGAATTGATGTGGACGTCCTGGGTGACATGGGTGCTGTTGACAGCATGTCTGGCAGGAACAATCCTTGTTGGCCGTATGGGAAGTTATACAGAATCTTCGAGTCTGCAAGGAGGGCCCGGCGATCGCACTTGTTCAGTTTTGTATAGGAATAGATGGAAAATCCGCCGGGACGTTATGAGCATTGTCTTCGGTCTTCTTCTGGTGACGGTGCTTGTTATGATTCTGCAGAACCGGGAGATGCTGCCGGCAGGCTTGTCAGAGATGCTGTCGGGAATTTCTTATTTCAATTGGAGCGATGATTGGGGAAATGGCAGAGGAAGAATCTGGAAGTTTGCCTGTAAGGTGATTTCAGAAGAGAGCTGGCGTCACAGGATCTTCGGCGTGGGACCTGACTGCTTTAACAGTTATGTGACGACATACCATGGGGAGGAAGCCGCGCTTTTGTGGGGAGAAAAGCTTCTCACCAATGCACACAATGAATGGTTGAATATGCTGATCAATGGCGGAGTGCTCGGCGCAGCAGCCTATCTGGGAATCTTTGGAACGGCAGTCTGCAGATTCCTGCGGTATAGAAGAAAAAACATGCTTCTTGCAGGAATTGCGGCGGCTGCGGTGTCGTATATGTGTTATGACTTTTTCTGCTACCAGCAGGTGTTGTGTACCCCCTTTGTATTTCTTCTGATGGGGACAGGGGAGTATCTTGTGCGGGAACAGGAACAGTAGGTAGTTTTCTTTCCCTTTTTTTGTTATAATAAAAAACAGAGTATTTCAGCAGATGGCATAATTGCGGCAAATCTATCGAAAGGATATTATAGAGGAGGTATAGTATCAATGGATATAGCGATCAAAGAGGTTTTGATGAATTTCTTCCCAGAAGAGGAAATTGTGGCCGTCGGTCCACATGGCAGTGGCCATATCAATCACACATTTGCGGTGGAGACAGCAAATCAGAAGAAATATGTTCTGCAGAAGATCAATACGGACATCTTCAAGGATGTGGAAGGGTTAATGGAAAATGTCGTGAATGTGACAGCTTATCTGCGCAGGCAGATTGCGCAGGAAGGAGGCGACCCGGAGAGAGGGACGATGAGAGTGGTTCCGACCGTGGATGGGAAATATTATTATGTAGATGCACAGGGCGGCTGTTGGCGGGTTTACGTGCTGATCGACAATGTTATCTCTTTGGATCAGGCGGAGAATGAGGAAGCATTGTATGCCAGCGGCCTGGCATTTGGCAGATTCCAGGCTCAACTGACAGATTATCCGGCGCACACTCTGCATGAGACGATCCCGGATTTCCACAATACACCCAAACGTTACGAGACTTTTGAGAAAGCAGTGCAGGAAGATATCTGCCATAGGGCACAGAGTGTCTCAGAAGAGATCGCGTTTATCAGGGCGCGCAGGACAGATATTGAGATTCTCTCCAATCTGCTTCAGGCAGGGGAATTGCCGCTGCGTCTTACCCACAATGATACGAAGCTGAACAATGTTCTTCTGGATCCGGAGACCTATGAGGCAGTCTGTATCGTGGACTTTGATACGATTATGCCGGGACTCACGGCATATGATTTTGGGGATGCGATCCGGTTTGGTGCGAATACGGCCGTGGAAGACGAGCCGGATACGAGTAAAGTATCGTTGTCCGTGCCATTGTACCAGGCATATGTGAAGGGATTTATGGAAGGGTGTGGAGATCGTCTGACTCCTAAGGAGGTAGAGACTCTGCCGCAGGGCGCCAAGACGATCACATTAGAACAGGGGATTAGATTTCTCACGGATTATCTGCAGGGAGATACTTATTACCAGACTACCCGCGAAGGGCAGAATCTGGACCGCTGCCGCACGCAGTTAGCGCTGGTGGCAGATATGGAGCGGAAGTGGGATCAGATGCGGGTCTGAGCTGAGGATTGAGAAGTAAGAAAGGAATTGTCTGATACCGTGCAGGAGGCGTTAAGGCAGATTGAGGAGAAGAACTATCAGGCGGACTTGATCGCAAAAGGCATGCCCGAAGCGCAGATTCGGAAATATGGTTTTGCATTTTGCGGGAAGAAAGTTCTGATCGGAAGTTAACGGTTGACAAACCCGTGTATGACGGCTAGAATGAATAAAAATAGATATGACGAAGAAGAGAATAGTACGGACAGGGATCGTGACAGAGAGAGGATCGGTGGTGGAAGATTCTTACGGGAGATGTTCGGAACCGGCCTCGGAGTCCTGTGCGAGAAGCACAGCGTAGCACCGGCGATAACGGTAGGAGAAGAGGAGCGCATGCGCGCTAATTAGGGTGGTACCGCCGAGATTTCGGTCCCTTTCGGGATGGAAATCCCGGCGTTTTTTGTCTCATTTGTTCTTGCATGCCGGCAGGGAAACTGATCTGCCGGATTAGAAAGTAAGAGAAGATAAAACAGGAAAGGATGAAGAAAAATGGCTGACAGGAAATTAGTAGAAGCGATCACTTCCATGGAAGATGATTTCGCGCAGTGGTACACGGACGTAGTCAAGAAAGCAGAACTTTTAGACTATACGAGCATTAAAGGATGCATGGTATTTAAGCCTGCGGGGTATGCGATCTGGGAGCTGATCCAGCAGCAGTTGGATGCCATGTTCAAGGCGACGGGGGTACAGAACGTCTATCTGCCTATGTTTATTCCAGAGAGTCTTTTGAATAAGGAAAAGGATCATGTGGAAGGATTCGCGCCGGAAGTGGCATGGGTGACACACGGTGGGATGCAGCCTCTGCAGGAGAGGTTATGTGTGAGACCTACATCGGAGACACTTTTCTGCGATTACTATAAGAATGTAGTGCAGTCCTACCGGGATCTGCCTCAGGTATGCAATCAGTGGTGTTCTGTTGTGCGCTGGGAGAAGGAGACAAGACCTTTCTTAAGAAGTCGTGAGTTCTTATGGCAGGAAGGCCACACTGCCCATGCAACGGCGCAGGAGGCGGAGGACAGGACGGTACAGATGCTGAATGTCTATGCTGATTTCTGTGAGCAGGTGCTGGCAATTCCCGTGATCAAGGGACGGAAGACGGAGAAGGAGAAATTTGCGGGAGCTGTCGCAACTTACACGATCGAAGCGCTGATGCATGACGGGAAAGCGCTGCAGTCTGGAACTAGCCACAATTTCGGAGACGGTTTTGCGAAAGCGTTTGGGATTCAATTTACAGATAAGGACAATACGTTGAAATATGTGCATCAGACATCTTGGGGCGCGACGACCCGTCTGATCGGTGCTGTGATCATGGTGCACGGTGACAACTCCGGACTGGTATTGCCTCCCAGGATTGCGCCTACACAGATTATGATCATTCCGATTCAGCAGAAAAAGGAAGGCGTGCTGGATAAAGCCTATGAGCTGCAGGAAAAGCTGGGGAATTTCCGCGTGAAAGTGGATGATACGGATAAGAGTCCCGGCTGGAAGTTCTCCGAGCAGGAGATGCGTGGCATTCCAATCCGCGTTGAGATCGGGCCGAAGGATATCGAGGCGAATAAGTGTGTGATTTGTCGTCGTGATACGAGGGAAAAGATCGAGGTATCTTTGGATGAGCTGGAGACGAAAGCAGAAGAGATTCTTGAGAAGATGCAGGCAGAGATGTTAGAGCGTGCCCGTGCGCATAGAGATTCCCATACTTATACGGCAGGGAACATGGAAGAATTCCGCAGGCTGTTTACGGAGAAGTCAGGTTTTGTGAAAGCAATGTGGTGTGGAGAGCAGGCATGTGAGGATAAGATCAAAGAGGAGCTTGCTGTTACCAGCCGGTGCATGCCCTTTGAGCAGGAACAGATCAGCGATGTGTGCGTGTGTTGTGGCAGGCCGGCGAAGAAGATGGTGTATTGGGGGAAAGCATACTAGAAAGCCGAATCGCCACAGGTTTGTTTTTTTCGGAAGATTGGATTAAAATGAAATAAGCAGCAAGTATTTATAGTAAACAGTATAAAAACAAAATAGGGGGATAAAGTTTAAATGAATGTTTTGGTGATTAACTGTGGTTCTTCTTCGTTAAAGTATCAACTGATCAACAGCGATTCGGAGGAGGTACTGGCGAAAGGGTTATGTGAGAGGATCGGAATTGACGGGAGTGCGATCGTGCACCAGCCTGCAGGCGGCGAGAAGGTGAAGACAGAGGTGGCTATGCCGAACCATACGAAAGCGGTTCAGCTGGTGATTGAGAAGCTGACGGATCCGCAGGTGGGTGTGATCTCTTCTTTGGAGGAGATTGATGCCGTCGGACACCGGATCGTGCATGGCGGTGAGAAATTTGCATCTTCGGTTGTGCTGGACGACGAGGTGCTTGCGGTGATCGAGCAGTGCAATGATCTGGCGCCGCTTCACAATCCCGCCAACTTGATCGGAATTAATTCTTGTAGAGAGATTATGCCGAATGTACCCATGGTTGGCGTATTTGATACGGCGTTTCATCAGACAATGCCAAAGAAAGCTTATTTATATGGGCTGCCTCTGTCATACTATGAGAAGCATAAGGTGCGCCGTTATGGGTTCCACGGCACAAGTCATGATTTCGTCTCCAGGCGTGCGGCAGAAATCCTGGGCAGGGATATTAAGGAATTGAAGATTATCGTATGTCATTTGGGCAACGGCGCTTCTGTATCTGCGGTGAAATATGGGGAGTCCGTGGATACTTCGATGGGGCTGACACCCTTAGAGGGACTGATCATGGGAACACGTTCCGGAGATCTGGATCCTGCGATCATTCCTTTTATCTCGGAGAAAGAAGGGATCCGTGCAGAAGAGGTGATCGATATCTGCAATAAGAAGTCTGGTGTTCTGGGATTGTCCGGCGGTATTTCCAGTGATTTCCGGGATCTGGGAGAAGCTGCTGAGGCCGGGAACAAGGAAGCCGAGACAGCGCTGGAAACGTATGCATATCGTGTGGGTAAATACATTGGCGCCTATGCCGCAGCGATGAACGGCGTGGATGTCATTGTCTTTACGGCTGGCGTAGGAGAGAATAACGCGCAGGCGAGGGGACTGATCGGACAATACATTGGCTTTTTGGGAACCAATATCGATCCGGAGAAGAATAAGAAGCGCGGGGAAGAGATCATCCTCTCGGATGCGGGTGCGAAAGTTACCACGATGGTTATTCCTACCAACGAGGAACTTGCAATCGCTCGTGAGACGGTAAGGCTGACGAAGTAGAAGCTTTGCCGCAGGCAATCTCCCGACGTGTTGTGTATGGGAATGTGTCTTGAAAGATGAAAGGAAGATGGTATAGGAAAGCGATATGGGAAGACAAAGAGATACAAGACGAAAGAAGAAAAGGGGTACAGGTAAAATTGTACTTCTAAGCCTCCTGATCGTGGCGTGTCTGGTGGTCTTATTCATGCTGGTGAAGGGAACATCCATGAAAGAGACAATAACGGGCGGCATTAAGTCTGCAGTGACCAGGAAGGTGACAGAAACGGTCATGGAGCAGGCGATTCAGAAATCGTTAGAAGGTTCCGGTGATCCGCAGGCGGCGGAAAAAGCGAAAGAGATCGTAGGCGGTATGGAGGAAGCGGATAAGAAAGAAGCAGAAACGATCATCGAGAAATATGCCGATACGGAAACCTTGTCTGACTGTATGGAGATCGTAGGAGACGGGGTGAATAAAGAGTCGCTTGCGGAGGTTCAGGAATATCTGCAGGAGAGTGTTTCTGATGAAGATATGCAGAAACTGAAAGAACTATATCAAAAATATGGCGGTGTCATGCCGTAGAGTGAAGTGGCGCTGTTCTTCTTAAGATTAAAAGAGGGACAGCGCCATTTTTATGAGAGGATGCAAAAAGGAGATTCGCGCATTTGCCTGAATATCTGTGTCACGGAAAAGGTATGTAGGAAAGGTTGACAGAAGGGTCCCTTGCGGGTAAGATATCTATATAAAGGTAAACGAATGTATACCATAAAATGGAAAGCGGGAATCAGAATGAAAAATCCATATGCGGAAGAAGAGGCCGCGTGAGGGATGATCAGGAGAAAAGAACAGGGAGGAAGATTTATGGTCAGTTTATCGGACGGAGAATGGAAGATCATGAACAGATTATGGGAGAGGGGAGGGAATACGATCACAGAACTCACCGCATCCCTTCAGGAAGAGACAGGGTGGGATAAGCATATCATTATCACCATGCTCAACCGCATGGAAAAGAAGAAAGCTGTCATGCATAAGCAGGGCGGCAGAGCGAAGATTTTCTATCCGGTCGTATCCCACGGGGAGGTGTCCATGCAGGAGACGCGAGGTTTTCTGGAGAAGGTATACCGCGGCAGTCTGGGAATGATGGTGAATGCTATGGTGGAAGATAAGGCGCTGTCGGAGGAAGAGATTCAGGAGCTCTATACTATTTTAGAGAAAGCAAAAGGAAGATAGAGGACGGATAATGATATGAAAGAGATCATGATTACATCTTCGGTTTTGATTTTATGTATTATGTTGATCCGGTTTTTATGCAGAGGGAGAATCGGCAGCAGGCTGCAGTACGCCCTGTGGCTGGTGGTGGCAATCCGCCTGATCGTTCCGGTGACAGCGCAGATCGCTCTGCCGCCTGGAATGTTGGACGGGTTTGGCATTATGGATCTGGTGGAAGATCTGGACACAAATATCGGAAGTCTTTCGGAGCGGCTGGAGCAGCCGGTTAGCTTTACCATGCGCATGGATTCCCTGATCGGCAGACAGATCGCAGAGCGCGTTCTTGCGGAGGAGATAGAGGGTTTTGATACAGCAGACGGCCCAACAAGTATCTTTCTGGCAGGCCGGACAGGCGTTACCTGGCTGGATATTCTGCAAGGCATCTGGCATGGCGGTATGGGGATCATGATGGTCTGGATGATTGCAGTCAATCTGCGCTTCCGGCATAAGCTGCATAAGAAACGGCGGGAATTCTCCGTGCCGGAATCGGTGCTTGCGCGGATGCAGGAGAAGCTGTCTGGAAAGATTGCATGTCCCGCGGACACGGGCCTGCCGGAAGAGGGCGCCGGAGGACGCCGCGCAGCCGGACATGGCGTGAAAGTATATACGGTGGAGAAACTGGTTTCCCCCTGCCTGTATGGACTGCCGGGATGGGAAGCGATCTATCTGCCGGAAAAGATTACGGAGCAAGAAGACAGATTGTGGCATGTTCTGACACATGAACTATGTCATAAACGGCATGGCGACGGTTTTTGGTCATTGTTACGCAATGGACTGCTTGCCGTATATTGGTTTCACCCTCTCGTGTGGGCGGCGGCAGTGTTGTCCAAACGGGACTGTGAGCTTGCCTGTGATGAGGAAGCGCTTCAGTTCCTGGGAGAACAGGAGCGGATCAACTATGGCAAGACACTCCTCTCCATCTTAAGCGGCCGGGGCAGGATGACTGATCTTGCGTGTACGGCTACGACGATGACGGGGTTTGGCAGAAGCATCCGAGAGCGGATCAACTATATTGCAAAGAAGCCAAAGGTACTTGGCTTGGCGGTGATGGCAGCGCTTGCCCTGTTTATGACGGTATCTGTGCTGGCTTTTGCAAAAAGCCCGCAGTTTTCCGGGGGAACGTGGGAAAGTGGACAGATCTGTGTTATGACGGGCGATAAACGGATCATGCTGCCGGAGACGATAGCCGGGATCAGCGGTTATGCTAAAGGGGAGCAGAACCCGGATGACCTGATTGTCTACCAGATAGCCTCTGATCGGGAGGTGGGAAGATTCTGTACGGTTTCCTATGAGGCGGCAGTGGAACTTGTTGACGCAGGACGGATCGTCGTACCGCTTGGCAGTTACGGGTTGAATCCGCAATTGAAACAGTATATGGGGATTACACCAACGCCCATTGTTTCCGGTGAGAAGGCAGAGTGGGCGGGCAGCAGTTCGAACCAAAGCGCCAAAAGCCCTTTCGCTTTCGATGGGAAAACAGAGTGGATGGAGGATGATTCGAACCAAAGCGCCAAGAAGCCCTTTGCTTTTGACGGACAGACGGAATGGGGCATAGAAGAAAAGCCGGAAAAGATTGCAGGAGACGCCGAAAATGGGATACCCGGTACGGACAGCAACAATGGGGAAACGGATCTGATCGATGATGACACAGCCGGACAGGAACAGACCTGGCAGGAGGAGGCCATAAGGGGAAAGTGTTATCTTTATGTGACGGCGGAGTATTCCGGGATCAAGGAGGAGAATCTGGAGGAGATGCTGTATATTGATCGTGAACTCCAGAATGCTGCCAGTCAGGTGATTGTGACAGAGCTCAACCGGGAGATTACAGAGAAGACATTTGAGACGCTGATGGAGCATAAGACACGGTATCTGGGAGATAATTCAGCGGTTCTGGCACTGGTGAATGCGCTGCCATTTCCAGAGGAAATATCCTTTGGAGGGATTGAGATGAAAACCGGAGAGACACAGAAGAAATCTCTGTGGATCAACTGCAGTCTGTTCACAGAGAATATAGAGGCGGAAGAAATAGAACAGGATATCTTGTTTTTGGATGCAGCCATGCTGTTTGCAGCTGTTGAGAATCTGGAAGAATGTACTTTCGTGGTACAGGACGGAGAGAAAATTTCCGTGAAAGAGATTGTCTATGACAGAGAGGAAATGACGCGCCGGATCGGTGTGGAAAGTCTGTGGAAGGATCTGGAAGGGGAAGCGTTTTGCGAGTGGCTCAAAGAATTGTACCAGCGTGTATTAGTATCTCTGGATCAGGAACCGTAGGACTGTGAGATATGCCGTATGGCAGAATTTTATCGCAGAGCAGCTGAAAGGTCGTTACCTGCAGGAATATTTAAGAAAAATTAAGATTTATGAAACTTTTTCTTAACTTGTGTACTCTAATATAAGAGAAGAGGTGTACTGCTCATAGTAGTACACCGGGGACAAAAGCGCTTTTATCAAATTCAAAAGAAAGCGTATTTTTAGAGAAAGTTTCAAGATTTTTCTGTTATGCTGAGGAGGATTGGATTCCGGGCACGGTTTGGGACAAGATTGACAGCATAAATTGTAGCACAAAAGAGGGGACAGCAGGTGGGACAGGTACAGAGAAGAGAGCGGCGGGATGTTGAACTGTGGGAATTCAATGAGGAGGAAGACAGAAGCAGCAGAAGAAGAAATCAGATCGATCGAGAGAACAGAGAGAATAGGACGCACAGAGCGGTCGAGCGAGACGGCAGAGGCCGTGACCCAAAAAGGGAAGAAGCGGGAAGAAAGCGTACCCAACGGGTAGACAGTACCGAGAGAAAGGCAGCAGGAGACAGTAATCGGAACAGTGCAAGGAGAGGCGCCGTTAACGGCAGTCAGAAGAATCCTGGCAGACCTTGCGCAGATAGAGGGACAGGCCGGAGAAGAACGATAAATCTCTATGAGATGGAACGGGAGCCGGCACAGGAGCGGGACGTATCCAAAACTACTGTCAGAAGACCGGCCAATACACAAAGACGGCGTGAGGATGTGCATGAAACTAAGAGCAGAAGCGCAAGCGATGCCTCGCAGATCCGTTATCTGCAGCCTTATCCGGCGGCTAGGGAGCGCCAGAGAGAAGCAGAACGTGTCTACAGAGGAAACGCCCGGCCGGTACAATCGATCAGACGGCGCCGGGCGAGGCGCAGGAAAGAACTTCTGTGTAAGGCGCAGGTTGTATTTCTCATGATCGTGTGTCTTGTTTTGATCTATTTCATAACAGGAGAGATCTACCAGATGATACATCGAAGTCCGGCGAAGGAGTCAGTTCCGGTTATAGCGGACAGGATGATTGATGAGGGGCCAAACAGCGACAATAAAATCACACCGCCGGAGATGATACAGGACCTTCTGGAAATCAACGACTATTCCCGCCCTGGAACTCGCCTGGGCAGGATCAGGAGTGTTTTTGTGCACTATACAGCCAATCCGGGCACTTCGGCGGCGCAGAACAGAAGTTATTTTGCGAATTTGGCACAGACTCATGAGCGGTCGGCCAGCGCGCACCTGATTATCGGCTACGAGGGTGAGCTGATCCAGTGTATTCCCTTTGAAGAGCAGGCGTATGCCGTGATGACGAGAAACGAAGACTCTATCTCGATCGAATGCTGTTATCTGGACGAAGACGGTTCTTTTACACAGGAAACATATGATACGTTAATTCATACACTGGCCTGGCTGCTGGAGGAGTATGATCTGTCCACAGAAGATATCTTAAGGCACTATGACTGCGGCGGAAAACTGTGTCCGTTATATTATGCAGAAAATGAAGGCGCCTGGGAACAACTGCGGCAGGACGTAGCGTCCTACATAGCCAGAGCTGAATAGACAGGATAACGATGGAATCAGGACCTTCACCTGCAGCAATAGGAATCTGTATTTCAGGCGCCGGGGTTAAGCGAAAATATTTATTTGACTTTTCAACCTTGTTGTGATAGTCTATAAAAGGTTCGTACAGAGCCGGTTCCATGAATCAGATCAGGTGATCGTGCGGGTGTAGTTCAATGGTAGAACACCAGCCTTCCAAGCTGGATACGTGGGTTCGATTCCCATCACCCGCTCTGTGTGAGAAAGCTGTTATAGGGCAGCTTTCTTTTTTTGATGCGGTTAAAAATAGGTTTAGATTGTTGCGAATGATGCTGTTTCGAGATACAATAATAAATATATTGTAAACGACATTTCTAAGGTCATTAATGCTAGACAGACAGGGAAAGTCTGTGTCGCATGGTTACAGGCCAGCAGACTGAGAAGGAGGCATGGTTATCAATATGGATGCTTCTAAAAAACATATTTTGATTGTAGATGACGATCCAAATACTTTGAAGACGCTTCGTTATTACTTACAGGATGCTTATAAAGTAACGGTGATCGGCTCCGGGAAGGTGGCGATGGAATTTCTGTCGAAATACAGGCCGGATCTGGTATTGCTGGATTATTTGATGCCGGAGAACAACGGCGCGGCAGTGCTCAAAGAGATGCAGAGCAGAGAGGAGACGAAGGATATTCCTGTCTATTTTCTGACAGGGCAGACGGATGAAGAGACGATCAGAGAGTGCCTGGAGCTGCACCCGGCCGGATATCTTGTGAAACCGGTGGCGAAGAATGCCCTGTTGGCAAAGATGCAGGAAGCGCTTGGGCGCTGAGTGATTTTACCGAAGGAATGGAGAAGGGAAAGAGCACATGAATCCTATGGAAGGTATTGATATGGCTGTTGGTCTGGAATATGCCGGAGGGGATGAAGAACTTTACAGGGAGATTCTGGCAGATTATATGGAATGTGCGAGGGAGCAGACAGAAGCCATAGAGCGTGCGGCGGCGGAGGAAGACCATGAGGCTTACACGATCGAAGTTCATTCTTTGAAGAGCACGTCCAGAACGATCGGCGCATTAGAGCTGTCAAATATGGCCAGAAAGTTGGAGCAGAGCAGCCGAAACCAGGAGTGGGAGACAGTCAGGGCCGGGACGCCGGCGCTTCTTGCGGCCTACAGGCAGATCTGTCTGGCCATCAAACCAAACATAGCTTGTGAGGAGCAGGAGAGCGAAAAGAAGCCGGCGGATCCAACCGTCGTATGCGGGTTATTAGCTGAGCTGGACGCGTGTTTGGAGGAGTTTGATGCGATCCGGGCGGAGGAGATCACGGCCCAGCTTGGATTGTTTGAACATACCGGCGCATCTGCGGAGTATCTGGATAAGCTGGTCTTAGCGCTACACAGGTTTGAGTATGAAACGTGCAGGGAAGTCGTCTCACAATGGCGCGGCAGAGCATGAGAAGAAGACAGAAGGATAGCCTGCAGGGCGTCGGTGTGGTGAGGAACGGAAAGCAGATAACATATGGAAAAAGCGTATAAACTGGAATTTGCCGGGGAACAGACGGGCAGTCTGTATGTGAATTGCTGCGGGCTTTCGCAGACGGAGGGACTGCACAGTTTCGGACCGGCGTTAAAACCGCATTATCTGGTGCATTATATATTGAGCGGCAAAGGGAAATTCTCGATCGGCGGTAAGGAATATCCATTGGAAGCAGGATATGGGTTTCTGATCACGCCCGATGAGCTGGCATTTTATCAGGCAGACCAAGACGATCCGTGGACCTATGTCTGGGTGGGATTCAGCGGTACACAGGCAAAGGAATATGTCAGTAATATCGGGCTGTCTGTCAGGCAGCCTGTTTTTCGGTCGGAGGCTTCAGAGCAGCTGTATCAGATTGTCAAGGATATGATGGAGCACAACACGTTCGGATTATCTAACGATCTGCGCCGCAACGGCCAGCTTGGCATCTTTTTGTCGATTGTCGCGGAAGGAAGTACGGTGGAGGAGAAGAGTGAGGCCGATAAGGCGAATACTTATGTGCGCAAGGCAGTTTCCTTTATCCAGAGCAATTATTGCAATTCTATCAAAGTGACAGATGTGGCGAAATATGTCTGCATCAACAGAAGTTACCTGTATACACTTTTCCAAAATTCTATGGGAATGTCGCCCCAGCAGTTTCTGACGGCGTTTCGCATCACAAAAGCAACGGAGTTATTGCAGTTGACGTCGCTTCCGATCGAGAGCATCGCCTTGTCCTGCGGATATCATGATCCTTTGGTGTTCACGAAAGCATTCAAACAGATGAAGAAAATGTCGCCCACAACATACCGTAAAGAGATGCAGAAAGGCGAGACGCGTCGGAATAAAGAGTATCTGAAGCAGGTAGAAGATTTTATCAATCAGATCAACAGCCTGCAGGAACATAGCTAGAAGACTTATATAACATTTTGACAGGTTTGTGTAACAATGGGATATTTAAGAGAGTCTCTTTTTTATATTATGATTAGGAAGTAAGAGAAAGCAGGAACACAAGGGCAGCACAGAGAAGGAGGATATCTGAATGAAAGCAGAAGTATTGAAGAAGTTCGAGGAACTTCACGGGGATGCACAGGGGGTGAATGTATATTTTGCACCGGGGCGTGTGAACCTGATCGGAGAGCACACAGACTATAACGGCGGGCATGTTTTTCCCTGTGCGCTGACGATCGGCACCTATGTTGCGGCACGCAGGAGAACGGACAGAAAGTTAACATTTTACTCTATGAATTTTGAGAGATTGGGAATCGTTGAGGGCAGCCTGGATGATCTGACGCCTTCTAAGGAAGCAGATTGGACGAATTACCCGAAGGGAGTCATGTGGGCGTTTGCAGGCAGAGGCATGAAGATGGACTGCGGTCTGGATATGGTGTTATATGGCAATATTCCGAATGGTTCCGGCCTGTCTTCTTCAGCCTCTTTGGAAGTAGTGACAGGATATCTGTTGAAAGACTTGTATGGTTTCGATGTGACGAATGTGGATCTGGCGAAGATCGGACAATATTCTGAGAACAATTTCAATGGCATGAATTGTGGAATCATGGATCAATTCGCTTCTGCGATGGGCAGGAAGGATCACGCTATTTTCCTGGATACGGCGGATCTTTCCTATGAGTATGCACCGCTTATGCTGGAGGGAGCCAAGATTGTGGTGACGAACAGTAATGTGAAACATTCCCTGGTGAATTCGGCATATAATGAGAGAAGAAGCGAGTGTGAGAAAGCGCTGGAAGAATTGCAGACGGTGGTGGACATCAAGGGTCTCGGCGACTTGACAGAGGAAGCGTTTGAGGCGCATAAGGAAGCGATCCAGAGTGAAGTGCGCGTAAGACGGGCGAAACATGCGGTGTATGAGAACCAGAGGACGATCCGCGCCGTGGATGCTTTGAAGAAAAATGATCTTAAGCTGTTCGGAGAATTGATGAACGCATCCCATGTATCCCTTCGGGACGATTATGAAGTGTCCTGTGAGGAGATCGATGTGCTGGTAGAAGAAGCATGGAAGGTGGAAGGTGTGATCGGTTCCCGTATCACGGGCGGCGGCTTCGGCGGCTGTACGGTCAGTATCGTGCGCGACGATGCAATTGCCTCGTTCCAGGAGAAGGTTGGGGCGGCTTATCAGGAGCGCGTTGGTAAGAGGGCAGACTTCTATGTAGTAGAGATCGGAGACGGCCCGAGCAGATTATAGAGTGGCAGCAGGAAGGTTAGCATACAGAAAAGAGGAGCGGCATGATACAGAAAAATATAAGAAAATTAGTGCAGTACGGTCTGCAGACCGGATTGATCACAGAGGCGGACAAGATTTATACGACGAACAGACTTCTGGAATTATTCCAGCTGGACGAGTTGGAAGACGACAGCGAAGAAGCCGCCATGTGTGTGGAAGAGCTGGAAGAAGTTCTGTCTGGCATGATGGATTATGCTTATGAGAAAGGCATTATGTCAGAGAACAGCATTGTATACAGAGATCTGTTTGATACGAAAATCATGAGTATGCTGGTTCCCAGGCCGAGCGAGGTGATCGCTGAGTTTGAGGCGCGATATGAGAACAGTCCACAGGAAGCGACAGATTTTTTCTATAAATTGAGCCAGGACAGCGATTATATCAGAAGATACCGTATTCAGAAAGATCAGAAATGGATCGCATCCACGAAATACGGCGATCTGGATATTACCATTAACTTATCCAAGCCGGAGAAAGATCCGAAGGCCATTGCGGCAGCTAAGAATGCGAAGCAGAGCGGTTACCCGAAATGTCTGCTGTGTATGGAGAATGAAGGGTATGCAGGCCGTGTGAATCATCCGGCGAGACAGAACCACAGGGTCATTCCGGTGGTGATCAACGGGAGCCGCTGGGGATTCCAGTATTCCCCGTATGTATATTACAATGAGCATTGTATCGTCTTTAACTCACAGCACATTCCGATGAAGATAGAGCATGATACTTTCTGTAAGCTGTTTGACTTTGTGAAACAGTTTCCACATTATTTCGTCGGTTCCAATGCGGATCTGCCGATCGTAGGAGGTTCTATCTTAAGCCACGATCATTTCCAGGGCGGACATTATGAGTTTGCGATGGCAAGGGCAAAGGTTGAGAGAACCTTTACCGTAAAGGGGTTTGAGGATGTGGAGACAGGCATTGTGAACTGGCCGATGTCTGTGATCCGTATTTCGGCGGAAGATACTGACAGGCTGATCGCACTGGCGGATGTGATTCTGAATGCGTGGAGAGGTTACACGGATGAATCTGTATTTATCTATGCAGAGACGGACGGGGAGCCGCACAATACGATCACACCGATTGCCAGGAAAAGAGGAGATAAGTTCGAGCTGGATCTTGTACTGCGCAATAATATCACGACGAAGGAGCATCCGCTGGGCGTGTACCATCCTCACGCGAACCTGCACCATATCAAGAAAGAAAATATCGGCCTGATTGAGGTTATGGGATTAGCGGTACTGCCGGCCAGACTCAAAGACGAGATGGAGAAGCTGGCGCAGGCGATTCTTACCGGGGCGGATATCCGCAAGGATGAGATTCTGGAAAAACATGCCGACTGGGTAGAGGAATTCCTGCCAAACTATACGGAGATCACAGAGGAGACAGTGATGGACATTCTTCATAAAGAGATCGGGGATGTGTTCATGCATGTATTGGAGGATTCCGGTGTTTATAAGAGAAATGAAGAAGGGCAGGCGGCCTTTGACAGATTTACTGCGTCACTGAATCAATAGGCAGGCAGCTTTAGCGCAAAGAAATGAGGCGGAACCATAAGGTTCCGCCTTTATAGACATACCGCATTTATGCGGCATGCAGATCAGTCTTGGCAGCGTGATGTCTTCTTTTGGGGATTGATCTGCCAATCTGTCAGAATTGCAATAGGATAGCAAGAATACTGTTATGCGGCGGATCAGATCAGCTCGCCGATGCCCAGCATACTTTGCATGAAATGATCGCATGCTTTCTGCTGTATAGGATTGAGTCGTTGGTACATAGACATATGATTTCGGTATTTTTTGAGGTGGAACATGTTGTTTGCCAATAATAGATCTGCGTTAAGACGCTCTTCAGCAAGATACAGGACATAGTCTGTAGAGACACGAAAGAAACGTGACAGGTCGCTTACAAGTGAGGCATCAGGAATGGATTGCTCGCTCTCAATCTTACTCAAGGTAGACTGATTGAGACTTAAGTTTTTCGCAAGAGCCTGCTGTGATAATTTTTTTTCTAACCGTAAATCTTTGATTCTTGTTTTCATTTTCTTTACCCTCCTATTATTGTAGGTTAAATTACGGAAAGAAATATTCCGATTTCTAATAAGGGTATTCTGTAAAGAATAATTTATAGACGAAAAATCGCGAATGGTGGTAGAGGAAAAAAAGAAAACGCAATATATTGTATCTGGTTGATAAAATGTAACAGTTCAGTCCAGTAAAATAGGCAGATGAAATCAAAATCACATGCTGTTTTGCTCCAGATATGTTATACTACTATTGTTGCACCGTGACAGACAACAGTCTTGTGACAGAGAAACCGGCTGTTTATGGTGGAGCCAGAACCAGCCATAGAAGAATACGGAGGAAAAGATGACAGAATCATATGTTTGTATCGATCTGGAGACAACAGGGCTCGACCCGAAAAGGGATAAGATTATCGAGATCGGTGCGGTGAAAGTAGTAGAAAATGAGATCGTGGAGGAGTGGGGAACCTTTGTGAATCCGGGCAGGAAGCTGGAGGAACGGATTGTTAAGCTTACCGGGATCTGTGATGAGCAATTGGAACAGGCGCCTGAGATCGGAGAAGCATTCCCGAAGCTGCTGACGATGATTGGAGAGGAAGTCCTGCTGGGACACAGAGTCTTATTTGATTATTCTTTCTTAAAGAAAGCGGCAGTCGATCTGAAGCTGTCCTTTGAGAGAAGCGGCATTGATACGTTAGGGATTGCCCGTAAATATCTGACGAACCTGGAGAGCCGCGGACTGGTTCAACTGTGCCAGCATTACGGGATCGACCACAATGCGCATCGGGCGTTGGGAGATGCGAAGGCTACGGTAACATTGTATCAGAAACTGGCAGAACAGTTCTATGATATAGAGGCGGCGGAAGGAGAGAAGAACCTGTTCAATCCACGGCCGCTGCTTTACCAGATCAGAAGGGATACGCCGATCACAACAGCCCAGAAAGAGCAGTTATATAAATTGATAGACAAGCATAAACTGGTAATAGACTATGATGTTGCGAAATTGACCCGCAGTGAGGCTAGCCGGCGGATCGATCAGCTTCTTGCAGAATACGGACGATAGATTTCTGCATGGCGGAGTTTAGGACTTCCACGATCGGATAGAGGCCGCTTATCTTCTCAGGAGTATGCTGCTCCTGATAGATCTGGCATAACAGCCGGTATGTTCCGCTGATGTCGGTGCCTGTGGAGACAGAGAATTCTAACATTTGACAAGCCTCCTCAATATGGCCGGCATCATAGAGAGCCTGCGCCCACTGCTGCAGTGTGCGCACGAGAAGGGTATAATTCTGGTCATACTGCGTCAGCAGATCGATATTGGGGGCGCCGTAGCGCAGCTTAAGTTCCGTGTTGCTGATGCCTGTGAAATTAACGATGGGCAGTTCGTGCAATGCAGTGATGATCTGCTTATAATCATCGACTTTGGGCACATCTCCAAGAAGCGACATGGGGAATTGTTCTATGGGAATGTGAATATAGTCGAGATCATCTAAGGATTTACGTCTGGTGTTGTTGGCGGCTCTTTCCCTGGCCCAGAAGTCCTGTTCGATGGCGGCCTGGTCCTTTTTGCTTCTTCTGATACTGACTGCGATGGCGATGGAGAGGGCTGCAACACTTGCAAAAAAGATGAGATTCATATATAATATCCTTTCAGTAAAACTTATAAATACAATAACAGGGAAGCCGAGAGCTGAACTGTTACTGTAAAGGAGCATGTATGTTTAACAGGAAAACAAAGAAGATTATTTCTTCTGTTATTATCATTATCGTCGTATTGGCAATGGTTCTTCCACTTTTGTTGACAGCGGTATAGGGTTTTTCTATCAAGACTGTTATTATTCTACCATATAATTTCTGTCAGGGCAATTTAAGGTGGCTGAGGAAGGGTAAGGTTATTCTATGAGGAAACTGTCTGGCGTATTTCTGGTGATGATGGCTGTAATGGCGGTTGTTTCCATGCCGGTATATGCGAAGGAAGATAAAATTGAATCAGGTATTTATGTCAATGATATCGATCTGTCGGGCATGACGTTGGAGGAAGCAAGGCAGAAGATCGAATCTTATGTGGCATCCTACGGGGAAGCGCCGGTTACTTTGCATGCGATTGATGAAGGAACGGTCGTTACGACCGCATCTGAGCTGGGGCTTAGATGGGGCAATGAGGAGATTCTGGAAGAAGCGGCTAATTTTGGCAGAGACGGCGATATTTTACGGTGCTATAAGGAACTGAAAGATTTAGAGTACAAGAATAAGGTATATAAAGTAAGTTTCGATTTTGATAAGGATAAGATCAGAACCTTACTGGAAGAGAATGTCGAGCAATATAATCAGGAGGCCGTGAACGCCTCTTTAGTCAAAACAGAAAGCGGCTTCCAGGTCACAGAGGGTCAGCCGGGGATCCTGGTTGACACAGATGCTTCCACGGATGCAGTTTACGATTATCTGCTCAGTGACTGGAATGGGTCTGCCTGTGATATCGATCTGGTGATCTCGGTGGATGAACCGGAAGGAACGGCAGAAGATTTGGAGAAGGTGAAGGACGTATTGGGTACTTTCACAACCAGTTATTCGACATCCGGCGGTTCCCGCAGCGCAAATGTCGCCAATGGATGCAGCCTGATCAATGGCACAACGTTGTATCCGGGGGAAGAGTTTTCCGCTTACGAGGCCGTGTCGCCGTTCTCCGAAGCGAACGGCTATTATATGGCTGGTTCCTATCTGAATGGACAGGTAGTAGACAGTCTGGGCGGCGGGATCTGTCAGGTTTCTACCACCTTATATAATGCGGTCTTGTTGTCAGAGTTAGACGTAACAGAGCGGTATAACCATTCCATGATCGTCACCTATGTGGATCCTTCCGCAGATGCCGCGATCGCGGAGTCGTCCGGCAAGGACTTCAAATTTAAAAATAATACGGAATATCCGATCTATATAGAAGGAATCACAACACCGGACAAACATATTACCTTTACGATTTATGGCGTTGAGACGAGAGATCCGGGGAGAGAAGTGATCTATGAGAGCGTGGTTCTCGAAAGGATCGCACCGGATACGGAAGTGATCTATACGGATGCGTCCCGTCCGGTTGGATTCTGTTCTGTGCAGTCGGCGCATGTCGGTTATAAGGCACAGTTGTGGAAAGTGGTCCGTGAGAACGGTGAAGAGGTCAGCAGAGAACAGGTTAACAGCAGTTCTTATATGAAGGCACCGAGAAGTGCGACAGTAGGTATCGCAACAGAAGATGAAGGGGCATATAATGCCATCATGGCGGCAGTGGCAACGAACAGCATCGATGAGGTGAAAGCAGTGGCAGGCGCTTATAAGGCAGCTGCCGATGCTGCCGCAGCAGAAGCCGCCGCGGCACAGGCAGCAGCAGAGGGGCAGGCACAGCCGCCGGCTCCGGCTGAGGGAAGCGCTCCGCCGGCACCGGAACAGGCGCCGCCTCAGGAGCCGGTGCCCGCGCAATAAGCAGATCATCAACTCGGTCCGTATGATCTCCCAATAGGATTGAGATAAGAGCAGCACAAAATAAGGAAAACAATGAGACCTGGAAAGATATCGGAGAACGTGCTCAAACGTTCTGTCTTAAAAAATATAAAATCACATAGGGATGATGTGGTATGTGGCGCAGCGATAGGGGAAGACTGCGCCATTTTATCGTTTGGAGAGGGGTATGAGACCGTATTGTCTACGACGCCTGTCATGGCTTTGGCAGAGCGGATCGGGGTCTATGCTGTTCCTATGGCGCTCAATAATGTGGCGGCGGCAGGTGCGGAGCCGGTAGGCGTTATGCTGTCGCTGATGCTGCCGGAGGAGACAGAAGAGAGTATGCTGCAGTGCATTATGAGGCAGGCGGAAGAAGCCTGCAGGGTGTCCGGCGCGCAGATCTTGGGCGGGCATACAGAAATAACACCCGCTATTTTTACGCCGGTGATGACAGTGACGGGTGTTGGGAAGCGTGAGGCCGCACGAGCCGGATCCCTTCGGGGAATAGAGGCAGAACAGGATATTGTAGTGAGTAAGTGGATCGGTCTGGAAGGGACTGCGCGGCTGGCATCAGCTTACAGAGAGCGGCTGTGTACAAGATACCCGCTCCGCATGGTCGAGGAAGCGGCGTCTTATGACAGATACCTTTCCGTGATACCGGAGGCCGCCACCGCCGTGAAGTCCGGCGTTTGCGGGATGCACGATGTTTCCAGGGGCGGGATCTTCGGGGCCTTATGGGAACTGGCACAGAGAGCAGGCGTTGGACTTAAGATCGATTTAAGAAGAATTCCTGTGAAACAGGAGACGATAGAGATCTGTGAGTTTTTTGAGTTGAATCCTTATGAACTGTTATCGGGAGGGTGCCTGCTTATGGTGACAGAAAATGGGCAGGCGCTTACGGACGCGCTGGCGCAGGAGAAGATCCCGGCGGCGGTTATCGGAAGGACAACGGATGGAAATGACAGGGTGATCTATCATGATGGAGAGATGCGCTATCTGGACCGGGCGAAGATGGATCAGATGTATGCGTTGAAATTATGAATGATAGAAATGGAGAAGAGTATGAGAGAAGAATTGTTAGCGATTGTAGAGAGAAACAGCCGGATCGATTTAAAGGAACTGGCAGTCATCCTGGGAGTGGAAGAGATTGATGTGGTAAACGAGCTGGCGGCTTTGGAAGCGGAAGGGATCATTTGCGGCTATCATACAATGATCGATTGGGAGAAGACTTCTATCGAGAAAGTGTCAGCGCTGATCGAAGTGCGCGTGACACCCCAGCGCGGACAGGGATTTGATAAGATTGCAGAGAGGATCTACAAATACCCGGAGGTAAATTCCGTCTATCTGATCTCTGGCGGATATGACCTGCTGGTGACGTTAGAAGGCAAGTCGCTGAAACAGATTTCGGGATTTGTCTCAGATAAGCTGTCTACCCTGGATTCTGTGCTGAGCACAGCGACCCACTTTATCCTGAAGAAGTATAAGGATCATGGCACGATCCTGACCAAAAAATATGAAGATACAAGAGAGAAGGTGACACCGTGAGGAATCCGTTAGCTGATAAAGTAGTAGAGATCAAACCATCCGGTATCCGCAAATTCTTTGACATTGTGAGTGAGATGGAAGATGCAATCTCGCTGGGCGTTGGAGAACCGGATTTTGATACGCCCTGGCATATCCGGGATGAAGGTATCTATTCTCTGGAGAAGGGACGTACTTTCTATACATCGAATGCCGGACTGAAAGAACTGAAGGAAGAGATCTGTCATTACATAAAAAGAAAACAGGGCGTCACCTATGATCCGGCGCATGAAGTGCTGGTCACGGTCGGAGGCTCTGAAGCGATCGATATCGGACTGCGCGCTATGCTCAATCCGGGGGATGAAGTGCTGATCCCCCAGCCCAGTTATGTCTCTTATGAACCCTGTGCGGTGCTCGCTGGCGGCGTACCGGTCATCATTGAGTTAAAAGGGGAGAATGAGTTCCGCCTGACAGCGCAGGAGTTGGAAGATGCCATCACGGATAAGACGAAGGTGTTGATCCTGCCCTTTCCGAATAATCCCACAGGCGCGATCATGGAGCGCAAGGATCTGGAGGCGATCGCAGAAGTCATTCGAAAACATGACATCTTCGTGATATCCGATGAGATTTACGCGGAACTTACTTATAAGGAGAAGCATGTTTCCATCGTTGAGATCGAGGGGATGCAGGAAAGAACCATTCTGATCAATGGTTTCTCAAAGGCATTTGCGATGACGGGATGGAGGCTGGGGTATGCCTGCGGACCGAGAGAGATCGTGGAGCAGATGCTCAAGATCCATCAGTTTGCGATCATGTGCGCGCCGACTACGAGCCAGTATGCGGCTGTGGAAGCGCTGCGTAACGGGGACGACGATGTGCAAAAGATGCGGATGGCTTACAACCAGAGAAGACGCTATCTTATGAATGCGTTTCAGGAGATGAAACTGGACTGCTTTGAACCTTTCGGGGCGTTCTATGTGTTCCCGTGCATTAAGGAATTCGGCATGACCAGCGACGAGTTTGCAAACAGATTCCTGGCGGAGGAAAAGGTAGCTGTTGTGCCGGGCACTGCATTTGGCGACTGCGGAGAAGGTTATCTGAGAATCTCTTATGCATATTCGTTGGAGAACCTGAAGATCGCGATCGGAAAGCTGGCGGCTTTCGTAGAGAGGCTGCGGGCGGCGCAGGCTAAACAGGCATAGAGTTCAGGCGGAGACTGAATGTGCAGAAATATGGATGAAATTAAATTATGCATATTATATTACATCAGCCGGAGATTCCGGCAAATACGGGGAATATTGGCCGTACCTGTGTAGCCACAGGTACGAGCCTGCACCTGATCGAGCCGTTAGGCTTTCGGTTGGATGAGAAGTCGATCAAACGGGCCGGCATGGATTACTGGGAACATCTGGATGTCACCCGCTATATGAATTATCAGGAATTTAAGCAGAGGCATCCCCAGGCCAGAATCTGGATGGCTACGACGAAAGCAAAGAAAGTTTACACAGAGGTATGCTATTCTCCGGACGATTATATCATGTTCGGCAAGGAGAGCGCCGGGATTCCGGAGGAGATTCTGGTGGAGAATGAAGAGACCTGTATCCGCATTCCCATGTTGGAGCAGATCAGGTCTTTGAATCTGTCGAATTCTGTGGCGATCGTGCTGTATGAGGCGCTTCGCCAGAATAATTTTAATGAGATGCAGAAAGAGGGGGAACTTCACCGGCTGCAGTGGGCTAATCATCATCTTCCACGTCAGACTTCGGCAGAGAGAAGATAAACTCTGTCCCTACGCCCTCCGTACTGATCACATTGATATTCTCGCCGTGGGAGCGGATGATTTCTTTTGTGATGGAAAGCCCCAGACCGGTTCCTTTTTTGTCTTTACCACGTGACAGGTCGGACTTGTAAAAACGGTCCCAGATGAGCTTCAAATCATCTTTGGGGATACCGATGCCGGAGTCTTTTACGCTGATAAAAATTTTATTATGCTTCTCGGTCGTCTCCATTTTAATGATGGAGTCGTGATGACTGAATTTGATCGCATTGTCCAGCAGGTTATAGAGTACCTGCTGGATTTTGTCTACATCGGCAAATACATACATTTCATCACCGGTCAGCACCAGCTCGATGGCGATCGTTCTCTCGCGGCAGGTGCCCTCGAAGGAAGCGGCCACGTTGCGGATTACGCTGTTGATGTCGAAATCAGAACGGTTTAACATGATCCCCTTGGTATTTAAATTATTCAGAGTCAGCAGGCTGTTTGTCAGTTTCGTCAGGCGCTCTGTCTCATTTAGGACGATGGAGAGATATTTTTCGTGCATTTCGGGAGGAATCGTCCCGTCGATCATGGCTTCCAGATAGCCTCTGATGGAAGTTAGAGGAGAACGGAAATCATGGGACACGTTTGCAATGAATTTCTTCTGGTCGTCTTCTGAACGGGCGATTTCGCTGGCCATATAAGAAAGAGACGCGGCCAGATATCCCATCTCGTCCTCGCTCTCCACAGTGAATTCATAGTGCATGTTGCCGCTGGCGTACTGCTCCGTTGCCTCCGTGATCTTACGCAGCGGAATATAGACGATTTCCGTGAAAAAGATCAAAATGATCAGAGACAGAAGGAACAGGATGACAAGCATCAAATAGGAGATGGTGAGCAGGCTGTTGGCTGCTGTCTGTATGCCGCTTATGGGTTTGTGGATGACGACGTACCCTTTCACTTTATAATCCGACGTGATCGGGGCGAAGACGCTTAACATGTCTTCTTTGAAAGTGTGGAAAAAATCACCGACGACATAGTTTGAGCCGGAGGTGACGGTAGAATCAAAGTGCTCGATTACGACTTCGTTCTCTACGTCTACCGGGGAAGAAGAGTCTAAGATCATACGGCCTGAAGGGTTAATGATCCAGAGGATGGCGTCCATATAGGTATCCAGAGCATCAAGCTGTGTCTTAACCGCTTCCAGGGAAACCTCGTTGTTATACAGATCGGCGGCGTAGGTGTTGGCGATCATGGTAGCTTCCCGGTAGAGCGCATCTGCCTGTTCTCTTTTCAAATGGTCCATTGTCATATTGGAGACAAAGGTAGCCACTACCACAAAACCAAACAGAGCAAAAATGATGTAAGCAAGTATTAATTTGAGATATAGGGTCTTTCTCATGGGTAACCTCGTATCATAGGATAAATTTCAAAAGGCAGAACTCAGATCAGTCCGTGCGCAGTACAGTAATGGTAGATGCCGTCTTCTGCCACGTGGCCGCAGAGATCATCTGCCGCCGCCTTAAGCCGTGCAGACCCATTCGCCATCGCAACGCCGCAGCCGACCGCCTGCAGCATTTCCAGGTCGTTATTGCCATCGCCGAAAGCAAGAGCCTGTGAGCGGTCCAGGTGATAGTAGGCAAGAATCTTATCGACGCCGATCCCCTTGCCGCTGCCGGCAGGAATGATATCTGCCGCCCGGTCCCACCACGCAGTGATCTTAGCCTGGTCTGTGTTTCTCAATAAATGCGGATAATCTGCTTCCCGGCAGCCTAACATGATCTGGTAGATCTCGCTGTGGGATAATTGCTCGAAGTCCTCGGCGACTTCCACATCAAGCTTCGCAAAAGCATAATATTCTACCAGATCCCGGTCTCTTCCATTCGCAGCGATCCGGTCCTTAGAGGCGATGGAAACGGGTCTGTTGATCAAAGCAGCGTTTTGTATGATCGTCTGGACGTCGTCGGCGGGGATGGGGCTGCTGAAAATATCCTGCGCTTTCGTATAACAGTAGGAACCGTTAAACGTGAGAAAGGCGTCAAATTTGATTCCCTCAAAATGCGGCAGGGTTATAGGTGTTCTGCCGGTTGCGACGCAAAGAAGAATATTCCGCTCTTTCAGGCGGATCAGGGTTTCCAGCATTTTCCCGGAGATCTGTTTTCGATGCATGTCAATCAGCGTTCCGTCGATATCGAAGAAAATGATCTTTATATTCTGCATGGTCTTATTCATCTTCGTAAACCTTTCTGGAAGGATTTTCCGTGAGCACAAATCCGTTATATGGTGCTCCATGATTCCTGGTAGTTCCACGTATAGTATATCGGTTCATGCTGAGAATGGCAATGAAAAAGATTGAGGGACGCAAAAGGACAGCGATCCTTCAGACCGCTGTCCTTTTGCCGTTTTTCTATTTGCTTTCTTTCTCTCCGCATTTCTTGATATGCGCCTTCAGCTTTTTCATGGCCCAATCATAATGGCTGGATGTGGTGCTGACAAAGTAGGATCCTAATGTGCTGCCGCCTACCCACGGATATACGCCTTTTGAGAACAATTCTTCGTTTGAAAAGGTTTCCGCCAACTGTAATACTTCTCTGTGGGATTGTTCTAACATTTCCCTGGCTTCCTCTAAAGAAGTATTCTGGTGCTTTTTCCAGAAAAATACATTCATTTCTCCGTAAGTCTTCCAGTTATAAGGCCGGGGAAGGAAAGGCTTTTCCTCTCCGTTTAGGTTGGACTGCACCCAGTTTAACAGAAGCTGGTGCCATTCATACAGATGGATCAAAATATCGCGGAGGTTTTTGTCCCGCTTCCAGTGCGCCTCTTTCTTTTTGGGATCATCTGCGAAATCGAAATCGGTTGCCAGTTCTTCCTGCGTTAACCCGCCAATGAGGGTGTTAAGTTTCTGATAATTGCCGGCTGCTGCGGTTATAAGATCCGCTTTTGTAGTTGGTCTTCCCATTTTTGATTCTCCTTGTCTTTTCTGTGTGTCAAAATGGTGTCTTAAGCTTGTTGTTCATGACTTAAGAATAACACACATATGTTGACATCTTATGTCAAGGTTTGTTCTTTTTTATAAATTTACAGCTTAATTTAATGGAGTGGTGACTTAACTGTTACGTATGTCTTTAGATTTCGAAGACTCATTATAGTAATTCACTTATTTTTATGTTAAGATAAAAACGATCTTCTGAAATAATCAGAAAAAGCACAAACAGCATCACAGACCATTCATCATCGGATAAGGATTGAAATTTATCATGAATCAAAAAGTGTTACGTGTCTTAGAATACAACAAAATCATTGAACGCCTGACAGACAAAGCCACCTCGGAGCAGGGGCGGAAGCTGGCGGCGGCCCTGGAACCAATGACGGATCTTGAGGCGATCGGTAAGGCGCAGACGGAGACAGCGGACGCGCTGGGGTATCTGTTCCGCAAGGGATCTACTTCGTTTGGCGGTAATAAGGACTTAGGGATGTGTATTCGTTCGCTGGAGATCGGCAGTGTATTATCCATCGAGGAACTATTGCGGATTGCAGCCTTTCTGGAGAATGTCAACCGCATCAAGAGTTATGGACGTAAGGAGCGGGAGGATGAGCCCGCCGACTCTCTGGATGTTTATTTCGGGAGCTTAGAGCCGCTGACGCCGTTGTCCAATGAGATCAGGCGCTGCATTCTGTCGGAGGAAGAGATTGCCGATGATGCAAGTCCTGCCCTGAAAAAGATCCGCCGCAGCATGACTGTCACCAATGACCGTATTCATTCCCAGCTTGCCTCTATGATCAACGGTTCCTGCCGCACGTATCTGCAGGATGCTGTGGTGACAATGCGTAACAACCGTTATTGTATTCCGGTCAAATCCGAGTATAAGGGACAGGTGCAGGGCATGGTGCACGACCAGTCGTCCACAGGCTCTACCTTCTTTATCGAGCCGGCGGCTGTCGTCAGTCTGAACAATGAGCTGCGGGAATTAGAGATCAGGGAACAGGAGGAGATTGCGGTTATCCTGGCAGATCTGAGCGCGCAGGCAGGCGCTTATACGGAGCTTTTGATGGAGAATCAGAAGGCAATGACAGCGCTTGACTTTATCTTCGCCAAGGCCGCGCTGGCGCTGGAGCAGAACGCCACGATGCCGGTCTTTAATACGGAACATAAGATCCGCATCAGACAGGGACGACATCCCCTTTTAGATAAGAAAAAGGTGGTGCCGATTGATATCCAGCTGGGTATCGATTTCGACTTGTTAGTCATCACCGGGCCAAACACCGGCGGTAAGACCGTCTCTTTAAAGACGGTTGGACTGTTGACACTGATGGGGCAGGCGGGGCTGCATATTCCGGCGCTGGACCGCTCGGAGTTATCGATCTTTGAGGAGGTTTACGCAGACATCGGCGATGAGCAGAGCATTGAACAGAGCCTGAGTACCTTTTCCTCTCATATGACGAATATTGTATCGATTCTGCAGACGGCGGATGCCGATTCACTGTGTCTGTTCGATGAGCTGGGGGCGGGAACGGATCCTACGGAGGGCGCCGCGCTGGCTGTTTCGGTGCTGGATCATCTGCACGGCCGGGGTATCCGCACGATGGCGACCACGCACTACAGCGAGTTGAAAGTATATGCTCTCTCCACGCCGTTTGTGGAGAATGCCAGTTGTGAGTTCAGCGTGGAGACGCTGCGCCCGACCTATCGTCTGCTGATCGGGATTCCCGGCAAAAGTAATGCATTTGCGATTTCTTCCAAGCTGGGGCTTCCGGATCATATTATTGAGGATGCAAGGCGGCATATCACGGAAGATAAGGAAAGTTTTGAGGATCTGCTGGCGAATCTGGAAAACAGCCGTGTGACAATCGAGAAGGAGAGGGCCCAGATCGCCGCTTATAAAGAAGAGATTGAATTGTTGAAAAAGCGTCTGGAATCGAAACAGGAGAAGATCGATCAGTCCAGGGAGCGTATTTTACGTCAGGCCAATGAGGAGGCCCGTGAAATTCTGCAGAATGCCAAAGAGCTGGCGGATGAGACGATCCGTACTTTCCAGAAAGCGGAGGCAGGCGTTTCCATCAAAGAATTGGAGAAGTCCCGCCAGAAGGTACGCGACAAGATTTCCGAGAAGAATACGAAACTGGCGCTCAAGAATGACAAGCCTACGCATAAAGTATTGAAACCCAATCAGATCCGGCCCGGCGACAGTGTTAAAGTCGTGTCCATGGGACTGAGAGGAACGGTCAGCTCTCTGCCGGATAAGAACGGCAACCTCTTCGTACAGTGTGGTATCATCCGCTCGAAAGTGGCTTTGAATGACCTTGTGTTGATCGAGGAGGAGACGGTAAATACCGGTAAAATGCAAAGATCTTCTTCCGGCAGGCTGAAGATGTCAAAGTCCTATTCCATCTCCACGGAGATCAATCTGCTTGGCAAGACCGTGGACGAGGCTATCTCTGAGCTGGACAAATATCTGGACGATGCTTACCTGGCCCATCTGCCAAGCGTCCGCGTGGTTCATGGCAAGGGAACCGGCGCTCTGCGCAGCGCGGTGCACAATTACCTGCGTAAGAACCGGGTCGTGAAGAGTTACCGGCTGGGAGAATTTGGAGAAGGCGATGCGGGAGTTACGATCGTGCAGTTTAAGGAATAGATCCTGGGGATCAGGAAAGCAGAAGGAAATTGGAAACAGGAGTTAAAGTGAAATGGTAAATAAACAGAAAATTTTGATTGTAGATGATGACAACAATATTGCGGAATTGATCGCTCTTTATCTGACGAAAGAGTGCTTCGAGACGATGATTGTCAATGACGGGGAGTCAGCGCTTTCGGCGGTGGACAGTTTCTCTCCAAATTTGATGTTGTTGGATCTGATGCTGCCGGGGATTGACGGCTATCAAGTTTGCCGTGAGGTCCGCGCCAAATCCACACTGCCGATCATTATGCTTTCGGCCAAGGGTGAGGTGTTTGATAAGGTACTCGGTTTGGAACTGGGCGCTGACGACTACATGGAAAAACCTTTTGATTCCAAGGAACTGGTGGCGCGGGTGAAGGCAGTGCTTCGGCGCTATAAGCCGGCTGCGGCGGAACCGAAGACTTCTGATGTCAAGAGCGTGGAATATCCGGATCTGATCGTCAACCAGACGAATTACTCTGTTATTTATATGGGAAAAACGATTGAGATGCCCCCGAAGGAACTGGAGCTGCTCTATTTCCTGGCATCTTCGCCGAACCATGTGTTTACGAGAGAACAGTTGCTTGACCAGATCTGGGGTTATGAGTATATTGGCGATACCCGCACTGTGGACGTGCATATTAAGCGCCTGCGGGAGAAGATCAATGATCATGAGCGGTGGCGGATCGCTACAATCTGGGGGATTGGATATAAGTTTGAGTCGAGATAGAACATTATTTTACAGTAAGACATGTTATCTGTACAGCAAGGCAGCAGGACGGGAAGGTTGTATATTTCATGGCAGAACTGGATCAAGAACAGAACAAGACGAATCAGAGTGATAAGAAGGAGCAGGCGGAATACTCGCCCCATGTCCAGCCGGACTTTTTACGGGAGACCATTAAGCAGAAACCGGTCAATAAGAAGAAGCTGATACGCAGGACGCTGACGACGGTGGTGATGGCGGTAGTGTTCGGACTGGTTGCGTGCTTTACGTTTCTGGTGTTAGAGCCGGTCATCAGTAACCGGTTGTATCCGGAGGAAGAAGCCAAAGAAGTGCGGTTTCCGGAAGAGACGGTGGCCGAGGAGATGAAGCCGGAAGATATGCTGGTGGAAGAGGAAGCGCCGCCGCAGCCGGAAGTGGTGCAGGCACAACTGGAGGATGAGCAGATCGAACAACTGCTTTCCCTGGTGCGGTTTGACATAGAAGACTATAAGATGCTGTATGAAGAAATGGCGGAACTTGCCAGACGGATTAACCGTGCCGTGGTTACTGTGACCAGTGTTGTATCAGATGTGGACTGGCTTAATGATATCTATGAGAATGAAGCGTCTGCTTCCGGGATTATCGTGGCAAACAATGGTAAGTCGATCCTCATCCTGGCCAGCGCTGATGCAGTGAACGATGCGGACAGTATTATTGTGACTTTCTGTGATCAGGCGACAGTGGATGCCGAGCTGGTGCAGCGGGATACGACGACCGGCCTGGCGATTTTTTCGGTGCCTCTTGTGTCCATAGAGGAAGAAACGATGGATGTGATCGATATTGCAAGCCTTGGCAGCTCAAACAGTGCAAACCTGTTAGGCACGCCGGTGATCGCACTCGGTAGTCCTATGGGGATGAGCGGTTCTGTGAATTATGGCATTGTGACTGCGGCAGGGACGGTGCTCGACCAGCCGGACTCCGCTTATAAGACGATTGCGACGGATATTTATGGAAGCAGAAATGCGACAGGGATCTTAGTGGACCTGGACGGTATGGTGATTGGCATTATCGATAATAAGAATACCAGTAACGATATGGGGAACCTGCTGACGGCTTACGGGATCACAGAACTGAAGCGGACAATTGAAAAGATGTCCAATAATCGGGAGAGAGCCTACCTGGGTGTCCATGGGGCAGATGTACCGGAGGAGGCAGTCACAGAATCGGATATTCCCAAAGGCACATATATTAAGGAGATTGAAATGGACTCGCCCGCAATGAATGCCGGCATCCAGAGCGGAGATGTGATCATACAAGTCAATGATACCCCGATCACGGCTTATCATGAACTTTTGAATGTCCTGTACAATGCCAGTCCCGAAGACGTCATAACCGTCGTATTGATGCGCCAGGGACATGAGATGAATGTGGATGTGACACTTGGCAGGCGGTAAACTTTGGATGGAGGTGCGTATGAAATATATCAAGGATTTTAAAGAGGGCGACAGGGTATTTGACATTTATCTGTGCAAGCATAAACAGTCTGCAGTTACCAAGAATGGCAAGCCCTATGAGAATGTGATCCTGCAGGATAAGACAGGCATTGTGGATGCCAAGATCTGGGATCCAAATAATGCGGGGATTGAGGATTTTGATGCCCTGGATTACATAGAAGTGTACGGAGACGTGACAAGTTTTCAGGGAGCTTTTCAGGTCAATGTAAAACGGGTCCGCAGATGCCGTGAAGGAGAGTACGATTCAGCCAATTACCTTCCAGTGAGCAAGTTTCCAATCGATGATATGATGAAAGAACTGCTGGGACTGATTGGCAGTATTGAGAATCCTTATCTGAAAAAGCTTCTACGATCCTTTTTTGTGGAAGACGAAACGTTCCTAAAGGTCTTCCAGAAATCTTCGGCAGCCAAGACCGTGCATCACGGGTTCGTGGGCGGTTTGCTGCAGCACACGCTGGCAGTTACCAAACTGTGTGATTATTTCTGCACACAATATCCTGTTTTGCAAAGAGATCTGCTGCTGACAGCGGCTATCTGCCATGATATCGGCAAAACCAGGGAGTTATCTCTTTTCCCGCAGAATGATTATACAGACGACGGCCAGTTTCTGGGACATATTGTGATCGGCAGTGAGATGATTGGGGAGAAAGTGAGAGAAATTGAAGGGTTTCCGCCCTTGCTCGCCAATGAACTCAAACACTGCATCTTATCCCATCACGGAGAATATGAATTTGGATCGCCGAAGAAGCCGGCCATTGTGGAGGCGGTTGCACTGACTTTTGCAGATAACACAGACGCGAAGATGGAGACCTTTACAGAACTGCTGGAGAATACGAAGGAAACAGGCTGGCTCGGTTTTAACAGGCTATTTGAGTCGAATGTGCGTGGAACCAGGCTGGAGTAGGAGAAGGATATATGGTGCAGGGACAGTACAGAAAAAATGACATTGTCACGGTGACGATAGAGGATATCGGAAATGACGGGGAAGGAATCGGTAAGAGCGACGGTTATACGTTGTTTGTGAAAGATGCGGTCATCGGTGATATGGTGGAGGCACGGATTACAAAGTGCAAGAGAAATTATGGTTATGCGAGAGTAGAGAAGGTGGTAACGCCTTCTTCTTTTCGTGTAGAACCCAAATGCAGATTTCACAGACAGTGCGGCGGGTGCCAGATCCAGCCGATGAGCTACGCGAGACAGCTTGCTTATAAGACGGATAAAGTTCGGAACAATCTGCAGCGGATCGGCGGTTTTCCTATGGAATATCTCGATGAGATCATGGAACCTGTTGTAGGGATGGAAGAGCCGTGGCATTACCGGAACAAGGCGCAGTTTCCCGTTGGATACGATAAGGAAGGGAACCTGATTGCCGGTTTCTATGCGGGCAGGACACATGACATCATCGCCAACACAGACTGCGTGCTGGGAGCGCCGGAGAATCAGATTATCCTGGAGACTGTATTGGCCTATATGCGGGAAAACCAGGTTAGCGCATACCGGGAAAACGATGGAACGGGTCTGGTGCGGCATGTGCTGATCCGTACCGGTTATGCGACGGGAGAGATCCTGGTCTGCCTTGTGATCAATGGGGAAAGGCTGCCGGCGGAGGAACGCCTGGTGGAGCGTTTAAGAAAGACTGTATTAGATAAGAAGGAAGAGACTCCCGCAGACAATATCCATGGTAAAGACGGAAGAACCCTGGAACATCGAGGACCGGAGATACCGCGCAGGCATATTGTAAGCATTTCCGTCAGTCTTAACAGGGAACGCACGAATGTCATCATGGGCAAAGAGATCCGCATCTTGTGGGGGAAAGAGAATATACAGGACAAGATAGGGAACCTTGTGTTTTCGATATCGCCGCTATCCTTCTATCAGGTGAACCCCGCACAGACAGAGAAACTGTATGCAATCGCATTGGATTATGCGGGACTAACCGGAAAAGAGACAGTATGGGATCTGTACTGTGGGATTGGGACGATCTCACTTTTTATGGCGAGGCAGGCGAAAAAAGTATACGGAGTCGAGGTGATTCCGCAGGCGGTCGAGGATGCGAGACAAAATGCGCGGCGCAATGGAATCGAGAATGCGGAATTTTATGTGGGAAAGGCAGAGGAAGTGCTGCCGGAGTTTTATGCCGGGATACAAAAAGACACGACAGAACGGAGAATAGCCGCAGAGGATATGTCAGGGGAATCTGATCAAGAGAAAAGACACCCGGATGTGATCGTAGTCGATCCGCCGCGGAAGGGATGTGATGAGAAATGCCTGGAGACGATGCTAGCCATGCGTCCGCAGCGGATCGTGTATGTGAGTTGTGACTCGGCCACCCTGGCGCGGGACTTGAAGGTGTTGTGCGAGGGAGGGTATGAGTTGAAGAGAGGGAGAGTGGTGGATCAGTTTGGGCAGACGGTGCATGTGGAAACGGTAATCATGATGCAGTACCAATATCTATGAAAGATGAGCCAGAAAAGAAATCAGAAGATGACTGTGTTAGAAGTTTTCTGACGAAGACAACAGTGAATTTGGGTTTATAAAAATATCAAAGAAACAAAATTAGGGTGATAATGAAAGCCATGAAATTGTGTAGGAGAACTCTTTTGGAAAACCTATCCGAAAGCAGCAAATCATGTTAAAATTACAATTAGCGGCAGACGCTTTAACAAAAAACAGATCATAAAGAAAAGCATAACATCACAAAAAATCAAAACAACAGATTCATAATTGGGTGGACAACATACATGGCAAAAGATTTCTATCAAAATATCAAAAGAAATGAGAAGACAGGTTTCAACGAAAGAACACAGCGGAACAAAAAAAGAAAAAACAACATGATTGTTATAGCAACACTGGGCCTGTTGCTTGCGGCCTGCGGTGCGCCGTCAGGAGGGGCGGAAGGGAATCATGATGGGTGGGAAGATTCGGATCCCGGCATCGGAAATGATTCCGATCTGGGAAGCCTTCCTGAAGAGGGTGACATTGAGGAGGAACCGGAAGAATGGCCGGAGGAACAGGATAGCTGTGAGGTACAGAAGCTTGGCAGATATTTGTACGAACATCCTTCCGCAAGCCCTTATGCCAGCGCAGAAATTACGATAAGAGATTACAAGGCGGAGAAACTGGAAACGGAGTGGGATGCGCCGCCGGCTTTTTGGTTTGCGGGAGAAGCGGATGTGACATGGCGGTTTTACCATTCTCTTGCGGAACTGGAAACGGCATTAAGCGAGACGGCTATACAGGGAACGGATGAGAGTTTGCATCATTTCCTGTACTATACTTTTCCGATGACGGAGAACGACCATGCTCTTGATCTATATTACATTCTGAAAAGGAAATTTGATACGAAAGATCATCCGTTGACAGCATGGAGCGCAGACAACGGGAAGCTGTTTTATTATATACAGGAAACGCTGGAAGAGGAGGATGGCTATGAGTTTTCCCGTCTGGACAGCCGGAACTCGAAAATTAATCTGTATGTGAAGGATAGGACGGCATATGGACTTACCCTGTTAAACGCGCCGACAAAAGAAGACGACGAAACGCTGGAATATGTGTTTGACGATGTCTTCCAGTGCTACGGCGATCTGGGGAGCGGCTGGGGACTGGATGAGGAAGCCTTATACTGGATTGACCATGATGAGAGGCTGACTGCGCTGGAGAATCCGAAGCGCAGTTTTCGGGAGGTTCGAGGAATTGATGAGAATTGGGTGTCTGCCGGAGACGAGGGGATCATGCGGTATTTTGGCTTGCTTGTGGAGGCTGATTACGAGCTGCCGCTGACGGAAAACGGCAGGATGCTGTCCCTGCACTTTACGCTTGCCAGGGAGGATGGAGGAGAAGAAGTTTCCTTTTCCGACTATCTGTATGATCTCAGGAGAGATTACTTTATTTCTGCGGCCAGTTCTCTGACGGAAAGTGAAGACGTCGAGAAGGAAGAAGAGATCTCTGTGGGAGAAGAGGATGTAGAACTTCGATATTATCTCCTGAACGGTTTTTGTATGGACGAACCCTACGATATGACAGTGACGGATTCAGAGACCGGAGAAACGCTGCAGGAGAGCAGGGTGTCTTTAAGCATTGAACTGCCAGATACGATCACTTATCCGGATTTAAACGGCGACGGTTACGTAGATATGCGGGTCGGCGCGCCGGTTCATGTGAGCGGCGCAAAGGCGGTGGAGGAAGATTATACACCACCCTCGTATTTGCTCTGGGATCCGCAGATAGAACAGTTTGTGCGCAAGACGGAAAAAGAGGTGGCGAACAGCAGACGGGCGGTGGCAAACGGCTTGACGGAGAAAGAGCAGGAGGAAAAGACCAAGCGGGAAAGAAGGGATTCTTTTGCACCGGTTCAAGAGCTGCCGGAGTGGGCCGAACCGGAGGATTATATCAAGCTTACGGGCGATGAGATGCTGGAATACGAGGTGCAGAAAGGAGACAGCCTCTGGCGTATCAGTGAACGTTTCTATGGAACCGGATACGAGTGGACGATAATCGAGAGGGCTGGGGATGCGCCGAAGGATCCGAACGTTCTGCTGGCAGGTGAGACAGTATTTATGCCTGAGATTTTCTATATCTGCAAAGACCCGTATTCCAGGGGCGGTCTTTGTTCCGAGGGGAGCTTCCAGATTGAACAGCCTGCCGGGTTTGCCAATTATTTTCTGAATGGTGATGTGACTTATATACCCTGGGAGGAGGAGAACCAGATTCACAGCCTGCCGGTAACAAATCCTGTGGGGAAAAATCCATTCCATGAGCCGGAGGATTGGGAGGCGTTTCAGGCAGAGGCGATACGGTGCAGCGAAGAACTTTGTCCGGGAAGAGTGAAAAACCTCACTTTTGAAAAGAGTCATATGGAGGATGGCTGTGATCTGTACGGATACTATTTCGAATATGATACGGGAGAAGAAATAATAGAATACGTGGATTTCTTCAAGTTTGACGACGCCAATATGTCGGAAGTGATCGGCGTGCGTGAGCAGGAGCCGAACACTGTGCTGGTAAATACCGTCCGCTATATGGCGGCCAGCTTCACCGATTATGGCGGTGAGCCAGGCATGGGCTGGGGCGATGGCGCAGCACCAAATGTGGGTGCGGATCAATGGGAATACCCGTACCTTCACAATCTGTTCGAGGCGGCGAGGGAGCAATTTGAAAAATCCAGTGATGCCGCAGAAGAGCCGGTAGTGGAAAGCTAAAAATTTTTTGAAAATGAGGAATTGATATTATGTCGGCAGGCAAGACAGGATATACGGCCAGTAGAAAAGACAGAATCCAGCATTATATCGAAAACAACCGCCTTTCTCTGATCGAGGGCAGTGTTGTCGCCATGCATGTCGATGCAATCGTGAATGCCGCAAACAATAGTCTGTTAGGAGGCGGCGGTGTGGACGGGGCGATCCACAGAGCGGCCGGTCCAGGGCTGCTTCAGGAATGCCGCGCGCTGCATGGCTGCCGGACTGGTGAGGCGAAGATAACGGGAAGTTATGACATTAGAAACGCGAAGTATCTTATTCACACAGTCGGACCCATCTACAGCGGCAGGCCGGAGGATGCAGAGCTGCTTGCGGCCTGTTATCGGAATTCTCTGAATCTTGCGCTGGAACATGGATGCACCAGTATCGCCTTTCCGGGGATCTCAACAGGGGTGTATGGGTATCCACTGGAGGAGGCTGCAAGTGTGTCGCTGCTTACGGCAGTGCAATGGCTGGAAGAACATGCAGATGCAGACATGCATATTTATTTTTGCTGTTTCAGAAAACAGGAGCTGGAGGCGTATCATGCAATCTATGCGGATTCATAGATTTTTTCTGTGGATCGGCCGCATAGATCCAGGGGTGACATTCTCGCAATAATGTGTTAAAGTACAATAGAGTTCTTTGGATTATGTAATTCCGCAAAACGGACCCATAGCGGTTAGAGTGAAATTCTATTCAGAGAAAGAGAATTTTGCAACAGGAAAGAGAGGAAATAGAAATGGAACAGAAAATCCCTTACAAGATTTATCTTGAAGAACAGGAGATGCCCAGACAGTGGTATAATGTCCGTGCCGATATGAAGAAAAAGCCAGCGCCGATCTTAAATCCGGGCACACTGCAGCCGGTAACGGTGGAGGAACTTTCGGGAATCTTCTGCAGGGAGTTGGCGAAGCAGGAGCTGGATGATACGACGGCATATTTCGAGATTCCAGAAGAGATCCGGGATTTCTACAGGATGTATCGTCCGTCGCCGCTTGTGCGGGCTTACTGTCTGGAAGAGAAGCTGGGTACGCCGGCACACATATATTATAAATTTGAGGGAAATAACACATCGGGCAGCCATAAACTGAATTCTGCTATCGCGCAGGCATTTTATGCAAAGCAGCAGGGGCTTAACGGCGTTACAACGGAGACGGGAGCCGGTCAGTGGGGAACGGCGCTTTCCATGGCATGTTCCTATTTCGGACTGGACTGTCAGGTCTATATGGTAAAGTGCTCTTATGAGCAAAAGCCTTTCCGGAGAGAAGTGATGCGCACTTATGGAGCGAAGGTGACACCTTCTCCTTCGATGGAGACGAAGATTGGACGCAAGATCAATGAGGAATTTCCTGGAACAACAGGAAGCTTAGGCTGTGCGATCTCCGAGGCGGTGGAGGCCGCTGCCAGCCAGGATGGTTATCGCTATGTGCTGGGTTCGGTGCTTTCTCAGGTGTTACTGCATCAGTCGATCATTGGATTGGAGACGAAATCGGCGCTTGAGAAATATGGTATCAAGGCGGACACGATCATCGGCTGTGCGGGCGGCGGTTCGAATCTGGGCGGTCTGATCTCTCCTTTTGCAGGAGAAATCTTGAGAGGCGAGGCGGACTATAAGATTATTGCCGTTGAACCGGCATCCTGTCCGAGTTTGACAAGGGGCGTCTATGCCTATGATTTCTGCGATACCGGTAAAGTCTGTCCGCTGGCAAAGATGTACACATTGGGCAGCGGTTTTATTCCTTCTGCAAATCATGCAGGCGGCCTGCGTTATCATGGCATGAGCTCGGTTGTTTCTGAGTTATATGATCAGGGAATCCTGGAGGCGAGAAGCGTAGAGCAGACGGGAGTGTTTAAGGCAGCGGAGACTTTTGCGAGAGTGGAAGGTATTCTGCCGGCGCCGGAGAGCAGTCATGCGATCAAGGTTGCGATCGATGAGGCGATGAAGTGCAAGGAGACCGGTGAGGAGAAGAATATTGTATTCGGCCTGACAGGAACGGGCTATTTTGATATGGTCGCTTACCAGAAATATAATGACGGTGAGATGGTAGATTATATTCCCTCCGATGAGGATCTGGCGAAAGCGATCGCACAGTTGCCGAAAGTGGAAGTATAATGCACGGGTTTTTAAGAATACAGAGGAGTACTTTATAAAAAGGAGGAAAGATCATGCTACAGATCGGAACGAAAGCGCCGGCCTTTTCACTGCCGGACCAGAATGGACAGCTCCGTACGCTGGAAGAATATAAAGGCAGGAAAGTAATCTTATATTTTTACCCAAAGGATAATACACCGGGCTGTACGAAGCAGGCATGTAACTTCGGGCAGATGTATCCGCAATTCCAGGAAAAGGGTGCCGTCGTGCTGGGCGTAAGCAAGGACAGCGTGGCATCCCACAAGAAGTTTGAGGAGAAGTATGGACTTCCGTTTACGCTTCTCTCCGACCCTGAACTTTCCTGTATTCAGGCATATGATGTATGGCAGGAAAAGAAGAATTATGGCAAGGTCAGCATGGGTGTCGTGCGCACGACCTATCTGATCGACGAGGAGGGTGTGATCATAAAGGCTTTTGGGAAAGTTAAGGCAGAGGAGAATCCTGCACAGATGTTACGGGAATTGGAGGAGGCATGAAGCAGTCTCCTTCCCTGATATTTTCTTATCGGAATCAGAAAGTTGTTATGCGCTTGCGATAAGACAGGAGGAAATTAGTAGATGACGACGAGGCAGGAGGTACTTGCATACTGCATGACATTTCAAGATGTGTATCTGGATGCTCCTTTTCATGACGATAACTGGCAGCTGGCCCGTTACCGGGGAAACAGGAAAGCTTTTGCATGGACCTATGAGCGGGAAGAAAAGATATGGGTCAATGTGAAAGTGGATCCTCAGTGGAGAGATTTCTGGAGGGAGGCTTATGAGGCTGTGATCTCTGGCTGGCATCAGAATAAGGAGCATTGGAATACGATCATTTTGGATGGTACTGTGCCGGAGGAAGACATTAAGAGAATGATCGCCGAGAGCTATGACTTGATCGTCGGAAAGAAGAGCGGAAGAGTTTGAACCGTAAACAGAGCAGCAAAATAAGGGAAACGGTCATGGCAGCAAAGATTTTGATCATAGAAGACGAGGCAGTTATCCGTCGGGAACTGAAAATATTGTTGGAGAATGCAATGTATGAGACGGCTGCGTTGACGGAGTTTCAGAATATTCTGCCGCAGGTAAGAGAGCAGTCTCCGGATTTGATTCTGCTCGATATCAACCTGCCGGGCTGTTCGGGGTTTGATCTCTGCACTCAGATCCGCGGGGAAACGGATGTGCCGGTGGTCTTCTTAACGAGCCGTACAGATTCCATGGATGAACTGAATGGCCTCCTTAAGGGCGGGGACGACTATATCACCAAACCATATCAGGCGCCGGTGCTGTTGGCGCGGATTGGGGCAGTGTTAAAGCGGGTCAAAGGTACGCAGAGGAAACAGACGGAGACGACAAAGTTTGTCTGCAATGGCGTGGAGCTTGATCTTGCCGGGTGTATGCTGGTATGCGGGGAGAAACGGGCAGATTTGACCAAAGCTGAGATGAAGATTTTGTTTCAGTTATTTCGGTATTCAGGGGAATATATCTCCCGGATGGATCTGATCGAGTATTTATGGGAGAATAAGATTTTCATAGACGATAATACGTTGAGTGTTCACATGACCAGGATTCGGGAGAAACTTAAGAAGATCGGGGTGAGTGATCTGATCGTGACGAAGAGAGGAATTGGGTATCGGGTATGAGGATGCATGTGCTGGAATTTTTGAGGGACAGATTTCTGCTCATCACGCTTCATCTGATCTGTATGGGGATACTGAGTGCGTTCCTGAGACTGACAGGATATGGCGCTGCCAATTTGATGATTGTTCTCATCTTCTGGTCAATTCTCCTATGTGTGTGGCTGTCAGTTACGTATATCAAACGGAACAAATATTTTGAAGAAGCTGGGCGGATTCTGAATAAGGTGGACAGGCGGTATTTGTTGGGGGAATTGCTGCCAGAATCTTCCCGGTTGGAGGACAGGTTCTACCGGGATATGATACGGCGCTCAAATAAGTCTGTGATCGAGCGGATTAAACAGATTGAGACTTCCGAGAAGGAGTACCGGGAATATATAGAAAACTGGGTGCATGAGGTGAAAGCGCCGATCACGGGAATTTCGCTTTTATGTGAAAATGGAAGGAAGTTGGATCATACGTCCGCTTTCGATATGAGGGAACTTTTGCGCAACATCAGCCTGGAAAACCAGAGGATAGAGAATTACGTGAATATGGCGCTCTACTATGCCAGATCGGAGAACGTTTACAAGGACTTTATCATCCGCAAGACAAATCTGCAGGAGATTGCCGAGGACGTTCTGGAAAAGAACAGGCTGTTATTGATTCAGAATGGAGTGCGTGCGGAAGTGGATTGTCCTGATCCGGCCTATACGGATGGGAAATGGATTGCTTTTGTCATGGATCAGATGATCTTAAACAGTGTGAAGTACTGTAATGCACAGCCGGTCTTTTTGATCCGGACAAGGCGGAAGCAGGATGGAGTGTGCCTGACGGTGGAGGATAACGGAGTGGGGATTCGCAGCGAGGAGCTTTCCCGTATTTTTGAAAAAGGGTTTACGGGCAGCAATGGCCGAACCCACGAGCGGGCTACGGGTATGGGATTATATCTGTGCCGGAAGTTGTGTGATAAGCTGGGTGTCAGGCTGCAGGCCGAGTCGGAATATGGCAGGGGAACGAGAATGACGCTGTTGTTTCCGGTCAGCAATTATATAGAGCGAGAATCGAAGAAGGATTGAAGTTAACTTTCAAAAAAGTAAGATAACTTCAATCTTTTTCTATAGGAAAGAAATGAGGGGGTGATAAAATATGCTTAATCCGGCAGCGTGATCGTAAAAATATGCGCCGGGACGTGTATGGCGTCAAGAAAGGGGTGGATGGAAAATGGGCGCTTACATCCGTATATGTGAAGTTGAGAAATATTATGGTAATGGGAGTAACGTGACGAAAGCGGTGGATCGCATCAGTTTTGAGGTGGAAAAGGGGGAGTTCGTAGGAGTCATGGGCCCGTCGGGTTCAGGGAAGACGACGCTGTTAAATCTATTGGCAGCGATCGACCAGGCGACTGCGGGCCATATTTATTATGAAAATACGGATATCACCGAACTGTCTGAGGATGCGCTGTCGGAATTCCGTAAGGATAACCTGGGGTTTGTGTTTCAGGACTATAATCTTTTGGATACGCTGACAATGGAGGAGAATATTGTGCTTGCGCTGACGCTGCAGAAGAAATCAAAGAAGGAGATTCTTGCAGCCTGTGAACAGATTTTGACGCTTTTGCAGATTGAGGATATCCGGGATCAGTTTCCCTATCAGGTTTCGGGTGGACAGAAGCAGCGATGTGCCTGCGGCAGAGCTATGGTGAACCATCCTAAACTGCTGCTGGCAGACGAGCCTACCGGGGCATTGGATTCCAGGTCGGCCCAGACCCTTTTAGAGACATTTACAGATTTGAACCAGAAGATGCGAGCCACAATCCTGATGGTGACGCATGATGCTTTGTCGGCCAGCTATTGCGGGCGGATCCTGTTTTTGCAGGATGGAAAGATTTTTCACGAGCTGGTGCGGGGAGGAAAAAGCAGAAAAGCCTTTTTGCAGGAGATTCTGGATGTGCTGTCGTTGACGGGAGGTGCGTTGTCTGATGGTAGAACGTAAGAAATATGGAAAAGGCGATAAGCGTTGCCATGCTGAAATGGGTCATAAGATGAACACGAAGGGACGAAAAGGGAATGGGCACAGGCCGGAAGTGACAGGAAGCAATTCTATATACAGGAAACTCAGTGTCCGCAATATGAAGCGATCTGTACAGGATCATCTGGTCTATATGTTCACAATGACACTTGTGACGGCCTTGATGTATGCCTTTAACAGCCTTATATTCCAGAACGAGTTGGAACGGTATTTTCCGGTGAAGCTGGAAGGACTGATGGGAATGATGGTGGGACTGGCGGCCTTTTTTATTATGCTGATCGTGGCATGGCTGATCAACTACATGGTGAGATTCCGATTGGAGAGACGCAGCGCAGAGTTTGGCATTTATTTGCTGCTGGGTATGAAAAAGGGGACCATTGCCAGACTGTATATGTGGGAAAATATTCTGTTGGGCGGGATTGCCTTTGCGATCGGGACTGCGGCAGGCATTCTTCTGCAGCAGGTCTTGATGGCGGTCATGTTCGCTATGGTGCGGATGGAATACCGTCTGCGGATCAGGATCGACGGCGGGACGTTTCTTATGACAGTCTGTTGCTTTGGCGGTTGTTATCTGCTGGCGCTTATGTGCTGCAGGCGGAAATTTAAGAAGATGAATATTCAGACGCTTATGAACGCCGGACGCCGCAACGAAGAGATTAAAGAGAAGTTTGAGCGTGGAAAACAGATGCTGTTGCCGATATCGGTCGTTTTTATCCTGCTATTCTGGAAAATGTTCGGACGGCTGTCTGATAACCTGCAAACGGCTCTGTTTATCATCGGGTTGGTCATTACGATCTATTTATTCTATCTGGGGTTATCGGCCTGGATCATCTGCTATGTGCGCAAAGGCGGGATGGCTGTCTACAAAGGACAGAACCTGTTTCTGCTGCGGCAGTTTGCTTCTAAGATGCGGACGATGCAGTTTACTATGGGGACGTTGACAGCCTTGTTTACGCTTGCTTTGCTGGGGGCTTCTTTTGCACTGATGTTCAGTGATTATGAGAATACGGTTCTGGAAGGGAAGATCCCTTTTGACGTGCAGATCTACAGTAAAGAGATCGGAGATGCCTTTGTGCGGGAAAAGGAAGTGATCGAGGAGGAGGCTGTGGTATCGTCTTATTATAGGTATCATATTTATACGGACGGTGGGAATGCGGTCAATACCTGGATGCTGACGCATCTGCAGGCGTGGGGCGCCATGTATCAGAACAGGGACGGCACGCCGGATCGGGCAGCGATCGAGAGGATGCTGCAGGATGAGAAGGGGGACGGCACCTATTATACGTATGATACGTATATGGGAATTACAGATTATAATCATCTGCGAAAGATGCTGGGATATGAGAAAGCAGAGCTTGCGGCGCAGGCGTATCTGGTGCAGATCAAACCCCGGCTGGAAAGGGAGGTGCAAAAGATCGGGGAGGATCTGGTGATCGGGAATGCGGCGGGAGACGGTTTTCTGACTTGCGCAGGCATCCGGGCGGAACCTTTTTCCCAGGATGGACACAATGGGGCGGACTATGTGGTGGTGGTCCCGGATGAGGTTTTGGAGCGTATGCGGCCTTATTACACGGAGCTGGCAGCAAAGCTTGACGGGCAGGCGCCGTTCGGCCTGCAGCATAAGCTGGAACAGCTATTGTCGGAGGAAAATCCGTATGCAGCGGGACATGCGGAGGCTGGTCTATGCCGCGGTTCCGACACGATCATCAGTGTTGCGGAACCTTGTATGGTCAGAGATAATCTGATGCTGGAACTTCAGTATATGCTTGCCTCCATCATCATTCCGCTGTTTTATATCGGCCTGGTCTTTGTCTGTGTGGCAGTGACAGTGCTGTCTGTGCAACAGGTAAGTGATGCAGCGAAGTACAGATACCGCTATGATGTGCTGTGGAAACTGGGACTTACCCGCGCTGCCACACGGTGTCTGATCCTAAAGCAGCTGGCAGCTTATTATCTGTGTCCTGCGCTGCTGGCAGTGGTGATCAGCGGACGGATGATCCTGTTCGCGAGTGACCGGTTTATCATGATGACAGGAGTATCTACTCCGGTAGGAGGCTTCTTTGGAAAGAGCGCCGCGCTGTTTCTGGGGATCTATCTGGTGTATTTTGTAGTGACGTATGTGGAGTTTAAGAGGAACGTGGCGTTTTTATAAAAAATTTAGTTGCTATTCTTTTCACATCGATATATTATGAGGCTATAGTGAACGATATATCTTTTGGCATATGGTTTTTCGTGGTTGGTTCCACCGTATTTCCTGATAAGTGAGACTTTTATAAGAGACGCCGTAATAGGAGCGCATGTGAATGAGAGAATCGAGGGGCAATAGGGTGGATTTGTGAGAGGTGATATATCGGGGAGGAAGAAGCAAAACGGCTTTGGCAATGAAGAAAGAGACAAAGGAATATTTAAGGCAAGTAATACAACTGAGCATTCCGGCTGTGCTCGCCCAGATCAGCTCGATCATCATGCAGTATATAGATGCGGCGATGGTGGGCAGTCTGGGTGCGACGGCCACTGCGGCGATCGGTTTAGTGTCCAGTACGACCTGGCTGTTTGGCGGGCTGTGCGTGTCTGCGGCCACCGGATTTTCTGTACAGGTAGCGCAGAGGATCGGAGGAGAGCGAGACAAAGAAGCGCGGGACGTCCTGCGCCAGGCGATCATGTGTACGCTTCTGTTTGGAGCGATCGTTTCTGCGGTGGGAATCGGCATCAGTTCGCAGCTTCCTGTCTGGCTGGGCGGGGCTGAGGAGATCCGGCGGGATGCCTCCCGTTATTTCCTGATCTATGCCTGTGCACTTCCGGCGGCGCAGATGCGTCATACTGCCGGAAGCGCGCTGCAGTGCAGCGGCGACATGAAGGTGCCGAGCAGGCTGAATATTATGATGTGCGGGCTGGATGTGATCTTTAACAGTTTACTGATCTTTCCGACAAGGCAGGTGTCTTTGTTTGGTATTTCAGCTACCGTGATCGGAGCCGGAATGGGCGTAACCGGTGCGGCGCTGGGAACAGCGCTTGCGGAGGCTGTCACGGCGGTTCTGATGCTGTACGCAGTCTGCTTTCGGTCGGAGAAGCTGCGGCTGGCGGGATCTTCCTGTTGGCGAAAGCGAAGCAGGAGAATGCGCCCACAAGGAGAACTTTCGGCAACGGTTCCCGTAATGGAAGAAAAATTCCAGTTACAGCCAAAATGTCTGCGCACGGCGCTGCGGCTTGCACTGCCGATGGCTTTTGAGCATACGATAATGTGTGGAGCGCATATCGCGGAGACCCGTATTGTGGCGCCTTTGGGAACCGTGGCGGTGGCGGCCAATTCCCTGGCAGTGACAGCGGAGAGCCTCTGTTATATGCCGGGCAGCGGAATCGGGACGGCGGCGACGACACTGGTCGGACAGAGCATTGGCGCCGGAAAACCGGAGCGTGCAAAACGATATGCAAATCTGGCGGTGATCCTTGGTGCGGCTGTGATGACCTGCACGGGCGGATTGATGTTTCTCGGTGCACCGCTTATGTTTTCGATGCTGACACCGGATGCGGCAATCCGGGAGCTTGGTGTGAGAGTACTACGGATCGAGGCATTCGCAGAACCCTTGTTTGCGGTGTCCATTGTGACCACCGGCGCACTGAGGGGTGCGGGGGATACACTGATCCCCAGCATGATCAATCTGGCCAGCATGTGGGGTGTCCGCATTACAGTGGCTTCCCTGCTTGCACCGCGCTTAGGACTGGCGGGCGTGTGGATCGCCATGTGCGGCGAGCTGTGTGTACGCGGGCTGATGTTTCTTGTGCGGCTTCTGCGGGGAAAATGGCTTGAGAAGAAGATCGCGTAATCATCTAAATCAGTTTCTGAAAATAGCTATGTGGGGATGCGCGGCTTTTTACGGAAGTGTTATAGCCTTGATATAACATATTTAAAACAGCTATACGTAAAAACTATAAGGGGCCATTCGTTGTAAGTATTTGCGTTACTGACGGAAAGGCACTATAATAGTCCACGGTACAGAATAGAATCTTTTACAGCAACAGGAAGGAGCTTACAATATGGATATCATAAGGAATCAGACTTTTGATATGGAACGTGCCTTATACGGCAGCAATGGAATCGAAGTGATCGACTGTGCCTTTGATGGTCCTGCGGACGGAGAGAGTGCATTTAAAGAGGGCAGAGATATCAGGGTGGAGAATTGCTTCTTCAACCTCCGTTATCCTTTCTGGCATGATAACAGACTGAAGATCACAGGTTCCAGGATGACAGAGCTCTGCAGGGCGGCGCTCTGGTACTCCTATGACATTGAAATCACCGATACCAAACTGCACGGGATTAAGGCGCTGCGGGAGTGCGGCAGAGTGAAGATGCAGGGCTGCGACATAATCTCACCGGAGTTCGGCTGGTCAGTGCAGGAAATGGAGATGAAGGACTGCAGTGTACAGGGCGAGTATTTTATGATGCGCTCTGACCGGCTGCATTTTGAAGATGTAAGGTTGAAGGGCAAGTATTCTTTCCAGTACATAGAGGATTCTGTGTTCGAGAATTGCGATTTCGACACGAAGGATGCTTTCTGGCACGCGAAGAATGTCACAATCCGCAACAGCGTCGTTAAAGGTGAATATCTTGCCTGGTACTGTGAGAATGTAACCTTTGAAAACTGTAAGATTATCGGCACGCAGCCTCTTTGCTACTGTAAGAATCTGAAATTGATCGACTGTGAGATGGTCGATACGGATTTATCCTTTGAAAAGTCGGAAGTGGCGGCGACGATCACAAGCCCGGTCATAAGCATCAAGAATCCACTGTCTGGACGGATCGTTGTGCCTGCGGTGGGAGAGATCATCCGGGATGACGAAGCGTCACAGGGAGAAATTATTGTGGAAGGGTAAGCATCCGGTATTCCTTCGGGGAACATCGATACTTTTCCCGAAAAATACGATAGAAATAACCACTGTTATTATATCCAACCGCGTCAATGATATCATCCACAGACAGCGTTGTCTGCGACAATAGATAGACGGCCTGCTGGAGCTTTTGCTGCTGTAAGAGTTCTTTGAAGGTCTGACCGGTATATTTTTTCAAAAGACGGCTGATATAGTGGGGCGGCAGTTTGACTTCGGCAGAAATGTCGGTCAGCGTGCCGCTTTTATAATGCGCTTCTATATATTTCAGAATGCGAAAGATCAGATCCTGTTCATAATTGCCGGTCTGGCTTTGGGCCATCGATTCGGCGAACACAGACAGGTTCATGAAGATCAGCCCCATAGTGATTTGATTGATGGTGTTGGTGCCAGGCTTTTTGTCGATCAGGTTCCAGAGCATGTTTTCGATGAGGTTCTGGATCGGCAGGATCCCTTTTGCCTGAAAATGCAGATACGTGATCTGCGAATCGTGACTTGACAGGGTTGAAATGAGAAAACTGCGCAGCACATTTTCACGCTCCATCATGGAGAGGATACGGTCAAAAAATTCCGGCAGAATGATAAAATTGACGGCGATGTCGTCCTGACCGGCGGGCAGGATCTCATGGGTGGCAGATTGGTTGAGAAAAAGCAGGTCTCCTTCCTGCAGAATGATCTTATCGGTGTCGTTTATGATGTGCGTGGCAGAGCCGCAGCACACATAGACCAGCTCGGCATAGTTGTGGCGGTGCTTTGGAAAATGCGCGAAGCGTGTATGGGGACGGATCTCAATCAAATGACCGCGCTCCAAAAGCTTGGCGTTATCTACCACGAATTCCTGACCGGAGGTGTAGATTTCCTTCTGGATGTCGGAATGCCCCTGCAGAAGGGCTTTTTCCTCGGCAGTGATCTGCCGCAGGTGGCATAACAGTTCTTCACGCATATTCTCCTCCCCGGTAAAGCAAACAAAACACGCAAGCGAATCTCGCAAACGAGCTCTGCCCGTTTTTTGCAAATAAGGTCCCCGAATTTGTGGAAAGGAGACCTTATTTTTTTATGTCATTTCTTATATGATACTCGTAGAGAGGGTAAAAGTCTATGCGGAATCGATGAAAAAGAAAGAACAACGGAGGCTGATCATGAGCAGGTATTATCTGGCAGTAGACATTGGAGCGTCCAGCGGAAGACATATGCTGGGGTATTTGGAAGATGGGAAGATGCATCTGGAGGAGATTTACCGTTTTGGAAACGGAATGGTAAATAAGGATGGGAAACTTCTGTGGGACACGCAGCGCCTGTTCGCAGAGATTGTAAACGGTATGAAAGCGTGTGCGGAGGCCGGGAAGATTCCGGAGAGCATGTCTGTGGATACCTGGGCGGTGGATTATGTGCTGTTAGATGGGCAGGATCAAGTGATCGGAGATACTTACGGCTACCGTGACGGCAGGACAAGAGGCTGCGATGCGAAAGTCTATCAGCGGATCAGGGAAGATGAATTATATGCCCGAACAGGTATCCAGAAGCAGAGTTTCAATACGATCTATCAGTTGATGGCGGATAAATTGAAACGGCCAGAGGTGTTGGGCGGGGCAAGGACTTTTTTGATGCTGCCAGATTATTTTCAGTTTCTTTTAACTGGCAGAAAGGTGTCTGAGTATACGAAAGGGACGTCTACACAGCTTGTGAGTCCGGCGACGAAGCAGTGGGATAAAGAATTGATCCGGCTGCTGGGTTACCCGGAGGAGATGTTCCTTCCACTGCAGATGCCAGGCACTGAAGTAGGCGTTCTTCAGGAAAGTGTGGCAAAAGAAGTTGGATTTTGCTGTAACGTGGTGCTCTGTGGCAGCCATGATACAGCGTCGGCAGTTGTGGCTATGCCGAAAGCGGAAGGAAATGGGCTGTATATCAGTTCTGGCACCTGGTCCCTGATGGGAGTGGAGTTGGATAAGGCGGACTGCAGTGAGGTCAGCAGAAAGGCTAATTTCACCAACGAGGGCGGCTATGACTATCGATTCCGCTATTTGAAAAATATCATGGGACTTTGGATGATCCAGTCAGTGCGCCATGAGATGGGAGACAGGTATTCTTTCGGACAGCTTTGTGAAATGGCAGAGAGGGAGAAGTCATTTGCATCTCTGGTTGACGCAAATGATAGCTGTTTCCTGGCGCCGGCAAATATGACAAAGGAGATTCAAGATTTCTGCATGAGAACAGGGCAGAAAGTACCACAAACACCAGGAGAAATAGCATGTGTTATTTATCAGAGTCTGGCACAGTGCTATGGTAAGACCGTGCAGGAGATTGAAGCGAACACCGGAAGGACCTATGAGAATATTCATGTGATTGGCGGTGGAGCCAATGCGGCGTATTTAAACAGGCTGACGGCACAGGCTACAGGAAGGACAGTCTATGCAGGACCAGGGGAAGCCACGGCGATCGGCAATATCATGGCGCAGATGATCAGAACAGGGGAATTTACCGGATTGGCAGAGGCGCGGGAGTGCGTGGCGGAGTCGTTTGAGATTCAGAGGTATGAATGAGAAAGTAATATTTAAAATGAAAATCGAGAATAGAAAGAAGGAGAGCAGGAACATGACAAAAACAGAAAAGTACGAATCTGCAAAAGAAGTATTTGCGGCGATTGGGGTGGACACGGACGCTGCCCTTGAGACCCTGAAGAAGGTGCCGGTCTCCATGCACTGCTGGCAGGGAGACGATGTGATCGGATTTGACCATGACGGTCCGCTGACCGGAGGGATTCAGACGACGGGAGATTATCCGGGCAAAGCGCGGACGCCGGAGGAATTGATGGCGGATATGGACAAGGCCATTTCCCTCATTCCGGGCCGGAAGAAGATCAATATCCATGCTTCCTATGCAGTTTTTGCGGAAGGGGAGTTTGCAGACCGCAATAAGCTGGAGCCGAAGCATTTTGCGAAGTGGGTTGCCTTTGCGAAGGAAAAGGACATGGGTCTGGACTTCAATCCTACCTTTTTCTCTCATCCGATGGTGAAGGACGGGTTGACGCTTTCCAGTCCTGATCCGGAAGTCCGTAAGTTTTGGATTGAACATGGCAAGGCGTGTATCCGCATTTCGCAGTATTTTGCGCAGGAAACAGGAATTCCCTGTGTGATGAATATCTGGACGGGTGACGGTTTCAAGGATGTGCCGGCGGACCGTATGGGCCCCAGAATGCGCTATAAGGAGTCTATTGAGGAGATTCTCTCTGAGCCTTACGACAGGACGAAAGTAAAACCTTGTGTGGAGTCCAAGGTGTTCGGCATCGGTGTGGAGTCTTATACGGCGGGGTCCGCGGAATTTGCACTGTCTCTGGCGGCCATGAATGAGGGCTGTCTGCCGCTGATGGATAACGGGCACTATCATCCTACGGAACTGGTATCAGACAAGATTCCGGCGATGCTCTGTTTCTACCCGGAGATTGCCCTGCATGTGACGAGAGGTGTTCGCTGGGATTCCGATCATGTGCTGCTTCTGGATGACGAGACGAAGGAGATTGCGAAGGAGATCGTGCGCTGCAATGCCCTGGACCGGGTCCATATCGCCCTGGATTACTTTGACGCCAGTATTAACCGCGTATCCGCATGGGCTGTGGGTATGAGGAGCTTCCAGAAAGCGCTGATGATGGCGCTGTGTACCCCCAATGAGCGGCTGAAGAAGCTGCAGGACGAAAGCCGCTTCACAGAGCTGATGGCGACACAGGAGGCGGTGAAGATGATGCCCTTCGGGGATGTGTGGAACTATTATTGTGAGCAGAGCAGTGTGCCGGGTGACTTCGATCTGTTTGGCGAAGTGCGCAAGTACGAAGAGGAAGTGCTGCGTAAGCGTAAATAGGTATAGTAAGCAACATAACAAATGTCTGCTTCCGACTCCTGTCAAGGCCATATATGGAGGCTTTTGCAGGGCCGAAAGCGACGTTGATGTCGTTAACTATAAAATAAATCATTCGCAGGCGGAGCAGGAACGGAGGACAATATGAAAGTCTTAGAAGCAAAATTCGTACAGGGTTTTATCAGAATGTGTAACGACGGCTGGGAGCAGGGCTGGCACGAGAGAAACGGCGGCAATCTGACCTACCGTATGAAAAGGGAGGAGACAGAGTCCGTAGAGGAAGAATTAAAGACGGACGGCGAGTGGAAAGCGATTGGCACATCGGTGCCGAAACTGGCGGGAGAATATTTCCTAGTGACGGGCAGTGGCAAGTATTTCCGCAATGTGATCCTGGATCCGGAAGATTCGTTCGCCATCGTGGAGATTGATGAGAAGGGTGAACATTATCGTATCTGCTGGGGACTGGTGAACGGAGGAAGACCCACCAGTGAACTGCCAAGCCACTTGATGAATCATGAGGTGAAGATGCAGGCTACCGGCGGGAAACACCGAGTGATTTATCATGCTCATACAACAAACGTGATCGCGCTGACCTTCGTGCTGCCCCTTGAGGATGAGGTATTTACGAGAGAACTGTGGGAGATGGCGACGGAGTGCCCGGTGGTATTTCCGGACGGCATCGGCGTCGTAGGATGGATGGTTCCGGGAGGCAGGGACATTGCGGTGGCCACCAGTGAATTGATGAAGAAATATGACGTGGCGATCTGGGCCCATCACGGCATGTTCGCATCCGGCGAAGATTTCGATCTGACTTTCGGCCTGATGCATACGGTGGAGAAATCGGCAGAGATCCTGGTGAAGATGCTCTCCATGAGGCCGGATAAGCTGCAGACTATTACGCCGCAGAATTTCCGTGATCTGGCTGTGGACTTCAAGGTGACATTGCCGGAGAGGTTTCTTTATGAGAAATAGCAGCAGAAAAAGATAAGATTGATAGAAAATACCCTCCTGACCTGTGGAAACAAGTGAGAGAGGGTATTTTGCTGATAATCGATCTGGGGAGGATAATAGGCGGCTTCTTCCTTTCTGGTGCGCTCAATGATTTCCTCGGAACTGGTACCGCATAGGTTCAGGATTCCTTCACATACCATAGGGGTATTGAACGCGGGGTCTTTCGGACGCTGACCGTCTGCGCATGGTCCCTGTTAAGTTCACATTCCAGCTTACGGATCCTGGCATTCTGTTCACGGAAAGTGGCTTTAAATTGTTCCTGCTTTTTGTAGTCAGTATCACCCGGAGCCAGAGCTTTTGATTTTTATTACGCCCATCTGTTGGGACGATCTCCCCTGTATCTGGACCGACACACCCAATAAGCCTTCTCTTTGTCCAGGTCATCTTTCTTTCAGGATCCCAGTCAGAATGTGACTCATATGCATAAGTGATACCGGAACGCTTGTTGTACTGCTTAATGACTGGTAAAAGAGAGCAGGTTTTTACTATAAATGGATATAATACGTTTAAAGAAAAAATCAACATTTAATTTAAGTTTTTCTTTAAATTAGATGTTGATTTTTGCTTGATATGGGATATAATATAATAAAATTTTGATAAAGAATGAGGAGATTACTATGCTGGTACAGTTTAACTTTAAAAATTACAAATCATTTCGGGATGAAGTATCACTGGATTTATCAGCCACTAAGATTACGGAACATGAAAGCCATGTGGTGGATATTGCCAATGACAAATTGCTAAAGGTTGCTGCAATTTACGGCGCCAATGCGAGTGGAAAATCTAATGTATATGATGCATTTGATTATATGACTTACTATGTGTCAGAATCCTTTAATTTCGGAGGAGAGGAAGATGGTCGCCGGAAAACAGAGAATAATTATATGAAAGTTATCCCTTTTTTGTTTGATAGGAGAAGTTGTGACGAAGAAACTACATTTGAGGTATTTTATGTAGATAATGCCGAAAACAGTGGGAAAATTTATCAATATGGATTTTCGTTGAAAAGCGATGAGGTGATAGAGGAATGGCTATATTCCAAAGCTAAAACAGCAAGGAGCAACTATAGAACAATCTTTTACCGAAAAAAAGGTGAAGAATTAGAGATGAATGGCTTTTCTAAAAGCCATATAGAAAATATCAAAGCATCTTTAAATAAAGAAACACTTATTGTTTCATTGGGAACGAAACTGCGAATTGATAAGTTAAAAAAGGTAAGAGACTGGTTTTTAAATAATGAGATTCTTGATTTTGGAGATCCGGCAGAAAATTACTTTCGATCAAGAGTGCTTCCGGAAGATTTTGTAGACAGCAAGGAAGTACAAGGGAATGTAGTGAAGTATTTTGCATCGTTTGATGAGGCAATCCAGGATTTTCATGTAGAAGAGTTGCAGCAGGAAGGTGAGAAAGATACAGGCAAAGGATATAAGATTGATGCGCTTCACAAAATGGTGAACAGTCAGGAACTGGCTTCTATTCCTTTAAAATGGGAGTCCAGTGGTACGTTAAAAATGTTTGCGCTCTACCCTTCCTTAAAAGATGTGTTGGATCATGGGGGTACACTGTTTATTGATGAGTTAAATGCCAGATTGCATCCGTTGTTGGTACGGAATATTATACTGACTTTTCTGTCGCCAGAAATCAATACGCAGAATGCACAGTTAATTTTTACGACACATGATGTCTGGCAGTTTTCTAATGAATTGCTTCGCCGGGATGAGATTTGGCTGGTCAATAAAAACAGGGATGGAGTTTCTGAATTATATTCTCTGGCTGACTTTAAAGATGAAGAAGGCAATAAGGTACGCAGAGACGAGGCTTTGTCTAAAAAATATCTGACAGGCAGCTATGGTGCCATTCCTGCCTTGAAACCCATGGAAATGCTGACTGGGAGGATTTTGGATGACGAGTAAAGGGAAAAGCAAACCCAGCGACCGCAGGGCTGGGAAACGAAAAGACCGGAATAAGCGGGTAGGAACAAGGATACCTGAATTAGGGTATTACCTGATTGTAACTGATACGGAGGAAACAGAGAAGAATTATTTTGAAGGCTTGAGAGACAGCATTCCCGTGGAACTAAAGGACCATTTAGTAATAAAGGTGGAAAAGGCAAAGACCGCAGAATTGGTAAAACGGGCGATGGATCTTAACGATGCAGAATCGCAGTATCGTATTCCATGGATTGTTTTCGACAGAGATCAGGTAAAGGATTTTGATGAGATTATAAGGCTGGCAGAGAAAAATGATATCAATGCCGGATGGTCTAACCCGTGCTTTGAAATATGGATGTTTGCTTATTTTGGTAAGATGCCCACTATCATGGAATCTTATATATGTTGTGAACGGTTTGCGGAGAAGTTTGAGAAGGTAACAAGGCAAAAGTATTCCAAGAATGATAGAGATATTTATCGGAAACTGGTGCAGTATGGGGATGAAGAAAAAGCGATTCAGATAGCAAAGCGATGTTACAAAAAGTGTATGGAAGATGGGAAGATAAAACCATCGGAGATGTGGCCGGTATGCACGTTATATAAGTTAGTAGAAGAGATACATATGAAGATAAATCAGACAAACAAAAATTTGGAGAAAATGTAAAATGAATTTATAATGGAGGTATTTTATATGGTAAGAATTCAATGGAAAAGTGGTCGAATTCGACCACTTTATTTAAAGTCACTTGACATAAGAGGGGGTAAGGGGCGCTATGTGTTGCTTCAAATCTTCCGACTTGAGGCGGGATAGTCTGCCGGGGTAGAAATAAGGATGGATTTTGGATTAATGAGTTTTTTCGGCACCTCTGCAGGGCATCCGGCCGATAACTGTAACAGCTTTTGAATATCGCAAAAGAGCTGTACTTTTTTATTTCCCGCAAAACCTGTAAATGAGAGTATAATAAAAGAAAACCAACAACGATATTGTCGCAGGAGGGGAAGAAGGGGCCTAACATGTATAACATGAGTCATGAGTATTGGTGTTGGAATTGACATGGGGTACAGGGACGATGAGGGGAGGGTACATGTTCAGTATTTTACTGGTAGAGGATGAGAAACTGGAGTTAGAAACGCTGCGGGATTATGTGGATTGGAAGAAACTTGGGGCGTCGAGAGTTTACACGGCCCGAAATGGCAGGACGGCGTTAGAGTGTCTGGAGGAGCACGATCCGGATGTCATGATCACGGATATCCAGCTTCCGGTAATGAATGGGATCGAGCTGTCGAAGCGGGCAAGGGAAGAGGGATTCGGGTGCAAGATTGTTTTTCTGACGGGATATGACAATTTCGAGTATATGAAGTCGGCTTTCCAGGTGCAGGCGGTAGACTATATCCTGAAGCCTTTCCGTGTAGATGAGGTGGAAGCCCTGATCGTGCGTATCCGGGAACAATTGGAGAAGGAGCGGATGGCAGAGCGTTCCGTGGAACTGGCCTCCGGTCAGGTGTTTGCCATGGCATGCGAGCAGGAGGGGGCGGATCTGGAGGAATTTGGCCGGAAATATCTTTCCGTCCCGGCAGACGAAAAGGCTTTTGGTCTGTTGGCAGTTTATGGGAGCGCGGACGAGAAAGCGACGGTGTGGATAGAGGAGCTTACGGAAGTGCGTCACGCATTCTGTGTGGACAGCCTGATCGTAGTGGTTCTGCACGGGTATGTCTCCTTCGCGGATGCGGCAGGACGGATTGTGACGGTATTGGACGGGAGAGGAAGCGCAGCATGGTTTGGAGATAAAGTTTCGCTTGCGGATATGAAAGCACATACGGATATTCTGCTCAGCCACAGGGACAGGATGTTTTATGGGGCGCCGGGGGAACTGCTTTGTATAGACGGCAGGGCAGAGGATCGCGGCGGAAGATTCGACAGAGAGCGGTGGAATCAGAAGGGACAGAAATTATGTCAAAGCATTTTGGGAGGAGGCATTTCGGAGCCGGCGGAGGAGATACTTGCCGCATGTATGGAGGAATTGCGTGCACTGAGCAGGGAGGAATGCCAGAGAGAGGCCTATGGGCTGTATCTGAATCTGTATAACAGGCTGGAACTGGATCATGCGGCGTTGATGGAGGAGATGGAAAAGAGGAAGGACAAGCCGGAACTTCAGATCTGGAATACCGGATTTTTTGTGGAAGTACAGGATGCACTGCGGCAGTATGTAGAAGCGTTGTGTCACTTTTTTGACAGACAGCGGGAGAACCCCAACTATTATGTCACGATGTGGGTGAAAGATTATCTGGAGAAAAATTATATGCATGTGTGCAGTGTGGAGGAAATGGCAGAGGGGATTCGCCTGTCTCCTAATTACTTAAGAAGCCTCTTCAAGGCCGGGACGGGGCAGACGATCCTGGAATATATGACGGACTTCCGGCTGCAGAAAGCGTGTGTGTTTCTGCGGGACAAGTCTTTGAAGGTGAAGGACGTGAGTCTGATGGTAGGATATGAGAACGTATCTTATTTCAGCCAGATTTTTGTAAAACGCTACGGGGTGACGCCGAATGAGTATCGCAAAATGGTTTAGGGATCAGAGCTTTTTTCGGAAAATGACAGTGATCTACGTGGTGTTTGCCGTGCTGCCCATGATCTTTGTGACCGCCTATAATTACATACAGACAAGCAGGATCTTACAGGAGAAAAGCTATCAGGACATGCAGCAGAATATGGAGACTACCGGCAAGAGCCTGGAGACTTTTTTTGAATCTTACAGCACGATCATGGATCTTCTGTATACGAATCAGATGATGTATAACTATCTGGGGATAGATTATACGGATGTGTCTTATGGGGAGATGTTTTATTATACGGACAGGCAGCTTCTGCATAATACGTTATCTTTGTTTCCGAGTATTTACAGGATCCGTTTCTATTCCGACAATGCGACGCTGCCCAGGGACAACTACTATTTCTATCAACTGGATCAGCTGACCGGGGACTTTCAGGAGAAAGCGGACAGGAAAGCCGGTTCGGCTGTGGCCGGTGGTATTGTGAAGGAGGGCGGGAAGAGATATGCGGGCCTGATCCGGAAGATGAATTATTATAGCAGCGGCGGGATCGAGAATTATCTCGTGATTCTGGTCGATACGCAAGACCTGCGTGAATGGCTGCAGCAAAACAGCGGCAGCAGGCGGACTTATCTGATCGAAGAGGGTGGACAGATCTTGGCTGCTTCCGATGCGGAGGCGGCGGGCAGGCGGCTTTCCGGGTTTGTGCCGGAATGGAGAAGACTGGCGGACTGCGGCGGAAGCTGTGTTCTGGAGCAGGAAGGCAGGCCGGTGATCTGTATGGCGCTTAACGTGGGCATGGGGATGAAGCTGATCATGACGGAGGACCAGGAGAGCCTGTTAGGAGAGGCGGAGGCGGTCACGAGAAAGATACTGGCAATTTTTGTGGGCAGTTCGCTGCTTGTGTTTGGGGCGATCTATCTGTATGGCAGATTGGCAGCCACACGCGTGGACAAGGTAGTCTATGCGGCCAGGAAGCTGGGTGACGGGCAGTTCGACTATATCCTGCGCGATATGGGCGGCGACGAGGTGGGACAGATCGCGGAAGCCTTTAACCTGTTAAATGAGAGGATACAGATCCTGATCCAGGACAACTATGAGAAAAAACTTTTGATCAAATCCAGTGAGATGAATCTGATGCAGGAGCAGATCAATCCGCATTTCCTGTATAATGCGCTGTCCGTGATCTCCTCCATGTCCATGCGTGAGAATGGAAAAAGGACGGTGGAGTGCCTGCGCTACCTGGCGGATTTCTACAGGATATCCCTGAACAAGGGGCGGGAGGTGATCAGTGTAGAGGAAGAACTGGATCTTCTGAAAAATTATATGAAGATACAGAAGATCCGTTTTGGTGAGGATGTGAGCATTCACTATGAAGCGGATGAGAATGCCTTGCAGTGCAGGACGATCAAATTGGTCCTGCAGCCGCTTGTGGAGAACGCGATCCATCATGGCCGCCGGGAGGAGGAAACCTTGCAGATCGACGTGCGTATTCTGCGGCAGAACAGCCGGATCGTCTATGAGGTGTCCGACGACGGCCTGGGGATCGAGCCGGAGAAGTTAGTCAGGCTGAGGACGGAACTGAAGCAGTCTCAGGAGGGATTTGGCCTGAAAAATGTAGATATCAGAGTAAAACTCCATTATGGGGAGGGCTATGGTGTAAAAGTTGAAAGTATCCTGGATAAGGGGACCTGGGTCCGGGTGGAGATACCGGCAGAGCCGGGGCAGCTATAACGGACGTCATATGCACTGGCGCCTAGTATAAGACCTGCACAGAGTATCGGAATGTTATGTTTCCGGAATACTGTGCAGGCTTTTCATTTTCACTTGTGCATATCTTTACTCTTTCGCTTTGAGAAAACATTTTCTTTAGTGATTTTTGTCTTGCTATCGTTCAAAATTGACAAAAAGTGTTGAAAATTGATATTGACCCGGAAAATATGTTACAAAATCATTCAAAATTGAAAGATATCATTAAATTCTTTCATTGAGGACAGGGCGATATCAACATAAAATAGAGCTGCGGGGAAAAAGAAACATACAAAATAAACAAAGAGAGGGTGGTTTTATGAAAAAAGCGGTTCCTGCAGCGGCAAAACCCCATAAGAGCGTCAAGACACAGCTCTGGGAACAGAGATATCTGTTCTTATTGCTGCTCCCTTCGCTGATATGGGTCATACTGATCTGCTACGCTCCGATGACAGGTCTTTATATGGCATTTATCAATTATACTCCCAAGGGGAACGGGTATTTTGCGGATCTTGCCAGTTCCCAGTTTGTAGGATTTGACTGGTTTCAGTATTTCTTCTCTACGGATTTCCTGATCATTATGAGAAATACACTGGCTACCAGTCTGTTGACACTGTTGTTCTCCTTCCCACTGCCGATCATCCTGGCGATCTGTCTGAATGAGGTGAAGAGCGCGGGCGTCAAGAAATTCGTGCAGACGGCTTCCTATCTGCCGTATTTTATTTCCTGGGTCATCGCAGCCAATATTTTCATCACATTTCTTTCTGCAGACGGTGTGATCAATCATCTGCTGATGGCGATCGGATTTACGGACGAACAGATTCTGTTCTTCCAGAAGGGACCTTATTTCTGGTGGATCATTGCGATTGCCAATGCCTGGAAGGTGCTGGGCTATAACGCGATCATTTACCTGGCAGCAGTGTCCGGTATCAGTCAGGATATGTACGAGGCGGCGGATGTGGATGGCGCCACCAGAGTACAGAAGATCTGGTACATAACGCTTCCGGCGCTGAAACCTACGATCATGGTGCTGCTGATCCTGGCGATCGGCGGTGTCCTCAATACAGGGTTTGAACAGCAGCTGTTGATGGCAAACGATTCCATCCTGAATTATTCGGATGTTTTAGACACCTATGCATACCGGTATGGTCTGAAAAACGGCATGTATTCTTACGGTACTGCTGTAGGCCTGTTTAAGTCGGTCGTATCGTTTATTCTGGTCATGGGCGCCAACTCCCTGTCCAAGAAATTTGACGATAACAATACGGCACTGTTCTAGGGGGTGAGAGAATGCGAACACAATCTGTTAATAGTAAGAAAAAACCGGTCTCGGATATTGTGCTGGATGTTTTTACGGTGATCTTTCTGGCACTGGTAGTGATCATCTGCGTCTATCCGTTTTGGAATATTTTTATCGTGTCGATCAATGATGCGACGGACGCCATCCGCGGCGGCCTGTATTTCCTGCCGAGGAAACTGAGTTTTGCAAGCTATATGGACATTTTATCCAGATCCACATTCCTGCATTCGATCCTGGTGACGCTTGCCCGTACCGCGATCGGAACGCCGCTGGCAGTGCTCGTGACGACGGCGTTAGCTTATGTGCTCTCCAGAAAAGAGCTGCTCTTTAAGAAGCCGATTACTCTGTTATTCATCTTCACGATGTATTTTGGAGGAGGCTTGGTACCTTATTACATGGTGCTTAAGAACCTGGGAATGCTGGACAGCTTCATCGTGTTCATCTTCCCAAATCTGGTCAGCGTCTATAACATGATCCTGGTGAGGAACTATATCGAAGGGATGCCGGATGCGCTGTTTGAGGCGGCGAAGATCGACGGGGCCAATGACCTGGTAGTCTTCTTCAGGCTGGTGATCCCGCTGTCGAAACCGATCATTATGACCGTGGCGCTTTTTGTCGCGATCATGCACTGGAACTCATGGTTTGACGCATACCTGTATACGAATTCCCAGAATCTGAAAGTGATGCAGTCCATTCTGGTGGAGATTCTGAACCAGTACCAGACGACCGGCGCCAACCAGGCGGCGAACCGAACGGGTCAGGGGATCACGCCGGACAGCATCCGTATGGCAGCAACGATGGTGGCGACGATCCCGATCATCATGGTCTACCCGTTCATTCAGAAGTATTTTGTGAAAGGCATCATGCTCGGTTCGGTAAAGAGCTGATCGATAGAGATTTTTAAGGAGGAAAATTTTATGAAAGCAAAGAAGTTGATGGCGCTTATGTTGGGCGTTACGATGCTGGCGGCGGCCGTGACAGGCTGCGGCGGCCAGGAAAGCGGCGGCGCGGGAGCAGGAAGTGCAGATGCAGGGGCAGGTTCTGAGGGCAGCGCCTCCGCTGACGGCCCGGTGACACTTACCTTTTTTGACAAGAATTCGGGAAGCAATACCTTCGACGACCCGGTCGCCCTGGCGATCCAGGAGAAGACAGGGGTTACGGTGCAGGTGGAGAATCCGACCGGTGATCCGTTAGAAAAGCTGAATCTGATGCTTACCGGACAGAATTATCCGGATATTGTCCTGATGGACCGGGGCAATGAGATCGTCAACCGTTATATCGAGGCAGGCGCTTTGATCCCATTAAACGACCTGATCGATCAGTACGGCCCCCACATTAAGGAGATGTACGGGGAAGTCATGACCAAGAGCGTTTATTCGGACGGTAAGAATTATTATCTGAACAACTGGTACGGTGTGGATCCGGATGCGGTAGCAGGCGTGCTGATGCGGAAAGACCTGCTGACGGAGATTGTCGGAGAAGAACGCGCCAACAGCAACGATCCTTTTACGCAGTCGGAATATCTGGATATCTTAAGACAGTTTAAGGAGAAATATCCGACCATCGACGGCAAGGAAAGCATTGCGGTGACGCTGGATGCGGAGAGCAAGAATTATGAAGGTACGCTCTTTGGTATGTACGGCATGACCACTTACTATGTGGATGAGAACAACAATATTCAGCACAGAGCCAAAGATCCTCATTATCAGGAAGCGATCGGTTTCATGAATACACTCTACACAGAAGGACTGCTGGATAAGGAATGGGTTGTCAATAAGAAAGAACAGTGGACGCAGAAATTGTCGGCGGGCAATGTATTTTCCACGTTCTGCTCCTATTGGGATCCGGACAGTGCAAACACCAGCCTTGCATCTACGATCGGCGAGGATGCGAGATTCTACAGTTATAAGGTAGTTGCGGACGGTGTGGATCCTTCCGAGACGAGATACAGCGGGAGAAGCACATTGGGCTGGGATGCCATCGGTATCACCAACAACTGCCAGAATCCGGAAGCGGCGATCAAATTTATCGATTTCCTTGTAAGCGAAGAAGGACAGTACCTGATGATGTGGGGAATCGAGGGACAGAACTGGGATATGGTTGACGGAAAGCATGTGCCGAAGCAGGAGATCATCGACGGCTTTAAGACGGACTTTGACAATACGAAACTGGAAACGGGTGTCCGTAAGTGGACCTGGTTTATCAAGAATGGTAATGGCACGGACGGATCGCCTTACGACGTAACGAAGTATGAGACGACGGAGATCACGGATTTTGCCAATGCAAGCTTCGGGGAATCCGACAGATGGGATACGGCGGACTATACGGGCTTAGAGCCTGCGGGAAGCTCTCCGGAAGGCTTGAAATGGCAGAAGGTCAAGGACATCTATGACCAGAATTTCCCGAAGATGGTCAATGCGGCTGATCACGAGGAGGCGATTGCAGTCTATGAGGCGATGTTATCGGAGATGGAAGAATCCGGCCTGTCGGAAGTAGAGGCTTATATGACCGGGCAGTATCAGGAGAGACTGAAACTGTGGGGCATGGCGGAATAGGCATGACAAACTAAGCATGCAGACTGCTGCGCTTAAGCGGCAGTATTGTGGAGCGCGGACAGAAGAGGTTACTGTCTGCGCTCCTCTGTATCTGGTAAGGAACTGTTCGTGACTGTTCCTAAGAATGATAAGAGAAGAGAAAGGCGTGGATGAGAACATGGAGAAAAAGATTACATGGAACTATAGCAAAGACGGGTTTTGGGAACTAAACTGGGAGGGGGTCTCCCTTTTTAAAGCATATGCGATGGCATATCACGTGGACGGGCGCTGTATCGATACAAGAAATGCGGTACTGGAGAAGGAAGAGAAAACGCAGGGGGAGGATGGAACCGTTCTGCTTCTGACATTTTACAGTGAGAATGGTCTTTGCCTGCAGGAGAAACTCAGTATATCCGGGGACGGTGTGCCGGAGGCTTCCTGCGGCCTGTCGGCAGAAGACGGCAGTGAAGTGGAGACGCGCAGACTGATTCCGTTGGTCATGCAGGAAGGAGAGGGAGAGCATCTTAAGCTGTGGAAGCATCTTTGGGCAAAGATGCTGCTTGTGCCTTACGACAATACCATGTGGCTTCGATATGAGGCCGCTCCCCTGCGGGCGGGCAGGAAGAGTTATGATCTGACGGTACTGTTCTCGGAGGACAGCAGGGAAGGTCTTCTGGTGGGCGCATCAGACTTTGAAGTCTGGAAAAATGCTATCGTCTGTTCGGCTTATGACGCCAGGACATGGAATGTAGAATGTGGTGTGGCCGATGAAGGCAGCCACGACAGTATGCCACATGGAAGCCTGCGTGGGACAAAGGTCTGGTCCGGCAGGTTCTGTCTGCTGTACGGAGAGGATTACAGGCGGCTTTTGGAAGCCTACGGAGATCTTCTGCATGAAAAGAGAAAACCGCTGCAATGGAAGGAAAAGATTCCCTTTGGATTTAACAGCTGGGCCGGGCTGGCATTTCGCTTAAACGAAGAGAACTATCAGAAGACAGCGGCATTTCTGCGGGACGAACTGAGTCCGGCCGGTTATCAGAATGAGGGCGTAACGTATGCTAATCTGGATGCGGGATGGAGCGCGATCCCGGAGGAGCATCTGCCGGCAATCGTACGGGAACTCCATGCAAAAGGGCAGAAAGCCGGCATTTATGATGCACCCTTTGCGTTTTTTGGAGAAAATGCGGACGAAGAGATTCCGGGGGCTCCCGGCCATGTTTATGCGGAGATTCTGCTAAAGGATCCGTCTGGGAAACCATTGCCGAGAGTGGATGGCGCGATACCGTTTGATGTGACACATCCGGCATGGCAGCAGCAGATGCGGTGGAAATTACAGCGATTTGTGCAGTGGGATTTTGATTATGTAAAGCTGGACTTTATGACTCACGGCGGTATGGAAGGCTGCCACTACGCAGCAGATGTCAGAACAGGACGGCAGGCCATCGCGCAGGGATATGGCCTGATCACGGATTTCCTGGGTGAGGAGAAGACGGGGAAGCCGTTTTTCATCAGTCTGTCCATTGCACCGCTGTTTCCTAACGGTTACGGACATGCCAGAAGATTTTCCTGTGATGCTTTCGGGATCGATGAGGATGTGGAGTATGTGCTGAATGCCCAGACCTATGCATGGTGGCAGAACGGCAGACTGTATCAGTATAACGACCCGGATCATATCTGTCTTCTCAGGAGCTTTATCGCGGAAAGAGACAGTACGGAGGGGGAAGCGAGAGCAAGGTACACTTCGGCGGTCATAGCGGGCACGGTGATGATGCTGAGTGACGATTATGAAAATCCGGCGGCGAGAGAACGGGCGCTTCGGTTTGCCGGAAACCGGAAAGTCAATGAGCTGGCGGCGAAAGGCGTGGCTTTCTGCCCGGTGGAAGCTGCAGGCAGCAGTGCCTCCGCCGTCTATACGGCTATAGTAGGCGGGAAGCGATATCTTGCCCTGTGCCATTGGAGAAAAGAGGCGGAGATTGTCCGGGCAGAATGCAGGCGGGCAGGGCTTCCTGCGAATTCGAAGTACAGAGATTTGTGGAGTGGAGCCGAATTTGTCGTCGAAGAGGGTGGGATTGTCTGGAAGGCAGAAGGGTGTGACGCAGTGATCTTGGAGGAGATTTAAGGGAACGGATACGGTAACGGGAAGGCGTAATGCGGAATCATTATGGAATTTCAGTAATAAAGTAATAATAGGAGTTAATGTCGCGGGAGGGGCTGATCGGATTGGATCGGCCCCTCTCGGTTTGGTTATAGATAGTGTGATTGGTATAACCGTGACTACTATGGTCAGCAACATGTAAAAGAAATGAATGAGTATGACTGAAATCCTTTTCCTTGTAGTTATAAAAGAATAAAATTGGATCAATTCAGCCAAAATCATTCAAATTTATGCAGAGTCAACAAAAACATTGCCGTATCTTTGTGAATTAATATGATTGATTTTGAATGAGTTTGACTGTATAATACAACCATAATCAATCACACATAGGAAACTACAATGATACACAACCTGCTGCTTTGGCGGGCCGCATGGCCATCCATCTTATGAAAGGCAGAAACTTTCATAGTAAACAGCATAACAAACTAAGACAAGGGAGGGAAAGAGATGATTTATACGGTTACTTTTAATCCGTCACTGGACTATATCGTTTCGGTCGAGGATTTTAAGCTGGGACTGACGAACCGGACCAGTTCGGAGCTGATGCTTCCCGGTGGAAAAGGATTAAATGTTTCCATGGTGCTTGGCAATCTGGGCATTGAGAATACGGCGCTTGGATTTATAGCAGGGTTCACGGGAGAAGAGATCGTCCGCCGGATAGAACAGATGGGAGTGCGGTCTGACCTGATCACGGTTGATAACGGCATATCGAGGATCAATGTGAAGCTGAAATCCATCGACGGGACGGAGATCAACGGCTGCGGACCGGAAATCCGGGAAGAAAGTGTGCAGAGACTGATGGAGAAGCTCGATGTCCTGGGAGCCGGAGACGTGCTGATTCTTGCCGGAAGCATTCCTGCTTCCATGCCGGACGATATGTACAGAAGGATTATGGAACGGCTGAGCGGACGGGACGTGATGATCGCGGTGGACGCCACGAAAGATCTGTTGGTCAATGTGCTGTCATATCATCCGTTTCTGGTAAAGCCGAATAACCATGAACTGGGTGAGATCTTTGGGGTGGAGCTCAACACAAGGACAGAAGTGATTCCCTACGCGAAGAAGATGCAGGAAATGGGTGCGGTGAATGTGCTCGTATCCATGGCCGGAGAGGGCGCTGTGCTGGCAGCGGCAGACGGCAGCATTCATGAGGCGACGGCGCCGGAAGGGAAGCTGGTCAACGGTGTAGGAGCCGGAGATTCCATGGTGGCCGGATTCCTTGCCGGCTGGATGGAGAAGAAGGATTACAGGCATGCTTTCGCCATGGGATTATCGGCGGGAAGCGCCAGCGCCTTTTCGGAACAGTTAGCGACGAGAGAAGAGGTGGAGGCTGTGTACCGACAGGTGAGGCAGCAGCAGGACGGACAGTAGCGCAGTGAGGATCAGAAACAGACGGCAATAGAATAGTCGAAATGAAACATGTGGGTTAAGGAGAGACAGCAAAATAGGAGGAGCAGAGCGATGAGAATAACAGAACTTCTGGATCAGAGAAGCATTTCGCTTACCGGGGCGCCGGCGAATAAGGCAGAAGCGCTCGATCAGGTCGTGGAACTGATGGTGCAAAGCGGCAAGATCAACGATAAGGAAGCGTATCGCAGACAGGTGTATGCGAGAGAGGAGGAGAGTACTACCGGCATCGGGGAAGGGATAGCGATTCCCCATGGCAAATGTGAGGCGGTGACAAAGCCGGGTCTTGCAGCAATGGTAGTAAAGGACGGCGTGGACTTTGATGCACTGGACGGCGAGCCGGTGACACTGATCTTCCTGATCGCGGCGCCGAATACGGAGGATAACGTTCACCTGGATGTACTGAGCAAACTGTCCGTGCTGATGATGGATGAAGACTTTTCCGACAGCCTGCGTAACGCCTCGTCGGTAGAGGAGTTCTTATCCATTATCGATCAGGCGGATGAGGAGAAGGCCAGTATCGATGAGCGACTGGCAGATACAGGCTCAGCGCATGCCGGGCAGGTAAAGATCCTGGCAGTTACCTCCTGTCCGACGGGAATCGCCCATACTTATATGGCGGCGGAAGGAATCGAGAAGGCGGCGAAAGAGAGAGACTGTTTCATAAAGATTGAGACACGGGGTTCCGGCGGCGCGAAAAATGTCCTTACGGCGAAAGAGATCGAGGAGGCCGACTGCATTATCGTGGCGGCAGATGCGCAGGTTCCCATGGACCGCTTTGACGGTAAGAAAGTCATCGAGTGCCAGGTTTCCGACGGGATTAGCAAGGCCGGAGAGCTGCTTGACCGTGCGATGGCAGGGGATGCGCCAATCTATCCTGCAGCGGCAGGATCGCACCAGGCAGCGCAGGGCTCGAAGAAAAGCGGGAGCAGAGGACATCAGATCTACACCCAGCTTATGAACGGCGTATCCCATATGCTTCCGTTCGTGGTGGGCGGCGGCATTCTAATCGCAATTGCTTTTCTGATTGACGGATTTTGCGTGGATATGAATGCTTTGGATGTATCAGAGCGGATGAATTTCGGTACAATCACGCCGGCAGCGGCATGGTTTAAGAATCTGGGCGGCGTCGCTTTCGGATTTATGCTGCCGGTACTTGCGGGATTTATCGCGATGGCAATTGGCGACAGGCCTGCCCTGGCATTGGGATTTGTGGGCGGTATGATTGCGGCAAACGGAAAGTCGGGCTTCCTTGGCGCGTTGGCGGCAGGCTTTCTGGCAGGCTATACGATTGTATTATTGCGCAAAGTATGCGACAGGCTTCCTGATTTCCTGGAGAAGATCGCACCGGTTCTGATCTACCCGTTAGTTGGGCTTCTGATCATGGGTCTGATCATGACTTTCCTGGTGGAGCCGGTGATGGGCGGTCTCAACACAGCCCTGAACAACGGATTGACCAGCATGGGAGGAACAAGCAAGGTGATTCTTGGGCTGATCCTGGGCGGCATGATGGCGATCGATATGGGAGGCCCGTTCAATAAAGCATCGTATGTGTTTGGCACGGCGGCCATTGCGGCAGGCAATTATGATATTATGGCAGCGGTTATGATCGGCGGTATGACGCCTCCCTGTGCCATCGCGCTGGGGACGCTTTTCTTTAAGAAGAAGTTTACGAAGGAGGAAAGAGAATCGGGTCCGACGAACTTCATTATGGGGCTGGCCTTTATTACAGAAGGTGCGATTCCCTTCGCGGCATCTGATCCACTCCATGTTCTTCCGGCTTGTGTGGCAGGTTCGGGTGTTGCAGGAGCGTTATCTATGGTATTTGGCTGTACCCTTATGGCGCCGCACGGCGGGATCTTCGTCTTCCCGGTGGTGGGGAATGCGCTGATGTATGTTGTGGCATTGATTGTAGGAACGCTGGTTTCCACGGTACTGCTTGGCGTATTGAAGAAAAATGTGGAGTGAAAACGGCAATAGAGCAGGCAGATCAAAATGTTGATGGTCAGGCATTCTCCGTAGAGCGGGATATTGGGATTAGGTTTGGCGCTATGCAGGCAGTGTCACAGGCAGGATTGTGATGTGCAAGGGTATCGTGTAAAGAATCAGATATTGAATAATCGGCAGGAAAATAATAAAATAATAGAAAAGGAGAAACATCATGAAAGAATTTAAGTATGTAGTAACAGATCCGGAAGGCATCCATGCAAGACCGGCAGGGGAGCTGGTAAAGGCGGCGAAAGCGTTTGCGTGCAGCATTAAGCTTTCAAGGGATGGCAAGACAGGTGACTGTAAGAAGATTTTTGGGATCATGGGTCTTGGCGTCAAGAAAGGCCATGAGGTCACATTAACCTTTGACGGTGCAGACGAAGATGCTGCATGTGAGACAATCAGCAAATTTATGCAGGAGAACTTATAGACAGTATCGCTGCAGTTTGGGCCTTTTGGGCATAAACTGCAGTGGAAATTGGCAGAGACGCGGACCGTGATCCTGTTTGCGGCATAAGAAGCAGTCTGTCAGCGCCTGTCTTGGCTATACGGAGGAAACGATGTTATCGGAACAGAGATATGAGATGATTTTAAAGATCTTAGAGGAGAAGCGAAGCGTCACGGTGACGGAATTGACGAAACTGCTGGGTATTTCCGAGTCTACCGCAAGAAGGGATATCATTGTGCTGGATAAGGCGGGCAGGCTGGTGAAGGTGTTTGGCGGGGCCGTGGTGGCGGACAGCACTTATCAGGCAGTAGAGCCGACAGTGACGCAGAGGGTTGAGGTGTACCGGGAGGAAAAGAGAAAGATCGCGCAGTATGCCGCTTCCTTGATCGAATCCCAGGACTTCATCTATCTCGATGCGGGAACAACGACTGGCTGTATGCTTGACTTTATTGAAGAGACGGGCGCTGTTTTCGTGACCAACGCCGTGGCGCATGCACAGCGTCTTGCGGCAAAGGGCATCCGCGTCTATCTGGTAGGCGGAGCGTTAAAGAGCACCACGGAAGCCGTGGTGGGTACGATGGCGGCCCTCACGCTGAAGGATTATCATTTCACAAAAGGCTTTTTCGGCACCAATGGCGTTAGCCGGACAGCGGGCCATACTACACCGGATGCCGATGAAGCGCTGGTGAAAAGAACTGCGGCCCAGCAGTGCAGAAAGCAGTATTTCTTGTGTGATCACAGTAAATTTAATGTGATCAGTTCCGTGACTTTCGCGCCGCTGACGGCAGGTACGATCCTGACAGATGCGCTATCGGAAGAGTATAGGGAAGCGGCGGATTATGTTGTGGTATGATAAAAACAGATTTTTCTTGCCATTTATGGGTAAAATGATATAATGAATCTATTGCAGCGATAGAAAAGGTGACAAGAAGTCGCCTGCGGAACAGAAGTTCTGCTTAGTCTCTAAGCGCATGTAGTGCCGTTTACCATGCAGATTGATCAATGATATAGCGTTAGATAGAATATATGTACAGGAAGGCATATGGTTTTTGAAAAAACCGCATGTCTTCTTGTTTTTTATAAGAAATGATAAGAAATTCCTCTGCCGGTTCGAGTCCGCGCAGCAAAGTAAGCGAATCTGGCAAACGAGCCTGGCTCAGGAACTGTTTCAGCAGAGGTATGAGAGGAATCCTATGAAATTATCTGATTTTTTTGTACAAAATCCGAACGTGGCCATTGCTTTCTCCGGTGGTGTGGATTCTGCGTATTTGCTTTATGCCGCCTTGCAGTTTGGGGCAGAAGTAAAGGCGTACTATGTGAAATCTGCATTTCAGCCGCAGTTTGAGCTGGAGGATGCGTTACGGCTGTCAGAGCAGCTACAGGTGGATCTGACGGTTATTGAGAAGGACATACTGGCTTCCGGAATGATCACCAGGAATCCGCCGGACCGCTGTTATCACTGTAAAAAAGTTCTGTTCGAGGCGATCATGAAAGCCGCCTGGGAAGATGGGTTTTCAGTTCTCCTGGACGGCACGAATGCCTCCGATGAAGAGGTAGACCGTCCTGGCATGCGGGCGGTCCGGGAGTTGTCTGTCTTCTCGCCGCTCAGGCTTTGCGGATTGACGAAAGAGGAGATTCGCCGTCTCTCGAAAGAAGCGGGACTCTTTACATGGAACAAGCCGGCTTATGCCTGTCTGGCGACAAGAATTCCTGCTGGGGAAGAGATTACGGAAGAAAAACTGGCCGCCACAGAAGCGGCAGAAGTTTATCTGTCAGCGCAGGGATTTACAGATTTCCGGGTACGCAGAATGGGGAATCTTGCAAAGCTGCAGGTTCCGGAAAGCCAGATTGCATGCGTTATCGAGAACAGGGAGAGGATTCTGCAGGAATTGAAGAAATATTATGCAGGAGTAGTACTGGATCTGGAACCGAGAAAATAGGAAAACATGCGCAGGTCCGGGGAATAAACTGGACAAAAGCAGCGCAGAAATGAGGAAAAATGAACAGTGAAATCAGAAGAACATTAGAAGCAGTACAGTGCGGAGAACTCTCTGTGGACGAGGCGCTGCTTGCGATCAAGAAAGAGCCGTTTGAGGATATTGGCTATGCCAAGGTGGACATGCACCGCAGCATCCGTCAAGGAGCGCCGGAAGTTATCTACGGGGCAGGGAAAACGGCAGAGCAGATGATCGGCATCATCGAGACTATGAAGAAAAACGGACAGAACAGGATTTTGATTACTCGTCTTTTGACAGAGGCGGCGGAGGAAATTGCCAGGATCTATGAATTGGATTACCGGAAGGAAGCGCGGATCGGCATCCTTGGAGGACTGCCGGCGCCGGACGGCATTGGCAGGATCGTTGTTGCCACGGGCGGCACCTCCGATATTCCTGTGGCCGAGGAAGCGGCGCTCACGGCGCAGGTGCATGGAAATGAAGTGGTGCGTCTTTATGATGTGGGGGTGGCCGGTCTGCATCGGATGCTGGCGCATATGGACGAGATCATGAGCGCATCGGTGATCATTGCCATTGCGGGAATGGAAGGAGCATTGGCCAGTGTGATCGGCGGACTGGCAGACTGCCCGGTGATCGCAGTGCCGACAAGCGTGGGATATGGGGCCTCTTTTCATGGGGTGAGCGCGCTTCTGTCTATGCTCAACTCCTGTGCCAGCGGCGTATCGGTAGTTAATATCGATAACGGTTTTGGAGCCGGTTATCTGGCAGGTATGATCAATCATATGGCGTCGGGCAGGCCCGAGGCGAAGTGACGGAAAACATAGCGATTTGCAGGATACTCTGGTAAGAGACAGATTGCATTGCCCGTCACAGACCCGTGAAAGGCAGTGCAGACATGAAGGATAGAAGAAACAGCACTGAGCAGAAGAAAAATAAAGAAGATCAGAAAATAAGAACAGGAGGCAGAACATGAAAACATTGTATTTGGATTGCAGTATGGGTGCGGCAGGCGATATGCTGACAGCGGCGCTGCTGGAACTTTTGCCGGATCAGGAAGAATTCCTCAGCCAGTTGAATGCACTGGGTATTCCGGGGGTGACGATAGAGAAGGAGAAGATGAGCAAGTGCGGCATCGGCGGCACACATATTAGAGTGAAAGTTCACGGTGTGGAAGAGGGGGACGACAGTCGGCATCATCATACGCACCACCATACCCATCATCACAGTGGAATGCATGACGTGGAACATATTGTGCACCATCTTCCCGTGACTGATAAGATCAGGAAAGATATCCTCGCAGTCTATCATTTGATTGCCGAGGCCGAGAGTCATGTGCATGGAGTCCCGGTGACGGAGATTCATTTTCATGAAGTGGGGACGATGGATGCGGTTGCGGATGTGGCGGCAGTCTGCCTGCTGATGGATAAGATCGCGCCTGACCGGGTGGCAGCGTCGCCGGTTCATGTGGGAAGCGGCCAGGTAGAGTGTGCCCATGGGATCCTGCCGGTTCCTGCACCGGCCACAGCGTATATTCTGCGGGAAGTGCCAACATATGGCGGCGAGATCAGAGGAGAATTGTGCACGCCTACAGGGGCGGCGCTGCTGAAGTATTTTGTAATGGAATTTGGCGGTATGCCCGTTATGAGGACGACGGCGATCGGCTATGGCATGGGCAGCAAAGACTTTCCGGCGGCAAACTGTGTCCGGGCGATGCTGGGGGAGACTGAAAGTGCGGGAGACGTCATCGTAGAGTTAAACTGCAATGTGGACGATATGACAGGGGAAGCCGTTGGGTTTGCGATGGAGACATTATTTGACGCCGGTGCCCTGGAAGTATACACGGTGCCGATTGGGATGAAGAAATCCCGTCCGGGGCTGTTACTGTGTGTGATGTGCCGCACGGAGGATAAAGAGAGCATGGTACGTTTGCTTTTCCAGCATACCACGACCATTGGCATCCGGGAAAACACCTTCAAACGATATACGCTTGACCGGTCTGTAGAAATGGCAGAGACTCCATACGGCAGGATCAGGAAAAAGATTTCAACTGGTTACGGCGTGACCAGACAGAAGTATGAATATGAAGATCTTGCAAAGGCGGCCAGGGAGCATCAGGTTTCTGTCAGCCAGATTCTTGCCAGATTATAAAGAAAGAAAAGCAGCGAAGATCATGAAATCATAAAACGAAAGCAGAAAGAGACAGCGATATGAAGAAATGGATCACAAGCATAGCGGCAGCGGTATTGTGTGCTGCGCTCTCAGCCTGCGGCTCGGAGAATGGGCACAGGGAGCGGGAGGAGAATGCGTCTGACGGTGCGGAACTTACGACGCTGGTTTATGGCAGCGGAGACTATACGAGGATCAATCCGGCAATGGATGAGCATGGGGAGATCAATATTCTGCTGTTCAATGGTCTGACGGCACATAACGGTGACAATGAAGTGGTTCCTGGTCTGGCTGAGAGCTGGGAGTTCGATGAAGCGTCCTGCACTTACACTTTTCATCTGACAGAGGGGGTCAAATGGCATGACGGAGAGGACTTTACCGCAGAGGATGTGAAGTTTACAATCGAGGCGATTTTAGACCCTGAGAATGGTTCGGAAAATGCAGCTAATTATGAGGATGTCGAAGAGATCAGGGTATTGGATGATCATACGATCCTGTTTCGGCTGGCAGCTCCGAATGTGGCTTTTCTGGACTATATGACGATGGCGGTTTTGCCGGAACATCTGCTTGCGGGGGAGGATATGCAGGAGTCGGATTTCTTCCGGCATCCTGTGGGCACGGGACCTTATCAACTGGAAAGATGGGATGCAGGCCAGGCGATCACGCTGGCGGCGAATGAGAATTATTTCCGGGGCAGGCCGCAGATTGACCGGATTCTCTTTAAGATCGTGACGGATGACAATGCGAAAGCGCTGCAGATGCGATCGGGGGAACTGGATCTTGCACTGTTGACGCCGAGGGACGCCAGGACATTTGTGGATACGGCCGGGTATACCTGTTATGATATGCAGACATCCGATTACCGCGGTATTCTTTTTAATTTTCAGAATGAGTATTGGATAAAAAACAAAGATGTGATCCCGGCAATCTGCTGCGCGATTGACAGACAGTCTATCGTTGAAGCTGTGCTGCTGGGACAGGGTATTCCTGCCTACGGGCCGCTGCAGCGCAATTCCTATCATAATGAAAATGTCGAGCGCTATACATATGATCCGGAAAGAGCAAGACAGATATTGGAAACGGCAGGCTGCCAGATGGGCAGCGACGGTTTCTATGAGAGAGACGGAGAAAAGATCGGTTTTGTCATCAGCGTGGCGGCTGGCGATCAGGTCCGCCTTGACATTGCCCAGGCGGCGGCGCAGCAGCTTAGGGAAGTTGGGATCGACTGTTCTGTGGAGATTCCCACACAGGTAGACTGGAGCGGACAGATGGCTTATCTGATCGGCTGGGGAAGCCCTTTTGATGCGGATGATCATACCTATAAAGTGTTTGGGACAGGTAAGGGAGCCAATTACAGCGGTTATTCCAATGCGCAGGTTGATCAGTATCTGCTGGAAGCGAGAGGATCGGATGACCCGGAAGTCCGTGCAGAGGCATATGACCGCTTTCAGGAAGCCCTGGCAGAAGATCCGGCCTTTGCCTTTATCTGTTATGTGGACGCGAATTATGTGGCAGACAGCTCGATCGAAGGGATCTGTGCAGATACTGTCATGGGGCATCATGGCGTCGGTATTTTCTGGAATGTGACTGAGTGGAAAATACGACGAGATTCTTGACTTGTGGCGGTACAGATTGAATCGTATGAGCGTTTAGCAGGGAATATGATGGGAAATGCGGAGGAGATGAACGGAGAAAACATGTCAGAATTGGTGGAAGTGAAAAATCTGTCGGTCAGCTTCGACACACCTCAGGGAGAAGTGCAGGCAGTGCGGGACGTGAGCTTTGCCCTACATTCAGGCGAAGTGCTGGCAGTGGTGGGCGAATCCGGATGTGGAAAAAGTGTCTTGTGTAAGAGCATCATGAAGCTTTTACCAGCTTCTGCATGGATCAAGTCCGGCAGCATCTGTGTGAATGGTGTGGATATTACTGCCTGTCAGGAACGGGAGATGCATAAGCTCAGGGGCAGGCTGTTTTCCATGGTGCTGCAGGACCCGATGACTTCTTTGAATCCGGCCATGAGCATTGGCATGCAGATTGAGGAGGCGGTCAAAGTCCATGCGCCTAAGATCGGGAAAGAGGCGCTGCGCGACAGAGTGCTTGCACTCATGCGGCTGGTAGAGATCGATGATCCAGAAGAGCGCAGAAAGCTCTATCCCTGGCACTTTTCCGGCGGCATGCGGCAGCGTATTGTGCTGGCGATCGCGCTTGCCGGAAATCCACAGATTTTGTTTGCCGATGAGCCGACAACGGCATTGGATGTGACCATCCAGGCACAAATCTTGAAGCTGCTTGGCGATATTCAGGGCAGACTTGGCACCGCGGCAGTCTTTGTGACACATGATTTGAGTGTGGCGGCAGAGGTTGCGGACCGGGTGGCGGTTATGTATGCGGGTAAGATTGTGGAGATCGGGACCACAGAAGAGATTTTTCAGGATCCCAAACATCCCTATACCTGTGGGCTGATACAGGCGCTCCCGGTTTTCTCCAGAGGACGAGATACACTGCGCGCCATTCCGGGGATGCCGCCGACGCTGGTGTGTCCACCCCCAGGAGATGCATTCGCCTGCCGGAACGAATGTGCGCTGGCGATTGACTATGAAGAACAACCGCCTATGTTCCGGATCAGCGATACCCATTACGCCGCCACATGGCTGTTAGATAAGAGAGCGCCGAAGATTGCATTGCCTGTTATGAGAATCCCTCATGAACAACCAAAGAAGGATCAAACTTTGACCGATGAGGCCAGGGGAAAACAGCAGGAGATCCTGCTGGATGTGCAGCATTTGACGCATCGGTTTCCCCTGACCAAAAGGACTGTGTTAACAGTGGTGGATGATATTTCTTTTCAGGTCAGACAGGGCGAGATCTTCGGCCTGGTCGGGGAATCCGGTTCGGGGAAGTCAACGGTTGCAAGGTGCGTTATGAATTTGTACAGGCCCTGTGGTGATACCAGAATTTCTTATAGAGGGATCAATACCTGTGATCCCGGACTTTTTCGGGAACACCGGAAAATGCTTCAGACGACGCGGCAGATTGTTTTCCAGGATTCCAATTCCAGCCTGAATCCTCGGATGAAGATCGGCGATATCATCACAGAGCCTCTGCGGATCTGGCGTATTATACCGCAAAGAGGTTCCCTGCGGGCGGAAGCGGCGTTTCAGATGCACTACGTAGGCCTGGATGCAGCATATCTGGACCGCTATCCGGCGGAACTTTCCGGAGGACAGCGGCAACGTGTGGCAATTGCCAGGGCGCTTACTATGGAACCGAAGCTGCTCGTGGCGGACGAGCCCGTGGCTTCTTTAGACGTATCTATTCAGGCGCAGATCATCAATCTGTTCCGTCATCTGCAGAAAGAGCATGGATTTTCGTTTCTCTTTATTGCGCATGATCTGTCTATGGTAGAATTCCTGTGTGACCGTGTGGGTGTTCTGTACCGCGGAAAGCTGGTAGAAGTGGGTGAGACAAAGGCGTTGTTCGCCAATCCGAAGCATCCATATACGCAAAGACTTCTGTCGGCGATGCCGTCGCCTTTTCAATTTTTGCCGGGGCGTCACAAATTTGCTTGATGGCAGACACAAATTGGAGATTTGCATCGCCTCGTCGTAAAAACGTTCCGGAATGGAGTTAAAATGATACAAAACAGGACTGAAAAAATCATTTATTATGGGAAAAAGCTGGCGGTATTTCTTGCCAGTATGTTTATCCTGTCCGTGGTGGTTTTCTATGTCTCACGCTTAGCGCCAGGAGATCCGCTCTTATCGTACTATGGAGAACGCGTGGAGAAGATGAGTGTTGAGGAGCGGGAGTGGGCGCAAGCAAAGCTGGGATTACAAGATTCGCTTTTGGTCCAGTATGGCCGCTGGCTGGAAAATGCACTGCGCGGCGACTTTGGTATTTCCTATAAATACAAGATGGATGTCGTGCAGGTGATCGGAGAACGTATTGGCAATACACTGCTTTTGGGCGGGATCGGATTCGTTCTGATTTTCTGCCTGGCGCTGCTTCTGGGTGTGTTGTGCGCGTGGCATGAAGGGAGGCCGTTGGACAGGATCGTCTGTAAGGCCGGTATGATCAGCAGTTGTATTCCCGAATTCTGGCTGTCTTTATTGTTGATTCTGGTTTTTGCAGTCAATCTGAAATGGCTGCCGAGCAGCGGCGCGTATTCTCTTGACTTTGCAGACAGTCTGGGGGACCGTATGAAACATTTGATTCTGCCGGTGACAGTGGTGGTGTCCGGGCATCTGTGGTATTACGCATATATGATCCGCAACCGGATCCTGGAGGAAGTGAGGATGGATTATGTCCTGCTGGCGAAAGCCAAAGGACTGACAAAGCGCAGCGTTATGTTCCGGCACTGCCTGCGGAATGTGATGCCATCTTATTTGAGTATCATGGCAATCTGTGTTCCGCATATCTTGGGCGGGACCTATTTGATCGAGACAGTGTTCTCTTATCCGGGCCTGGGAACTTTGACTTACGAGAGCGCCAGATATAAAGACTATAATCTGTTGATGATTCTGTGCATGATGACGGGGATCACTGTCATGCTATGTAATCTGGCGGCGCAGATAATCAATGAGGCCATTGACCCGCGGATGCAGAGAGGCGGTCAGACAGGAGGAAGTGATGGACCCTGAGTTTGAAATCGTAGGAATCCGCCCTATGCCGCAGACAGGCGTAAGAGAGTCAAAGAAGAGAGGGAGGCGGGGGCCTGCTATAGCAGCAGCGACACTGGCTTTGATTGTTTTAGGATGCCTTGCCTGCGACTTGATTATGACGAAGGACCCTGCTTATCTGAATCTGTATGGTTATAGTCTGCCGCCATGCAGAGAATTTCTGTTTGGGACAGATACGATGGGACGGGACATCTTTTCCATGATTTGGTATGGAGGCAGGACTTCTCTTTTGATCGGGCTTACAGCGACAGCCTTTTCCACCTTTTTGGCAGTCATGATCGGGGCTGTGAGCGGCTGTGGGCCGGAGTGGCTTGACCTGCTGTTAATGAGGATGACGGATATCCTGCTCAGCATACCGTGGCTTCTGGCTGTCATTTTAGCCCAGGCGGTTCTTGGAGAGGCGAACGTACTTAGTCTCTCTTTTGTTCTGGGGCTTACCAGCTGGATGAGCATCGCCAAAGTAGTTAGAAGTGAGGTGAGGCGGATACGGCACAGCGAATATGTGATTGCCTCAAGATGTATGGGAGGTAGTTTTTTCCATGTACTGTGGAAACATTTGACGCCGAACTTTCTGTCTTCTATTATGTTTATGGTAGTTATGAACGTCAGAAACGCGATCGTGGCGGAATCCACATTAAGTTTTATGGGAGTTGGACTTCCCGTGGAGGAGATTACCTGGGGAAGTATGCTTTCCCTATCTGAAAAGGCATTTCTCACGAATGCCTGGTGGATTATCCTTATTCCGGGATTTTTTCTACTGGTCACGCTGTTTTGCATTACCAGTCTGGGGAACTGTCTGCGGGAAACGATGAGCCGGGGAGAGAATATTTTAAAATAGAAAGATTGCGGCAATGGAGTGCAGAGAGATGCGGAATGGAGCGAAAGCTAACGAGGATTTGATCTATGAGATTCTGTCGGTGGTGGAAGAAATTCCAGAGGGCAGGGTTGCATCTTACGGCCAGATTGCGAAACTGATCGGCCGGGACAAAAATGCGAGGCTGGTGGGAAAGGTGCTCAGCCAGGCGGAATATTATGGAGATTATCCGTGCCATAGGGTAGTGAATCACGCGGGAAGGACGGCGCCTCATTTCCGGGAACAGAGGGAACTGCTGCAGGAAGAAGGAGTAGTTTTTAAAGAAAACGGCTGTGTGGATATGAAAAAATGCCAGTGGGATCAGGCATAGGAGAGAAGGGACAAAGACTGTCTCTCAGAACCCGGCCGCCAGGTGCAAAATGCCGGAAACGTCTTGCGCTTACCAAGGACTATGTGCTATATTTATATAATATATCGTAGTGTTTTTGATGGAAGGAATTCACTGATGGACAAGATGGGAAAAGGACATATTAATACAAAATCAACGAAATTTGTTCTGGGCGGTTTCGTTTTACTTATCATCTTCAGTGTGGCTGTGTTTGTTGTTCTGGGCACCTATATGAGTCGCCAGAGTGAGAGAACGATAGATGAACTGGGTAATATGTATATGTCAAGCATGGGAGAACGTATCTGTAAGCACTTTGAGACCATCGTCAATCTGCGCCTGAGGCAGGCGGAGGCAGTGGCATCTGTTGTGCCAGCGGATGAAGAGGACGTGCAGATGACGTATGATGAACTGATCTACCGGACAGAGGTCAGGGATTTTGCATCGCTGGCGCTGTGTTCCGAAAACGGTGAGTTTGAGACATTATACGGAGAGGAAGCGACGCTAGTTGATCCGGAACCGTTCATGGAGTCTCTGCGCAAGGGAGAGAAGAAGGTGGCAGTGGCTACGAATACTTCCGGGGAGCAGGTAGTCCTGTTCGGTGTGGATGCACAGTATCCCATGAGCAATGGGAGAGAAAGCATTGCGATCATTATGGCAGTTCCTGCGGAGGAGATCAGCGCGGAACTTTCTCTTGAGAAAGAAAATATAGAGATGTATGCGCATATCATCCGTATGGACGGTACTTTTATTATCCGGGATGAAAGTATAGAATATGCGGACTATTTCAGTTATCTCCGGGGAACTTACACGGGGGAAGAGAATGATATAGAACATTATATTGACGATCTGGTCAGCGCCATGGAAGAGAACAGAAGCTATGTCGCTATCCTGGAATTTGGCGGCTGCAGACAGCAGGTGATCACAGTGAGTCTGCCGAATTCCGAATGGAATCTTGTGATCGTCCTGCCATTTGGCGTTTTGAATGAAGCCGTAGAAGGGCTCAGCAGTGAGAGGACGGCGGCAACATTGCTGGCCTGTGGGTCTATTCTCTTATTCCTGCTGTTGATCTTCTTTATGTATTTTAGAATGAGCAAGCAACAGATCCATGAGTTGAATGAGGCTCGCCAGGCGGCTGAGGAGGCGACGAAAGCAAAGAGCGAATTCCTGTCTAATATGAGCCATGATATTCGGACGCCTATGAATGCAATCGTAGGAATGACGGCGATTGCGATTGCGCATGTGGACGATCAGGAACAGGTACAGAACTGCCTGAAGAAGATTGCGCTGTCCGGCAAGCATCTGTTGGGATTGATCAATGATGTGCTCGATATGTCCAAGATTGAGAGCGGTAAGATGACACTGACGATTGATATGGTTTCTCTGCGGGAAGTGATGGAGGGAATCGTAGGAATCGTTCAACCGCAGGTAAAAGCGAAGCATCAGAATTTCGAAGTACATATTGACCGGATCCTTTCGGAAGACGTGTATTGTGACAGTGTGCGTCTCAATCAGATGCTGTTAAATCTGCTGTCTAATTCAGTCAAATATACCCATGAGGACGGTTCGATCAGATTGTCCTTATATCAGGAAGAATCTCCGGTGGGAGAAGATTATGTTCGGACGCATATTGTGGTGACGGATAACGGCATGGGAATGACGCCGGAATTCACATTGAAGATTTTTGACTCCTACTCACGGGCAGATAACCGGAGAGTGCACAAGACGGAAGGCGCTGGCCTGGGTATGGCGATTACGAAGTATATTGTCGATGCCATGAAGGGAACCATCGATGTCAAGAGTGAGCTGGGCAAAGGTTCTGAATTCCATGTGACGGTGGATCTGGAGAAGGCCACTGTGAAAGAGGTGGACATGATCCTTCCGGCATGGAAGATGCTCGTTGTGGATGACGATGAGACGTTGTGCCGCACAGTGGTGGATGCGCTGGATTCGATTGGAATTACCGCGGATTGGACGCTCAGTGGCGAGAAGGCCCTGAAGCTTGTGGTAGAGCATCACGAGAAGAGAGACGATTACCAGATTATTCTGCTTGATTGGAAACTGCCGGGGATGGACGGCATCCAGGTAGGCAGGGAAATCAGGCGCAGACTGGGAAATGATATTCCGATTCTGTTGATCTCAGCCTACGACTGGAGTGATTTTGAGAGCGAAGCAAGAGCAGCCGGTATCAGTGGCTTCATTTCGAAACCGCTGTTTAAGTCAACGCTCTTTTACGGATTGCAGAAGTATATGGTTCAGGAGGGTGAATTCCAGGTTGAGGAGAATAAATCAATCAACCTGACAGGACACCGCATTTTGGTGGCGGAGGATAACAGCCTGAACTGGGAAGTTCTGCATGAGTTATTATCGGATCTGGGACTGGATCTTGAATGGGCGGAGAATGGACAGATCTGTACAGAGATGTTTGAGAAGGTTGAGCCGTATTATTATAATGCGATCCTGATGGATGTGCGTATGCCGATTATGACTGGATACGAAGCTACTCAGGCAATCCGGGCTTCAAAGAAACCGGATGCCCAGACGATTCCCATTATTGCCATGACGGCGGATGCTTTTTCAGAGGATATCCAGAAGTGTCTGGAGAGCGGTATGAACGCACATACGGCAAAACCAGTCAACATTGAAGAATTGATCATGCTCTTAAAAAGATATATGAATATCGAGTAAGGAGAAGGGCATATGCCGAATACCACAAAGTATGCTTTAGAGATGTCTCTGAAGAAGATGCTGCAGCACAAGCCGCTGGACAAGATCACGATTCAGGATTTGACGGCGGACTGCGGGATCAGCCGGATGGCCTTTTATTATCATTTCAAAGATATCTATGATCTGGTGGAGTGGAGTTGTATCGAGGACGGCAGGAAAGCGCTGCAGGGGAAGAAGACCTATGATACTTGGCAGGAAGGGATGCTGCAGATCTTCGAGGCAGTGATAGAAAACAAAACGTTTATTATGAATGTATGCCGTGCAGTGGAGCGCAGTAAGCTGGAGCGATATCTGTATGAGCTGACCTATCATTTGATCGCTGACGTGGTTGAAGAGAAGTGTGCAGATGTCAGGTTGGCGAAGGAAGACAAGGAGTTTATTGCAGAATTTTATAAGTATGGATTCGTGGGTATTATGCTGGACTGGATTGACCGTGGTATGAGAGAGGACTATGCCAGGATCGTGGAGAAGATGAGCATTACCTTGCATGGAAATATTGTGCACTCGATCCATAATTTTGAAGAGAGCGCACAGGGGTTATAACAGAAGAGCAAGAATTTTAACAAAAAGAGTGAAATGATAAGTTTTTTATCATTTCCTCTTTTTTGTTAATTGGCTTTCTTTTTTTAAAAGGATATGATGGTCATAGTTCACCGGAAAACATTTTTCAGGTGAAGCATATTTCTATCCCCAGGTCGTCTGGAGCACGGTTGGTGCGAGCACAGGCAGAGCAGACAACATGGGAATTTGCAAAGAAAAGTAAGAAAGGTGGATCAGATTATGGCAAAGAAAAAAGGAATCGGCTTAGGTGTTGCAGCGGTAGCGGCAGGAGCAGGAGCGGCAGCTTATGCGGCCCACAATCACGGAAAGAAGAAAGCAGCGGAGGGTGAGGGCACAAAGCATATTGGTGCAAAGACGGCAGGCAGGAAGTATGTGACGGCAGCGCCGGAATACCGGAATACGGAATTGGGCAGATATGATAAGAACCGCAAGGGCATTTACTATACCAACGGCAACTATGAGGCATTCGCAAGACCGAGAAAACCGGAAGGTGTGGAAGAGAAAAATGCTTATATCGTAGGAAGTGGTCTTGCCTCTCTGGCAGCGGCATGTTTCCTGGTACGCGACGCACAGATGCCGGGCAGCCATATACACATTCTGGAAGCGATGGATCTGGCAGGAGGCGCCTGCGACGGTATCTATGATGCGACAAGAGGTTATATCATGCGAGGCGGCCGGGAGATGGAAAACCATTTCGAATGCCTCTGGGATCTGTTCCGCAGCATTCCGTCCCTGGAGACGCCGGGCGTGTCGGTGCTGGATGAATATTACTGGCTGAATAAAGAAGACCCGAACTATTCCCTGTGTCGGGCTACGGTTAACCGTGGAGAGGACGCTCACACAGATGGAAAGTTTAATTTAAGCCAGAAGGGCTGCATGGAGATCATGAAACTTTTCATGACAAAGGATGAAGACCTGTATGATAAGACGATCGAGGATGTCTTTGACGATGAAGTATTTGACTCCACTTTCTGGTTGTATTGGCGGACAATGTTTGCCTTTGAGAACTGGCACAGCGCATTGGAGATGAAACTCTATTTCCAGCGATTCATCCATCATATTGCCGGACTGCCGGATTTCAGTGCTTTAAAATTTACCAAATATAACCAATATGAATCGCTGATTCTGCCGATGCAGAAATACCTGGAAGAGGCGGGAGTCGATTTCCGGTTTAACACAGAAGTAACGAATGTTATTTTTGAGACAGAAGGGGAAAAGAAAGTTGCAAAGGCGATTGAATGTAAAGTGAAAGGGGTAGAAGAGGGCATTGTACTGACGGAGAATGATCTGGTGTTTGTCACCAACGGAAGTTGTACGGAAGGTACTGTGTACGGCGACCAGAACCATGCGCCGAACGGTGATGCAGAAGTGAGAACGAGTGGCTGCTGGAATCTTTGGAAGAACATTGCGGCGCAGGATGAGACATTCGGCCGTCCAGAGAAATTCTGTTCCGATGTGGCGAAAACAAATTGGGAGTCGGCGACAGTCACTACGTTGGACGACAGGATTCTCCCTTATATCACGAACATCTGCAAACGTGATCCAAGAAGCGGCAAGATCGTTACGGGCGGCATTGTCAGCTGCCAGGATTCTTCGTGGCTGTTAAGCTGGACAATCAACAGACAGGGACAGTTCAAGGCGCAGAATAAGGAGCAGGTATGCGTGTGGGTGTATGGTTTGTTTACAGATGTGCCTGGCGACTATGTCAAGAAGCCCATGAAAGAATGTACCGGGAAAGAGATCACGGAAGAATGGCTTTACCATCTGGGTGTGCCGGAAGAGGAGATTGCCGAACTTGCAGAGAACAGCGCAGTGTGTGTACCGACAATGATGCCTTATATTACAGCTTTCTTTATGCCAAGAACAAAAGGAGACCGGCCGGATGTGATCCCTGATGGCTGCGTGAACTTCGCTTTCTTAGGACAGTTCGCAGAGACGCCGAGAGACACGGTATTCACCACCGAGTATTCCGTCAGAACCGCGATGGAGGCGGTATACGGCCTGCTTGGCGTAGACAGAGGCGTGCCGGAAGTGTGGGGCAGCGTATATGATATCCGGGAACTGCTGGGGAGCAGCGTGAAACTGATGGATGGGAAATCCCCTCTGGAAATCTCACTGCCTGGTCCGTTAAATGTGCTGAAGAAGCCACTTCTGCGTGTGGTGAAAGGGACGGTTATAGAGAAAGTCCTGGGCGACCAGGGCGTGCTGAAGGATGGAATGCTGTAAGCGGCATGACAGCAAGGATTATCAAGCCGGTCTGTCTGATGCAGAGGTCATGGATGGAATGTTATAAGCAGCCAGCCGACAAGGAGAGAACGCTGCTGGTTGAGCAGATCTTAGGATTAGACAATGAAAGAAGGAGGTTTACACCTTACAACAATGTTTCCATAGAATATCTATAAGAGAAAGAAGAAAGTAAAGGCAAAATTCATGGAAACAACAAGAAAGATATTACAGAGTGACTGTAGCTTCGGCGGCGTATCGCCGCTGATGCTGCCCTTTCCCTATCCGCCGCTTAAGGTACAGGAACAGAACCAGTTCTATGTGAATCTGCTTACAGTAGACTATTGCGGATCGGTATCGGAGCTTACTGCGATTACCCAGTATATTCAGGGAGAAAGCTGCATGTGCTGTGAGCACTGTGCACAGGCGAGAACATTGATTGGGATTGCGATGGCAGAAATGATTCACTTGCAGAAGCTGGGTGAGATGATCATGCTGTTAGGCGGGCAGATTGATTACGCGGTTCCGACACGCAGCGGCAAATCCCAGATGTGGACGCCGGCATATATTGAATTTGAAAGTAAGCTGCCGGCGATCCTGTCGGCCAATATAGAGGCTGAGAAAGCGGCGATCAACCAGTATGAACAGCACATGAAAATGATTGAAGACAGTTGTATCAATGCAGTCCTGGCGCGGATCGTGCAGGATGAGGAATACCATATCATGCTGCTTAGAATGATGTAGGGACACAAAAAGGTAAAAGTGGTTCACTTTTACCTTTTTGTGTTACAATGGTGTATAGGCTTAGAGGGGTACATCATATATACAACACATCCACAGCGTTTGGCAAAACAGGGACAAGAAAAGGACTTTGAGTCAAACGCCCCAGGAAGGATATCTATGCGTAAATTTCAGAAACATCAGATTTTAGAGGTTATTGCAAGTATGCATACGGTGCATCAGCACTGTAAAGAGCAACTGGATAAGAAAGCATATCCGACAGTACAGAATCTCCTGACGGACTGCCAGGATGCCGCCATCCAGATCGGGGAGCTGATCGAAGAGATGGACGGGGAGGGAACCGAAGCGGTCGCTCATTTGGAACAATACTGTGAACGACTCTACCAGGTCAATCTGCAGAAGGAGACGATCTTACCGCAGAAGGCTTACAAGTATCTGGAAGAACGACTTCTCAGAGCAGAAAACGCGATCAACCATATGCCGCTGCGGAAAGAGGTGGTGTTTTTGCCCTATAAGGCAAGTATGTGGGATTCTCTGGAAAGCGTCTATCTGGCGGCGAGAGAAGACAAAAACTGCGATGCCTATGTAGTGCCAATCCCATATTATGATAAGCTGCCGGATGACAGCCTTGGTAAACTGCATTATGAGGGAGACGAATACCCTTCGGATATCGAGATCACTTATTATGAGGACTATCCTCTGGAAGAGAGACATCCGGATGCCATCTATATCCATAACCCTTATGACCGATGCAATATTGTAACTTGTGTACCAGAGAGGTATTTTAGCAGCAATCTGAAAAAACATACGGACTGCCTGGTCTATATCCCGTATTTTATTCTGAACGAGATTGAGCCGGACAACCAGGCTGCCATTGACAACATGAAACATTTCTGCTTCCTGCCGGGTACGATCTGGGCGGACAAAGTGATCGTGCAGTCGGAGAAGATGCGCCAGATCTATATCAATGAGTATTATAAGGCCGCGAAAGAAGCCGGATTATCAGGGGATCATACCGACAGGAAGAAGCTGGAAGAGAAAATATTAGGGCTGGGTTCTCCGAAACTGGATAAAGTGCACAGCACTAGAAAAGAAAGCCTGCAGATACCGCAGGAGTGGCGAAAGGTCATTGAAAAGCCGGACGGCACATGGAAAAAGATCATTTTCTACAATACAAGTATTGGCGCTTTGCTGAAAAACGAGGAGAAAATGCTGGAAAAAATGAAGTCCGTATTCCAGACATTTAAAGAGCAGCAGGAAGAGATTGCACTTCTGTGGAGGCCCCATCCCTTGATCCAGAGCACGATTCGATCCATGAAGCCTCAACTTTGGGCCGAGTATGAGAAGCTTGTGCAGACATACAGGGAAGAAGGCTGGGGCATCTATGATGATACGGCCGATCTGGACCGGGCTGTGGTACTCAGCGACGCATATTATGGTGATACGAGCAGCGTGGTGCAGGTATACCAGGAGACGGGGAAACCGGTGATGATACAGAATGCTGAGGTGGGATGAGTCCATATTGGAAGATTTAAGGGAAACAGCATTTTGCTTGCTATAGGCTGCCAGCATCTGTTATAGTATATACGTTATCATTTATTGAATCGATATGAGGAGAGGGAAAAGAATATTATATGAATGTTGCTTTGATTTTAGCGGGCGGCACGGATTACAGATTCCAGATGAGTGTGCCGAAACAGTTTGTCAATGTCTTCAACAGACCGGTTATTGTGTATACGTTAGAGGCGTTCCAGAAGCATAAGGATATTGATGCAATCATGGTTGCGTGCCTGGATGGATGGCAGGAAATGGTTAATGCCTATGCCAAACAATTCAATATTGATAAGTTGAAATGGGTGGTAAAAGGCGGCAATGACGGCCAGGCTTCAGCGAGGATCGGTATTCTGGCACTTAAAGAGGTGTGTCAAAATGATGATGTGATCGTATTGCATGATTCTATCAGACCATTTGTCTCCGAAGATATCATAACAGACAGCATCAGAGTATGCCGGCTGCATGGCATGGGCGTTGCGGCTGTCCGGACGATGGACACGATTATGAGGACCAGTGATGGTGTGACCGGAACAGAAAGTATTTCGCGCTATTCGATCGTTCGTATTCAGACACCACAGGCGTATCGCATGGACCGCTTGTTTGAGATACACCAGAAAGCGGTAGAGGCCGGGATCGTAGGTGAAGTGGATACAAACAGCGTGGCTTCCAAACTGGGGGAACCTGTGCATTTTTCAAAAGGATCCGATCTGAATCTTAAGATCAATACGGTAGAGGATGTGGAGATGTTTAAAGCATTGTATCGAATGCGTCGGGAACCAATGAAGAATGAGTTTTGAATATATAGTAAACGACATAACAAGTTTCTGTTTTCAGCTTCTGCAAAAGTCATATACGGAAGCCTCTGTAGATAATATAGCATTTCAAGAATCTGGTAAGTCGAAGGATATCTATGTAATAAAAGAAAAATGTATGGATGATCTGACGTATATGGGAAGAGGTAAAAGATGAATATAGCATTGTTATTGGCAGGCGGCAGTGGTGTCAGGACAGAGCAGGATGTGCCGAAACAATTTCTGAATGTGTATGAGAAACCGATCATACTTTATACGCTGGAGGCTTTCCAGAAGCATCCGGACATTAATGGGATCATTGTATCCTGTCTGGATGGATGGCATGAGATTCTGCGTGTCTACGCACAGGATGCTGGAATTACGAAGCTGCAGAAAATTGTGAGCGGCGGTGAAAACGGACAGGCTTCAGCACGGAATGCACTGCGGGAATTACAGGGTATCTGTAAAGAGGAGGATATTGTCCTTATTCATGATGCGATACGGCCGATGGTATCTGCAGACATTATATCAGACTGTATTGTGAAATGCAGACAATATGGGTCCGGACTTGCAGCAATGCGGTGCCAGGAGACGATCATTCGCACACAGGACGGAATTAAGGGAAATGAGGGAATCAATAGAAAAGATATTATGCGGGTACAGACTCCTCAGGCCTATCGATATGGGCAGGTCATGAAAGCCCATGAGGAGGCGCTGCAGAGAGGAATTACAAATGCGGTCTATACCAATACTCTGATGCTGGATCTGGGGGCGACACTTTATTTTTCAAAGGGATCTGCTAAGAATATTAAGATCACGACGATGGAGGATGTGGAGATCTTTAAGGCGCTGTATAAGGTGGAGAGGGAAGATTGGGTGAAGTGAGAAGAAAAGAGTTCTTGGTGTTTGAAGAGACTTTTAGTAAAGCGATATTACGAAGTAAGTTTAATTGTTTTTGCATTTTTTATTTGACATGAAAGAAAAAAGGCTTGTATGGATGAACTCGGTATTATTTTGGATGAGTTGGATTTGAAGATGAAGGAAGTCAATATGGAGACCAGCTATGAAAAGAATCTGGGAAATACGTTATGAAAGTGATGATGAATGAATATGAGGATGCGAAATCACAGCTTACATTATTACATAAGTGATAATGTAAGCTGTGATTTGCTGTCTCCCAAATGGTTTTGTCATTACTGAGAATGTGTTTTTGTAAGCAATGTTTCTTGCTATATTGGTTGAAGTTGATAAATGATGTCATGACTGCAATTAGGGCATCCGGTTTCTGGCGGATACCGTCTTTTTGCATATAAAAAGCGAAAGTCATAGTTCCTTTATGAGTGGCATTTGAAGTAAAGCATTTAGACTTTTTGCCGATATAAATACTATAAAAGTTCAGGAAGAATGAAAAAGTTGCATGGAAGCAGAAAGAGGATGAAGAGTGACCTGTTATTGCCCTTAGTATGCAATGATGGGCTTTTTTATTTACAATCATAGAAAATTTGTTTAGGGGTTAAAAGATAGTAGTGACAACAAATAAGAGTGTCGCGATTTGAGATGATAAAAGATTGAATTTGTAGACGATATGAAGGGAGAATATATGTTTGATTTGTTTGTATCATTAGGATGGTATTGTGCGATGGCTTCATCACTGCAAAGTCATGGATTGAGAGAGATTTCAGGCCCCTTTGATTGGTGTCAAACTCATTTGGAGGGGGTCATTCATTTCCTGGAGACCGAATTTGAGGATTTTTTTGCCAGAGAAAATTGTGAATTTGTGACGAGAAAAGATGATAAAGTATTTTATGATAGAAAATGGGGAGTGTTTTTTCCACATGAAATAAAAAGTGATTTTGAAGAAGAATGGGGGGGGGTACGGGGGAAGTATGATCGTCGAGCTCAAAGATTAAAGGAATGCTTGCAAAAGAAGAGAATATGTTTTGTCAGAGCAGTACGTACACAAGATGAGATAGCGTATATAGTTAAAAAACAACAACATATAAAGAGGGTTATTGAAAACAAAAATAGTGGAAACGCTATTATCTTCTTAATTCCACAGTATATGTACATTCCGATTTCATTTCCGTTTCCATATTATATGTTAAAAATTAATGTATATCAGATGAGATATTATGCTGGATTGAGAGATCTTTTTGGGACTGTCCCTGATTTTGTCAGGTATTGTCAGGATAATTATGATAATAGCAAATTAAAGAAAAATCTGATGTTTGATCTAGAAAAAGAAAAGAAAATTCATGGGGAATACATTCCAGATATACAGATTGAAAAAAGGGCGATGGAAGATATTGATGCTGCATATGGAGAAATACGCAAGCTAACATCTCAATGTAAAAGGCTAAAACTGATCGCAGCGGCTAATTTTGAAAAGTATGTTTTTCCATCGAAAATGATTATATATGGGGCAGGCGATATTGGGAAATTATTTTATGACAAAATAATAGATAAGACTAGTGTATATTGCTTTGTAGATGCTAATCCAAAAGAGAGTTCTTATGATGGGGTAGAGATTAGCAAACCAGAGGATTGCAAAGTGGAGAATAATACAACCGTATTAATAACCTGCGATTATGATTTTAATATAATCGTTGAAGAACTTCAGTCATTGTGGGGAAGCAGTGGACTTAAATATGTACGGATCGAAGATATTTTGAAGTAATTTCTATTTGAATATATTTTGTTTTTGGAGAAGAGAAAACGTATGGAAAAGCAGAAACGGCTGAGTATAAACGGTGCAACAGTTTTAGCGGATAAATATATATATTTTGCTATCAACAATGGAAATGGATTATTCTGCTTTAATTTGATTGATAAAAAGTTAACGTTTCTGGGGATTTTTCCTGGAGAGGACAGAGAGCAGCATGATTTGTATTATACAGCAGTTAAATATCACAATTTTTTGTTGTTTCCACCGCACTGTGCTAAGAAATTTGCCGTGTATGATATAGAAAAGAAGACTTTTACAGAGTGGGATTTTTTGCCTGAAATGAAAAATAGAGAAGTTGGGAGGGCTGTTTTATATAAAGATAAGATTTTTCTTTTTGGGACATGGGTAAATCCGTATTTGCTTAAGATTGATTTACTTAACAAGGAGCTATTATTTCATGAAACGTGGATGAAAAAAATACATCCAGAAGGAAGAGGGGAAAGATGTCATATATCAACTACAGGAATGAATCAAAATGGGAGTTGCTTATTCCTTACAGTAACGACTCATGCAGGAGCAGAGGTGGTTTGTTTTGATATGGAAGAAGAATCTATAGAACAGTTTTCTATCCCTGTTTATCCACAGAATTTTGAATGGGTATATGCTACAGCATATGGGAACTATGATAAAGTTTGGGTAGTGATTGATAAGAATGGACAAATTTTAGAACTAGATAGAAAGACAAAGGGTTTTGTGATACAAGATACGCTTATTGAAAAAAAAGCAAAAAAAAATAGCTTTCTAAGGATTTTTCAAGAAGGAAATTATTTGCTATGTATACCGTATATGGCTAACCGCATTATTAAAATGGACATTGATACAAGAAGGATCATAGCGTTGTTTTGTGAAAAGGAAGATGAAGTGGAAGAATATGGAGAGTATTTAGCTAAATATTCTTGGTGTGAATATAAGCATGGTAAGCTGTATTTATTCCGTAGGTTTGGATTAGCGCTGGAAATTGTTGATATTTTAGAAAATCATACTGAAGAAGTAAAATTTATAGATAGAACTAATGTTGCTACATTATTCACGGATCAAAAGGGTGTCTTTTCAGAAGGACTTACAATTAATAATGGATTAGCAGTCTATATGAGTGAAATTGAAGAAGAAAATAGTGCAATGGCAAAGGAAATAGTAGAGAATGGAAAAGTAATCTACAATTTCTTAATGCACTGAAAGGAGAATCGCATGAGAGAGTTTTTCAATAATATAGATCATTTGCCGGAAGGCATTCAGAAGTTAAGGGGCGAGAGACATGTTTTTGTATATGGAGTGGGGGAATATGCTGCAAAGGTATTACAGACCCTGGAACGATTTCATATAGAGATTGAAGGTATTGTCACCAGCGCAGAGTACTATTCTGGAAATAATTTTTGTGGTCAAAAGGTATATGTCTATGAGCAAAAAATTATGGAGGTTGATCACATTGTTCTTATAGCTGCCTTTAATATTCTTTGGCACAAGGATTTGACAAGTAAATTAATCAAAGAAGATAAAGTAAAGAGAATCTATGTTACAGACGGCAATTCCAGATATATGTACAATTATAATTATCTTTGTGGTTCATCCGGTTTTATTGATCCTAAGTTTTATTTAATAGATGATTTTTATGATGGGATTACGGTTGATAGAAAATGGAATTATAATTTTTATATAGAGAATAAAAAGAGGTTTGATGAAACTTACGAGTGGCTCGAAGACGATAGATCAAAGTTGACAATGGAAAAATGTCTGGAGGGATGGTTGGAGCTATCTAATTTTTCTCTTATGGAGCTTTGGAAAAGAGAGGACTTTGACAATCAATATTTTCCTGATATCGTAAAATTGTGTTGGGGAGGGGTAGAAACCATCATAGACTGTGGAGCGTATACAGGCGATACATTGTTAAAATTTGATGAAAAAATAAAGGAAAATTATAGATACTATGCATTGGAGCCGGATGTAAGAAGGTTTGAGGCTCTCGATAGTGCAATTAGTAAATGCCATGGCAAGATATTTCATATACCTGTCGCAGCCTGGAAAACGCGAGAGAAGCTTTTCTTTTCTACAGAACATAACTGCGGGGAAATAGTGGATATATACGAGAACCAAAGGAAGGAAAAAGCGAATGGTATAGAGGCTGATGCGATCGATCATATTGTTCCGCAGGATGAAAAAGTAACTTATATCAAAATGGATATAGAGGGGGCTGAGTTAGAGGCCCTGAGAGGAGCCGCCAAAACAATAAGAAGGTGCAAACCAAAGCTGGCGATTTGTGTCTATCATAGGAGAGAGGATCTGATCACAATTCCGCAGTTTATTAAATCGATTTCAAGTGGATATAAACTATATCTGAGAGGACATTTATATTGTCCTTCGGAGGTAGTATTGTATGCGATTCATGATTAAATTTATTTTATGTGTTTGTGCCTGTAGTGGGCGAATTGTCTTTATATAAATCATGTAAGGAAGATATTGGTATTATGAAGGAAAGGATGTCATGAAAACAAAAGGAATTTTGGAAACATTTTTGGAAGAAGTAATATTGATACTTGTTTTCCAGGGGGTTGGGAATGCTATCGCCACTAGATTAGAATTATTTCGTCAGGATTCCAATATTTTCTATATTTTGGCATTCTCCTATTTTGCAGGACTGTTATGTAATCTGACTTTGGTTCGATTTCTGGATCTTTTTTTACATAATGTCAGGCTTACTTATGTAGTGGTTATCGTTTTAGATTTTTATATAGGTATCTATGAATCTGGGATACAAAATGTTTGTAGACTTATGGGGCAATTTGATTGGAAAGTATGGATGAGCCTATTTTGTTTTTGCATCATTCTTGCAGTGATAGTGGGCATTGAAAATAATTCTTTCTTTTCGATTGATAATGACAGATTTTGCGAAGGAGGAGAGCTGTCTGTTTATAGTTCTTTAGGGACGCTTCATACACCGAGAAGTACTAATATAGCGATTACAATAACAAAAGAAAATAGAATTCCAATGATTGGAATTAATTATGGCCCTTCTTTAATTTTGGTTTTCTTTAGGCTATTGAAAAATCCTTATTTATATTTTGCTAACTATATTTTTACGGTATGCAATAATACGATCATGTTCTTCTTTTTTATAGGTATGTTTCAGGAATTTTTTAATCTGTCATTAATCCTGGCGATTTTTGGAGCGCTCATCGTGTGCTGGGGTGGAGAAGGAATTGGAATTCGTTACAAAATGCCAACAGATGGGGCGAGCTGTACTTATTGGGGATTATCCTCTACTTATCCTGATGTCTTAGCAGCGTTTTCCTGGTTTTTGACATGGTTATATCAGTTATTTCTTTTAATGCGAGGAGAAACAAATTTAGTTAGTGTTGTTGTATATTCGGTTTTATGCGCGTTGGTTTGGTGCATTATTTCTCCACAGTTTTTTGTGTTGGCAGCAGGAATCATGTTAAGTAATATTGTATTATTTTCTATTTGGAATTTTACTCCGCAGTTTTTGTGGAGATTTGGCGTGACTTTTATTGTGTTGCTGTTTGGTGGACTCATTGCTTCTTATTTTGGAGGAGGGTTACTGAATCAGTCTGGTAAGACAAGGAAGAACATAGAAGGCGCCGGGCGGGGGAGTGGTCTGATCTTAGGACACTACGGTGTTATATTGGTAGATTTGCAATTACTGGGACAGGGAGCAATAGAATACAATATTATTTCCAGAAAGATAAAGGAGATTGCACAGGCATTATTTTATCCTTTTATGTCTGGTATTTTATGGATTATTTTTTGTTTGAGTGAAAGTGCAGATGCGAAGCATGTTTTTATGGGTGTGGAGATGCTGCTTCTTATGTTAGGCGGTTTGATAATAGAGATAGCTTTTTCGAACAGACAGGCAGGAAGTAAAGAAGAACTTACCCGTTTTTTGACACCGGCATTTGTAGTATCCAGAATCGTCTATATTATAATTCTTGCAGCCCATGTGAATCATTATGGAATGGATCAGATCAGTATGGTTGGTATAGTAATCGCGGTTTCCATGGTAGTGTTTGAGCTGCCATATCATATTCTATTTATACAAAGGGCATGTAATAGGAAACTTTATGAATTACTTCCAATGTGGTTTCGTAAAGCAGACTTGGTGTACGGTGCGGGAAGATATGACGGAGAAAGCCGGTTTAATCAGCAGTTACTGCAAAAAATGAATGTGGAATTAGATAAGATTTTTGAAAAAAAGATTTATATTTATGGGACAGGAAAAACGGCACAATGGCAGTTTCATGAATTTAAGCAAAGGGGCATGGATGTGATAGGGTTTGTTGACAGTGATCCTAAAAAATGGAATCAAGATTTTGCGGGGTTGAAGATTTATTCACCCTATTGTGTATCAAAAAAGCAGGATGAAAATACAGCAGTGGTGATCGGCAGTGAGATCACAGCGCAGATTATCAGTATATATCGTACGGGGTGTATGTGCAGGATCAAGAATATTGCCTACGTTTCTGAAATAGGCAGATCTTGTGTGAATTAAAACAGATATAAATATAGCAATAAGAGAAAAGAATGTGAGGCATTGGATGAATGAAAATCAGTGTTATTGTACCCGTATATCAATCGGAGAAGTATCTGAAGCAGTGTGTTGATAGCATTTTAGGCCAAACCTATAAAGATATTGAGATTATTTTAGTCGATGATGGATCTACGGATGAAAGTGGTACAATATGTGATGACTATGCTTCTGGATATTCCAATATAAATGCATATCATCAACAAAACATGGGAGTCAGTAATGCCAGAAACAGGGGGATTGACTTGGCAAAGGGAGAACTGCTCGTTTTTGTGGACAGTGATGACTTTATTGCACCACAGATTTTGGAATGTGCGGCATCGGCATTTCAAAACACGGATATTGATATGTTTTTATTTGGATTTCAGACGGTGGATAAGAATGGCTATCGATTGGATCAGGCATATATGCCCGGAATAAAGCAGGGACGTCATGCTATAGAAGCAATAAGACCTGAGCTGCCGCATTTACTGCACTCACATACCTTATCTGCGATAGGATGTAAAGTATATCGCTGCAGTATAATTAAGCAGCAGAAAATAAAATATGAGGAGAAGTGGACATTTTATGAAGATATGTATTTTTGCTTAAATTATATGAAGCATTGTAAGCAGATTTATATTTCTAACAGCAGGTCATATTATTATAGGCAGAATCACACTCAATCTCTATCTGCACAATACGTGGCAAATAAATATGTCTCAGTCAGCCAAACATTGCAATTATTTAGGAGACTATTGGGGGATTCCTTTGCGTCAGGTAAAATACAGGAGTCCTTTTTATCAGAGTATTATTTTGCGATGTGGAAGGTTATTTATAATGAGCATCTTAATCCTGTTTGCAATTACAGGTACATGAAAAAATTATATATTAAAATAGCGGAAGATCCTCTCTTTCGTGAGGGGCTGAGGCGTTTGCCTGATCTTAAACTGGATAAACTTTCCCGAAAGGAAATGGAATATATATATAAAAAGAAATTTTTGTGTTCCTATATCTTGTATAGAATAATAAGAGTAAGGTTAAATGGTAAGAGGTAGTGATGTATCAGATGAATGCGATTAGATTAAGAATATTATCCAGATTACAAAATCTTCAAATGAAAAATGTAAATTGGATGAAAAATAAGCAGTATGTTTTGATGTTTCATAGTATATGTGAAAGACCAAACTGGTATGATCGGGATTACTGTATGACACCGCGCACCTTTGAGAATATGATCATAGAATTAGAAAGAAGAAGGTGCCAGTTTTTACCGATTGAAATGCTGCAACACAGAGAGGATTCAAAAGAGGTTTATTTGACTTTTGATGATGGATTTTTGGACTTTTATGAAAATGCATATCCTATTTTGAAAAAACATCATATACCGTTTACAATATTTCTCACACTGGATTATATAAATAAACGGAATTATCTTACTTGGGAGCAAATATTAGAGTTGTCCGAAAATAGTTTATGTACAATAGGATGTCATACCTATACACATAAGCAGCTATCTGAATGCAGTATAACGGAATTAAGAAAAGAGATTATTATTGTAAAAGAAAAAATGGAGGAGAAGCTGAAGAAAGAGGTGAATTTTTTTGCATATCCTTATGGAACGCTGCCTAAAGTGCATCTATGTGCACCGCTTTTTGTCTGGGGTGCAGGATACAGGAAAGCATTTTCAACATTGGCTACGCCTGTTAATAGCAGCAGCCGATACTTTATACCGCGGATTAATATGAATGAAAGAAACTGGAAATTGCAAATAGTTCATTGTATATAAAATAGGAGGGTGAATAGATGAAGAAGGTTCTGACAATATTAGGATCAGCGTTGGCCGGAGGAATAATTGGTATAGTTAATTCATCCAAATTATATCAAAAAGAGTTACAAGACCTTAGGAAAAAAGCCGACAGAGACAGAAAATTGATCACTGTTTATGATCAATGGATGTTGATCAATCAGGAAGGGAAATCGATTGCAAATGCTCTAAAATCTCAAGGATTTTGCAGTGTTGCAATATATGGCATAGGTATTTTAGGAGAAAGGGTATATGCGGAATTAAGAAATAGTGGAATCAACATTGATTATTTGATAGACAAAAATATTACTGGTGTTTACATAGATGATGTAGTGATTTACAAACCAGAGGATAAATTACCACAGACAGATGCGATCATAGTTACACCAATATTTTTCTATGAAGAAATAAAAAAGGATTTGCAAAAAGAAAATCAATACCCAATTCTATCTTTTGAGGATATTTTATATAAAATATAAGCGATATAGGGAAGGGAAGAATAGATTGAAACCAGTTATTGTAGCAATAGGATATAATCGATATAGGAGTCTGAAACGATTATTAGATTCACTGAATCGAGCATATTATGAGGATGAAGTAACCTTGATTATCAGCATTGATTTTGGGGGAGAACAGGAAGTCACTGATTTGGCCAGGGAGTTTCAATGGAATCACGGAAATAAGATTGTCAGAACTTTTTCAGAGAATCAGGGTCTTAGAAATCATATTATACAGTGTATGGATTATTCTATGGAGTATGGAGCAGCTGTTATTTTTGAGGATGATATTGTCCCTTCGCCATATTTTTATGATTATGTAAAGCAGGCATTGGATCAGTATGTTTCAGATAAAAGGATTTTTGCATTGGCGTTATATAGCCAAATTTGGAATGGATATAGGAACAAGGCTTTCCATCCCTTGAGGAATGGCACAGATGCTTATTTGACACAATGTGAATGCTCTTGGGGAGAATGTTTTATTGGAGAGCAGTGGAGAGAATTCCGTAAATGGTATGATGACAACAAAGAGAACTTGCAACATAGGGATGACGTACCACCGCAGATCTTTGAATGGACTAATTCATGGGCAAAGTATGTTGGATATTATATTGTAGCAAATGATCTATATTTTGTTGTGCCATATGATTCTTTTTCAACAAACTTTCATGATGAGGGTACGCATACAGCAGTGAATACTTCTGTTTATCAGGTTCCTCTTATGTATGGAAGGAAGACGTATAATTTTACCACTTTCGAAGAGATGATCAAATATGATGCCTTTTTTGAGAGCATTGACTTAAAGAAACAAATAGAAGAAAAATATAAGAAAAAAGTTTGCATTGATTGTTATGGTAATCATATAGGATATGGGGATGCAGATCTTTTATTAAGCACAGTACATCTTTCCTACAAGATTTTAGAGTCATACGGCCTCGAAATGGCTCAACCTGAGCTAAATTATATCTATAAAATACAAGGGGATGAATTATTCTTATATGATATGCACGAAAAAGCAAAAAATCCTTTTATGGTTGAAAGCCCAAAACCAAATAAATATTTAATCATGACAAAACTGCTGAATCGATGGATCTATAATAAACAAAAGAACTTTTCTATTAGTAAATATCTGGAAGAAAGAGAGATGAAACAGATTGCAATCTATGGCATGGGCGATGTCGGACAGCGGCTCTATGATGAACTGGAAAATTCGCCTATTGAGGTAAAATATGTGATTGACCGTAGAGCGAAGCAGATCATTTCAGCAGTTAGAATAATAGATGTAGATGATATATTCGAGAGTGTGGATGCGGTGATCGTAACTGCCGTATATGATTTTGAGGAAATAAAACAGGCATTAAGGTTAAAGTTGAAATGTCCAATAGTGTCTCTTGAGGAGATAATATATGGAGTGACAAATAATATGGGTGGATGAATAATGGCGAATCAAAAGCAGGAAGAACTACAAGAATTATTAGTCTGGAATCCTTTACTTTACAGTAAACGCAAAAAATATATATGGTATGACAGAGAAATGGAGCAGAGACTGCAGTCTGCTTACCTATTTGGAAGGCTGTTGCAGATGAATGTGTATATTGATGGATTTGCAACAGATTATGAGCCGGATGTGGATGTCTGGATGTATCATAAGCCAATCGTGAATATTAGAGAATTAAGTGCAGAGGAAGCAGTAGTGTTTATTGCGGCAGAGCATAAGAGACCTCCGTATGCAATCTGTGAGGAAATCAAGGTATTAAATTCCGCACTGCAAACAGATCATGTAACAATTTATGGAGCAGGAGCCAATGGTGATTTTGTATGGAAATATTTAACAGAAAGGGGTATATCGATCGATCAATATATTGATCAGGATGCCTTAAAGACAGGAAAGAAAAAAAATGGTGTTTTTATCTGTGGAGTAAACCGGCTTGATCAAATGTCACAGACGGACGTTATTGTTGAAGCATTGAATCAATATGAGCAGGCAGATCAATTGATCTGCAGACATAATCATTTTAAAAATAGATTTTTTTACAAGTATGAATCAAATCAGATCAGTGCAATCTTTTATGGATCGAAACTGCTCTTCAGGACTTATGTGATCAGCCTTATGAATGTAGCTTTTGGGTCAAAGAATATTTATGTGTATGGGACAAGCCTGACAGCACAAGACTATGCAAAGAAGCTACAGCTATTGGACTTTAATTTTAGAGGATTTTTGTGTGATTATGAAGCGGAAATGGGATTTATTACGGATTATCCGGTTAAATATGTAGAAGAGATTCTATATGAGGACGACTATTTTGTCATGGTTGAAACGGAAAATGAATATGAAGCAATAGATAAATTAGAATCTTTTGGATTAAAATATGCCATAGATTTCTCTCTTGTAGGTCCAGCAGTAGGAAGTATATGGGACAGGCGATGTAATTTATTAGATGTTAATTTGGGATGTACTTATCGGAGTAAAGACGATAAATTTTCGGGGATAACAGTGTATGGCAACGAAAATAAAGAAGACTATAAAATAGCCGTTCTTGGAGAATCTACGACAGATGCTGGGTTGTACCCATTTAAAACATGGACGGAGTTTTTATATGAGTGCTGGCCGGACAGAGCAGTGACAGTTTATAACGCGGGGGTAGCTGGATATAATTCTGCCCAACAATTGATTAAATTAATTAGAGATATTTTGCCGCTTAAACCAGATATGCTTATTGTTTATGGAGGGTATAATGATACGCATATTAATCCAAAAGCTCCATTTGCCTTTGATTATGTAAAAAGAATTTTTGAGTTTGCGAATCAAAATATGGAAAATCAGTGGAAAAAAGAATATGATGGATTGGCGGGTGCAGACTGTACAGAGAAAGTGATATATTCAGCCAGCGATTGTATGGATGTATGGATTTCCAATGTGGAGTTGATGCATACGATTGCAATATCAAAAGGGATTAAGTTTTATGATTTTATGCAGCCGATGCTTGGCAACAAGAGAAATAAAACAAAAGAGGAAGTAGGATTACTTCTATCAGCAACGGCGTACTATGGAAATGACACTTATATGCGTATAGCAGAGCAATTTCGGGAGGAGGTTCGTAGTCGAAGAATAGAAGAAGAATATGATTATATTTTTGACCTGTCCCATATTTTTGATGATGTAGAGGATGTGTACATGGATGAGATTCATGTGAAAGAAAAAGGAAACGAGATCATTGCACATGAAATATTACAACGGATATTATGAAGTGAAAAAACTGGCAAATTACGCAAAGAGGGTAATATAGGATATGAAGATATTGGGTATTTCAGCGTTATATCACGATGCAGCAGCTTGTCTAGTAGTGGATGGAGAAATCATAGCTGCTGCTCAAGAAGAACGCTTTACGCGGATTAAGCATGACCTCAGCATGCCAGTGAATGCTATTTGGTTTTGTCTGAAAGAAGCTGGGGTGGAGAAAGAGGAAATTGATTTAGTTGTTTTTTATGACAATCCATTATATACACTTGACAGATATATGAAGAATATACTTGCGGCAGGGCAGGATGCGCAGCAGGTTATAGAAAGAAATTTTGAGTCTATGTTTGGACAAAAAATATGGATTCATAAGGTTATTGATGGAATATTAGGTGTAAATGAGAAAAGAAAATTTCTTGTGTGCGAGCATCATATTTCTCATGCAGCCTCTGCTTTTTATCCGTCCCCGTATGAAGAGGCGGTTATTCTTACTCTTGATGGTGTGGGAGAATGGGCAACAACGACCATCGGCATTGGATGCGGAGAACAGATAGAAATGAAAGAGGAATTGCAGTTTCCACATTCATTGGGGTTATTATATAGTGCATTCACATATTTTTGTGGATTCAAAGTAAATTCAGGAGATTATAAATTTATGGGCTTAGCTCCGTATGGAGAGCCCGTGTATGAGAATTTAATCAGAGAGAAACTGATCGATATCAAAGAGGATGGGTCTTTTTGCTTAAATTTAGATTTTTTCGATTTTCAATATGGACGGGCAATGACAAACGATAAATTTGCTGCTCTATTTGGCGGCCCAAGAAGGCAGCCTGAGTCAGAAATAACGAAGAGAGAAATGGATATTGCGGCATCGGCACAGAAAGTCGTTGAGGATATTATATTAAAATTGGTGAAACATGCAAAAGATCAGTATGGAGAGAAGGTTGATAACTTAGTAATGGCAGGTGGAGTTGCGTTAAATTGTGTAGCCAATGGTGAGATTAAAAGAAGTAAAATTTTTAAAAATATATGGATTCAGCCAGCCGCTGGAGATGCAGGAGGAAGTTTAGGTTGTGCTCTGTATGCGGCATACCAATATGATCAGGTCACAAGAAAAGTAAATGAAAATGCCGTAGATTCCCAAAAAGGAAGTTATTTAGGGCCAGAATACAGAACGGAAGAGGTGGAGGGTTATTTAAAAGAGAATCATTACCCCTATCATATATATTATGATGATGTGTTTTCTAAGATAGCGGAATTGCTTGCGGAGGAGAAAGTAATAGGTTTGTTTCATGGAAGGATGGAATTCGGGCCGAGAGCGTTGGGAAACAGGAGCATTATTGCAGATGCGCGTTCAGAAATTATGCAGGTGAAACTGAATAAGAAAATAAAGTTTAGAGAGTCATTTAGGCCATTTGCACCGTCGGTACTTAGGGAAGACGTGTCAGACTATTTTGAGATCTAGGATGAGAGTCCGTACATGTTATTGGTAGCAAACGTTAATAAGGAGCGCCAATATAGGATCAGTTTACAGGAAGATCTGAAAAAATATGATGGGAATATGCTGGAGATCGTGAAAAAGAAGCGCTCAGATATTCCGGCTGTAACACATGTAGACTATAGCGCACGGATTCAAACAGTAACAAAAGAAAGCAATCCCTATTATTATAATGTGATCAATGAGTTTAAGAAGATTACAGGATGCAGTGTGATTGTCAATACTTCATTTAATGTTCGGGGAGAACCTATTGTGTGTACACCTCAAGATGCATACGGATGCTTTATGAGGACAGAGATGGATGTCTTGGTTCTGGAAAACTGTATCTTGTATAAAGAAGAACAACCCCCTTATGTAGAGAAAGAAGATTGGCGTAGAGTATATGCGCTGGATTAGCGGAGGAGTAGCATGGGAAAGAATGATAAAGAGAAGGACTTATTATATGAATGGGGTGTAACAAATCACGATGCGTATCAGTTCATGACAATAGATAAAGATGCAAAGAGCTATTTTAGGAATCGGCAAAACCATAACTATCTCCGGGAGTATTATTTTGGCACTTTACCAGAATTGAGGGATAATCTACACTTATTGTGGGAAGGGGAAGTCTATATGGATGGCATATTGCAACCTGTATTAGTGGCATCAATGAAGAATAAAACGGAAGTACTCAGAAAATCGGAATCTATTGAAGAAGCATCTTGCGAAAATAGAGAGAAAATGCCGGCATTTATTTATAATTTTTAGTTATATTTTGATATGTGGAAGAGGAGAGTACAGCCATGAAAAGAGGAGCTGCTTTGGTTTTGTCAATGTTTGCCGGAGGGGTGGGAGGAGCCTTCGCTACTTCTAGAATACGACGGAAAGAAATTCTATATTGGAAAGCTCTGTCAGATAAGCATCTTGCATTGCTGCAGTTATTGAACCAGTGGATGCTTACGAAGCAAAGAGGAAAGTCCATAGTGGATTTTTTTCACAAAAACGCTATCAAATGCATAGGAATTTATGGCATGAGTTATGTGGGAGAGTGTCTGGTAGAAGAATTAAAGAATACAGAGATTGAAGTGAAATATGCCATTGATCAAAATAGAGATGGAATTTATGTGGATGTAGATGTCATTTCTTTAGATGAAGAGTTAGAAAAGGTTGATGCGATTATTGTGACTCCCATTACTTCTTTTCAAAATATTAAAGAAATGCTCTCCGAGAAAGTAGATTATCGGATTATTTCTTTGGAGGAAATTATATACACACTATGAGGGTTTAGGAGAAGTAAGTCATGATAAGTGTAGTGAGAGTCTCAGATGGTCTGGGAAATCAAATGTTCCAGTATGCCTTTGCGAGAAAAATAAAGGAAATAACAGGAAATGACGTCTATTTAGACGTTAGATTCATTAATAATGAGGACAGGGTGGCAAGAGGAGAAAAGGATCAGTTTTTGACATATAATGCACATAGAGTATATGGATTGAATCATTATAAGACAACACTTCCTATAGCAAGTGAGGGACTTTTATCGAAATGGGATTATATTAGTTGTAATAAGTACGTGTATAGAGTATTCACTAAATATACCAGAGGTGGTTTGGGATTTTGGCAATATAAAAGTGAATTATCTAATACAAGAAATGAAATAATCCGGTCATTTGAAAATCCCTTCCCTACGTATTATGAAGGGTATTTTGCGAACTTAGAATATTACAATGATATCAGGCTGATTTTACAAAAAGAATTTCGGCTTAGAGTTCCATTTAATCTGCCGGGTGAGATCCAACGGATATTAAACTGTGAAAATACAGTCAGCTTACATATCCGCAGAGGAGATTTCATAAAGCTGCATCGAGATATTAGCGAAAAAATGTATTACCTGGAAGCTATAAAGACGATCAAGAGATCTATAGCGGAACCTATTTTTTTAATTTTCTCTGATGATATCGAATGGGTGAAAAGAAATCTAAAGATAGAGGAAGAAAAAGTATATATAAGTGGTAATGGATTTGGTGATTATGTGGAATTTGCAATCATGAAACATTGTAAGCATTATATAATTGCAAACAGTACATTCAGTTATTGGGCAGCTTTTTTGAATTCTAATGCGGATAAAATAGTGATCTGTCCTAAGCGGTGGAAATCTCCAATTATACCGGATGAATGGACGCAGATTTAAAGAAGATAGCATTACGGTCTGGCAGGAAATAAGATAATAGTTCTTAAGATAAGAAAATAAAGAAGAAAGGGATATTTATACTTTATAAATATCGTGCTGATTTAAGATGGCGGAAATTACAATCATAATGCCTTTGTATAACGCAGAGAAGTTTCTTGCAGAAGCATTAGAGAGTGTGTTAGCTCAGACATTTATAGATTTTGAACTGTTATGTGTAGATGATGCATCTACAGATGCCACAATGAAGATCGTATCTGATTTTGCGGAGAGAGACTCGCGAATTAAGGTATTGCAGAATCGAGAACGGCAAGGAGCAGCAGCTTCAAGAAATAAAGGAATGAAAGAGGCGAAAGGGAAATATCTTATTTTCCTGGATGGTGATGACATTTTTGATGAAGAAATGCTAGAGAAAGCATATCAGATGAGTGAAAGATATGAGACGGATGTTGTTCGGTTTCAGGGAAAATGTGTGCCATCAGAGGATGTATATAAAACAGATTTTATAAAATTAGATGATTTTTATAGACAGAAATATTGTACATCGCCTTTTTCACTGCGAAAGTTGAATCCATATGTAGTACGCAATTGGTGGGTAAGTCCCTGGCTGCAACTTTTTCGGAGAAAATATATTTTGGATAATCATCTCGAATATCAGACATTGCCATGTTGCAATGATGTTTATTTTGTGAGAATGGCGTTGCTGCTTGCAAATAGAATGATGGTATTAGATGATGAAAAGGTTATGGTACATGCAAGACAGCATCAAGAGCCTTCCAGAATATCTTATTACCGGAATCCTATTTATACTTTCTATGCCTTAAAAAAGATACAGGATGAGCTGATAAAGAGAGATGAGTTTGAGGTTTTTTTTCAACAATTTTATTATGTGTTCTTAAATGATATAATAGCCACAATTGATAATTGTAAGGAACAGAAAGAGGCAGAGCAGTTTTATGTTTTTTTGCAAAAAAAAGGTATCCCTGTAATTGTAGAAAACAGTAGACAATGGTTTGACAAAACAGATCTATATATTCGATATATGATTGAGCAATTTTCCAGGGAGTACGAATCAAAATGGTGGGTCAATAAGAACACTATATTGGATATTTTATTGATTAATTATAAAAAAGAGCTTATTAAGCTGTATGCCTGCTGTAAGGATAAAAACTTTGGAATCGCTTTATGGGGAGCAGGAAATAACGGTAAAAAGATACTGGAGTTTTGCAGTAGAAATAAAATCCAATTGGATGCTGTTGTGGACAGAAATTTCAAAAAGTATGATAAGGAGATAAATGGTTATGAAATTATACCGCCAGAGGCTCTTAGTGAGAATGTGAAAATCGTGATTGCAAGTAATTCACAAATATTTGAAGAGAATGATGGTGTTTTCAGACCAGGGAAAATAAGGTTTTGGGAAATAGAAAGATTTTTTAGTGAGGGAGAGATGGTACGATATGAAAAGTGAGATAAAAGTATATATTTGGGGAACTGGAAAAAGGGCAGAGGAGTATCTTTCAAAGAATGAAATCAGCAAGGAGCAGTTATTGGGATTTATTCAAACTCAAAGAAGTGCAGACATGTTTTATGAGAAGAAAGTTTTTGAGCCCCAAGAAGTAGTTTTAAGAGAAAAAGAATACATTTTGGTATGTGTAATGCATTCTACCCGCACTATATATGATTTATGTGTAACCTGTAATATCCCTGTTGAAAGAGTTTTTTTCCTGGACAATTATGAGTGGCTGGATGGCACTCCAGTCAAAGAATTTCCGGATTTGTGCTATCAAGTAGTGGAACCGCAGAATAGCCAGTGGATCAAAGAAAATTTGCCCGTGTTTTATTCTTTATGTGAGCAGAGAGAAGAGGAATTAGCAAGGCTAACGATAACGACGAAGACAGGTTTTGATTTAATTGACTCAGAAGATTTTCTGCAAAAGGAAGAGTTTCGTTCTTGGTCCTACAGAAAAGATTATTGTAGATTTCGGACTTTCGAGCTCCTGGCTGATGAGATTCGTAAAAAATCTGTGAAAGGTGCAGTTGCAGAGTTAGGAGTCTATAAAGGAACCTTTTCCAGATTGATCAATGCTAAATTTCCAGATAGAAAGCTTTATTTGTTTGATACATTCCAATCTTTTGACCGACAAGAATATAGTGAAGAATTGGAGAAGCAAAGGTGTCAGGCCGGATTTATCGATGTTTTTAAGGATACGAGTGTGGAAAAAGTAATTCATGATATGCCGCATTCGGAGTTATGCATTCCCAGAGTTGGGTTTTTTCCGGATACTGCAGTTGGTCTGGAAGAAATCACATATTCTTTTGTATCGATCGATGTGGATTTTGAAAAGTCTATTTATGAGGGGCTGCGATATTTTTATCCACGGTTGAGCGAGGGAGGAGCCATTTTTATTCATGACTATAATAATCGATTTTTAGGTGGCGTAAAGCGTGCTGTAGAGAAATATGAAGAGTCGATTGATAAAAGGCTTATGAAGGTTCCGATCGCAGATGAGGGAGGAACGCTGATCATTTTGAAATAGACTTACGGAGAAGGGACAAGTTAATGCAGCTAAAAAGGGCGACAGTCGGGAGATTAGCAAGAGAAGTGAGCGGAAAGCATATATATTGTTTTGGAGCAGGAAAAGAGCTTCTGCGCTTTTTTAATGAGTTCCGCGACTTTCAGATTGAAAATAAAGTGAAGAGAGTTGTTGATAATTGTCAGGAGAAGTGTGGGCTTATCAAGATAAATGAAATAGATCTATCAGTGATTCATACTACGCAGATGCTTTTGGAGATTGTGCCAGAGGATATTATTTTGATCACGGCAGCTTCCTTTATCGAGATTGTAAAACAGTTAAGCCAGTATGCGGGACTAAAAGATACAAAGGTATATATATATTCTCAACTGTGGGAAGAGCATTACGACCAGGAACGAGAGAGGGTGTTCATCCCCCAAAAACTATATACCAAAGAGAGCATTGTTATTCCCAAGAGGATTCATTACTGTTGGTTTGGACGGCATGCTATTCCTAAGCAGAATAGAATTTGGATGGAAAGCTGGAAGAAGTTCTGCCCAGATTACGAGATCATTGAGTGGAATGAAAACAATTATGATATTACCAAGAATTTATATGTTAGGCAGGCATATGAACAAGGGAAATGGGCGTTTGTATCGGATTATGTGAGATTGGATGTGATAGAGCAATTTGGCGGAGTCTATCTTGATACGGATGTTGAATTGTTGAAAGAGATAGATGTCTTTTTAAAAAATGAGGCTTTTTGTGGATTTGAACAGAAGAGGTTCGTTAATTTTGGTTTGGGGTATGGGGCTGTGGCACATCATGAAATTGTAAAGGCGCTGAGGGACGACTATGAGGAGCGTCAATTTATATTATCAGGTGGAGCGCTGAATGAAAAAACGTGTCCGCAATATCAGACAGAACTGCTGACAAAATATGGTTTAAAACGAAATGGGCAATATCAGGTCTTAAATAAAATCACGGTTTATCCGGAGATGATCTTATGTGGGATGAGTCCTTTAAGTTTTCGGATTTCTAAACATTTGGATCATACCTATGCAATCCATCATTATGCAGCTAGCTGGCACGGACAAGCGTTTCATAATGAGAAGGAAGTAAAACGTAAATTTTTTGATGAAATGGAGCAGCATGATAACAGTTTTTACGCCAGTTTATAATAGAAAATATATTATAAAACAATTATATGATTCTCTATTGAGGCAGACTTGTTATGATTTCGAGTGGCTGGTTGTAGATGATGGCTCTACGGATGGTCTGGAAACGCTTATAAATGAATGGCAAGAACAAAAACCCCCATTTCCCATTGTTTACCGCTATGTAGAGAATGGGGGGAAACATAGGGCTATTAATTTTGGTGCAAAAATAGCAAAGGGAGAAATTTTTTTTATTGTTGACAGCGATGACTGTCTGACAGAAGACGCAATAGAATTTGTCGCGGTGGAATTTCCAAAGATTATGGAGGATCCGACTTTTGCAGGAATATCAGGATTAAAATGCACTGAAAAGGATGGACCTATCATAGGCGGGGTACCAATATTTAACAACTATGTAGACGCCACTAATTTGGAACGTGTACAGTATGGATTACAAGGAGATAAAGCAGCGATCTATAAGACTGCTGTGTGGAAAAAGTATCCATTTCCAGAATATAAAGGTGAGAATTTTCTGAGCGAAGGGGTTACCCTTAATGAGATCGCGCAGGAAGGCCTTAAAATCCGTTGGTATCATAAAATTTTATACTACGGTAATTATATTGAGGATGGCTTAACAAAGAATATATTTGAAAAAAGGATAGAGAATCCACAGGGTTGGGCCGCAAACATTGTATCTAACGTAAAGTATGTATATTATGATAAGGAATCGATCTTTAAGGAACGATATTTATTTTTTGAATGTATGCATAAGCGGTATTCACAGGAAAGAATCTGTGAACTATTAGAAATAGACGATAATGAGTATTATTATTTGCGTAATAAATGGGATCATCTGTTAGACGCTATAGACTTTATACTGAAACAGCATCAAACAGTTTCGTTAGCGCTATATGGTATGGGAATGAATGCCAAAAGATTGATGCAATATTTGGACGATCTGGGAGTAAACATTCAATATGGAATTGATAAAAATTATAAACAGATTTCTTTTCAACCGACTTATGATTTTGCTATGCAGCTGCCGGCTGTAGATAGTATATGTATTACAATGAGAGAATACACGCCGGAAGTGCGAAAGGCGCTTCAGAATAAGCTGCCGGATTCTTACATCTGGTCGTTGGCTGAACTGGATAATATTTTTAAATAAAATGGTTTTGAAAGGAAGGATATCGTATCTATGAGTCATTATCAAGAAACGCTGTATCATATCATACATGAAAACAGGATGTATGGTTATGAAGAAAATAATATGGCATTTATTACTTCAAAATTGATCAATCTAAATAAGGACTTAGACAGACCATTATCCTTGATCATAAGAAGCGATTATATTGTTGATGATACTTATTGGCTGATCAGATATTTTAGAAGCAGGCAGGTAGAGCCAGCTTATCTTTTATCTACGTCTTCTGTAAAACAGGAGTTTGGATATTTTCTGGGGATTCCAATTATTACAGTAGACGAATTAAATATGGAAAATACAAAGAATTGTATTTTAATTTATCTTAACAGAGAAAGTGACCGGAAGATATTTACACAGAAGGATTACAGAGAATCGGATTATAATTTTGTTCTTAGAGCAAGAGGAAGTTTGCAGTTTGCTCGCGGCATGGGAGTTCGTAACTATGCCTATATTTTGAAAAACGAAGAGGAGTATTATTCTGTATTAGAAAAACTGGCAGATGAAGAGTCAAAAAAATCCTTTATAGAAGTGATCAGGAGTTTGCTTGAGAATGATATATACAGATATCATGAATATGAGTCTGCTCTCAAATACTTTGATGACAGTATATATAAACCCTTATATGAAAATGAAGCATGGATTAACTGTGGTACATCAACCGGTGATACAGTCTTACATTATTTGTCTTTGGGAAGGAATTATAAGAAAATTTATGCGGTGGAGACAGGTAGGGATTTGGTAAAATATTTAGAGGCACTCTTTGAGCTTTTGCCTGATGGAAGAGACAGGATAGAGATTTACGATAAGGCTTTTGAAGGCAGGGGAAGCAAATATAATGTAGATACTGTTTTTGCGGATGAGCAGATTACGTTGATCAATATGGATATTGAAGGGGCAGAGATGCTGGTTTTGGAGGGGGCGTCCGAAAAGATCAAGAAGGATCTTCCCGTTTTGGCGATAGCGGCTTATCATAAACCTGGCGATCTGCTGGAAATTCCGAAATTTATTTCTTCTTTAAGCGATGAGTATCATTTCTTTTTTAGAAAGTACAGAGGGTGGGCGCCTGACGTTATAAATGAATATGTATACTATGCGGTTCCAACGAACAGACTGACTGAGGCAACGGACTATGGCAGAGTATAAGACTTCAGTGATTGTTCCTGTATATAATACGGAGAAATATTTAGATGAGTGCATTCAGAGTATTTTGAGACAGACACAAAAAGAAGTAGAAATTATTTTGGTTGATGATGGATCCACGGATCATAGCTATGAAATTATGTGTCATTATGCAGAACAGCATACAAATGTGCGGATATTTCAGCAGGAGAATAAGAAACTTGGTGCTGCCAGAAATCTTGGTATGAAATATGCTAATGGGAAATACTACTTTTTTCTAGATTCTGATGATTATATAAAGGAGAATTGTTTAGAAGAGTTATATGATCATGCGGAAGCAATGGAACTGGATTTTATTACATATGATTCAGATATTTTTGTGGAAGGTATGATCACAGGCAAAAGATTTCCGACTTATGATCGCGGCGGAATCGGAATCAGCGAGGATAAGATTTATCAAGGAATGGATTACCTGAACACTTATTTTCTAATTGGAGGGGCACATGTGTCAGCGTGTCTATCGTACTATAACGCGGATTTTTTGAGAAAGTTCCATATCTGCTTTGAAGAACAAGTGTATTATGAGGATAATGAGTTTGCTTTAAAAGTATATTGTAACGCAAAACGCATGATGTATTTACCACAAAAGTTATATGTTAGACGATATCGGGAAAATTCGATTATGACATCAAACTGTGGGATTATACATTTGCAAAGTGCTCTAAAGATAAGTGAAAAATGTTTAGATCTACTAATAGGATTGAATAATTTTGAAGAGAGGCTGGAAGGTGTTAGAGGGGTTATTGCAATTCTGGCAAATCGGTTAATGGATCAAATGAATCATTATCAGAAAGAGTCGGATTTATATCATAATCAGTATATAAAAGATCTATGCTATTTTTTTGTTTCATGTGATGAAAAAAGGTTATTTGCGCAGATGGGCTTAGAGTTAGCTTTTGCATATTATTATATTTTGGGAATGATAGTAGAGAGAGGCTATCTAAGTGAAATGCCTAACCTTCAGGAAAAGGTATCTCAAAGGGCACTGACATTGAGGGGGAAAATCATTGAAACGATCGATGAACTGATGAAGAAGCTGGAAATGATAAAGGGTTCAGAGAAAAAGATTATTATTTATGGAACAGGGGATATTGGGCAAAGAATCATGACTTTTTATAATATCTTTTTGGAAGAATCAGTGCGAGCAGATGACAGAATTGTTTTTGCCAATACCAATGCCAGGAGTGGAGAGCTATATTTGAAAAAATATCCAATTGTGCCGATCAGGGAGATAGAGAATTTTTCTATTTCTATGATTTTAGTAGCAAGTACTAGGTATGAATGTGAAATGTGTGAGCTATTGAATCAACTGTATGGTGCAAAATATAAGTATATTACATATCGGGAGTTAGCAAATTACTCTTTGGTATAGGAAAGATTATGCCTTACGAAGAAGGAGACATGGCGATAGACATGACAAAAATTTCAGTGATTATACCAGTCTATAATTGTGAGAGATCGATAGAACAAAGTATAAAAAGTGTGCAGAGACAGTCAATAAAAGAGATTGAGATCATTTGTATTAATGACGGTTCTACCGATGGCGCTGCAAAAGTTATCTGCCAGATGCAGAAGGAGGATGAAAGGATTCTGGTATATGAGCAGGAGAATCAGGGTTCCGGTGCTGCGCGAAATTTAGGGCTATACCATGCAAAGGGAGAGTTTATAGCTTTTTTGGATGCGGACGATTATTACTTAGACTCAGATGCTTTAGAAAGTATGTATGAACAGTGTAAAAGATATCAAGTGTCCGTTTGTGGAACTGGTATACGAATAGAGAGAGGCGGAATACCGGTTCCAGACAAGGGTTTTCAAGTACTGTTTGATGCTTCACAGGAAAGCGAAGTACTGGAATACAGTGACTTCCAGTTTGACTATGGATATTATGGATTTATATTTGAAAGACAATTAATTAGTGAGAATCAGATACGCTTCCCGCTTTATCGTCGGTTCCAAGATCCGGTTTTTTTGGTCAGGGCAATGTATGCAGCGAAAAAGTTTTGCTTTTTGGACAAAGCTTTGTACGTATATTGTGCACCTAATGTGCTAACTCGCTTTCATGTAGAGAATGTAATTGATTTATTACATGGTTTGTCAGATAATTTGCAATTTGCACAGAAGCATGATCTAAAGAAGTTGTTTATGCGTACTGCGGAACGCATAGAAAGTGAGTACCTTGATATCATCTGTCATAGCTTAAGTACAGAGAGTTTAACACTTCTGCTGGAAATTAACCAGATGCTTAGAGAGGGCTTAGAAGATACAGAATATGTAATAAAACCACTAGACATGGTATTTGAAAGTGTTCAAAGAATAGAAGAGTTACATTGGAAAGAGATGATCAGAAAGATTGAGGCATGTGATAAGGTATACCCGTATGGAGCTGGGAGAGTTTGCAGTGATTTTTTAGATTATCTTAGGCAGCACGGTTTGCTAGATAAAGTTAATCATGTATTAGTAACAAGTTTGGAGGACAATCCAGATAAACTACAAGACATTCCTGTTATGGAAATCAAGGATTATCAGGCAGAAAAGGGAGACTTAATAGTTGTAACGGTAGTTGGGATCTACCAGAAAGAGGTCATTGCTTTATTGGAAGAACATTGTGTAAGTAATTATGATGTTATTGGCAGCTTCATGAATTTGAAAAATAAAGAGCTGTAAGAAATATTTTCATATTTTTAGTATTAGTTATGTGAGTGGCAGGAATTAAGGGGGCACAGTATCGTAAAACCGTTCACTAATAATAGAATACTATATTGCATGTAAGGGCAAACATGTAGGAAAGGAGAATACCATATGCTATTGCGGTCATTGCAATCTTTGTCAGAGTGTTCTTTCTGCATTTACGGTGCAGGAATCGTAGCGGCAAGTGCATACACGGCGATAGAAGCTTTATATGGCCGAGCGCCTCTCTTTTTTCTTGTTTCTGATCCAGAACCAAATGCCGCAGAAGAAAACAATAAGAGAAATACGCTTGATGGGGAAAGTAATATTAATGGAATTCCTGTTAAAGGCTTATCAGAATGGAAAGCACAATTACAGAGACAGAATGATGTTTCGGATTTCGAGTTAAAGAACAGACTGCCGGAACGATACCTTGTAGCGACCCCGGAACTGCACCATTCAGCGATTGTGGAAGCCTTACATGCGTTACAGATAGAGGACAGACGCATTCTTCTTCTGACAAATGAATTGGAAAATGAGCTGATGGAAGCATATTATGGAGGCGTATTGGGTCATAATACTGTGCCTGCTATGCTTTCGCGCTTCTGCGCAGGAGCGGATGGCTATGGTGTGATCGGATGTGAGCATAATAGTGATGGTACAGAGAGGGATAGTTTATTGACGTCCGCCGTCCATGTTTACCAGGCAAAATCGCATATGGACAAGCCTCTTCTGAATCATTTTACAACGCCATCCTATATCCATCCGATCCAGGTAGGTGCGGATCTGACAGAACAGATCATTGCCGGGCTGCAGGACAACAGTGGTGAGAATATATCGGCGAAGAACCGCAACTATTGTGAGTTGACGGCGACCTACTATGCATGGAAACATAACAGCGCTTCCTATAAGGGTATTTGTCATTACAGACGTCTTTTTAATATCAGCGATGAACAGATGCAGAGGCTGTTACAGTGTGAGGGAGAGTGGGATGTCATATTGCCTTATCCAACAGTCCATTACCCGGATATCTCGCTGCAGCATACCCGTTATTGTACCGAAAAAGACTGGAGCGCTATGTTACAGGCTTTGGATGAGCTGGAACCCGGATATTTGGAAGCGTATGAGAAAGGTATTTTAGGAAAAGAACATAGCTTCTATAATTTTAATATGCTGATTGCGAAAACGGTGGTATTTGATGATTACTGTCATTTTCTTTTTCGCATTTTGGAAAGAACGGAGGAACTTACGACTCCGCGTGGATGGGAGCGTGCAGACCGCTTTGCGGGTTACCTGGGAGAAAACTTAACTACAATCTATTTTCTGAAGAATCGTGAGAAATGGAAGATCTTATATGCTGGGAAAGTGTGGCTGACATGAGATTGCTTTAATCGTAGAGAGAGCCAACGACTTTAGGACACAGGAAGGAGACATAGCTGCCATGTGTGAAACAGCGGATAGGATCTGCCGGGAAGGAAAGAGGGAGGAGTGTAAAAAGATGCAGTCAGAGCAGGTTTTACCATGGGAGAGATTGTTCGGCAGGACAATCCTGTTATCCGGTGCGACCGGTATGATCGGGAAATGTATCGTAGAGGTGCTGATGGAACACAATCGTAATTGCAGTAGAGACCAGCAGGTGCATGTCATTGCTCTTAGCCGGAATGTTGAGAGTGCCAGGAACCGGCTTAAGGAATACTGGTCAGAGGAAACATTCCGTTATCTTTCTTGTGATGTCAATACGAAACTGCCAGAATGTGGACAGGCAGATTATATCATTCATGCGGCGAGTAACACGCACCCACTGCAATATTCCCAGGATTCGATTGGGACCATTGCTTCCAATGTGATCGGCACAAAGAATCTGTTGGATTATGCGGTTTCCCATCAGGCGAGGCGCTTCTGTTTTCTTTCTTCGGTTGAAATATATGGAGAAAACCGTGGGGATACAGACAGATACAAGGAAGATGATCTAGGGTATATAGACTGCAATACGTTACGGGCAGGTTATCCGGAGAGCAAGCGGGTAGGGGAAGCGCTTTGCAATGCCTATGGCCAGACGTATGGATTGGACTTTGTGATCCCACGCTTAAGCAGAACTTATGGACCAACAATGCTTCTGTCAGATTCGAAAGCGATAGCCCAGTTTATTAAGAAGGCAGCTGCCGGGGAAGATATTGTGCTGAAAAGCGCCGGTACACAGTTATACTCTTACACATATGCCTTAGATGCCGCAATGGGGATTCTGACAGTATTGCTGAAAGGAAAGAGCGGAGAAGCATATAATGTTTCGGATACAGGGTCAGAGGTTACGCTTCGCGATATCGCAGAATGGCTGGCGAAAGACAATGGCGTGAAGGTGGTCTATGACCTGCCGGATGCCGTGGAGCAGGCGGGTTATTCAACGGCTACGAAAGCCCTTTTGGATGTGGAGAAACTTACCGGCCTTGGCTGGAAGCCGCGGACCCATATGCGGGAAGGGCTGCAAAGGACGGTAGAGAGCCTGCGCAGTCATATACAAATCCCCTAAATTGTATATCTCTGACACTTCATTTTACATTGATACCATTCTTGCATAGTGCTATAATTCCTTCATGGATGAAGGAGGCGCTTGCATATGGAGAAAGAACTGAATACGAACAAAAGCGATAATCAGGCGATGCTGAAGATATGCGGGTTTATTGTAGATAAGAGGAATCTTTTCTTCCTGCTCTTTGGTCTCCTGATTATTTTTTCGGCCATATCCCGGAACTGGGTTGGGGTGGAAAATTCCATGGCACATTACCTGCCGGGGACCACAGAGACCAGGCAAGGACTGGATCTGATGGAGGAAGAATTTATTACATACGGAACCTGTAATGTGATGGTGGCGAATGTTTCTTACAGGCAGGCGGAGGAGATTTGTGAGCGTCTGGAGCAGTCGCCGGGGGTCTTTTCCGTGGATTTTGACGACACGGAGGAGCACTACACGAATGGTTCTGGTTACTACAATATTACGTTTGACTACGATGAGAAGGAAGATGCCTGTCTGGAGGCGTTGGATGCGCTCAAAGAGCGGCTTGACGGATGCGATTATTATCTGACGACAGGCCTGGGCGATACGCAGTCGGAGTTGATTGGACAGGAGATGAATACGATTACCGTGTTAGTCGCGATTGTCGTGGTGTCGGTATTGCTTCTGACGACACAGGCATATGCGGAGATACCGGTACTGTTGATCACATTCTTATCGGCAGCGATTATTAATATGGGTACGAATTTCCTGTTTGGCACCATCTCTTTTGTGTCGAATTCTGTCACGATTGTGCTGCAGCTGGCTCTGTCTGTGGATTATGCGGTTATCTTCTTGAATCGATATAAAGAGGAGCATGCTTCGCTGCCGGCCAGGGAGGCGGTGATCATTGCGCTCAGCAAGGCGATCCCGGAAATCGCAGGCAGTTCCCTGACGACCATTGGCGGACTGATTGCGATGACTTTTATGCAGTATAAGATGGGGCCGGATATGGGAATTGTGTTGATCAAGGCGATCATTTTGAGTCTGTGTGCGGTATTTTTGCTGATGCCGGGTGTGATCATGGTGTTCTCCAATCTCATGGAGAAAACACGGCATAAGAATTTCATACCCGATATTCCACTCGTGGGCAAGTTTGCCTACCGGTCGCGTTATATGGTAGCGCCGCTTTTTCTGGTGGCGATCATAGCTGCCTATATGATCTCTAAGAACTGTCCGTATGTGTTTGGTTACAGTACGGTGACGCCGCCGCTGCAGAATCAAGTGCAGAAGGCGGAGGAGATGCAGGAGGATAATTTTGGATTTTCTAATATGGTGGCGCTGATCGTACCGGCGGGTGATTATGAGAAGGAAAAGGCTTTGCTGCAGGATCTGGATGCGTGCCCAGAGGTCGATTATACGATGGGGCTTGCCAATATCGAGGCGCTGGATGGTTATCATCTTACGGATAAGCTGACACCGCGGCAGTTTTCGGAGTTGATCGATCTGGATTATGAGGTGGCGGAGTTAGTCTATGCAGCCTACGCGGTCAACGATGAAGATTATGCAAAGGTGGTCAATGGGCTGGCGGATTATCAGGTGCCTTTGATCGAGATGTTTCTGTTTGTCTATGATGAGGTGGAAGAAGGATATGTGACGCTGGAGGATGAACTGCAGGAAATGCTGGACGATGCCTATAAGCAGATGAATTTTGCGAAGAACCAGCTGCAGGGTGAGAATTACAGTCGCATGCTTGTCTATCTGACTCTGCCGGAGGAGAGTGGGGAGACATTTGCTTTTCTGGACAGAATGCATGAGATTGCAGGGCAGTATTATGATGAGAAAATACTTGTCTGCGGTGAATCTGTGAGCCAGTATGATCTGCAGAAGACTTTTTCGAGAGACAATATTGTAGTAAACGTTGTATCTATTTTGGTGGTGCTGGTGGTACTGTTATTTACGTTTAAGTCGGCGGGGATGCCGGTATTGTTGATTGCTGTCATTCAGGGAAGTATTTGGATTAATTTCTCAGTACCCGCGATGGCGCATGAGAATCTTTTCTTTATGGGGTATCTGATCGTCAGCTCGATCCAGATGGGCGCGAACATTGATTATGCGATCGTCATAGCAAGCCGCTATACAGAACTGCGTAAGTCGATGGGGAGAAAGCAGTCCATCATTGATACGATGAATCTGTCGTTCCCAACGATTGTTACGTCAGGAACAATGCTGGCGGTATCAGGTATCCTGATCGGAAAGCTGACATCGGATGTGGCGATCTTCGGCATTGGGAAATGTCTGGGCCGGGGAACGTTGATCTCTATTTTTATCACGATGTTTGTACTGCCGCAGATTCTTTTGGTGGGAGATACGATCATAGAGAAGACGGCATTTGTCATGAATATGCCGATCCGCACGAAGAATGCTACCGGACTGGTCAAGGTAGACGGGCTGGTACGGGGGCGGATCGAGGGTACTGTGACGGGTACGATGAATGCGATCGTGCGCGGCAACGTGAGCGCCTACGTAGAAGCGGGAGATGTGACGCAGTTAACGGAGGAAGAGTACCGGAATATGACGGCAGCGGTACGGTCAGAGTTAGAGAGCAGGGAGGTGGAGGAACATGTATAAGAAGAGAGCAGCTTCCCTGGCACTGGCGATATGGATCCTATTGACATCAGTGCTGGATGCAGAGGCGGAGGAGATCACATCGCTGGAGGACGCCAATAAGACTATGGCGTCCTATGAGGAAGAAACTAAGCAGTGGGAGGAAATATACATAGATTCTGTAGAGGATATGAAAAAATTTGCCAAAAACTGCTGGCTGGACACCTGGTCGGTAGATAAAAAGGTGTATCTGACAAGTGACATCAATCTGTCGGGCAGTGATTTTGTTTCCATCCCAACCTTTGGTGGATACTTTGACGGGCAGGGACACACGATCAGCGGTCTGATCATCCGGGAGTCGGTGTCTTATACGGGACTGTTTTGCTATACGCAGCGCTCAGCAGTGATCACGGACGTCACAGTGCGGGGCAGTGTGCGCCCAGGCGGAAAACCGATGGTGGTCGGCGGCCTTGTGGGAGATAACAGAGGTATTCTCCTTGGGTGTACTTTTAATGGGAGCGTAGAAGGCAGCGATTATGTAGGAGGGATTACTGGTTTTAACGAGCAGAGTGGTATTTTGATCAACTGCATGAGCAGCGGCACGGTCACAGGGGTACACTATACAGGCGGTATTGCGGGTGAAAATACAGGAAATATTGCCGGATGTTCTAATGAGGCGGATGTCAATATTTGGAATGAAGATAAGCCGATGTCTTTAGAGGACATTAATTTGGAGCAGTATACGGCAGGTCTTTTGGATCTGGAAAATGATACGCAGAAGCCGCGTCAGGCGCCGGCAGTGAACAATACCATTGATACAGGCGGCATTGCAGGATTATCGACGGGAATTATACAGTACTGTAAAAACCGCGGTACAGTAGGATATGAGCATGTGGGTTATAACACGGGTGGTATCGTGGGACGTCAGTCGGGGTATGTGTATGCCTGTGAAAATGAAGGAAGCGTCTACGGCCGGAAAGATGTGGGCGGCATCGCCGGACAGACAGAGCCGTATATCGCGATCGACTTGTCGGAGGATATTGCCTACCAGTTGTCAGAGAATATTGATAAACTGCATGATCTGACATCGCGGATGCTGGAGGATGCAGGAACGGAATCTGACACAGTCTCAGCCAGATTGACAGTCATTCAGGATTTTGTGGATAAAGCCCTGGACGATACAGGGTTTTTGGCTGACAGGACGATTGAATGGACGGACGGTATGATCGGTTCAGCGAATGATCTGATGGGGCGTGTGGATTATGTTATGGATGAAGCAGGAAAAGGCGGCGGCTTTGTCGATCAGACGCAGAATGCAGCGGGGAATGTGAGAGACGCTGCAGAGGAATTTGGAGATACTCTGGATGCTCTGGATCTTTACCAGTATATGTCTGAGGAGGAACGGGCGCGATACGAAGAAGCCAGGAAAGCCTTAGACAGAGCATCAGAACAGTATGCCGAGGACTATGCGAAGGTACTGGAGGCCTATAGACATTATTATATCGATCAGGTAAGGTCTGATCCGGCCTATGGATATACACGGAATGGGGGATTTTCGCTGTATGTAAGTGTGGAGGTTTCCGAGGAGGACAGTGCTGCGGATGGCAGTGTTTCAGACGGTGGTAATCAGACAGGGAATGCAGCAGGCAGCGGCAGCACAGAAGATGAAAAGCACAATGGCAGCAGTAATGGTGAGAACCCGGATGATGATCATGCAGGCGCTGAACCAGGAGTAGATCAAACCGACGGAACACAGAGTGGAGGCGCCGGGAACGATATACTGACAGACAACGGCAATGCGCAGGAGGGGGATAAGAACAACGAAGATGAAATAGCGGAAAAGGATGCTGCTGTCGATGACGATGCAAGGGACACAGATCAAGCCAGCGTACAGGATTTGCGGCCTTGTTTTGGGGAAGATGTGCGGACAGACTGGACAGGATGGAATGCCGGACGCACTTATGAAGACTACATGGAAGTGACAGGCTGGGTGCATTATCGTGTGGCTGCGGGCGGCGAGGAAAACCGGACAGCCTTTCCCCAGAGAGAGGGCGCACAGGGAGAAATGGACAGACAGCTGCTTACTGATGTATCGAAGGAGATGACAGAATCCTCCAACGCTGCCCGGATCGAGGCAGACGCAGAGGCCTATGCGGATGAAAAATACAGGGCGGCACACCCATCATCTGCCGGCTATCAACAGGATATGAAAGAGTATCTGCAGATTATGTCAGAACTTGCTTTGAAAGCCGGTGCAAAGATGTCTAAAGAGGCGCGGGAGCGATTGGAGAGTGCAGTAGGCTCGGTGGAGGATGCCATGGACAATCTGGAGTCTGCGGGGAGCGAAGCGAGGAATATTTTCCATACGGTAAACGGCATGCCGGATCTTCAGCTGCCAGAGCTTGGAAGCGATTACCGCTCGAAAGCGAACAGCCTGAATGCCAATCTGCAGGGACTGTCAGAAAACATGGGACAGTTGAATGACGAGATGTCATCGACCAATGATGTCATGTTAGATGATCTGTCAGAGATCAATGACCAATTCAGCGTGATCATGCGGTTATATACCGATGCGATCGACGGCGTTCTGGATATGGATTATACAACAGTTTATGAGGATAATTCGCAGGAGGATGCAGAGAGCAGTACAGATGCAACGATCGCAGACTGTACGAATAGAGGCATTGTGAGAGGAGACCTGAACGTAGCAGGCGTTACGGGAACGATGGCGATTGAATATGATTTTGACCTGGAAGGAGATGTGACAGGGATTGAGAATGCCCGATGGAATTCTACCTTTTTGACCAAATGCATCTTACGCCATAATATCAATGAAGGAAACATAACGGCACAGAAGAGTTATGTGGGAGGCATTGCAGGACAGCAGGAGATGGGGACAATTCTTCGTTGCGAGAATTATGGCAGGATCAATAGTACGGCGGGAAACTATGTAGGAGGTATTGCAGGAAGATCGCTGTCTTATATTGAGAATGGATATGCGAAGTGCACTGTGTCCGGGGAGGAATATGTGGCGGGTATCTCTGGTTTTGGCTCCAGTATGGAGAATTGCTGCGCCATGGTACGGGTGCAGGATGCGTCGGCCTACTATGGTGCAATTGCGGGAGAGATAGATAACAGCGGGACCGTGGCCGATAATTACTTTGTATCGGAGGAGATCGCGGGGATTGACCGCATAAGTTACAGTGGCAAAGCCGAGCCGGTCAGCTATGAAGAATTGCTTTCGATAGAAGGTCTTCCGAATCGGTTTCATATGATGTCGGTAGCCTTTTATGCAGATGAAAAGGAAGTGAAGAGGATTGAATGTCCCTATATGAGTCATGTGACTTCCGAGTGGTATCCTGATATTCCGGCGAAGGATGGATTTTATGCAGATTGGGATATCAAAGAGATTGCAGGCATTATGTACGATGAAGATATTACGGCAGAATATGTGCGCTATCTGACGACGCTGGCTTCCGGACAGACAAGGCAGAACGGCCAGTCAGTGCTTCTGGTGGACGGTATGTTTCAGCAGGAAGAGGAAGTACAGGTTACGGGCGGAAATGTTGACGGCAGCGATTCTGCTGCCTCTGGGCAGACGTCAGAAGCAGAGAGGAATGTGCTGACAGATCCGGTTGGAACTCTGCCGGTTGGCGGAATAGAAATGGAAAAACCGACAGTACCCGGAGCAGAGTATACGGCGGCGGAGCTCCCGCTGAAAAATGTGGTGGAGCATTGGTACATAACGATTCCAGAGGACGCAAATGCACAGCATCAGCTACGGTATCAGGCGCCTCAGGGAGAGACGGAGGATATTGCTCTCTATGTAAAGCAGGATGGAAGATGGGTACAGGCAGCAACGGAGCTTATGGGCATTTATCATCTCTTTACAGTGGAAGGGACAGAAGTGGAAATTGCAGTCTGTCTCCAGGATAGCAGTATGGGCGCTTATCTGCTCTGTCTCATTCCGGTTCCTGTGGCGGGAGCGCTCTTCTTCCTATACCGGCGTAAGAAGAAGAGGAGGATTGTGGATGGCAGTCAAGCAGAATGATATCTGTTAGAAAATATCCATCACAAATAAATAGGCAATCATAAAGATCAAGCCGACACAGAACAGCAATAATCCAAAGGACATACTGCGCGCGATCATCGTACTGTTCTCGGACCATTCTTCATAGATCATGGCAAACTTATGGTCATAATCTACATTAGCCGGCCGCTTCCGACGGAAAGTCAGATTACCGACGTGCTGGAAAAAGGCAGCCACACAGGCACACATGTGTGTGAGTGTGGTCCCTTCCGGCAGCTCCTGCGGCAGCTTGCTGTCCTTGTAAAGGGTTGTTCGCAGTAATACCACGACAGCGTCTACGAAGCTGTCCAGCACGCGGCAGATCACACCGAATACAAAGGGCAGCACACGCAGCAGTATCGGCCGATAGAGCCGGTCTTCCAGGTCTAAGTAGCTGTTCCAGCGGTTGATGTATTCTTTGCGGGAATTCTTGCCCTGGCCGTTTGACGGAATCTCTTGCGCCGCGCCGGCAGCTTCACTCGTATTGCCGGAAGGAGTGGCATGTACTGTTCGGGCGGGGCGCATCATCCACAGCCTGACCACGATGCCATAGACTGCCGCGCCGATTGCCAGAGAGACTGCCGCGCCTTTTAAATTTGTCAGGGTAAAATAGGAAATCACCAGTTCCGCTCCTTGTACGTTCATAAATCCCTGTCCCATCCCGGCCAGTCTGTCCATGACGGCATGAGGGAATAATCCCATCAGCGGCAGCAGGACGGCGCTGACCGTCAACGCGGCGGCGCTCACTTTATTCATATAGGTTCCCTTCAGGGCATCGTACTTTGCCTGTACAGCGTCGTCCGCATTTTTTTCTATAAAAAGCGCCACATACAGTTTTGTCATATAGGCGACGGTCAGTCCGCCGCTGATCAGAAAGGCCCATTCAATCCCTTTCAGTGCGCTGACCATCTCCGTATATTCCACGATACTCTCATGGAGCAGCGTCTTACTGATATAACCGTTCCAAAGCGGCACACCGCCGATCCCCAGCGCACCCATCAGGAAAAGGAAGTGAAGCAGAGGCTTCTTACGGCCAAACCCGCGCAGGGCGTTTAAATCCAGCGTATGCACATTCATAAAGATCACGCCTGCGGCCAGGAACAGCACCAGTTTGATCAGGGAGTGATTGATCATATGAAGTAGGCTGCCGTGCACGGCAGTCAGATTCGCTGCGCCCATCAGACCGGACATGCCGACGCCTACCAGAATAAAACCGATCTGGGAGACGGAGGAACATGCCAGCGTCCTTTTCAAGTCGATGGAAAAGAGCGCCAATACTGCCCCTATGACCATCGTGCAGACGCCAAGCAGCAGGATCAGGCCGCCCCAGGCCGTATTGCCCAGAAACAGGCAGGCGGTCAGGATCAGGATGCCGTACATGCCTGCCTTGGTCAGGATGCCGGAGAGCAGGGCGGAAGCCGGAGCGGGTGCCACCGGATGGGCCTTGGGCAGCCAGATATGGAGAGGAAAAGCCCCGGCCTTGGCGCCAAAGCCGAACAGCAGGCAGAGCCCGGCAATCCACAACTGTAAGGTGACAGAGGAGGAATCCGCCGCGCCGGTGAATAATTGCGTGTGATCTGCCTGGGCGCTGTAACACCGAATAGCATCCGTCAATTCGTCGAAGAACAGTGTTCCCGTCACATCATAGAGCAGGAAGATCCCCATCAGCATTACCAGCCCGCCGATTACTGCCACAGCGAGATAAGTGGCGGCAGCGCGCAGAGATTCCTTTTTCTCATCATGGGCCACCCACACATAGGAGGTGAAGGACATGATCTCGAAGAAGACAAAGGTCGTATAGAAATCAGCGGATAGGAAAACCCCTTCCGTTGCACCGAGCGTCACCAGAAGAAACAGATAGTAGCGGTTGCGATTACGATAATGGTTCAAATATTCCTTCGAAAAGAGAGTGCATATAAACCACATAAAGGCGGCAATCATGCCGTACAGAGCCCGGAAGCCGTCCAATAGAAAGTGAAGCCCCATGCCGCAGATTTCGGGAAGATCAGCCTGCCATTTGATTCCGGCAGAAGTGTTCTGCCCCGGCGGCAGCATTTGCCAGAACAAATACAGGAAAATACCGAAGACCAGGCCCGTTGTCAGATCGGCGAACCGGCTGCGCAGATCCTTATGGAACCGGCCCAGGATATAACTTAGGATTCCAGCGGCCATGGGGCCGAAGACGACGGTATATAGAAGTAGATTGATCGTTGGATTCATAGTTACCCTCATTTCTGTTTTGATACAAGCCAATATAGTAATCTAAAATGTATACAGTCCTGCCGCCACATCGCGGAAGAAATCCGTGAGCGGCTGGGAATACAGACCAAATGCAACGATAAAGAATACAAACACAAACAGCGGCAGGAGCATTTTCCAGTTAGGGTCCCTGCTCTCTTTGATCGGGGAATCATCAAACCCTTTTTCCGGGAAAAAGGCTCGCACCACAATGGACAACATATAAATTGCAGTCAGCAGGGCGGAGACAAGCAGGCAGGCGATCCCGAAATAAGCCACCGGATTGCCGCTTTCCACGGCTGCAGAAGCCAGATTCCATTTGCTGATAAAGCCGGCCAGGCCGGGTACGCCCATCAGCGCCAGCGCAGATATGGTGAAGATGCCGAAGACGCGGGGCATCCTGTACCCCATGCCGTCCAGTTCGTGGACATACTGCTTCCCTGTCTGGTGGATCACGGCGCCCGCACAGAAGAAGGAGCAGATCTTGATCACCGCGTGGAAGATCAGGTGGGTCAGCGCTCCCACCAGCCCGGCTGGAGTCATGATCGTGACGCCGAACAGGATATAGGACAGGTTGCTGATGGTGGAGTAGGCCAGACGCCGTTTCAGATGCGTCTCCTTGACGGCGCGGCTGCAGCCGTACACGACGGTGAACATGACCACCAGCATGACGGTGGTCTGCGCCCAGGTGCCTTTTAAGAAGTCCACACCGAAGCTGTAATAGGTCAGGCGGATGATCGCGAACGCGCCGGATTTGACTACGGCCACGGCGTGCAGAAGCGCCGTTACCGGAGTGGGCGCCACACCAGCCTGCGGCAGCCAGGCGTTAAAAGGGCATACGGCGGCTTTGACGCCGAAGCCCATAAAGGCCATCACATAGACAAACAGCAGGACGTTGGTGCGCGCCCCGATCTTGGAAAGGTCGAGCACGCCGCCCAGAATAAAGTCCGTGGTGGTGCCGTAGATGATGATCATGATCAAGCCGATAAAGGCAAAGGCGGCGCCGCCCAGCGAATAGTACAGGTATTTCCGGCTTGCCAGAATCGCTTCTCTGGTCAGCGTATGCATGACAAGCGGCACCGTCACCAGCGTCAGCAGTTCGTAGAAGAAATACATGGTCAGCAGATTGGCGGCAAGCGCGATACCGAGGGTAATGCCGTAAGTCATGGTGTAGAAGAGAAAGAAGATCTTCTCATGCTCTTCTTTCGTCATATATTCAAAGGCATACAGGGTGGCAAAAGGCCACAGCGCAGAGACAAGCCCGGCGAAGACCATGCCCATGCCGTCCACTTTGAAGCAGATGGACAGATCGCCTGTAAAATGGGCCAGCAGGAAAGTGCTGTCTGAGTGGTGCAGTAACAGATACCATACCAGGATGCTGTTTAAGATGACTGCGCATTCCAGAAAGGCTTCCATATGCCACCGCTTCTTAAAAGAGAGCATCGGCACCAGTGCTCCTGCAAGTATGGGAATTAAAATTACCAGTATGATCATAGTAGCGCTCCATTTCTATTAACTGATCTTTGCTGTGTTCGATCGAATCTGTCTCTCACAGGAGGGGAATCACAAACCCCATGATCCGTTCCGTGATTGCATTGGGAAATAAACCGATCAGAACCGACAGTACCGTCAGTATTACGATCGGAACCGTCATCCATGGCGAAGGCTCCTGCTTCTGCAGATGAGCGTAATCGTAATCCGCGCCCGGCAGGAAGCCACGGATCGTGAGCGGCAGCAGATAACCCGCCGTCAAAAGGGCGCTGACAAGCAGTACGACCGGTCCAAACCACCGGAAGAGCATATTGCTCTGCAGGCTGCCCACGGCCAGATACCATTTGCTGATAAAACCGCCGGTGGGCGGAATACCGATCAGGCCCAGGGAAGCGATCGTGTAACACCACATGGTGAGCGGCATTTCCTTTCCGATCCCCCGCAGTTCTTCGATTCGTGTCTTGCCGGTTGTGCAGATGATGGCGCCGGCCACAAGGAACAGGACGGCCTTGATCAGACCGTGGGCCAGAACATGCAGCAACCCGCCGGTGACGGAAGTGACGTTCATGACCGCCAGGCCGAACAGGATATAGGAGAGCTGACTCACCGTAGAGTAGGCCAGTCTTTTCTTCAGAACCGGTTCCCGGTAGGCCAGCATGGAACCCATAAATACGGTAAGCAGTGTCAGCGTAAGCCATGTCGTCTGTACCCAGGTATCCCGCAGAAAATCCGGGCCGAAGATGTAATAAACCACACGAACCACCGCCAGTACGCCAGCCTTGACAATGACCGCGGAGAGTACCGCAGAGGCCGGAGCGGGCGCCACCGGGTGAGCGGTCGGCAGCCAGGCATGCATCGGAAACATACCGGCCTTGACGCCGAAGCCCAATAACATAACGAAAGCCGCGATTAGCAGGATGCCGGCATGGCCGCCCGCTGCCGCATTCACTGCGCCGCCTGCGCTGCCGACTGCCGGGGAAAGCAGACGATCCCCGCCTTCGCGGGCTACCATATTCAGCACGCCGCCCGCCGTGAAGGCCAGTGTAGCGCTGTTTTTCCAGATAAAATAAATGCCGAACAATGCCATATAAGCTCCGCACAGGGAGTAGAATAAGTATTTCAATCCTGCCATAATGGCTTCTCTGGTGCCGACATGCAGCACAAGCGGCATGGAGGTGAGGGTCAGCATCTCAAAGAACAGATAGAAGGTGATTAGATTCCCGGCAAAGCATAGGGCGTTCAGCACCCCAAATACGATCAGATAGAATCCGTAATATCGTTTTTCCTTCGACGCATGCTTCATATAGGCAAAAGAGAAGAATCCTGCACACACAAATACAATCAGTGTCAATGCCGCGAACAGCATGCCAATCTCATCAATGTGAAAGCAGACAGGCAGAGACGCAGTGAGATGGAACAGTGTGAAAGTCACATGACAGGCGCCGATCAGTGCGCCGACGACCAGCGCAGCCGTCAGAAGGTATGCAGCTCCCACGACCAGAAGAAGCTGCGCTCTGCTAATCTTTTTTTCCGGCAGCGCCAGCAGGAGGCAGCCTGCCAGGATCGGTACAAATATAGATAAAAGAATGAGATACATATCGTTACCCCCTCTCTGGTAATCTTGAAAAGGATCTGGCTTTCCGGGTTCGCCAGGCGAATCTCCGAAAAACGTGACATAGATTCTTCAGGAAAACATGGACAACCCTTGCCGGATCATGTCAACCACCGGCTGGGAGCTGATGCCCAGGATCACGTTCAACAGGATAAAGGCAATTAAGGTCACGGCATACACCCGCATTTTGGCAAAGGTAATGCTTGGGTAGGCGCTGTAGCCTACCGGCGTGTAGATGCGGATTACGGTCTTCATAAAGTAGATCGCGTTCAGGATCGTGCTGATCCCCAGAACGATCAGGGCAGGCAGCATTTTCGTATGGTTCTGCACGGCAGCCTGGGCGAACAGCAGCTTGCTGATAAAGCCGGAAAAGAGCGGCACGCCCACCATGGAAAGGGATCCTACCGTGAACGCCGCGCCGGCCCATTTGTTGCGGTAGGCCGCGCCGGTCAGCTCAATAAACTTGCGGCTGCCGCCGGAGACATCCGTCAAGCCGATGGCGGCGATAAACAGCAGCGACTTGGTGGCGGCGTGGGACAGGATATGGAAGACACTGGCAGTCATGCCGGCTTCCGTGCCCATGCCGAAACCCATGTAAATATAACCGATCTGAGCCACCGAGGAGTAGGCGATCATCCGGCGGACATCGTTTTCCTTGATGGCGCTTAAGGAGCCGAAGACCATGCCCATCAGGCCGAAGACGAACAGTACGTCGATGATCCTCGTATCGTGGTAAATATCAAAACCGATTACCCGGTAGATAATCTTAATCAACAGAAAAATATACCCTTTGGACACCAAACTGGAGAGGATGGCGGCGGAGGACACGGTAGAATAGCCGTAGGCGTCCGGAAGCCAGGCGTGGAACGGGAACAGTGCGCTCTTGATGCAGATACCCACCGACATCAGCACGATCGACACGATCAGCGGGATCACATACGCATCATTTGCGGCGATCTGCGCTACGGACTGCCGAATATTGCTCATGAGCAGGTGGCCGGTCAGGTCGTAGAGCATGCACAACCCAAGAAGCAGCAGACCGGAACCTAAGAGACTCATGATCATATAGCGGACGGCGGCTTCGATGGTGCGCCCATTCTGTCTTATCATGATCAGGCCGCAGGCGGAGATGGTGTTGATCTCTACGAAAACATAAGCCGTAAACATATCGTTTGTATAGACGAGCGCTAACAGGGAACTAAGCAGCAGGTCCGTCAGCACATAGTAGAGGTACGTTTTGCCTGCTTCCACCTCTTCCAACAGCTTGTGTCTGCCGCCTAATAGGGACAGCAGCATGATCACGCAGAAGAAAAGCGCCGTCAGGGCTTCCAGTACACCGGCACGGATCTCATTGCCCCAGGGGGCAGGAAATTTACCCATCACGTAGACGAAAGATTCCCCGGTTTCCAGCGTGTAGAGCAGTGTGGCGCCGTTTAGGAAAGTGACGATCATTAGCAGTGCGGTATTGATCCGCAAGGCGGCTTTGTCCTTGAAGCCGGAGCTGATAATACCCGCGAAAAGACACAGGATAATGGAAAAACAGGGAAAGTTCTGTACAAACTCCATCTTACAGACCCTCCTTTTTCAGCTGTCTTGAGATCTCGTCCAAGTCCAGGGTATGATAACGACGGTAAAGCCGGATCGTCAGGGCAAGCATCAGGGCGGACACGGACACCGATACCACGATACCCGTTAGCACAAGACCGCTGGGAATGGGATTGATGTAAGCTTCCACGTCCTGTACGCCGTCAGTGATAATGGGGGCTATGCGCCCGGCGATATAACCTTTTTCCGCCAGAAAAAGATAGACTGCCGTATCCATGATATTGAGACCGATGATCTTCTTGATCAGGTTCGGCTGCAAGAGCAGATTGCCGAATCCGATGCCGAACAGGAGCATGGCAACCGCCTCGCCGTAATTGATAAATAAATTGGGACCCATTTTCTCCTATAGCCCTCCTCTTCTGAATAATGCATAGAAAGCGTACATAGTGCAGGCAACCTCCAGCCCCACGCAGAAGTTGATGGGCAGGATGATGCCGCTGCTTAGAATATGCCCCGGAATACCCAGCGGAATATGATTCTCGATGCCGTTTGCCCCGGTCACATAGAAATAAGTGCCGATCAGGCCGTACATGCAAAGCGCGGTGATCTTCGCGATCTTATAGATATGCTCGTCGAAGAAACGCTGCGTTTTATGGAAGCCGAAAGCGCTGGTATAGAGAATCAGGCCCGCACCAATGATGGCGCCTCCGGAGAAACCGCCGCCCGGCGACAGATGGCCGTTTAAGATAATATAGATACCGAAAATAAAGATGATCGGTGTGAGCACAAAGGCGCTGCCCTGCAGAATGGCATCGTTTTTCGGCTCAAAACGGCGGTCACTCATGGCTTCCTGCTTCTTTAAGATCGCGTCGTCCACCATCAACAGGATCATCACACAGCAGGTAGCGATAAAAAGTACGTTAGTTTCACCGAAAGTATCGAAAGCCCTGTAGGTGAGAATCATGCCGGACACGATGTTGAGCGCGCCCGTCTCCTGCAGCCCGTCTTCGATGTAACGCTCAGAAACCACGTTGTTGACCGGGTTATCCGCATTGCCGCTGGACGGCAGGTAAGAGACCGTCACCAACAGGACGCCTACCAGGGCGATGCAGAAGAGAACCGCACTGGCAGTGTAGATCTTATGGAAAAGCCGGGCCAGTGTATTGGCCTCAGGGTCGTATACCTTATCACGGCGCATCTGCGCTTCCCGCATACGCTCGATGATCGTCTCACTGGGAAGGACCTTTTCTTCCTGGGCCTGCATCTCCACCCTGCCCAGATAAGGATCCTTGCTGCCAGACAGCCATCCGAAAAAGCGTCCGGCCATTGTCTTGTCATATTCTTCATTTGGTTTTCGCCTACTCATGCGCCGTTTCCGCCTTTCCGTTTCTTTGTGTCGTTTCTGCTTTCTTCTCATTCTCGATACGGATCGCCTGGATCTTCTTCAGCGTGGCGAAGAAGAGGATACTGGTCACGCCTGCGCCCACGGCCGCTTCCGTGATGGCCAGATCCGGAGATTCCAGACAGACCCAGAGAATGGACATGATCAGGCTGTAGGACATATAGATCAGGATGGAGTTTAAGAGGTTGCGCGAGAAGCTGACGGAGATTGCGCACACCACCAGAAAGCCAAGGAGTATGGATTGAAAAAGGGTCATTTGGTTTCGCCTCCTGTCAGTTCGTCCTCTAATGTTTTTAATTCCGGATAGACCGTGCAGTGTGCACCCAGATTCTCATTGGTCGCCACCTCAAGCCTCGCCAGCACGTGGGAGGATACCGGGGAAGCCAGCCACAGGAATACGACGATCAGAAGCAGCTTCAGTGTGGTATAATTCCACCCTGAGAAGATCATGAGCCCGATCATACAGGAACTGATGCCCAGCGTGTCACCCATGGCCGTAGCATGCATCCTGTTCAACACATACCGGAAATGAAAGACGCCGAAGATTTCCGTAAAAAAGATTACCAGCCCGATCAGCAGGAACAGACATCCCACGATCAGACGCAGCCACTCAAAAACTCCCATCAGACATACCTCCTTCTGTTTTATCCTCCGGATGCTCTTCCTTGTGCCGTTTCTCCTCATAGATACCGATGTACACTTTGGAGAGAACAACTACGGATAAGAAACTGATCATGGCGTAGATCAGACAGATATCCACCAGATATCCTTCATCCAGCATCAGCGCCAGAATGGCGATCATGACCATGACCATGGTGCCCATCATATTAACCGAGACAAGACGGTCCGCGATGCGCGGCCCCCTGACAGCACGGATCAGACAAGGGAAAAGCATAATGGCCAGGATAATCAGTATTGTAATATAAAGATTGTGGTACAGCATTTTGTCCCTCCGTTTTATAGTTAACGACATTAGAAATTTCGTTTACCATAGTTCATCATACGAGCTTACTAAGAAAATCTTGCCGAGTAAATTCACATTGTGAATTTACTCATGTTATACTTTCAATTCTCTCCAACAGTTTTACAAAGATGGAGGAGTCTATCCCAACCGCCAGATCCTTGTCCAGACAGTGAACGGTATATTCGTCGTCTTTGAGACTGACGGTGATGGTGCCTGGGGTCAGAGTAATGGAATTGGCCAGGAGCACTCTGGCGAAGGTCGAGGTGAGATTCGTCTTGAAATGGATGACTACCGGCTCGATCTCATACCTGGAGGAATAGATCATCTTAAAAACTGCCATATTTGCTTTCAGGATCTCCGTTACCAGAACGAAGATATAGTGGATCAGCAGGAAGATACGCTTGCACAGCCGGACATCATCACCCGGCTGATAGCCCAGAAACCGGCAGAAAAACCAGTAGATCAGCCCTGACACCACGACGCCGAAAGCGGCGATCTCCAGGGTAAACTGTCCATTGAAAATGATCCATATGAGAAAAAAAATAATATACATGTCGATAGCTCCTCTGCATAAATTGGCACGGAACACATCTGTTTCTACTTATTAAAATGTGAAACAGATTAACCTTTGCAATTATGGAACGATCTGTGGGAAATGTCAAGAGGGGGAGGGGATAAGAAAATGTAAAAGTTTGCAGAGAATATACTCCTGCATTGCGAAGGGATGTGTGCCTTTTCATTACTGCTAAGAAAAGACACACATGATAAATCATATTTCAGGAGAAGATGGCTTTTGCAGAACAGAGTAATCACCGTAGCATTTATGGTCGTGTCCGCCCATCAGTTTTTGTTCGGAATCCGTAAAGCCATATTTTGTCAACGCAGATTTCCGTGCCCTGGCCAGGGGTGGAACTTTGGTTGCGATCATCTGGCAGTCAAACAGCTCAAAAGCCGGCGCAAGAATCAGAGATAGAATTTCAGAAATAACCGCTTCCTCCTCATGATCGCTTCTTAAATCTAACCGTAATAAACCGCAGTTATTGAAATAATCTTCCGATTTGCGGTTAAATAATTCGATCGTCCCGACAGCCTGTTGAATCGTTTTATCGATGATTGTCCAACGGACGAAGCCTTTGCGTCCATATTCCCAGAGCCAGAATTCGATTGCTTTTTGCATGCGCTCCAGTGTTGTATAATGAAAATCATCACCGTTGCAGTTATCACTGTTAAAAAGGGGCACTGCCTGTTTGTCAGAATATACAAGGAGTAAGTCTGGCGCGTCTGTAGCTTCCACAAGCCGCAGAAGATAGGTTTCATTTTCATAGACGGGACATTTTTCGTATGGGTCTGTCATAAAGTCACCTCCGGTTTTTGCTTACAGTGTAGCATGGCATATATGACAGAAGCAAGTCGTAGTGATGGATAGAGTGCAACAATTACGGATGCGGATTCGATCCGGGTTGACACCTCAAAGCGCCCGGCCAGCTTGCATTCGAATATTTGCAATTATTATAAAGGATGGATTCCAAATGCTCAACGCTAACTTCTCTATGTAACACTTGCAGAAAAGTTTGATGCTGTGTTAAATTATAGAAATAAGGCAAACAGCATTTCAACCATGTTTGATAATTGTGCAAATGGTTTTCATGACTGAGGAATAGAAGGATCAGCAGAGACAGGAGGATAATGATTTGAAATATCTGGTAATTGGTGCGGGCGGTACTGGCGGGAGTATCGGCGCTTATATGACACAGGCGGGTAAGGATGTGACGCTGATTGCGCGCGGAGAGCATCTGCGGCGGATGCAGGAGCGGGGGTTGCGGATGGAGACGACAGCGAAAGGAACTTATACGGTACACCCGATCAAGGCGGTAGATATGGAGCATTATGAGGAACAGCCGGATATTATTTTTGTCTGTGTGAAGGGATATTCTCTGGAAGATGTGATTCCGTTTATCAGCCGGATCGCCGGACTGGAGACGATTGTGATCCCGATCTTAAATCTTTACGGGACAGGCGGGCGTATGCAGGAGAAACTGCCGGATGTGCTGGTGACGGACGGGTGCATTTATATAGCGGGTGAGGTGAAAGAGCCGGGTACGATCTTGCTGCGGGGCGATATTTTCCGCATTGTATTTGGAGTGAGAGATCCAGAACAGCTTCGGCCGGAGCTGTTTGCAGTGGTGCAGGATCTGAAGGAAAGCGGGATTGAAGGAATACTGTCTGACAATATCAGAAGGGATGCGCTGCAGAAATTTGCCTATGTATCCCCTATGGCGGCGTGCGGCCTCTACTATCATGTGTCTGCGGGAGAAGTGCAGAAGACAGGAGATCCGCGGGACACCTTTGTAAGACTGATGCAGGAGGTCGATGCGCTGGCAATGGCGATGGAAGTACCGTTCTTAGTGGATATTGTAGCTACGAATCTACGGATCCTCGATACCTTAAATCCGGAGGCAAGCACTTCCATGCAGAGAGATATCTATGCGGGAAAAAATTCTGAGATTGACGGTCTTATCTATGAAGTAGTGCGGATGGGCCAGAAGTATGGCGTACCGGTGCCGACTTATGAGAGGATCGCGAAAAAGGCGAGGGAAGACGGATTGCGTTAGGCGCAGGCAGAGAAGATGACAGAGAAGGAGAATGATTGGTTGTGGAGAAGAAATTTAAGGAGAAGTACCTGGCGGGAGAGATTGCCTTTGAGGAGATTGACGATTACAGCCAGGAGTGGGGATTTAGCGATGAGCCGGTGACGCTTCGGGAGTATTTGGGATTGAATGCCGAGGAGGAGGACGCCTGGGTGAGCATCGGGGATGAGGCGTTGAAGGAATTGTTGGATCGGCAGCGGATGTGACAGGAAGACTATTTGCAGGTCATAAAGGCAGGAGCATTGAAGAAAAGACAGTGAAAAGGCAGGCAGCCAGTACAGCGCTTTCCCTGTCTTTTTTTGTATCATAGAAAAGTATGAACTGTTACAATAGAACATACAGTGCCGATTGTTACATGCAAACAGCCGCTTATGACAGAAACAAAGTGAATTGCAGCTGACAGTCGATATAGTATATAGGCATAAAAATCTGTTTGACAGGGGAGGTGAGAGCAATGCTGTCGATCGCAGTGTGCGACGATGAGATCCAGGAATGCTGCAGAATAGCGGACCGGATCAGAGAAGTCCTGGAGGAAATGAAGATTTCCTGTACGATACGTCAATATAACAGCGGGCGGGAATTACTGCGGGCGCAGGAAGATTTCGATATCATTTTTCTGGATATTATCATGCGGGATCTGGATGGGATACAGACGGCACAGCTTGTCCGGGGAAAAGCATATGACAGGATTCTTATCTTCCTCTCTTCCAGCCGGGATTACGTATTTGACGCCTATGACGTGGAAGCGTTCCAATATCTGCTCAAACCATTGGACGGTCACAAGCTGAGAAAGGTACTGGAGGCGGCTGTCCGTAAGACACAGAAACAATCACGGGAATTTATCCTTGTGAGCAAAGGACGACAGACAAGGAAATTGTTTCTGGACGATATCTCTTATTTCGAGATCAGAGGAAGAGTGATTGAGGTCCATGGCAGGGAAGGGATCTTTACTTATTATGAGCAGATTGGCATTCTGGAGAAGAACCTGCAGGGAAAAGGATTTTTCCGCTGTCATAAGAGTTATCTTATTAATCTGAAACATGTGGATAGCTACAACAGGCAGGAAGTCATCCTGGACCAGGGAGAACGGGTGGCGGTCGCGAAACGGCGGTATGATCAATTCTGCATGGAAATTTTGGAATATATGAGAAAGAGATAAAATTTTCACGGGGCGTGACAGAACGCCGCCCGGCTGGGTTTTACGCAATGATTTTAATCTGATCAAATGGGGGAAGGGAATGACACAGAATTTTGCAGTGGGCTTTGTTACGATTCTAGGTTACGCGGGGTGTATTTGGACGGCTGTCGGGTTTTGCAGGAAGTATCTGTCATTTTCTGCGGTCAAAGGAAGAGTATTTGCAGCATTGTTTTTTTGTAGTTGGGTCATGATCCGTATTTTGTGGAAACCATATGTGATGCTTCCGGATATTTTTCTTGCAATAGGGAGCCATCTTTTGGTGATTGGAGCAGTACTTTTGTTATTTCAGGGAGGTACAGAAAAGAAAATACTGGTTGCGTCAATCCTGGTGGCGGTCACGACGCTCACAGAAACTTTCTGTGTGTCTTTGCTTGCGTGTTTGACAGTGGTCTGGAAACATACGCAGGATCATACCCTGGTCCCTTTTGTAGATAGCTTCGAGGTCGAGGGAAGAGTGATCACTCTTGCGGCGCTGCTTGCGGTGATGGCGGTGGTGTATTGGATGTCGAAGCGGCATATTTCCTTCTTAGATGGGATGGAAACTGATCCTGGCGGCAGGAAATTGTTAACGGCCCAAACAGGAGCGAAGAGATCAAAAGGGTATGTCATCCTGGCGGTTCCGCTGCTGGCAGTCACGTTAGTGATCGACGTGGCAAATTGGGGTGCAGCCCATGGGATTCTGGTCCGCAGCGGAGGAAATATGGGGCTGTACTACGATCAGATCTTCAGCTATTCGGAATTCATGATCTTGTCGCTTTTGTCCATGTTTGCGGCCGGATCTTATATGCTCGGCATAGACAGGATCTATCTGGAACAGAGAAAGAACAGTCAATATTACGCGCAGATTGCGGCATATCAAATGTTGGAGACGCAGTATCGTCAGACGGAGCGGTTACGGCATGATATGAAGAATCATGTGATCGCTCTGTCAGGATTACTGGAAAACAGAGAGTGGGAGAAAATGGATGCGTATCTGGACAGTATGACGAAAAGCGCCGGGATTAAGGAGCAGGAAGAGGTTACGGGAAACAAGGTGGTGGATGCGCTTTTGCATCAGAAAAGGCAGATCGCGCAGAACAGAAAGATCCGATGGGAATGTGATGTACAGATACCGGGATCATGCGGGATCAACGAGTTTGATCTGTGCACTTTATTTGGCAATCTGCTGGATAATGCGGTGGAGGCATGCGAAAGACTACAGGAAAGCGGGGCGGTTGACGATACGCAGCGGTTTATTGACATTCAGGCGAAAATTGTCAAACGGTGTTTTCTTTTGGAGATGAAAAACAGCGCCGGTCTGTTGGATGAGCGAAAGATCCGTAAGATCACGGGAACTGCAGATTCAGGGGCAAAGGCTTCTTTCAGGAAAGATGCGGGACGAAAAGTTTTGGACAGGGAAGGGATCGGTTTATCGAATATCAGAGATATGGTGAGCCGCTATAACGGAGCCATGAAGATGGACATCCGGGACGGGATCTTTCAGATTTCGGTTCTTGTCCCCTTGGCTGACGATTCCATAGAGAATGGCAAGAGATAAAATTTATGCCTGCCATATATGACATCAAACAGGATAGTTGCGACAGGATGATCATACAGCGCTGCCGGGAAGCCGAAAGAAAAAGAGAGAGATTAAGACAAGGAGGCGATAGGATGCACACAAAGACAATGGAAGGGCTGATTGGAGCGAGAACAAATATGAACCTTGTCAATACGCCTATGCGGGTTTATAAGGAAGCCAGACGCAAAGGAGATCTGGGAGCGATGGAAAGGGCAATGGGGTATGCCAGTGACTTTGCAGGCAAGGCGGAGGAATATAAGGCAGAAGCCGACGAGGGCATGAAGAAGGAAGCTGAGGAGGCGAAAGAAAAGAAGAAACTGGAACTGGAGGAAGAGCTGGAGCAGCGGAGGGAAGAACGCAAAGAGGAAAAGGAAAAGCTGGAGCAGACGGATACGGTAGAGCTGAGCGAGGAAGGCAACGTATTGCTGAAAGAAAATGCGGATCTGGATGGGACAGAGCCTTCTGCAGTAGATTCCAATGCCGGGAAAGAAATGGTGTTTTATACGAGCACAGGGACAGTCAGTCCGGCGCAGCAGGGAGCAAATATTTCTGTTTCTGTGTAAAGATGCAGTCCTGTGTGTTTTTTCTTTCGGCCAGGTGTGATACAATATGGGAAAAAGATGAGGACCCACTGCTGATCGTTTCTGTACAATCACAGTAGGAAACTTCAGAGCAGCGCACTTTGGAACGGAGGATGAGACGATGGAATTAGGCAAGTATTTAAATGGTTTACAGCACATAGGACTTCCGTGCAGGAACATGGAAGAGACGATCGCATTCTATGAGAATCTGGGAATGCACGTTGCTTACCAGACAGTGAATGAGGGACAGAAGGTCTGTTTCCTTCAACAGGGAAATCTGGTGATCGAGGCCTATGAAGAAGCAAAGACTGCAGAGCAGACAGGAGCGATCGACCATATCTGTTTTGACGTATCAGATATTGATAAAGTATTTGATCTGGTCAGGCAGATGGAGGTTACGTTTAGCGATGAGGAAATCCGCTTTCTGCCTTTCTGGGAAAAGGGGGTTCGGTTTTTCACAATTCTGGGACCAAACCAGGAACGGGTTGAGTTTTGCCAGAAGCTTTGAAGCTTTGTGCGCTTTAGGGAAGAACAGGGACGAGCAGATGCAGGAGCAGGTAGGAGAAGCCGCACAATAGCATGGTAAGGATCGGATTCCATTTCAGCTTCCGCAGGAGGATGAAAGCAGTCACAAAGACAGCAGCATCCGGCAGGCGAAGAGATACGGATGAGAATTCTTTGTCTGTCAGGAGCGTTGTCCTAGCGATGGAGAGCCCGGCCGAGGAGATCAGTGCGATCACGGCTGGCCGGAGGCTGGCAAGCATATTCTGGATTATGGAAAATTTTTGACAACGGTAGTAGAGGAACGCAAGCATGGATACAAGGATCAGAGATGGGAAAATGCATCCCAGGGTAGCGGCAATGGCGCCGCCGATTCCAGCGATGCGGATTCCTGTAAAGGTTGCCGCATTTACTGTGATGGGTCCAGGAGTCATCTCTGCGATGGTAATGAGATTCATAAATTCCGCCATGGTAAGCCAACCGCGTTGCTCTACGATCTGGCTTCGGATCAGTGGCATCGCGGCGTATCCGCCGCCGATGCTGAACAGTCCCACTTGGATAAAGCTGAAAAATAGTTTAAGATAAATCATACTTTCTCCTGTTCTTCCTAATTTCTGATAGATTATGAATCTGCAGCAGTAAGCATCAGGCAGATTCTGTCATTGCAGCTTTCTGATAAGTTCGTTAAGAATTCCATATATGATTGCAACCAATATAATATAGACGGGATCGGCCTTGTAAAAGAATGCCGCAGCGAAGGAAACGATCAGTAATAGTGAGCTGATAATTGATTTTTCGCGTAATATGGATCTGATCAGATCGCATACAAGGTCCATGATCACGGCTGCAATGCCGGCTTGCATGCCCCGTAACAACAGAGCAATGTAAGGATTGGCTGCAAACGCAGCATAGAAGAAAGAGATCATGGAGAGGATGACGAGCGGCGGCAGGACAGTTCCTATGACGGCAGCAATGGTTCCAGCCAGGCCGGCGGACCGCCAGCCCAGGAGAATAGCTGCGTTAACGGCAACTGCTCCAGGGGCAGATTGTGCCAAGGCTGTCAGGTCGAGCATTTCCTGTTCTTCAATCCACTTTAATTCATCTACAAATTTTCGTTTCATCAAAGTGATGATCACAAAACCTCCACCAAAAGTAAAGGCACTGATATAAAGCATACTGACAAAAAGTCTGAGCATTTTTCTGTTAGGCATAGAGATTACTCCGCATAGGAAACGTATTTTTTCTTCATTACTGTTTCTTATAATATCTCTTGTTTAAATATAATGAAAATGCTATTATTTTATTAAAGACATAACTATTTTGATATAAAACGATCCGACAGGGTAGAGGTTTTCTAATGACGATTCGGCATATGAAGATTTTTATACAAGTGTATTCTGTGGAAAGCATCACAAAGGCGGCGAAACTGTTGCATATGACACAGCCGGCGGTCACTCGTGCAGTGCAGGAGATAGAGAGTTATTATGGAGTCTGCCTTTTCGAGCGTATCAATCATCGACTGAGCAGGACGGCGGCAGGAGAGGCATTCTATATACAGGCACTACATATTGCAGAGACTTTTGACAGGATGGAGAAAGAACTGCGGAATTGGGATGAGATCGGGAAATTGCGAATCGGTGCAACGAATACGCTGGGCAGTTTTTTCCTACCGGAGGCGCTTTCACAGTTCCGGGAGCGATACCCAAATTTAAAAGTTACAGCGGTCGTTACGAATGCAGATGCCTTACAGCATCGTCTTAGCGAGAATCAGCTTGACTTGGCATTGATCGAAGGAAGCGTCTGTATGCAGGGACTGCATGCGGAACCCTTTACTTCCGACAGGCTGCTTTTAGTTCTTCCGTTGGAACACGAATTGGTGAGAAAGGACAAGATCTGTGCCGCAGATCTCAGGAATTATCCTCTTTTGCTTCGGGAAAAGGGCAGTACTACCCGGACTTTATTGGAGCATTTCTTTTCCCTGCATCATATGGAACTTATTCCCGTTATGGAGAGTTGTAATCCGCAGGCGATTATTTATGCGGTGCAGCGAGGCTTGGGGATTTCTTTTCTGCCGGAAGAATGGGTTAAGCAGTATGCGAAAGAAGGAACATTGGTGGTCAAAGAGATGGAAGAGAAAGATTTCGTCAGGGAAAACTATATTGTCTGGCATGAGAATAAATTTCTGACCGGGGCAATGTGTGCGTTGATTGAATTGATTCGAACACAGAGAATGAGCCTGCAGAAGCCGGTTTCGATTATAGAAAGAAATAAGAAGCTGTAAGATGCTCACGTTTGATCCGTTAGTTTAGAAAGAGGTATCTGTCGGAGTGGATATGTGGTAAACTGTTTATAATATTCTTAGAGGAAATTTTGAGTGTTTTGGTCTAATGGAAGAATGTTTGGGGACGGAATGTAAGGAATTGTGGAATGGGAAAGGTATAGGAAGGATAGTTTTATGCTGAAACTGGTCAAGATCGCTGTCGGGAGTGCGGTATCTATTTTTCTGGCTGATATGATGGGCTTAAGCTATAGTACCGCGGCTGGCATCATAACACTTCTGACGATTCAGGACACCTCCAGGGAAACGATCGTCATATCCGTGAAAAGAATCTTTGCTTTCCTGCTGGCGACTTTTCTTTCCTATATGGTTTTTCAACTTGCCGGATATCATGTGTTTGCCTATGGCATTTTCCTGTTTCTTTTTATCGCGTACTGCGCTTTGCTGCGGCTTAGCGATGCGGTGTCAATCAATGCGGTGTTGGTGACGCATTATCTTCTGGAAAGGGACATGTCGCTTTCTTTGATTGGAAATGAGGCAGGGCTTTTGCTGATCGGCGCGGGGATCGGCACACTTTTGAATCTCTATATGCCGGGAAAAGGAACGGAGATCCGCGCTATGCAGCGCACGCTGGAGGAAGATTTGCAAAGAGTGCTCCTGCGGATGTCAGAATATATCAGGAAAGAAGACCGGTCGGATTATACGGGAGCCTGTTTTGATAAACTGCAGGAGGACATTTCTGCCGGTAAGAGGCAGGCTTTCGCCTATATGAACAATACCTTTTTCCAGGAATCGGAATATTTTATTGTTTATATGAATATGCGGGAGCAACAGACCATGGTTTTGCGGGACATCTATAAGAAGATCATAAGCGTCCGCACGATCCCTGTGCAGACGGAACAAGTGTCCGTATTGCTTTATGAGACCGCAGTTTCTTTCGGGGAGTGCAACAATGCAGTAGATCTGCTTGACAGGTTGTCTGAGATACTTCGGGGGATGAAAGATTCACCGCTGCCCGTGACGAGAGAGGAATTCGAGGATCGGGCTGTGCTGTATGGGATACTGATGGATCTGGAATATTTTCTGCGGTTGAAGAAGGAGTTTGTGGATTCGCTGACAAAGGAACAGATTAGACGGTATTGGGCACTAGGACAGTCAGAGGATCTGTTTTAGGCAGTTTGGCTGTTGAAAGAGGTTGGATGAATAAGGAGATAACAGACAATGGAGAAATTACTACTGGGGATCGATCTGGGAACTTCCAGCGTAAAGACCGCGCTTGTTCGTTTAAATGGAGAGATTCTGCATACAGAGTCAGAGAAGTATGATATTGAATTCCCAGAGGAGGGATTTGAAGAAGAGGATCCGGCGGTATGGTGGGAAAAGACAGTTCAGGCGCTCAGAAGACTGACGCAGCAGATCAGTCCGAACTGCCAGATCGCAGGGGTAGGGTTTTCCGGGCAGATGCATGGACTGGTTGCACTGGACCGGAATCATGTACCGCTGATGCCGTGCATCCTCTGGTCAGACGGGCGGTCTGGAGAGCTGATCAGAGAATTCGAACGCAAGATGGATATGGAATGCTATTATGAACAGACGGCAAATATGCCTTCTACAGGATTTATGCTGTTTTCCCTGCTATGGCTGAAAGAGAAGAAGCCAGAGCTGTTTGGGAAGATACATAAAGTATTGTTTCCAAAAGATTATCTTCGCATGAAACTGACAGGGGAACTCGGCACAGATTTTACGGACGCGTCCGGAAGCGGAATGCTGGCATATAAGAACTGGCATATTAGCTTATGTGATCAGCTTGGAATACCGCAGGCGATTCTGCCGGATCTTTACGATAGTTATGCGATCGCCGGAACCGTGAGCGAGGAGGTGGGCCGTCTTACCGGCCTTCCTGCGGGGATTCCTGTAGTATATGGCAGCGGAGATTCCATGGCGCAGCTTTTGGGAGTGGGAGCGGTCGATTTGGGAGATATGGTTTCTAATATTGGTACGGGGAGCCAGATCACCTGTCTGATCAACAGCGAGGGCGCAAGGAATACCAAAGAATTAAACCGTTTTGTGCATTCCGTACAGGGACTTGATATCCTTTCGGGTGCCAGTTTGAATGGTGGTATTGTGATGAAATGGATCAACAATAAAGTGTTTTCCATGGAATCTTTCGACCGGCTGGTAGAGATTGCCGCTGGAGTGGAGCCGGGCGCAGGGGGAGTGGGATTCGTGCCCTATCTGTCAGGTGAGAGATGTCCTTATCGCAGCGATACGGCAGCAGGCGTATTCTATGGATTGAAGCTGGCGCACGGAAAAGAACATATTTGCAGGGCGGCGCTGGAAGGCATGGTCTATGCTCTGCGGGACAATCTGGCGGCTATTGAAAAGGGTACAGGTATCTCACCTAAGTACATCATCGCTTCTGGCGGGGGTGCGAAGAATCCCTTTCTTTTGCAGTTACAGGCAGACGTCTTCAGAAAAAAGGTACTGGTCGCCTCATGTGAGGAGCAGGCATGTCTGGGTGCGGCGTTGTATGCCGGTGTGGGATGCGGCCTGTATGGCAGCCTCCGGGAAGCATCGCAGACTGTGTCACGGTATGCGCCGGAACAGTATGAGCCGGATGCTGATAGAGCGGATCTGTATAATCGAATGTTCCAGAGGTATCTGCGGGTGAGGGACGCGGTTATGGGGATCGGATGATTTATTCTATAACGAATAGAGCAAAACTGGAAGAATAGGAGCAAAGGGGAAGGAGTAGAATGTCTTTACAGGAAAAAATACATAACACAATGGAAAAAGCAGTGGAAAACTGTGAAGTGGCAGGCGTTAGCCTGCTGGTGGAGCGAGACGGAGAGGAGCTGTGCTACTGTCAGGCTGGTATGGCGGACCGGGAGGGGAATCGTCCGATGAGCAGAGACACGATCTTCCGGCTTTACTCGCAGAGCAAGCCCATCACGGCAGCGGCGGCAATGATCCTGATGGAGCGAGGAGCGCTGGATTTATGCCAGCCGGTGTCTGATTTCCTGCCGGCCTTTGCAGAACAGTATTATACGATACAGGAGGGCAGCATTGGGGATGCAGCGGCGGGCGGCAAAGTAGGGAAAGAGGCAGAGCCGGATGATCAGAAGGTGATGACGAGAGAAGATACCGACGGCATTGACGGCACGACAGATGCGGATAGAAAGCCAGTCTTGCAGCCCATGCGGGTATTTGATCTTCTGCGTATGACTTCCGGCCTTGTCTATCCGGATGATGTGACAGTGTCAGGGCGGCAGACGGCAGCGGTTTTTGAAAAGATGGACAGGCGTCTTCATACAAAAGAAGCCATGACGACGAGGGCGGTGGCGGATGCGCTAGCCGGATGTACGCTTGCCTTTGAGCCGGGCAGTTCCTGGCGGTATGGCACTTCTGCGGATGTGCTGGGTGCGGTGATCGAGGCGGCATCTGGAATGAGATTCGGCGATTTCCTGGAGAAAGAATTATTTGCTCCGCTTGGTATGAAGGATACGGCATTCTGGGTGCCGGAAGAAAAACAGCAAAGACTGGCAGTCACCTACGAGACAGTAGGGACGGAAGAAGGAAATACGCTAGTACGATACGAGGGAGATAATCTGGCTGTCTGCAACAGTATGGACAGGCCGCCCGCTTTTGAATCAGGCGGTGCTGGCCTGGCATCTACGCTGGATGACTATATGCGGTTTGCTAAGATGCTGATGCAGGGAGGGATGCTGGATGGGAGACGGATCCTGCAACCGGCCACGGTGCGTTATATGGTGGGAGGAGAACTGCTGGAGCATCAGCAGAAGGCATTTGAGAAGTGGATCGGTTTAGAAGGGTTCAGTTATGGCAGCTTGATGCGGGTCTGCAAGAATCCGGCACGATCAGGGTTTATAGCAGGAAAAGGAGAGTACGGCTGGGATGGCTGGTTGGGCGTATACTTCGCAAACTTTCCAGAGGAGAGACTGACACTCCTTATGGGAACGCAGAAGAAGGACGGCGGGACTTTTGCGCTGACCAGAAAGCTTCGGAATGTAGCGTTGAGTGAAGTACTCTAGAGTGGTCACGCGGGTGTCACACACGAGAACCGCTTCACAAGCCGTGCCGCGATCTCTACTTTGGAAGTATAGACTACTTTTGAGTCAATCTGTTCGATCAGCAGTTTGGCAGCAGTTTTGCCGATGTAAAGCCGGGGGACATCCATAGTAGTCAGCGCTGGTTCGATGATTCTGCCCTCAGAAATATTGTCGAAACCGATAAAGGAGATATCTTTCGGGATATGATAACCTCGGAGCATGAGCGCTTTCATGGCGCCGATCGCGATGATATCGTTATCGGCGAAATAGCATTTGGCGAGAGGATCTTTGCGGTCAATGATTTCAAGCATATCGGCCATAGCAGCTTCGATCGAGGGAGAAAGCTGATGGATGACAGAACGGGATGGAGACATCCCGTTTTCTTTGATTGCCTTGAAATAACCTTCCTGACGCTCAATAAAGTTCGGGATCAGATAACTGGACTGCAGATAACCGGGCTGCATTCTTGTATTGGAGATCAGATAATTGGTCGCCACATAGGCACCCTGTGCATTGTTGATCAGGACGCTGGTGCAGTCCAGATTGTCAAAATAGGTATCCAGCAGGATCAAAGGATAGCCCAGAGCGAGAAACTGCCTGCAGATATCCTGCCGGATCTCCGTTCCGACCAGAATGATCCCCTTACAGTCAGAAATCCGAAGATCGGAAAAACAGTCTTCCAACTCATCCACTTTCTCATAAAACTGCATCATCTTTACAGTAAAATGTTCTTTCTGGCATTCGCTTTTCACCCCATCGTACAATTCATTGAAAATAGGAGAGTAAGAAAGGATGGCGTTATGTGTTCTGTAAAAAATGATATAGATTGAACCGCTATGGATCGAATCGTGCTTTACTTTAGTAAAGTCATATCCGTATTCTTCTGCAGCTTTAATAATTCTGGCGCGGGTTTCGGTACTGACGCCGACTTTATTATTTAGCGCCATGGAAACGGCGGTGGCAGATACGCCCAGTTTCTGGGCTAATTCTTTGGCTGTGACAGACATGTTGCGGTCTTCCTTTCTATAATGGCAAATCCTGAATCGCGGATTCTCAGTTCTCTTTCATCATAAGTTTAGTGGAAAAACTAAATATTTGCAACAAATAAAGTAAAAATAAAGCAAAATACACTTTACTATTTATTGAAATAAAGCTGTATCTACCATACTCTTATATCATAGTAGACGACATCATAAATTGCCGCTCCGGGTGCCTGTCAAAGCCGTCTGTAAAAGCTTATACAGGACCAAAAGCGAAATTTCTAATATCGTTAACTATATAAAGAAGAAGGGCAGGAGGCGGATGCAATGTACGCAGGACGCCTCAGAATGGAGGACGATATGGCAAAGATCAGACTTGGGTTTGCTCCGACCAGACGGAGTATCTTCAGTGCACCGGCAGCAGTAGAGTATGCTGACTACACGAGGAAGAAGCTGAAAGATTTGGGGGTTGATTTCGTAGATATCGACGATATTGCGGAGGATGGACTACTGCATGACGACGGTGACAGAATCAGAATCGAAGAGAAATTTAAGAAGGAAAAAGTAGACGGCCTTTTCTTTCCGCACGGGAATTTCGGAACGGAATACGAGGTGGCGAGACTGGCAAAGAGTATGAATCTTCCGGTGCTGCTCTGGGGCCCCAGGGATGAGTGCCCGGATGAGAAAGGAATCCGTCTGCGGGACAGCCAGTGTGGTATCTTTGCTACCGGTAAGGTGTTACGGAGATTTCAGGTGCCTTTTACCTATCTGACAAACTGTAACCTGGAGGATCCGGAATTCGAAGAAGGGATCCATAGATTCCTGGCAGTATGTAATGTGGTGAAGACATTCAGAGGCATCCGGATCCTGCAGATTGGACCGCGGCCTTTTGATTTCTGGTCCACGATGTGCAATGAGGGCGAACTGCTTGAGAAATTCAATATTCAGCTGGCGCCAATCCCCATGCCTGAGCTTACGGCGGAAATGAAGAAGGTGAAGGAAGAGGGCACGAAGGCGGCTGAGGTAGTGGCTTACTGCAGGGAGCATTTCAATATTGCGATCAAGGACGAAGAACTGTTGAACGTGGCGGCCCTAAAGGTTGCAATCCGGAACCTGGCAGACCGGTATGGATGCTCGGCAGGCGCGATCCAGTGCTGGAATGCATTGCAGGGGGAGATCGGCATCATGCCTTGTGCGGCGAACGCTCTGTTAAATGAAGAAGGATTCCCGGTAGTATGTGAGACAGATATTCACGGAGCGATCACTGCATTGATGGTGGAAGCAGCCGGAATGGATGCAGGCAGAAGCTTTTTCGCAGACTGGACCGTGCGCCATCCGTTCAACGACAACGGCGAACTGCTGCAGCACTGCGGACCATGGCCTCTTAGCTGTGCATCCTGCAAGCCGACCATCGGTTATCCGCTGGCATTCTCCCATCCGGGCGCCGTGGAAGCGGAGGCGAAGCACGGCGATCTGACGCTGGCGCGTTTTGACGGAGACAATGGTGAGTACTCCCTGTTGCTCGGCAATGCGAAGGGAATCGAGGGACCGTACACGAAGGGGACTTACCTCTGGATCGAGGTGGAGAACTGGCCGAGACTGGAAGCAAAGATCGTGGAAGGGCCGTATATCCATCACTGCGTAGGCATCCATCAGGATGTGGTGCCGGTGCTGTATGAGGCATGTAAATATATTGGCGTGAAACCGGATCTGTATGATGATGTGGAACAGCAGGTGATTGATACGATCCATGGGGTGAAATAAGGAACGACAGGCAGGAAATGATATGATACCTGTGCGGCATTCAGCGAATATACAGGAGTGCGTGGTATTTGGCAGAATGGCCGCATGGGGAACAGGGATAACAGTTAGGAGGTTAGGCAATGAATAAACCAGAATTTGATGCCAGGGCATTGACAGTAAAATCACTTGAACTTCGCAGGGTGGTGCTGGATATGATCATGAAATCCGGCGGCGGCCATATTGGCGGCGACTTTTCTGTGATGGACACGCTTGTGACATTATATTTCGATCAGATGAATGTAAGCCCGGAGAATCAGGACGATCCGAATCGAGATTATTTTATTATGAGTAAAGGACATTCCGTGGAAAGCTATTACGCTGTATTAGCGGCGAAAGGATTCTTCGAGACGGAGACGGTGGTCAATGAGTTTTCGCAGTTTGGATCCAAATTCATCGGCCATCCAAATAATGAACTGCCGGGTATCGAGATGAACTCCGGTTCTCTCGGACATGGCCTGCCGGTGAGCGTAGGCATGGCGCTGGCCTGCCGGAAAGAGAACAGACCAAACCGTGTGTATACGGTGATGGGCGACGGTGAAGTGGCGGAAGGTTCCGTCTGGGAAGGCTTTATGGCGGCCGGACATTATAAGCTTTCTAATCTGTGTGCGGTGGTGGACCGGAATCGTCTGCAGATCTCAGGGACGACAGAACAGGTTATGACGCATGAAAATCTGCACGCACAGATCGAGAGCTTCGGCTGGAATGTGATCGAGACGGAGGGAAATGATATCGCGAAGCTGCACGAGGCATTCGAGCAGGCGAAGATCGTGACCGACAGGCCGACCTGTATCATCGCAAACACAATCAAGGGATACGGCGGCGGTGAGATCATGGAGAATAAGGCGGCATGGCATCACCATGTACCGAATAAAGAAGAGTATGAGGAGATTGTAAAAGCATTAGAAGCTAAGAAGGAGGGCGTACTTCATGAATAAGATTCCTAACAGGCAGGCAATCTGTGAGACACTGATGGCACATGCCAAAGAAGACAAACATATTTACGCGTTGTGCTCCGATTCGAGAGGTTCGGCGTCCATGACTCCTTTCTTCAATGCCTTTCCGGGACAATCAATCGAGGTAGGCATTGCAGAGCAGAATCTGGTGAGTATTGCGGCCGGTATGGCGCACTGTGGAGAAAAACCGTACTGTTTTTCTCCGGCATGTTTTATCTCCACAAGGAGTTATGAGCAGGCGAAGGTGGATGTGGCTTACTCCAACACGAATGTCAAGTTGATCGGCATTAGCGGCGGCATCAGCTATGGAGAGCTGGGCATGAGCCATCATTCGGCACAGGACATCGCGGCGATGTCTGCGATTCCAAATATGAGAGTATATCTGCCCAGCGACCGGTTCCAGACGGCGAAGCTGATCGAGAGTCTCCTGCAGGATGAGAAGCCGGCCTATGTGAGAGTGGGCCGTAATCCGGTGGAGGATATTTACAGTGAGACGGACTGTCCGTTTACGATGGATCAGGCTACCGTACATGGGGATCTGGAGGCAGAGAATGACGTTGCGATCATTGCCTGCGGCGAGATGGTGCGCCCGGCGCTGGAAGCGGCGAAGATCCTGCAGGAAAAGGGAATTAAGACTGTCGTGGCGGACATGTACTGTGTGAAGCCGCTGGACGAAGAGACGGTGGTAAAAGCGGCAAAGAGCGCGAAGCTGGTGATCACGGTGGAGGAACATGCGCCTTACGGCGGCGTGGGAAGCGCCATTGCCGTTACAGTGGGGGCAGCGTGCCCGAAGAAGGTGATTACCATGGCATTGCCGGATGATCATGTGATCACGGGGAAATCCGGCGAGGTGTTTGATTATTATGGATTGAACGGAGAAGGGATCGCGAAGAAGGCGATGGAGAATCTTGCCTGAGCGAAGCGAAAGGAATGGATATAAATATGGGGAATAAATATATAATCAGCATCGATCAGAGTACCCAGGGTACGAAAGCGTTGCTTTTCAGTGAAAAAGGGAATCTGTGCGTGCGGACGGACCTGTCGCACAGGCAGATCGTCAATGAGCAGGGGTGGGTTTCCCATGACGGGGAGGAGATCTATCGGAATACGATGCAGGTAATCCGCAATGTTCTTAAGCAGGCGAACGTCAGCCCGGATGACGTGGCGGGTATCGGCATCAGTAACCAGAGAGAGACGGCCATCCTGTGGGACCGGGAGTCGAGGAAGCCCATGGATCATGCGGTCGTGTGGCAGTGTGCACGGGCGGCCGAGATCTGCGAGAGAAAAGAGATTCAGGATATGGCGGAGCAGGTCAGACTTAAGACCGGGCTTAAGCTGTCGCCCTACTTTACGGCGGCCAAGATCTGCTGGCTTCTGGAAAATGCGGAGGGTGCAGCCGAGAAAGCAAAGCAGCACAAAGTATGCCATGGTACGATAGACGCCTATCTGGTATACAGGATGACGAAGGGAGAGGTCTATGCGACGGATTATTCCAATGCTTCCAGGACACAGCTTTTTAATGTTTTCGAACTGAAATGGGATGAGGAGATCTGCAGGGCGTTTGGCATCGATGCGGCGGATCTGCCGGAGGTCAGAGATTCCAATGCCTGCTTCGGGTATACGGACTGCGAAGGGCTTTTTGCGAAGCCGGTGCCGATCCATGCGGTGATGGGAGATTCCCATGCGGCGCTTTTCGGACAGAACTGCAGAAGTGACGGCAAGACGAAAGTGACTTACGGCACAGGATCCTCTATTATGATGAATATTGGAACTACACCGCTGTTAAGCAGCAATGGGCTGGTGACGTCGTTAGCCTGGGGAGTGAATGGCAGGCCGGAGTATGTGCTGGAAGGGAACCTGAACTATACGGGTGCAGTCATTTCCTGGCTGAAGGATGACGTGAAGCTGATTGGGAGCGCATCCGAGACAGAAGTGCTGGCGAAAGAGGCGAACAAGGACGATGGGCTGTATCTGGTGCCGGCGTTTACCGGACTGGGAGCGCCTTATTGGGACAGCAACGCCAGAGCGGCCGTGATCGGGATGGACAGGACGACGGGAAAGGCGGAACTGACAAGGGCAGCATTGGAAAGTATCGCTTATCAGATCACAGATATTGTCAGAGCCATGGAGAAAGATTCACAGAAGCGGATCGAGGTTTTGCGGGTGGACGGCGGTCCGACAAAGAATCGCTATTTGATGCAGTTCCAGAGCGATATTGCAGGCAGTGAAGTTGCGATCTCCAGGATCGAAGAACTGTCCGGGACGGGCGTCGCGTTTATGGCCGGTATGGCGCTGGGATTGTGGGGAGAAGAAATCTTTGATACGATAAGCTGGAGCCAGGTGACGCCGAAGATGGAAGAAGCTGTCCGCGAGAGGAAGTTTGCGGGATATAAGGACGCGGTCGGACTAGTTAGGACAGACAAATAAAAGGAGCCGCGGTAAGTCAGGAAACGCCTGGCGGATCTTTGACCTGGCGGCAGTGGAAACAGGAAATAACGAGGAGGTTATTTGCATGCAGCAAGTGGAGAAATGGGGGCTTTTTGAAGTCAGCAGTAAGGGCAGGAGCGACGGCAACCCGTTTCGCGATTACGCGATGACGGTTACTTTTAAAGGAGAGAAAGAGGAGATCACCGTCAACGGCTTCTATGACGGGGATGGTGTTTACAAAGCAAGGTTTATGCCGTCCTACGAAGGGGTTTATACTTATAAAATTGCAGGAAATTTCGCAGATGTGGTTGAGGACGCAGAAGGTTTCTTCGAGGCGGTGACGCCATCCGAGAATAACCATGGGCCGGTAGTGGTGGTAGACAAGGTGCACTTGGGTTATGCGGATCATACGCCGTACTACTCGATTGGAACGACCTGCTATGCGTGGGCAAATCAGCCGCTGGAGCGCCAGGAGCAGACGCTTAGAACTTTGAAAGATCATGTGTTTAACAAGATCAGGTTCTGCTTTTTCCCGAAATATTATGAGTTTAACAGAAAAGAACCGCTGACATACCCTTTTGAAAGAGGAAACGGCGAAGGTTTGGATCCGGAGCGTGTGGCGAAGGAGGAGTCCTGCAGAATGACTTTTCCGGGGATGCAGGCTGCGGAACAAGATTACGCTTTTGACTATACAAGACCCAATGTGGAGCATTTCAGGAGATATGATATGCGGATCGCACAGCTGATGGACATGGGGATTGAGGCAGACATGATCCTGATGCATCCCTATGATAAATGGGGGCTGAATGAGATGGACAAGGATGCCTGTGACTGGTATCTGAAATATGTGACAGCCAGATACGGCGCTTACCGCAATGTCTGGTGGTCATTGGCCAATGAGTTCGATTTCATCCGGATCAAGACGCCGGAAGATTGGGAGCGGTATGGGCAGATCGTGTCTTCGCATGATCCGTTCCACAGGATGCTTTCGGTACATAACGGCGGGCCCAACTATGATTTTTCTAAGGACTGGGTGACGCACTGTTCCCTACAGCGGGTTGATTTCTATCGGACGACGGAGGATACGGACCAGTTTGTGGAGAAGTACGGCAAGCCGGTAGTCTGGGATGAGATCTGTTATGAAGGTAATATTGGCCTGGGATGGGGGAACATCACGGGTGAAGAGTTGGTGAGAAGATTCTGGGAAGCTTTTGTGAGGGGCGGACACTGTGGCCACGGCGAGACCTTTATGGATCCGGAAGATATTCTATGGTGGTCTCATGGCGGTATCTTAAAAGGAGAAAGCCCGGCGAGACTACGGTTCCTTCTGGATGTTCTGCAGGATGTTCCGGGCGGCTATCTGACGAAAGGAGAGGGAATCTTCGACGAGGTTGTAGGATATGCCGGCGGCCACGTAGGAGAAGGCTGGGAGATCTGTTACGATTATGCGATCCATTATCTTGGAGTCTGCAGACCTGCCTACAGGCAGCTTGTTCTGCCGGAGGATGCTGATTATGAGGTAGATGTAATCGATACCTGGAATATGACGATTACCCCTATGGGTATGAAGAAAGGAATCTGTATGATCGAGATGCCGGGGAAACAGTATATGGCAGTACGGGTCCGTAAAGTATAAAAAGAAAATGCCGGCAGTTTTATACAGATCACGCCAATCGCCTCGGTGGTTGGCGTGATCTGTTATGTCTGTTTGTAGATTGTGGGCTGTTGCGGCTTTTATTTTCTGCCGGTATTTGGTAAAATAAATACGGTATCTTTTGGGAAAAGGCGACGGCAGGGAACCAGAACGGAACAAAGGCCAGTGCGGCGGAATGGGAGCAGACATGAAGGTTGTATTACAGAACTTGACGAAAAAATTTTCCGGCAGAGGGAAGAAGAACGCCGGGGAAGTGACGGCAGTCAATGATTTCACAGTTGAGATTCCGGACGGGGAACTGGTCGGGCTTTTGGGGCCTTCCGGCTGTGGGAAAAGTACTGCGCTCAATCTGATCAGCGGGCTTTTGAAGCCTACCGCCGGGCGGATCTTTTTCGGTGAGGACGATATCACCGACCTGCCGCCGGAGAAGCGGGGTGTGGGGCTGGTCTTCCAGAATTATGCGCTTTATCCGCATCTTACGGTAAAGCAGAATATTCTGTTCCCACTCCAGAACCTGAAAGGAAAGAACAGGCCGTCAAAGACGGCTATGCTGGAAAAGGCGGCTGAAGCGGCAAAGCTTGTGCAGATAGACGGGCTGATGGACCGTAAGCCAGGAGAATTATCCGGCGGACAACAGCAGCGGGTGGCGATTGCACGCGCTCTGGTGAAAATGCCCGGCGTGCTTTTGCTTGACGAGCCTTTGTCGAATCTTGACGCCAGGCTGCGGCTTCAGACGAGGGAGGAGATCAGAAGAATTCAGAGAGAGACCGGGATTACTACTATTTTCGTGACCCATGACCAGGAAGAAGCAATGAGTATTTCCGACAGGATTGTGGTGATGAAGGAGGGCGTGGTACAGCAGATCGGCAGGCCGCAGGCGGTCTACGATGATCCCGCAAATCTGTTTGTGGCCAGATTCCTCGGTACGCCGCCGATCAATGTGTTTGCAGGACAGTGCAGAGGCGGCAGGCTGTATCTGGGGCAGGATGCGGTACTGAGGGTTCCTGGGATTGCTGACCAGGAAGTGTATGTGGGCGTGCGGCCGGAAGGTTTTGTGCTCTGTGAGACGGGCGCTCTTAGCTGTGAATTTGGCAGCGTAGAGGTAATGGGTCGCGATATCAGCGTGGTATCCAGGCACAGTGCATCCCTAAATCCGACAGTCCGCGCCATCATCAGCGCGGAGAACCGGGTGGATCCGGCAGGCGGTACAGTCAGATTTTCCTTAAAACCGCAGAAGGTATTCCTGTTTGGCAAGGATACGGAGGAGCGGATCTGTGGGGAGATAACGGAATCGTAGGATGATATAAATTAGTGGAATGGATTAATGGAATTTAAAGAGTTATTTGCAGTTCTACATGGGAAATTGCAAGGCAAGTTTTATGCAAATTAGTCCACAGTTTGTGGACGAAAATGAGGCGAAAGAAATTAGTCCACCGCTTTAGACGAAGCAAAGACTATGGATAAAAGGCAATAAAAGGTTTTGGAAAGGAGTGCGGACAGGATGAGAAAGAGATGGAGGGACAGCGGCTTCAAAGGCTGGCTGTATCTTTTGCCGGCGATTCTGTTTCTGGGGGTATTTATGGTATATCCCCTGATCGACGTTTTCGTCTATTCTTTCGAGGAGGGATACAATTCGGCATCTCAGATGCATTTCGGGATCGGCGTCTACAATTATGCTTATGTGCTGCATGATCCTTATTTCCTGCAGGCGGTCAGGAATACGTTTCTGCTGGTCGTCATCACGGTGCCGCTTTCCACAGGGATTGCGCTTTTGATCTCTGTGGGGCTGCATTCGATCAGGCCGCTGCGGAAGTTGTTCCAGACAGTCTATTTTCTGCCTTATGTGACGAACACGCTGGCGGTGGGGCTGGTGTTTATGATTCTGTTCAAGAAGACGGCGTACTCGGACGGGCTGATTAATCTGCTGATCACATGGTTTGGCGGGAGCTCCGTTGATTTTATCGACGGGCCTTACTGGGCGAAGATGTTTGTCCTGTGCCTGTATACGATTTGGGTGGTAATGCCCTTCAAGATCCTGATTCTGACCAGTGCACTGGCGTCGGTGAATGAACAGCTTTATCAGGCAGCCAGGGTGGACGGCACCTCGGCATTTCGGATTTTCGGAAGAATCACGCTGCCGATGATCTCCCCTATGATCTTTTATCTGATCATTACAGGTTTTATCGGTGCCTTCAAGGCTTACAGTGACGTGGTGGCTCTGTTCGGGACGGACTTAAATGCCGCGGAGATGAATACGATCGTGGGGTACGTCTACGATATGCTTTATGGGGACAGCGGCGGGTATCCGTCCTACGCTTCCGCGGCGGCAATTCTTTTGTTTGCGATCGTACTGACGATCACGTGTATTAATTTGTTGGTCAGCAAAAGAAGAGTGCACTATTAATATATTAAGAGGAATGGCATCGTGAGAAGAACTTCCAATCATTCTCACGTCAGAGAATGCCCAAAAGCAAGGTATTCTCTTAAACAAGCTTGCTTGTCTTGTGATTTGAGATTCCGCAGAGCGGAATCATGGAGGTTAGCATGAATAACAGCAAGGACTATATCAGAATAGAGAAAACTGCCAAAGCCCGCAGGATCACTTTCAATGCAGTCACCTATTTCTTTTTGGCAGTGTGGGCAGTGATCGTGCTGTTTCCTTTTTACTGGATGCTCCTGACTTCTGTAAAGAGTTACAGTGCGTATAACGCGGAGAGCGTCCCGCGGTTTTTTACCCTGTCGCCCACCTTGCAGAATTATACGGAAGCGTTCACTGCGGTGCCGTTAGGACGCTATCTGCTCAATACTACGATCTTCACCGTGGCGACGACAGCGGCCATGCTGGCGGTGATCACGCTGGCGGCCTATGCTTTTGCGCGTCTGGACTTTCGGGGAAAAAATGTGGTGTTTATCCTGTTTCTCTCACTGATGATGATTCCAAGCGAACTGGTGATCATCACGAACTTTGTCACCATTACTAACCTGGACATGCGCAACACATTTCCGGGGCTGATCCTGCCCTCCGTTACTTCGGTCTTCTATATTTATCTGTTGAAAGAGAATTTCGAACAGATACCGGACAGCCTCTACTATGCGGCGAAGGTGGACGGCACTTCCGACCTGAAATATCTTTTTAAGGTGATGATTCCAATCTCGAAACCGACGTTGATCACAATCACGATTCTGAAGGTGATCGAATGCTGGAATTCCTATGTCTGGCCAAGGCTGATCACGGATGATGAGAATTATTATCTGGTTTCCAACGGTATTCAAGAGATACGGGAGAATGGGTTCGGCCGCGAGAACATTCCTGCCATGATGGCGGCGGTGGTGGTCATTTCACTTCCGTTGATTGTGCTGTTTTTGATCTTCCGCAATAAGATCATGGCAGGGGTGTCAAGAGGGGGAACGAAGGGATAGAATAGAGGAATGGGTGTTGATATGAAGAGAGATCGTAAGAAAGGACTGTTGAGGAAACAATGCAGGCGCAGAATCAATCGTTTGTATATGGGAGTTCTTATGCTGTGTGGTGCAGGTTTTCTCACCGGTTGTCATGGCAGTAAGGGAATGCAGCGTTTTACCGTGCCGGAGGAATTTGACCTTTCCAGAGAATATGAGGTTACTTTCTGGGCCAAGAACGATACCAATAAGAATCAGACGGCCATCTATGAGAAGGCGATCGAAGATTTTGAGAATCTGTACCCGAATATTACCGTGAATCTGCGTCTATATACGGATTATGGCAAGATCTACAATGATGTGATTACCAATATCGCCACAAATACCACGCCTAATGTGTGTATCACCTATCCGGATCATATTGCAACCTATCTGACAGGGGGCAACCTGGTGGTGCCATTGGATGAATTGTTTGTAGATGGACGATACGGCGCAGGCGGAAGCGAAGTCAGGTTTGATGCGCCGCGGGCGGAGGAGATCATCCCCCAATTTCTGGAGGAATGTTCTTTCGGCGGGCATTATTATGCAATGCCTTATATGCGGTCCACGGAAGCCTGTTATGTCAATAAGACCTATGTGGAGGCAATGGGGTATACGCTGCCGGAAACGCTGACCTGGGATTTTGTGTGGGAGGTGTCTGAGGCGGCCATGGCCATGGACGATGAGGAGAATTATCTGGTAAACGGCCAGAATGTGATGCTTCCTTTTATCTACAAATCCACCGACAATATGATGATCCAGATGCTGCGGCAGAAAGGGGCCGGGTATTCGACGGCGGACGGGGAGATTCAGATCTTTAATGACACGACGAAGGAACTTCTGTATACGATAGCGGATCATGCGAAGAACGGAGCCTTTTCTACCTTCAAGATTTCCAGTTATCCGGCTAACTTCTTCAATGCCGGGCAGTGTATCTTCGCGGTGGATTCGACGGCGGGCGCTACCTGGATGGGGACTGATGCGCCGCTCTCCGATATCAGTGAGGACAAGATTGTGGAGTTTGAGACGATGGTGATGCCGATTCCGCAGTTTGATCCGGCACATCCGCAGATGATCTCCCAGGGGCCTTCCGTCTGCATCTTCAATAAGGAAGATCCGCAGGAAGTGCTGGCGTCCTGGCTGTTCGCGCAGTATCTGCTCACGAACGAGGTGCAGATCGCCTATTCGGGGACAGAAGGCTATGTGCCGGTGACTTCCAAGGCTCAGGAGTCGGAGGAATACAGAGCCTACTTGAAAGCCTGTGGTGAGGATGAGGCGCATTATGAAGTTAAGATCAAGGCGGCCGACCTGCTGTTAACGCATATGGAGGATACTTTTGTGACGCCGGTATTTAACGGTTCGGCGTCTCTGCGCGACGCGGCGGGGCAGATGATCGAGACCACGGTGAAGTCAGTGCGCAGGAAGCAGACAGTGGACGGCGCGTATATGGAGAAGTTATATGCAGACATGTCTTCGCTCTATCGTCTGGACCAGATCGAGCGCCAGAATGGCATGTCATCCGGACGGGACGATCTTGGGAAGCTGCCGCGGACGGCGGTGATCCTGATTGTCAGCCTCGCGGGGGTGTGGGGATTGATCCTGCTCTATGTGGCGGCCGGATTTCTGGGAAAGAAGAAAAGATAAGGCCGTGTGTGAGCAGGCGACGCCTGCTGCTATGATAATGAAAAGTAGATTTCTGTACATATTCTTCTATTGTCAGATTTCCGCTTAGCGGACTCGATAATGTCACCGATTTTACACTGCTGCCACGTAGCGGATAAATTTTCTTGTTAAATGTTGTCGTGTTGGCAATTCAGTCAATCTCCCCAAACAGGGCGTCTTGTAACCTGGCAAAGAGAAATCCCATCCTGAATATTTCTTGATGCCTGCTGTAAGCCACGGATCTGCCTTCGCATTTTTTTGGAGAGTGACAGACCTGACGCGTCATCCGCCGCACGATTGATCCGATAGCCGCTGGATAATTTTTCAGAGTATTTCGCAGAGCTTTTCATTATCATCTCAAACTGCCGGTTAATATTCAGTGCGGATAGGTTGTGTTGTATGGATAACGCCGTAAAAGATTCCGTATATGCCTTTGGATGGAGTCGGAAACGATGAAGGAAAGAAAGAGATGTTATTGACATATCAGAAATATCGCGTATAATTTATGTCGGAATTAAACTAATGCAGCAGAGGATTCTGCAAACACCTTATGACAGGTGAAAAGAGGAGGAAAATTATGAAACGATTAACAGCGTTACTGATGGTGTCTGCGCTTGTAGTGACATGTGCAGGCTGCGGCTCGGACAACGGCGGCGCGGCCGAGACTGCACCGGCAGCAGAAGAGACAAGCACAGAGGATACGGCGCAGGAAGAGACCGAAGCGGCAGAGGAAACAGAGGCGGAAGCCGACGCGACGGCAGAGCCTGCGGAAGAAGAGGCGGTGGAGACGGAAGAAGCAGCATCCACCAGCGCAGAGGAGAAATCTGAGGGCGTTATGACCTACGCAGAGTACGCGGCGGCAGAACTGGATACAGAGGTTGTGGTTGAGACATATGTACAGGCGAAGCAGTCCTGGTGGGAGGACAAGGCGACTCTTTACACACAGGATCAGGACGGCGGTTATTTCATCTATGAATTGCCGTGTTCCGAAGAGGAGTATGAGAAATTGACACCTGGTACGAAGATCAAGGTGACAGGTTATAAGGCAGAGTGGTCCGGCGAGGTGGAGATCATCGATGCGACATATGAGATCGAAGAAGGCAATTATGTGGCGGAGCCCGTGGATGTTACGACCTACCTTGGACTGGACGATCTGCAGGAGTACCAGAACAGATATGTGTCCTTCAAAGGCATGACCGTTGAGGCGGCAGGCCAGGATGACGCAGGCAATGACGTACCGTTCCTGTATAAATGGGATGGTTCCGGTCAGGAGGGCGACGATCTTTACTTTAACGTATCTCTTGATGGGGCGACCTATACGTTTACTGTTGAGTCTTATCTGTGTGACAGCTCAACAGATGTTTACAAAGCGGTAAAAGAGCTGCAGATCGGCGATAAGATCGATATGGAAGGTTTCCTGTACTGGTATGAGGGCGCGAATCCGCATATTACATCGGTGAATGCGGCAAAATAATATTTATAAGAATTCACAGTTATCGTTGCATGGTTTGGTAAAATAGAAAACCGCAGCGATAACTGTGTTTTTGAGGCAGGATCATAGAGGAGCAGTATAGCAAGAATGAGTATCTGCTTGAGGGCAGTCTGCTCAATGAGAAGGATCGCGTCGGAGCATATCCGCAAGTACGGATGTGCATTCTGTGAAAAAGAGGAAAACGTATAGCGGATCGTGATAGTATTGAAATAGAGAGGAATATGATAATGCAGGAATTATCCAGGGAAAGCACAAACTTAATATCTTATCTAAAGTCCGGCGTCTCAGCCTACCATGTAGTCGCATACACCAGGCGACTGCTCTTGGAGGCAGGATTTGAGGAAGTGTCTTTGAAAGATACATGGAAATTAGACAGAGGCGGACGATATTTCTGTATGCCATTTGGCACGACGCTCTATGCGTTTACGGTAGGCAGGGAATGCGATCTGAAGAACGGCATTCACATTGGCGGAGCACATACGGATTTCCCTGCAATTAAAATCAAGCCGAATCCAGAAATCTTTGCACAGGGATATATGCAGTTAAACACAGAGGTGTACGGCGGGCCGATTCTAAATACTTTCTTCGACAGACCGCTTTCGCTTGCGGGCAGAGTTGTGACACGCGGGGAGCGTTATGACAGACCGGTAAGCCATCTGGTGGATTTTAAGGATCCGGTTGTGTATCTGCCAAATCTGGCAGTCCACATGAATCGTGAAGTGAATGAGAAAGGCGTTCCGATTGACAATCAGAAACACCTCCTGCCGCTGCTTGGCACCACGGGGGAAGCGCTGGACAAAGATACGAAATTTACGGAGTTCCTGGCGGAAAGATTTGACCTTAAGAAAGAGGATATACTGGACTACGATCTGTGCATCTATAACACACAACAGCCGTATCAGGCCGGTATCACAGGTGAGTTTCTCTGTTCACCGCGTCTGGACGATATCACTTCTGTCTGTGCGCTTATCCATGGTTTGATCGACAGCGAAAATGCTGACCGCATCAATCTGGTATGTCTTTTCGATAATGAAGAAATAGGAAGTCTCAGCAAACAGGGCGCAGATTCCTGCCTGCCAGTTATTATCGTTCAGAAAATCTGGCAGGCTTTTGGCAGAAATGCGGTGGACTGTATGGCAGATCTTTCGGATGGGATGATGCTCTCTGTGGATGTCGCCCACGCCTATCATCCGAATTATCCAGGAAGCCAGGATATCACGAATTATCCGGTGCTGGGAAAGGGATTTGTCTTGAAAACGGCAAGCAACCAGACGTACTCTTGGGATCCAGAGATTCTGGCGGCTGTCATCGCGCTCTGTGAAGAGAAGAAGATTCCGTATCAGCGCTTTGTGAAGCATTCCAATACAAGGGGCGGCGGAACGATCGGGTCTGTCATCTCTTCCCGGCTTCCAATGAAGACAGCGGATTTGGGGGTTGGCCTGTTAGCCATGCACTCCAGTTGTGAGATGATGGGCGCGAAGGATCAGGAGGCGCTGGAACAGTTTGCGCGGGCTTTTTTTACGGAGTAAACACAACATAGATTATTAATTGACCCATCAGGCTAGCTGGTGGGTTATTTTCATGTCAGAGTTGCACAGGGTATAAAATCAGGAAGAAAAGAATTCTAAAGGAATGGATGGATAATTATATTGGAAGAGTAGAATTGACAAATAAGTGTATTGCATGTAATATATTACATAAAGAGTTTTATTAAAGTATAAACAGATAATTTGATGAAAGTAGGATACAGGACTAGAATGGCAGTAAAAAGAGAAAATCGCAATAAGGTTTATGCTTATATTTATAAACAAGGAAAAACGTCCAGGCAAGAAATCGCAGTAAATTTAGGGATGAGTATGCCGACTGTATTGCAATACACAAAAGAGTTAATAGAGGAAGGCCAGATTCAAGAGATAGGAGCTTACGAATCGACAGGAGGAAGGAAAGCCAAATCACTTTCTATATGCCCTAAGGTACGTACAGCAGTAGGGCTTGATCTTACAAAAAAGCATGTGAGTATTCTGCTGATAGATTTATTGGGGAATATCATAGATCATAAACGAGAACGAAAATTATTTGAAAAAACATCAGAGTATTTTGGACAGCTTCGCTTAATGGTGGATGATATCATTTCTCAAAATGGTATTTCTTCTGAACAGATTCTTGGCATAGGGGTATCAGTACCAGGTAATGTAGAAGAAGCTCAAGGGAAAATATGTAATCTGCATATGCTGGGTTTGGCAGAATTAGATTTTACAGAAATCAGTCACGTGATGCAATACCCTTGTATTTTTATGAATGATGCAAATGCAGCAGCAGTGGAATTAAAACGACAATATAAGGGAAATGCAGTATATTTGTCTTTGAGTGATACTGTAGGAGGGGCCGTTTTTATTGAAAACCGTTTATATGAAGGAGACAATTTTAGAAGTGCAGAAATTGGACATATGCGCCTTGTACCAGAGGGCAGACTTTGTTATTGTGGCAAAAGGGGATGTGTGGATCCATACTGTTCTGCATTAGTGTTGAAAAATTGCGTAAATGCGGATTTGGAAACCTTTTTTTCATGCTTAGAAAAGAAGGAGGAGAAATGTATGAAGGTGTGGGATGAATATTTAAATGATCTTGCACTTGTAATACATAACTTAAGATTTTTCATGGATTGTAATATTATCCTTGGTGGCTATGTTGGAAGCTATTTGGAACCTTATTTGACGGAAATTAGAAAGCGCGTTGTGAAGCTGGGTCATTTTGAAATATCTGCAGAATATATACAGACTTGTAGTTATAAAATGGAAGCGTCTGCATTGGGAGCAGCATTACAACATATTGATGTTTATTTGAAGAATATGTAACAGATGTTTGCGTATACGAATAAAAGGAAATGATTTCCTTAAGAATGAAGAAAAAGTTATGATATGCTTAAAAAGCTGTAGGTAAGTACAGCTTTTTTTGTTATACAAATTATTAAATAAAAAGTTTTATAAAAGTATTTACAAAATAAAATCCGTATGATAGAATGAGAGAACAAAAGTAACAGAGAAAAGGAGGATATCTCTATGATGGGGTTGAAAAAAATTATGGCAACAGGACTTGCAGCAATGATGACATTGGGAATGCTGGGATGCAGCTCGGACAGAATAGAAACTAGCACAGCGGAAAAAATGCAAGAGAATGAAGTAGAAGAGGAACAAGACACAAAAGAGTTGGCTGAGGCAGTTACGGATGCGGCAGAGACAGCAGAGGGGGAAAAGCTGACAGTTGGATTTTGTGTACAAGACATGACAATCACTTATTTTATGAATGTAATTGCGGGGCTGACAGACCACGCAGAGCAGTATAATATCGAATTTGAAGTGCATGATGCTAAATCAGATGCGGCATCTCAGGTGACAGCGATAGAAAATTATATTACGAAAAAGGTAGACTGTATTGTGATCATTCCAGTAGACCCGATTGTACCGGAAAGTGCGGTAAAGGAGGCGGAGGAAGCAGGCATTCCTGTGATAAGCTGGTCCGAATATATTGAGGGATCTTCTGCATTTTTGACAGTGGATCAGTATCAATATGGTTTTACAACAGGTGAGACGGCAGGACAATGGATCCTGGACAATATGGAAAATCAGGAGGATGCAAAAGTGCTGTTTGTGTATGTGCCTGAAGTGGAAGCTCTTGCAGAGAGAGGTCGTGGACTGATGGATGGTTTAGAATCTGTAGCGCCAAATGCTGAAGTGGTTGCAACACAGGCAGGAAATACGCCGGAAGCGGGAATGAGTGCGGTAGAGACTACCTTGCAGAAATATCCGGATTTGAATGTTGTGGTGTGTTGTAATGATTCGGTTGCATTGGGAGCATGTGAAGCTCTTGCGGCAGCAGGCAAAGATCCGTCGGAGTGCTGCGTGTGTGGCTGTGACGGAGATGGTGAAGCGCTGCAAAAAATTAAATCCGGCGATTTTATGGTGGGAACAGTGGATATAGGGGCATATAACCAGGGAGAAGTTTTCCTTCAAATGGCCAGAAAAGTAGTGGAGGAAGGACCTCAGGAGACAAGGTATTGGGAAATGACTGCTGTTACAGCGGAAAATGTTGATACTTATTTGGAATAAACGATAGCAGGAGGCGCTCTATGGTGAAAGAGCCAATTCTGGAAATGAAGCATATTACAAAGATATATCCAGGCGTGATTGCACTTGATGATGTTTCTTTAGAATTTTATCGAGGAGAGATACACGCGATCGTAGGAGAAAATGGAGCAGGAAAATCTACTTTTATTAAAACAATCACGGGAGCTGTTACGGCAACAAAAGGAGATATCTTATTTGAAAAAAAGCAACTGCCAGGAGGCTGTCCGGAAGTCGCCTTAAATGCAGGTATTTCGGCAATATACCAGGAATTTAACCTGTTTCCGTATCTCAGTGTGGCAGAAAATATATTTTTTGGAAGGTATCTTAAAAAGGGCGCTTTTATTGATTATAAAGAAATGAATCGTCGGACAAAGGAGATTTTGGATCAACTTGGAGTTCCTATCGATCCCAACACTCAGGTGAAGAACCTGAGTGTTGGATACCAACAGATTGTTGAGATTGCGAAAGCCATATCAAGGGACGTAAAACTTTTGATTATGGATGAACCATCGGCTCCGCTTACCGATAATGAAATCAAACATCTGTTTAAAATTGTTCAAAATATCAGGGAGCAAGGAGTAGCGGTAATTTATATTTCTCATCGGTTGGAAGAGATTTTTGAGATTTGTGATAAGGTATCTGTATTTCGAGATGGAAAGTATATTACGACTAAGAATGTGTCAGACACAGATATAGATGACTTGGTATTTATAATGGTCAATCGGACGATAGAAGAACAATTTCCAGCAAGGAATGTGACGAAAAAGGAAACGGTTTTAGAAGTTAAGGATCTTTGTACAGATGTTGTTCACAATATTCATTTTGAACTCCATAAGGGTGAAATTCTCGGATTTGCTGGACTGGTAGGCGCTGGGCGTACTGAAGTGGTAAGGGCTCTTTATGGAGCTGATAAGAAAAAAAGAGGAGATATTTATTTAAATGGCAGAAAAGTAACCATTGATTCTCCGGGAGATGCTGTCAAAATGGGAATCGGATTGATCCCGGAAGACAGAAAAGGACAAGGTGTTTTACTGGGAATGTCCCTGCAAAAGAATATTACATATGCAAATATGAAAAGGGTTGCTAAGTACGGTCTGATCAGTGAACGGCAGGACCAGGAAATCTCTGAAAAATATATACGGTCATTGCAGACCAAAACATCAGGAACGAAACAAATTGTTAAAAACTTAAGCGGTGGAAATCAGCAAAAGGTAGTTTTAACAAAATGGTTATATACAGAATGCGATATACTGATTTTTGATGAACCGACAAGAGGAATCGATATTGGAGCAAAACAAGAAATTTACCAATTGATGAACCGCTTGGTGGAACAGGATAAGGCTATTATTATGATCACATCTGAAATGCCAGAATTGCTTGGTATGGCGGACAGAATCGTGGTTATGCATGAGGGGAAAATTACGGGGATTTTGAATAGGGAGGAAGCAACACAGGAACGCATTATGGCACTTAGTTCTAATATTATGGGAAGCAATGCGCATGGAGGGAATCTCATATGAAAAGAAAGAAATTTGACTGGTCCAAATATGGTATTTTCTTTGCCTGGATCATTCTGGTAGCAGGTTTTACAGTATGTGAAAGCAGCTTTCTGACTATTAATAATATTTTGAATATACTAAGACAAGTCTCTATTGTAGGGATAAGTGCGGTAGGCATGACATTCATCATTTTGTCAGGAGGAATGGATTTATCCATTGGCTCAGTGATAGGAGTTTCGGCAGTTCTGGCAGCGTTACTTTCTTCCAGTGGGCTCCATCCCGTTTTGGCAGCGCTGGTATCTTTGATGACTGGAGCAGTGATAGGTGCATTCAATGGAGTCTTGATCAATGAAGTAGGAATTGCACCAATGATTAGCGGGCTTGGATTGATGACGGCCTTGCGGGGAGTGGCTTATATAATAGCCAATGGACAGCCTGTTTATGGTATTCCAGATAGTTTTAAGATATTAGGACAGGGATACTTTTTAGGTATTCCAATACCTGTTATCATTATGGGGATCATATTTTTTTGCGGATGGGTGGTGGCGAATAAGACAGTGTTTGGGCGTTGCGTATATGGGATCGGCGGCAACACGGAAGCCACCAGATTATCTGGCATTCGTGTGAAGAGAATAAAGTATCAGATCTATATTCTGAATGGGGTTTTATCTGCGCTGGCTGGAGTGATCCTGATGTCCAGAACGAATTCCGGACAACCTAAGGCGGGAGATGGATATGAGATGGATGTGATCACAGCCTGCGTTTTGGGAGGAATCAGCACCAGCGGAGGAGAAGGGAATTTTTTGAGTGTGATTGTGGGAGTTGTAATGATGGGAACTTTAACAAATGGTATGGTTCTTATGAATGTACAGGAATTTTATCAGTGGGTTGTCAAAGGTGCAGTTCTTATTTTGGCAGTTGCAATTGATGTTTTGGCAAAAAGAACGAGAAAGAGTGTCAGAGCAGCATAATCGGTCACACAAAGGTTGTTCTTTAGAGATATAAAGTTGTTGGCTAAGAGAAAGGCATGGGTATAAAAATGAAGGTTTATGTATTGGATTGTGGAAAGCAGGAGGTGGACAAGCGGGTAATCCTGTCGTCAGCAGCTATTGCGGACGCGGATCATCATCATCCGGAAGCAATATGGACATGGATTCCCACATGGGCAATCCTGATCGACCATCCCCAATTAGGTTATATACTATATGATACGGCAATTTCCCCAGATGCCATGAGGGAACGCTGGGATATTGGTATGCAGAAGAGCGGACCGTATATTGTGCAGGAAGACTCTACACTACCCGCGAGGCTGTATCAGTTACATGTGGAACCGGAACAAATAGGCACCGTTATCATGTCGCATTTACATAATGATCATGCAGGCTGTCTTCACTTATTTAAGAATGCAACGGTATATGTGCATGATGATGAGTTAAAGCATGCTATGAAACATTATATGACTCGTGAAGAGCTTCCACCATATTGTTGGCTTGATTTAGACCTTGCGTGTCGCGCAGAATTAAATTGGAAAACAATAAAAAAGGAAGACGGAGAGATTATTGATCTGGCTGAGGATCTGCATATTGTTAATTTTGGTTCCGGCCATGCACATGGAATGTTAGGAATGATACTTGACACAAAAAAATCCAGGCCGAAATTTGTAGTATCCGATATATTATACTCTAGTGAGAACGAGGGACCGCCTCTTACACTTCCGGGAATTGTATATGACACGATCGGTTATAGAAGAAGTGTACGGCAGTATCAACGTCTTAAAAGGATGTATGATATGGAAGTATGGTATGGACATGATATAGAACAGTGGGAGACTTTGGTAAAATCACAGAATGGATATTATGAATAGAGCCGCATTCGCGGCTCTGTTTGTTGCGATACACTTTAAGTAAGATTAACCTTCTTCTGATGAAACGCTTTCCGATACTGTGTGGGTGTGATCCCCTCATAGCGCTTGAACAGCTTCATGAAATATTTCTCATCTGAGAAACCGCATGTATTTGCAACTTCATAAATAGACAAGGTGCGGTTGGCGAGCAGATTCTTTGAGACGGCGATCCTGATCCGGTTAATATAGGTCAGGATCGGATAACCGGTATATTTCTTAAATACATTCGTCAGATAGGTTGGGTGGTAGCCGAACTGTTCCGCAATGTAAGCCACGGTGAGCGGACGGTCATAGTGGGTGCGGATCCACTCGACGATATCCAGGATATAAGCTGGTACACTGGAATCCAGAAAGTGGCTGATCTGAAAAGATTCGTGAGTCACTTCCAGGAGGAGCAGATTGAGGGCATAGTGACATTTCCAGGTTGCTACATAGTTTTCTCTCTTGTTGATATCGAGCAGTTGGACGAACAGCAGTCTGGACCGCCTCTCCAGAGATAATCGGCCATATTCAGGCAGCAGAAAATTTTCCGGGGGGGGGTAAAATCGGAAGATTCTGTGAAGAGCGACCGGTTCCGCAGAAGACTTCCCCGGTTGTAAATGGAATAATTGGGGTCATGGACATAGAAGTGGACCCAGTAGTAGGAAAGTTCGCCTGCGGAGGGACGATAGCCATAATGGAGTGTGTCAGGAAACAGCAGAATAAATTCATCTTCTTTCACATCAAAATTTGACATATTCTGGCAGATATGCAAGGTTCCCTTGACGACAATGATCAGGACAAACGAATCGATATTTCTTCTTGCGTGCACGAAACCGTCTTTACTTGTCAGGTTGCCACAGGAGATGTACTCCACGGGCTTACCGGCGTCTGAAATAAAATAAAGCATGTCTTTCTAACCTCCCTTTTTTTATTCTAATCGCTCTGTTTTTGAGCAGACTTTTTTCATATGGTCAGTTAGTGGGTTGCGGAAATCTATGGTTTTCATAGTAGCACAAAAGTTTCTTTGGCGTGTGATTTTAGCCGTATGAAATTGGAAATGACCACTTTTTCTTGTGTATTGTACGTTGTTTGAGGATCTTAAACTGATATCATTAGTATTGTAAATTCAGTCAAAATACTTGCAAGTAAGAAGGTACTGATGATAAGTAACGTGAATGATTATGTAAGATCATGAAACGAGGAGGGTCAAATCATGAGAAAGAAAAGAGTGATAGCACTGATTCTGGCTGTGACTATGACAGTTGCAGCAATAACGGGCTGTGGTGCGCCATCTCGTCCTGATGGGGCGGGTGCGGCAGATACGGCGGCCGACACAGGTAGTACAAATGCTTCAGAGGATACAGGTTCTGACGCTTCGGCAGATTCCGAGCCGGCATCCAGCGGTGATGTAGTAGAACTTACCTTTATGGGGTGGGAGGCTTCTCCTCTGGAGACGCAGGCAGTGAAAGATGGCATAGCGGCATTTGAAGCACAGTATCCGAACATAAAGGTGAATTATACACCTGGACTTGCAGGTTCTGAATATAATGCAAAACTGCTTTCTTCTGCAGCGGCAGGTTCTCTTCCGGACGTCATGTTCGTGGCGGCGGAGAGCTATCGTACAATTGTTTCGAAGGGCGCGCTGTGGGATATCACAGAGCAGTTCGATGAAACCTATCCGTTGGATGACTTCATAGAGTCTTCCCGTACAATCATGGAAGTGGACGGACATGTATATGGTATTTCTTCCTGTACGGTATCACCGATTATCTACTATAACAAAGATGTTTTTGACGCAAAGGGAATTCCTTATCCCAGCGCTGATCCGGAGAACTGCTGGACAATTGATGAGTTCAGAGAGGTTGCCAAGCAGCTCACAGATGATGAGATTTATGGCGTATATGGTCTGGAGAGTGTAGCGGATACTCTGAATGCGCAGCTTCTGTCCAACGGCGGCACCAGATATTCTGACGACTATACGAAGAGTACGTTGAATTCTCCGGAGAACAAAGAAGTATTTGAGATTATCAAAGCGATCCGCACCGAAGACGGTTCTGCACCGGATGCATCTACTTTGGATGCGGTAGGAATGTCTGCAAAGCAGATGCTGCAGACAGGTAAAGTGGCAATGCTGATGGATGGTTCCTGGTCATTGCAGGAGCTGGCGGCTTCTGGCATGAATATTGGTATGGCTCCACTTCCGGCATATGATAAGGTACTTACGACAGGACAGGCTCATCTGCACTGTATCGCAGATACCAGCCCGCATAAGGAAGAAGCATGGTTATTCCTGCAGTTCTTATCTGGTATGGATTATCAGGGCGCATTGGTTAAGAGCGGACTCTGGATGCCCAACCGCTACTCCATGTACGAAGAGGATGCAGTAGCACAGTGGTATGATGAGAAGGTACACGGAGACAGTTACAGGCAGATGCTCAGTTACTTTAGAGATGCGGCAGTAGATCCGGGAGCGCTTCAGCTTTCTTCTCAGGCGAGGGATATCATTGCAGAGGAGACGGATATGTACTTCAAGGAAGACCAGGATCTGGATGTGACATTGCAGAATATGGATACCAGAATAAATGAGGCAATTCAAGATGTCTTAGAACAGTAAGTGGTTAGAAACGATGCATCCTGCATTGCGCGAGCTGTGCAGGGTGCATTCTTTATATATTTAGAGATCTGCCTGCAGATTTATCTGTAAAAGGAGGGGTAGAATGAAAAATACAAAGAAAATAAGTAAGTTAAAGGACGACGGCAAATGGGCATGGTTTATGCTGGCTCCTAATATCATCGGATTTTTCCTGTTTATGCTGGTGCCGGTAGTGGCGACATTCGTCTTAAGCTTTACAAAATATGATATGTTGACGACACCACGGTTTATAGGACTTAAGAACTATATTGATATGGCGAAGGACCCTATTATCTGGGAGGTTACCAAGAATACCGTACTATATACGGTGATCACAGTGCCGATCGGCATGTGCTTTTCCTTGCTGCTGGCTGTTATGCTGGATCAGGAGATCGGATTCCGCAGGTTCTACAGGGCAGCGTTTTTCTTGCCGGCAATCACCTCTATGGTTGTAGTTGCCATTGTTTGGCAGTGGATCTACAATCCGGATTACGGTATCTTAAACTATGTGCTCTCTCTGTTCGGAATCAAAGGACCGAAATGGCTGCTGGAAGCATCCACATCGCTGATCTCACTGGCGATCGTAGGAATCTGGAAAAATGCCGGCTATAATATGATTATTTTCCTGTCAGGCCTGCAGGGCATTTCTACCAGCCTTTACGAAGCTTCCGAGCTGGATGGGGCAAACAAACTGCAGCAGTTCCGGTATATTACAGTTCCAATGCTGCGGCCTACGACATTTTTCATCTTTGTTATGTCCATCATCAGTTCTTTCCAGGTATTTGACCAGGTTATGCTAATGACCAAGGGTGGTCCGGGACGTTCCTCTTCTGTGCTGGTGCACTATCTGTACCAGAATGCATTCCAGTACTTTAAACTGGGATACGCCTGTGCGATCGCTTATCTGTTGTTCTTTATTGTTATGGTGATTACAGTCTTCAATATGCGCATGGAAAAAAATATGCGTGAGATATATTAAAGGAGGAAGCGTGCGATGAGTAATTCAAGAAAAAAACTGATCACGAAAATCATAGCGCATACAGTCCTGATTCTGGGATCGGTCACAATGCTGGTGCCTTTCTTCTGGATGCTGTCCTCTTCCTTTAAGACTCTGGGAGAAGTGTTTGTGTTTCCGCCAACACTGTTCGGAGAGAGACTGGTATGGGAGAACTATACACAGATTTCGAGCCGGTTTGACTATTTTGCCTACTTTATGAACAGTATTAAAGTTTCTGCGTGGGTTGTATTTTTCCAGGTATTTACTTCTGCAACAGCAGGATATGTCTTTGCGAAGATGAACTTCAGGGGAAGAGATAAGATCTTTACCCTGTATCTGGCTACAATGATGATTCCGTTTCATGTAACGGTCATCACGAACTTCCTGCAGATGTCTATGTATGGACTGGTTAATACACTCTGGTCATTGATGCTGCCTGCCTCTGTGTCTGCTTTTGGTACGTTCCTGATGAGGCAGTTCTTTATCACAGTGCCGACGGAGCTTGTGGAGGCGGCTAAGATCGATGGGTGTAATCCACTCTATACGTTTCTGCGGATTGCCTTTCCGATGGCGAAATCGACGATCGCGACGCTGTGCATTTTCTGCTTCATGAATGTATGGAACGATTATTTTACGCCATTGATCTATATCAATGATGCGAGAAAGTATACACTGCCCCTGGGACTGGCAAGCATGAAGGGAATGTATTCCACAGACTGGCCGGTGCTGATGGCTTCCTCGGTGATCGCGGTACTTCCTGTACTGATCGCGTTTTTGTGCGCACAGGATGCATTTGTAAAGGGTGTTATGATGTCCGGTATGAAGGACTGAACGTGTCATGTTTTCTGCAGAGATTTAGAGAACTGTCTGGTTTAAGAGAGATGGAGAAAGTACATGCACTTTATGGAATATGATTCGCCTGTCATGTCAACGATCGGAAAGATCGCGGATATGATCTGGCTCAGCATATTATGGTTTGTTTGCTGTCTGCCGGTCTTTACGATCGGCGCAGCGACCACAGCGCTTTATTATACAGGAGTCAAGACGATCCGAAAAGGCAGAGGGTACGTGACCAGGACGTTTTTCCATGCGTTTCGGATCAATTTCTTATCCGCATTGGGAATGTGGCTTCTCGGTATAGCGGCTGTGGTTCTGTTCTATGCCAATTACATTTTCATTGCATCCATACAGGCAGGCGGATTTCGGTTTTTTATGACAGTGGTATATAGCAGTATGGGATTTCTTGTTCTGTCTATGGCTTGTTATTCCTTTCCGGTTCTGTCCAGATGCAGCATGAAATGTTTTGCGATCCTGCGCTTCTCGCTGGAGTTGACTGTGCGGCATTTCCCCTATACGCTGCTTATGGTAGCGATTGTGATATTGTGCACAGTACTTATGTGGTATATTCCCCTGACGGTGTTTGTCGTGCCGGCAGCAGGAACGGTTCTGTTTTCTTTTTGCATGGAAAAAGTACTGATCCGGTATACACCAGAGAGTGAGAAAGGGAAATGGTTTGCGGAATAAATGGGAAATCGAAGAAAGGAGTACGAAAGAGTAATATGAGTGAATTGAAAATGGCAAAAGGAATTCGGGTGCGGATCCTGGATGAGGAGCTGGTGCGGCGGCGTGAGGAGAATAGAAAATATCTGCTGGAATTAGAGAATGAAAATCTGACGGTGCCCTATACGCTGGAAGCAGGACTGTATAAGACCTCTGAGCTGCCGGAAGGGATCCATGGTGGATGGGAATCTCCGATGTGTGAACTGCGGGGACATTTCCTGGGACACTGGCTCTCTGCGGCGGCCATGCATTATGAGGCGACCGGAGACCGGATGTTAAAAGCGAAAGCGGACGAGATTGTGGATCTGCTGGAACAATGCCAGAAGGAGAATGGCGGCAAGTGGGTGGCATCTATTCCGGAAAAATATCTCTACTGGATCGGAAACGGCAAACGGATTTGGGCGCCGCAGTATACGATCCACAAGACTTTTATGGGTCTGCTGGATATGTATGAACTGGCTGGGAGCAAGAAAGCATTGGAGATTGCGGAGCGTTTCGGAGAGTGGTTCTATGTGTGGAGCGGACGTTATACAGAAGAACAGTTCCAAGGGATCCTGGATGTAGAGACAGGCGGAATGCTGGAGATCTGGGTGCTGTTATACCAGTTTACGAAGAAAGAAATGTTCAGGGAACTGATGGACCGGTATTATCGGCAGTCATTGTTTAACGGGCTTCTGGAAGGACGGGATGTGCTGAGCAACATGCACGCAAATACCACGATACCGGAGATTCTCGGTGCGGCGGCAGCTTATGAAGTGACCGGAGAAGAGAAGTGGTTTCAGATCGTCAAGGCATATTGGGATATGGCCGTGACGAAACGGGGATGTTATGCGACAGGCGGACAGACATGTGGAGAGATCTGGAGTCCGAAGATGCATCTGGCATACCGCCTGGGCGACAAGAACCAGGAACATTGTACCGTATACAATATGATGCGGGTGGCGGATTTCCTTTTCCGCCATACAAAGGATGCTGTTTACATGGATTACTGGGAGCGGAATCTCTATAACGGTATTATGGCGCAGGGTTACTGGAAGGGAAGTTTCACACATGGCAGAAAATCCCTCTATCCCACAGAAGGGCTGTTGACTTATTTCCTGCCGCTGCGGGCAGGCGGACAGAAAGCTTGGAGCAGCAGGACACAGGACTTCTTCTGCTGCCATGGTTCACTGGTACAGGCTAATGCGGCTCATAACAAAGGAATGTATTATGAAGATGAGAACGGCCTGCATGTGTGCCAGTATTTTGACGCAGAGTATGAAGGAACAATCGCAGGCACCAGCGTGAGCCTGCGGCAGAAGATCAATCCGTTAAATGGCAGTGAGCATCTGGCCAGCGATTCGCCTGGCAGACAGAAGATCACAGACGTCACGGCCAGACAGCTTTTCCACCCTGAAAAGCTGGTGTTTGATCTGGATATAAAGACGCAGAAGGAGACGGAATTTTCTCTGTATATCAGACTTCCCTGGTGGCTGCAGGATGCGCCGGTAATTCTCGTAAACGGAGAGAAGATTGAAGTTCCGGCGGCAAAGAGCTGCTTTGTGCAGATCAGACGCACCTGGAGTCAGGATCAGATCCACGTGGAACTGCCAAAGGGAATCTATGTAGATTATCTACCAGGCAGAGAGGATATGGCGGCTTATATGGACGGCCCTGTGACGCTGGCTGGATTGTGCAGCGAGGAACGCACCCTCTACGTGGAGGAACAGAAGCCGGAAGAAGCTCTTGTCAATGACAATGAGCGCGAGTGGGGGTATTGGCAGAATACCTATAAGACGGTGGGACAGGACCGGGGGATCCGTTTTATACCGCTCTGGCAGGTTGGATATGAGGAATATCAAGTTTATTTCCCACTGAAGAAGAGATCGTAGTTGACGACGGACCTGTGTGCTTAGGCACATGGGTCCGTTTCAATGTCTGTTTTAATATGGTAGAAATGATTGACATGGATCTTTCAATTATACTGCGGTCAGAAGACAGTATATGGATATTTTTGACCTGGACATGGAGGCGGCAGGAGAAATGGCTGGTCTGACAAAGGGTTATCCGTATTGGGAAAATATGATGACGAAAACTCTGGAAGAGATTCTTTCAGAGTATGACCAGTATCTTGAAGAATATGTATATGGTAAGATCTGGTCGGAACTCTCGGATCTGGATAGAAAGATATTGATCGAGATGGCTGAAAGCGGGGAAACAAAGGTGAAAAAGATTCGAGAAGGTATTGAAATGAAACCGGAGCAGTTTTCTGTGTATCGAGAGCGCTTAAAACGAAAAGGGGTTCTTGATCCGAGCAAATATGGGGAAGTATCTTTTATTCTGCCAAGATTTGCGTAGTTTGTTTTATTGCGGAACGATTCTCACTTTTTTTGAGTTTTGCCTTGACTTAAAGTGCAACTGTTTTTTCAAATTAGTCATAGTAGTCGGCGGGGCAAAAAAGCTACACTACAATTACACAAAGAGATGGCCAAGATGCCACCAAAGAAGGAAAAGGAGAGGGAACATGAAAATGAAATTATTATGTATGATTCTAAGCACGGCAATGGTTGCAGCAGTACTGTCCGGATGCGGAAACAGCGAAGCAGAGGCGCCTGCTGCGACAGGCACAGCAGACGAGGCAGAAGAACAGACAGAAGCGCCCACTGCAGAAGAAGCAGAGACAGAACAGACAGAAGCACCTGTAGCAGACACAGGCGAACCGGTTACGCTGACCGTATTGGCAGGACAGTCTACCACAGATGCCGGTATTGAGGATATGATCGATGAGGCGCTGGCAGAGGCTTACCCCAATATCACATTAGAGTGGGAATGTGTTGACTGGGGTAATGATTTCCAGCCGAAGATGCAGCAGTATATGCAGTCAGGCCTACCGGATATTATGATTGGCAAGGCGCAGGATGTAGCCACCTACGCACCACAGGGAATTCTGGGCGAGATCGATACGACTTATCTGGACAGAGGCTTAGACGCTGCAAGACAGAATGTGACGATCGACGGCAAGACCTACGGACTGGTGTATAACGCATTATATCAAGGTGTGTATTATAACAAAGATATGTTTGCGGAGAACGGCTGGTCTGTTCCCAAGACACAGGAAGAATTGCAGGTGATCATTGACGACTGCAAGGCGAAAGGTATCACACCTTTTGCGAGCCATATGGTAGATACTTGGTCAATCGGTAATGTGACAATGCAGTTTGCCATGAACGATGTCTTCAATAAGGATGCAGAATGGGGCGACAAGTTCCGCGCCGGAGAAGTATCTTTCGCAGAGGATGAGGCAATGCAGACGGCCTACCAGTACAATAAGCTGATCTTCGATAATACTTATCCGGAGACATTCTCCACAGAGCAGACAGATTGTGACGCTAAGATGGTGTTAGGCGAGGCGGCGATGAAAGTATCAGGCTCCTGGTCGATCCAGAATTTCTTAGACATTGACGAGAGCTTCAACTTTGGTATCTTCCCGTTCCCGAATCAGACGGGTGATTCCAAGCTGATCTTCGAGCCGAATATCACGATCATGACAAGCGCGGAGAGCGAGCATCAGGATGCGATCAATTGTGTGCTGGATGTACTTACGAATGACAAGGATCTGGCAGTTGAGATCTATGACTATACAAAGACTGCGCCTATGTTAAAGGATGTAACGCCTACTTTCCCGAATCCCAGCCAGGAGGACATTGATGCTTATGCATCTGCTGATCAGATCGTGGATGTGACACTGGGCAATAATCAGTTGGTATGGGGCGGTTTCCAGGAAGAGAACGCCAAGGATATTGCGGCATGGTTACAGGGTGATATTTCTTTCGAGGATTGCCTGGCGGCATCTGACGCAAGAGTGGGAACCAGCAGCGCGAACTGATCATAGGAACTCAAAAATATAGTAAGTGAAAAAAAGGGGCTGCTGCGAGAGTGCGGCAGCCTAAAACTTTGCAGATTGTGTGCTTGCGCCTCACTTCAGACAGTGCTTACGCTGAGAGCGGCATGGGGTGCCAGTGAGGTTTTTGCGGTAATTAGGAGGGGCATATGCAGAAAACTGGAAAACAATCAATGGAGAAAAAACTGGAAAAGCAATACCTGGTAATGGTTCTCCCAGGATTTGTGATCTTTACGATCGGACTGATCATTCCGTTGCTGTTGGCGGTGCGGTATTCTGTCACCAGCTGGGACGGTATGTCGAAAGTAAAGGAATTTGTGGGGATACAGAATTATATCAATCTTTGGAAGGACGCTGACTTTTGGTCAGCATGGTGGTTTACGATCAAGTTCACCATTGGGAATACGATTATTCAGAATGTGCTGGCGCTTCTTTTTGCAATGGCACTGGACAGCGGCATCAAGGCACAGAAACTATATCGTACTGCTTTCTTTGTACCCTGTCTGATCAGTTCTATTATCGTAGGTTTTATCTGGCTGAAGATGTTCTCTAATGTGCTGCCGGAGTTCAATGAGATGCTGGGAACCAATATCAATTTTCTGCTGTTCGGAAGCGGCAGTACGGTGCTATCGGGCTTGCTGATTGCGAACAACTGGCAGTGGATTGGTTATAGGATGCTGATCTATCTGGCTGGACTGCAGTCTGTGCCGTTCGATCTGTACGAGGCAGCGAAGGTGGACGGCGCCGGGCCGATCTCACGCTTCTTTAAGATTACGATTCCTATGCTGGCACCGGCGATCACGATCTGTGTAGTCGGTATTGCGACGGGCTCTCTGAAGGTATATGATCTATTGGTGGCATCTACCAAAGGTGGTCCTGGCAGGGCGTCCACATCGGTGATCAATCAGACTTACACGACGGCCATTAATGGAAGACAGTATGGATATGGTTCTGCGATGTCGGTAACGCTGGTAGTGGTTCTGCTTCTGGTAGCAATGATCCAGGTTAAAGGCTTAAAGAGTAAGGAGGTACAGGCATGATGGGAAAGAAGAAGAAAAACAAAGAGCCTATGAGTGCGCAACCCTACACAAAAGCAACGTTTATGACGCAGATTGTCATGACAGTGCTGGCGGTACTCTTTATTGCGCCGATCCTTATTAACATTAATTATTCTTTCAAGACAAAAAAGGAACTGTACCTGACCAGTCCGTTATCGCTGCCCTCTTCTTTGCAGATGGAAAACTATAGGAAAGCGTTTGACAAGCTGGATCTGACACATACTTTTGTCAATACTTTCTTCTACACGGTGGTGAGCGTTTTGATCCTGGCGCTGTTGTGTGGGATGACGGCATGGGCGATCGCCAGATGCCGGGCAAAATTCTTCAAATTCTGTTATGTATATTTTATTGTAGGAATCCTGATTCCTTTCCAGGCGCTGTTTCTGCCGATCTATATCATCGGCTACAAGATGAGCTTGACAAATACTAGATACGGTATCATCTTTATGTATATAGCGACAGGAATTTCCTTCGGGGTTTTTCTGATGAACAGTTTTATGACGACAGTGCCTATCGAACTGGAAGAGGCGGCAAGAATTGACGGCTGCTCAGTTTTCAAAACGTATTTTACGGTGGTGATGCCGCTTCTGAAACCAGCGATCGCTACGCTGGTGATCATGCAGGCGTTCCAGATCTGGAACGATTATCTGCTGGCCAGTTTGTATGTGAGCAAGAAAAATTTAAAGACCCTGACGGTGGCGATCCAATCGCTGTTCTCGGCACAGACCAGTGACTATACGACTGCCATGGCTGCGATCGTAATCTCGGTACTGCCGATCGCGGTGCTGTTTATGAGTCTGCAGAAGTATTTTATCAAGGGTATGACGGTTGGAACGGTGAAGGGGTAGAGGATCCGGACAACAGTCGGAGCTTTGGCTTCCGGCTGTTTGTGCATTGAGATGACTGACAGCCGGTGATGATGAGAACGAAAGGAGTGATATTGGAAATGACGGAACAGAAAAAATACATTTTAGGAGACATGCAGTGTCTGTATTTTATTGATGAGGAGAACGGGCAGACAGACTTGGCGCTTCTGCCTGCAGATGTGGCGTATGTGGAAGCGGAGAAGGAAAAACCTTACACGGACAGCCTCGTGCAGGTACATATCGTGGGGGATGCCTATCCGGGCGGATATGCGGGCGGCAGGACGATGCGGCAGGGCGGCAGCATATACGGCTTTGCCTGGAAAGAACAGACGATGGTGGAGGAAGAGAACGGCGTAGAGATCTGTACGATCCTGGAGGATAAGAGAGGGCTTGCGCTGGAACATCATTTGAAATGGCGACGGGGGGAGACCTTTGTGAGATGCCATACGGTGTTTCACAATAGGAGCACGCAGACAGTGGGGCTTGACATGTTGTCCAGTTTTTCCCTGGGGAAAATATCGCCATTTGTGAGCAGTAAGGATGAGGGCTGTCTCTATATGCACAGGCTGAGAAGCGTGTGGAGCATGGAGGGCAGGCTTGAGACGCGGGGTGTGGAGGATTTACAGTTGGAGCCCTCCTGGGGCGGTCATGCGGTGCGGTGTGAGCGGTTTGGGCAGGCGGGATCCATGCCGGTGAACGGTTACTTTCCCTATCTTGTGATGGAAGACCGCAAGAGCGATCTTTTCTGGGGCGCCATGCTGGCGCATAATGCGTCCTGGCAGATGGAGGTGTACCGCCGGGGAGACAATATCAGTATTTCAGGCGGACTGGCGGATAGAGAGCTGGGACATTGGCTTAAGAATATCGGAGCAGGAGAACGCTTCGTTTCACCGGAAGCGATCCTTTCCGTATGTAAAGGCGGCGGGATTGATCTGATTTCCCAGCGCATGACAGGCGCGATGGAGGAGGCAGCGGACAGAGGGCCTGGGAGCGAACAGGAGCTTCCCGTGATCTTTAACGAATATTGTACTACCTGGGGATGCCCTTCCCACGAGAATATCAGTGCGATCGTGGATGTGATCAAGGATAAGGGATTTTCCTATTTTGTCATTGACTGCGGCTGGTATAAGGAAGAGGGCATTCCATGGGATGTCTCCATGGGAGATTATGAAGTCTCCAAAGAACTTTTCCCACAGGGATTGGATAAGACGGTACAGACGATCCGGGAACATGGCCTGAAGCCGGGTATTTGGTTTGAGATCGAGAATGTGGGGGAAAGGGCACGTGCGTATCAGAACACGGATCATCTGCTGAAGCGGGACGGCAAGGTGCTGACGACATCCATGAGAAGATTCTGGGATATGCGTGATCCCTGGGTACAGGAATATCTTACGGACAGAGTGATCGGAACTTTGAACAGATATGGCTTCGAATATATGAAGATTGACTATAACGATACGATCGGTCTGGGTTGTGACGGGGCGGAATCCCTGGGTGAAGGACTGCGCCAGAACATGGCGGCTGCCGCGTCATTTGTGGACAAGGTGAAGGAGCAGGTGCCGGATATCATCCTGGAGAACTGTGCTTCCGGCGGCCACAGGCTGGAGCCGCTGATGATGAGTAAATGCAGTATGGCGTCTTTTTCCGATGCGCATGAGTGTGAAGAGATTCCGATCATTGCGGCGAACCTGCATCGGGTGATCCTGCCGCGGCAGAGCCAGATCTGGGCCGTTATCAGAAAGACAGATTCTCTGAAGAGGATTGCCTATTCGATTGCGAATACTTTCCTGGGCAGAATGTGTCTGTCGGGAGATGTGCTGGGACTGTCTGGTGATCAGTGGAAGGTGATAGAGGACGGTATTGCATTCTATAAGAAGATCGCACCTATCATCAAAAAGGGCAGATCCTACAGATTCGGGCCGGATGTGGTAAGTTACCGCAATCCGAAGGGCTGGCAGGGGGTGCTGCGGGAAGGTGACAATAAGGAGGCTTTCGTGGTGTTCCACAGTTTCTATGAGAATCGTGAGGAATGGATGGAAGTTGTCCTGCCTGATCTTCCGGCGGACAAAACGTATCAGATCGACACAGTTTATTCGGACTGTGCGGTGGAAGTGCGCCTGGAAGGCAGTAGGCTGCTTTGCAGGAATACGGAGGAGATGCGGGCGGTAGCGGTGCATTTAAGGTGAAGCCAGGGCCAGAGAAAAATTTTTTTGCCCGCTCCAATCCCGGCCCCATTCCATTTTGCCCTCTGCCTAAAGGAGCCTGACGGCAACAGCCTTTCCGACGAAGAACTGAAAGAACTGAGAGATGATATCAATGAGAAGAGAAGGAGCGGGAGAAATAGTAATGTGTTTTGGGAAGAAAAGGCGGATCAGTGGTATGGCAGGAATTATGACAGCGGTTATATTGCTTGCAGGATGTGGAAGACGTGATATACAGAATACGGCGGTGCCGGAAGAATCGGAAAACGTTTCGCAGCTTCCGCAAGATCCGGACGGAGAGAATCTGGCGGAAGAACTGTCGCAGGGCGAGTCGGAGCAGTCAGAACAGCAGGGGCAGCCTGACCAGTCCGGACAGTTACCCGGCGGAGAGACCGGTGATAGGGCGCAGGGGAGACTGGATGCGGACAGAATCCTGGAAGAGCAGTCTTTTCAGACGGAGTTAAATGATTGGGGAACAGTATGGTTTGTATCTTATGAACCGGATCCTGCAGCCGAGAATCCGTTGGAAGATGTGACGTTTTATCTGGTAAAAGGAGAGGAGATTCTATATCAGTTTCCCCAGATCGGTACGAACGGCAAAAGTGGATATGGCATGTACTATGACGTGAAGTTTGTCTTGTTTACGGATACGAACGTTGATGGGAAAGAAGATGTAGTCATAGGGGCGGAATATATGACAGGAGCAGGACCGCAGGGCGCGATCCCACATGTGGTAGTACGGATTTACGAAGATCAGGGAGATCATTTTACCTACAATGAAGGGTTTAGCGATACAGTCAACGAATATCTTCCGTGGGAAAGCAACGTGCTTGCAAGAGATGTAAAGAGGCTGATTCAACTGACAGGAGGAAAGGAACCGCTCACGGATTATGAAAGCTATTCCGGGAAATGGCGCGTGAGCACCGGATTTATTGCGGCTTATGAAGACCCTTCACCTGTGAGCAGGAACGAACTGACCTGCAGCATCCGAAACGGCAATGAATTTTCCGGCAGTCTTTTTACGGAACAGGGCATGACGGAGCGGTTTGCCTCGGTGGACGATATTGCCGGCACGATTGAGAACGGTGAACTGTTTTACGAATTTGAGGATGACGGATGGGGAGGAACGGGAACGCTTCATATTACGTTTCTGCCCAATCAGATTAATGTGGATGTCCTGAATTATCAGATGGCGGAAGAAAATGTAATTGGGTACGGGATTTCGGGAAATTATGAGATGACAGTCAGGCAGTAAGTTAAAGACCAGCTTGTTATGGGGATAAAGTGAAATAGCATGGGCGGAATGATCTTTCTCTCGTTGACAATGATGGTTAAAGAATGTTATAAGTAAGATAAAATTACGTGGAAAAGGAGGGATTGACCATGACGTCAGAAAAAGACTGGATAAAGGATCTGGTCATTTATCAGATCTATCCCCGTAGCTTCTACGATGCCAATGGAGACGGAATCGGAGACCTGCCTGGGATACTGCAGAAGATTGACTATTTGGAGGAGCTGGGAGTGAATGCGATCTGGCTGTCGCCGGTGTACCGTTCACCCAATGACGACAACGGCTATGATATTTCCGGTTATCAGGAGATCATGGAGGAATTCGGGACGATGGAGGATTGGGATCGTCTGCGGGATGCCTGCCGGGAGAAAGGCATCCGCATCATTATGGATCTGGTAGTGAACCATTCGTCGGATGAACACCCTTGGTTTCTTGCGTCCAGATCGGGCAGGGAAAACAGTAAGAGTGAGTATTATATCTGGCGTGACCCGGTAGACGGTCATGAGCCTAATAACTGGGCGTCCGTTTTTGGAGGCAGCGCCTGGGAGTTTGTGCCGGAACGGGGACAATATTATTTTCATTATTTTTCCAAAAAACAGCCTGATCTCAATTGGGCCTGCCCGCAGCTTCGTGAGGAAATCTACCAGATGATGGACTGGTGGGTGGACAAAGGTGTGGAAGGTTTTCGGGTAGATGCGATCAGTTATCTGGATAAGCCGCAGGACTTCCCGGATTCTGCCCTGCCTGCTTTTCCGGATGGGTATTCTTTCCCTGACTGTCTGGCTGGACGGCCTGGTACTCACGCTTATATCCGGGAGATGAACAGACGCATCTATGCGCCCCGCAATGTGCTGACCGTGGGAGAAGTTTCGGCGTCGACCGTGGAAGAACTGGGCAATTATGTGCGGACAGACCGGGAAGAATTTGACATGGCGATTCCCTTTGTGCCGCCTGAGGTAGAGATCGCTACCTGGTCGCCCGAAAAGTTAAAGCATGATATTCAGGAGAGCTACGAAGCGCTGAAGGAAGACGGCTGGTGGGCCCGTTTCTTCAGTAATCATGACAAGCCCCGCCAAGTCTCTCTTTATGGTGACGACGGGCAGTATTGGGAGGTTTCGGCGAAATTTCTGGCGGTATTCTTACATAGTCTGCCGGGCACACCCTTTGTGTATCAGGGGGAGGAGATCGGCATGACAGACGTGAAATTTGCAGCCATAGAGGATTATAACGATCTGGGTACGCAGAACCAGTACCGGCAGAACCTGCTTGCAGGAATGACGCCGGAAGAGGCCCTGGCTCAGGCGCAAAGGGAAAGCCGGGACAACGCCCGTACGCCCATGCAGTGGGACGGTTCTGCGAATGGCGGTTTTACCACAGGGACGCCATGGCTTAAAGTGAATCCAAACACGAAGAAGATTAACGTGGAGGCGCAGCGGCAGGATGCTTATTCTATTTACCAGTGCTACCGACGGCTGATCGCACTGAGGAAAACATCCAGTGCGCTGACGCATGGTGAGATGACGTTTCTGGATACAGGCGATAAGGAGTTGATCGCATTTACACGCAGTACGCCGGAAGAGACGCTGCTGACGTTCCATAATTTCTCCAGGCAGGAACATACCATCCCGGATGGACTGCTTGACGGCGCCGGGGAAGCGCTGATGTCTTCCTATGACAGGGAGGGCGGCTATAGGGGCCCTGTGCTTCGGGCATATGAGTCAGTGATCTTTCGGATGAAGGAATAAGATATCGGGTTTGCGCAACCGGTATAGACTTGTTGCAGGTATGAGATATCGGGAAGTCGACAGATATATGCTAAATATTTATAGTTAATTGTAGAGAAAGAAATATTAAATTAACTATGGAGAGCTATAATGGCTAAAGGCGTAACATTAACGGATATTGCGGAACGGGTCGGAGTCAGTAACATGGCCGTTCACAAGGGCTGACCGACAAGCCCGGTGTAAATGCACAACTGCGGGATCAAATCAAGGCATTGGCGAAGGAGATGGGGTATACCGGCACGACGGCCGGAACGGGCAAGGTAAAGCCTGCTGAAAAAACGGGAAATATCGGTGTTATCATACCGGAACAATATTATGGAGCCTATGTTATGACAGATCACCTGATTGGCAAGGGCCACAGACAGATCGGCTTTGTGGGGAGGGTGGATGCATACCTCTGCAATTGTGATTTCATCGCAGATATTGTGATACAGAATCTGGAAGCGAAAAGATATCAGGTTCCGCAGGATATATCGGTAGTCGGTATAGATGATTTCCGGCCGTCGGGCGTTGATGATACCAGGATTAGCACATATAAGGTAGATATGGAACGGATGGCGGAAGCGTGTGTGGGATCCCTGATCAGGAAGATTAAAGGGGAAACATACGTGAAAGGGATTCAACTTATTTCCGGTGAGATTGTGTGTAAGAGATCTGTGGCTGACCGGAGATCTACTGGTTAATTTCTATAAGGATAGATAAAATAATCGAAACAGGAAAAGAATGGCGTGGTGGATGCCATTCTTTTTTGGTGGTGCGCCCGGCAGGCGTGCCATGGGAGCATGGCGGTTAGTCACTGCCTCCTGCTTGATTTTAGAAGTAAATTTATTTTCACTTCAGGGCAGCACATTCCGCTTCAGACTGCGGTAGGCCATCACAATATAGACGGCATAGATCATGCAAAACAGCGTCAACGTGATGCAGACAATGTTAAGCGGCCGGTAGAATCCTTCCGTGACGCCCGGATCGGTGGCGCTGCACAGATTCAGGAGAAAAGGAATGCTGACAAACAGAGGCGGGATGGCGGGCATCGCATAGTAGATCGTAAACTGCAGACGCAGCGCCCGGTTCATTTCCCTCTGGTCCATGCCAAGCTTCTTAAGCAGCAGGAACTGCCGCCTGTACCGGTCCGTCTCGGAAAGCTGCTGGATGGTCAGGATTGTGGCAGCGGTCATGGTGAGAACGAGAGCCAGATAATAAAGGGGAAGGATTGTCATTGCCGTCCAACTTGCATATTCTTCCCGTACCTGCGGTGCGGTATAGAGCGTGGCATAGCCTGCTCTACGGAGATTTTGATTGTCACGGATCCGACACAGCGTATCATGCTGCCCGGCGCTGACAGGCTCCTTTGTCATGGCGGCATACAGATTATGGCTGACAGGACGGGAGAGAACGGCTTCATCCGGCAGGATGAGGATAAAATCCGTACCGTTGGTATTCCAGAGCTTCTGGTTCAGATTTTCCGTGTGAATACTGCCCGGACGGAGCATAGCGCCGTCGATGGCGATCGGCTGTGCACAGGCTGCCACGACGCTCTTTTGATAAGGAACGCAGTGGATCAGATATTCGCCGGATGTCATGGTAACGGCAGGGTATCCCAGCATGGAGCGCAGGGCTGCGTAATCGCTGAACTTCATCCAAGTATCATAGGAATAGCAGGGATGATAGTCCGTATTTGCGTCCAGATAGTCCGTGATATGGGCGTCCGGACCCTGGTAGATACTGTACGAATGGGCGGCAGCGACAGGGATAGAGGACTCGATATAGGCAATATAGTCACTGAAGTCCTGATCCGGGCTGTTCGTACTGATGAAAATATCGTAACAGGCCTCTGCCGACCGGCGGCTTTCGAAGATGGCGCCGAAGATCAGGCCGGTGCCCTGAGAGATCAGCACGGCGGTGAACAACAGCGCGATCGTGGCCATGACGATTCCCATGGTATTTAATTTGGCGGACAGCGTGCGGAAGAGGAGCGGATTCTGTCCCTGATATTTTCGGGCGGTATGTCGGTCAAACCAGGCCGGGACACCGGAAGAGAAACTCAGGAAGAAGCCGTACAGGAACACGATGATGCAGGCGGATCCCAGGATGCCGGCGGGCAGACTTCTTTTCAGGAGCAGGAGCGTTCCGGCAGCACCGAACACAAGGGAGGCGGAGAAGATCTTCTTTCGCCGGCCGCTTTTTGTGAGGACGGCATTTTCATTGAGCCGGTCATAATAGATCAGATCGTATATTTTCATGGAACGGATCCGCCTGCGGCTTCTAAGCTGCGCAAGCAGATAGATCAGGACAAAGTAGGCCAGTGTCAGGGCCGTGGCTTTGCAGGAGAAGGAGAAGGCAAAGGTGTAGGGGATACCGAACAAAGCCAGAAGGATGGCCCGCAGCGTCTGAAAGACCAGATTGCCGAGCAGAATGCCGAGAGCGAAGGCAAATGTGCCCACGATCAGATTTTCCAGGAAGAAAAGCCGTGCCACCTGTCTGTTTTCCAGTCCGATCAGGATATAGGTGCCGAACTCCCGGCTGCGTTTCGTGAACATGAAGCCGGTGGTGTACTGCACCAGCCAGCCAATGATGCAGACTACCACGATACTGGCAAGAACGATCACCAGAGGAAGCGTTCTCAGCATGGAGGACAGTTTCTGAACCTCTGAGGAGAAGATCAGGCCGTTGCAGGCATAGAGCAAGGCTGCCGTTATGATGACCGTGACGAAATAGACCAGATAGTCGCCGGTCTGGCGTCTGGCATTGCGTAGGGAAAGTTTAGATAACGTCACTGATATCACCTCCTAACAGGGCAAGCACATCCAGGATCTCGTGATAGAAGACAGAGCGGTCTCTGTCGCCGCGGATCAGTTCATTGAAAAGCCGGCCGTCTTTGAGGAACAGGATACGGGAAGCATAACTGGCGCTGTAGGCGTCGTGTGTGACCATGAGGATGGTTGCATGCATGGCCTGGTTCATCTGTGTCATGATCTCCAGCAGATTTTTGGATGCCCTGGAATCCAGCGCGCCGGTGGGTTCGTCAGCCAGAAGCAGGGACTGTCCTGCCACCATGGCGCGGGCACAGGCGGCGCGCTGCTTCTGGCCGCCGGATACCTGGTAGGGGAATTTGGGCAGAATATCGGTGATGCCAAGCTTCTGCGCCACGTCCTGCACCTTTTTCTGTACGGATCCCGGATCCGTGTGCGTCAAGGAGAGGGCCAGGCCGATATTTTCCTCGATGGTCAGCGAGTCGAGCAGATTGAAGTCCTGGAATACGAATCCCAGTTTCTCACGCCGGAAACGTGCCAGCTTAGCGGAAGAAAGGGTAGAAATGTCGATGTCGTCCAGACAGATCTGTCCGGCGCTTACCGTGTCGATGGTGGAGATGCAGTTGAGCAGCGTCGTCTTGCCGCTGCCGGACGCCCCCATAATGGCGATAAACTCGCCGTCTTCCACACGGAAACTGACTCGGTTCAGCGCTTTGGTGACGCTCTCACCGTTACTGTAATACTTCTCGATATTTGTTACCTGCAGCATGTGTTACCTCCTGTTTTTGCTTGACTGTCTTACGGCCCCCTGTAGTATTGTGAAAGATATTGGAAAGTTTACTTTCGATCCTGCAGAAGATTCCGTATATAACTTTGGTATGAACATATGCAGAAATATGTTGTGTCGTTTTCCTACAGTATACAGAATCAGGAAGCGGGAAGGTATCGAATCGATATTGCGTTGGCTTACAATTCTGTAAGGTTTCTGTTATTTGCCGTTTCTGCCGTCTGCTTTGCCGGAAAAGTGAGCGTGACGGCAGTGCCTTTCTGTTTCTCGGAAGCAATCTGCATATCGATTTCCAGCATAGAGGCCAGTTTACGGCACAGATAGAGGCCCATGCCGGTAGAACCGCCCCGCAGGCGTCCGTTGCTGCCGGTAAAGCCTCGGTCAAATACACGGAACAGTTCATGCGCCGGAATGCCGATGCCGTTATCCGAGACGGTCAGCTGTAGCTGCCTGCCAAGCGGTTTGGCTGTCAGGAGGATGGACGGCGGCGATGCATTCAGGTCCGGTGCATGTGGTGATTCTGCGGCTGTTGTCTGCGGGGAAGGAATTCTGCGATAGTGGGAGGCATTCTGCAGTAATTGTCCCAGAATGAATACAGCCCATTTTCTGTCGGTATAGATCGTGAAGTCCAGATCTCCGGTCTCGATCTGCATGTGACTCTGAATGAGCAGTGTCCTGTGATTTCCCACAGCCTGGGATACGACGTCGGCCAGATTGACCTGACAGACAATGCAGTCATGTTCAGGGCTTTGAGCCCTCGCGTAATAGAGGGCGCGTTCCACATGCGCCTCGATCTGTTCCAGTTCTGCGGAGAATCTGCGGCGGCTGTCAGAATCCAGATGCCGGCAGGTCAGTTTGGCGGCAGTGATCGGTGTCTTGATCTCATGCACCCAGCTTTCGATATATTCCCGGTACTCCTGCATGGAAGCCTGAGCGTCCGAGACGGCGCCGATCATCGACCTGCCGGAATCGCGCATCAGTTCGAAAAGCTTCTGTTCATAGACGGTACAGGGTGACGGCGCGCATTCGAAGAACAGGTATTTTTGATCCAGTCCCTGCATAAGCGCGTTTAATCCGGACAAGTGGCGGCGGCATTTCAGGTATTCGGATGTCTGCGTGACAGTAAAGATCAGAAATAAGAAGAGAAGCAGAAGGATGAGCACGCCAGGGGAGGTGCCGGTCGCCCGCAGGAGGAGCGCCGCGGCGGCCGTACAGCAAAGAAACAGCATGATCTTACCCAGCCGGTCAGAGATAAATTCGCCTATCGTCATAATTGATACCCCAATCCCCGCCTTGTGCGGATACAGTCAGGCATTCCCAGGTCCGCCAGTTTCGTGCGCAGCCTGGTAATGTTTACGCTCAAAGTGTTGTCGTCGATATAGATCTGGTTCTCCCACAGCACGTCGATCAGATCGGTGCGGGAGACGATTTCTCCGGCATGTATCATCAAGTGAGCCAGGATCTTTAACTCGTTGCGGGTAAGTTCCTCGCTGCGCCCGTTCCGGGAGACGGTGCCCTTCGTCAGGCTTAACTGCAGATCGTTTACCGCCAGCACGTCGGCTTCCGGCAGGCCGGAACTGCGGCGAAGAACCGCCTTGATCCTGGCCAGAAGAACGGGGACGTCGTAAGGCTTGGTGATATAGTCGTCGCCGCCAAGGCTTAAACCGCGGAATTCGTCCGCGGAGGAATCTCTGCTTGTGACGATAATGATAGGAAGGGTAGAACTTTTCCGGATCCGGGCGCAAAGCGTCAGGCCGTCCTGTCCCGGCAGCCCTAAGTCGAGAAGGACCAGGTCAGGGGCGCAGTCCCGGATCCGTTCCGGTATCTGTGTAAAACGGGTGACGGAGACGACCTCGTATCCCTCATTTTCCAGAAGAAGAGACAATTCCTCCCGGATCAGCGGATCGTCTTCGATGATCATAATCTTCTGCATGGTAGACCTCCATTCCTATATATAGTTAACGACATTAGAAATTTCGTTTACTATATCTATAGGTATACCATTTTGCCGGCTGAAAATCAATTGATACCGTTCGTGCATGCGTTTTCGGATATGGCTTTGGCAGGAGAGAGATCTGTGGATGCCATTCTTTTTCTGGTTGTGCGCCCGGTAGCGCACGTCACTAATGGGCGAATATCGGAGTTATCTGGCGCTGGGAAGAAGAAAATCGGGAGCAAAGGAGTCCTTGTAAGGTAGAGTCGGAGGTCAGGTAATGATGCGCATTTTAGGAATCATGTTGGCAGCCGCCATGATGGGAACGCTGCTGACAGGCTGTAGCAATGGGTATCAGGAGAAAGCAGCGCAGCAGAGGTGGAAACGGCCCTTTCGGTGGAGATCGAGATCACGGAAGGGGACAGGACGACGACGCCTTTTTATCTGATGTCGCTGATCGTGGCATGAGTCAGGGGCATCGTCAGACATCGCTTGCAGTCCGGCAAGCAAATTATGCCGTGAAAAGGTATCATATTTTATTCATGTTGACAAATCTCAACAGATAAAATGAAAAAAAGAAGTAAAAATGTATGCAAGAGGGACAGGTGTCCTTGTAAAAGGGATACATAAGAGATATGATTGGTCTATCAAACATAGAAAAATTTTACATGATATCCAAATATAATGAAATGAGACGGGAAACAGCGATATGCAGGGATCCAGACAGCACATGGCGGGAAAGGTATAGGATATGAGGGATCACTATTTAGAAGAAGTATTTCCCTTTCTGAACAGTATAGACCGCGACAGAAGGGATCAATTTCTGGCATATTTTAGAAATGCCCCTCTTTGGGTTTTTGAGAATTTCTCTATCGAACATATAGAGAAAGGGAAAACCTTCATCCGGGAAGGGGAGCCGGTGGAAGCGGTTTATTTTATCGGCGATGGGATTATTAAAGCTACGGACTACAGAATTTATGGAATATCGTTTGATTTCATGCTCTTTACAAAAGTATATGCTTATGGCGGCATGGAGATCATTATGGATATCGATACTTACAAGACATCTTTGCAGACAGTTACGGACTGTATTGCGGTCAAGATTCCGAAAGCACAGTTTGATAAATGGATGAGATCGGATATCCGGTCCATGCGGTATGAGGCGAAGCTCATGGCGGAGTATCTTTTAGAACAGGCAAGAAATGTACGGGCGTTTCTATTTCTACAAGGATCGGACCGGCTGGCGATGCTGCTGATCAACCGCTATGAGAAATATGCGAATCATGGGATATTGCGGCTGAACAATGACAGGCAGGAATTATCTGATTTTACCGGATTAAGTGTGAAGACCATCACCAGATCAGTAAAGAAACTGAAAGAGGACGGCTTAATTTCGAGGCAGGGCAATGATATTCTGGTAGACAGGAAGCAGTATGAAAGCCTGAAGGAGAGTCTTACGGAAGTACTGTCGGATGAATAGAAGCGCGGTGCATCAGGCAGCAGCATACAGACTGTTGAAAGGTAAGGTACACGTAAAAAAATATAAAACAATACAGGAGGGAACAGTATGCAGAATTATTCAGGAGAAGTCGGATTACAGTATCATTTACAGATCAGACCGGGAGATGTGGGACGGTATGTGATCCTGCCGGGAGATCCCAAACGGTGTGCGAAGATCGCGAAGCATTTTGAGGATGCGAAGCTGATCGCCGACAGCAGAGAGTACGTGACCTACACGGGATATCTGGACGGAGAGAAGGTGAGTGTCACATCCACGGGAATCGGCGGACCGTCCGCTTCGATCGCCATCGAGGAGTTGACGCTTTGCGGTGCAGATACTTTTATTCGTGTGGGAACCTGCGGCGGCATCGAACTGGATGTGAAAGGCGGTGATATCGTAGTTGCCACAGGGGCGGTACGGATGGAGGGCACCAGCAGAGAGTATGCGCCCATAGAGTATCCGGCGGTGGCTGATTTCGAGGTGGCCAATGCGCTGGTTGCGTCCTGCAAAGAGCTGGAACTGCCCCATCATGTGGGTGTGGTGCAGTGTAAGGACGCCTTTTACGGGCAGCATGAGCCGGAGCGGATGCCGGTGAGTTACGAACTGTTAAACAAGTGGGAAGCGTGGAAGCGGTTAGGCTGTAAGGCTTCCGAGATGGAGTCGGCGGCGCTTTTTATTGCAGCCAGTCATTTGCGGGTGCGCTGCGGTTCCAACTTCCTGGTAGTTGGGAACCAGGAAAGAAATGCAAAGGGGTTGGATAACCCGATTATACATGATACGGAGGCAGCTATCAAAGTAGCGGTTGGAGCGATCAAAAAACTGATCAAGGCAGATCGGGAGAAAGCGCAGCAGTCCTGATCTGACGGTTGGGGACACTGTGCAAAATATTGCAGTCTGTGCCATATAAGCCGGTAGAAACCTGGATAAGGTGAAGACGGATGGGTGCAGCCTGCAGCAGTATGGCGGCCCTTAGGCCGCCTTTTTGTGCGAAAAAACAGAAAATTGATCATTTGGAATAAATGGTTGAAGAGATAAATATTAACGGAAAAGCAGCGTCTTAATACAGTCTGCTGAAGCATTCTTTGAGAAGGAGGAAAACATAAGATGAAACTGGTATTGAGTTTGGTTGGCATTGTTGCTATCTTGGGACTGCTCTGGCTGTTATCCTGGGACCGGAAACGCATTAACTGGAAGCTGGTGTTAAAAGCAGTGATCGTTCAGGCCATTCTGGCAGTTTTGATCGTAAAGGTGCCAGTCGGGCAGAAGCTTGTCACCATTGCTTCTAACGGAGTGACAGCCGTTGTGAACTGCGGAAAAGACGGCCTGTCATTTGTGTTCGGTGATCTTTCGGACGGCTCCAGATTCAGTGTGTTTATTGTGCAGTCGCTAGGCGGTATTATTTTCGTTTCCGCACTTGTGAACCTGCTGTATTATCTGGGTGTGATCGGATTTGTGGTGAAATGGCTTGGTAAGGCTGTGGGTAAACTGATGGGGACTACCGAGGTGGAAAGCTTTGTGGCGGTGGCCAATATGTTTCTGGGACAGACCAGCAGTCCGGTACTGGTCAGCAAGTATATCCGCAATTTGACAGACAGTGAGATTTTTGTTATTTTGGTTTCAGGGATGGGGAGTATGGAAGTGTCGATCTTGGCAGGATATCATGCCTGCGGCATTCCCATGGAATATCTGCTGATTGCCAGTGTGCTGGTGCCGGTGGGAAGTATCCTGGTCTCAAAGATGATACTGCCCCAGAGTGAGACGGCCCAATCTATTACGGATGTCAAGATGGACAACAAAGGCAACAATTCCAATGTGATCGACGCCATCGCAGAGGGCGCCGGCACGGGAATGCAGATGGTAATCTCCATCGCCGCATCGCTGGTTGCGATCATCGGACTGGTGGCGCTGGTGAATATGATATTAGGCATCGCGGGGATCAGCCTGGAGCAGATCTTTTCCTATCTGTTCGCACCTTTCGGCTTCCTGATGGGACTGGAAGGGAAGGATGTTCTGATGGAGGGAGCGCTGCTTGGGCAGAAGATGATCCTGAACGAATTTGTGGCGTTCGGGGATCTGGGAACGATCATTGCATCTCTGGATCCAAGGACGGCTATGATAGCATCCATTTCTCTGGCCGGATTTGCGAATGTGTCCAGCTTGGGGATCTGTGTTTCCGGTATAGCGGTGCTTTGTCCGGAGAAAAAGAGCACTCTGTCGCGGCTGGTGCTGCGTGCGATGCTTGGCGGTATGCTGGTGAGCATCTTAAGCGCGATGATTGTGGGCGTCGTGGCATTGTTCTAACGGCCTGCGGCGGCTCATATGCTGTGACGGTTGTGTATGTGGACGGCTGCCGCGTATTATGGTGAATGGTGCAGGTGGAACCGGAGAGGAAAGATAGTGTGAAGGTTGAGCAAGAATGGGGGATTAAGATGGCGGAAAGAAAGTATAAAAGGATATTTACGATCGTGATCGATTCATTGGGAGTGGGCGCCCTGCCGGACGCCGCTTCCTACGGGGATGAAGGGACGGATACACTGGGGCATATATCCCAGAGTGTGGAGGAATTTAAGATCCCGAATCTGCAGAAGCTTGGCATGGCAAACCTGCATCCTTTCAAGCAGGTGCCGCCGGTGGAGAAACCCTTAAGTTACTTTATGAAAATGAACGAGGCCAGCACAGGCAAGGATACCATGACCGGCCATTGGGAGATGATGGGTCTTCACATCACGAAGCCTTTTCAGACCTTTACGGAAACCGGATTTCCACAGGAGCTGTTGGATGAACTGTCCAGACGGACCGGCCGCGTGATTATCGGCAACAAGAGCGCCAGCGGTACGGAGATCCTGGAAGAACTGGCAGAGGAAGAGATCGCTACGGGTCATATGATTGTCTATACGTCGGCGGATTCCGTACTGCAGATCTGCGGCAACGAGGAGACTTTCGGCCTGGAGGAACTGTACCGCTGCTGTGAGATCGCAAGAGAGCTTACCATGAAGGATGAGTGGAAGGTGGGCCGCGTGATCGCAAGACCTTATGTGGGCAGGAAACGAGGCGAGTTTAAGCGCACCAGCAACCGCCACGATTACGCGCTGAAACCATATGGCCGGACAGCGTTAAATGCTTTAAAGGATGCCGGGTTTGATGTGATCTCGGTGGGGAAGATCTTTGATATCTTTGACGGAGAGGGTTTGACGGAGTCCAATAAGTCCAAGAGCTCTGTTCACGGTATGGAGCAGACGATCGAGATCGCGGGAAGAGATTTTGAAGGGTTGTGCTTTGTGAATCTGGTGGATTTTGACGCCCTGTGGGGACACCGCCGTGATGTCAGGGGCTATGCGAAAGAACTGGAGAAGTTCGACGAGAAGCTGGGAGAACTTCTGCCGCTGCTTCGGGAGGATGATCTGCTGATGATCACTGCGGATCACGGCAACGATCCGACCCATACAGGTACGGATCATACGAGAGAACGGGTGCCATTCCTCGCATATTCTCCATCCATGAAGGGAAGCGGGAAGCTGGAAGATACACAGACATTTGCGGTGATCGGAGCGACCATCGCGGATAATTTCGGTGTGGAGATGCCGGAAGGAACGATCGGAACTTCGGTATTGGAGAAATTAATATAAGAATCAATCGAGAGGGACCTTTTTGAGGGACGGAAAGGGAAATCTCTATCGTGTGAATCGTAAAAGAAAGGAAAGCAGGAAGGAGAAAATCATGGATAAGAAAGATATTTTAAGAACAGTGGATCACACATTGCTCACACAGACTGCCACCTGGGAGGAGATCCGCAAGATCCTGGAGGAAGGAATCAAGTATCATACCGCTTCGGCATGTATCCCGGCGGCTTATGTAAAACAGGCGGCGGATTATGTAGAAGGCCGTCTGCCGATCTGTACCGTGATCGGGTTCCCCAACGGATACAGCACCACGGCGGTGAAAGTTTTTGAGACAAAGGATGCCATCGAGAACGGCGCGGCAGAGATCGATATGGTGATCAATATTGGATGGGTGAAGGATGGGAAATACCAGGAGATCGAGGATGAGATCCGGCAGATTCACGAGGCCTGCGGCGGCAGGATCTTAAAGGTGATCATCGAGACCTGTCTGCTGACCGAAGACGAGAAGATCAAAATGTGTGAGACCGTGACCAAAGCTGGTGCAGAGTATATTAAGACATCCACGGGCTTTTCTACCGCCGGCGCTACTTTCGCGGATGTGGAGCTGATGCGCAGGCACATCGGTAAAGAAGTGAAAGTCAAAGCGGCGGGCGGCATTGCATCCCTGGACGATGCGGAGAAGTTTATTGCTCTGGGAGCGGACAGACTGGGCACCAGCAGGATGATCAAGATCGTGACGCAGGCGGATGACGGGGCAGGTTATTAGAACGGCAAACGGATCTTAAGCAATTGAGCTGAGTGATGTGATCTTCAGAGCAGCAGAATGATTGTAACAGGGAAGCGAAGACTGAACGGTTGTAAATGATCGGTTGAAGCTGTGGCCGTAACACGGAAACAGAAAGCGATAGTGGAGATGGAGGATAGTAAGATGACCAATGAGGAATTGATTCTGGAAGCCAAGAAAGCCAGAGAACATGCTTATGTGCCGTATTCTCATTTTCAGGTGGGAGCGGTGCTTGTGACAAAGAGCGGTAAACTGTATCATGGATGCAATATCGAAAATGCCGCGTATGGCCCTACAAACTGTGCGGAGCGGACTGCCTTTTTCCGGGCGGTCTATGAAGGAGAGCGGGAATTTACAAAGATCGCGATCGTAGGCGGTCCGGAAGGCAGTGAAGCGGACGAACTATGTGCCCCCTGCGGTGTCTGCAGACAGGTGATGATGGAATTCTGCGATCCGGAAACTTTCCAGATCATTCTGGCGGACGGCAAGGGCAAGTGCCTGCAGCGCACGCTGAAAGAGATGCTGCCGTTTGGGTTTGGGCCGGAGAATTTAGGGAGCCATTGATCCATTTTCAAAAAACAGCAGGGCGGTGGTCAGGAAGACATCGCCCTGTATTTCTATTTCCAGGTTTCCGTTATATTTCTCCACTGTCTCCCGCACATTGCGCAGGCCAATGCCATGGTGGCGGGCGTCAGCCTTCGTCGTTGGAAAAATGCCAAATACTTTCTTTCTGGGCGGGATGCAGGAGTTTTGTATCTTAATGATCAGGAATTGATGAATGCGGCGTATGGTAACTTGCATGGAAGGGTGCTGTTCTGTCTGTTGTCTGTACCGCAGACACGCTTCTATGGCATTGTCCAGCAGGTTAAAAAGAATGACGCACAGGTCATCCGGCGTTATGGAGATGTTTTCGGGGAACTCGACATTGACATCTGTCTCAATGCCCAGACGTTCGGTTTCCAGAAGGGTATGATTAAGAATGGCGTCTACGATATCCACGCCGCTCCAGATCATGTCGGAGAGCGCGTTAATGGGCGCACTGATAGAATTGACGTATTCTGAGATCTCCATGACATCATGTTTCTTTGCAAGATGATAGATCATCTGCAGGTGATGATTCATGTCGTGATAGAGATGTTCGTTTTTTTGGTAGAGCTGGGTGAGCAGGTGATAGTTTTCTTCCAGCACCTGGTTCTTCCGTTCCAGGAATTTGATCTTATTTTTCCTTGTCTGCAGCATGATTTTCCTTGTTGTCAAATGATCGCTTAAGGCCGGCTTTGTTGGCATGGGCTAGATCTTATTCTTCCAGTATTCGTTCAATCTCTTTTTAAATTCCGCTAACCGGCTTTGGGAAATGGGAAGTCTTGTCTGATCGGTGAGGATGCAGTCGGAATGAGCGATGCCCGACACATGGCGTAAGTTGACGATATAGCCTCGCTCGATAAAACAGAACTCCTCGGAATGCAGTTCTTCGTAGACTTCCGAGAGAGTCTTGCGGATGCGCCGTGTGTTCTTTCCTTCTGTCTCAAGTGCCGATGTTTTTGCGGACGGGAGTGTGTGGAAGAGAACATTCTTTCCATCCTTTTCGATGAAAAGGATATTCCGCAGCGGCAGTCTTTCCAGATGACTGGCAGCATTAATGATGTAAGAATCCGTGTTCTGGATCTCCAGCAAGGCGACGGCGTCCCGCACTGCGTGTGGAAGCCGCCCGCTTAGCTGATTCTTTGGAATATAGCGGAAAATATGGAGTTCGTAGGCGTCCACAGCATACTTATAGTGAGCGGTGACAAAGATCATTAAGGCATCCGGCAGTAATTCGTGAATGTGCGCGGCCAGCTCCATACCGGAGATATCCGGCATCTCAATATCCAGAAGCAGCAGGTCGAAGCGCCGACCGTCCTGGATATCGTAAAGCAGGGCCGTACCGTCCGTGTAAGTTGTTGTGACACAGAATGTCTGCTGGTCTTGCAGACAGTCGTCTGTGAGCTTCTTGATCTCTTCCAGTAACAGTGTCTCGTCATCGCAGATTCCGATTTGCAGCATTGGGGTTCCCTCCTTTGATCAGTATAGAGAAAAACTCATCGGCATGCAACAGAAAACTGACGGACAAAAATCCCGCATTGAAGGACACTGCGCAGAAATCTGTAGGATCTGTGCTATGATAAGAAACAGGAAACGACATAATAAACCATATTACATCTCATGGAAGCATCGTTAACGATAGTAAACAATATCTGTACAGAGAAAGGAGCGGCATTATGAAAGATAATTTCCTCTACAGGACACTCTCATCCTGCAAGTTTGCCGTAAAGACCGGTTGGAGGATCAGCAGAAAGCGGGTGATCACGGAGTTTCTGTTTGAATTGTGCCAGTATCTGAACTCTCTGCTTGTGGCCTGCGTGTTGATCCGGTTCATACTGGATCTGGCGATGAAGCAGACGGCGTTCCAGAAGATGATGCTGTATGTCTGGAGCGTGGTGCTGTTTACGGCGCTGCTCTCTCTGTTTCAGACATTCTTCAATACCTATATCAAGCCGGTGACGGATGTGGAACTGTATTCCGGCATCAATGAGATGCTGTATGACAAGGCATGTCAGGTGGATATGGTCTGTTTCGAGGACAGTGAATTCTACAATGAATATATGATGGCGGTAAGCCAGGCCCATGTAAAGCTGCCGGAGGCTCTGCGGGGAATCAGTCAGATCACGGCCGGCTTTCTGGCTATGATCGCGGCGGCCGGCATTATCTATCAGATCGACCGTTATGCGATCCTCTTTACCATATTTCCGATTTTGGGCAATTTCGTGTTCTATGGCTTCCTGAACAGCAGGATCTTTCACATGGAAAAGGAGAATATTGTCTTCGGGAGAATCGCAGACTATGTAAACCGCACGATTCATCTGGGAGAATATGCCAAGGAGATCCGAATGTCAAACGTTTTCCGCCTTTTAAAGAAGCAGTATGACAGAGCTGTCGATTCCATGCAGAAAGTGATCGGCCGTTACAGCGTGGGGAATATGATCCTGTTCTGGATGTTTCAGTATTTTACCTTTACGCTGCTGCAGGAAGGGGCAGTGATCTACGGCGGCTACCGGGTGTTAATCAGCGGGACGATGGTTTTTGCCCAGATGGCGGTAATTCAGACGACCATGAATGCAAATACGTGGACGTTGATCAATTTCGCAGATGCGGTCATGAGTGTGGTCAAGGATGGGTTGTATTTGGAGCAGACAAGACATTTCCTGGAGTATGAGCCGGCGATCCCGGAGGATCAGGAAGGTCTGCAGCCCACCCTGCCGATCCGCACCATCGAGTTCGAGCATGTGTCCTTCGGCTATAAACAAGGCGGCTATGTGTTAAAAGACATTCACTTTCGGCTGGAGGGCACGCAGAGCGTGGCGTTTACAGGCTACAACGGTGCTGGAAAGAGTACGATGATGAAGCTGCTGCTGCGGCTCTATGACCCGGATGAAGGACGGATCCTGGTCAACGGGATCGATATTAGACAATATCAGGTGCGGGCCTACCGGAAACTGTTCGCTACCGCTTTTCAGAATGGGAAGATCTTTGCAGATACCATAGAAGAAAATATCCTGATGGGCTGCCATGCCGGGACGAAAGAGGATCAGGAAAGACTGCAAAAGGCGCTTGCGCTGGCGGACGCCTGTGGGGAGGTAGAACGGCAGCCTTATCAGGAGAAAACACTGCTGACCAGAGAATTTTCCAGTGAGGGCGTGGTGCTGTCCGGCGGGCAGAATCAGAAGATCCTGGCAGCCAGGGCTTTCGCAAAAGAGAGTCCTGTGGCGGTATTTGACGAACCCAGTAGCGCACTGGATCCCATCGCAGAATATCAGCTATTCGAGAATATCAGATTATACAGCAGAGACAGAATTTTGTTCTTCATCTCTCACCGGCTGTCTTCGGTGCGCAGCGCGGATGTGGTTTTCTATATGGAAAATGGCAGGATACGGGAACGTGGTTCCCACGAGGAGCTGATGCGGCAGGACGGGGCATACGCGGCGCTTTATAAGATCCAGGCCAAAAATTACAGAACGTAGAGTAAGCTTATTCTTACGACTGATTTTCTGCCGGCTGAATGCAAATTGGCATAGCGGCAGTTTGGTACGAGAATCTGTTAAGACCACAGAGGAGGCGCATACAACATGGAAAAAATGCTGACGGGACGGCAAGTGCTGGAACAACAATGGTATCTGACGAAATTTTGCTTTAAAAAGGCGCCGGGATTTATGGCGTATCATTTGTTCGAGAGCGTGAAGCTGCAGATTTCCATTTTTATGGAATTTACGTGGACAGTCAATTACGTGCTGAATGTAGTGGAGCAAGGGGGAGATTTCCGTAAAGTGTTGTGGTGCATGGGACTTTTGATGGTGGGAATCGCTTTATCGACCGTGACCTTTGCCATCTATAAACAGTATATGCTGCCGCGGATGAAGCCTGTTCTTTATCAGGCGCTGCGCATGGAGATCTATGGGAAAGCCAGGGAACTGGATCTGGCCTGTTATGACGACAAAGATTTCTATGAGCAGTTTATTCTGGCTACCGGGGAGACAGACCAGTGCATCGACCGCTATCTGGAATATATGGATGTGGTGGCGGGCCGTTTTGTGGGCGCGATAAGTTCGCTGGTATTCTGCCTGTTGATCAACCCGGCAGCGTTTTTGATGATGTTTTTGATCCTTCCGGCAGAGATCTGTCTTGTGATAAAAGAAAACCGCAAGACAGTGGAGGCCCGCATGGAGCGGCTTACGCATGAGCAGAAAAGGGAATACGGCAACAGAGTCTTCTATCTGGCAGACTATGCCGGGGAACTGCGTCTTTATCCGGAGATGAAACAGAAATGCCGGGCGGACTATGAAGCTTCCAATGAGCAAATCCAGGAGATAAACCGAAAATACGGGAAGCGGTTATTTATGCTGGGTGCGCTCCGGGATGCCTTGCTTAGCTGGACGGTGCTGGAGGGAATTGTTTGGACGGTATTGCTATACCAGATGCTGGTGCTGCAGACGCTGTCGGGCGCAGGACTGATTACCAGCCGCTCCTGCATCCGCAGGCTGCGTCAGAATATGGAGAGTATCATTGGCGGCTGCAGGATGGCGGCGGAGAATGCCGAATATATTTACCGGATCCGGGCGCTTCTGCAGAGAGGATCTGTCATGGACTGCAGCGGGCAGGAGAAAGTGCCTGCAGGCAGCGGCAGCTTACAGGTGGAACATGTGGCGTTTTCTTATCTGCCTGGGAAGCCGGTACTGCGGGATGTGAACTTGCGTGTTCACACAGGGCAGAAGATCGCGCTGGTGGGCTACAATGGATCCGGAAAGACGACGCTTGTGAAGCTGCTATTGCGTCTGTACGATCCGTCGGCGGGCAGTATACGGTATCATGGCAGAGATATCAAAGACTACCAGGTGAATGATTACCGGCGCAGCGTTGGTTCTGTTTTTCAGGATTTTAAGATCTATGCAGCCACTTTGAAGGAAAATGTTTTGATGGATGTGGAGGAGGGCAGCAGGGAAGAAAATTATCTTGTGGAAAAAGCGTTGTATAACGCGCATTTTACACTGGAAGACCGTCGCCTGGCTTATCAGATTCAGACGCCGCTGACGACAGAATTCGAGAAGGAGGGTGTGAACCTGTCGGGCGGAGAGGCGCAGAAGGTGGCGATTGCCCGTACACTGTACAGGAAGCAGGGTCTGATCATTATGGATGAACCCAGCAGCGCGTTAGATCCACTGGCAGAGTACCGGTTGAACCAGGAACTCAACCAGATCGCGAAAGACAAGACAGTGATCTTCATTTCCCATAGGCTGTCCACTACACGGGATGCAGACTGCATCTATATGATGGAAGAAGGGCAGATCGTGGAAGCGGGAACTCACGAGGAACTGCTGCAAAGAGAAGGGAAATATGCGGCGATGTGGAAGATCCAGGCCGGACTGTATGCATGAGACGAGCAGGATGATGTTTCACTGTCAACCGATCGTGCTTGTGCATTGATAACGTTTCCCCTATAATAAAATCATAGGGAGGGCAGATGATGGGAATTTATTTGAATCCAGGAAACAGAAGTTTTTGGGAGGCCATTCGTTCTAAAATCTATGTAGATAAGACGGGGCTTATTGCGCATACCAATGAGTTGCTCAATACAAGGGAAAAGTATATCTGCATCAGCAGGCCGCGTCGGTTCGGGAAGTCCATGACGCTTGAAATGCTGACAGCTTATTACAGCCGCAGCTGTGATTCTAAGGAACTGTTTACAGGATATAAGATATCATATGATTCATCTTTCGAGGAGCATCTGAATCAGTATGATGTGATCTGCCTGAACATGCAGCAGTTCCTGATCGAGGCGGTGGATGGCAAAGTAACGGAATATCTGGAACAGGAGGTGCTCAGGGAACTTAAGAAAGAGTATGGAGATATTTTAGATCGTGAAGGGATAGGACTCGCCGCCGCACTGCGGGAGATTTTTGCGAAAGAGGACAGACAGTTTATTTTTCTGATAGACGAGTGGGACTGTGTGATGCGTGAAAGGCAGGAGTCCGAGAAAATGCAGAAGCAGTATCTTGACTTCTTACGGAATCTGCTGAAGGATCAGCCGTATGTTGCGCTTGCCTATATAACGGGTATTTTGCCGGTAAAGAAATACGGGGAGCATTCGGCGCTGAACATGTTTCTGGAATATTCAATGACGGACCAGGGAGTGTTTGAAGAGTACACCGGCTTTACGGAAGACGAAGTGAAGGAGTTATGCGGGCAGTTCGGTATGGATTTTGCTGAGATGAGCAGTTGGTATGACGGGTATGTGTTCACAGAATTTCAACATATGTATAATCCTAAATCGGTAGTAGAAGCGTTGCGGCGACGTAAATTTTCAAGTTATTGGACGGCTACGGAAACTTATGAGGCGCTTAAGGTATATATAGAAATGGATTTTGACGGATTGAGGGCGGATATTGTGCATATGCTGGGAGGAGGACGGATCAGGGTCAATACTCGCAGCTTCCAGAACGATATGCGGAATTTCAGGACAAAGGATGACGTGCTTACGCTGCTGATCCACCTGGGATATCTGGGATATGACCCGGAATCGGGAGAGGCTTTCATTCCCAATAAGGAGATCATCGGAGAGTTTGAGAATGCGATGAGCGTGGGAGGCTGGCCGCGGGTGATGGATGTGCTGCGAGCTTCTGAAAAACTACTGGAGGATACGCTAAGGCTGGATGCCAGGAGCGTTGCGCAGGGACTTGACCATGCGCATACAGAGGCAGCTTCCATTTTGACTTATAATGATGAGAATTCGCTTGCGTGTGCAATCGGACTGGCATATTACAGTGCACGGAAGGACTATGAGCTTATTCGGGAGTTTCCGGCCGGAAAGGGTTTTGCGGACATCGTTTTCCTGCCTCTGCCGCATACGGGCCGGCCGGCGTTTATAGTAGAATTGAAATACGGGAGGTCTGCCGGCACGGCGATACAGCAGATTAAGGACAGAAAGTATACGCAGGCGCTGGAAAGCTACGTGGGTGAGATTCTGCTTGTCGGCATCAATTACGACAAGGAGGATCCTGATAAGCGGCACGAATGCGTGATCGAGAAGGTGAAGAAGAATTAGGAACCGGTGGTAAATAAATTTGCTGACTAACACCATAAAGAAAATATACAGAAGATGAAAGATGGTGTTATAATATTAAATACAATCCGTGGGCCGCTCATCGTGGAAGAAGATCTGGCGGAAGCATTGAACAGTGGAAAGGTTTATGCAGCATGCTGTGATGTCGTATCTGAAGAGCCTATCCGGTCAAACAATCCGCTTCTTGCGTGTGGGAACAGTATGATAACGCCGCACATTGCCTGGGCGCCGAAGGAGAGCAGGCAGCGGCTGATGGATATTGTGGTGTCTAATCTTGCTGGATTTCCGGATGGGGAGATGGTTAATGCGGTGAATTTATGATTATGATACAATATAGGATGTCGCAAAAAACCAAATATGTGACATGCAGCCATGAGGAGGAGAGTCAGAGCCTCCTCAGGCAATGCAGTGAATATGTCAGACAGGACAGAAAGGAAAGAGCCATGGTAAAACATCTTATTTTATGGAAATTGAAGGATGAACTGACAACAGAGGAGAAGCAGAAGGTCAAAGAGGAGATCAAGACGGGTTTGGAGGGTCTGCAAGGGAAAATTCCGGGACTGGTGGAAATCAAGGTGCAGATAGAAGGGCTTGCCTCTTCGAATGCGGATCTGATGCTTGACTCTACCTTTACAGATGAAGATGCTTTGAAAGGTTACAGTGTACACCCTGCACACGTGGAAGTGGCCGATACTAAGGTGAGACCTTATACACAGATCCGGTTATGCCTGGATTTTGAATTGTAAAATGTTGGAGGGTGAAGGTATGAAAGTAGTCATTGTGATAGACTCCTTTAAGGGGAGTCTTTCTTCGTTGGAGGCGGGGCAGGCGGCTGGAGAGGGGATAAGAAGAGTCTTTCCGGATGCCGTGACACAGGTGTGTCCGCTGGCGGACGGCGGAGAAGGAACGGTAGAAACATTGATTAGTGGAATGGGAGGTACGATCCGGGAACTGCCCGTCACAGGCCCATTAGGCGAAACGGTGAATGGACGCTATGGTATATTGGAAGACAAGACCACAGCGGTCATAGAGATGGCTGACGCGGCTGGAATTACGCTGGTTTTGCCAGAGAAAAGGAATCCCCTTTACACGACGACTTATGGTGTGGGTGAGACGATCCGGGACGCCATAAAAGAGGGCTGCCGGAAGTTTATCATTGGGATTGGCGGCAGTGCAACGAATGACGGCGGCGTGGGAATGCTGCAGGCATTGGGATTTGATTTTCTGGATAGGGAGGGGCAGTCTGTCCCATATGGTGCACAGGGACTGGAGAAGCTGGCTGACATCAGAACAGAACATGCTCTGCAAGAATTGCGCGCCTGTGAATTCCACATTGCCTGTGACGTGAAGAATGTATTGTGTGGTTCTGAGGGGTGCAGTGCGGTGTTCGGACCACAGAAGGGAGCCGATGATGCAATGATCCACAGAATGGATGAGTGGCTTGCGAACTATGCGGCATTGGCGGCAGCTTGCAGCAGCGGTGCTGATCCGAATTATCCGGGCAGCGGTGCTGCTGGCGGACTTGGCTTCGCATTTCGAACTTTTCTGGGCGGCTCTCTGGAACCAGGCGTGGAACTGATCCTGGGTGAGACGAAGCTGGAACAGAAGCTGAGAGATGCAGATATCGTAATCACAGGAGAAGGCAGACTGGATGGGCAGACCGTTATGGGTAAGGCGCCGATCGGCGTGGCGGCTCTGGCGAAAAAATACAGCAAGAGAGTACTGGCCTTTTCAGGCTGTGTCACAGAAGATGCAAGAGCATGTAATGAACATGGCATCGACGCCTTTTTCCCTATTGTACGGGGAGCAGTGTCACTGGAAGAGGCAATGGAGCGGACGAATGCTGCCCGGAATATGGCAGACACGGCAGAGCAGGTATTCCGGCTGCTTTCTTCCTGCAAGCAATGAGATAAGTATTGTGTTTGTATATGCATTTGTTGAATGCCGCGAGGGTGAACGATTCCATCCCTGGGGCATTTCAAGCTTGCCGCTTCGTTGTTTGCGGCATTTCTGGCTGACAGATGGAGGTCTGTTTTTTTTGCAGCAGGGGAGACGGGAAAGGAGGAAGTGTATGAAACAGGCATATTTATTTGTACATTTTAAGGAAAAGAGTACTCCGGATGGCGAACAGGTATATTTCGGACTGAGTAAGGATGGATTTCAATGGGAAGAAGTGAATGGCGGGAACCCGATCCTTTGGTGCTACTACGGGGATAAAGGCGCCAGAGATTTCACGATCACTTTCTGCCAGGAGACAGGAAAATACGTTATTCTCGCGACAGATCTTTCCTTAGCATATGGGATGAGGGGGAAATATCATCATAATTGGGATGAAATATCGAAGAATGGCAGTAAATGTCTTTCTATCTGGGAATCGGAAGATTTACTCCACTGGTCGGAGCAGCGGCTTATCAAGATCGGAGATGAGAAATTCGGCTGCCTCTGGGCGCCGGATATCGTTTATGACAAGAAGCGAGGAGATTATCTGTTGCACTGGTCCTCTTCCCATGGGGACAATGGTTATGGGAAAAAGGCGATCTATTGCTGCCGGACGAAAGATTTTGAGCATTTCACGGCACCGCAGTTGTTGTACCGTCATCCGCAGGAGGCAGTGATTGATTCCGCGATCTATGAGGAAGAAGACAGCTTCTACATGTTTGTAAAAAGAGAAGGAGAAGATTGCCGGAACATTCTGTTGCGTGCTGATAAGGTGGAAGGCCCTTATGAACAGGTCAAAGCTTTTGACGAGAGCATGGCGGATCTGGAGGCCGGGGTCTACGAGGCGCCTACCGCCGTGAAGCTGGAGGATGGCAGGTGGTGTCTTTTCCTGGATTATTATGGTGTTCCGGGTGAAGGGCAGGGGTATGTGCCTTTTGTTGCGGATTCTCTGGGGAGCGGCCGCTTTGTGCGGGCAGATGAGAAGTTCAGCTTTCCGTATGGCTTTAAGCATGGGACGATCTTGACAATTACGGCAGAGCAGTATGAGGCGGTGAAGGGGTATTATAAGGAAAAAGATAGTAGGAAGGGCAAGATGGAAATGGAATAAGGAGTTAAGCTAAAACACCTCATTTACAGTATTGGTCGGTTTGTGTAGAAATACATGAGTTGCTGGTTAAGAATGAAAGCAGGTTGTGTAAGGATGAGGATTATCTTGAGGAGAGGTGAGAAATTTTGTTCCGAAATATAAATATATTATAGCGTAAAGGACATCAGATTTCAAAGTAATCTTTCCGTACTAGGGTTTATGACGAATTCTTTGCAGGAAACGGGTGACAGGTGCGAGCTCCCATGATACAATAATTCAGGTCGTTTTGCAGGACCAATTTGAAAGATACATGGGCGGCGGTTTGTTGGGTGTACAAGATTGGTTTGGCAGTGATCAGGAAGTTGGAAGATATAATAGGTGTGTCATACAAACGGCTAATAAAGGGGAAACCTATGGGAGGGTAAGCAATTATGAAATATGACGTTATCATTATCGGCGCGGGGCCGGGCGGGATCTTCACCGCCTACGAACTGCTGCAGCAGGGGCAGGAACGGAAGATCGCGGTGTTTGAGTCTGGTCATGCGCTTGCCATGCGCCGCTGCCCGATCGACGGGGACAAGGTAAAAAGCTGCGTGCACTGTAAGACTTGTTCGATCATGAGCGGCTTCGGCGGGGCGGGAGCTTTTTCCGACGGGAAATATAATATTACCAATGATTTCGGCGGTACGCTGTATGAATATGTGGGCAGGAAGCAGGCCATCGACCTGATGAAATACGTGGATGAGATCAACATGAAATACGGCGGCGAAGGTACGAAACTGTACAGCACCACCGGGACGCATTTCAAGAAGCTTTGCCTGCAGAACAAGCTGAGTCTGCTGGATGCTTCCGTGCGCCATCTGGGAACGGATATCAATTATATTGTACTGGAGAATCTGTATGCGGATTTAAAGGACAGAGTGGACTTCTATTTCGATACGCCGGTCAGGACAGTGGAGAATTTGGATGGAAGTTATCGCGTAGTCTGTGAAGAGGATTCTTTTGAATGTGACAAGTGCGTCATATCGGTAGGGCGCAGCGGCAGCAAATGGATGGAGCAGGTGTGCAGGGAACTGGATATTCAGACGAAGTCCAACCGTGTGGATATCGGTGTCCGCGTGGAACTGCCGGCGGTGATCTTTTCCCATCTGACGGATGAGCTGTATGAGAGTAAGATCGTCTACCGGACGGAGAAATTCGAGGATAAGGTGCGCACGTTCTGCATGAATCCTCATGGCATCGTGGTCAATGAGAACACCAACGGTATCGTGACGGTGAACGGGCACAGCTATGAGGGCGCCGATAAGCAGACGGAGAATACGAATTTCGCGCTGCTTGTGGCGAAGCACTTTTCCGAGCCGTTTAAGGACAGTAACGGCTACGGCGAGAGCATCGCAAGGCTGTCGAACATGTTAGGCGGCGGTGTGATCGTACAGCGGTTCGGCGATCTGGTGCGGGGTCGGCGCAGCAATGAGAAGCGGATCGAGGAAGGATTGGTGCAGCCTACGCTGGCGGCCACGCCGGGAGACTTGAGCTTGGTGCTGCCGAAGCGTATTCTGGACGGTATTATCGAGATGATCTATGCGCTTGATAAGATCGCGCCGGGGACGGCCAACGACGACACCCTGCTTTATGGTGTGGAAGTGAAATTCTACAATATGGAAGTGGCGATCGACGAGCATCTGGAGACGAAGTATAAGGGGCTTTATATTATCGGCGACGGAAGCGGCGTGACGCACTCCCTGTCTCATGCTTCCGCCAGTGGGGTGTATGTGGCACGGGATATTGTCGGTGCATAAGAGAGGAAGAGGGCCATGCTTCTGAAACAGTGTTATTATTTACAGCCGCACTGTGCATAAACTGAGCAGGAGAATAAAGTGGTCCTTATATCGAAAAGTATCGACTGACATAGGAAAAGGCAGGACTGCATAGACTATAGTAATAATCTGTGCAGTCTTTTTTTGCAGGACTTTTTCTATAGGTTTTTATGGGAAATTCCTTTGGAAAAGAAGACTGTCCTACCCGGTCGAGGCATCTTCATGGTCGCAGTATTATCGAACATATCCAATATCATCATCCCTGTCATTATTTTCTACATCGTGGCTTACGGGCTTGCGGCCAGAAGTAATGTGTATGAGGATTTTATCAAGGGGGCGAAGGACGGATTTCATACTGTCATTCAGATCATGCCGACACTAATCGGATTAATGGTGGCAGTGGGAGTGCTGCGTGCTTCCGGTTTTCTGGATTTTGTGGGCGGGCTTTTTGGGGGAGTTGCGGCCAGGCTGGGTTTCTCCTCGGAGCTGGTGCCGCTGATGCTTGTTAAGATGTTCTCTTCTTCCGCGGCCACCGGATTAGTCCTGGATATTTTCAAGAATCACGGGCCGGATTCTCTGATCGGACTGACGACGTCAATCATGATGAGCTGTACGGAGACGATCTTCTATACGATGTCGGTTTACTTCCTGGCGGCTAAGGTGACGAAGACGAGATATACTTTGAAAGGCGCGTTACTCTCGACGCTTGCGGGAATCGTGGCAAGCATTGTTCTGGCGGGGATGCTGGTATAGCGCGTGCTCTGCAAAGAAATACGGACTAATAAGTGTACAGCACGTAGAACATATTGTAAAATACGGAAAAACAGCACTCCGCCATGGAGTGCTGTTTTCCTGTGTGAGAAGGATAGAAATGTGTAAACTCAAATATATGTCAACAGTGTATTGCATGGAATACAGCTGTTATTGTTAGTCGAAGCCGATCGACACCAGGTCAGCACCGGCGGCTCCATTATTATGTAGGTCAGAATAGTCATGTTTGTTATGTATTCCCCAACTACAAGTAATACTATACAGTGGAATTGTGAATGGGATGTGTCAAATATCGAAAGAAAAAAGAAAGAAATTATAAAATAAATTTTATAATTGCAAATTGTTAGAATATTTGTCATAAAATGTAATGTGGCGCAGAATAGCCTATTCCTGCGCCACGATTTCAATACTATATACTTCTCCCAGCTGTGCCGGGTAGGTTTCCATGATACTGCCGTCATACGTAATCTCAACGACATCTCCCGCCTGCAATGCGATCGCCTCTGGATTGGATAGATAGATCTGGTCGGCGGATGCGAGTTCTGCGGAACCGGAAACGGGCTTTACCAGGATCTGCGTATCATTTGCCTCCAGGACAGTAGCCTGAAAAGTAAAGGAGAGGCCGCTTCTGTCCAGGGAGTCTATCAATTCCGTTATTGACTCATAAAGTTCCGGGCCGGGCTTGTAAACACCCTGATAGGGCTGCTCTACATAGTCGGTGTTGTTCTTATGGTAAAAATAGATTCCAGAGGCGCTGTCATCGCAATGGAAAGTGATCGAGATATAATCGTCAACTGACGGGGCATCACTGATGGATTGCTGATTTGTGATCTCCATATCTGACAGGATCCGCACGAATTCTTCTATATAATCTGGATCGATCGCGACTGCGGATATGTCTTCGTCTTGGATTTCAATCGAAGTGATGTCTGACGCGGCGGGGAGAACGATGGGGCTGCCCTTTTTTCCGCATGCGGTGATCAGGCCGATTACCAGCAGGACGGAGAAAATTACTTTGCATTTTTTCATGGAGTACTCCTTATCTTGTTACGATTCACAGATGTTACGATTTATGGAGCGAGGCCGTTCATGCTAACAGCGTTTGCATATCTCATTTTACCATAAGCAAATGATACAATACGGGGCGGGCTCTTGTCCAGTATATTTGGTGACATTGTCACCTGCCATTGGTAACATTGCCATCTGTCATAAGAGAGATTGTTACAGTTCATGCCAGGTCGTCTTTGAGGAGGGACCCCGGATACCTTGCAGCGGAGTGTATGGCGCCGTGAATCGTAATCAGAGATTATCATGGTAAACAATAAAGGCCGGTAGTATAATAGGACATACGGAATCACAGAAATCATATGAAACAGAGGAGACAAAATGCAGCAGACCAGCCTGACGACCCTTTTTACCATAATCATAAGTATGCTTCTTCTGACCCTGTTTACGGTTGTCGCCGTACAGGTCGTCCGCAGTGTCCGCCGCAGCCGACGGATGGGTATGATGGATGAGATGGAGGGACATGATTTTGAATATTACTGTGCGGATCTGCTGGAGAAACAGGGATTCCTGGAAGTAGAAGTAACAAGGGGCAGCGGCGATTTCGGCGTGGATATTCTGGCGGAGAAAGAGGGAGTGACCTATGCGGTGCAGTGCAAGCGCTATAATGGACCGGTGGGGGTGGACGCCGTCCTGCGGACGTATGCCGGCAGAGATTACTACGGCTGTATGGTAGGCGCGGTGATGACCAACCAGTATTTCACGGCGCCGGCTGTGGAAGCGGCAAAGAAACTGCATATCCTGCTCTGGGACAGAGGCTATGTGGACGGGATATTAGAGGAAGAGTAAAGCGGCATCCGCATTGGCTGTGCGTTCTCTAATTTGACTATCAAACTATTTTTTGTTAAAATAGCAGTATCGTGCAGCCCAAGCATAGCGGCGCAGCACGTACTTGTGCAGGATAGAATTTTCATGGCGTATTTAAGGGCATTGCAGGTACGTCCGGCAGCGTCCCTGTTAGAGGTAGAAATGAACATTAACCATATGTTAAATGAGGTGCTGGTGAAGCTGTTCCGCAATATCAATCTGATCGAGGAACGGGCGATCTGCAGCGGAGAATATAAAGATGTGACAGCCAATGACATGCATGTGATCGAGGCGATCGACATGGAGGGAGCAAGGAACATGACGAGCGTGGCCCGATCCCTGGGCGTGACGACAGGAACACTGACTATAGCAGTCAACAGTCTTGTCAAGAAAGGTTACGTGCAGCGGGTCAGGAGTGAGGAAGACAGGCGTGTGGTGCTGATCTCTTTATCGGAAAAGGGCAGGAAAGCCTACCTCCACCACCGGCAGTTCCACGAGCAGATGATCCAGGCGATTGTTGAGGAACTGTCGGCAGAGGAGCAGGAGGTACTGGAAAAGGCGTTGATGAAGCTGGACCGGTTTTTCCGCAGTGGGTTTTAGGAATGGTACAGCAGTTTAGTTAACGTCCCGAAATCCGCCGGGCCATTTTCCAGCAGGAAACAGTGGAATCGGTAGAGAAAGGCAGAGTCGTTCCCGCCCCAGAGGGCAGCGGCCTGCTTTTTTAATTCCATGATTTCCAGATAACCGAGATAATATTTCGGATAGTTGCAGGGTTCTTCTGCAATATAGGAGTAGACAGCCCTCATGGTGTCTTCCTGCAGGGAGCCGAAAGAAGACAGAATGGTGCAGACATCCTCGAAAGAAGCGCCGTCGTAATGGATGGTAAGGTCTAACAGTGCGTACAGGCAAAGCTGGATTTGACGGTCCAGCCTGCACGCCAGGTAATATTCGGCGGCTTCCGGGTGAGTGCTTTGTATCAGGCTAATGGCATAATCGTAGGAAGCTAATTCTGCATACATCGCCCACCCCTCTATGAATCCGCCATAATATAGCGTGCTGCGCAGCGGCGTTATGCCGGATTGTGCAAAGTACTGCTGGGTGTAAAGTGTCTGATAGAGATGTCCCGGATAACCTTCATGTGCCAGCGTTGTAAAGAGGGAAATATCATCGGTAGTATCCAGGGCATTGATATAGATCGTGTTATTCCACACATTATCGATGGGAGGCGTCATGTAGAACGCCGGGGCTGTATAAGGTTCCAAGCCGTCGTCCACATACTTGACTGTATAGCGAACGGCATCTTCACCGTTGGTGTCAGGAAGGGCCGGGAACTGTTGTTGAATCGAAGTTTCCAGATAGCTTAGGATTTCCTCCGGCGTCATCTGGGGAAGCAGAGCAGGATCTTCCATAAACTGATCTTTCAGGGCCGGATTCGCAGCCAGGAGCCCGGCAAGTGAGCGGTAATTTGTTTGCAAATCATCATAGAGAAGCTGTTTGATCTCGTCAATGCTGCGCATGGAACCAGTCTGCATCCGCAGCAATGCCATATAATATTCTCGTCCGCTTTCATAGTGCGCCAGTCCACAAGTCTCTTTGCCGCTTCCCTTTAAAAGGGTAAGCTCGTCGGCCAGTTTGTCATAAGCAGGAGCGACAACCGTAGTCAGCAGACGGTTATTTTCTGACTGGAAAGCCTGCGCCTGTGATTGGGTCAGCAGGCCGGATGCCTGCAGATCTTCTATACGCTGTGCAAATGTCAGTTCCAGAAAGTGGGTATTTTCTTCCAGTTGGCTTGGATTCATCAACGCTGTACATTGTTGAATGACTTTGTCTGCTGTGTCGTCTGACATGAAAAGTCCGGCCTGCGCTTTTTCCTGTTCATAGACGATCAATCCGTCGAAATAGGCCGGAATCTGTTGTAAGATTGCAAAATAGAGCTCTACATCCTCCACTGTATCGAACCGGTATTCTGCGAGCAGGATCGGCAGCTCTGAAGGGGTGCCGGAGGAAGGTGAGAGAGGTTCCTGGAAATAGGGATAAGCAGCGGTGCCGGAGGCAGCGTCTATGTAAGAACTTAGTAGTTTGTATAGATAGCGGTTGGATGCCGAGAGTTTCACATCCTCATATTTGTCCAGCGCATTGGCGAAGGAGGAGAGGGCGTATATGGAATTTGCCGCTTCCCCGGCATGATAGACGGGCAGCTTTAACTGTGCCTCATCGATCTGCCAGTTTGCCGGATCGTCTATAGAATAGTGGAAATGGATTGGGTTCGCCTGTAATTCTCCAAGGAAAAAGTCACAGACGAACTGTTCAAACCGTGCATCTGCATGGTTTTGTTCATAACAGTAAAAAGTTGCAGTACAAAAACCTGCAAAGAGAAGCAGGGCCGCAGCCCACTGTTTGAAAGATAAATGGCGTTTCAAGGCAGTACCTGTTTGGTAGATTTATTCCTATTATATGAAATATGCCAAAGGATCATGAACAAAAGAGGAGAAAAGTGTGGTACTATAATAGACATCAAATACTTGTGCGGGAGGCTTTGGGTGCATTCTGATAAGATCAAATATTCCATTAAATATAAACTTTTTATGCTGTCGGCAACAGTGGCGGTGCCCTTTCTGATTATGGTGGTCTATCTGATCTACGCGCTGCACAACTATAGTAACGCCTATGATACGATCGTGAGTAATATGACGGTGGCGAATAATTATAACTTGAATTTTAAGGAAGAGATGGATGAGAGTCTCTATAAGCTGGTAGTCGGGTCTGTGACGTTTGAGACAGTTGGAGAGGAGGAGGGACTTCAGAATCCTTATGATATGATTGCGGATCTTAGAAGTGAGTTTGGGAATCTGATGACCATTACGACGGACGGGGAGAGCCGGGCCTGGCTGCAGATTCTGATGCGTAATATAGATACCCTGGAAGACCGGATCGATGATATCAGGACGAATCTGGAGGCGCAGAACAGTTATGATATGAACATAGAGATGTTAGATAATAACATCTATATCATGACAGAATTGGTACAGGATAACATACAGTCTTATATCTATTATCAGACGAAGAGTATCGAGCATCTGACAGAGCAGCTGAATATAAAGGTACATACGTTTACCATCTTCTGTGGGATTCTGCTTCTGTTTCTTGTGCTGGTGGTGGTGGTTTTGACCCTGATGATCGTGAGCGGGATTATTAAACCCATCCAGGAGCTGTCTCAGGTGACGAGACAGATTTCACAGGGAGATTTCTCTGCCAGGGCTCAGGCGGATACAAGCGATGAAGTGGCAGTACTGGCGGATCGTGTGAACAGTATGACGGAAAGCCTGGAAGAGTTTGTAGATAAGATCAAGGAAGATGAACGCAAGATGCGGCGTGCCGACCTGCGGCTTTTACAGGAACAGATCAATCCCCATTTTCTGTATAATACGCTTGATACGATCGTGTGGCTGATCGAGGGACACGATTCCGACAAGGCTGTGAACATGGTGGTATCGCTGTCAGAGTTCTTCAGGCTGGTTCTCAGCAAAGGCAAGGAATATATTACAATCCAGGAAGAAGAAATGCATATCAGGAGCTATCTGGAGATCCAGCAGGTGCGTTATCGCGATATTCTGGAATACCGGATTGAGATCGCACCGGAATTGTACCATTATAAGATCCTGAAACTGACGCTGCAGCCTCTGGTGGAGAATTCTCTTTACCATGGCATCAAATACAAAAGAGCCAGAGGTGTTATTGCCGTCATGGGAACGCTTGTGGATGATACCATTCATTTCAGAGTGCAGGATAACGGCGTTGGTATGCAGGAGGAAGAGCTGGAGAATCTGCGCTGCGAGATTACAAAACCCTGCAAAGAAACAGAGAAAGGATTTGGACTGGCTAATGTCAATGAGCGGATCCGCATGAATTTTGGTGCGGAATACGGCATGAAGATTGACTCTGTATCAGGAGAAGGGACTTGTGTGGAAGTTGTCATTCCAGCGATTCCATATGAGGATTCTAAGGCAGGGGAACAGACCTAGGCTGTGAAGCGATGGAACACAATGGTCATGCCTGCGGGAATAGGGTATCGGCATAGAACCGGCGGAAAGACAACGAATAGAAAATGGAGATAACAGATAAGCAGATGAAAACAAAGAAACCCCTCAAGAAACCAATGTTGATCCTGGTGCCGGCGGCGCTGATTTTCATGGCTGTATTTATTCAAAGTCTGCGTCTTTTTACGAATATTGAGGAGGAACCTTATGTCAGTGAAGACGCCGACCGGATTGTGGTGGGACTCTCCCAGCTTGGCAGCGAGTCGGGGTGGAGAACGGCGAATACAGAATCGGTGCAGTCGGTCTTTACAAGTGAAAATGGTTACTTCCTGCTCTTTAATAATGCGAGACAGAAGCAGGAGAATCAGATCAAGGCAATTCGCAGCTTTATCTCTCAGCGAGTGGATTATATTGTGTTTGCGCCTGTGGTGGAGGATGGCTGGGGGACGGTGCTTAAGGAGGCGAAGGAAGCGGGGATTCCGGTAATCATGATGGACAGGAAGGTGGAGGCCGCAGATCAGGAACTGTGTGTCAGCTGGGTCGGCACCGACTCTGAACAGGAGGGGATCAAAGCCGGCCGGTGGTTGGAGGGGCATCTGCGTAGGAAAGGCATACCGGATGATGAGACGGTGAATATTGTCGTGCTGAAAGGGACGGAAGGTGCTTCCTCGGCGATCGGGAGAAGCAATGGTTTCCGGGAGGTGGCGGGTGATCATGCCAACTGGCGGATTCTGGAAGAAAGAAGCGCTGATTTCACTTCTGCCAAAGGGAAGGAAGTAATGGAAGGATTTCTGCGCAAGTACCCGGATATCGATGTGGTAGTTTCCCAGAATGACGATATGACTTTCGGGGCGATCGAAGCGATCCGTGAAGCCGGCCGGACAGTGGGCGTACACGGTGAGATCAGTATCATCTCGTTCGACGCCGTACATGATGCGCTTAAGATGGTTGCGGACGGTATCATCAACGTGGATATCGAATGTAATCCGAACCAGGGTGAATACCTGTCGGAAGTGATTTCCATGTTGGAGCGCGGTGAGACTGTGGAGAAGAATTACTATGTGGAAGAGGATGTATTTACGATAGAGAATGTCACGGAGGAAGTTCTCAAAGAGAGGAACTATTAGCTTGTACCGACAGGAAAGGATGGGCGTATGCTGAAAATATTTCTCGTGGAGGATGAAAGTATCGTCAGGGAAGGATTGCGGGACAATATTCCCTGGCAGCAGTACGGATATAAATTCGTAGGAGAGGCCAGTGACGGGGAGATGGCTCTGCCTCTGATCCAGAAGACGCGGCCGGATGTGCTGTTGACAGATATCAAAATGCCTTTTATGGACGGATTATCCTTGAGCAGGATTGTGCACCAGGAGTTTCCGGAGACGAAGATCATCATTATCAGTGGGTATGATGATTTCGAATACGCCAGACAGGCGATTGCGCTGGGAGTAGAGCAATATCTGCTCAAGCCGATTACCCGCGCGAATCTGCAGAAGGTGTTGACGGAGCTTCGGGCCAAGATCGAGAGCGAGCAGGAACAGAGAAAATATCAGGAGAAATTCCAGGATGAGGTCAGGGAATACGAACAGTTCTCCCGCACCAACTTTTTCGTGAAAGTATTTGAGGGGCGGATTCCTGTGCAGGATATCTATGAGGAAGCGGCGAAACTTTCGCTCAAAATCAATGCTTCCTGCTATAATCTGGTGATGTTCAGTCTTCTTGAGAAAAAGAGCGGCACGGATCATGGCATTGAGTCAGAGAGCTTTGCCAGGAAAAAGGATGAGCTGATGCGCTTTTTTATGCGGTATCCGGAGCATATTGTTTTCCGGTGGAACATCAATACGTATGTGGTACTGCTTAAGGGGAATCCGGAGCAGATGCAGGAGTTGACAGAGCGGTGCTTAGGAGGGATTGAGCGCATTTGCAGCGCCACGGAAGAGACGCTGTATTGGTATGCGGCTGCCGGAAGACCGGTGGAGCGGCTGAGTATGCTTGCAGAATGTTATACCTCTGCCAGTCATCTGTTTGCCCATCGTTTTCTTATGCCGGAGGTCCATATTTTTACGAAAGAGGTGACAGACAATTACATGCCTCTTGAGACGGGCGGGAAGATTGGTGATATTGATGCGGCCAAGGTGGATCAGGGGCTGATCCGGGACTTTCTGGTCCGAGGCAGTTATGATGAGATTCAGGACTTTACACAGAGCTGGCTTTTTAGTATTCAGGAGGCGTTAAAATCCAGACTTTTTCAGAATTATCTCGTCTTTCATATTCACTTTGTAGCGATGGCGTATGTGGAATCGATTGGCTATGACAAGAAGGATTTTCTTGCACTGCTGGGAGAAGAGCAGATCCCGGAAGCCAATCTGAGCATGGAGGAATTAGCCGCCTATATCAGAAATATTTTGGAGAAAGCAATGCAGCTGCGGGACCAGGAGTCTGTGAACCGCAGCAAGAAAGTGTTGAAACGGGCATTGGAATATATAGAAGAGAATTATATGCTGGAGACGCTTTCCCTCAATAATGTGGCCGGAGAGGTGGGCGTCAGCGCCAATTATTTCAGCGCTGTCTTCAGCCAGGAGATGGAAGTGACTTTCATTGAGTATGTGACCCAGAAACGCATGGAAATGGCCAGAAAGCTGTTACGGCAGACCGAAAAACCATCCAGGGACATTGCCCTGGAAGTGGGTTACAAAGATCCCCATTACTTTAGCTTTGTCTTTAAGAAGACGCAAGGGTGTACGCCGCGGGAGTACAGAACAAGAGGCAGTTGACGGAGTCTGTGCAAGACGGCTTTAAGATTCCAGGGCGGCGTCGCTTTCCCGGATGGCCAGCTCCCAGGGAATCTCCTGGGACGAGACGGTAAGTTTTTGTAAAGATCGCAGCATACAATCGGCGACACAGCGGGCCACTGCATGTGGTCTGTGCGTCAGTGCAGTGATACGGATGTGGCTCAATTCGCTTAAATAACTTTCACCGAAACAGACGACGGTAACATCCTGTGGGACTTTAAGACCAGCGTAGGCCAGTTCCTTAATTATCCAGTAAGCAATCTCGTCATTTTGGCAGAGGATGGCAGTACAGGCAGGTAACTGCCGGTGGATGAATTCCGAGAGGAAGCGGCTGTCCTGTTTTTGCTCCAGCAAGTTCAGCTCGGAGGAAGTAAACCAGCCGATCCGGTCGTCGGGGAGCATATGTCCGGCATCCCGCATATAGTTTAAAAAACCGTAATAGCGTTCGATGCCCTGGAGATCGTCTATCTGGAACATGCCGGCAATCTGGGTATGTCCCTGTGTGGAAAGATGTTGTGCCAGCAGATAACCGCCGTAATCATTATCGCTTTTGACACAGACTGCCCAGGGGAGCGCAGAATAACAACTGTACAGGAAGACAAAAGGGATGTCCTGCCGGTGCAGTTTGTCAAACAGCTCTATGTTGGGGGATGGCAGGGCGCTCTTGCAAGGCTCGACAAAAATACCTTTTGGGGGCAGAGCCAGAAGTTCTGTTAGAATTTCCCGTTCTCTTGCCACCTGGTTTTCTGTGGAAAAAACCTGTAGCGTATATCCCTTTTCGGAAAGCGCGAGACGGAGCTGGTTCGTCAGCTCTGGATAAATATATTCCTGTTCACTGCGGATGAGAAGCGCGATCGTACTGCCAGAGCCATTCTCGGAGAATCCTGTGACATAGGAGCCACTGCCCTGTCTGGTGGTGATCAATCCCTGGGAGCTTAACAGGGACAATGCCTGGCGGACTGTCTGGCGGCTGACATGATACCGGCGGCCAAGTTCAGCCTCTGTTGGCAGCTTATAGATGCCGCTGTGAAGATTCATCGCGATTAGTTCTGTTAGCTGAGCGGCCAGTTTTTTATATTTTGCGTCCATTTTGACCCGTAAGCCCTTTCTTTCTTAGTAAAAGCGGTACAGAATAAAAAATCCACATTTCATGTTCATAATTTGTTCAAAAATTATTTACACTCAGGAAAAGATCATAAATAATATCCCTTAATTTTTTAAAATCAGCACAATCAACAAACAAAAGTAGGAATATTTTTATCCGTCCATTCATAGAAATCATAAAAAATTTACTCAATTCGTAAAAATTATAACATAGAAAAGCAAATTTGTATTTAGTTTTTTGGACAGAGCAAAATTTGTATTGTTTATTTCATCGAAATCAAAAAAACGGTAATTGCATACATTGACGATTGATTTTGTGACAGATAGAATAGACTCATGAAGCAAGTCGAGCAGGCTGGCTTCAAAATAGACTATCATTCATAAGGGAGGAAAAAGAATGAAGAAGAAATTGGCACTTTTATTGGTAGCAGGCATGACAATGGCATCTCTGGCAGGATGCGGCGGCAGTGATGCAGCACCGGCAGATGCGGCTCCTGCAGAGGAAGCACCGGCAGAGGAGGAGGCTCCTGCGGAGGAAGCAACTCCAGAAGAGGATGCGGCGGCAGAGGAAGCTCCGGCAGAAGAAGCAGCAGCGCCGGCAGCAGACGGCGAGCTGATCAGAGTAGGTTTCGCACAGGTTGGACATGAGTCAGACTGGCGTGCAGCAAACACACAGAACTATCAGGATACGTTCTCTGAGGCAAATGGTTACGAGTTATCTTTCGTAGACGCTGACAACGACAACGCAGTACAGTTGGAGGCAGTTCGTACCTTCATCCAGCAGGAGATGGATTACATCTGCATCGCTCCGATCGAGACAGCAGGCTGGGATACCGTTCTTCAGGAAGCACAGGATGCAGGAATTCCGGTACTGATCGTTGACCGTTCCGTAGACGCTGACGCATCCCTGTATGAGACACAGATCGGCTGCGACATGGTTGCAGAGGGTGAGATGGCTGGTAACTGGCTGGCTGAGTACCTTGACGGCGCTGACGCTAACATCCTTGTGATCGAAGGTTCCGTAGGCGCATCCGCAACACTGGGACGTACAGAAGGCTTCAACAATATCGCAGGACAGCACAGCGAGTGGACGATCCTTGACTCTCAGTCTGGTGATTTCACACAGGCAGGCGGCCAGGAAGTTATGGAGTCCTTCATCAAGTCTTACAGCGATTTCAACGTAGTAGTATGTCAGAACGATAATGAAGCATACGGCGCAATGGATGCCATGGATGCGGCTGGTATCACCTACGGTGTTGACGGCGATGTGATCATCATTTCCTTCGATGCTACACACGACGGCTTACAGTATACTTTGGACGGCAAGATCAACTGCAACGTAGAGTGTAACCCTCTGCAGGCTGATTTTGCAGCAGAAGTGATCCAGAAGCTGCAGGCTGGCGAGGCAATTGACGCACAGACAGTCGTTGTAGATCAGGCTTTCGTAGCGCCTGGCATCGAGTCCCAGTATGCAACAACAATGACTCAGGAAGTATTGGACGGCCGCGCATACTAAGAGCAAGAGCAGTACTTGAACGAAAAACATAAGAATAGAATAGGGAGAGAAATTCTATTTCTCTCCTTTTTCTTTCGCTAAATTTGGTGTACAATAAAGAAGTGTGAGCTGTATTATTGGAAAATTAACGGCAGTACAGTGAAATTGCATTGAAATGTGTGACGGCAGGAGGTATTTATATGGACAGTAATATTGCTTTAACGATGCGGGGGATCTGCATGACCTTCCCCGGAGTCAAAGCGCTGGACAATGTGGACTTCACGCTGAGAAAGGGTGAGATCCGCGCGCTGATGGGGGAAAACGGCGCCGGGAAATCGACATTGATCAAGTGCCTGACAGGTGTGAACAAGTTTGAAGCCGGCGAGATCCATGTAGCTGGCATCGAGGGGCCTATCGTGAACAAAGACACGATGGATGCCCAGCACAAGGGAATTTCGACAGTGTATCAGGAAGTCAACCTCTGCCCCAATCTGTCGGTGGCGGAGAATTTATATATCGGGCGTGAGCCTCTTACGAAGATCGGAACGGTTAACCGCCGTAAGATGAACCAGATGGCGGCGCAGCTGATGAAGGATCTGGATCTGGATATTGAAGTGACCCGGAATCTGGAGGAGTATTCGCTGGCGCTGCAGCAGATGATCGCCATCGCTCGTGCCGTGGATATGGAGAGTAAGGTTTTGATCCTGGATGAACCCACCTCCTCTTTGGATGATAACGAGGTGGAGAAGCTTTTCCATATGATGAAGCGGCTTAAGAGCCAGGGCGTCGGAATCGTGTTCGTAACCCATTTCCTGGAGCAGGTGTATGCGGTGTGCGACGGCATTACGGTACTGCGCAACGGTACGCTGGTAGGCGAGTACACGGTGGAGGAGCTGCCCAGGGTTAAGCTGGTGGCGGCTATGATGGGGAAAGATTTCGACGATCTGGCAAACATCAAGCCGGAAGGCAGCATGGATTTCACGAATGTGCCTCTGGAGATAGAAGCGAAAGGACTCAGCCATGCGGGCACGATCAAGCCTTTTGACTTAGAGATCCATAAGGGAGAAGTGGTGGGTCTGACCGGTCTTCTGGGAAGCGGCAGAAGCGAACTGGCCAGAGCCATCTATGGCGCTGACAGGGCACAGACGGGAACCCTGAAAGTAAACGGTAAAGAAGAGAAGATCAAGAGTCCCATCGATGCGATGAATCTGGGCATGGGTCTTCTGCCGGATGACAGAAAGGCGGAAGGCATCATCGGGGATCTGTCGGTACGGGAGAACATCATTCTGGCGATGCAGGCGAAGCTGGGAATCTTCAGGAAGATTCCGATGGCGAAGCAGATTGAGATCGCCGATCAGTACATAGAATTGCTGCAGATCAAGACGGCCAGCAGGGAGACATTGATCAAGCGTCTGTCGGGCGGTAACCAGCAGAAGGTGATCCTGGCCAGATGGCTTGCCACCAACCCGGATTTCCTCATTCTGGATGAGCCGACGCGCGGTATTGATATCGGTACAAAGACAGAGATCCAGAAGCTGGTGATCAAGCTGGCGCAGGAAGGGAAGAGTCTGATCTTTATTTCGTCGGAGATCGAAGAGATGCTGCGCACCTGTAACCGGATGGCGGTGCTCAGGGACGGCGCTAAGGTAGGAGAGATCGACGGCGATGAGATGACACAGGAAGGCGTAATGCATGCCATTGCAGGAGGTGCGGCACATGAGTAAAATAAAGAAAATAACAAAAATGCAGTTATTCCTGCCAATTTTCAGTATGCTTTTGGTTATGTTTGTCAATGTGATCTATGATATTGCAAGCGGGAACGCTCCGTTCTCCTTCTTTACGATCAGTACGCAGCTTACTTCTTCAGGCAATACGATCCTGTACGGCCGTCTGATCGATATTTTAAACCGTGGCAGTGAGGTCGCCATTCTGGCTATCGGCATGACCCTGGTCGTATCGGCCTCTGCCGGAACCGATATTTCTGTCGGTTCTGTCATGAGTCTTTCAGGCGGCATGTGCTGTATGCTTCTGGCAGGTTATGGCGTGACCAACGTATCCGAGTATGCGAGCCCTCTGTGGGTAGGCATCGGCGCCGGGATCCTTGTGGCGGTTGTGTGCGGTCTGTTTAACGGATTCCTGGTGGCTTATCTGAACATTCAACCCATGGTGGCGACGCTGATCCTCTGGTCTGCGGGACGCGCGATCGGTCTGCTGCTTTGTAACAGCGCTATCGTGTATGTGCGCGTTCCTTCTTTCCAGTTCTTCGGTTCCTATATCGGATTTCTGCCCACACCGATCCTGATTGCGGCAATCTGTGTCCTGATTATGACGTTGATCTTAAAGTTCACGGCATTAGGCACCTTTGTACAGAGCGTGGGTATTAACAAGAAAGCAGCCAGAATCTCCGGATTTAATTCTGCCAAGATTATTTTGATGTGTTATGCGATCTGCGGGCTGTGTGCCGGCATTGCAGGAATCACCGCGACTTCCCGTATTTATTCGGCAGATACGAATAATATAGGATTAAATATGGAAATGGATGCCATTCTGGCGGTGGCGCTGGGCGGTAACAGCTTAGGCGGCGGCAAGTTTAATCTGGCTGGTTCTATTATTGGCGCTTACACAATCCAGGCGATCACGACAACTCTGTATGCGCTGGGCGTTTCCTCGGCGCAGGCTCCGGTCTTTAAGGCAATCGTGGTCATCCTGATCGTCGTTATTCAGTCTGAGCCGGTGAAGGAGTTCTTTAAGAAATTGTCTGCAAATAAAGCAGCTGCAAAGGAGGCGTAGAAGATGAAGAAATTAAAGATCAATGGCAACAGTCTTTTATTGATAATCACCATTGCGCTGTTTGTAGTGATGTACGCAGCAGGCTGTATCGTATACGCGGATAAGGGTTTTACCCATTTACAGACATTTCTTAATGTGTTGATCAATAATGCCGGTCTGCTCTGTGTGGCCTGTGGCACGACCTGTGTCATGCTGACGGGCGGTATCGATATCTCCGTAGGTTCCCTGGTTGCCATGGACTGTATGTTCTTAGCGGTGGGCATGGAGAAATGGGGGATGAAGAGTCCGGCGTTGATGGCGCTTGTATTGCTGATTGGCGTTGTGTTCGGCGCTGTGCAGGGTTTCTGCATTGCTTACCTGGACATTCAGCCTTTTATCGTATCTATGGCGGGCCTGTTCTTTGCCAGAGGTATGACGGCGGTGATCTGTACGGATCAGGTGAGTATTGTGACGGACCAGCTTTTTGTTAAGCTTTCTAATACGAAGGTTAATATTCCCTTTGGGATCGGCGCCTATACGAACCGTAAAGGCGTGCTGCAGGTTCCCTATGTCCGCGTAAGCGTATTGGTGGCGCTGCTTATCGTGATTCTGGTATTCCTGATGCTCAAGTATACCAAATTCGGACGCAGCATCTACGCGGTGGGCGGCAACAGTCAGTCAGCGACTCTGATGGGGCTTGATGTGCGTAAGACGAAGCTGAAGACCTATGTGCTGGCAAGTTTCCTGGCTTCTATTGGCGGTATCTGTTATTGTCTGAATACCATGAGCGGAACAACGACCCAGGCTACCGGTCTGGAGATGGATGCGATTTCATCGGCGGTGATCGGCGGCACATTGCTGACAGGAGGTGTCGGCAATGTGGTTGGCACATTGTTTGGTGTTATGATTAACGGTACGATTTCCACGCTGGTGAAATCTAACGGTAAGCTGGTCAGCTCCTGGGCCAATATCGTAACCGCTATCCTGTTGTGCTTCTTCATCGTACTGCAGGCGGTGTTAGCAAATATCAAGGAGAGAAAGAAAGCGTAAAGGCAGTGAGATTTATGGAGGCGTGTGCTGGGTATGAGTGCGCGCCTCTTGTGTCTGGACGTTTTGTGTCAAAAACATATTTAAAATTTTATAAAATATTTTATAGAAACATATACGAACGCCTTGCAAAAGACTATAGAGAAGTGATAAAATTTAAAATAGAGAAGCAAAATAGGAAAATGTTTCAGGATGGAGGGTAAACATGAAAGCAGTAAAGAATTACAAATTTTGGTTTTGCACGGGATCTCAGGATCTTTATGGGGATGAGTGCCTGAGAAAAGTGGCGGAGCATTCCGCTAAGATTGTGGAGGGATTGAACGCATCCGGTCATCTTCCCTTTGAAGTAGTGCTGAGGCCAACGCTGATCAGCCAGGCGTCGATCCGCAAGACCTTTAATGATGCGAACAACGATCCGGAGTGTGCGGGCGTGATCACATGGATGCATACTTTTTCTCCGGCGAAGATGTGGATCTTGGGTCTGAAGGAGTTTAAGAAACCGTTGTGTCATCTGCACACGCAGTTTAACGAAGAGATTCCATATGATACGATCGATATGGATTTCATGAATGAGAACCAGTCTGCCCATGGTGACAGAGAGTATGGTCATATTGTGAGCCGTATGGGAATCGAGAGAAAGATCATTGTAGGGCACTGGACAAGCGAGAGCGTACAGAAGCAGCTTGGAAGCTGGATGCGGACAGCGCTTGGCGTGATCGAGTCTTCTCATATCCGCGTATGCCGTTTTGGCGACAATATGAATAATGTAGCAGTTACGGAAGGCGACAAGGTTGAAGCGCAGATCAAGTTCGGCTGGGAGATCGACCATTACTGCGTCAATGACGTAGTAGAGTACGTGGATGCAGTTCCCCAGGGGGAAGTGAATGCGCTGGTAGAAGAGTATTACAGCAAATATAAGATCATTGACGACGGCAGAGATGCTGACGAATTCAGAAGACACGTGGCAGTACAGGCGCAGCAGGAGATTGGTATTGAGAAGTTCTTGGTGGACAATGACTATCATGCAGTTGTGACGCACTTTAATATGCTGGGCGGTTTAAAGCAGCTTCCGGGACTGTCCATTCAAAGATTGATGGAGAAGGGTTACGGTTTCGGTGCAGAGGGCGACTGGAAAGTGGCGGCCATGGTCCGCATGATGAAGCTGATGACCGCGGATATCAAGGATGCGAAAGGAACTTCCCTGATGGAAGACTATACCTATAATTTAGTGCCGGGTAAAGAGGGTATTCTGCAGGCACATATGCTGGAGGTATGTCCGTCTGTCGCCGAGGGAGAAGTCGGAATCAGAGTATGTCCGCTCTCCATGGGGAACAGAGAGGATCCCGCCCGCCTTGTCTTTACCTCAAAGACAGGACCGGCGGTGGCATGTTCTTTGGTCGATCTGGGCACAAGATTCAGGCTGCTGATCAATGCAGTTGACTGCAAGAAGGTAGAGAAGCCGATGCCGAAGCTTCCGGTTGGCACTGCATACTGGACGCCGCAGCCGAATATGGAAGTAGGAGCGACAGCGTGGATCCTGGCAGGCGGGGCGCATCATACGGCATTCTCTTATGATCTGACAGTAGACCAGATGGTTGACTGGGCAGCGGCGATGGGAATCGAGAGCGTTGTGATCGACCAGGATACGACGATCAGGAATTTCAAGAATGAGCTGAGATGGAACGAGGCGGCTTTCCGCGGATAATGCTATAATATCCGGCCACACTCATCTTCTGGCAGGGTGGCCGGATGCAGTAAGGGCCGAACTGTTACGTAAATGAAATCAGGAAACGGAGGTATTATATGGGAGCAAAAGAGTGTATTGCCAGCGGCAAGGCGGTTCTGGGAATTGAGTTTGGTTCGACCAGGATCAAGGCAGTATTGGTGGATGAGAAAAACAAGCCGATCGCGTCAGGCGCGCATGACTGGGAGAACAGGCTGGAGAATGGAATCTGGACATACAGTCTGGACGATATCTGGACCGGTCTGCAGGACTGCTACCAGAAGCTTGCGGAAGATGTGCAGGCGCAGTATGGTGAGAAAATAACGAAGCTGGGCGCGATCGGATTCAGCGCCATGATGCACGGATATATGGCATTTAACGAGAAGGATGAATTGATGGTGCCTTTCCGCACGTGGCGGAATACGATCACGGAGGAAGCGTCCAACAAGCTGACAGAGCTGTTCCAGTATCATATTCCACAGAGATGGACGATCGCGCATCTTTACCAGGCGATCTTGAATGGAGAGGAGCACGTGGCAGATCTGAAATTTGTCATCACGTTGGCAGGATATATTCACTGGAAGCTGACGGGGGAGAAAATCGTCGGCGTAGGCGAGGCATCCGGCATGTTCCCGATCGATATTGCGACAGGACAGTTCCATGAGAAGATGATGGCGCAGTTTAACGATGCAGTAGCGGATCAAGGATATGCCTGGAAGGTACAGGATGTTCTGCCTGCGGTCTACACGGCAGGACAGCAGGCGGGAGCGTTGACGGAGGAAGGCGCGAAGCTGTTAGATCCTACGGGAACCCTGGAAGCCGGCGTACCGCTCTGCCCGGCAGAAGGAGATGCCGGCACAGGAATGGCGGCGACGAACAGTGTGGCGAAACGTACCGGTAATGTGTCTGCGGGCACCAGCGTATTCGGCATGATCGTGCTGGAGAAGGAGCTGTCGAAGGTCTATGACGCGATTGACCTGGTGACGACGCCGGATGGCAGTCTGGTGGCTATGGTGCACTGCAACAACTGTACTTCTGATTTGAATGCCTGGGTAAATCTTTTCAAAGAGTATTCCGAGCTGATGGGACATAAGGTGGACATGAACGAGCTGTATGGCAACCTCTACCGCAAAGCGCTGGAGGGAGACGACGACTGCGGTGGTCTGCTGGCATACAACTATTTCTCAGGGGAACATGTGACAGGCTTTAACGAAGGCCGTCCGCTGTTTGTCCGTACACCGGATGCAAAGTTTGATCTGGCCAACTTTATGAGAGTGCATTTGTTTACTTCTCTGGGTGCATTGAAGACGGGATTTGATATCTTGTTCAGGGAAGAACAGGTGCAGGTGGATGAGATCTTAGGGCACGGCGGCCTCTTCAAAACGAAGGGTGTTGGACAGAGTATCCTGGCGGCAGCTATGAATGCACCGGTGAGTGTCATGGAGACAGCCGGAGAAGGTGGCGCATGGGGGATCGCACTGCTCGCTTCCTATATGGTTAACAAGGAGGCGGAGGAAAGCCTTGCGCAGTTCCTTGACAGTAAGGTATTTGCCGGACAGAAAGGTGAGAAGTTGGATCCGGTAGAGAAAGATGTTAAGGGATTCGACGCTTTCATGAAACGCTACAGCGCTGGACTGGCAATAGAGAGAGCGGCTGTGGAAAGCATATAAAGAATCGGGTACAAAGGGACTCAGAGAATTTGTGAAAGAGAAAGGTGTGACAGATAGGATGCTAGAGGAATTAAAGAAACGGGTCTACGAGGCGAATATGCTTCTTCCGCAGTATGGTCTGGTTACTTTTACATGGGGTAATGTCAGTGAGATCGACAGGGAGAGCGGTATCTTTGCGATCAAGCCCAGCGGCGTTGACTATGATAAGCTGACGCCGGAGGATATGGTACTGGTAGACTTAAATGGCAATAAGGTGGAGGGCAGATATAATCCTTCTTCCGATACTGCGACACATGTGGAGCTGTATAAGGCATATAAGGAGATCGGCGGGGTGGTGCATACCCATTCTTCTTATGCGACAAGCTGGGCACAGGCGGGACGGAGCATTCCGTGTTATGGCACGACCCACGCGGACTATTTCTATGGAGAGATTCCCTGTCTGCGTTGTCTGAATGCGGAAGAGATCGAGGAGGCCTACGAGAAGAATACCGGTCTTCTGATTGTCAGTGAGTTTGCCCGCATGTGTAAGGATCCTGTGGCGGTGCCGGCAGTGCTGTGCAAGAATCATGGACCTTTTGCATGGGGCAAAGATGCACATGAGGCGGTACATAATGCAGTCGTACTGGAGGAAGTCGCGAAGATGGCTTATCGTGCGGAGACGATTGAGGCAAGGATTCAGCCGGCTCCCCAGGAACTGCAGGATAAGCATTATTACAGAAAACATGGCGCAAATGCTTATTATGGACAGGAAAAATAGAAAAAAGTAAAAATATTTAAAAAACTATAGAGACTTATCCGAATTTGTGATACAATAATGCTTGAAATTGTAAGGTTGTTTTTTCTTGCCTGATGGCAAGAGGAAGTAGCAAAAGGTCGCATGGAGTTGGGAGAGTCAGGTTGCAAAGCCTGACTTTCCTGTCATGAGGAAATCTTTTGCGACAATCTTAGTTATTTGGATGGAGGTTTAAGATGAACAAATTAGAGTTACAGAAAACAGCGAATGAAGTCCGCAAGGGAATCATTACCGCCGTGCATGGTGCGAAAGCGGGACATCCGGGTGGTTCCTTATCTGCGGCGGACATCTTTACATATCTCTATTTTGAGGAGATGAATATCGATCCGAAGGATCCGAAGAAAGCGGACAGAGACCGTTTCGTATTATCGAAAGGCCATACGGCGCCGGGATTGTATTCTGTTTTGGCTAACAGAGGCTATTTCCCGGTAGAGGATCTTCCGACGCTGCGTCATTTAGGATCCTATCTGCAAGGGCATCCCTGTATGCAGGAAACACCTGGCGTGGACATGTCGTCCGGTTCCCTGGGACAGGGCATCTCTGCTGCGGTAGGTATGGCGCTGGCGGCTAAGATGGATGGGAAGGATTACAGAGTCTACACACTGCTTGGCGATGGTGAGATCCAGGAAGGGCAGGTCTGGGAGGCTTCTATGTTCGCCGGACACCGTAAGTTAGACAATCTGGTAGTGATCGTAGACAATAACGGTCTTCAGATTGACGGTAAGATTGACGACGTATGTTCTCCTTACCCGATCGACAAGAAATTTGAGGCATTTAATTTCCATGTGATCAATATTGATGGGAATGATCTCGACCAGATTGACGTTGCATTTAAGGAGGCAAGGGCGACGAAGGGTATGCCCACGGCGATCATCTGTAAGACAGTAAAAGGCAAGGGCGTTTCTTTCATGGAGAACAGCGCAGGATGGCATGGCAAGGCGCCGAACGATGAGGAATATGCGGTTGCGATGGCAGATCTTGAGAAGATCGGTGAAGAATTAGGAGGTGCAAACTAATGGCAGATGTTAAGAAGATTGCTACCCGTGAAAGTTATGGTAATGCACTTGCTGAATGTGGTGCTGATTTCCCGAACCTGGTAGTTCTCGATGCAGACCTTGCAGGGGCTACCAAGACAGGCGTATTTAAGAAAGCATTTCCGGACCGTCATGTTGACTGCGGCATCGCAGAGTGTAATATGACCGGTATTGCGGCGGGACTCGCTACCTGCGGCAAGATTCCCTTTATCAGTTCTTTTGCCATGTTTGCGGCAGGACGAAATTTTGAACAGGTTCGTAATTCGATCGGCTACCCGCATCTGAATGTGAAGATTGGTGCGACCCATGCCGGTATCACGGTAGGCGAGGATGGCGCGACCCATCAGTGTAATGAGGATGTGGCGTTGATGAGAACGGTTCCTGGTATGACAGTAGTGGTTCCCTCTGACGATGTAGAGGCGAAAGCGGCAGTGAGAGCGGCAATTGAAATGGAAGGACCTGTTTATCTGCGCTTCGGTCGTGCGGCTGTGCCGGTGATCAATGACAGGCCGGACTATAAGTTTGAACTGGGCAAAGGCGTACTCCTCAGAGAAGGTAAGGACGTGACCATTATTGCCAGCGGCATCACGGTAGCATCGGCTCTGGAAGCGGCGCAGATGCTGGAGGCTGACGGCATCAGCGCGGAAGTGATCAATATTCATACGATCAAGCCGTTAGATGCAGAACTTGTTGTGGCATCCGCGCAGAAGACCGGTAAGGTAGTGACCGCGGAAGAGCACTCTGTGATCGGCGGTCTGGGCAGCGCTGTATGTGACTGCTTATGCGAGAAGTGCCCGACGCCTGTTCTGAAGATCGGTATGCAGGATGTTTTCGGTGAATCTGGTCCTGCAGGCGCCCTGGTTGAGAAATATGGTCTGGACGGCAAGGGAATCTATGAGTCTGTTAAGAATTTTGTGAAATAGTATTAGGAATTAAGAAAATGTCTGAACAATTAAGCAGAAAAAACATAATAGCCCCGTCTATCCTGGCGGCGGATTTCACCATTCTCGGAGAACAGATCCAGGAAGCGGCTGCGGCAGGAGCAGAATATATTCATATTGATGTGATGGATGGAGTGTTTGTGCCGTCCATCTCCTTTGGAATGCCGTTGATCGAATCGATCCGCAAGGTGACGGACAAGGTATTTGATGTTCACCTGATGATCGTGGAGCCAGAGCGTTATGTGAGACAGTTCAAGGAGTGTGGAGCCGATAGCATCACCTTTCATTTGGAGGCCACAGAGGACGCGGATGCTTTGATCGCTCAGATCCACAGCCTGGGATGTAGGGTGGGTATGTCGATCAAACCACGAACGCCGATAGAGGCGGTCAGGAAGTATCTTCCAAAGCTCGATATGCTCTTGGTCATGACCGTGGAACCGGGATTTGGAGGACAGAAATATATACCGGAATCTACGGAGCGGATCCGGCGGGCAAGGCAGATGGCCGATGAACAGGGACTCAACCTGGACATTCAGGTTGATGGAGGTATCGTCCAGGAGAATGTCCAGGTAGTGTTGGAGGCGGGAGCGAATGTGATTGTGTCCGGGTCGGCAGTGTTTCGTGGAGATATCACAGACAATGTAAAGAAATTTATGGCGCAGCTTTAAGGCTGCGTCATTTTCTTTTCTCTATAAATCTTTCAAACAAATTTTATCATTTCGAACAAAATCTGATATTTTTATGAATTATATACTAAAACACTACTTTTGTTTCTTTAAAATTATGCAAAATAGATATAGACTAATAACAGTTTCCATTCCTTTGGAAAGCGGCGGCCGGGCGATCCAGAGGTGAAATGAGGAAACAAGGTTGGGAAATACTAAGAAGAAATAAGTAGCAAAAAGGCAGTTAGAACACTGCAGAAAGGGAGAAATTATGCAGAAGAAAATAGTTGCAGGATTGTTATCGGTGATGATGCTGGCGACGACGCTTACAGGCTGTTCAGGTTCTGGAGAAAGCAGCCAGCCAGGGGAAGAAACAGAACAGCCGGAGGAAGTCAGTACAGAAGAGACAGAAACGCCGGAACAGGCTGATCAGACAGCTCCGGAGGATGCCTCTTCCATAGATGCTACAGGAACGGTATACGATCTGGGAGGCCTCACGCTTCCGATCTGTGATCCTGGTTCCGTGAATCTGACCTATATGGGAAACGATACCTGGTGTGCAGGAGTCAGCTACAATGATGGGACTGCGGTACAGCAGGAGATTGAGAAAAGGACAGGCGTGCATATTGAATGGGATACTTACAGCAGTGATGTGGAAACAGTTCTGCAGACAAGACTTGCTTCCATGGAAGGATTGCCGGATATGGTGGAGCTGCCGCCCTTTGACTCTAATGTAGGAGTAGATACTTATTCCAGCAATGGAGTGCTGGTTCCCTTAAATGATCTGATTGATCAGTATGCACCGAATATTCAGAAGTTATTTGAGAAATATCCTGCGCTGAAAGCAATGTGCACCTCCTCAGACGGTAATATCTATGCGCTTGCGGGATGGTGGGGAGACATCAACGACTACGTTCCGGATTACCTCTACATCAGACAGGACTGGCTCGATAATCTGGGACTGGAAATGCCGAAGACGGTGGATGAACTCTATGATGTCCTGGTGGCATTCAAAGAACAGGACGCCAACGGAAACGGAGATCCCGGTGACGAGATCCCGCTGGCTACCAAAAATGGAATCTGGCAGCTCTACTATCTGATGACAGGATTTGGCTATGACACCAATTCTCTCTGGTATGTGGATGAAAACAGCGAAGTTCACTATGCAGCAGTAGAAGAGCAGTATAAGGAAATGCTGACCTTCCTGAACAAGTGCTATGCGGAGGGGTTGATCTCTGACGACTTAGACGGCACGATGCTGACACAGAATATCACAGAGGATAAAGTGGGGATCGTATGCCATGATCCGGCAGACAATATGGCTTCTTCCGACGATCTTGCCATGACAGGCAATCCGAATTGTGATTATGAATTTATGCCGGTGATCCAGTCCGATGAGAATGGAACCGCACAGATGACTAAGAGAAGCCTGACTTGGCATTATTATGGCATCACGTCGGCCTGTGAAAACCCGGAAGTGGCGATCCAGTGGATTGATTATGTCTATGCAAGTGAAGACGGCGGCATGCTTTACAATTATGGGATTGAAGGATTGACGTATAAGTATGATGATAATGGCGAGATCCAGTTTACGGATCTGGTGACAAACAACGAGACTTATACATCTGCTTTCTCGGCGCTCAGAAGTGTCGGGGCATGGCCAACTTACTTTATCAATGATTCGGGCGAAGCGTTTATGAAGATCTTTGAGGGGACCAAAGTAGAAACTGCCTGCAAAGCAGCCTACAATAATATGAGAGATCCTTTCCCGGAAATGCTGGGAACAGCGGAAGAGTCCGAGATTTACACCAGTATATGGCCGGATCTGAGTACTTATCTGAACGAAATGTTCACCGCCTTTGTGATTGGTACAGAACCGTTAGATAATTTCGATAAATACGTAGAGACCGCAAACAGCATGGGAATGCAGGATGTGATCGAAGTCAAAAAGGCGCAGTATGCAAGATATCAGGAAATTGTAGGGAAATAAAGGGTATCTGAATTCCCGCCAGGCGCGCCCGGCTTAACGAAACGACATTGAGGCTGAACTGTTACTGAGAATGTCCAGAATATGGGCATTCTCACCCAGGAAAGCCATTGCATGAAACAGGAAGAAAGGAAAGTGAAAGCAATGCAGACATTAAGAAAGAATATCAAGAAGGATTGGATGCTGCTGCTGATCGTCCTGCCAGGAGTGCTGTATTTTGCGGTTTTCTGTTATGGACCCATGTACGGAATCCTGATGGCTTTTAAGGACTACAATGTCTCCAAAGGAATCTGGGGAAGCCCCTGGGCGGGACTGAAACACTTTAAGGAGCTGGTAGACTCGGTTTATTTTGGGCGGCTGGTTAAGAACACGTTTCTTTTAAGCATAGAGCAGTTACTTTGGTCCTTTCCGGTGCCGATCGCTTTTGCCCTGCTTCTGAATGAATTAAAACATCATAAATGGAAGCGGGTGGCTCAGACAGCCGCGTATCTGCCCCATTTTATATCAGTGGTAGTGGTGGTAGGGATTTTGAAGGATCTGCTCTCCTCAGACGGCGGAGTCCTCACGCAGTTATTGATGCTTTTTGGGGTACAGCCGAAGAATTACTTTAATATGCCGGAGGCTTTTCGGACTTTGTATGTGGGATCGGGAGTGTGGCAGGAATTTGGCTGGAATTCCATTATCTATGTGGCGGCCATTTCGGCAATTGACCAGGAGATGTATGAGTCGGCCTCTTTAGACGGTGCGGGAAGATGGAAGAAACTGCTTTATATTACGCTGCCCTCGATTGCGCCCACGATCATTCTGCTGCTCATTATGAACATGGGCAATATGCTGAATATAGGCTATGAAAAGGTTATATTGATGTACAACTCAGCGACTTACTCTACGGCGGATATCTTTTCTACTTATGTGTACCGGAAAGGACTTCTCAGTGCACAGTACAGCTTTGCATCGGCAGTGGGGCTGGCGAACTCCGTTATTAATGTGCTGATCCTGCTGGGGGCTAACTATGTGGCGAAGAAAGCTGCAGACACGAGTATTTTTTAGTTTATGTGAAGCAGATCATACAGAAAGAGTGGGATGATTTATGAACAGAAAAGAAAGATTTGTGAGGTCGGATATTCCGATCTATCTGGCGACAGCCTTGATCATCGCCATAACGTTATATCCGGTCATCTATGTTGTGAGCATGTCTTTCAGCGATCCGGTTCATGTGCTGGCAAGAGACATTTATTTTCTGCCGAAAGGGTTTTCTTTGAAAGCCTACCGGATGATACTGGAAAATGATACGGTACTGCGCTCCTTTGGCAATACGCTCTGGTACACGGTGGTAGGGGCCACGGTCAGTGTGACGCTGACGGCGACGACGGCGTTTGCGCTTTCCAGAAGACAGTTCTTCTTAAGGAGACCGCTTTCCTTCCTGATGACATTGACCATGTTTGTCAGCGGCGGCCTGATCCCGCTGTATATTCTCGTCCAGAAAATGCATTTATACAATAACCGGTGGTCGATTATTCTGCCTTATATCATCAGCGCATACAATCTGATCATTACCAGATCTTTTTTTGAATCGCTGCCGGAAGAGATGGCGGAGGCAGTCAAGATGGACGGCGGGTCGGAATGGACGATCATGACAAGGATCTTCTTTCCGCTGTCTAAACCGATCTTATCGGTGCTGATCTTATTTTATGGAGTAGGTTATTGGAACAGTTATTTTGCACCGCTGATCTTTCTGTCAGATGAGAAACTACAGCCGATCCAACTGTATCTGAGGCGGATCCTGATCACCAGCGAGGTGCGGGTGTCTGGAATGGGCATGGATGCGATTCTGATGAATGAGCAGATGAAGTATGCTGTCATTGTGGTGGCCTGCTTCCCCATTATGATCCTCTATCCTTTTATCCAGAAATATTTTGAAAAAGGGGTGCTGATCGGAGCGGTGAAATGAGAAAAGGCAAAGTCTGTGTCAAACAAAAGGAGGTACGAATACTATTATGAATATAAAAGCGCCGGAAGAAATGAACAGCGCGCAGCGCATTGCATTCTATGACTGTGAGGAGAATCTGAACTATTATCAGTATGGAACAGGGGGAGGCTGGAAAAAATATGAAGACAATCCAGTCTTTGGGGGAGCGTATGGCACCTGTTTTGATGTTTCACTGTTGCAGGAAGAGGAAGAAGGACAAGTACTTTTGCGGATGTGGTTTTCCTGGCGGCCGAAAAAGGGGATTGGCTATACAGAGAGTCATGACGGGATTCATTGGAGCAAGCCGCGTCTGGTGCTGCCGCCGCTAGAGGGATCCGATTGGGAGGCGGATGAGGTGAACCGCCCTACCGTGATCTATCATCATGGACACTATGAAATGTGGTATGCGGGGCAGATGAGGCCTTACCTGGAGGATGGCCGTTCCGTGATCGGTCTTGCGGTGAGTCAGGATGGCGTCCACTGGGAGAGAAGAAGCCAGCCTGTGATGCAGCCTGACCAGAATTGGGAGAAGCAGGCGGTCATGTGTCCTCATGTCCTGTTTGATGATGCGGAGGGCAGTTATAAGATGTGGTATGCGGCAGGATGTAACCATGAACCGGATGCCATCGGGTATGCCTCCAGCATTGATGGGATCCACTGGAGCAAATATGCGCAGAATCCAATTCTGGAAGGAGATAAGAATAACCTTTGGGAGCAGCACAAGGTAGTCGCGCCCTGCGTAGTCAAAGAAGACGGATGGTTCTATCTGTTCTATGTGGGTCATCTTCACGAAGAGCGTGCGCAGGTCGGCCTTGCCAGATCACGGAATGGGATCACAGACTGGGAAAAACACCCGGATAATCCGCTGGTTGCTCCGACACAGGGGGCTTGGGACAGCGTAGCGGTCTATAAGCCTTTTGTGATGAAAGTGAAAGGACAGTGGATGATGTGGTATAATGGAGCTGCCTATGAAGAACCTATATGGGTCTTTGAGCAGATTGGACTGGCGCGGTTAGAGGCAGAACATTTGTCCTGGTAAAGGTATTTTCTATGATAAGAGAAAGCAGGGAGAAGATGAGAAGAGGAAAAAGATATCAGACACAACATAAAATGTTTGTCTCCTATGTGATCGTTCCGGTGCTCATTCTTTTGATGATTTCAGGCCTTTTTTCTTTTGTCTATTATAGAATTTCACATGAAAGCGTACTGACTTTCGAGAATGCCATTGCACAGAATGTGGACGACGAACTGAAAAATATTATGGACAATCTGCTCAGGTCGTCAGCCCAGTATGCTATGACGCCCTGGGTGATGCGGCTGAAATATATGCAGAAAACGCCGGAGCTCATGGAGAAGAATATTAAAGCGTCGGATATCTCTGACTATGCCGGTATGCTCTCCCTCACAGAGATCAACGACAGCATGATCGAGTCCATCTATATCTATTACAGCCTGGGGGATTTTGGGATCAGCAGTTATGGAAAGTCGGGATGGAAGAAATATGTGGATATCAATAAGATTGAGAGTCAGGAGGAAGCCTTTTTGTCCGGCGCCATGCTCACGGAGAATAACCAGAAGCAGATCGTCCATGATGTAAGTCTGGTGAAAAACGGACGGCGGATCGGCGGCTTTTTCCTGATCCAGACGATCCCGATGGGCAATATTTATTCTGGGGAAGTAAATATTCTCTTCTTTGTTCCTTATGAGAATATCTATACGTATATCAGGAATTTTGCCGATGAGGGAACAAGATATCTCTATCTGACGGATGGAACGAGAATTATATATGGCGGGGATCTGCCTGATCAGCCGTTTGCGGTGGGAGAGAACATAGAAGAGCTGAAAAGGGAAGAGAAAAACTATTCTTATGATAAAAGACTGGGAAACTATGTGGCGGAATATACCAAAGTAGGGATGGAGATAGGGGTGCTGCAGATTCTGGATAATGACTTTCTCTACCGTGATTTTACACTGTTTGCAGAATGGATCGTTGCGGGGTGTCTGATCTTATTTGGGCTGATCATCTTGGTGGCATACCGGATGACGCAGTACAGTTACCAGCCGCTTAAGCATATTATGGACATGCTTCTGGAGGAGGAGCATGATGAGAGTGTCAATGAGTATCAGATCATAGAGAAAGCGTTAGAGGAGCTGGATTCCCAGAGGAAACGGCTGGAAGAGACAGTTTTCGAACAGAATCCGATGATCGAACAGTATATCCTGCATGCGCTGCTGATCTCTAACAGGCTGCAGGCGAATGAAGTGAAATACGTCAATACCATCAGGCAGTATTCCTCATACCGGGTGTTGGTTCTGAAAGACAGTTATGAATTCAGACAATATATCAGGGAGATTGATTCCTGTCTGGCGATCTATCCGCAGATTCATGCGGCCTTTCTGGAGGAGAGCAATTACTATATCTGGGTTCTCAGTTATTGTGAGGAGAGTTTAATCGAGGAAATCGTAGAGGTTTTATTCCAGACATTTTCCGAGTCCGGTTATGAGGATGCGGCGCTTGGCATGAGCAAGGCGCATGAAGATATTCTGCATCTGCTTTCTGCCTATAACCAGGCAGTGCGGGCATTGGAATATTCCTTTTTCTATCCGGAGAAGAAGATCATCTCCATGGAGGAAGCGCATATTGAGGAGAGAGACAGGAATTGCGGGACATTTGTTCTCTCAGAGGTTTGGATGGAGGAGCTGAAAAGGGCTGCCGATGAGCTGGATGTGCAGAAGTTTGTGGAGCATTACCAGGCGATTCTACAATACAATTTCCAGAATCTGGGTCTGAATAAAGAGGCGTATTTTCTTGGGATACGCAGCCTGAATGACAGGATTGCGAGGCTGTTTGAAGCGATCGACCAGGGCAGCATGATCGAACAGATGGAATTGTTAAATCCTGAGAATTACCGGAGTATCAGAAGTTATCTGCAGACATTCAGGATGAAGATCGGGATGATTATGCAGCGCTGTGCCGAGAAAGAAAATCCTGTGTATCACGCCAGAAATGAGATCATCCGCGGCTATGTGGAAGAACATCTGACAGACGCAAATCTCTCCCTGAATGAGACGGCGAAGCTGATGCACTATACGCCGGCTTATTTCGGGAAGTATTTTAAGGAGCAGTTTGGCTGTACCTTCCAGAAATATGTTGCCTCCAGAAGAATTGAGTGCGCAAAGAAATACCTTCTGAAAGGAAATATGAGTATGCAGGAGATCGCCCTCAAATGTGGGTTTACCAATGACGTTACCTTCAGACGCACGTTCAAGATGTATGTGGGAGCGACACCGTCACAGTTTGAGAAGGAGCATACGATGTAATCGTTATGTCAGTTACAATAAGTGCTGGCTTTGCAGGATGTTTACAGAGCACATGGCGGTTTTATGCGCTGTGCAGACAGCTTATTTACTTCCCGGTCATAGGTGAAGATTCCGTTTACTTCTTCCTCCACATCGGATAGCTGTGTGTAGACACCTGCACACATGCCTTCCGGAATCTGTGCCCGGACTTTCCGCATCCGTTCTTCGTAAGCTTTCCGCAGTGCGGCGGAATCCTTAAAGATGCCATAGCCATACAGTTTCTCACAGGCGCTGTGGCCGGGGATACGCAGGGAGTAGCCGCCGAATTCTGACAAGACGGTTGCACGTCTTGTTTCCGGGGCAAATTTTAAGCGGAAGAAGTAGTGGTGGATGCTTTGCAGGTCTCCGCCGCCCTGGTCAAACCAGCCGCTGGCCTGATCGATCAGGCGTGTAGTGTCACATTGCCTTGCAATCTGGGTGATCTGTCCGGCATGAAACTGTCCCCAGCCTTCGTTGAAGATGACCCATGCGGCGATGCTGGGATGACCTTTCAGCAGGCGGATCGTCTCTTTCAGCTCGCGCACAAATTCCAGACGGCCCTCTCTGTGCCTGCGGGACAGCAGATGCAGGCAATGATCAGGAACCGACAGACGCTTGCGGGAGAAAAGAGTCGCCGCATAGGTTACAAACCAGTGTTTATAGGAAGTACCGCCATTTACCATGTCCTGCCATACGATCATGCCCAGACGGTCGCAATGGTAATACCAACGCTGCGGCTCGATCTTGATATGCTTGCGCAGCATATTAAAGCCCATCTTCTTCATCTCCATGATATCGAAGATGAAAGCCTCATCGGATGGCGCGGTATATAGACCGTCAGACCAGTAACCCTGATCCAGCACACCGTTTTGAAACTGCGGCTGTCCGTTTAAGCAGATTCGAGGAATATTATTTTGGTCGGGTGCTACGGTGAAAGTGCGCAGGGCAAAATAACTTTTTACTTTATCTTCTCCCAGCGTGACGGTAAAATAATACAGATAGGGTTTCTCGCAGGTCCAGGGACGGAGGAGCGGGAGAGAAAGTTCTATTTCATGATTGGAAAGGCCGGTGGCTGTGACAAGAATATTCTGAGAGTCTGCGCTGGTGTCAGTTTCGGTTCCGGCGGCATTCTCTGAGGGGGTCAGATACAAGGCAGGCTCTTTGACCTGTATCGTAACAGGCAGGTCAGAGGAGGAGCAGACAGTGATCTTCGCACGTCCCTGCTCCAGATCCGTCTCAGTCACGATCTCTTCTACATAACATGACGGCACATATTCCATCCAGACCGTCTGCCAGATCCCGCTCTGGGCAGTATAGAACATGCCGCCCCGTTTCAGTTTCTGCTTTCCCCTGGCATGGTAAGAAGTGTCACTGAGATCCTGAACGACGAGAAGAAGTTCCGCGTTTGTTTTATCATTTGCATGGTTACAGTATTCTGTGATATCTACCGAAAAGGGAAGATAACCGCCGCTATGTTTCGCGGCCATCCTGCCGTTGATTGATACGCGGCAGGCCTGATCGACGGCGCCGAAATGCAGAATCAGACGGCGGCCTGCCGCCAGCTGATCCGGTTTAAGAGGAAGTCTTGTCCGATACCAGAGATATTCATCCGGCTGCAACTGTCTTCCTACGCCGGAGAGAACACTTTCCGGTGAAAAGGGAACCAGGATCTTTCCATCAAATGTATTGGGCCTTTGCAGCTTCCTGGTGATGGCGTAATCCCAGTATCCATTTAAGTTCATATAATTTTCCCGCGCTAAAAGCGGACGTGGATATTCTGGCAGGACATGTTTTGCATCCAATTGTCGTCCCCAGCGGGTGTATAATTGTTTCATGTAGTTCCCCCCTGCATCGCTCAAGTCTGCTCACGATACTGCGTGTATTCTCCGGTTATGCCACAATGTTTTGCAGCCAGACGCCTTTCTTCACGAGCACAAAGCCGATGATACATTTAATAATATCACCAAGCTGGACAAAAATGAAGACTGCGGTGACAGGCAGTGTGGTAAAGCGGCTCAAAGTAAAAGCGATCGTTACGCTGACACACCAGATAAAGACACTGTCAAACAGGAAGGTGACGATTGTCTTGCCGCCGGAGCGGAGCGTGAAGTAGGAGGCATGCAGGAACGCATTCTGCGGCATGAAAACGGCCGAGATCATAATGAAATATTTCGCAAGCTCGCGTACATCGGCTTCCGTGTTGTACAGCATCGGGAAGAGAGGCGCCATAGCCAACATGACAAGAGCGACTCCGGTACAGCAGAAGACCGAAAAGGCGATCATCTTATTATCCTGGTCACGGGCTTCCTCCATCCTGCCGGCGCCAAGGAGCTGTCCAACGATGATGGCGACAGAGTCACCCAGCGCTATAAAAACAATATTGAACACATTGCCGATCGTGCCGGAAATATTCTGCGCAGCAATGACATTCAGCCCGCGGATAGAATAGCATTGTGTCAGCATTGCCATACCTGCGGCCCATAGAGTTTCATTTAAGAGGAGCGGCATCCCCTTGAGCACAATCTTCTTCGCAAGATTACCAGGGACTTTCAGTGTGGTATACAGACCCTCCACAAAAGGATTCTGTTCTTTGTGCCGGTGGGTGTGAATCAGGATGATGGCAGCTTCTACATACCGGGACACAACCGTGGCAATTGCTGCGCCCTGTACGCCAAGTGCGGGAGCACCGAATTTGCCGTAGATCAGGATATAATTCAGGACCAGGTTGACACCTACGGCGATGATGCCTGCTTTCATGGGGAGCATGGTCTGTCCACATTCACGCAGGGTACTGGAATAAACCTGTACCATCATAAATGGCAGAAGACCGAGTAACATAATCCACAGATATTGTTTGCCATAGTGTAAAGTGGCAGCGGCGCTCTGCGCAGTCCCCTCTCCCTGGAGATAGAATTGGATCAAGCGGTCGCCGGCAAGCAAAAAAAGCCCTGTTGTGATCAAGGTAATTACTGCAACAATCCATATTTTAAAACGGACAGTCTGTCGGATTCCTTCCTGGTTCTTCTGGCCGAAATACTGCGCTGTAAAGATGCCCGCACCGGATACACCGCCAAACAGACACAGATTGTAGACGAAGATCAACTGGTTGACAATGGCGACGCCAGACATTGGTTCTGTGCCGACCCGCCCAATCATAATATTATCCAGAAGGCCTACGAAATTCGTAATACCGTTCTGAATCATAATCGGGACAGCGATGGCCAGCACCATTTTATAGAAGGCTTTGTCGCCAATAAATTTATGTAGAAAACCGGCTTTGGCTTTTGTTGGTCTCATGGTCAATGGAATCCTTTCTGTATAAGATTGAAATATGGTGGAATATTAAAATATATGCACGTAATTAAGCATTTTACCTTATCTATGGCAGATATGCAACAGGCACTTTGTGTTTTATGGAAATATAAGGATTATGTATGTAGTAACGAAAAAAGAATAGGAGAGAAGACGGTGTTTTATCAAGCTTTTTTGAAAGCATCGGGCAGAAAATCTTATGATACTTTATAGGATCAGATGACAGCGGAGCAGGCTGATCATGGGAGACAGTCAGTTTCCATAGTGTGTCAACTACCATATGGTGTAAGAAAAAAGCGACAACGCCAAAACGCATTAAAACACCAGAAACGGACTTAAGAGACTGTAAAATAAAGGAAACAGACAGAGCGCATACCCGGCAGGAAACAGGGAAAGAAAGGGGATGCAGGCTGTCAGAAATATGTCAAAACCTGTCGAGAAAACTACACAAACAGTTTAATTTTACAGTGGAATTGCCAAAAAATCTCTTGCTATTCTATGAACAATAAAATAGTATTGAAGTATGATGAAATTTCAAATATTATAACTACAATGCTAATTGTAGAGAATACAGGAGGCAGATATGACACTAGCGAGTCTAACAGATTGTGAACAGTTGGTAATGAAGACGGTATGGGATGCCGAAGAGGAACTGAGCCTGATGGAGATTATGCAGCGGGTGAACGATAGATACCATAAGGACTGGAAACCCCAGACGGTATCGACCTTCCTGGCGCGGTTGGTG
>CAJTRA010000001.1:106114-598026 GCA_910578345.1 uncultured Lachnospiraceae bacterium | reverse complement strand
GGGTGGGAAGAAGTAATAAAGGCGGTTGATGCATCGGAAGCTTTACTTAAGGAAACTTTGGAGATGAACGAAAAAGCTGTGGCACAGATGATACAAGAAGTCCATATGCAAAGTTCTTCCAGTCTGATATATAACAATGAGATTTCTTTGAGCAGTGTGATTGCGCTGGCATATTATAGTGCATGCAGAGATTATACTCTTGTAAGAGAATTGCCGACAGGAAATGGATTTGCTGATATGGTTTTCCTTCCTAAACGTACATCTCTAAATCCGGCATGGGTTGTGGAACTAAAATGGGATAAAACCGCAGAAGGAGCAATCAGTCAGATTAAAAGTAAAGGATATGTGTCTGTTCTTAAAGAGTATAAAGGAAATATTTTGCTTGTCGGAATCAATTATGAGAAGAAAAGCAGAAAACATCAATGTAGGATAGAAAAATTTGAAATGTAATTTTTGCAGTATCAAAATTATTAAAAAGTTCGTATCACTAACTTGACACAAGGGGGTTAAAGGCTATGGAGGAACTGGAGAAGCTGGAGGCGGAGAGTCTGATACTCTCTGCCTTAATATTTTTATGAAAGAGTGTTGAGAAGCAAAGTTTTTTGGGATATACTTGTGAAAAAAGAAACCAATATTGCAATTTAAGAAATTTAGAACGGATCAAGAATACAGGAAGAACGCAGGAAATAGCAAAGCGTACAAAAGAAAAGTGCATATATTGTGGAAAGGAATATACAGCTGCCGGTTTGTGAAGAACACCAGAAAAGGTGGGAAGGAGAGACTGGCGGTAAGAAATGAGACTATATGTGGACCAGCTTGTTCCGGATTTGAATCATAGGATGAGGTAATAGAATGGAATCATGTAGGACGGATATTTCTTCAGTGGGAAAGAAAAGGATCCTTCTTGTTGGCACGGGAGGTACGATCGCTTCGGAAATGGGGGAGAATGGACTGGAACCGGAACTGACGAGCAGACAGTTGCTGCGATATGTTCCAGATATTTCCGGAATTTGTGAGATAGACTGCATACAACTTTTTAGTCTGGACAGTACGAATATCCGTCCGGAACATTGGCTGTGTATTGCAGGAGCGATACAGGAATGCTATGAACAATATGATGGATTTGTGGTAAGCCATGGGACAGACACGATGGCATATACTGCGGCTGGCCTTAGCTATCTGATCCAGAACAGCTGTAAGCCAATTGTGCTTACGGGAGCGCAGAAGCCGATCGGATATGAGACGACGGACAGTAAGCAGAATCTTCGGGATGCTTTTACCGTAGCGGCATCGGATCTGTTTGGTGTGATGCTGGTCTTTAATGGTAAAATAATCATGGGAACCAGAGCCAGAAAGACGCACAGCAAAAGCTTTGAAGCTTTTTCCAGTATCAATTATCCGGTTATAGGAGTGGTGCAGGATGGTCGGATTATCCGATATATCAGGCCGGATGGTAAAAGGGCGACAAGATTTTATGATATTCTGGATTCTAAAGTGGCCTTATTAAAATTAGTGCCGGGAATTGACTGCGGGGTCCTGGCATATCTTCTGGAACATAGCAGCGCCGTGATCATTGAGAGCTTTGGCGTGGGCGGGCTGCCGGTTTATGAGACGGGCAGTTTTTATGAGACGATCAAAAGAGGACTGGAGGCTGGCAAGATAGCGGTGTTGACGACGCAGGTAGAAAATGAGGGCAGTGATCTTTCCGTTTATCATGTGGGCAGCAGCATCAAGAAGAATCTGCCGATATTGGAAGCTTACGACATGACAACGGAAGCGGTCATAGCAAAAATGATGTGGATTTTAGGGCAGACAAGTGAGCGGGAGAAAGTTGCCGAACTGTTCTATACGCCGATTGCGTGCGATATTTTGTCTGCTTTTTAAAGACCATTCTAATGTGCCAAATAAGGAGAAAACGAGGAATGAAAGAAACAATGGACATCTTGATCTGTACCCATGAAGAGAACGATTCAACGGTCTTGGAAAATGTAAAGGCTTATTTCTCACAGGAGTTTCCGACAGAAAAACTTGAATGGAAATGCACAGGAACGCGCCTTACGGTATCATTGTCTGCAGAGGAGCAGGAGATCACCCGTGCGTTCGAGGAGCTTGTAAAAAAATATCCTGGACTGCAAGTTGAGGCGTCTTATTCCTATGATGTCAGGGAAAACGACAGGAGTGCGCAGTGGTGGGGGATGACGAAAATCTATTCGGAAAAGGAAAATGGAGAGACAAAAATTGTCAGTAGTTCAAGTACCTATTGGAATTGAAGAAGCATAGAATAAAGCAAACCCCTACAGGAATGATTTATTTATGGAAATATATGTAGTGAGACCGGGAGATACTGTGGATTCTATTGCTGAGAGCTATGGGATTCCGGTATCTTCTGTTATTTATAACAATCAACTTGTCTATCCTTATCCGCTGGCAGTTGGGCAGGCGCTTCTTTTATCATCGGGGGAGACTTCTGCACCGACCGATCCGGCTTGGGTGAATGGGTATGCTTATCCGTTTATTCAGCAGAATGTTCTGGATGAGACGCTTCCCTATCTTTCTTCGCTCTCTGTTTTTTCTTATGGTTTTACGGAAGACGGGGATTTGGTCATGCCGACGCCGGATGATTCCTTTATGATCAATGCTGCGCTCAGAACGGGTGTAAGGCCGGTTCTTACTTTGACGCCACTTGGACCCGACGGAAATTTCAACAATTTTCTGATCACATCTGTCGTGAATAACGAGGCGGCGAAGGAAAATCTCCTGTCAAATCTGCTTGCTACGGTTCAGGAGAAAGACTTTCAGGGTGTCGATATTGATTTTGAATATATTCGCCCGGAAGACAGGCTTCCCTTTGCTGATTTTGTGGCGGATGTCAGAAACCTTCTTTCTCCTTACGGCTATCATGTGTCGGTAGCGCTGGCGCCTAAGACTTCTGACACGCAGGCAGGACTTCTCTATGAGGGAAAGGATTATCGGCTTTTGGGGGAAGTAGCAGACAGTGTTCTGCTCATGACGTATGAGTGGGGCTATACTTACGGACCGCCTATGGCGGTAGCTCCGGTCAACAAGGTTAGACAGGTGGTGGAATATGCCGTTACCCGTATTGATCCGTCGAAGATCGATCTGGGTATCCCGAACTACGGTTACGACTGGACGCTGCCTTTTGTCCAGGGTTCTTCGCGTGCAACGACCGTCAGCAACCAGGAGGCTGTACGGATCGCCATAGAGGCTGATGCCCCAATTCAGTTTGACGAAGTAGCCATGTCGCCTTTCTTCCAGTATGAAAAGGACGGGCAGATGCATGAGGTATGGTTTGAAGATGTCAGAAGCTACCGGGAGAAATTTTCACTTTTGCCTGCGTATGGACTGCGGGGGATGGGATACTGGCAGATCATGCGGTTCTTTCGGCCAAACTGGCTGCTGCTGAATGATACCTTTCAGATTCAGAAACCGTGATGCCTGGGTTAAACTGAACCGCCGGCGGATGTGAAGTGGTTCTTTACACCGCCAGCAGTTCCAGTAGTTCCTCTTTCGTAAAGCTTCCACTTCCAAGACCTTCTCCGGACAATACCTGTTCCGCCAGCTCTTTCTTGCGTTCCTGTAGTTTCATGATATTTTCTTCGATGGTATCTTTCATAATCAGCTTATAGACATTCACCATATTGGTCTGCCCGATCCGGTGGGCCCTGTCGGTGGCCTGGTTCTGTACGGCCAGATTCCACCAGGGGTCGAAATGGATGACGATATCGGCAGCAGTCAGATTCAGTCCGGTGCCGCCTGCTTTCAACGAGATACAGAATACATTGGTGTCATTCGTGTTAAAACGCTCAACTAATGCAAGGCGTTGTTCTTTGGGCGTGGAGCCGGTCAGTACGTAATAGGAGATGCCTTCTTCTTTTAGCTTCCGCTGCAGGTTTTCCAACATGGAGGTGAACTGCGAGAACAAGAGCACTTTATGACCGCCAGCCACTGCGTTTTTGATCAGGTCTACACAGAGGGAGGATTTAGCGGAAGGACTTTCATAGTTCTCATAGATAAGTGCGGGATCACAGCAAAGCTGTCGCAGTTTGGTAAGCTCAGAGAGGATCTGAATCTTACCGGTTTTGAATTCTTCTTCCGACTGCTTGTCAAGCATCATGCGGATTCGCTGTACATGGGCATGGTAAAGTTTCTGCTGCTCCCCTTCCATGTTGGCGTACATGCATTTTTCCAGCTTGTCCGGCAAATCGGTGAGCACATCTTTTTTCAGTCGCCGCAGGATAAAGGGACGGACCATTTTCTGGAGCCGTTCCATGGCGGCTTCATCCTGACTTTGCACTATGGGAACCTCAATCTCTGTCCGGAAACGTTGATAGCCGTACAGAAATCCCGGCATCAGATAATCAAAGATACTCCAAAGCTCACTCAGTCTGTTCTCGATCGGTGTTCCGGTGAGGGCGAAGCGGCAGCCGGATTCGATCGCTTTCACTGCTTTTGCGGCCTGGGTATTGTGGTTTTTGATATACTGTGCCTCGTCTATGATCTGGCAGAAAAAGGGTACACCCTCATAAGCCTCCAGATCTCTTTTCAATAGTTCGTAGGAGGTGATCAGAATATCTCTGCTCTGTGCGCCGCGTATGATCTCCTGGCGTTCGGCCACGGCGCCTGTCACCATTTTGACAGGAAGAATAGGGGCAAAAAGGGAAAACTCGTTTTTCCAGTTAAAGACCAGGGAAGCCGGTGTGATGATCAGTGTGCGCCTGTTATCCGCTGCCTTTGCCTCCAGATATTCTGATAGCAGAAAGGCGATGGTCTGCAAGGTCTTGCCGAGTCCCATGTCATCGGCCAGTATGCCGCCAAAACCGTTGCGGTACAGTGTTTTCAGCCAGAAGAAGCCAGTGAGCTGATAGGGGCGCAGCACGGATTCCAGACTTGCCGGCGCCTCAAAAGCATTTTCTTCTATGGTCTTCATGTTTTGGATCAGTTCCTGAAAGGTTTGGTTTCTGACAGCCGTTAGATTCTGCTTTGCAGCAAGCTCGCTATCCAGGTAGAGAGCTCTGTACTTGGGCAGTGTGAGAGTATTTTTATGCAATTGCGTGTCTGTCAGATTCAGGTTCTCTTTGATCTCCAGTAAAGCATTAAGACCTTCGTCCTCCATGCGGATAAAGCTGCCGCTTTTCAGACGGAAATATTTCTTCTTCTTATCATATTTTGATAGGATTTCAATCAATTCATTCCGGGATAGCTGGTCGGCGCCGATCGTAAGTTCCAACAGATTATCCGATAAAGAGACACCGACTTCCACCTTGCTGCCAGTGACGACACGGATCTTTTTCAGGGAATCAGAGACATATACATCGCCCAGTTCCTGGAAGCGAGGGATGCCCAGCGTGAGCAGCTCGTAGATTTTTGCCTCGTCATCGGCAATGACCATTGCGCGTTCCGCTTCGTCATAGGCATTACAATAAGAGGCAACAATGTTGCCGACCTGTATCTCCCGGATGGCGTCGCGGCCCGCGCGCTCTTCCTCCTTCTTATAGACTTCGAATTTCTTCGTGCCATAGACGGCATAAACTTTGCAGGTAATGAAGTTCTTCTGCGGTGCGTCCAGATAGATCTCGAAGGCAGCGGGTTCCACGCCGTAATCGGCTTCGTTGAAATCAATCCGCTCACAATGGTAGTGTTTTTCCAAAAGCGGAAGCAACTCCCGGCAGAAGGTGGGAATGTCACTTTTGTCAACAAAAAAGGACGTTCCGGGAAGTTCCGGCAGACAATCCAGAAAGTCCCGGACCGGCAGAAGCTCGTCTCTGTTCTGTTGATAGATCAGACCGTCCTGGAATGTGAAAACGGTATGGGCGGCATAAAATTCCGTGGAGGATTCCAGTTCTACCTGGATACCGTCTTTTTGCCCCAGAATGCGGATCCGGTGTTCCGGTCTTTCGGTAGTCTGGCGCCAGAGCTTTTCGCCGGAGCCATTGACATCGATCGTAACGGGACGATCTTTTAAAATAGTAAGAAGTTCCTCGAATTCTATCCCACTGAGAGGAATTCTGCGTAGTTTCGCGTAAGATGTCATGTAAGAGTAATAGGTATATTCAAGATAGTGTTCTTTGTTTTCCTGCACCCAGCAAAGAATGAAGTTTGCCAGCTTCTGAGAGAGGGGGTCGAAAGCGGTGAGCGTATGTAAAAAATTTAATTTCTTGCCGTAGGAATATTCAGTGCTGGCATTCATATGCTGTGCAAATTCAAAGACATCTTTGAGCACATATTTGGTGTTGATGCCGATCTTAAATTCTACGGAAGCATTGTTTGCGGCACATCTGAAAATGGGTTCAAGTATTACCTGTTCATAAGGCACTCCCTGCATTAAAGGAGCGGTGGTCTTGATTCTTTGGCGTCGAAGCAGATTTTTGATGACGGGTGTTGTTTCTCTGGAGTGCGATTTGGGAAGAAAACGGCCGTTTTCAGGACCCAGGTAATCAGAGAGCCTGCGCTTTTGGCCGCTGTGTCCTGGCTCTTCTATATAATCGAAGATCGAATGCTGTTCTTCCAAACGGCTTTCACACATAAAAAGAACGGCAGCGCAATGCTTACAGAGGCCGTCATAGCTGTAGAAAGCCGGACAGTCACAGTGGCATTCGGCCACGTCTTCATAGAACGTATTGTAGATAAGTGAGACGTTGTATTTTTTCCTTCCACTGCCCTGCACAGTAGCCTTGACATCTATTTCCTCATCGTCTGTCCTGGATTGAAAAGACAGCACTTTATTCTGGCGGAATAGTTCAAGGCCTCTATTATAAATGGTGGGACCGGTGATCTCTTTGATGAGTTGTTTCGTTAGCAAGACGGATTCCTCTTTCTTTTCCGGCGTGCGTATGCACGCATGGGCGGTATTTTGCAGCCTGTAACATTGACTTGTCTATCTTATCATGTGTATGCGGTATTCACAAGGGCTCCGCTATCAAAATAATTGTTTAGCCTTCGGTTTCTTTGCTGCTTCATCAGAGACTCCATCAGAATTTATTATAGACAGATAAAGAGTCAACGGCTGCTATCATATATACAAGTATGTGCATCTTTAGGATGCTATAGGGTGATGCAGGTATGAGTGCTGTTTTTTAGGATTTGACGTATTAAGCATTGGCATGATTGCGGTGGCCCTGTTTCTTCTGCTGAAAGGAGACGGCTCCAGGGAACAGAAACTGATGCAGTATATTGGATCGTTGGCGATCCCGATTAGCTACTGCTATTTCATGTTCAGTTACTGTTACGAGAAAACGCCTGTCAGGTTCTTAAAATTTGTGAAAATCGTGGATATTTTTATTCTGGGATTGGAATACGGGTCGGGTTATTGGCTCTTCATGTTGTGCGGAACGGACATACCTTATGTGCTTTCTATGTACGCCCTGGTCCGTGTGTGCATCAACAAGCCGGATTGCGCGGCGGAAAGACAGTATAAGCTGATATTGGGGCTTTCTTTTCTGCCGGTGGTGGTGCTGTACTTATATGTGGTGAAGCTGTCCTTCGTGTACGACCCGACGCCGTTCGTGCTGGGAATCGTTCTTGCGGGCGTGGTCATTCTGGTCTGGAGCAGAAAAGTCTATGATTTCAGCAGCCTGGCTTCCGGCATTCTGCTTGACAGTATGGGTGACGGCGTGATCGCCATCGATGTCCGCGAGCGGATCATCAGCTATAACCCGGCGGAGGCAGGCATTTTCGGAGACTTAAACAGCCGAGCGGTGGGGAAACATATCGAAGAGCTGGAAGGATTTCCACTGGATATGCTCCATGAGGAAGGGAAGGTGGAATTTTGCCGAAACAACAGATTCTATCAGGGGCATGCGGAGCAGATCCTGGATAAGTACGGGGAGAAAAAGGGCTATGTCATCCTGATCCTCGATATGACGGAAACGAGGAATTACATAGAAGAGATCACGTGTGTACGGGAACAGGCGGAGCAGGCCAATGTCGCCAGGAGCGCATTCCTTGCCAACATGTCGCATGAGATCCGGACGCCCATGAATGCGATCGTCGGACTGAGCGACATTATCATGGAGGAGAGCAAGGAGCGGAAGGTTTATGAATACGTCTGCGATATCAAGGCGTCGGCGCACAATCTGCTGGCGTTGATCAATGATATTCTGGATCTGCCCAAGGTGGAAGCCGGCAAAATGGAACTGATCCCGACGGAGTATCATGTCAGGTCTCTTATCAAAGAAGTGCTGAATATGATGGATATCGTTGCCTTGCAGCACGGACTCATGGTGGAGAGCGAGTACGATATGTCGATTTCTTGCGGTTATTTCGAGGATGAGAGTAGGATCAAACAGTTTCTGGTGAATCTTTTGAACAATGCGCTGAAATTTACCAAGAAGGGGCATGTCAAGATCACCGTTTCGGGCAGGCCGGGAGAGGCACAGGACACGGAGCGTCTGATCTTTCAGGTGCAGGACACCGGATGCGGTATCCGGGAAGAAGATCTTGAGAAGATCATCGAGAATTTCAAGCAGATCGACTCCAAACGCAACCGAAGTGCGGAAGGAACAGGGCTGGGACTCTCCATCACAGGGCATCTGGCAGAAATGATGCAGGGTACAGTCAGTGTGGAGAGCGTGTATGGCGAGGGTTCCACTTTTACCGTGGAGATCTTGCAGAAGATCGCGGATGCCAGGCTCTTGTCGGAGGTTCCGGAAACGGAGGCGAAGAAAGAGGAGCCGTTAGAGCCGTTTACGGTGAAGGATTACAAGGTGCTTGTGGTGGACGACAACAGCATCAGCCTGGCGACGATCGAGCAGGCATTAAAGGAGAAATACGAGGTTGCGCCGAATTTAGGCGTGCGCGCACTGCAGTACCTGAAGAAGAACAGGCCGGACCTGATCCTGTTGGATGTGAAGATGGCGTCAAAGGACGGCGTCGAGACACTGCGTGAGATCCGGGAGATGGAAGACTGCCAGAAGATTCCCGTAATCATGCTTACGTCGCAGAACGATAAGCACACGGTATTGGAGAGTTTTATGCTGGGAGCGGACAATTATATTTTAAAGCCCTTCAATGTAGAGGATCTGCATGAGCGGATTGAGACTGTTCTGCGGAAGGGGAGATAACGATCCGGCCGACAGAGAAGCGGTCTTCATGATTGGATCAGAGAAAAAGCGGGAGCTGTTGTATGGATAAGGTGCAACGGTCCTCGCTTTTTACTGCTGTTTTCGGTTTTTGAATGGTTCTATATGGACAGTCTGTCCGGTCATTCCAGTTTGATGCAGAAGGCAAAGTAGCCGTTTCCAGTGTTAAAAAGCAGACTGTAATCAAAATACTGAGCATAAAATACCTGCTCAAACTGTTCAGGCGACATCAGGTGATTGCTTTCCAGTTCATAATGGGAAGACAGGCGGCAGTGCGCCGCTACCTGGTCTACAATATGCAAAGAAAGCTGCCTGGCGGCGTTGGTGACCATTTTATCCACTTTTGTCAGCGGCATATCCAACATGGAGCTTACAGCCTGCAGCACCAGGCTCTCTTCAAGCACCAGGAAGATCTGCACCTGCGGGACCTTTTGGGAATGATATGTTAATCGGTCAATGATACTGCGGCCGAAATTTTCTCCGCTGTAATGTTCGCTGACGATTTCCGGCTGTAATCGGAAGATCTCCTGTATGGTGACCGCCAGAGCATCTTCCAGCGCACTCATGTCTTCCCCGCAGTGATCCGTCTTCCATCTGTTGGCGACCTTTCCCGTGATGGCCCGGTCCTCGATCATAATGTGGGCGGTCAGCCATCCAAGACAGATGCCAAGAAAGTGATGTATGGATTCCTGCGAGTAATTCGATTCCAGAAGATCCTTTTCCAGTGCGGGAAGTGTCTTATACCGCATGTCATCATGCAGGCGCTTATGTACTTCATAGCCTTTGTAGCCGATTGACTGCATATAGGCTTCTTCGTCGGTAAAATGTTTCATGGCATAATTTTTAAAGTATTTGATCCCCTCAGCACATGCCCACTGTCCGTGATGTTCATTCTCGCTTACATAGATCAGTCTGCGGACGATCGAGAAGAGTTTCCGGTGTGCATTGTCGATGGAATCAACACCAATGTTAAAATGATTGTTCCATTCTGCTTCTTTCGCCATTTTAACTCCTTTATCCACAAGGGAATAAATTTTATTGTGAATGACCCGCGGAAGGAGCAGAACAGCTCCCGAAACGGGTTCACTGTTATGACGTTTACTATAGTATATGTCGAGAAATAACGAAAGGTGTCGCAGTTGTGGAGAGGAGAAAATAAATGGGGCAGGTATTGTATGTTATAGGAGCTGCATGATACAATCAGTTTAATGAGTTATGGACAGGGATGGCAGCAGAAAGGAGAAAACACAGATGAAGTACAGGAAACTTGGCAGAACCGGTCTGCAGGTCAGTGAGATCGGGCTGGGAGGAGAGTGGCTGGAGCGCCACAATACAGAAGAGGTAAAGGCAGTCATAGACGCCTGCGAGAGGGAAGGAATTAATATCTTAGATTGCTGGATGTCGGAACCCAATGTTCGATCCAACATTGGGCTGGCGATCAAAGGCCGGCGCGATCAGTGGATCATTCAGGGCCATATTGGCTCCACCTGGGAGAATGGCCAGTATGTCAGGACAAGGGACCTGGCGAAGGTGAAGCCGGCGTTTGAGGATCTATTGACGAGGATGCAGACGGATTATATCGATCTGGGTATGATTCACTTTATCGATGATCCGGCGGAATTCGATACAGTCATTTATGGGGAATTCATGGAATATATACGGCAGTTGAAGAGAGAAGGTACGATTCGCCATATCGGTATCAGCTCTCATAATCCGGAAGTTGCGAAGATGGCGGCTTGCCAGGGGGAGATCGAAATGATCTTATTCAGTATAAACCCGGCGTTTGACATGCTGCCGCCAATATCGAACATAGACGACTACTTTGTGGAAAGCTATGATGAGAAGTTAGGAGGGATCGCGCCAGAGCGGGAAGAATTGTATAAACTCTGCGAGCAGAATGGCGTGGGGATCACTGTCATGAAAGGATATGCAGGAGGCCGTCTGTTTGACGCCCAGGCATCGCCCTTCGGAGTTGCTCTGACACCGGTACAGTGTCTGCACTATTCTTTGACAAGACCGGCAGTGGCGGCAGTGATGGTAGGATTTGATAATCCGCAGCATGTATATGAAGCAGTGGCTTATGAAACGGCATCAGAGGAAGAGAAGGATTATGCCAGCGTGCTTGCGTCGGCGCCGCATCATGCTTTTTCCACAGGGCAATGTACTTATTGCGGGCATTGTGCGCCCTGTCCGGTAAAGATTGATATTGCCATGGTCAATAAATTATATGACCTGGCTATGATGCAGGAGGAAGTGCCAGGTTCGATCCGGGCACATTATGCACAGCTTGAGGCGAATGCATCAGATTGTATCGGCTGTAAGACTTGTGAGGGCAGATGTCCGTTCCATGTACCGATTGCAGAGAGGATGCAGAAAGCCAGAGAATTGCTGTAAGGGGAAGATAGCAGAAGCAGAAAAGCGGAGGGAAGGAAAGCTCTCTGCTTTTTGCACTATTGCATGATCTTTATGTCATAAAATATTCTTGTAAAAAATGAGCCAAGATAATATAATGAATTGCGTAGCTTGTGAACTTGCAGGCAGAGATGTTGTATGCTCTATACAGGAGAAGTTTGGTAGTAAACTTCCAATACGCATTCAGGGATATTGCAGGCAAAGCCAGCAAGATCCACGCAGAGGTAAAATGAAAAATTATATTGATATTCATTCCCATATTCTTCCTGGAATTGACGATGGTTCAGACAGCCTGGAAATGAGTATGGAAATGTTACATATGGCGGTTCAGGATGGAATTTCCCAGATTGTTCTGACGCCGCACAATAAGCCCTGGCGCCGTAGAGGAAGCTGCAGTGAGGTGGCCGATGGGGTTGCGTTGCTGCAAGGAAAGCTGGCAGAAGAACATCTGGAAATAAAGTTATATCCAGGGAATGAACTGTATTACCGCAGTGGTCTGATTGAGGAACTTATGGAGGGACGGGCAGGAACGCTGGCGAATTCCCATTATGTGCTTGTTGAATTTGAACCTTCCGCAGATTATGATTATATCAGAAATGGCGTTTACACATTGCTTGCAGGCGGCTACTATCCAATTCTGGCGCATGTGGAACGTTATAAAAATATATGCACGAAAATGGCCAGAGTGGCAGAGCTGATCGAAATGGGCTGCTTTATACAGGTGAATGCCGGAAGCATTATGGGGGAATATGGATTTGCGGTGTCGCGCCTGACAAAGAAGCTGTTGAAGCAGGGGTTAGTCCATTTTGTAGCTACGGATACGCATGATCTTTGCAAAAGATGTCCCTGTCTTTCAGAGTGCGCGGTATATGTTGAGAAGAAGTATGGAGAGGACAGCAGCAAAAGGTTGTTCCTGGACAATCCGATGTGTGTGCTGAGAGATGAATACATTGGGATGAATACATAAAGGATCGGAAGAAGATTGGAATGGAAAATCATAGAGAAAATGATGTGATTGAAGTAGATCTGTGGGAAATTATGAATGCGCTGCTGGGAAGATTCTGGCTCATTCTGGCGGGAGGACTGCTTGCAGCGGTGGCCGGATTCGCTATCAGCGCTTTTGCCTTGACACCGATCTATGAATCTACGACGAAGATTTATATTTTGAATAAGTCGGAGAGTGCGACAGTCACTTACAGTGACGTGCAGATGGGGACGCAGCTCACGAAGGATTATGCGGAATTGATAAACAGCCGATATGTATTAGAGGAAGTGATTGCAAAGCTTTCTCTGGCAGAGACGGAATATGAAGATTTGCTTGATCATGTCAGCGTTCATACGCCGGCAGACACACGTATTGTATCGATCACCGTGACAGATACCAGCCCTCAGCAGGCGAAGAACATCGCGAACTGTATTAGAGAAGTGGCAGGAGAACATATCCAGAATGTGATGGATATTGATGCAGTTAATGTGGTGGAAGAGGCGAATATGCCTACGGAGAAAGCAGGCCCCAGCGTTGCAAAATGGACGCTGTTTGGAGGAATTCTTGGCGTACTATTGGTCTGCGTAGCGATATTGATTCACTATCTGATGGACGATACGATCAAAACCTCAGAAGACGTGGAGAAATATCTTGGACTCAGCACTCTGGCACTGATCCCGGTGGCAGTGGATGAGAATAATGCGAAGCAGAAGACGAAGAGGAAGTAGATATGCAGGAAGTTACATTGCACTTGGAACAAAGGGCAGATTTTCATATCAAGGAAGCTTTTAAGACGCTGCGGAGCAATGTGGAATTCTGCGGCAGTGATGTAAAGATCGTTGCGGTGACGAGCTGCACGCCGCATGAAGGGAAGACAAGCGTCGCGATGGAGATGGCGAAAGCGTTTGCCGAGGCTGGAAACAGAACGCTGTTGATTGATGCGGACATGAGAAAGTCTGTGTTGGTGGGACGTTATAAGACAGGCGCGATCAAGTATGGACTGAGCCATTGCCTGGTGGGGAAATACAGGTACTCAGACGCGATGTGCCAGACGAATATTTCGCGACTGTATATGGTCTTTTCCGGGCCGGTGCCGCCTAATCCAAGTGAACTGCTTGGAAGCGACAGATTCGTTGATATGCTGAATGTGATGCGGACGGCATTCGATTATATTATTGTCGATACACCGCCGCTTGGCAGTGTGATCGATGCGGCGGTAGTGGCAAAGCATTGTGATGGTACGGTGCTGGTGGTAGAGAGCAATGCGGTTAACTACCGATTTGTACAGAAAGTAAAAGAGCAGTTAGATAAGTCTGGAAGCCGTATTCTTGGCGTTGTGCTAAATAAAGTTGATCTGAATAAGAAGGGCTACTACGGCCATTATGGAAAGTATTATGGGAAATATTATGGCAAATACGGCTATGATGTAGATACAAGGCCGACCGGAGAACAATCTCAGAAACGCGGAAGAAACGCGATGTCAGAACGCCTGGAGGGATCAAGACAGTTGACCGTGACTGAACGGACAGACCGCCTAGGACATTCGGAGATGTCTGAGAGTGCAGAGAGATTCAGAAGCGTGGAAGAGACAGAGCGTTTCGTGAAGTCCAGAGGATCAGAAAAAAAAACGGCAGACATAAGATTATCATAGGAACTGGCATCTTTCTCTTACTCGTTGGACTGCTTTTGGGTGGATTTGGTATCGTCAGGGCGATGGGGAAGAACCATTTGTATCAAAATGCGGCGGCGAAACAGCCAGCGCTGCAGTTTGTGCAAGGGGAAGAAGTTTTAACGCAGAAGGAAAAGGAAGAGTGGCAGGATGGCTGGGTGAAATACAAGGATGCTGTTTATGCGTATAATGAAGAGATTCTGACTTTTCTGATCATGGGTATTGATAAGCAGAGCGATGTGGAGGAAGTGGCAGAAGGAACAAACGGCGGACAGGCCGACGCTTTATTTCTGGCAGTCTTAAATCCACGGGACAAACGGATGAAAGTAATAGGCGTCAACAGGAACACCATGACGGATATTGACATTTATGATGAGAATGGTGCATACGCTTCTACAGTAAAGGCGCAGATTGCAATACAACATGGGTTTGGCAATGGCATGGAGGAGAGCTGTGAATATCAGAGGAAAGCGGTGGAGAATTTGTTTTACCAGCTTCCAATTCATGGTTATGCGGCGGTGAATATGAGTGCAATTGCGACGATCAATGACGCTGTGGGTGGCGTTGCGGTGACGGTTCCCGCTGATCTGGATGGATTTCGTGAAGAATTCGCAGAAGGAGAAACGTTGCAGCTTGAAGGTGAGAATGCTTTCTGGTTTGTAAAATACAGGGACACAGATGTCTTCGGCTCGGCGGATCTGCGTCTGGAAAGACAGAAACAGTATCTGAATGGATTTATTGGGGCGGCGAAGCAGGCAGTGCGCAAAGATGCGTCTGTTGTTATAGATCTGTATGAGGCAGTTAAGTCTCAAATGGTAACGGATATTTCGTTGGATGAGATGGTCTATTTGGCGCCCATTCTGGCAGAGTATGGCTTTGGCGAGGAAGATTTTCATATGGTGCCGGGGGAAACTGTCATGGGAGAGAAGTTTGAAGAATTTTACCTGGACGAAGATGCGATGTTTGAGATGATATTGGATATATTCTATGAGAAAATACAGTGATGATAGACAAAAACAGAATCGGATCGGAAGGATTATGCCGCTTCTTGGGTTTATTCTTGCAGTACTCCTGTTGACAGGATGTGGGGAGAAGAGCGCGGATATTGTCAGACAGAGCACGGAGGCAGAAGACAAAGCGCAACAGACAAAGACGGATGCGCTGGAACCCGATCAAATGCAGGAAACAGGGTTTGCCGGAGAAAGCGCCAGGGATGCTGAGATTGCATTTGGTTTACTGCAGGCAGATAATCCGGATATCTTCGGCTGGCTCTACATACCAGGGACTGCGATCGATGATCCCGTACTGCAAAGCGAACAGGCAGATGATTTCTACGAAAGCCATAATGCATACGGACAGACGGATGAGGGCGGCGCTATTTATATTGAGCTGGCTAATCTGAAAAGTATGTGCGATTTCAATACGGTTCTGCATGGTAAGACAGGGGCAGAGGAAACAGGACTGTTTGCAGATTTATACCAGTTTGCAGATCCTGATTTTTTTGAAGAACATGAGAAGGCATACCTGTATCTGGACGGCAATGCTTTGACGTATGAGATTGTTGCGGCTTATGAGAGAGAGAATACAAGCTTGCTGCGCAGTTATAATTTCACTTATGTGGATGGCTGCCAAAAGTTTTTGGATGACCTGTATGGCATCCGGGATATGACTATGAACCTGCGGGAAGGATGGGAAGGCATTACGCCTTATCATTTCCTGATCACGCTGACGACGCAGAAAGAGGAACAACCTGACAGACAGTTTGTTGTCATTGCGATCTTGACAGAAGATGCGGCAGGAACCATAGATAGAATTGTTGCTGAATAGAAATTTCTATTTAAGATACCCGGATATCGGGAAAAAGGAGGAACATGATCATGAAAAAAATGTTAGCATTGACACTGGCGGGGGCGATGGCATTATCCATGCCGGTACTGGCGGCGACGAGCCCTACAGCGGATTCTTATAGTACGGCAGATGCGCCTTCTGCGTCGGCTGTATCTGCCGTTACGGCCTCTTCTGTTTCACAGAGTGTGGCAAAGGCCGCGTCAGACGAGAATAAGACCGTCGGTGAATATATGAACAATGCCGTTACGACAGTTCCAGGGCTGGAGAAAGTACTTCCCCTTGGGCAGGGTGGGCATGTGATTATTAACGGCGTACCCAGCAACCAGACGTTTTCCGTGTTGAAACCGACACGTGACAATGTGGATTCGGCAAAGAAGTACGCAGCTTCACTGAGCGGTACAGTGCTGAATGTGGCACAGGTCAAAGCATCGATTACTGGCTTTCATACAGCACGGGTGAACTTCTATTTGAAGGGAATTAAGGCAGGACAGAATATTAAAGTGTATCAGTTAGTTGATGGAGAGTGGGTTGAGCTGAGCATTGCAGAGATCAGAGAAGATCACGTAGTAGTGGATATGACATCTCTTGGAACACTGGCATTTATGGAAATGCCGGTAGAGGAAGCGCCCGCTGAATGATTGTTTGGATAGTATGATATGAGAAACAGGGTTTGGAGTGACAAGATGAGTGAAGATGTTATGCTGGCGGCCAATGCAATGAAAAAAACAGTATCGCAGAGTGGAAAATTGAATTCTGACAGATACCATATGCAGGCGGTATACCAGAGAAAGAACCCTACGTATCTGAGAATCAAGCGGGGGATGGATATTCTATTATCTACGACTGCGCTTGTCTTTCTCGCTCCGGTATTTTTCATTACTGCATTGGCCATTAAGCTGGAGGACGGTGGTCCGGTTCTGTTCAGTCAGAGCAGAGCCGGGAAATCCATGAAACCATTCAGGATATATAAATTTCGCAGCATGTGTGTCGATGCAGATGCCAAAATGTCGGAGATGATGAAGGATAACGAGCAGACAGGCCATGCCTTCAAGATCAAGGATGATCCACGGATTACCAGAGTGGGCAGGGTGATCAGAAAATTTTCTATTGACGAGCTGCCTCAGTTGATCAATATCATCAAAGGGGACATGAGTCTTGTCGGTCCAAGACCGATCCTGACCTTTCAGATGGAAGAATGCAGCCGCTATGAACAACAGCGCCTTATTGTGCAGCCGGGATTAACCTGTTACTGGCAGATCAGTGGACGGGCGAATATTGCATGGGCAGAATGGATTGAAATGGATCTGGATTACATAGAAGATATGAGTCTGTGGACGGACTTAAAGATCATTGTAAAGACGATTCCTGCGGTGCTTGACAGGGAGGGGGCGTATTAGAGAGATGAGTCCCAAAGTAAATGTAATCGTGCCTGTGTATAATGTTGCACCATATTTATCTAAGTTTTTTGAATCATTGTTAGGCCAAACATTTCAGGATTTCGATGTGTGGGTAGTGAATGACAAATCGACGGATGATTCACTTGACATTATTGAATATTTTTCCGATAAATTTTCAGGCAGAATGCATATTATTAATAATGCAGTTAACTTAGGCTTATGTGCGACGAGAAATGTGGGATTAGATTGTTGTAATAGCCAGGGTGAATATATTTTAATGTTAGATTCCGATGATTATATTGACTGCAGGTTTATAGAAAAAATGGTATATTATGCAGATCAGTATCATGCAGATATAACGATATGTGGTCTGGAAAGATTTGATGATAAGACGGACAAGATTGTATGCACAGAGATGGTCAACAATCCTGAACAGATTATTACAGATATTAAGGATTTTGCACTTTTTGGATATATGAATCCTGTTGTGTGGAACAAATTATTTAGAAGAACAGTAATTGCAGATATAAGGTTCACTACGATTAAGAGATCTGAGGATACTGTTTTTTTATTTTCAATTCTTCCGAATGTTAATTCAATTAAATTTATAAATGAAGTTTTATATCATTACAGATTAAGAGACGCCTCACTGTCGGGAGCCATTACTGACGAGATATATGAGTCTATGTTAGAGGGGTTCAAAGAGGCAAAAGATTTTTTTGCCAGAGATAAGAAATATAGTGATTATATGGAATTATTTGTAGTGCAGATGTTTATTCGATGCGGAATTGGTGGAGCATGTAGATTGTCTTTTCGTAACATGCGTAAAGCCCCCTTTTATGTCAATAAAACAGGCAGATTTATGGATGACGCCTTTCCCGAATGGAGAAGCAATAAGTATTTGACATTAAGCTGTCTACAGAAAAAATCCATATATGCATGTGCAGTATGCTGTGCTGCTCTGTTGTATAAATGCCATTTGTTTCTCCTGGCAGTGTATTTCTATTGGTTTATGAGCAGCATATGTAAGAAAGATTATCGGGCATAAAAATACATAGTGAATGTAAATGGGAAAACAAATAAAAATTAAATCAACTGTTAAATACTGTCTGGAGTTAGGTGTGCGGAAAGTTCTATGCCAGGACATGGAAGATGCTGTGAGACAGGCCGAAGTGATTTCCTTTGATATATTTGATACGCTGATCAAGAGAAATGTAGAGAAACCAGAGCAAGTGCATTATCTTGTGGAAAGGGAGTTTTTCAAACAGACAGGGATAGAAGTTCCTGGATATACGCAGTACAGGATTAAGGCGGAGGAAAATGCACGCAAGCATAGTGAGAAGGAAGAGGTTTCTTTAGAAGAAATATTTTATTTTCTCACGGGTATTCCTGAAGAGTGGAAGAGTATGCTTCAGGAACTGGAAAGACAGTTGGAAATTAAAATATGTACGCCGAATTTGAATATAAAACCGATTTATGCAAAAGCAGTGCAGGAAAATAAAAGGGTTATTATCACTTCTGATATGTATTTGGATCAGGAGACGATAGAACAGATTTTGCACAAATGTGGTTACAAAGGATATGAGAGGATATACTTGTCTTCTTTTTATGGGAAGTGCAAAGCAAAGGGAAGTATTTATCAGGTTATTAAGAAGGATTATTTAGATTTCAGTGGAAGGATATTACATATTGGTGATCAGGTAGAGGCTGACTATAGAATTCCTAAAAAAGCAGGGATGAAAGCAGTATTGATTGATGGACAGGCACAGCAATTACGATATTGGAAACGAAGGAATGAGCAGGTTAGTGATCAATTTTTGTATCAGAGATTATATGCCTTTTTAAATAATCGTATTACTGACAATGATAGTGACGCATATGTTATTGGTTGGGAAATTTTAGGGCCGATGCTTCTGGGGTTTTGCCGGTGGATGTATGCGAAATGGGAGACGGATGGAATTGAGAGAGTCTTTTTTCTTAGTAGAGAGGGAAAACTATTTCAGGATGCGTTTCAGATTTTATATCCGCATTGTCAAATAAAACAGTCGTATCTGTATGGCTCCAGACAGGCGTTAGCAGTTCCCTTACTTGCAGATGCGGCTGATTTTGATGAGATGTTGGAAACATTTAAACTTTTTTCACATGTACCAATGGTGGATATTATTCCTACAATATGTGCATTTGACAAGAAAAAATTTTGTGAGGAGTTAAAGAAGAATACAAATTTAAATGATAAAACAAGGATAGACGCCGTATCAGAAGAAGAAAAAGAAGTATTGTATTCCACCATTATGAAATTCGGAAACGAATATTTTGAAAAACAGAGGGAAAATATTCATGCGTATTTGAGAAATAATAACTTTTCAGGAAACCTTGCTGTAGTAGATATTGGATGGTCAGGAACCATGCAGCGGGCTTTGCAAAAATATACTGCGCATGGGGAAACAAAACTGCATGGATATTATCTTGGGGTCAGGAATATAAGAGCGGAGGAACATTATGCGGATCTTTCCAGAGCAGGTTATTTATTTGATCATACGCATAATCGGGATTTTGATATGATGGCGCGCTTTACGGCGGCAGTCCTGGAAATACTATGTTCAAATATGGAAGGGAGTGTCTTGCGATATGATGCCGTGGGGGAAAGGGTTATACCGGTTTTAGCGAAACGGGAGTATCGTGCAAATGAAAGTAAATTTATCAAAGATGTACAGTCCGCAGCATTGGATTTTCTGAATGAGATTGGAAAAGATGAACTGTTGGCGCGCGAGGCTGAGATTCCGGTGGATCTTGTTATGGATAGCTATGCCAGATTTGCTGTCAATCCTTCTTTAGCTACTTTGAGAATCTTTCAAAAATTCAACTTTATGAATGGCGAAGTCAGAAAAGTAATACCAGAACATAGTTTGTTTTATTATATGTTTCGACTTCGCAGATTCAATCAGGATTTTAGGGAAAATTCCTGCAAAATTTTTTTCCTGAAAAAACTATTAAAGATCAGAATTCCATATTACCGATTTTTAAGATGGTTATTATTAGGCTGGGATAAAGAAGCTAAGGATACAGGTTAATAAATCAAAGATTTTAACCCGTTTATTTGGGCAGTATTACAAGCAAGTTTGAGAGAGACATGAGGATTAATATGCATATATTATTTATTTCTGACGGATATAATAGATACGGTGCGCCGAGATCCATGAAGCAGTTGATCGAAAATCTGTTAAGATATTGCCCTGACCTGGAGATCAGCGTCGTTTTGCTATACAGATCTGATACAGAAGAATATTACCGGCGGTTAGGATGTAAAACATATAAGGTTTTCTATGGGCCATATTACCAGGGCATTCCCGGAAAACGATGGAAATTGCCGATCAAGGTTATACTTACGGGCATTGAGTATTTGATTGGAAGAGCGGCAGGTGCGTACTGGTTAAGTAAAAAACTCGATATGACTTCAGTGGATATCATACACGCCAACTCCTCCAGAGAGGATTTGGGAGCGATATTAGCATTAAAATATAAGAAACCATTTGTCTGGCATATTCGCGAATTTGGTTTGGGATGTTTCAGCTTCAGAAAGGATTATATAAATCTTATGAATCAGGCAGCATCAGAGCTTATTGCAGTTTCTGAGGCGGCTAGAGAACATTGGATCAAAAAAGGATTAGAGAAAGAAAAAGTGGTTTGCATCTATAATGGGGTGCCTTTGGAAATACCGGAAAAGAAAGACTATGAAGGAAACTTGAAAAAACAGATCAGGTTTCTTATGCTGGGATCTATCTATGAGGCAAAGGGACAGTATCAGATCATACAGGCATTAGGAATGTTAGAAGAAAGACATAAGGAAAAGATCAGTCTGGATATTGTTGGGGATGGACCTGGCGAGTATGTAAATCGATTAAGGAAATTAGCAAAGCAGTATGGCCTTTTATCGCATATATCTTTTCTGGGGTATCAGGAGGGATTTGATCATAAAATATGCAGTTATGACTGTGGAATTATGTGCTCTAGGACAGAAGGATTCGGGAGAGTGACGGCAGAATATATGATGGCCGGTCTGCCAGTGATCGCATCTGATATCGGCCCCAATCGAGAACTGGTGATTGATCAGGAAACAGGGCTGCTATATGAGTGGAATAATATAGAGGACTTAAAAGAAAAGATTATTTTTTTGCTGAATAATGTAAATCTGTTGGAAAAAATGGGGAGAAGGGCAAGAGAATACGCAGCGGCACATTTTACCTCAAAACGAAATGCAGAATTAATCTATAAGGAATATCTAAAAATACTGGACAGGAAACATGCGTTATAGTATTTGATAGAAGAAAAATAAGGATGTTATGAATAGAACAATTCGACTAAAAAATTTTTTCCTTTATATTTTTACATTTTGGTATGGTACGGAGATCATTTTTAATTCTACTTTGTTTGATATGCAAAGCGGTGTATATGACAGAATTAATAGCATCGCTACCTGGCTGGTTTTTGGATTGCTCATGATGCAGATCGTATTCTTTCAGTCTTATACGAGAAGAGAGCTGATGGTCATAGTATCCGTCACACTACCGATGGTCGCTGCTACTGTTTTATCGGGACAAAGGACAATTTTATCGGCATGGATGTTTATTGTGGCGGCTAAAAATATTGATCTGGATAGCGTGATACAAAGAGCTTATAAGATTTTATTGATCTTGACGCCTACGATCATGATTTTATGTGTTTTGGGTGTTATTGAAAACAAAATGTTACTGCGGGGGAATATTCCCAGATATGCTTTGGGATTTCTGCATCCGAATCAGTTAGGATTGAGAGTTTTTCAATTAATAGTGTGTCATTGTTATGTTCATAAAGGTGCATTAAGAAAACATAATTATTTCTATATTTTATTTTCCATTTTCTTTTTAGTCAGGATTCCGAATTCTAAAACAGCATATATTGTAACCATATTTTTTCTGGTTTTGTTGCTGCTGTATCGTTATATAGAAGGGCGGAAAGCAGAACTGATAGGGTTATATGAAAAGGGGATATTCTATGGGGCATTATGTTTTAATCTGTTTAGTATCATTCTTTCCTACATAGATGTTAATAAGAATTTTGTGCTGGCCAAAATAGACGATTGGATGTCTTCGAGATTTTCTTTTTGTCATATAGTATGGGGATTGTATAAAGTGACTGTTTTTGGCCAGAGAATCTATGTAACGGAGGAGGAAAGAAGCCTGGCAGGTATCAGAAGCCGTTTGTGGCTCGATAATGCATATGTGAGTGCGCTGCTGCGTTATGGCATATTGGTTTTCTTAATATTTTCTATAGGGTATCTATGCTTGATCAGGGCTGCGCTGCTACAGAAACAATACATGCTTGCAATTATTTTGTTTCTGTATGCGTTGTACGGCGTGATGGAAAATGGATTGTATATGATAACACATAACATTTTTTTGATTACTTTTTCCACTTTGTTGTACAAAAAATCAATTCAGGAAGATAGACGAATGGAATGCTCAGATGAAAACAGATAGAGAAATAGGATAAGATAATGAAATGGAAGCGATATTTTGGCATTTTGGCAGGGATTATTTTCTGGGGAATCTATGCAGTGCTTTTGATGATCCGAACAAAATATATCATACAAAGCTTTGGCAGTGAGGTAAATGCAATCAGCCAGTCGGCACAGCAGATTTTTCAGTATTTCATTTTATTTGAAAGTGGTATGGCCGAAGCCTATCTGTATAAGATGTTTGAGCCGAAGGCCAACGAAAATGAGAATAAGATTGCGTCGCTTTATGCGGGTCTGTCTATTTCCATGAAAAGGATTGCGGCAAAAATGTTTTTAGCCGTATTGCCTTTGGCATTTATTTACGCAGGTGTGATGAATCGAGAAGAGACAGATTATTATATGGCTGTAATGATCATTCTATTGCTGGGTATTCGATTTGTGATTCCCTATTATGTCAGCATTAATAGGAAAACCCTCCTGAATCTGTACGAATATAAATATTTGATAGATCTTATTGACAGTCTTGCGAATATATCGATTGTGTTGCTGGAACTATTAATGATCATGCTGGACTTTTCTGTGATAAAAGTCTTATGTGTTGGTTGTGCAGTTAACATTCTATTAGGTGGTATTTATGAGTTCATGGTACGTAGATATTGCAGAAGAGCTATGCACGCAAAAGAAGCGAGCTTTGAAGCGGAAGGGATGACGCGGGCGATTTTATTCCATCATCTGACAGGACTTTTCAATATAAATATAGACACCTTTTTACTGTCGATTACAAATATTGGACTGGTTACGATCTACCAGGCATATGCGATGGTCTGTACGTATCCGGTGCAGTTGGTGAATAAAATTAGTGAGAATTTTCGTGCTGAATTTGGAGTGCGTCTTGCGAATAAGGACGAAAATGTATATAGAAATTTTCAGAGACTACTGATGTTTCATATGCTTGCAGGCATTGTTGCGATTTCAGTCTTTATAACAAATATGAATGGGTTTATAGGACTATGGATTGGTAAGGAATTTACCTTGGGCAAGATAGGAGTATGCTTATTTGCGGTCAATATGATACAGAGGATGACTGTAAATGTGATTTATATCGTGCGTAATGGAATGGGAATGTTCGAGGAGAGTAAGGGCTTTTCTATTAGAGAGGCGATTTTGAATTTGGTTCTGTCAGTTTTATTAGTGAGCCGGTTCGGGATTGAGGGCGTAATGGCGGCAACTGTGTTCTCGGTCTACCTGGGATTAATTCCTGGAAATTCTAATTTAGTATTTCATAAGGTGTTTCAAAGGAAAAATACCTTAATATGGGATTATTTTTTTATGATTTTTGCTATAGGCCTTGCCGTCGGGGCATATTATTTGATCATGGGAGCCTATCGTATTGTTAGTTGGAGAAATATGCTGCTCTCTGTCGGTGTTCAGGTGATATTGGCGTTGGTATCAGGCAGCGTTGTTTTGGGAGTCTATAAACATCCATATTTGAAGAAAAGAGCAGAGAATTAAGAAGATCTCCTCTATAGCCTGATCCCTTGAAATGTGATATACTAAAAGCGTTAAACGAGCAGCAGACATGAATAATACAAAATATGGGGGGACATGAAACCATGCAAGAAACAATGAAAGACTACGAAAAAGAACTGGAAGCATCTTTCCGCAAGATCCAGGAAGGTGATGTGATCAAGGGGACGGTAATCGGTGTCAATGAGGAAGAAGTGACGCTGGATCTTAAGTATTACACACAGGGTATTATCAAGGCGTCAGAGATGAGCAATGATCCCGGATTTTCTGTGTTGAATGATGTACATGAGGGGGATGTGATCGAGGCGTCTGTTGTGAAGATGGATGACGGGCAGGGCAACATTCTGCTTTCCCGCAAGGAGGCGAATGAGGTGCTTGCGTGGGATGTGCTGGAAAGTTATCAAGAACAGAAGAAGAATCTTACCGTTAAGGTGAGTGAGGTAGTAAATGCGGGAGTTGTCGCTTATCTGGAAGGGGTCAGAGGATTTATACCGGCATCCCAGCTTGCGCTTTCCTATGTGGAGAAATTCGATGAATACCAGGGGAAGACGCTGGAAGTCAGGGTCATAACGGTTGACCGGGAGAAAGAGAAGCTGGTGCTGTCGGCAAAGGAAATCTTGCGGGAGAAGGCGAAGGAGGAGCACGACCATAAGGTGGCGATGATCGTTCCCGGTACGGTCCTGGAGGGTATCGTGGAGAGCCTGCAGCCTTACGGAGCATTCATTGACCTCAAGGATGGTTTAAGCGGGCTGGTGCATATATCCCAGATCAGCCAGAGGAGGATCAAGAAACCTTCAGAAGTGCTTAAGGTGGGAGACAAGGTTAAAGTTAAGGTCTTGAATACCAATGACGGCAAGATCTCTCTGAGCATGAAAGCTCTGGAAGAGATGCAGGTAGAAGAAGTGGAGAAGATCGATGTGAAGCAGTATGGAAGCAGCGAAAGCCTGGGAACCAGCCTGGGCGACCTGTTTGCGAAGCTGAACATTAAATAGGGCGATTAAGGGGGAATGGGTTTCATTCCCCTTTTCGATATTCGCCGGCTGTCACGCCGGCGTGTTTCCGAAATACCTGGCTGAAATAGCTCTGGTCTTCATAGCCGCAGGCACGGGCAATATCCAGGATCTTCAGGTCGGTGCTTTTCAGAAGGTACTTGGCATGCCGCATTCGTTCTTTCGTAATATAGTCAAAAAGATTCTGGCCGGTTTCCTGCTTGAAGATGTAGCTGATGTAGGAGGGATTGCGGTTGATCTCTTCTGCCAGATCATTTAAGTTAATGCTGCAGCCCAGATGCTCCTGGATATACTGTCTGATCCTGGCGACGTGATGATGCTGTCGGTGACTGCCTGCGCAGGAGGAGGCATATTCGTACAGGAAAGAGAGGAAATCTTTTAGAACGTCGAACATAAGATCAAGGTTGGAAGCAGAAAGCAGCGGAGAGACAATCTGCCTGTTCCAGTTTAAGGATGCATCAGGAATTTCTTCATGGGAGGATTCAAATTGTATGCGGAGACGATAGGCAAGATCGATGATCTGCGCTTTCATATCATTAGGGGAGCTGTTTTGCTGCTGGACCGCTTCTTTTATCCTCGCCAAGGCTTCATAAGCGGAATCCATATTTTCTGAGAGCATGATAAGATCTTCGAGCTGTTTTTCACTGTCAGAGATGGACAGGGGGAGCTCTGGAGATGGGCCGTCATTGTCAAGCTGGCTTAGTGTAAAAGCGCAGTATTCCAGCATTTCTTCGGCAGCCAGAAGAGAGGATGCAAGCCCCTCAGGGGTGTCTACGATATAACCGAGCCCCCAGTAAAAGGCATTTTCCTGCCTTGTCTGCAGATCTTTCAGGTTATGGATGATTCGCTTTCTCGCATTATTTGCCAGATGGGCATCTTTCTGGACGATCAGGAGGGTAAGTTTTGTGTCGCTGCGGGAGAGAAGGAGCTTCCCTTCCATGATGAACCAGGTGCGGATGCTGTCTATGACAGCATCGATATTTTGAGATTCGTTCAGTTTGAGCTGAATGATGAAGAAGCTCTCGTACTGACGGAAAACTTCAGCTTGTGCAGCCTGTGGATCTCCTTCCAGAATGTCATGCAATAGGGCTTCTTCTTCGCTCTGGAAACGGGATAGCTTCTGGGTGCGGAATTTATCGATCGCTTTTTTGATCGTGATTTCGATCTCGGAGATATTCACAGGTTTGATCAGATAATCTACAGCGTCCATCTGCAGCGCTTCTCTGGCATATTCAAATTCACTGTAGGCAGAGAAGATGATAAAGACCGCATCGCATTTCCCCTTAAGGTGATCCATTAGTTGTAATCCAGTCAGCCCAGGCATCAGGATGTCGGTGACAACAATATCCGGATTCAGTTCCAGGATTCGCCTCTCGGCCTCCAGGCCGTCTTTGGCATATCCGATCACGGACGCATCCAGCGCATCCCAATGAACGCGGTTAATCAGTCCTTTGATCACTTTTCCTTCGTCGTCTGCTATAAATACAGTGTACATGGCAAATCCTTTCTAAGCTGGTGAACGCAGTCAATTGTCAGAGGTTCGTAGCCGTACAGGCTGGAGGAGAGCAGTTTACGGGATCATTTTCAACCTGACGCGCACGGAAGTGCCACAGCCAGGGGACGAGGCGATCTCAATGCCGTAACCATCCCCGTAATAGAGGTGCAGTCGTTCCTCTATATTCCGCAGCGCATATCCATTGGAGGGAATGGCGGTGCTGTCTGCCTGAAAACCGACGCCGTCGTCTGTCACCGTGATCAGAAGATCTTCCGCTTCGCGCCAGATCTTCAGCTGGATGGAACCGCCGTCTTTTTTGGGAACGATACCGTGATTGATTGCATTCTCCACCAGAGGTTGCAGGATAAATTTGATGATCTTATGGTCCAGAAGTTCTTCTTCTACAGAGGTTGACACATGGATGTGGTCCTCGAAGCGCACTTCCTGGATCGTAATGTAGCTGTAGACCATCTCCAGTTCCTGTCGAATGGTGATCAGTTTATCTCCGTTATTTAAGGAGAGGCGGAACATTTTAGAGAGCGCGACAGTCATGTGCGAAATATCGGTAGCATTGTGTTCTTCAGCCATCCAGAAGATGGAATCGAGTGCATTATACAGGAAATGTGGATTGATTTGAGACTGTAGGGCAATCAGCTCGGACTCTTTTTCCCGGTAAAGAGATTTATAGAGATTTGTGCTGAGTCGTTCATTCTCTTCAACAACTTGAATAAACTGGTTGCCGATCCGCCCAATTTCATCGGAGGAGTTGAAAACAATCTTTTCCCGCCGTCCGGTCTTCAGATTTTCGATATAATGTTGAAGCTGCCGTATGGTCTCCGTAATGTTGTTTGCAAAAAGGTAAGCGCATAACTGGGCGACAAGCAAGGTGAGTATGCCTACGCCGATGAAGAGATAAAGGGTATTGCGTTTATCAAGCAGAAGTACATCATAGGGGGTCACAGCGCTAATGTACCAGTCGGTATCGGCGCAGGGGATGCTTTTTACATAAAAACGTTTGGCGGAAGAAAGACGCTTGATGCCCTCCTCCTGCAGAAAGGCAAACAGGACATTGGGTTCGAGTAAGGACAGTTCGTCAGTCTGCTCCTGGGAACTGTCGTAGAGGATCTCGCTCTTACGCCAGATGATAATGCGGATATTATCGGGACCTTTTACCGGTGCAAGCAGATCTTCAAACACTTTCTTATCAATGCCGATCAACAGAATGCCGATGGGATGCAGTTGATTCAGGCTGCGGATCAGCTTCGTGTAGATCAACACATTATCGGTGAAATATTCAGTCGCCTCGCTGGGAAACCAGGTGCCCCGGCCATAGGCGTCCAGCGTCTCGCGCATCCAGGGTTCTTTCCCCAGAGTGGCTGGATCCATGTCAATCCGATAGGTCAGGCTTCTGTGCTTTGCCAGAGAGTAAGTGTCATTGACCAGAAGGATTGTGCCAATATACTGCTTATTGTTGGTAAGATTGATAAGCAGATCCTCGACGTCCGGCTCTCTGGCAAGGACCTGCTTATGATAATCCTGTTTGGCGGGATCAGCGGAGAGCACAGCCTGTACGCTCCCGGAAGTCATAATGATATTGCCGGTATCACTGACATCGTTGATCGTGTACTGGACATTCCTCTCGATCAGGGCAAGCACATTTTCTGTCATTTGAAACAGCTTATTGTCCATTTCACTGCTGTAATTCTGATAGGAAAAAAAGACAAAAAATCCAAGGGGCAGCAGGAATGTCAGCGTAGAGAGCAGCATAAATTTCTGTGCCATGCTAAGTGACCGAAAGGATCCAGGCATTTCTAACCTCCTTATTCTTTGACGGCGCCGGCGGTCATGCCGGAGATGATTCCCTTATTTAGCAGGAAATATACGATCAGGACCGGCAACAGGAAAATAGAGATAGCGGAAAAAGTAGCGCCCCAGTCCACCATACCCTTTGCACCGATATAGTCGAAGAGACCGAGGGGGATGGTCCTAAGTTGAGCGGCGCTGATAAAAGTGTTGGCAAATATAAATTCGTTCCAGATAAAGATAGTATTCATCGTCACAACGGTAATGATACAGTTTTTCGACATAGGCAGAACAATATTGGCAAAGATCCGCCAGACGGAAGCACCATCGATTGCCGCTGCTTCCATTATAGTATCTGGAATAAATTTGTAAAAGGTTGTAAAAAGATAGATGGAGAGCGGCAGGTTAAAACCAATCTGCGGCAGGATAAGCGCGAAATAACTATTCAGCAAGTGTGTGTTCCGGTAAATCTGGAACAAAGGGATCAGCGTGACATGGATCGGAATGGTGATGCCCAGCAGGAAAAAGGACAACAGCCACTTATTGGCACGAAACCGCATCTTTTCAATAGAAAAGGCGGCCGTGGAGGACAGGAGCACAAGCGCGGTGATCGTGATGAATAAAACAATCAGGCTGTTTTTAAAATACAGTGCCAGATCAGAAGTCGTCACGGCGCGGACGTAATTGTCAAAACAAAGAGAAGACGGCAGGGCAAAAGTGCTCTTTGTGCGCACTTCCTCGGCTGTCTTTAAGCTTGTCATGAAGATCCAGAAAATCGGATAGACCTGTACCACAAGGATCGCAGTCATAAGCAGATAGAGGGCAATGTGTTTGATTCTTTTCATAAGTTACTCCTTTTCGTCAGACCGGTTAAAAATTCTTCGCAGGATCAAAACTGCCAGAATACTTTCCAGAGCGATAAAAACAGCGATTGCACTGCCATAACCGTAACGTGCGCTGGAAAAAGCAGTTTTGTACATGTAGGTAGTTACCAGTTCGGAGGCGCTGCCTGGGCCGCCGTTTGTCGTAATGAAGGGAATGTCGAAAGCTTTGAGCAGCCCATTGACCGCCATAATCACGGCCACCACCATCACATCCTTGATATAGGGCAGCTTAATGTACCAGAAGAGGCGTATGCCGGAGGCGCCGTCCATGCGCGCCGACTCTATGACGTCAGATGGAATGGCCATCAGACCGGAATAAATGATCACCAGGTAAAGTCCCATGTTCTTATAACATTCGATCAGAGCCACACTGGAGAGCGCGGTCTGTGCGGTGCCAAGCCAGGGAGTTACAAATTCTCCCAGGCCGATCCTGTCTAAGAGCACATTGAATACCCCAGGCGGTTCCGTGGCATAGAATTTCTGGAAAGCCTGTGAGACAGCGACACTGGAAAGAATCGTAGGAGCAAAATAGACTGTCTTGAAGAAGTTGCATCCCCAGGTTATCTTCGTCAGAAGCAGCGCCAGACACAATGCGACGCCGACCTGTCCGACCAGGTTGATGAGCAGATATACAATATTGTTCCACAGGGCATTTCTGAAATAGACATCAGAGAAAAGTTTCTGGTAATTGGATAACCCTGTAAAACGCATCGGCGTAACGCCGTCCCAGTCGAAGAAGCCAAGCCAGGCGGAACGCATAATTGGGAAAATAACGGTAAAAATGAAGATGATCATGGATGGCAGTAAAAATAACAGCCAAGCTTTTTTGTTTTTTAGTGTACTTTTCATGGGAGCTTCCTTTCTGTGAATTTCCTGTGATCGGGTAGAATGCGGCCGGTTTTTAGGTCACAGCCTCCTTGCTTTTCATTATAAAGAAATGGGTAATGGGGAACTATTTTAAAATCTTTGGATTCTTTGGGTTATTTTTGGATGGCGGGGAAGGAGTCTGGTCTCATCTAAAGATTTTTCTATTTTTCTAAGAATCCTCACGTTTACTCTCTATGCGCCTCAATTTATACTGATAGCAGAGTCGGGAATGACACAGCAGAGGCCTCTGTTTTTCGACACTGGATGAGACAAATATTGAGATAGGAGGAAAAGGAATGAGAAAGACAAGTTTATTTTTGACGGCTGTTCTGACGGCGGTTATGCTGGCTGGATGTGGACAGAATACGGAGAGCGCGGCGCCTGAGCAGAGTGAGGCACAGGCCGAAAGCGCGCAGGAGGAGACGGCTTTAGAGGAACCGGAATCTGCAGAGGAAGAGGTGGAAGCAGAGGAAGCGAACGCGGATCAGCCGGAAAAGAAGATGACGTATATTACCTGTATCACACCGCAGCAGTCCGGCTACATCAGTATGGAAAATATCGTGAGGATGTACCAGGAAGAGGTGAATCCAAACTTTTCAATGGATATTCAGTATATTGCCGACAAGCCGGCTTATCTGCAGAAGATCAAAACATTGGTGGCCAGCAACGAGACGCCGGATATGTTCAATCTGGATACGGATCCCTATGCGATCAAGCTTCTGGACCAGGGGATCGTAATGGATCTGAATGAGACGATGGATAAGTATGGATTAAAGGATGTGTTCCTGCCTGCGCCGCTCGGATGGGGAACCACAAAAGACGGCAGGCAGATTGCCATGCCGATTGACTTTTCGATCGAGGTGTTCTGGTACAATAAGAAGATGTTCGAGGAAGCGGGCGCGTCAATACCGACGACCCATTCGGAATTTCTGGAGACTTGTGAGAAATTGAAGAGTGCAGGGTTTACGCCAATCTCTGTGTCAGGAAAAGATAACTGGCAGATCCTGCGTTATCTGTTGATGGTCACCTACCGCTATGGCGAGAACGATTTCCTGTATGATCTGGCGCAGGGCAAGCAGAAGATGGACAGTGAGGTTGGCAGGAAAGCGGCAGCCTTCGTGCAGGAGCTGGGAACAAAGTATTTCCAGTCAGGATTTGCCAGCACAGATTATACGGGAGCCTCCAACTATTTCACAGGGGGAAATGCGGCAATGCACTATATTGGAACATGGGATCTGCCTTTTATGCAGGATGACCAGCTGGGCGACGACATGAAAGGAAATATCGGATACTTCCTGCTCCCGACGGTCGATGAAGGGGAAGCGGTAGGGAAATCAAACTTTATTTCCAACAGCACAATGCCCATCGCATTCGGTGCGGACAGATTTGATGCGGAGACAGAGCGATTTATTGAATTCTATGCAAACCGCATCAGTGAGGCGATAAGCGGACTTGCCTTTTCACCGGCGGTGAATGGAACGCTGCCCAACGAGACGGAACTGACGAAAGCGATTTATGAAGATATGCAGAATTCCACGGGATCGATTAAACTGTTTGATATCGAATTAGATCCGGCGACCAATGAACTGATCGGTAAGGAAGTCGTTTCCCTGGCACTCGGCGATATTACGGTGGAAGAATTCTGCAGCAGAGTGGACGCCTCTGTGGAGGAAAATGCGGCAGCTTATTTCGCGGAGTAAGTAAGACAGAGGATATCATTGTGGCCGGTCTGTAAGCCGGTCACAATTATTTTCGAGATTGGGCAGCAGATTACTGTCTGCATAGAGAGGAAGGTAATATGGATCAAATCGCACGGGATCAGAAAATTTTCTACAAGCCGACGGAGGCATGGTTTGGGGATGCCATTCCGTTTTGGGACCATGGAACTTTTTACATCTATTATCTGTATGATGAGAGGAAAACGCCGGTTACGGCGGATCATACGTCCTGGCATCTAGTCAGCACGAAAGACTTTGTCCATTGGGAAGAGCAAGGGGAGGCGCTGCCTGCAGGCGGAGACAATGACTGTGACCAGGCGTGCTATACGGGTTCGGTGATCAAGGGAAAAGACGGATTTTTTCATCTTTTCTATACGGGACAGAATCCGGTCAATGCGCAGTTTGGACAGGATGGAAAGGCGCTGCAGTATATCCTTCATGCGACCAGTAAGGACTTAAAACATTGGGAGAAACATTACGACACGGCATTTATGGCGCCGGCGGGAAAGTTTGAACCGCATGACTGGAGAGATCCCTTTGTATTCTTCGAGGAGGAGACGGGACAGTATTGTATGCTGCTGGCAGCCCGTCTGCGGGATAAGAGCCTTCGGAAAAGCGGCTGTGTGGCGGTCTGTCATTCACAGGATCTGTGGAGCTGGGAAGAAGCGGAAGTGTTTTACGCACCGGAGCAGTATTTCACGCATGAATGCCCGGATCTGTTCCGGGAAGGAGAATGGTGGTATCTGCTGTATTCTACCTTTACGACAAAGTTTTTGACCCATTACAGGAAAAGCAGGAGCCTGCAGGGCCCCTGGAAACAGACGAAAGACGATGCGCTGGATGCCAGGGGTATGTATGCGGTCAAGACGGCCTCTGACGGAAAGAAACGATATGGATTTGGCTGGATTCCTACCTGGCATGAGAAGAATGAACTTTCCTGGCTGGAATGGGGCGGCGCACTGGCAGTTCATGAAGTATACGCTCTGGAGAATGGAGATCTGGCAGTCAGACTTCCCGATCCGATCGAAAGAATCTTCGGGGAAAGTAAGGGATCCAGGATATCCTTGCAGTCAGACAATACGGCAAGTGCCGTCTTCGATGATCTTCCGGCGCAAGGGCTGCTGGAAGCAGAACTTGAATGGGATAAGGAAGAGATGCCGATTGATTTCGGGATAGCATTTCAGGAAGATGAGGATTCGGATGAAGGATATTTCTTCCGGTTTGAGCCTGGATACTGCCGGTTTGTACTGGACAGATGGCCCAGAGGAGACATCTATGGAGAACAGCATCGGATGGGCGGGGACATCCCCTTTGTGCCGGCTTTTGAGCGTCCCTTTGATCTTAAGTCCGGCAGACTCTCCGTCAAGCTTTTGCTGGAAGAAGATATCTGTATTCTCTATGTGAATGAGAGGACGGCAATGTCTGTCAGAATGTGCCGCAGGATGAAGAAGAGCAGCCTGTTTGTTACCGGCGGAAGGCTTAAGGCGGTAAATTGTGGGTGGCGGCTGCGGGAGCATTCGTAGCAGTCTTTGCAGAACCTGCTCCCGCTTGTCAGGAAACATTTTGATCATGCGGCAACTGCAGTCTGCTACTGTTCATGCCGCCGCAGTCCGGCTACCGACAATATGCACAGCAGGATCATGTAGAATATACTGGAAATCGCGAACAGCTTCAGATCAATCTCCATCTTTGGATTATTTGCCCGCATACCGATGCTGTAGAGAGAATAGGGATAGAGAAGTCCGTATCCCTTATTGGTGAGGAGCATGCCCGCCAGGCCGCCGAGCAGGCCGATGCCGATCGGTACGGCGAAAGAACGGATCACCATGGAGAGGGCAAGCTGTATACTGCAGATGACAGCGCCGCCGAGAACGCCGCAGAGGAACCATTCCAACGTCTGTGGCGGAAAGGGAGCTGTAAGAGCGCAAAGTTTTCCGCACAGAAAGTACAGGAGAAAGATCCAGAGATTGCCCAGGATAACGATCTTCACCGCCTGATAAAGTTTGCCGAGATAGAGACACAGAAGGGGCACAGGTGTGGTTAAGAAGCTGTTCCAGTTAGTCCTCAGGTGTTCGAGGCGCCAGAGGTAGGAGCAGAATGTACCGATCAGCGCAGGCATGAAAAAGAAGCAGAGAAACAGGGAATGCTGCGACCAGAGACTGAACCATTCACTTTGCAGGATGCCCTGGTTCATAAGGTAATTGTTAGTGCCGAAGAAGGCGGATATGACAGGCAGTGCAAAGAATGCCAGCCATACGGGGCTTCGCTTTAACTTCAGATGTTCGGCTTTGATCGCTCTTGTGAAAGATGAATACATATTTTTGTTTTCCTTTCTGTTTATAATAAATTGCATGGCGGCCGGCACGACTTACTTAGTTCTCCTTACGGGTGAACAAAGTTCTGCCGGCAATATAGAAGATTACGAACCACACGAAGATCATACCGACAGCGGCCAATTCGATCGGCGTATATTCCCGGTAGAAGTACGTGATGTTCCTGTTGACAGGATTCCATTCCATTGTGACTAAAGCAGCGTTGAGATTACCGCCCCAGGGAAGAAAAGAGTACATCTTGACGAACATTAACAGCAGTCCGATCAGAGAACCGCATAGGCCGATGACCAGGGGGATCATCTGATTTGCAAACAACATGGACAAGGCAAGCTGCATCAGGAACAGGGAACTGTTGCTCATGAGTTTCAGCCCATAGGACAGGAGATAATATGCTGCGTCAGGATGTCCCTGATAACCGACCGCATACCCAAGGAGGATGAACAGAGCATATTGCGCTGCGAACATGACTATAATAATGATCAGGCCGCAGAGAGCCTTGGCGTGATAGAGGCTGCCTGGCCTGCGCAAGGTTTCTAACTGCTTGTACATACCGCCTTTGTGTTCAATATCTGCAAGGCGTGAGGCCAGTACCGCCATGATGGGTGGGACAAGAACTGCATCCAGGACCGGGAGAGAATAGAGCAAGGAGAGGAAGCCTTGCGCTTTTTCTTTCTCGGAGGGATCGTGAAATGCCCAGAGTCCCCACAGGAATTGAACGGCTAAGAAGGCTGCCATCGTCAATCCGATCTTTCGTCTTTTGATCTTGTAGAATTCCAACTGTAATGTTTTCATAGACTTGTCTCCTTTCCGGTCAGTGACAGGAAGATATCTTCCAGACTTTTCTCCCTTTTTTCAATCCGATAGAGCGGAATATGGTGTTCGCACAACTGTCTGCACAGGTCGGCAATCCGGTCATCCTCTGTCATGGGGATCAGCAGATAATCTTCTTCCTTATCCACTTCTATATCATTGCGGCGAAGCAGGGAAAGTGTCTGTGCCAGACTGCCGGTGCGCAGGGCAATCTGCTGTCTGGCATGAGAATGCAGGACTTGCAGGGTATCCTGAAATACGAGCTGCCCTTTACGGATAATGCCCACATGATCAGCCATCTGATCGATCTCGCTGAGCAGATGGGAAGAGACCACGACGGTGATACCATATTCAGAAGGCAGCGTACAAATCAATTCCCGCATTTCCTGAATGCCGGAGGGATCCAGGCCGTTGGTCGGTTCATCCAGGATTAATAATCTGGGGAAACCAAGCAGCGCAGATGCCAGGCCGAGCCGCTGTTTCATGCCCAGCGAATAATGATCTACTTTCTTCTTGCGGGCATCCTCAAGGCGGACGATCCGTAATACCTTATCGATATCCTCTGCGGGGCAGCCTTTCAAGGTCTGTAGGATGTGAAGATTCTCTTCGCCCGTCAGATGACCGTAATAGCTGGGGGATTCGATCAGGGATCCGGTATGGGACAGGAGTTGGATGCGGTTTTTATCGCACATCGGGGTGCCAAAGAGTGTGATGGAACCGGAAGTTGGTCTGGCGAGTCCCAGAATCATCTTTAATGTAGTGGATTTCCCGGCCCCATTGGGTCCCAGAAAACCATAGACCGCACCTTGCGGCACCTGCATGTGGAGCGAATTAACGCAGCGCACTTTGCCGTATTGCTTGGTGAGGTTTGTTGTTTCAATCAGATTTTGTGTCTGCATAGCATTCCATTCCCTTTCTTTTATGAATTGATATCTTGAGATCTGATCATAAGCATAGGAGTTTTTCATTACATTCCAATGAAGCCTGCCTTACGGTTACCTTAAGATTTGACCGGAACAGTTTCACCGAAGAGAAAAAAATAGTATACTTTAGGCAAAGTTATATAGGGAAGCAGATTTGCTATAGAGGGAAGAGGGACACAATGGAGTTATATGCATATAAGATCATGATCGTGGATGACGAACCGGCGCTGCGGAAGATGGTGAGTGATTTCCTGAAGAAAGAAGGATTCTGTCAGGTGGTGACGGCAGGAAGCTGCAGGGAGGCGAGACAGATCTTCTATCAGGAACACCCGCATCTGATCTTGATGGATGTGATGCTGCCGGATGGCGATGGATTTATGCTGCTGCGGGAATTACACGAGGAATCCGAGGTTCCCGTTATCTTTCTATCTGCCAGGGACGAGGATGAGAATAGACTGCGGGGACTGGGGATGGGAGCGGACGACTATATCACGAAGCCCTTTCTGCCGCGGGAGCTGTCACTGAGGATCGCGGTGGTGTTAAAGAGAGTCTACCGGGTGCGGGATGCGGCGGATGCCGGGAAGGTGATCATGCTGGGAGACTGTCAGGTTGATCTGGGAAGCGGCGTGGTGCACAGACAAAGGCAGCAGGATGGCGGGGAGAGCGCGCCGCCGATGGAAGTAACGCTGACGGCAAAGGAATATGCCATTCTGGAGAAGCTGGCGGCTAACAGGGGGCAGATCGTGACGATCGATGCACTGTGTGAAGCTGTGTGGCAGGATGGCAATTATGGATATGAGAATACGTTGATCGTGCATATCAGAAGGCTGCGGGAGAAGATCGAGCAGGATGCCTCCCACCCGAAGCACCTGCAGACGGTACGCGGGCTTGGGTATAAGCTTGTTTAGAGAGCTTGTGCCATCAGGCCGTGAGTATATAGAAGGGATCAAATGTGAGAAAACATTTTGTACAATATAAATCGATCAGCATACGGATGCTGACCTACAGCGTTTTTACCTTCGTGGCGATCGCATGGCTGACAATCGTGGTGAATGTTGTCTTCTTACTGCTGTTGTTACTCCACTATCACATGCCCTGGTATCTCAACGGTGAGGTAGTGGCGGCGGAATTGACATTGACAGAGCGGGGCTATGAATTAAGTGAGAACATGCAGAAGAATCTGGACGAGCGGAGCCAGTGGGCCATGCTTCTGGAAGAATCGGGGGAGATGGTCTGGTCCTATGCCAAGCCGGAAGAGATCAAAGATTCCTATGAGATGACAGATATTGCCCGCATGACCAGGTGGTATCTGGAAGGATATCCGGTCAGTCTGCTGGTGTGGGAGGATAAGATCCTGATCGTTGGAACCCCGCGGGGTGCAATGTGGAAATATAATATTCAATTCCCGGTTTCCTGGATGGAATATGTCGAGAGAGTATGGTACTTGATCCTGCTGTTTGATTTCGTGTGGATTCTGATCCTGGCTGTGATCTTTACGAGACGTTGGTCAAGAAGCAGAGAGCAGGCGCGGATTGAGTGGATTGCGGGTATTTCCCATGATATCCGCACGCCTCTTGCCGTCGCGCTTGGATATGCGGATGCTCTTGAGGGCAGCAGCCATTTGCCGGAGGAAGAACGGCAGCAGGCGGCAGTGATCAAACATCAGAGTCTGGTGATGAAGGAACTGATCGAAGATCTGAATCTGACATCGGAACTGGAATATTCCATGCAGGCGCTGCGCAAGGAACTGATGTATCCGGCGGCAGTACTGCGGGAGGTGGCAGCCTCTTTTCTGGATGATGTCGGGGAAGATGCACTGAAGATCGAGATGAATATTGGAAAAGAGGCGGAAAGGATCGTCCTGTTGGCGGACCGTAAACTTTTCATCCGGGCGCTGCGCAACCTGTTCCACAACAGTCTGCGGCATAGCGAGCAGGATGGCAGTACGTGCATCAGACTCAGCCTGAGGAAAGAGAAACGCTGGTGTCTGATCCGGTTTTCGGACAACGGTATAGGGTATTCTGGGGAAATGCTCAGGCAGTTAGGCAGCAGAAGGAGAAAGCCGTCGCAGAATATACGCGGTTTAGGCATTGTAAGTAAGATCATTTGGGCGCATGGAGGAAAGGTTTTGTTCGGGAATGGAGAGGAAGGAGGAAGCTTTTGTGAGATGCGGATGCGGATCTGTAAGAAAAATACGATGAAAATGTAAAAAAATTACCGGGCGCATTGTAATATGGAAAAGGTATTGGAGTATTATGATGAGAAATTTTGGGATAGGGTAGCAGACGTAGAACAGGAAATGATACAGAAGGAGAGGCCTGCATGAACTTTTTTAGAAGAGAGAAGGTTATCACAGTCAGCGACAGCAGACAGAAGGAGAAGATACAGGAAATATTTGCGGAGCACAACATTGCCTATAAGATCAAGGTCAAAGAGACCTTACAGAGAAATGTGATAGATACAGCCAGATTGGGAAGTATGGGAAAAGACCGGATGAAATTCCAATATTCCTTTTATGTAGATAAGAAGGACCGGGATCTGGCACGGCACCTTGTGGCTATCCGGTGAGAAATGTCGGGGTTTCTATGACAATCATGGAATATGGAATAAGCGCGAGCACAATAAACAGGGAGAAAATTATATAAAAGAGGCAGAAACCGCCGCCGTGGTCTCTGCCTTTCTTCTATAATAATGATCCGTCAATTCAGGTTCCCGTCAATAGGGTGGTTTTTGCACTTTAATCCTGACTGTGCTTATTCGCCAGCGTTGCTTCCACGAATCCCTTAAACAGTGGATGCGGCCTGTTTGGCCTGGACTTTAATTCCGGGTGCGCCTGGGTCGCAAGGAAGAAGGGGTGATCTGGAAGTTCACACATCTCTACAATGCGGCCGTCTGGGGACAATCCTGACAGCTTCATGCCTTTCTCTGTGAGCACGGCACGGTAGTCATTGTTGACTTCATAGCGGTGGCGATGCCTTTCGTGAATCGTCTCTTCGCCATACAGGGTATAAGCCCTGGAAGTCTTGTCCAGTACACATGGATAAGAACCGAGGCGCAGAGTGCCGCCAATGTCTTCTACACCGTTTTGATCCGGCATCAGTGCGATGACAGGATGGGTGGTGGAAGGATCCAGCTCTATGCTGTGTGCATCATTATAGGAGAGCACGTTTCTTGCAAATTCTACGATTGCAAGCTGCATACCGAGGCAGAGTCCAAGGAAGGGGATCTTATTGATTCTGGCGTAAGTAATGGCGTAAATCTTACCATCGATCCCTCTGTCGCCGAAACCGCCCGGCACCAGCACGCCGTTTACGCCGGCCAAAAGTTCATCCACATTCTCTGCGGTAACTGTCTCGGAATCTACCCAGCGGATATTGACGACACAGTGATTGGAAATACCGCCATGCTTCAACGCTTCCACTACGCTGATATAAGCGTCATGGAGCTGCGTATATTTGCCGACAAGAGCTACGGTCACTTCATCGGTAGGACATCTGAGAGACTCTACCATGGCGGTCCAGTCTGTCAGATCGGGTTCCGGGCATTCTAATTTCAGACATTCGCAGGCTACCTGTGCCAGATGTTCTTTTTCCATGGCAAGCGGCGCCTCATATAGATGCTCCACGTCCAGGTTCTGCAGTACCCGGTTACTGGGAACATTACAGAAGAGTGCGATCTTATCCTTCAATCCCTGATCCAGGGGGTGTTCACTGCGGCATACGATAATGTCCGGCTGGATGCCCATGCCTTGCAGTTCCTTGACGCTTGCCTGGGTAGGCTTCGTCTTCATCTCCTGGGAAGCGCTCAGATAGGGGATCAGGGTCACGTGGATCAGGATCGCATTGTCACGTCCAACTTCATGCTGGAACTGACGGATGGACTCCAAGAAAGGCTGACTCTCAATATCGCCCACCGTGCCGCCCACCTCGATAATGGCGATCCTGGTCTCCTCATCGGTAAAATTGCGATAGAAGCGGCTCTTGATCTCATTCGTGATATGCGGAATCACCTGTACGGTGCCGCCGCCATAATCGCCGCGCCGTTCTTTCTGCAGAACCGACCAGTAGACCTTACCGGTGGTCACATTGGAATTTTTGCCAAGATTCTCATCGATGAAACGTTCATAATGCCCCAGATCCAGGTCGGTCTCCGTACCGTCTTCTGTGACGAATACCTCGCCGTGCTGGATCGGATTCATCGTGCCTGGGTCAATATTGATATAGGGGTCGAACTTCTGCATTGTGACTTTGTAGCCCCGCGCCTTTAATAATCTTCCTAAAGAAGCGGCTGTGATGCCCTTACCGAGACCTGACACAACACCACCTGTTACGAATACATATTTAACTGCCATTCTTTTGTCCATGCCTTTCTCTAAATCTGCGAACTATGACTCCGTGGGCAGCCAGCTAAAACAGGCCTGTCCATTGGACTCTGTAAGGACTTGCCGGGACGACTGCCAAAAAACAATATAAAATCATTATACAATGGAAGGAAAGAAAAAATCTACTGATAAGTTGAAAAATTGATAAAATAATGGAACTATGGGCAGTCTTATTTGCATAGGAGCAAAAGATCAACCGGCCGCTCTCCATGTGGAAAATGGGATTCCTTGATTTTAGGAGAGAAAACAGCTATACTGTTAAGGAATGCAGTTAAAGAAACTTTATAATTCTTTAATACTTGTGTCCGTAAATTCATAATTCACTTATTGATTTATAATTGCACCTTTTTTATAATGTACATGGTGGCAATGAGCAGTGCGGAAATACAATTCGACAGAAGGACTGCTTGCAGGCCATTTTGGAGAATTGTATTTTCATAGGGCGAAGCCCGTGAGCGAGATGGAGCGAAGCGGAAACGAGCGTGCACTGCGGGGTAGAGGGAGCAGAGAAGTCAATTGTGCAGAAGGCCTGCCAGCAGGCCATTCTGCGTAAAATAGAAAGTGAGGATTCCTCATGGATGATAATTTAAACCAATATGACGGCGGCCGGGGTCCGAACGGACCTGGCGGCCCAGGCAATAACGGAGGCCCCAACGGGTCTGGCGGCCCAGGCGGACCGGGCGGTAACGGTGGGGATCCCCGGAAACAGAGTCTGATCATGCTGGCGGTGGCGGCGGTCGTTACGCTTCTATGTATCAGTATGTTTATGAAGATGATGACCGGGGCGACCAATCAGGAGATTTCCTATAATGCTTTTATCGAAATGATCGAGAAAGAAGAGATTGAGAGCGTTACTGTGGAATCCGACAGAGTTGTCATTTATCCGAAACAGACAGAATCAAAGTCTCCTTTTGCATATGGTTATAGTTTGGGGACAATGACTTATTTTACTGGCAAGATGGAAGACGACGACACTTTGACGAAGCGTCTTCTGGCGAAGAATATCGAGATTAAGAAACCAACCTCTGACAGTTCCAGCATTATAATGACGGTGCTGCTCTATTATGTTCTTCCGATCCTTCTGATGTGGGGACTGATGAGTCTGTTATTTAGAAGAATGGGCGGCAAAGGCGGTCCGATGGGAGTCGGTAAGAGCACTGCCAAAGCCTATGTACAGAAAGAGACGGGCATCACGTTTAAAGATGTAGCCGGAGAGGATGAAGCCAAGGAATCCTTGGTTGAGGTCGTAGATTTTTTGCACAATCCTGGTAAATATGCCAAGATTGGCGCAAGGCTGCCGAAAGGTGCGCTTTTGGTGGGCCCGCCTGGTACAGGTAAGACGCTGCTTGCCAAGGCAGTGGCAGGAGAGGCGCATGTGCCTTTCTTCTCCCTGTCTGGTTCAGACTTTATAGAATTATACGTGGGCGTGGGTGCGTCCCGCGTGAGGGATCTTTTTAAAGAAGCGGAGAAGAATGCTCCCTGTATCGTGTTTATCGATGAGATTGATGCCATTGGACGCAGCAGGGATTCCAAATACGGCGGCGGCAATGAAGAACGGGAACAGACGCTGAATCAGCTTCTGTCTGAGATGGACGGTTTTGACGGCAGGAAGGGAATTATCATTCTGGCAGCTACCAACAGACCGGAGATTCTGGATAAAGCGCTTCTGCGTCCGGGACGTTTCGACAGGAGGATCATCGTAGATAAGCCGGACTTGAAAGGCCGTGTGGAAATCCTGAAAGTACATGCCAAAGATGTGCGGATGGATGAAACAGTGGATCTGAATGAGATCGCGCTGGCGACTTCCGGCGCGGTAGGTTCTGATCTGGCGAATATGATCAATGAGGCGGCTATCAATGCAGTTAAGACGGGCAGAGAGTATGTGAATCAGAAGGATCTGTTTGATGCAGTGGAGCAGGTGCTTGTCGGGAAAGAGAAGAAAGACCGCATCATGAGTAAGGAAGAACGCAAAATCGTCTCCTATCATGAAGTAGGCCATGCGCTGATCAGTGCATTACAGAAGAATTCGGAACCGGTGCAGAAGATCACGATTGTCCCAAGGACCATGGGAGCGCTGGGCTACGTGATGCATGTGCCGGAAGAAGAGAAATACTTAAATACAGAGGCTGAACTGCGGGAGCGTCTGGTAGGGCTTCTGGGCGGCCGGGCGGCGGAGGAGATTGTCTTTGACACCGTTACGACAGGTGCGGCCAATGATATTGAGCAGGCTACCAGTATTGCGCGCAATATGATCACTCGCTTCGGCATGAGTAAGAAATTTGGTCTGATGGGACTGGCGACAGTGGAGAGTCAGTATCTGGACGGCAGAGCATCCCTGACTTGTTCTGATGTGACAGCGGCAGATATTGATACGGAAGTTATGAAGATGCTGCGTGACAGCTATAAGCAGGCGAAGAAACTGTTGAAGGAAAACCGCGAGATCATGGATAAGCTGGCGGCGTACCTGATCGAGAAGGAGACGATCACCGGCAAGGAATTTATGAAGATCTACCGCAAGGAAAAGGGAATTCCGGAACCGGAAGAAGACAAAGAGGAAAGAAACGCAGGATCAAAGATGACGGCACCCGCGGAACATAATTCTGTGCCAAAGCCGCCACAGAGTGAGGGAGAACAGGATCGGCAGGCAGTGCAAGACTGGCAGCCGGGAGAACAGGATCGTTCCCATAGCCAGCCGCCAATACAACAGAGAGAGGTACAGATTCAGCCGCCTATTGGGAATCCCTCACAGGGACAGATAGACCCGGAAGGAGATCCGGTGCAGGGGCAGCCGATATCCGGGCAGGACAAAGCGCCGGAACGGACAGCGCCAGAACAGCCATGGAGACCGCCATATCAGCCGCCTCCAGAGAACCGGGGTGTGTTCTCCCAGGCGCCGGAGCCAAAGGATGATCATAAACACTGAATCAAAGAATAAGAGGCAAAGTCATATCTGAAGCTGACTTTGCCTCGTCTTGTAAGGAAACCATGCTATGTTTAACTTCGAAGAAGAATTAAAGAAACTTCCGAATGCTCCAGGCGTCTATCTTATGCATGATGAAGGAGATACGATCATTTATGTCGGTAAGGCAGTCAATCTTCATAACAGAGTGCGTTCTTATTTCCGCAAGATTGTAGGAAGAGGACCGCAAATTGACAAGATGGTTGCACAGATCGCACGCTTTGAATATATCGTGACAGATTCTGAGCTGGAAGCGCTGGTCTTAGAGAACAATCTGATCAAGGAATACAGTCCCAAATATAACACGATGCTCAAAGACGACAAGACTTACCCTTATATCAAAGTGACTATGGGGGAAGAGTATCCAAGAGTTCTTTTTTCCAGGGAAATGAAGAAAGACCGTTCCAAATATTTTGGCCCCTATACGAGTGCGGCATCAGTTAAGGATACGATTGACCTGATGAATAAGCTGTATCAATTAAAGACCTGCAACCGGAGACTGCCGCGGGATATCGGACTGGAGAGACCGTGCCTGAATTATCATATTAAGCAGTGTCTGGCGCCCTGTCAGGGATATATCAGCAAAGAAGAGTATCATACGCATATTGAGCAGGCATTGGATTTCCTGAACGGCAATTATAAACCTTTACTGAAAGATCTGGAAGAAAAAATGACGAATGCGTCAGAAAATCTTGATTTTGAAGAAGCAATTCGCTACCGGGATCTCTATAACAGTGTCAAAAGTGTGGCGCAGAAACAGAAAATCACGGACAGTGCAGGAGAGGATAAGGATATTCTGGCATTGGCCAAGGATGAGACGGATGCTGTGGTGCAGGTCTTTTTTGTGCGCGATGGTAAGTTAATTGGCAGAGAACATTTCTATATGACGCATGTGGAAGGATACGATACGGCGCAGATTCTGTTAGATTTCGTGAAACAGTTTTATGCCGGCACACCCTACATACCGCGGGAGCTGATGCTGCAGGAAGAGATTGCGGATGTCGGAATCCTGGAGAAATGGCTGAGCAGCCGTAAAGGAGGCCGGGTTTATATCCGCGTGCCGAAGAAGGGAACGAAAGAAAAACTGGTGGAACTGGCGGCTCAGAATGCACATCTTGTCCTGAGTCAGGATAAGGAGCGTATGAAGCGTGAAGAGGGAAGAACGATCGGCGCGGTGAAGGAGATTGCCGCACTGCTTGATTTGGAGCATGTGAGCCGGATGGAGGCCTTTGATATTTCTAATATCAGTGGATTTGCAAATGTGGGATCGATGGTGGTATTCGAAAAAGGGAAGGCAAAACGCAGTGATTACCGTAAATTCCGCATTCAGTCTGTATCTGGCCCGGACGACTATGCCTGCATGAAGGAAGTTCTGACCAGGCGGTTTATTCATGGTTTAGAAGAAAAGGAGGAGCTAAACCGCAAAGAGGTCGATCATGAATTTGGCAGTTTTACGAAATTCCCAGATCTGCTTCTGATGGATGGCGGCAGAGGCCAGGTTAACATTGCGCTGCAGGTATTGGAAGAGCTGCATCTGGACATTCCTGTCTGCGGCATGGTGAAGGATGATAACCACCGTACCAGAGGATTGTATTATCATAATGTGGAGATTCCGATTGATACGCATTCAGAGGGCTTCAAATTGATTACAAGGATTCAGGACGAAGCGCATCGATTTGCGATAGAGTATCACCGTTCCCTGCGCTCTAAAGCGCAGGTGAAGTCTGTGTTAGATGAGATCCCTGGCGTAGGGCCGGCCAGACGCAAGGCATTGATGCGTCATTTTGGCTCCATCAGGGAAGTTAAGGAAGCCAGTGTGGAGCAGCTCTGTCAGGTGCCGGAGATCCCGGAGCATATTGGAAAGCAGATTTATGAGTTTTTCCGGGCGGAGGCGGAGGGATGAAAACCGGCATAAACATCAGAAACAGCAAAAGGAGGGGAAAACATGAAACAGTATTTGACATCCTGTCATCACTTTTTGCACGGGGCAGACTATAATCCCGAACAATGGATCAAGTATCCGGCTATTCTGGACGAGGATATACAATTTATGAAGAAGGCACACTGTAATGTTGTGTCGCTGGGTATTTTTTCCTGGTCGCTGTTGGAACCGGAAGAAGGAGTCTATGACTTTGCATTTTTCGATCAGGTGGTAGAGAAACTTACCAACAACGGGATCCAGATCATATTAGCGACACCAAGCGGCGCCCGTCCGCGGTGGCTGGCGGAGAAGTACCCGGAAGTTCTGCGGGTAGGTACAGACGGTCAGAAACAGCAGTACGGCCTGCGGCATAATCATTGCTTTACGTCTCCTGTTTATAGGGAAAAGGTGAGAAATATCAACAGGAGAATTGCCGAGCGCTATCAAGATCAGAAAAATATCATCCTGTGGCATATTTCTAATGAATACGGGGGCGAGTGTCATTGTGAACTTTGCCAGCAGGCATTCAGGGATTGGCTCAGGGAGAAATACCACAATGACTTGTGTAAGCTGAACGATGCGTGGTGGACAGGTTTTTGGAGCCATACGGTGACAGATTGGCAGCAGATCCATTCACCGGCCGCAACAGGGGAGCCTGACGATGTACTGCCTGGACTCTTTCTTGATTGGAAGGAATTTGTCACTTATCAGACGACTTCTTTTATGCAGGAGGAAATTGCTGCTGTCAAAGAATTTACGCCGCAGATTCCTGTTACGACGAATTTTATGGGACCGTATCAACATTTGGATTACAACTATATGAGGAATTATGTTGATGTTATCTCATGGGATTGTTATCCTACCTGGCACAGTGAACGGGGAGATGTGATCGAGGCTTATTCCATTGCGTTTGCCCATGATCTGCACCGCGGGTTGAAGCAGAAACCGTTTCTGTTGATGGAGAGCACACCAAGTAATACGAACTGGTTTGATATTTGTAAGTTGAAGAGACCGGGGATGCATAGATTATCTTCTATCCAGGCGGTCGCTCACGGAAGCGATAGCGTACAGTATTTTCAGTGGAGAAAAGGCCGGGGCGGAATGGAGAAATTCCACGGCGCAGTGATCGATCATAATGGGAAAGCAGAAGGCCGTGTATTCGAAGATGTAAAGAACCTGGGAATTTTATTAGAACGGATTGACGAAATTGCCGGCGGCCGTACAAACGCGCAAGCGGCGGTGGTCTATGATTACAGAAACAGGTGGGCAATCGAAGACGCGGCAGGTTTCCAGAATGTGGATAAGAAATATAAGAGGACATGCATTAACCATTACAAAGAATTCTGGAAGCGGGGGATCAATGTGGATGTGATTGATCTGAGCCATGATCTATCACAATATAAGATTTTGGTGCTGCCGATGCTCTATTCCATAGCGGAGAAAGATATCAAAAAGATTGAGGAATATACGGCGAACGGAGGAACGGTCATAGCAACTTATATTACCGGCTATGTGAACGAAACGGATCTGTGCTATCTTGGAGGTTTCCCAGGGGGAAAATTAAAGGATGTCTTCGGCCTGGTTGCAGATGAGATTGATTCTTTGAATCCAGGTGATAGGAACACAGTGCGCTTTCATGACAGCCAGTATGAGGCAGTCGATTATTGTGAGTTGATTACGCCGGTGACAGCAGAGCCCCTGGCATTCTATTGCAGCGATTTTTACAGGGGAAAGGCAGCGGCCCTGAGAAATCAATACAAACAAGGTACAGCATATTATATTGGGTGCCGGGACAGCGGAGAATTACTGCATGCATTCTATGACGATGTGATTAAAAATTCTTCGCTCAGACACTATGAACTGCCATATGGCGTCACAATCCATAGCAGAGAAACAGAGGAGTACGAATACTTGTTTGTTGAGAATTATACCACACAGAGGGTTGAAATAGGTATGTCAGAGGCAGTGCGTGATCTGGAAAACGATGAATTGTTGCCTGAGAATGCGACGGTTGCCATAGATGGATATGGTGTAAGAGTTTTAGCCAGACCGCTTAGGAAGAAAGCATGATGAAGAACCTGTGAAACCATTAAAATGAGCCAGGTCAGCAGTACATATATTCTTTGCCTTTTTTCATGTTGAAATTGCTATCAACTTTTATGTATGCTACAATAAGACATAAGTTGAGAAGCAAGGATTTTACAATTGCAATGTGGCGGTAAGGAGAAGGTTATGGCAAGTATTAGTTTGACGAAAGTGATCGAGAAATTTAAATGGGAGAATCTTACGCCGGAGATCGATATCTCCAGGATCAGCGTGATACAGCCGGATATCAACAGGCCGGCGCTGCAGATTGCAGGATACTTTGAGCACTTTGAGACGACGAGACTGCAGATTGTGGGATTTGTGGAATATTCTTACATGAATGGCTTGGATGAAGGCAGGCAGAGGGAGATCTTTGAGAAGCTGTTGAATAATCCGATTCCGGGCATTGTGTTCTGCCGGGAGCTGCAGCCAAATCCGCTGTTTCGGGAAATTGCGGTTAAGTATGGCGTACCGATTCTGATGAGCAAGAAAGCCACGTCTGCCTGTATGGCAGAAGTGATCAGATGGCTGAATGTGAAGCTTGCACCCTGTATTTCTGTCCATGGTGTTCTTGTAGATGTATATGGGGAAGGTGTGCTGATCACGGGTGAGAGCGGGATCGGTAAATCGGAGGCGGCGCTGGAGCTGATCAAGAGAGGGCACCGTCTTGTCACAGATGATGTGGTGGAGATACGCAGGGTCAGTGAAGATACCCTGGTCGGGAGCGCGCCGGATATTACGAAGCACTTTATCGAATTGCGGGGTATCGGCATTGTGGACGTGAAGTCGCTGTTTGGTGCGTCCAGTGTCCGGGATACGCAGAACATCGATCTTGTCATCCGTTTGGAAGACTGGGATAAGGATAAAGAGTATGACCGTCTGGGTCTGGAGGAAGAATATACGGAGTATTTGGGTAATAAGGTAGTATGCCATAATATTCCGATCAGGCCGGGACGTAATCTGGCGATCATCTGTGAGTCGGCGGCGGTGAATCACCGTCAGAAGAAGATGGGATATAATGCGGCCCAGGAGCTGTACAAACGGGTACAGAAATCGCTTGCCGGTAAGCGGGAAGAGGGTTGACGGTCAGAGGTTCTTATAGATTGTGTTGGCAGCGCGAGAGTGCATAGGCTGAACATGATAGAAAAGCTCAAGGAGGAAGGGGATCAAGAGTATGGCAAACTATGTATTTGGAGTGGATGTGGGCGGAACAACCGTGAAGCTGGGGCTGTTTGACGTCAGCGGCAATCTGGAGGAGAAATGGGAGATTCCAACCAGAACAGAGAACGGTGGGGTGAATATTCTGCCGGATATTGCTGCCAGCGTGCAGGCGAAGATGACAGAGCGGTCTATTTCCAAAGAAGATGTGGCAGGTGTTGGCATTGGCGCACCCGGCCCGGTTGATGGTGAAGGAATCATTCATAGGGCTGTAAACCTGGGATGGTCAGAGATGAACCTGAAGAAGGAGCTGACAGAGCTTCTGGGCGGTATGCTTGTAGAAGGCGGGAATGATGCTAATGTGGCAGCGCTGGGCGAGATGTGGAAAGGCGGCGGCCAGGGGCATAAGGACTTGGTTGCAGTTACATTGGGAACAGGCGTCGGCGGCGGCATTATCGTCAATGGTAAGGTAGTGACTGGATTTAATGGGTCTGGCGGTGAGATTGGACATATACATGTGGAAGATCATGAGACGACGGCATGTAACTGTGGAAATTATGGCTGTCTTGAGCAGTACGCTTCGGCGACAGGGATTACCCGGCTGGCAGAACAGAAGCTTAAGAGCAGTGATAAGGACAGTGTCTTAAGGCAGGGGGAAGTATCAGCGAAAACGGTATTTGACGCAGTCAAGGCCGGAGATGAACTTGCAGTCGAGGTAGCCGTACAATTTGGAGAGTATCTGGGCAAAGCGCTTGCAGTAATCGCCGGCGTTGTTAATCCAGAAGTTTTCGTGATTGGCGGCGGCGTTTCGAAAGCCGGGGAAGTGCTGTTTGATTATATCCGTCCACCATACGAAAAGACAGTATTCCATGGTTCGAAGGAAACGAAGTTCGTACTTGCGACACTTGGAAACGATGCCGGTATTTATGGCGCGGCGCGGTTGGTATTAGCATAAATCAATACATAATTTGTAATAGAACTGACTATTCTATGATAAACGGCAGATTTATCTGTCGTTTATCATGAGCCGGTGTCTGTGCATTCTGGAAATGATCTGTGACATCCGGTGTGGTGTTGGAATATAGATAAATAAGAGGCAGTTTCCGTGAACGGTCTTTCATGGAAATCATGAGCGATCCGGTGAGAGATGGGTTGTGGATTCATAACAGGCCATAAGCTGAATGATTATGTAGATTCGAGGAATGGACGGAAGGAAGAATTGAGCGCATCAAAGTTTGATTATAGGAAGACAATGGTCCCGAAAGAGCGCATCTTGTTTCACGAGCCGATGAGCCGGCATACGACTTTCCGCGTAGGCGGAGAGGCAGAGTGCCTGATTATGGTGGAACAGGAAGCGGAACTTACAAGTCTGATCAGCTATTTGCATCAGATTGAGGAAGAATATTTTATTCTGGGAAACGGAAGCAATCTTCTGGTAGGCGACAAAGGGTATCGGGGTGTTGTGCTTAAGCTTGCTGGTCCGATGGAAGAGATTCAGATAGAAGGTACTGTTATCAGGGCAGGGGCCGGAGCGCTGCTTTCGAGGGTGGCAGCGGCAGCTAAGGAGGCAGGCTTATCCGGTATGGAGTTTGCGGCGGGCATTCCGGGGAGCATTGGCGGCGGCGTTGTAATGAACGCCGGAGCATATGGCGGCGAGATGAAACAGATTGTCAGGAGTGTACGCTGCTTGGATCAGGACGGAACGATTTCCATTCTGGATCAGGATGCAATGGCATTTGGGTATCGCACCAGCGCGATCAAGAACAGGCCCATTGTGGCGCTGGAAGTGATGCTGCAGCTTGCGGAGGGGAATGCAGAAGAGATCGGTGCGAAGATGGAAGAGCTGGCAGTAATGCGCAGGAGCAAACAGCCTCTGGAGTTCCCCAGCGCGGGCAGTACTTTCAAACGTCCCGAAGGATATTATGCGGGGAAGCTGATCATGGAAGCAGGCATGAGAGGATACAGGATCGGCGGTGCGCAGGTTTCAGAGAAACATTGCGGGTTTATTGTGAATACGGGAAATGCTACGGCAACGGACATCAGGGAAGTGATCGAGGAAGTGCAGGAAAGAGTTGAGGAGAGATTTCATGTTTCCCTGGAGCCGGAGATCATCTTTTTAGGGGATTTTTAAGGTACTGACATTACAGGAGATAACATTATGAGGTTTGTGGTAGTGACCGGCATGAGCGGCTCCGGCAAGAGAACGGCTATGAAGATGCTGGAGGATGTTGGGTTTTACTGCGTGGATAATCTACCGGTGCCGCTGATCGAGAAATTTGTAGAGTTGATTGCTATGCCAAGCAGTGAGACGACGAAAGTCGCGCTTGGGTTAGATGTACGTGCGGACCAGCCATTTGGAGACGCACAGCGCACTCTGGACAAGCTGCAGGAAAATGGCTATCTTTTTGAGATATTGTTTATGGAGGCGAGCGACCAGGTTCTCCTCAAAAGATATAAAGAGACAAGGCGAATGCATCCGCTTTCCCCGAAAGGACGGGTGGAAGAAGGGGTGCATAAAGAACGGGAGATTCTGCGCGGCATTAAGAAAAAGGCTGATTATGTGATTGACACTTCCAATCTTTTGACAAGAGAGCTCAGGGAGGAGATCGATCATATTTTTGTGCGCAATGAGGAATATAATTCGCTGATGGTCAGCGTGCTGTCCTTTGGCTTTAAGAATGGAATTCCGGCGGATGCGGATCTGGTGTTTGACGTTCGATTTCTGCCCAATCCGTTCTATATTGACGAGCTTAAGCATAAGACTGGTAATGATAGAGAAGTACAAGATTATGTTATGGGCTTTCCGGAAGCTTCAGAATTTCTGGAAAAGCTTAAAAATATGTTAGACTTTTTGATTCCTAATTACATCAAAGAGGGAAAGCATCAGTTAGTGATCGGGATCGGATGCACCGGCGGCAAGCACAGGAGCGTTACGCTGGCGAATGAATTGTATGCCGGGTTGAAAGAACGCAGCAATTATGGCGTGAAGCTCTACCATAGAGATATTGGACAAGGAGTGTAGGGAATGTCTTTTTCCGGAACGGTGAAAGAGGAACTGGCGGCTCATGTGGATGCGCCAAGACATTGCCAGTTGGCAGAACTGGCGGCACTGCTTCATTTTTGCGGGAGCATCTGCGAGGTGGATGGGGGATTCCACTTAAGCCTTGAGACAGAAAATGAAGCAGTTATCAGAAAATGCTTTACATTATTAGAAAAAACCTTTAAGATAAATAAGGCTGGGATGCAGGACAGGGGAAGAAGACTGTTAGAAGATACTGTAGAGAAGAAAGTAATACAAGCCTTGCATCTCGACGAGGAAGAAATGGTTCTGCAGGCGCCGGTCAATTCACTTTTGATTAAGAACTCCTGTTGTGCCAGGGCTTTTTTGCGGGGCGCTTTTCTGGGGATCGGTTCGATGAGCGATCCAGAGAAAAGCTATCATCTTGAGTTTGTGTGCAGTGAAAGACGGCAGGCGGTACAGTTACAGGATATTATACAGGAATTTCAGATAGAGGCTAAGAGCATCAGGCGAAAGAAGTATTATGTGGTTTATTTGAAAGAGGGGGCCGCTATTGTCGATCTTCTCAATGTGATAGGAGCGCATGTATCCTTGATGAATCTGGAGAATCTCAGGATTGTGAAAGAGATGCGTAATTCCGTCAACAGGCGGGTAAACTGTGAGACTGCGAATATTTCCAAGACGGTAACTGCTGCGTCGAAGCAGATAGAAGATATTATTTTGATCAGAGATAAATATGGGTTTGAGAACCTGCCGGATAATTTGCGGCAGATGGCGGAAGTAAGGCTGGAATACCCGGATGCGGCGTTGAAGGAGTTGGGAGGATATCTGGATCCGACCGTAGGCAAATCGGGTGTTAATCATAGATTACGCAGATTGAGCGAAATCGCTGAGAGAATCAGGTTGTAAAGGAGGGAGAATTTATGATTCAAAAATCTATCCAGATTAAACTGGAAGAGGGTCTGGAGGCCAGACCGGTCGCAATGCTTGTGCAGGTGGCAAGTCAGTTTGAGAGTACGGTGTATATTAACTCAGATGACAGGAAAGTCAATGCGAAAAGTATTATGGGTATGATGAGCCTTGGACTTGCCAGCGGCGAAGAAGTGACTGTTGTTGCGGACGGAAATGACGAAGATACTGCTGTTGTGGAAATTGAGAAATTCCTGAGCGGAAATTAGGCAGACCGACTGCGTATAGGACATTTAGATAAGGCAGAATTGTAAGGGGACTTCTGTAGAAAGGAGTCTCTTTTTTTCCGCTTATCTGAGTTTGCCGCAGGCAAACCCTGTAAACGAGATCTGCTCGTTTTTTGCGTTTTTTTAACTTTGTCGTAATTGAAATTTGCCTGGACTTTGATTAGAATAAAAGATAGAGGATTATGTATAAGGAATGGAGGCGGTCATATGGGTCAGAAAATGCTTTTTGTATATAATCCGAGAGCGGGTAAGGCTCAAATCCGCAGTAACCTGCTGGATATTATAGATATCTTTACGAAGGCTGGTTATGAGGTCACGGCATATCCCACGCAGGCGACAGGGGATGCGGTGAAAGCGGTAAAGGAACGCCATAGCGGATATGATATTGTGGCGTGCTGCGGCGGCGACGGCACATTGGACGAAGTCGTCAATGGAATGATGCAGTGTGAAGAGAAACTTCCGGTCGGTTATATACCGGCAGGCAGCACGAACGATTTTGCATGCAGCTTAAAGATTCCGAAAAATATGATCAAAGCGGCGGACGTGGTAGTAGATGGGATCAACTACGCATGCGATATCGGTCGTTTTAATCAGGAGAGTTTTATCTATGTGGCGGCATTTGGCCTGTTTACGGATGTATCCTATGGGACGAAGCAGGATGTCAAGAATGTGCTGGGACATGCCGCGTATCTGTTGGAAGGGGTGAAGAGACTGCCGTCTGTGCGTGCCTACCCCCTAAAGATCATGTGCAATGGAGATGTAATCGAAGGAGAATTTCTCTATGGGATGGTAACCAATTCGTATTCCGTGGGCGGATTTCGGGGAATAACCGGGCAGGATATTCTTTTAAATGATGGTCTGTTTGAGGTGACACTGATCCGCAGGCCGCCGAATCCGCTGGAGTTGAACAATATTATTCTGGCATTGGTGGATAAACGTGTGAAGTCTGAGTATATTCATACGTATAAGACATCAGAGTTGATCGTGGAAAGCGGACAGCCTCTTTCCTGGGCGCTGGACGGCGAATTCGGCGGGGAACACTATAGGGCAGTGATCACGAACGAGCAACAGGCGCTGCAGATTAAGGTTCCAAGGGAACAGCACAAGGAGTAATATTTCCGATTATATTTTCATAGATTGTATTTGCGTCAAGACAGGCTTTGCGTTATAATAAATACAGTAGTTTGGCCGGTTTCCTATCCGGTTGAAATAACAAAATCATAAGAAAGGTGGTAAGAACAATGCCATTAGTTACAACAAAGGAAATGTTTCAGAAGGCATACAATGGCGGTTATGCAGTTGGTGCGTTCAACGTTAACAACATGGAGATCGTTCAGGGTATCACAGAGGCAGCCGGCGAGCTGAACAGCCCTGTTATCTTGCAGGTTTCTAAGGGAGCGCGTGCGTATGCTAACCATACTTATCTGGTTAAGTTAGTAGAAGCAGCCGCTCTGGAGAATCCTCAGATCCCGATTGCACTGCACTTAGACCATGGCGACAGCTTTGAACTGTGCAAATCCTGTATCGACGGCGGATTCACATCTGTTATGATCGATGCATCTTCCAAATCTTTCGAGGACAACATCGCGTTGACAAAGCAGGTTGTAGAGTATGCGCATGATAAGGGAGTCGTAGTTGAGGCTGAGCTTGGTACTCTGGCAGGTGTGGAAGATGAAGTTGTTGTAGAATCCGGTAAAGAGTCTTATACTCGTCCGGAGGAAGTTGAGGAGTTCGTTTCCAGGACAGGATGCGACTCTCTGGCGATCGCAATCGGTACTTCCCATGGTGCATATAAGTTTACAGCAGCACAGTGTACAAGAAATGCCGACGGTATTCTTGTTCCGCCGCCGCTTCGTTTTGATGTATTAGAGGAGTGCATTAAGCGCCTGCCTGGATTTCCGATTGTTCTTCACGGTTCCTCTTCTGTTCCGCAGGAATTTGTTAAGATGGTTAACCAGTATGGCGGCGATATGCCCGATGCAGTAGGTATTCCGGAAGAGCAGCTTCGTAAGGCTGCTGAGCTTGCAGTATGTAAGATTAATATCGATTCCGATATCCGCCTTGCTATGACAGGTAACATCCGTAAGTATTTTGCAGAGCATCCGGATCACTTCGATCCTCGTCAATATCTGAAACCGGCTCGTCAGGCTGTTAAGGATATGGTTGCTCATAAGATCGTTAACGTTCTTGGATCTGACGGCAAAGCATAAGAAGATCAATACAGTTCAGTAACTTAACAAAAGCCTCGCTCTGCATAGAACAGAGCGGGGCTTTTAAGTTTAACTTCTTTCTTTATTCAGCGTGTTCTTCGTCGATCTCCGGGAAGACAGAGAGGATCGGTTTTACATCCTGTTTGCGGATGACACGGTCTACATAGTTCTTGGTGATCTTTATGACAAGCGGTGAGAGGCACAGAACACCAATCAGGTTGGGCATCGCCATCAGTCCGTTAAAGGTATCGGAGAGATCCCAGGCCAGGCTTAACTTCATGGTCGCACCGACATAGATGATCAGGATGAACACGATCTTGTAAATGATGGTGGAGCTGGTGCCAAATAAGTATTCCCATGCCTTGGAACCGTAATGACTCCAGCCGAGTACTGTGGAAAAGGCAAACAGCAGAATGGACACGGCAATAAACATGGGGCCGAAGGATCCAAATACTGTGGCAAATGCTTCTCCAACCAGGGCAGAACCGGAAGCTTCACTGAGGACGGCTCCCGTCTCTAAGTCGATTAGGCCGGAAGAGAGCACGGAAAAGGCAGTCAGCGTGCAGACTACCATGGTGTCCGCGAATACCTCGAAGATTCCCCACATACCCTGACGCACAGGTTCCTTCACGTTGGAATTGGAGTGAACCATAACGGAAGAGCCAAGCCCGGCTTCATTGGAGAATACGCCTCGTTTCATACCCCAGGTCAGCGCCAGCTTGACGCCGGAACCTACGATACCGCCGCCGACAGCCTTTAAGCCGAATGCACCTTTGAAGATTGCGCTGAAAATCGCACCGAACTGATCGATATTCATGAAGAAAATGACAAGCGCGCCAAGGATGTATGCGATGGCCATGAAAGGAACCAGTTTTTCTGTGACAGAGGCAATTCTCTTGAGGCCGCCGACGATTACCAGCGCGGCCAGGATCATAAGCGCGATTCCTGTCGCTGTCGTTGGAACGGAAAAGGCAGCTTTCATATTAGCGGCGATGGAATTCACCTGGCTCATGTTGCCGATACCGAAAGAAGCCAGCAGGCAGAACACGGAAAATAATACGGCCAGGATCGCGCCGATCTGCTTACAGCCCTTGTAGGAGCCGAGACCGTCTTTCAGATAATACATGGCGCCGCCGCACCATTCTCCTTTGGAATTCCGGCGGCGGTAATAGATGCCGAGTACGTTTTCAGAATAGTTGGTCATCATGCCGAAGAAAGCGACGATCCACATCCAGAAAATTGCGCCGGGCCCTCCGGAAATCAGAGCGCTGGCGACGCCGACGATATTGCCAGTACCGATGGTGGCAGCCAGGGCTGTGCAAAGCGACTGGAACTGAGAAATAGATTTATCTTCCTTGTCGGTATGTTTTGTGATGTGCTTATCCTTGAAAATACCGCCGATGGTGTTCTGGAACCAGTGTCCGATATGGGATAACTGGAAAAATCTGGTCAGCACCGTCATTAATATGCCCGTGCCTACCAGAAGAACCAGCATGGGGATACCCCAGACAAAATTGTTGACGGCGCCGTTGATGTTTGTGACGGATTCAACGAGGCTTGCAAGAAATTCTTTCAAAATATTCTCCTCCTTCTCTGCTTCCGTAAAAAAGCGCAGACACGACAGATCCATGCCTACGCTGACATTTCGGAAAGTATTTATTTAGCAGTATAGCACAGTAAAGTGCGAGAAGCAAGAATTAATTGTATACATGGATATTTGGATGTAATAATGATGTCTTACAGAGAGCGGAAAGAAATGTTTTTCACGTTCATGATTTGTTCATATTTAATTTAAAAAAACTTCATGCAGGTAACATTCTTTAGACATTTCTCCTGCGTATACTAAGACCATACGATAGCAAACAGGCAACACAATCAAATGACAATATCAAGTTTACTGATTAACTAAAACTTTTTCATAATAATGCCAAGTAGAGTTGCTCTACTTGGCATCCTCCCTTTTCTGGAGCAAAGAAAATCACAGACAGTTCAGCGCCGCTTGTTCATGAATTGTTCAAAAAAGCTTTAAAAAAACTTTACGCAGGTAACATTCTTTAGACATTTCTCCTGCGTATACTAAGACCATAAGATAACAACACGGCAATACAAGAAAGAATAGAACAAAACGACCACATCAAGTTTGCTGATTAACTAAAACTTTTTCATAATAAGCCAGGCAGAGGTTACTCTGTCTGGCATCCTCCCTTTTCTGGGGTCGATTTTCATTTTTGTGTTGAGAGGAACTACAAGAGGTAATCATGGAGCCATATATTGAGGAGCAGGATATATTTGAGGAAAAAGAATATTATGCCCGCTGTGAGGAACGGAGGCGCATACGGTTGGAAAGACAGAAACGCCGGAGAAGACAGCGCATGTTGAAACGGTGTTTGTATCTTGTCCTGCTGGTGTCTGTGCTGGTTACGATTGTCGTAGTCAGCAAAGGCAGAGGGAGACGGCCGGCAGAGGAACCTTTGCCGCAGGAGGAGGAAGCGGTTGAGGAGGCTGTCGAACCGGAAGCCGCAGAAGAAACAGAGAAGGAGCCTGCGGAAAGAGAGGAAGACGTACCGGAGAAAGAAAATCCGGTCTATCGTTTCACAACGACCCCGGATACAGTGGGTATCTACAGTGAGAATGTGATAAGTACCCATGCGGTTCTTGTAGATGCAGACAGGGACGTGATTGTTGCTTCGAAGGGAGCGGATGAAAGAATCTATCCGGCCTCCATGACGAAGGTATTGACGGTGTTGGTGGCGGCGGAACAGATCACGGAAGAGGATCTGGATGACACCTTTATCATGACACGGGAGATTACAGACTATGCCTATGTCAATGACTGCAGCAGTGTAGGTTTTCTGGATGGGGAGAGCGTCAAGGTGCGCGATCTGTTCTACGGTACGGTAATGCCTTCCGGAGGGGACGCGGCGTTAGGGCTTGCAACCTATATAGCGGGATCCCAGGAAGCCTTTGTGGAGCGGATGAATGAGAAACTAAAGGAGCTTGGGATCGGTGACAGCGCACATTTTACCAACTGTGTCGGATTATACGATGATGCGCATTATTGTACTGTCTATGATATGGCTGTGATTATGAAAGCGGCGGTGCAGAATGAGCTGTGCCGGGAGGTCATGTCTGCGCATACCTACACTACGGCATCCACTGCCGAGCATCCGGAAGGGATCAGTATTTCAAACTGGTTTCTGCGTAAGATCGAGGATAAGGACACGGGCGGCGAAGTACTGTGCGCCAAGACCGGTTATGTGGTCCAATCTATGAACTGTGCGGTAAGTTACAGTATTTCTACGGATGAAACGCCGTATATCTGTGTGACGACAGGTTCGACCAGCGGATGGAGATGTATCTACGACCATGTAGAGATTTATAACGAGTATGTGCCGACGGGGACAAGCAACAGCAGCCAGATTACATAGATGAATTGAAAACTGGCTTTTCGTTGAGTCGGGATCATGCAAAGTTGGAGGAAAAGCGATGAAATGGCAAGATAAGATTGAAAATATCATGAATGACTTTAGTATTAAAAAGAAGCTATTTATTATCTATGTGTTTTATGTCATTTTGCCGTTGATCCTGACAGATAGTATTATCTTACATATATTGTACGATGCAGAGAAGAAAGAACAGGAGTATGAACTAAAGAATATAGCAAATGCCGTGAAATATGAATTGGAATATACCTTCGAAGAAACGGTTGACGGGATGAACGATATTTATGTGAATGCGAATATTAATGATTTTTTGGATGAACGGTATGAGGATGGTTTTGAATTTTATGCCGCCAGAGTGGAACTCCTTCATAATACGTCCATAGATATGCCTGGTGGTTATGATATTTCCAATGTGGTGATTTATGCGGATAATGATACAATTGTTAACGGCGGACAGTTTTGTCGCTTGTCAGAAGTCGAGGATACAGAATGGTATAAAAGCTATGTGAAATCAGGAAGGGATCTTAGTTTTGTGTTTAATTATATCGGAGAAGCGGATCATTCCGCCCGTTCCATGCGTAGGCTTTCTCTCGTCAGGAATCTCGACTATTTTAAAAAGGAAGGGTGCAGAAAGATCATCAAAGTAGATCTGGATTATAATAAGATCGCCAGGAAAATAACGCAGATGAGTTATGGAAATGGCATTTATGTGTGCCAGGACGACCGGATCCTGTTTTCCAATAGAGGGCATTCCGGAAGCCAGGAAGATTTTCATACACTTACCGGAAGCGAGCCGGTTGCCAGTCAGACCTCTTTCAGTTTGTACGGACAGAAACTGGATGTGCTGATCATGAAGCCGCAGAATTCTGTGTTCCGGCAGCTTCACAAGCATATTCCACTGATTGTATTTTTGGTGGTTGCCAATCTGCTTCTGCCTGTGGCCATGTTTTCCGTGGTGAACAGTTCTTTTAGCAGGAGGCTCCGAGAACTTGGAGAAGCTTTTGAACAGGTAAAGGAAGACCGGCTGCAAGGCATTGAGAATGTGAGGGGCAGGGATGAAATCGGCGTGTTGATGCAAAATTATAACCGCATGGTAAGTCGGATGAACGATTTGATCCAACATGTGTATAAAAATCGGCTGGAGAAGCAGGAAATAGAGTTGGCCAGACAAAATGCGGAGCTTTTGGCTCTGCATAGTCAGATCAATCCGCATTTTCTATTTAACGTACTGGAAAGCATCAGAATGCAGGCGGTGCTTCAGGGAAATGAGGGAACAGCACATATGATAGAAAAACTGGCGGTTTTGGAACGACAGAATATAAATTGGGCGGCCGACCGCGTAAAGCTTGCAGAAGAAATGAATTTTGTAGAAGCATATTTGGAATTACAGAAATATCGTTTCGGCAGTCGCCTGCGTTACGAGATTGACTTGCCGAAAGCATGTGTGGATTTTTACATTCCAAAGCTGACGCTTACAACTTTTGTGGAAAATGCCTGCGTACACGGAATGGAAAAGAAGGCCTCCGCCTGCTGGATTTATGTGCGGGTATATCTGAAGGAATCTTTGTTGTATATTGAAATAGAGGATACGGGGGATGGTATGGGAGAGGAAGCCGTGGAAAAGATGAATGTGAGTATGCGTGATTGTACGATTGATGATATCAAAGAAAACACGCATGTAGGAATTGTCAACGCCTGCCTCCGCCTAAAAATGATCACGAAGGGCAATGTGAGATTTTTTTTGGAGAGTGAGGAAGGAGTCGGCACGTTTATGACGATCGCGGCAGAGTCAGATTATTTGCGGGAGGAGGCGTAGGGTTATGTTGATGAAAGTGATGCTGGTAGATGACGAACCGTTTATTTTACAAGGATTATCTGTGATCATTGATTGGGAAAAGGAAGGGTTTGAGATTGTGAAAATGGCTTCTGACGGGCAGGAGGCACTTGACTGGCTTAGGGATAGCGAAGCGGATCTGATCATTACAGATATCCGTATGCCGAAGATCAATGGGGTTGAACTTATGGAGACGATAAGAAATGAAAGGCTTTCAAATGCTTATATCTTTATTTTGAGTGGGTACAACGATTTTAAGTATATGCAGGCAGCAATTCATTACTCGGCGATGGAGTATATTCTCAAGCCGGTACAAAAAGAGCAGCTTATTGAAAGCGTCCGTCGGGTAGCGGCAAAGACGGAAAACAGGATTCAGGAGGAGATAGACAGCCGGCGGATGCATCGCGGATATTTGATGCAGAATATGATGGCTCTGCTGCGAGGAAAGGGAAAGGAGCAAAATATTTCCTATGTAAAAGAACATTTTCGCTGTGGAGAGGGGACACGCTATCTGCATATTTGTTTGAACGATCTTGCGGTTTTAGAGGAAATGTCAGATGAAGAAGTGTCGGAACTGAAGGAGAGCGTGTATGAGCGGGTGTCACATTATCTGCGGGAGGATACTGATCATTTGTTTAAGGATTTCTTTGTCTGTGAGGAAGAGTATGAAATAGGATTTGTATATTTTGACTACATGGCACAGGAAAGGTCGTTTACGGAAGAGGAATTTATGAGAGCGCTGCATAAGACGGCGCAGAGCGGCAGCGAAAGGCTGCCGGTCATTCTTCTTGTAGGGAAAAGGGTCAAGGACATTACGAAAATTTCTCATTCCTATGGTTCGGCCTGCGTACTGCGGTCGTTCATAGGTTTTCAGGAGAATAAAGGTATTTACTATTATGAGAAGGAAGTGCAGATCAGTCCATCAAAAACGGTTTTATGCAAACAGTCTCTGGATGATTTGGTAAAGGCGATTGAGGAAAACGATACGATTTCCATTCACAAAAGCGTGGATGCGCTTTTTACGGAAATGGACAGGCTGGACAGAACAAGGGAAATCGTGACGATGAATCTGAACTGGCTGATTTTTCGCTTAACAAGTCTGGCAGCAGAGCAGGAGGAATCGGTCAATCAGGATGAGGTGCTTTCGTTTATCAGCGGGAGCGTATCTAAGGAAGAGATCCTGCGTGGCAGCAGGGCGCATATGCGTAGGTTTGCGTGCGAATATGCGGAATATCTGGTGCAGCTTCGCAAAAATGTCTCCAAGGGCGTTCTTAAGGAGATTGAAAATGAGATAAAAGAGCGTTACGCAGAGAATTTGACGCTGCGGGAGCTGGGGCAGAAGTACTATATCAACAGTTCTTATCTGGGGCAGATCTTTCGCAAGCGTTATGGACAGTCTTTTAAAACCTATTTGAATTATTACAGGATCAAAGAAGCCGCATCCCAACTGATCCGGACAGATAAAAAGATCAGACAGATTGCCGAAGATGTGGGATACCGTGATCTTGACTATTTTATTAGCCGCTTTATTGAGCAGGAAGGCTGTACGCCTTCCCGATATCGGAAAAGCGCAAGAGAAGAATGAGAGTATAGATGCCGGTAAATATTAACATCTAGAATTTATCGGACTTATTTATAGAATTTATCCGCTTGAAGGTTCCCCCGCCTGTTATAAAATGGTAATACCACAAAACCACAAGGGAGGGTGAACAAATGAAGTATAAGAAATTGACAGCAATCCTATTGGCAACGGTAATGACGGCATCCATGCTGACGGGCTGTGGCGGCAGTGCCCCCAAAACGGAAGAGGGAGGGTCAAAGGAGACGGCTTCTTCCGAAGAAGAGGGCAGTAAGGATATTATCGACTTCACGATGTTTATTGCCATGCCAGGCGCTGAGATCAATGATGGTAATGAGATTCAGGAACTTATTGCACAGAAGACAGGCGTAAGAGTAAAAGAAACATGGCTTACCGGACAGAGTGCGGCTGAGGCAGTGGGAACGATCATTGCGGGAGGAGAGTATCCGGATTTTATTGACGGTGGCGACGGACAGATGGCATTGTATGATGCCGGCGCGCTGGTTCCATGGGATGATTATCTGGAAAAGCATCCGAAATTAAAAGAAATGTACAGCGATGAGGAGTGGGACAGATTCCGTCAGGAAGACGGAAAGATTTACTGGGCAAATATTTTCCAGAATACATACGGAGAGGATAAGTCAACGACACATAATGATGAAGCTTTCTGGATTCAGAATAAAGTGCTTGCATGGGACAATTATCCGGAGATTGAAACGCTGGATCAGTATTTTGACTTGCTGGAGCGTTATGTGGCGGCGAATCCGACCATGGAAGATGGTACGGAAGTCATCCCTTATACAGCGTTGTGTGAGGACTGGAGATATTTCTGTATTGAGAATGCGGGTCAGTTCCTCGCCGGTTATCCCAATGACGGTTCGGTTATTGTAAATACCGATACCATGAAGATCGAGGATTACAACACCAGCGAGACAACACAAAGATATTTGAAAAAGTTAAACGAAGAGTATCAGAAGGGTATTGTAGATAAGGAGTTTGCGACGCAGACTTACGACGAATATATCGCTAAGCTTTCTACAGGCCGCGTACTTGGCATGTGTGATCAGTGGTGGGATTTCTACGCTACGGTAAATGATGTATTTAAGCAGCAAGGGCTTGATGTAAAGGGCTGCAATTATGTACCTCTTGGTCTTACTATTGACGAGGGCATGGAGAACATGTGGCATACCTACGGTGATACACAGAATCTGGCGAATGGTATCGCTGTTACCACAAGCTGTGAAGATCCAGATGCGGCGTTCCAGTTCCTGGAGGATTGCCTTGATCAGGAGATTCATGATCTCAGATTCTGGGGAATAGAAGGGGTAGATTATCTGGTTGATGAGGACGGCCTTTATTACAGAACCGAGGAGATGAGGATGCAGTGGGCAAACAAGGAATATCAGGCTTCCCACAGATGTGTTTACTCTTATATGCCGCAGTATATGGGAACAAGCAGGGACGGGAAGAATGCGATGAATCCCGATCAGCAGACATCCGAATTTTTCAGCAGTCTGGCGGAGCCGTTGGTTGACTGTTTCGATGCTTACGGCGTGACTACTTATGTGGAGATGATCGGTTCTGTGAACAAGGAGACCGGCCCATGGTATCCGATGTATTCCTATTCCAGTAACATGACGACGGAAACGCCGGGAGGTGTGGCTTGGACGAAAATGGGTGAGGTCAAGCATGAGTGGCTTCCGAAGGTAGTGATGTCGGATAACTTCGATTCCACATGGAGCGAATATATGACGGCATATGAAGGATGCAAACCGGAGGATTTTCTTGCCGAGATGCAGACAGAATTAGAACGGAGAGTGTCTCTGGCAGAGTAAACGTATACAGACAGTAAACTAAAATCCGTAAAGAGAGGCAGCTATTTTGCTGTAAAAGCTATGTAGCTGTCTCTTTTTCTGCACAGGACAGCATAGGGAAGTCTAAAAAGGTCGTGAGTATGGAGGAGATGGAATATGGGTCGGAGGAAAAAACAGATAAAGACAAAACAGGAAATCACATGGAAAGAAATAAAACGCCAGAAGGTTTTAATCATCTGGTCGGCATTTTTTGTCATATACGGTTTTATTTTTTATTACCTGCCACTGGGCGGATGGATCATGGCATTTCAAAATTATAAACCGAAGGATGGCTTATTTCACTCTAAGTTTATCGGATTAGAAAAGTTTGCGTTTTTGTTTAGCGATGCAGCTTTTCTCAGGGTGATCAGAAACACGTTGGCGATGGGCACGATCAACCTTGTTACTTCTTTTGTGATGGCGATTTTGTTTGCCATTCTGCTGAACGAAGTAAAAAATGTTGTGGGAAAGAAATTGGTGCAGACTATTTCCTATCTGCCCCACTTCCTTTCGTGGATCATTGTTACCGGCATTTTGCACGACGCGCTTTCCTCTACAGGAATTGTAAATGAAATGCTTCAGAAACTGGGACTAATCAGTTCGCAGATAAACTTCTTTGCACATGAGAGCTATTTCTGGCCGATTGTTGCCTTTGCGAACTTATGGAAGGAGACCGGATGGAACGCGATCATTTATCTGGCGGCGATCACCGCGATCGATCCCAGCTTATATGAAGCAGCATCTATTGATGGCGCGGGAAGATGGGCTAAGATCAGATATATTACGCTTCCGAGCATTAAGCCTACTATTATGATACTGTTGTTGATGAATGTGGGCAATGTTTTGAACGCAGGATTTGAAGTACAGTATATTTTAGGAAATGGACTTGTACAGAAGGTATCTCAGACGATCGATATCTATGTATTGAACTGGGGTATCAGCCAGAACGATTATTCGCTGGGTACTGCAGCGGGTATCTTTAAAAGCGCGGTCAGCATTGTTTTGATCATAATCGCGAATCGTCTGGCGAAACGGTCCGGTGAAGAAAGTCTGTTTTAGGGAGGGGCATAGAAATGAAGAAGAAAAGTATAGGAGACCGAATTTTTATCATAGGGAACACCATCTTTATGGTAGCTTTTGTGGTAATCACTTTATATCCCGTATTAAATACGCTGGCAATTTCTTTCAATGACGGTATTGATACGGTGCGCGGCGGCATTCATCTGATACCGAGAAAATTTACGTGGCAGAATTATTATACAGTACTGAATAAAGAGAATATGATCACAGGTGCGTATATTACTGTACTTAGAACGGTGATCGGCACTTTCCTGGCATTGGCGGCCAATGCACTGTTAGCATTTATCGTAAGCAGAAAACGATTTTTGTTTAAATCACAGTTATCCTTGTTCTGGGTTATCACCATGTATGTCAACGGTGGCCTGATCCCGGTATTCCTGTTGTATAAGAACCTGCATTTGACAGGTACTTTCTGGGTATATGTCATTCCAGGGGCGGTCAGTGCCTTTAATATGCTCGTACTCAGAACTTATATGGTCGGTCTGCCGGATTCGCTGGAGGAGTCGGCGCAGCTGGACGGTGCGGGATATATGACGATTTTTGCCAGGATCATTTCACCCCTCTGTAAGCCTGTTTATGCGACGGTCGCACTGTTTGTGGCTGTTGGGCAGTGGAATTCATGGTTTGATGCCATGCTTTACAATCGTATGTCAGATAAGTATACTACATTGCAGTATGAACTGATGAAACTGTTATCTTCCGTAATGCAGCAGAGCGGAAGCGCGGACGGTATGAGAAATGCGGGAAATTCTATCACACCCGCATCGATCAGGGCAGCGGCGACAATTGCGACCATGCTTCCCATTGTATGCCTATATCCTTTTCTGCAGAGATATTTTGTGACAGGGCTGACCATCGGAGGCGTAAAAGAGTAGCAGGGAAGAAGGAGAGGCGGACGAAGTGCAGTATCGTAATGTATTCAGGGAGATAGGGATTTCTGCAGAAGACATCGAGGCGAGGTTAAGAGAGATCGTATATACTTTTTTCTATGATGAAGAGGAAAGCCTCTACCATCCTGTGGGGGATGATATGGCCTATATCGAGGATACAGGCAATCATGATGTGCGCACGGAAGGGATGTCTTATGGTATGATGATATGTGTGCAGCTTGATAAGAGAGAAGAGTTCAACCGTTTATGGAAATGGGCGAAAACGTATATGTATATGACTGAGGGAGAGAATGAGGGCTACTTTGCCTGGTCATGCAGGACAGATGGGGAGAAAAATGCCTATGGGCCGGCTCCCGATGGGGAAGAGTTTTTCGCTATGGCGCTGTTTTTTGCTTCCCATAGATGGGGAGACAGAGAAGGAATCTATGCGTATGAGAGGGAAGCAAGAGAAATTTTGCGTGCGTGCCTGCATAAAGGGGAGCAGGGCAGGCCGGGGAAAGCTATTTGGAATCGGGAAAACGGCCAGATTCTGTTTGTGCCGGGCAGCCCGTTCACGGATCCATCTTATCATCTGCCTCATTTTTACGAACTGTTTTCTTTATGGGCATATGAGGAAGACCGCATTTTTTGGAAAAAAGCGGCGCGGGCAAGCAGAGAATATCTGGCGCTTGCCTGCCATCCAGTGACGGGAATGAGTCCGGAATATGGCGAGTTTGACGGCTCGCCTATGAGAAAGATTATGTCGTGTGGAGAGCGCTATGACCGGTTTTACAGCGATGCTTACAGGACGGCGGCGAATATCGGGCTTGATTATATGTGGTTTGACACAGATTATGGACAGTATTGCGCGCCACTGCGGCTGATGCGGTTTCTGCGCACCGATCTGGAAGCTGCCAGATGTGTGTTCGAGGTAGATGGCACGCCAGTAGAAAAGAACGTACTACATCCTTTGGGATTGCTTGCTGCTACAGCGCAAGGAGCTCTGACGGTGGAAAGGGAGGAACCGCGTAAGGCAGGAAGCGACTGGGATGTGGCGGCTCGCTGGGTAGAATGGTTTTGGCAACAGCCTTTGCGTCGGGGGGAGAGGAGATATTATGATAACTGTCTGTACTTATTTGCTTTTCTGGCACTTTGCGGACATTATAGAATCTGGGAATGAAACAGAATCCATTTAAGACGATATAGGAGACGGTGGATCGATCCGCAACATGCGGGGACAAAAGATGCAAGAATCGTATATTGCATTCACGAACTCGGTGTGGAGTAAGTGAGACCGGCTATGACCAGCCGAAGTGTTTGCTATATCCGGCAGAGGATCTGTTCGCGGAGAATGTGCGTGCATATGAATAAAAGAATGAGGCTGTTGTTCCAGAGTTTCTGTGAAATCTTTTGGAACAACAGCCTTATTTTCAATCTTGACACCCTAGAGTTTCTCCGGTTCCGGATATGCTACGCCGAATGTCTCGACGGTGACGGTCTTCATCACCTGGTCTTCTAAAGGTCTGTCGGAATAGTCGGTCGCCGTCTCGGCAATCTTGTCCACGATGTCCATACCTTCGATCACCTTGCCGAAAGCGGCATAAGCGCCGTCTAAGTGAGGACTTGTCTTGTGCATAAGGAAGAATTGGCTTCCCGCGGAGTCGGGATGCATGCTTCTTGCCATGGAGAGGACGCCAGGGGTGTGCTTTAAGTCGTTGGGGAAACCGTTCTGTGCGAATTCACCGCGGATGGAATAGCCGGGGCCGCCCATGCCGGTGCCTTCCGGGTCGCCGCCCTGAATCATAAAGCCTTTGATGACTCTGTGGAAGATCAGACCGTCATAGAAATTCTTCTGGATCAGGCTGATAAAGTTGTTGACAGAAGTTGGAGCGGTCTCCGGATAAAGTTCTGCCCTGATGACGTCGCCGTTTTCCATCGTAAAAGTAACAATCGGATTCTGTGCCATATGTCTTAGTCCTTTCGTAGCAGTTTAGCTCTTAGCGTTCCTGCTACATCCTTTCTGAAAATGTTTGATTTCGTTTGTATATTTCTCTTATCTATTATATTATTATAGATAAGAAAATACAAACGAAAAAGTGAAGACTGGACTTTGCACTGAAAGCAAAGTCTGTGAGAAAGCGCCATGCGACCCGCTAACCTATGGTGCGCCGCAGGATGGAAATTGACGGTAAGAAAAGGACATAGACGAGCCATCGCGATGCGATCGGAAATGGGTGTGACAGGAAGAAGAGATCAACTGTTGCGCAGGATGAGTGGGGTGGGTTATGCTGAGGAAAGTAGTTTTTGCATTGAGAGACGGGACAGGCAATCGATTACAGCTATCGTTGCGCTGCCTGATCCAGGATCTGGAACAGCATGGGATTGAGGCAGCATATGCTGTCTGCCTGGAGGATAAGACGCCTGGGGAGCAGAGCGGGACGCTGTGCTGTGCAGAATATCTGTTAAAGAAGCACGGTAGTATCTGTGCCGCAGATCAGGAGGAACCGGATACGCTGTATATTACGGATTCTTCTGTGCAGTATAGGTTCTGGCAGCAACACAGGAAATATGTTCTACCATATCGTCATCAGTGGAATCAGGAAGAGTCCTTTGCCGGCGCGGAATATATGATTGAGCGGTTGGAAGAAGTGGATTATGAGGTCGTTGATATGGCATACCGCCGTCTTGCCGGGATTCCCTGGGAGATTCTGAAGACCGAACGCTGTATCGTGCGGGAGACGGTGGTGGAGGATGTGGACAGTCTGTACGATATTTATGAAGAGCCGGCGATCACAGAATATATGGAGGATCTGTACGAAGACCGGGATGAGGAGATTGCATATATTAAAGATTACCGCAGGCGGATGTATGGATTCTATGGCTATGGCATATGGACGGTCCAGGCAAGGCAGGACGGGCAGGTAATCGGCAGGGCAGGAATCAGCTGGCGGGAGGAATTCGATGTGCCGGAACTGGGTTTCGTGATCGGCGTACCATGGCAGCGGCAGGGATATGCCTATGAGGTATGCAGTGCGATCCTGCGGTATGCGTGGAAAGATATCGGTTTTAAACAGATCCAGGCGCTTGTTATGGAACATAACGAGAAGTCTGCAGCTTTGTGCCGGAAGCTGGGATTCGAGGACAGAGGGATCACGGTGTTGGAGGATGTACGGTATATCCTGTATCAGTTGGAGTTAAGCGGTGGAAGGAATAGGAATGCGATCGTTTAGGAGCACAGTCCAGTTTGTGGCAGCATGAACTGGACTGTGATATGCAGGGGGGATTTCTATGAGTATCTCGGTGGTAATTCAGCAGATGATGATCATCTTTATTTTGATCCTGATGGGAATGCTTTTGTATAAGAGAGAAATGTTGTCTGAAATGACGGCGAGACAGTTTTCCGGTTTGATTGTGAATCTGACCAATCCGGCATTATTGATCTGCAGTGCGCTGCGTGAAGGTCCTAAAGTGTCTTTACAGGAATTAGGCAGAGCGCTGACGGTGGATCTTGTCATTTATGCGGTCCTGATCGCGGCCAGTTTCCTGCTCCCTTATATTCTCCGGGTGCCGGATCGCTGTCATTATGCTTATCAGATGCTGACGGTCTTTGGCAATGTAGGATTTATCGGCATTCCGCTTGCATCGGCTGTGCTTGGAACGGAATCACTGATCTTTGTATCGATTTACAACCTGCTCTTTAATGTGCTGATCTATACGTTTGGAATGTCAATCCTGCAGAGAGCGGCTATACGGCAGACTGCCGGAGGACAGGAGGAACTGTCTGAAGAGGCGTCTGGTCCACGACAAAATGCCCGCTGGAAGAAACTGATCAATGTGGGAACGATCTCGGCGGCAGCAACGATCTTCCTCTATTTGAGCGACTTTCATGCACCGCAGGTTCTTTCCTCGACGCTTACTTATATTGGGCAGACGACGACATTTCTGTCTATGCTTGTCCTTGGTGTTTCGGTAGCGCAGATGACGCTCAGGGATATTTTCTCCCATCCGAGGCTGTATGGATTTATTCTCCTGCGGCAGATCCTGCTGCCGATTGGCTGTATCCTGCTTCTGCGGCCTTTTCTGGAAAGTGAGCTGCTGCTTCACACTACGGTATTGATGCTTGCCGTTCCTGCCGGAAATATGCCGCTCATGCTTTCGAAGCAGCTTCATGTGGAGACAGACACAATCTCCCAGGGGATCATCCTGACTACAGTACTCAGTCTGGTGACGATCCCGGTGGTGAGCTTGTTTTTGTGAGGTTACACGATCTGTACCTTCATCATGTTTGTGGTGCCGGATACGCCGATCGGTACACCGGAAGTGATAACGGTTAGGTCGCCGGCTTCCAGCAGCTTCATCTTGACGGCAGCCTGGATCGCCTTGTCAAAGAGATGGAAGACTTCTTTCTCTTCCCGGATCACAAGTGGGGTGACACCCCAGGCAAGGGAAAGCTGACGGCAAACTCTCTCGGTAGTGGCACAACTGATGATATCGCTTTCCGGCCGGTACTGGGAGAGCATCCTTGCAGATTTACCGGATTTGGTGACTGTCACGATAGCTTTGGCATTCAGATCAAGGGCAGTGGTGCAGGTAGCGTGGCAAATAGCGTTGGTCACATCGGCGTCAGCCTGCCGTTTACTCTGGTAGAAGCGTTTGCGATAGTCTACATCCTGTTCGGTCCGCTCCGCGATCCGCACCATCGTCCTGACGGCTTCCACCGGATAGGCGCCTGCCGCGGTTTCGCCAGAAAGCATGACGGCGCTGGTGCCATCGTATACAGCGTTAGCGACGTCAGTCGTCTCGGCTCTGGTGGGACGGGGGTTCTTGATCATGGATTCCAACATCTGGGTCGCCGTGATCACGTGTTTTCCGGCTTGGTATACTTTCTTGATGATCTTCTTCTGAATGACGGGGACTTCCTCATAGGGAATCTCCACGCCCATGTCACCACGGGCGACCATGATCCCGTCAGATACGTCGATGATCTCATCAATATTGCTAACGCCTTGTTTATTTTCTATTTTGGAGATAATCTTGATATCAGCGCCGCCATTTTTCTCAAGCAGTCTGCGGAGCAGCAGGATATCTTCTTTCTTCTGGACGAAAGAGGCAGCGATGAAATCGACTCCCTGGCTGATCCCGAAAAGAATATCTTCACGGTCTTTATCGCTGATATAAGGCATGGAGAGATCGACGTCCGGTATATTGACGCCTTTATGATTGGAGACAACCCCTCCGTTGATCACGCGGCAGACGACATTTCGCTGATCAATCTGCTCGACCTGCATTTCGATCAGACCGTCGTCGATCAGAACGCGCATGCCGATTTCGAGATCTTCATAGAGGCGGTCATACGTTACGCTGACCTTGTCTTTCGTTCCGTCTACTTCGTCTACGGTCAGGGTAAATAGCTGCCCTTCTTCCAGAACGGCTTTTCCTTCTTTGAAATTCTTGACACGCACTTCGGGACCTTTGGTATCTAACAGAATAGCGATCGGTCTGCCCACTTCATGGCGTAGCTTCTTCACCAGATCCATTCTTCTTTGATGGTCTTCATAAGTTCCGTGGGAAAAATTGCATCTTGCAACATTCATACCGGCTAACATCATCTGCCGTAAGATATCTTCATTGTCTGTAGATGGACCCAGGGTACATACGATCTTTGTTTTTCTCATAGATGCCTCCTTGTTGAAATAATAGACTTGAGAGTCTAAGTACTATTTTTATCGTATTTATCCTATCATATTCAACAGAGTGGTAACAAGAAATGGGGCTGTTAAGATTATGCTTTATTTTTCTTTCTTTTCACTGATCCTTCCTGTATTTGATTTCAAAATAATACGCTTCCATAAAGGAAGGGATACTGCTATAATAAAAAAATAAAGTTCTGCCTGGCAGTGGGCGGTGAGTGCGAGAAGGCCGGAAGGCAGAAAAGTCTTAAGAAAAAAGGAGAGGAATGATTCATGCAGATTGGTTATCATGAGAAAAACAGAGTATTCAAAATAGATACGGAACATACCAGTTACTGTATCGGGATTGTGGATGAGGAGAATTTCCTCGGACATATTTATTATGGAAGAAAGCTGGCGGAGGATGATCTGGTTTATTTGATGCGGACAGATGAGGCGCCCTATGTGCCGTCCCGGAATAACAGAGAAAGAACCTCGTTCCTGGACACATTTCCGATGGAGTATACGGGTCATGGATTGGGAGACTACCGGGAAGGGACGCTGACGGTAAAGACGCTGAAGGGTCATACGGCGGTGTCTTTGTCCTATGTGTCGCATAGGATCTACAACGGCAAGGAGGCGCTTGCCGGGCTGCCTGCCACATTTGCGCAGGAGGATGCATGTAAGACGCTGGAGATTACGTGTGAGGATCCTGTGCTGCATCTGCAGGTTGTTTTATCTTACAGCATATTTGCAGACAGCGATGCGATAGCAAGAAGTGTGAGGATTGTGAATCAGTCGGCGGAAGCTGTCTATCTGACGAAAGTATTATCAGCTTGTATCGATATGGACAACGAGGATTATGAGATGATCACGCTGCACGGCTCCTGGGGAAGAGAACGCATCATCCAGACACGTCCGGTCATGAGGGGAAAGCAGGGCGTATCTTCGGTCAGAGGGGAATCCAGTCATCAGGAACATCCCTTCATGGCGTGGAAGAGCAGGACGACGACTGAGGAGACGGGAGAAATCTATGCGATGCATTTCGTGTATTCCGGTAATTTCATGGCGCAGATTGAGATGAGCCAATTTGGCAGCATGAGAGCGCTTATGGGGATTCATCCTCAGGACTTTAGCTGGAAGCTGGAACCGGGAGATTCTTTCCAGGCGCCGGAGGTGATCTGTGTGTATTCGGCGGAAGGCATCGGCGGTATGACGAGAACGTTTCATGATCTGTACCGCACCCATCTGATCAGAGGTGAGTACCGGAATAAGAAACGTCCGATTCTGATCAATAACTGGGAGGCGACGTATTTTGACTTTGATACGGATAAGCTGCTTGCGATTGCGAAGGAAGCTTCTGCACTTGGGATTGAGATGCTGGTCATGGACGACGGCTGGTTCGGCTGCAGAAATGATGATAATACAAGCCTGGGCGACTGGCAGGTCAACGAGGACAAGCTGAAAGGCGGCCTGAAGTATTTGGTGGATGAAGTGAATAAACTGGGGATGAAATTCGGGATCTGGCTGGAACCGGAGATGATCTCCCCGGATTCCAATCTGTATCGTGAGCACCCGGATTGGGCGTTTGCGGTTCCGGGAAGGACAGGCAGTCTTGCCAGAAACCAATATGTATTGGATCTGACCAGACAGGAAGTAAGAGACTATGTTTATGAGATGATTGCCGCTGTTCTTCGCAGCTCCAATATTGAGTATGTGAAATGGGATATGAACAGACAGCTTTCCGATATGGGAAGCTGCGGACTTCCGGCAGACAGGCAGGGGGAACTGTATCACAGACAGGTACTCGCAGTCTACGAGCTTCAGGACAGGATGACGAAAGAATTCCCGTACTTACTGTTAGAGAACTGCTCCGCCGGCGGCGCAAGATTTGATCCGGGTATGTTGTACTACAGTCCGCAGATCTGGTGTTCTGACGACACGGACGCGGTGGAACGCCTTTCCATTCAGGCAGGTACGGCGATGATCTACCCGCTGTCAACCATGGGAGCACACGTTTCGGATTGTCCGAATCATGCACTTGGCAGGACGACGCCTTTTGAGACGAGAGGGTATGTGGCGCTGGCAGGAACCTTTGGGTATGAATTGGATGTGACGAAGATTGCGAAGGAAGAGCAGGGTAAGATTCCGGATCAGGTGGCAATGTATCACAAATATAACGATCTGGTACGCGAAGGAGATTATTACCGGATCGCGCATTACGCAGAAAATCATTATTATGACTGCTTTGAAGTAGTAGCGAAGGATAAGAGTGAGGCGCTTGTCACTTATATTCAGGTGTTGAACAGGCCGAATTTCCACAGCAGACGTATTCGGATTCCGGGACTCGACAAGACGGCTTGTTATGTGATCGAGAATGCGCAGGATTGGCCGGAGATCGCACAGACGGAGTACCATGGAGATACGCTGCACTATGCAGGAATTAATATTCCCGTATTGAATGGGGACTTCCAGGGCAGGCTGATACATCTGGTGAGGAAGTAGTAAGCATAACGTTCATGCAGGATGCGGCGCAGACGGCGGCAGGATCGTTATCCATAAGAAACGATAATAGAACACACAGGTTGCGTATGAAACAGCCTGTGTGTTATTATATGAAGAAAAACAAACGGCATGAAAGGCAGGATAAGAGAATATGATTGTACAGAAGTATAAAGATATGCTGCAGGGGAAATCAGTGATCAGGCAGTTGTCGGAATTTGCGACAGTTAGAGGGGCGCAGATCGGATATGAGAATGTGTTTGACTACAGTCTGGGCAACCCTTCGGTGCCGACACCGCAGCAGTTTACAGACACGATGATTCGCCTGCTGCAGGAGAAAGATCCTATGGAATTGCATGGATACAGCCAGAGTCTTGGAATTCCTGCTGTGCGGGAGAAAGTAGCAGCATCCTTAAACAAGAGATTTGGAATGCAGTATACGGGGAACCATATCTTTATGACGACGGGAGCGGCGGGGGCGATCGCCCATGCAGTGCGCTGTGTGAGTCAGCCGGGAGACGAGATTCTGACATTTGCACCGTATTTTCCGGAATATGGGCCGTATATTAATCTGACGGGCGCGCAGCTGAAAGTGGTTCCTGCAGATACGGAGAATTTCCAGATCAATCTGGAAGCGTTTGAGCAGATGCTTACAAAGAAGGTGGCGGCGGTATTGATCAATACCCCGAACAATCCGTCCGGTACAGCGTATTCAACGGAGACAATCAGGCAGCTTGCCCGGATCATGACGGAGAAGTCGCTGCAATACGGACATGATATTTTCCTGATCTCGGATGAACCGTACAGAGAGATTGTGTTTGAAGGGGTAGACGCACCCTATCCGTCCAGGTTTTATCCGAATACGCTTTCGTGTTATTCTTTCTCGAAGTCTCTGTCGTTACCGGGAGAGCGTATTGGATATGTGGCGGTGAACCCGGAATGCACAGACGCTGAGCTGATCAGTGCAATGTGCAGCCAGATCTCCAGGGGGACAGGACATAATTGTCCGCCGTCCATCATACAGCTTGCGGTGGCGGAAGTGCTGGAACTGACCTCAGACCTGACAGTCTATGAGACGAATATGAACTTACTGTACCAGGAACTGACGGCATTGGGATTTGAGTGTGTGAAACCGGGAGGAACTTTCTATATGTTCCCGAAAGCATTGGAGAAAGACGCCGTCTCGTTCAGTGAGAAAGCAAAGAAATATGATCTGATTCTTGTGCCGAGTGACAGTTTCGGTGTGGAAGGATACTTCAGGATCGCATACTGCATTGACACGAAGAAGGTGGAGAGGTCATTAGATGCTTTCAGAAGGTTTGTAAGAAACGAGTATTAAGAAAACGGTTCCATGAGAAGATTTATATAGGAAACGGCATAACAGGAGGCGGTAAAGAATATGATAAGTGTAATAGAGATACTGAAAGCAGTACTGTTCGGCATTGTGGAAGGAATTACGGAATGGCTGCCGATCAGCAGTACCGGACACATGATCCTCTTAAATGAGTTCGTGACGTTGAATGTCTCAGAAGAATTCTGGGAAATGTTTCTGGTAGTCATACAACTAGGAGCGATCCTGGCGGTGGTGCTCTTATTCTGGAATAAAATCTTCCCCTTCCATTTCGGGGAAAAACCAGTGATACAGACAGATATTTTCATCCTGTGGTTTAAGATCCTGGTGGCGTGCATACCGGCAGCCGTGATTGGACTGGCGTTTGATGATGTGTTTGACGCATTATTCTATAATCCCTGGTGTGTAGCGATTGCACTGATTGTCTTTGGTATTGCGTTTATCATCATAGAGAACCGAAATAAGAATAGCACGCCCAGAGTCACAGAGCTTGGACAGATTACCTATCAGACAGCGCTGATGATCGGTATTTTCCAACTGCTGGCGGCTGTTTTTCCAGGGACGTCAAGATCGGGAGCGACGATTGTAGGAGCGTTGCTGATCGGGGTGTCCAGGACTGTGGCGGCGGAGTTCACGTTCTTCTTAGCGATCCCTGTAATGCTGGGAGCCAGCCTGCTCAAGGTCGTAAAGTTTGGTTTTGATTTCACGGGGACAGAGATCGTGATTCTGCTGGTAGGTATGGTAGTGGCCTTTGTGGTATCTGTGATTGTGATCCGGTTTTTGATGGGCTATATCAAGAAACACGACTTTAAAGTCTTCGGATGGTATCGTATTGTGCTGGGAGCAGTGGTGCTGCTATATTTTATTCTATAGGAGATTTTACGCATCGGTTCCTTTATAGCGGTTGATTGTTCCGCTGCCGGGACACAGGGATATGATCGGATACCGCCTGGTGCAGATCTTTGGCATAGTCTGTGGGAACGGCATAAAATGGGGATTTGCAGGCTGTTTTTATGTCATTTCGTATAAAATGTATGAGGAAAGTGCAACTATTTGTTACAGATTGTTGATTGACAGTACATTGGTATTGCGTTAGAATCCCCATAGAGTCCCGGAGTGTAGGGATTTAGGGAAAATGAAAAGGTAGATATGGTAACATTTTTTTCGTCCGGGAGTCCGGACATGTGGGAAGGAGAATTTTCATGGCAACAAAGAAAACAGCAGTGAAAGCAGAGACTGCTAAGGAGGTAGCTGCTAAAGTTGCAGATACAAAGACAGACGAAGTTAAGACAGCGAAGGAAACGCCTGCAGCAAAGACAGAAGCAGTGAAAGAGACTAAGACAGCGGAGGCGAAGAAAGAGCCTGCTAAGAAACCGGGCAGAAAGCCTGCGGCAGAGAAGAAGACAGCCGAGAAGAAGGAGACTGTTAAAAAGACACCTGTGAAGAAAGAGACTGTTAAGAAGGAAGCTCCTGCGAAGGAGGAGGTTCAGGAGTCTGTACACATCCAGTTTTCAGGGAAATCTTATGCAACGCAGGAATTGGTCAAGATCGCCAAAGATGTGTGGCAGTATGATCTGAACCAGGCAGAGAAGGACTTTAAGAGCGTTGAGCTGTATGTGAAGCCGGAAGAAAACGTAGTTTATTATGTGATCAACGGTGAAGTGAGAGGAAGCTTCAATATTTAGGATACGCGGGCTCCTGAATACCGATTACATATTTTCCCTCGACTAGGGGAAGAATAGCAGTGTATGAACAGTCAATTTGAGAAGGATACTCAGATTGACTGTTTTTTGTTATTTCTCTTTTTCATATTTTTTTAATAATTTTTTTGCATGTAGATGTTGACAACAAAAATCTTAAGTGATAACTTACTACTAGAAGATGTTAGCACTCTAAGGAGCTGAGTGCTAACAACAGGAGAAATGGTATGCAGTTAGATGAAAGAAAATATACAATATTGCAGGCCATCATCCGCACTTACTTAGAGACGGGTGAGCCGGTAGGAAGCAGAACGATCTCTAAATACACGGATCTGAATCTGAGTTCAGCGACCATTCGCAATGAGATGGCAGATTTAGAAGAGCTGGGCTACATCTTACAGCCGCATACATCGGCAGGCCGGATTCCTTCCGACCGTGGGTATCGTTTGTATGTGGATAAGATGATGGAAGAGAAAGAGCGGGAAGTGGAGGAGATGCGGGAGATCCTTCTTGAGAAAGAAGATAAGATGGATCATCTCCTGAAACAGGCGGCGAAAATGCTTGCAAACAATACAGAATACGCCGCTATGGTTTCCGCACCACAGTATCACCGCAACAAACTGAAATTCATACAGTTGTCGCGGGTAGACAGCAGCCACATCCTGGCCGTTATTGTGGTGGAAGGCAACGTGATTAAGAACACGATGCTGACCGTGGAGGAGGCCTTGAACGATGAGACGCTCCTCAAACTGAATATTCTGCTGAATACGCATCTGAATGGTTTGTCCATGGAACAGATCAATCTGGGCATGATCTCAGCGATGAAACAGCAGGCAGGGATTCACAGTGATATTGTGGCGGGCGTCATTGACGCAGTGGCTGAGGCAATCAAGGCAGATGAGGATCTGGAGATTTACACCAGCGGTACGAAGAACTTCTTTAAGTACCCGGAGCTAGCTGATCATGAGCGGGCAAGTGAATTGATCACTACGTTTGAGGAGAAGCAGCTCTTAAGTGAACTGGTCCAGGACAATCTGGCAGATGAGAACAATACGGGCATTCAAGTCTATATCGGCAGTGAGACGCCGGTGCAGGGCATGCGGGACTGCAGTATTGTGACGGCGACGTATGAATTAGACGAGGGAATGAAAGGAACGATCGGCATCATCGGACCTAAGCGGATGGATTATGAGAAGGTAGTGACAAACTTAAAACTGTTGAAAAAACAGTTAGATGATCTGTATAGAAAGTAAGCGCCCTTTACGACAGCCAGAAGGCCGGAAGGGTGCCTGCATAACAGAAAGCAATCGATAACCGTGATAGATGTTACAGAAAGGAATGAGCGACGTGGCAGAAGAAAAAGATATGCAGCAGGAAGAAGACTTGACCAATGAAAATACGCCGGAAACAGCGGAAGAGACAGTGGAAGAAAGGACAGAGGAGGCAGTTTTAGAGACAGAAGAAACAGCGGAAGAGTCTGCAGAAGAAAATGCCAAGGAGAGCCGGAAAGATAAGAAGAAAAGAGAGAAGGCAGACAAGAAGCAGGATGCTCTGAAAGAAAAGATCGCTGAGCTGGAAGACAGAGTGAAGCGTCAGATGGCGGAGTTTGATAATTTCCGCAGGCGTTCCGAGAAAGAAAAGACCATGATGTTTGAGACAGGCGCCAAAAGTGTGATTGAAAAGATCCTGCCGGTCGTGGATAATTTCGAAAGAGGCCTGGCATCTGTATCGGCAGAGGAGAAAGACGGCGGCTTTGCTCAGGGAATGGAGATGATCTACAAGCAGCTCATGACAGAATTGGAGAAGATGGAAGTAAGACCGATTCCGGCAGTGGGAGAGGAGTTCAATCCCGATTTCCACAACGCAGTCATGCAGGTGGAGAGTGAAGAGTATGAAACTGGTGTGATCGCACAGGAGCTGCAGAAGGGATATACTTACCGTGACAGCGTGGTGAGGCACAGCATGGTTGCAGTGGTAAGTTAGAAGGTCTAACACGGGAATGTGTTTGAGGCAGCAGCAAGATCGGATAGTCTGTGAAAAGAAACAGGACGGGATAGGGTTCCGGTTATTCTTTTCAGATGATCATAGATAATTGAGACAAAGGTAAAGTAAGGTATCTTTAATAGGAGGAAGGAATTATGAGTAAAATTATCGGAATTGACTTAGGAACAACGAATAGCTGTGTAGCGGTTATGGAAGGCGGTAAGCCGGCAGTCATCGCTAACACAGAGGGCGCCAGGACAACACCGTCCGTTGTAGCTTTCACGAAGACGGGCGAGAGACTGGTAGGTGAGCCTGCGAAACGTCAGGCAGTTACCAATGCTGATAAGACAATTGCATCCATTAAGAGAGATATGGGTACAGACAGAGGCCGTACTATCGAGGGCAAGAAGTATTCTCCACAGCAGATTTCTGCGATGATCCTGCAGAAGCTCAAGGCGGATGCAGAGAACTATCTGGGTGAAAAGGTGACAGAGGCAGTCATTACGGTTCCTGCATATTTCAATGACGCCCAGAGACAGGCGACTAAGGATGCCGGCAAGATTGCTGGTCTGGATGTGAAACGTATTATCAACGAGCCTACGGCGGCAGCGCTTGCTTACGGGCTTGACAATGAGAAAGAACAGAAGATCATGGTATATGACCTGGGCGGCGGTACATTTGACGTATCGATCATTGAGATCGGCGATGGTGTGATCGAGGTGCTTTCTACCAATGGAGATACTCGCCTGGGCGGTGATGATTTCGACCAGAAGGTGATCGACTGGATGCTAGCTGAGTTTAAGGCACAAGAGGGAGTAGATCTTTCCAATGATAAGATGGCGCTCCAGAGATTGAAAGAGGCGGCTGAGAAAGCGAAGAAAGAACTTTCCTCTGCAACGACAACCAACATTAACCTGCCGTTTATCACAGCGACAGCAGAAGGCCCGAAGCATTTTGACATGAATCTTACAAGGGCTAAATTCGATGAACTGACACATGACCTGATAGAGAAGACTGCCATTCCTGTGCAGAACGCAATGAAAGATGCAGGCCTTACGAACGCAGATCTTGGCCAGGTATTGCTGGTAGGCGGATCTACCCGTATTCCTGCCGTACAGGAGAAAGTAAGAATGCTGACGGGCAAAGAGCCGAGCAAATCCCTAAATCCGGATGAGTGTGTTGCCCTGGGCGCTTCTATCCAGGGTGGTAAGCTGGCTGGCGATGCCGGTGCCGGTGAGATCCTGCTTCTGGATGTTACGCCATTGTCATTGTCGATCGAGACAATGGGCGGTGTGGCGACCAGACTGATCGAGAGAAACACCACGATCCCGACCAAAAAGAGCCAGATCTTCTCCACGGCGGCAGATAACCAGACTGCAGTTGACATCAATGTTGTACAGGGTGAGAGACAGTTCGCGAAGGATAACAAGTCCCTCGGCCAGTTCAGACTGGATGGTATTCCGCCAGCAATGCGTGGTGTTCCGCAGATTGAGGTTACCTTTGACATTGATGCCAACGGTATCGTGAACGTGTCTGCGAAGGACTTGGGCACAGGCAAAGAGCAGCATATTACAATCACGGCTGGTTCCAACATGTCCGATGATGAGATTGATAGAGCGGTGAAGGAAGCGGCAGAGTACGAGGCACAGGATAAGAAGAGAAAAGAAGCGATTGATACAAGGAACGAGGCTGACTCCTTTATATTCCAGACGGAGAAAGCGCTCGGTGAAGTAGGAGATAAGATTGACGCTTCCGACAAGGCGAATGTCGAAGCAGATCTGCAGGCTGTAAAGGATATCCTGGAGAGAACCAAGGATCAGGAGATGGACGACAGCCAGATTGATGAACTCAAGGCAGCAAAGGAGAAACTGACGACTTCTGCACAGGCGTTGTTCACCAAGATGTATGAGAACATGCAGCAGGCACAGGGCGGTCCGGATATGAGCAATATGGGCGGCGCGGCAGACGCAGGTGCACAGGGCGGCGCAGCAGATGATGTAGTAGATGGAGACTACAGAGAAGTCTAAAGGCCAAATAAGATTTTTTGTCAGGGAGCATATCTTTAAGGATATTCTTCCGGGATGAAGCAGACTTGGAGGATTATAAGATTGAAAAATCACACGGATATGTTGGTTTTTCAACCGCGAGTTTGTGCCGGAGCCGCAAACTCGAAATCGCAGAGCTAAATTTGAGATTTGGCTCGCGGCCTTCGCAAAAACAGCTCTGGCATGGAGGAAAGTATGGCAGAACAGAAACGAGATTATTATGAGGTGCTGGGCATAGAGAAGAATGCCGACGACGCCGCGATCAAAAAGGCATATAGAGTTCTGGCTAAGAAATACCATCCGGATATGAATCCCGGCGATGCAGAAGCGGAGAAGAAATTCAAAGAAGCTTCCGAGGCTTATGCGGTTTTGAGTGATCCTGAGAAGAGACGGCAGTATGACCAATATGGTCATGCTGCTTTCGATGGTGCAGGCGGGCCAGGTGGATTCGGCGGTTTCGATTTTAACAGCGCAGATTTTACAGATATTTTCGGTGATATCTTTGGAGACATCTTCGGTGGAGGCCGCCGCGGCGGCAGGAGCAACGGTCCGATGAAGGGAGCGAATGTCCGCTCCAGCGTTAGAATTACTTTCGAGGAAGCGGTATTCGGCGTGGATAAAGAGATTGAGCTGACGCTTAAGGATGAGTGTACGTCCTGCCATGGAACCGGTGCAAAACCAGGAACCAGCCCGGAGACCTGTTCAAAGTGCGGCGGCAAAGGCCAGGTCGTATTCACCCAGAACTCTTTCTTCGGTACCGTCAGGAATGTACAGACTTGTCCGGATTGTCACGGAACCGGTAAGGTTATCAAAGATAAGTGCCCGGACTGCCGCGGTACAGGTTATATCGCCAATAGGAAGAAAATACAGGTATCTATTCCTGCGGGTATTGACAATGGGCAGTGCGTCCGCATCCGTGAGAAGGGAGAACCGGGAACCAACGGCGGACCAAGAGGAGACCTGTTAGTAGAAGTAGTAGTAGGCAGACATCCTATCTTCCAGAGGCAGGATGAGAACATATACTCTACCGTACCCATGTCCTTTGCGATCGCAGCGCTGGGCGGGGAGATCGTGATCGATACGGTGGATGGCAGAGTGATCTACGAGGTGAAAGCCGGCACACAGACAGACACGAAAGTGCGACTGAAGGGAAAGGGTGTTCCCTCTCTGCGCAACAAGGATATCAGGGGTGATCATTACGTAACGTTGGTAGTACAGGTGCCCGATAAGCTGTCCCATGAGGCGAAGGAATTCCTTAAGAAATTCGACGAGGAGACAGGGAATACCTTGAATGCCGCAAAGAACGTGACTTCCGGCCGCGCGGAGGAGACAACGAGCGGAAAGGGAAGAGGAAAGAAGAAGAAACTCTGGTAGGATGAGCAGGAAAATGAAACAGTGAGGATAGAAAGGCAGCAGAATTACTGACGGGGTGATTCTGCTGTTTTTGATATTTTCTTACGCTTATATCTGGTTATTTTAGTATGATAATGCGATGTACAACTTTTTCTGTAGAAGTAGATATGCTATAATGATCTGAAAGTATGGGGATGGATCTAAGGATTTTGAAAAGCATATCTTGCTAAATGAACAGATGTGTTTAGAAATACCATCATATTCATTCTCAAATTACTTGATTAAGAATAGAAGGAAAGGAGATTTGATGGAAAAAAAGATGTGGCTAGTAGGTGCGATTATTGTGATAGCATTTATCGCAGTATTTGGAGGATGGTATGTGGCGTTTTGTGAATTTGGCATTGGACCGGCATTTCCATTCCTGCCTTCAGGGGAGCTGGGAGAAGCTGATATGATATCGGCAGAGCTGGCAGAACATCCTCTTATGGCGTTGACTGAAACACAGGAACAGGCACAGAAAATAGCGGAATTGTACGGAATCAAGATGGTATCGTTTGAAGATGGCATAGCAGTGTATGATACAGATCAAGATCCATATGATGTGATCGCTGAAGGAGAAAAGAAAGGGTATCCGATTTTGTCGATTAATTATGTTAGGACATCAGAGGAATTGGACAGGATACCTAAATTAGAGTAGTGATTGATTGTGTAATGGAGGAAGAGCGATGACTAGGAAAAGAGGAAGAAAGAACAGGGCAATTTTGTCAGTATTACTTTCAATGGCATTACTTGTAGAACCTGTTGGAGCGGCAGTAGTTCATGCAGAAAATGGTGTAGTGACTGATACACAGGCAGAAATTTCTCTGGAAGACAATGATAATAAAGAGGATAACGATAATTTAAATACAGACAGCGACGTCGATGGAAAAACGGATGAAGACGGTCAAAAACCCGATGATGGGGGGGAGCAAAAGGATCCTTCGGATGAAGATAATAAGGATGAGGACAATTCTCAAGAGAATTCGGATAAAAATTCAGAGGAGACGACGGATAAGGATTCGGAAGAAAACCCAGAGGAGATACCGGATAAAGATCCGGAAGAGATTCCAGAGGAGATACCGGATAAAGATCTGGAAGAGAACCAGGAAGAAATCCCTGAGGAAGATTCAGAGGATGATCTGGATGATACAGAGAAGGACCAGGAGATGGAAACCGTTTCTGGAAATGGGGACCTGCTTGAGACGGAGGAAGAAGAGAAAGAAGGGTTAGAAGGATTTTCGGAGATGCCTTCGACATACAAACTTACCAGGGAACAGATGAGCGGTAAGGCAGATCTGTCTGCGCATCTTGGTGAGATCGGAAATTATGAAGAAGGTTCTGACTATGTAAAAGATGAGGTTATTACTTTTGCAGAGACAGAGGAAGAGGCGGAAATGATTGCCGAGGCATATCATGCGGAGATTGTTTCTTTTGAATATGGCATTTTGACATTGAGGCTGAATAAGAAAGATTCTGTCAGTAAGGCTATGAAGGCCGCTGCGAATGAGGAGTTTAATCTCCCGGCAGTGTGGCCAAATTATTATCGATATGCATTTTCGGAAGAAAATGTAATGGGAAGTGATCAGGCAGAAAGCAGTGAAAGCAATATAGAGATCACAACCGAAGAATATGAAATAGAAAGCTATGCGGCAGATACAGGGGTCGTTGGAGAGGACTATACAGAATCGGATTATTTATCTGTACTTGCCTATGACGATGAATGCTTAAAGCCAGCAAGCGCATCCTATCAATGGCACCATACAGTGATCGGCTCTGCCTATGCATGGACTGAGGGCTATACTGGTAGAGGAATAACGGTTGCTGTTCTCGATACAGGGGTTGACACCAATCACGGGGATTTATCTGCCACTAGTATTTATTCCAATGGAACAAGTGACAGTGAAGGTCATGGGACACATGTGGCTGGAATCATAGGCGCTAAAGCAGGAAATGGAATTGGAGGAGCGGGTGTGGCTCCGGAAGTTACGCTGCTTAGTGGAAATGTTCTGCCGGATGGAAGCGGAACGGATGATGATATTATGAAAGCAATTGTTGCAGCGTGTGAAAGAGATGCGGATATCATCAATATGAGCCTGGGTGGAATTGGATATAATGGAGCGTTCCAGGAAATTGTAGATCAGGCTTATGCAGGTGGAACAGCAATCTTTGCAGCAGCTGGAAATGACGGTGGAACGAATTACAATTATCCTGCATGTTATGATCATGTCATCAGCGTAGCGGCCACAGATAAAGGCAACACCCGCGCTAGTTTTTCTAATTATGGCAACAAGGTGGATTTGAGTGCACCAGGAGCGTCAATCTGGTCTACGGGATGGCAAGGTCAAGGAAACAAGCAGTATACTTATGTAGAAATGAGCGGGACTTCTATGGCATGTCCGGTAGCGGCAGGTGAAGCGGCTGTTATTTTATCAGGCAGTGCAGAAGTGCGTAACAAGAGCGGTGCAGAGAGGGTTGATGCTTTAGAGAAGCTGATGAAAGCGAATGCGATCAAGGCTGGCTCTGGCATGGGTTCTGGCATTACCAGTCTGACGAAAGTATTTAAGCTGAATACTGCAGTTCAGAAGCCGAAAGCGCCGTCTATTACGATCACACCGGATAATAATTCGGCTGCACAGAAAGTGACAGTGAAGATTACAAAGCCTCAGAATGATACGACAGTTTATTATACGATCAATGGCAAGACACCGGTCTATAAGAATGGTGAAGCCGATGTTAATACGAAAGAGTATACAGGTGAGTTTACCATCAATGATAGTGCGAAAGCAACGATCAAGGCGATCGCTGTGAATGAGAGCGGTGTGGCAGGCCCGGTCAAATCTGCGACCTATACATTAAAGCCATATGTGAACAGCATTGTAATATCTGGCATACAGCAGGTAGCGAAAGGGAAGAGCATACAGTTGTCTGCGACGGTCCTGCCGGCTTATGCGACGAACAAGAAGGTGACATGGGAGTTATATGAGAGCGATGGAAAGACAAAGATAGATCCGGCATCAAAGGATAAGACAATCGCTAATGCTTCTAAGGCCAAAGGAGTGAGTATTTCAACCTCCGGAAAAGTAACAGCAACTGCGAAAGCGGTTGAAGGCAGTTATATTGTCCGCGTCACGGCCCAAGATGCTGGACAGGCGAAAGCAGATGACTATCCGATCACGGTGATTGCTGCTGTGAAGGTCAACACTGTCAAATTTAAGGCAAGAACCGTAAATCTAACCATACCTGTGGCGTCTTCAGATCCTATCGCGGATCTTGCTTCGATCTTTGAAGCTGTGGAGATGGATAAGAAGACACCTGTGCCAGTGACAGATTTCAAGTGGAGCAGCAGTAATACATCGATTGCAACTGTAAATGATAAGGGGGTAGTTACACCGCTTAAGGCTGGCAAAGTAACGATCACGGCTTTAGCCAAAGATTCTAGTGGAAAAAAGGCAACGGTTACAGTGACAATTAAGCAGTTGGCAACTGGAATACAGATCACAGGAAATGACAAGATCGCGGCAGGTAAAAGCCTGACGTTTAAGGCGGAAGTAGCGCCGGCTGACGTGACTGTTAAAAAGGTGAAATGGGAGTTGTACAACGCGGAAGGAAAGAAAATAGATTTAAAAGACAAGGCGAACGCTAATTGGGCCAAGGCGCAAGGTGTTAGTATCAATGAAACAAACGGAAAACTGACGACGACTGTTAAGGCGGTGGCGGGGAAATATACTGTCAAGGCGATCACGACAGATGGAACAGATTTAGCGGATACAAAGGAAATAACAGTTAAAAAGGGAATTGTCACTGGAATTACATTTGCAAAGAAAGAGTACAGTAAAGTTACACTTTTCAGGAAACCATTTTCTGCTGCGACACCTACAACAGCGACGATCACAGCCAATATCGCAGGCAGTGGAGATGCGGATCTGGGATATACAGTAACCAATAGCAATAAAGGGATCGCAACAGTTACAGACAGCAGGAATGGCAATGCGATAACGCTTACCATCAGGGCGACTGGCAATGCGGCAGGAAAGACGAATATTACGATTGCGGCTACGGATGGATCCGGAAAGAAATTGACATGTGCAGTGACTGTGAATAATCCGGTTTCCGGTATTACCGTAGCGCCTACGGGCAGCAATAATGAGTACGTATCGCGGGGTAAATCATTGCAGTTAAAGGCAAATGTAGAAACAGAGTACGGAACAATAACGAATAAAGGAGTAACATGGGAATTATACAGAGGAAACAGAAAAGTAGATCCCAGGTCAAAGAATAAAGAAGACGCTGATTGGGCAAAGGCATTAGGGGTGAGCATCTCTTCCTCTGGAAAAGTAACGGCAGTTGGAAAATCAAAGAAGAGCGTTGGTGCGGTGACGGGACCATATCTTGTCAAAGCTGTAGCGAAAGATGGAAGCGGCGCTGTCGGCCAGTATGAGATTACGGTAGTCCAGCCGACACAGATACTTTATCTGTATGATTCTTATGGACTATGGAATACAAGGTATACAGAACCCTTTACTCCGACGCCGGCGGGCAAAGTACGTGTTGCGTACATAGAGACAGATATGCAGCAGGGATCTTTTGCAGTATCTTCATCAAATCCAGGAGTGATATCCGTAAGCTGGGATCTGGTGAAAGATCCAGATACTGGATTAAAATATCCTCGATTAATGTTTTTTGCGCATAATAAAGCCGGAAAAGCAACTATTACGATTAAAGCAATGGATGGCAGTGGAAAACAAATTAAATATAATTGTATTGTGCAAGTGCCAAAATAAAATCAATGAGGCGGCCCGGAAGAAATTTTTCCGAGGCGGCCTCTATTTTTTATCATTTCTTATCATTTTCTTACTTTTCCCCAATTTAACTATACAACCTTCCATATTTCGGCTATAATAAAAAAGATTTTTGGCTGTATACTAATCTGTGTATATCGCAAATGTTGAGAAGAAAATTCTCACAAGATATATGGATATCCACAGAAAATAGATCTAAAAGCAGACCTAAAATAGAAACAAATGACATTGCCAAAGAAGGGAAATGTAGAAAAGAGGTCAAAATGTTACGGAGGAGAATTGCGTTAGCAGGAATTACGATACTGTGCATGACAACAGGATTGATCGGATGTGGAGCGAAAGAGGAGCCTGTACCTGTGCCGGAAGTAGATGAAGTGGTGGAGGAGGAGCCTGCACCGGAAGTAGAAGAGGAGCCGGAGGAGGAAGAGCCTGAACTTACAACAGCTTATCCGGTTATCGGAGAACGGGTGAGCGAGAACGGTAAGATTCAGAGTTATCTGACAGGAGAATGGACAGATGAGAAGATTGCGCAGCGGAGACCGATCGCTGTGATGATCCCGAACAATGCGCCGGCGATGCCGCAGTATGGTTTATCGAAAGCGGGCATTATCTATGAAGCGCCTGTGGAAGGCCGGATTACCAGATTGATGGCTGTGCTTGAGGACTTTGACGAGCTGGAGCGGGTCGGTCCGGTCAGAAGCAGCCGGGACTATTATGTCTATACGGCTATGGGATATGAGGCGATCTACTGTAACTGGGGATTAGCCGTACCATATGTAGAGGAATTGATCAACAGGCCGGAGTACTATAATGTCAGCGCGTCGGTGATAGGCATTCACAATCCTGCGGATGAGGCTTTTGGCAGGGTGAAGCGCCCAGGCTATGCGACGGAGTTTACCGGATATCTTATGATTGAAGGTTTGTTTAAGGCTGTAGACAGGCTTGGATATGATTGGAACTATGACGATAAGTATGTTCCGCCATTCCTTTTTGCGGCAGACGATGTGACAGCGGATTATGATGAGAAGGAAGATGCCGTCATGGTCTATCCGGGAGGAAAGTCGGGCAGAAATTCCGGCGGCTATGGCGCTTATCATCCGTATTTTGAATATCACGAGGATGACCATCTCTATTACAGATATCAGGATGGCAAGAAACAGATAGATGAATATAATAATGAACAACTGGCCGTCAGCAATGTTGTCTTCCAGTACTGCCATGGTGAGGTGAGAGATGATCATGATTATCTCGCGTTTGGAGTACACGGTGAAGGGGATGCGATTGTCTTCACCAATGGGAAAGCGATCAAAGGCACATGGAGGCGTTTCGATGGCGATTTTACGCCGGCGAAGTTCTATGATGAAGCCGGGGAGGAGATTATCTTCAACCAGGGTAAGACATGGATCTGCAATATATGGCAGGAATATGGTGAATATGTAGAATATGGCAAGGATGACGAGAGCTTAAGTACGCCGGATATGCCGTCGGTCGAGGCAGCTGACGCTTCATAAACAGGTTTACACGAAAGCAGCACTCAGCCAGGAGACTGGCGTGGGTGCTGTTTTCACAGTTCTCAATTCCAGGTGTACACGTCTTTTGTTTTCGGTTATAATGAAAATCAGTATTTCATTGCCAGGTATTACCTGTACCAGTTATGACCGGGAAAGAAAGCAGTTCGCAGGTTGAGTAAGAATGGAGGATCAATATGAAATGGATGAAATTCAGGATCAAGACGATTACAGAAGCAGAGGATATTTTGATCAGCACGCTCTATGACATTGGGCTGGAAGGGGCGCAGATCGAGGACAAGGTTCCGCTCACAGCACTGGAGAAAGAGCAGATGTTTGTGGATATTCTGCCGGAGGGACCGGAGGATGACGGGATAGCTTACCTGAACTTTTTCGTAGAAGAGAGGGAAGATGGAAGCTTGGAGATAAACGGCGTTCCTACGGACAAGGCTACTGTGATTGGACAGATTGAACAGGAACTTGATGAGCTGCGCTTTTTTATGGAAATCGGAGAAGGATCGATCTCGGTAAGCGAGACGGAGGACATTGACTGGATCAATAACTGGAAGCAGTATTTCCATCAGTTTTACATAGATGATCTTCTTGTCATTCCTTCCTGGGAGGAAGCGCGGGAGGAGGACCAGGGAAAGAAGATACTGCATATTGATCCGGGGACAGCGTTTGGCACAGGAATGCATGAGACGACGCAGCTTTGTATCCGCCAGATCAGGAAATATCTGACGCCTGAGACAGAATTGCTGGATGTGGGTACCGGCAGTGGTATTCTTGCGATTCTTGCGTTGATGTATGGAGCGAAACATGCGGTGGGCACAGACTTAGATCCCTGCGCAGTAGAGGCGGTTGCCCAGAATAAGGAAGCCAATCATATAGCGGAAGATTCCTTTGAGATGATGATCGGCAATATCATCACGGACCAGGAAGTGCAGGACCGGGCAGGGTATGAGCGCTATGATATCGTTGTGGCGAATATTTTGGCGGATGTGCTGGTGCCTTTGACGCCGGTCATTGTCCGGCAGATGAAAAGGGGCGGCGTCTACATCACTTCCGGTATTATCGATGTGAAAGAGCAGGTGGTCAGAGAGGCTGTGGAAGCAGCAGGATTGGAGATTTTGGAAGTGACATATCAGGGAGAGTGGGTTTCTGTGACCGCCCGTAAGCCACTTTGATCTTTCACTCTTGCTTGTTTATGGATTTTGAAATTTCGTTTAAGCAAAACAGCGGCGGTTAGTATGGAGAAAAGGGATATTGTTCGTATCAGAAGTAATATAGCGGGGATTCTGGCAGTTTTGTGGATGGTTATTATTTTCATTTTCTCTGCGCAGAATAAGGAAGAGTCCAGCGTGGTCAGCGAGGGCGTCAGCGATCAGCTTGTCAGTATGACGGGATGGCTTTTTCATCTGCATATTGATGAGGAGAGAATATGGGAAATTGCCCGTCTGGTCGAGCATTTCGTCCGCAAAGGGGCGCATATGACGGAATTTGCCATTTTAGCGGTCTTATTGTATATATGGATTGGGAGATGGCGGATGAGGTGCCTGTATCGCTATCTGACTGCGGCCGGACTGGCAATTCTGTATGCCTGCAGTGACGAGTTTCATCAATTGTTTGTGGAAGGGCGGGCAGGCCTGGTCAGTGATGTGATTGTGGACAGTGTGGGGGCGGTTTTAGGGCTTGCGCTTTTTCTGTTGTTGCGGCGTTTTATTCTGTGGCGGAGAAGGAAGCGGGCGAACCGTAACAGAAAGGCGGAGGCATAAGCATGTATCAGTTTTTTGTAGAACCGGGACAGATTCAGGATAAGCAGATTATCATTACGGGCAGCGACGTCAATCATATACGTAATGTACTGCGTATGAAACCGGGGGAGGAAATCTCCGTCAGCAATGGGATTGACGGAAAGGAATACCGGTGCGGTATTACTTCTTATACGGAGGATGCAGTGCTGTGTACGCTGCGGTTTATTAAGGAAGAGGGCGTGGAACTGTCGTCCCGGATCTATCTTTTCCAGGGATTGCCGAAAGCAGATAAGATGGAGCTGATTGTACAGAAAGCAGTGGAACTTGGGGCGTATGAGGTGATTCCGGTGGCGGCCAGACGTTGTGTGGTCAAGTTGGATGAGAAAAAGGCGTCGGCAAAGATCAACAGATGGCAGGGAATAGCGGAGTCAGCGGCCAAGCAGAGTAAACGGGGTATGATACCGCGTGTGCGTCCTGTCATGAGTATGCGGGAAGCGGTTGACTATGCCAGCACAATGGATGTAAGATTGATCCCATATGAGCTTGCACAGGATATGCGGCATACGAGGGAAGTGATAGAGACGGCAGAGGCCGGAAAAGAGATTGCGGTTTTCATCGGGCCGGAAGGAGGGTTCGAGGAGAGTGAAATCCAAATGGCGGTGGAAGCAGGAATTGAGCCTGTAACGCTGGGCAGACGCATCCTGCGGACGGAGACAGCGGGCTTTACGGTATTATCATGGCTGATGTATCATTTGGAAAGCCGATGACATATGATAGGGTATAAGGAAACAGCAGAGATTATGCTGTGGAAAACTTCCGGGAACGATAAGTCAAAAGAAAGGAATGACAAAAATGGAAGTGTATTTGGACAATTCCGCAACAACCAGATGCTATGACGAAGTGGCAAAATTAGTATGTAAGGTCATGTGCGAGGATTACGGAAATCCATCCAGCATGCATCATAAAGGGATAGAAGCGGAACAATACTTAAGATACGCCAAAGAGACATTGGCCAAACTGTTAAAGGTAAATGAAAAGGAGATCCTGTTTACTTCCGGTGGTACAGAGTCCGACAATATTGCATTGATCGGCGCGGCGATGGCAAATCACAGGAGGGGAAGGCATCTGGTCACGACCAGAATGGAGCATCCGGCAATTCTGCAGACGATGGCATATCTGGAAAATCAGGGGTTTGAGGTGACATATCTCCCGGTCGATCGGGAAGGAAGAATCTCCCTGAAAGATCTAGAGCGGTCAATCAGAAAGGATACGATCCTGGTATCGATCATGCATGTCAATAACGAGATTGGAAGCGTGCAGCCCATCGCGGAAGCGGGGGAACTGATCAAGCAGTGCAATCCCCAGACATTGTTCCATGTGGATGCGGTGCAGGGATTCGGCAAGTTCAGGATTTATCCCGCCAGGATGCATGTGGATCTGTTATCAGTCAGCGCCCATAAGATTCATGGACCGAAAGGAGCAGGCTTCCTGTACATGAAGGAAGGGGCGAAGATCAGTCCCATTTTATATGGCGGCGGACAGCAGAAGGGAATGCGTTCCGGTACAGAAAATGTGCCGGGAATTGCAGGGCTTGCCAAGGCGGCAGAACTTGTCTATGCGAATTTGGAGCAGGATGTGGATCGAATGTATGAGCAGCGGAATCTGCTGATTGAGGGAGTCGGCCACATAGAGGATGTGAAGGTGAATGGATGTCCGGGAAGACAGGGTGCGCCGCATATTGTCAGCCTTTCTGTGCGCGGTGTGCGGAGTGAAGTCTTGCTGCATGCACTGGAGGAAAAGGAGATTTATGTATCGGCAGGAAGCGCCTGCTCATCCAACAAACCTCAGATATCGGATACGCTTAAGGCGATTGGAGTGGAGAAGGACCTGTTAGGTTCCACCATACGTTTCAGCCTTTCCGTCTTTACAACAGAAGAGGAAATCCGGTATACTATACAGGCATTATATGAAATGATTCCGATGTTAAGAAAATATACGCGCCATTGACGGTTACAGCGCTGCATTGAAGAAGCGGCAAAGCTGCAAGAATCAGGCGTCAGGGAGGAAATATGTTTACGGCTTTTTTGATAAAATATGCTGAGATCGGAGTGAAAGGCAAGAACCGGTATCTGTTCGAGAATGCACTGGTACAGCAGATTAAGTACGCGTTGAAGAAATGTGAAGGAGACTTCTGCGTGCGCAAGACGGACGGACGCATCTATGTGGAGGCCGTGTCCGAATTCGATTATGACGAGACGGTGGCGCATCTGCAGAAAGTATTCGGCATATCGGGAATCTGCCCGATGGTCCATGTGGAGGATGAAGGATTCGAGAAGTTGAAGGAGACGGTGGTAAGCTATGTTAACACCGTCTATCCTTTGAAAGACAAAAGTTTTAAAGTTGCCGCCAGGCGGGCAAGAAAGAATTATCCTCTCAATTCCATGGAGATCAATATGGAGTTGGGAGGCGTTATCCTGGATACTTATCCGCAGATGCATGTTGATGTGCACAAGCCGGATATTCTTCTGAACGTGGAGATACGGGATAAGATCTATCTCTATTCGGAGACGATTCCGGGGCCGGGCGGTATGCCGGTAGGCACAGGAGGAAAAGCGATGCTGCTGTTATCCGGCGGCATTGACTCACCGGTTGCGGGCTGGATGATCGCGAAGAGGGGTGTCAAGATCGATGCGGTCTATTTCCATGCACCGCCCTATACAAGTGAGCGTGCAAAGCAGAAGGTGGTGGATCTGGCAGCAAAGGTGGCGGCCTATACGGGACCGATTTACCTTCATGTCATTAATTTTACGGACATACAGTTGTATATCTATGACAAATGTCCACATGATGAATTGACGATCATCATGCGCCGCTATATGATGCGTATTGCAGAGCATATCGCGAAAGAGACGGAATGCCTTGGGCTGATCACGGGTGAGAGTATTGGACAGGTTGCCTCGCAGACGATGCACAGTCTGATGGCGACGAATGAGGTATGTGAACTGCCGGTATACAGGCCGTTGATTGGATTTGACAAGATGGAGATTGTAGATATTTCCGAGAAGATTGATACGTATGAGACCTCGATCCAGCCTTTTGAGGACTGCTGTACGATTTTTGTGGCAAAGCATCCGGTGACGAAACCGAATTTAAAGATCATCAGAAAACATGAGCATAATCTGGTGGAAAAGATTGATGAACTGGTGCAGACCGCACTGGACACAGAAGAATTGATCATTGTAAAATAGCGTTAGACAATAAAAAGGAATCACCTGATAAGGTGATTCCGGTGTCTTGTTGATAGGCCTGTTCAGATGATGTACGGTTTTAAGACTGCCAGAACTTCATCGATCGCGTCTTCTGCATGGATATTTAAGTCGATCGGTTTGGATAAATCCAGACTGAAGATGCCCATGATAGACTTCGCGTCGATCACGTATCTGCCGGATACCAGATCGAAATCGTAATCAAATTTTGTAATATCATTTACAAAAGATTTAACCTTATCAATTGAATTGAGAGAAATCTGTACTGTTTTCATGTCAAATCTACCTCCTTTGCTTTATGAATACCTTCTGCTTTAATACTAAAGGCTGGAGCACTAAAAGTCAATGATAAAACAACACAAAAAACGTGGGGGATACAATGAAAAGTGTAGCACTACACAATCTTGGATGCAAAGTGAACAGCTATGAAATGGATGTTATGCAACAAATGCTGTTGGAAAAAGGATACAAAATTGTATCTTTTGATGAGACGGCAGATATTTATATCATCAATACGTGCACTGTGACCAATATAGCTGATCGGAAAAGCAGGCAGATGATCCATCGCGCAAGGAAACGTAACCCGAACGCTGTCGTAGTGGCGGTGGGATGTTATGTCCAGACAGCGGGGGAAGGGATCCTCCAGGAAGAGGCAGTGGATCTTGCGATTGGCAATAACCGCAAGAAAGACTTGGCGGTGATCCTGGAGAACTATTTGCAGGAACACGAAGGACAAGCGGGGAAGATCCCTGCTGTCTGTGGGAAAGGGCCTGTTATAGAGAAGATCGATATCGGCTGCACGAAAGAATATGAAGAAATGCAGTTAATCCGCACTGCAGAACATACGAGAGCATATATCAAGATTCAGGACGGGTGTAATCAGTTCTGCTCTTATTGTATCATCCCCTATGCCAGAGGCAGGGTCAGAAGCCGGGAGCAGGACGATATTATGCGGGAGGTACAGGGAATTGTGGCTGCAGGCTACCGGGAAATCGTGTTAACAGGGATTCATCTGAGTTCTTACGGGATCGACAGAGGCGGCTCGGAGTTATTGCAGCTTCTGGCCAAAATGCAGAACACAGAGGGACTAAAACGTATCCGTCTGGGATCTCTGGAACCTCGTATTGTGACGGAAGAGTTTGTCAGACAGCTCAGCGGGATGCCTAAGATCTGCCCTCATTTTCACTTGTCTTTGCAGAGCGGCTGTGATGCAGTTCTCCAGAGAATGAATAGACACTATACTACCGGGGAATACTTTCAGACGACACAGCTTCTCAGGAAATACTATCGGGATCCGGCCATAACGACAGATGTGATCGTTGGATTTCCTGGAGAGACGGAAGAAGAATTCCGTATGACGGAAGCTTTTGTGCAAAAGGTCAGATTCTATGAGATGCATATTTTCAAATATTCCAGAAGACAGGGGACGAGAGCGGCGAAGATGGATGCCCAGCTCACAGAACATCAGAAGGGGGTAAGAAGCAGTATCCTGGCACAGTTGGAGAAACGTCTGTCACATGATTACAGGGCCGGTTATGTGCATAAAGAAGCAGAGGTCCTTTTTGAGGAAGAAAAGGAGATTGGCGGGAGGATGTACTGGATTGGACATACACCGCAGTATATTAAAGTGGCGAAGGAGAATGCGGGATCTGAGAATTATGGGAATCAGATCATACAGGGAACGATCGACAGGTTTCTCGAAGAGGATATCATGCTCTTAAAATGATTGAATTTTGTGCGGCGATAGAGTATTATGGTAATAATAGGGGTAATATCAAATGACAATGGATAAGGGCGTGAAAGAATGCAGGATTTAGAGAACACACAATTTTTTAAAGTGGAAACGGAGCCTGAGACAGGCGTGAAGCTTGTACTCTCCACAGTATATGAGGCACTGACAGAGAAGGGGTACAACCCGGTAAATCAAATCGTCGGATATATTATGTCCGGTGATCCGACCTACATTACCAGCCATAAGAGCGCGCGCAGCCTGATCATGAAGGTGGAGCGGGATGAGCTGGTAGAAGAGATGCTGGTAGAATACATTAAGAATTCCCTTGGGAAATAGCAAATCTGCATCGGGCGATCGGCAGCAGCCGTGACAGGATGCTGTATGACAGGCTGGCAGGACACAGAAAGAAGATAATGGAAGACGCATGAGAATCATGGGACTGGATCTTGGATCTAAAACAGTGGGGGTGGCGGTCAGCGATCCGCTTCTGATCACTGCACAGGGTTTGGAGATCATCAGAAGAAAAGAAGAGAATAAACTGCGTCAGACGCTGGCGCGGATTGAGGAATTGATTCAGGAGTACGAGGTGACACAGATCGTGCTGGGTCTGCCGAAGAATATGAACGATACGATGGGAGAAAGAGCGGGGCTGTCCTTGGAGTTTAAGGATAAGTTAGAAAGAAGGACAGGACTTCCCGTGACGATGTGGGACGAGCGTCTCACCACGGTAGCGGCAGATAAAGCGATGATGGAGGCGGGGATCCGCAGGGAACACCGCAAGGAGTATGTGGACAAGATTGCCGCAGTTTTGATTCTGCAAGGGTATCTGGATTATCGTACAAATAGCGGCAACGAAGGAGAGAAGGAGTAAGTGGAGAAGATTGTTTTTACCCCAGAAGGAGAAGAACCGGTTCAGTTTTATATACTGGAACAGACCAGGCTGGGAGGTGTCGATTATATTCTCGTGACAGATTCCGAGGAGGGAGACGGGGAAGCGTTTATTCTCAGGGATATGTCCGCGTTAGAGGATACAGAAGCGCTTTATGAGATTGTAACAGAGGATAAGGAATTAAACGCAGTGGCGGCTGTGTTTGAAGATATGCTGGAGGACGTTGAGCTGAGCTGAATCAGACGGACCAAATAACTTCAGAGATACATAGGGAGAATCATGCCGTACCGGGATGGTGTCAGACATCGCCTTACAGGCCGGAAGTATCAGGAGCGACGACACAGAGTACAGGGACGGGATGGCGCTCTGCTTTATGTATTGTCTGGAGCAGCTTTTTATGTGCGGAACAGGTATGCTGTTTTGAACGGCATGGATAAGAGAATGGAGGAAATATATTTGAAGAAAATTGAACAGGGAAAGACTGCGTCCAGGCTGAGAGTGATTCCGCTCGGCGGTTTAGAGCAGATTGGATTGAATATTACTGCCTTCGAGTATGAAGACAGTATTATTGTGGTAGATTGTGGGCTATCCTTTCCGGAGGACGAAATGCTGGGCATCGACTTGGTGATTCCGGATATCACGTATCTGAAAGAGCATGTGGATAAGGTGAAGGGTTTTGTGATCACACATGGACATGAAGACCATATCGGTGCGCTGCCCTATATCTTAAAGGAGATGAACATTCCGATCTATGCGACCAGACTGACGATGGGAATCATTGAGAATAAGCTGGAAGAGCATGATCTGACGAGTAAGACAAGACGTAAAGTAGTAAAGTTTGGACAATCAATCAATTTAGGACAGTTCAGGGTTGAATTTATCAAGACAAATCACAGTATTGTGGATGCAGCGGCGTTGGCGATCTATTCTCCGGCAGGTGTGGTGGTACATACCGGTGACTTTAAGGTAGATTACACACCGGTGTTTGGCGATGCCATCGATTTGCAGCGTTTTGCGGAGATCGGCAGGAAAGGCGTTCTTGCGCTGATGTGTGATTCCACCAACGCGGAGCGGCTGGGATTTACGGCTTCCGAGCGCACGGTGGGGAGGACGTTTGACAGTCTTTTTGCTGACCATAAGGATACGAGAATCATCATAGCGACTTTTGCTTCGAATGTGGACCGCGTACAGCAGATTATCAATTCAGCCTATAAGCATGGCAGAAAGGTTGTAGTAGAAGGCCGGAGCATGGTCAATATCATAGAGACGGCCTCCAAACTGGAATGTCTGCATATCCCGGAGAATACGCTGATTGACATAGAGCAGTTGAAAAATTATCCGAATGATAAGACGGTGATCATTACTACGGGAAGCCAGGGAGAAAGTATGGCGGCCTTAAGCAGGATGGCAAGTGATAACCACAAGAAGATCTCGATCCTGCCAGGGGATACGGTTATCTTTTCTTCCCATCCGATTCCGGGCAATGAGAAAGCAGTCACCAATGTGATTAATGAACTGCAGAAGAAGGGGGCAGATGTCATCTTCCAGGATGTGCATGTGTCAGGCCATGCCTGTCAGGAAGAGATCAAACTGATCTACAGTCTGGTGAAACCCAGATATGCGGTGCCGATTCATGGAGAATATAAGCACAGGAAAGCGCAGGCGAAGATTGCGCAGGAACTGGGCATTCCGAAAGAAAATATCTTCATGATACAATCCGGGGATGTGCTGGAGATGGACAGCGAGCGGGCGGAAGTTACCGGCAAGGTGCCCGTTGGAGCGATTCTGGTCGATGGTCTGGGCGTAGGTGATGTGGGGAATGTGGTACTTCGCGACAGACAGCATCTTGCCGAGGATGGTATTTTGATCGTTGTGCTGGCGCTGGATTCTTATAGCGACAGACTTGTGTCGGGGCCGGATATTGTATCCAGAGGATTTGTCTATGTGCGCGAGTCAGACGAGCTGTTAGACGAGGCCAGACTGTTAGTGGATGAAGCAGTTCACGGATGTCTGGACAGGGGCCAGTCTGACTGGGGCAGGATCAAGGCGGCGATCAAGGATGTGTTAAGTGAATTTGTATGGAAGAAGACGAAGCGGCGTCCTATGATCTTACCGATTATTATGGAAGTCTAATAGGGTATCGCGGTGTCCTGACGCTCTTTTCTTTTGTGAGGGGCATGAAATGGCGGCGGAGAAACAGCGATACGATAGGAATTGATCTACAGGCGGGAGGAAGGACAGTATGACAGAGAATGACGTTATGGAGGCCGCAAGAGGACTGGCGGAAATCGTAAGGGAAACCGATGTTTATCGGGAATATCTGCAGCAACGTGATATACTCAAGGCGCAGCCGGGATTGTATGATCAGGTCAATGAATACCGGCAGAAGAACTTCGATATTCAGAATGAAGCGGAAGGTGCGGAGTTGTTTGACAAGATGGAAGTGTTTGAAAGAGAGTACAGAGAATTTCGTGAGAATCCGGCGGTAGACGACTTCTTAAGGGCTGAACTTGCTTTCTGCCGTATGATGCAGGAGATGTATGTGCTGCTCACGGCGCAGATTGATTTCGAAGTATAACAAGGGGATAAGAGAGGTTGAAACATGAAGTTAAAGTACGTGATAGGATCGGTTGCTGAGCTGATGATAAAGATTGTGGCGGCTGTTTTCATTGTGATGTTTGTCACGAAAACAGCGACGGCAGCCTATGACTATGGGTTTCGGGTATTTGCGGAGGAACCGGTAGAAAGCGGCGCCGGCCGGACGATCAGTGTGTCCATCGGCGGAACGGATTCCGCTAAGGAAGTGGGGGAGATGCTGCAGGAGAAGGGATTGATCCGGGACGCAAATCTCTTTCGGATCCAGGAATTGCTGTCGGAAAATCACGGAAAGATCCAGCCCGGAATCTATGACCTGAGTACGACTATGACCGCTCAGGAGATGCTGGCTGTGATTGCAGTGGAGCCGGAGAGTGAAGAGGAAGAGGAAACCGAAGAATAGAAGAGAAAGGACGTAAGGTAAGGACGATGACAGGAGATGAGCGCCTAAATGCGTTTATTGATTCTTTGGATGCCGGAAATACGCCTTTTCTGCATGAAATAGAAAAGGAAGCTAAGGAAACCGATGTGCCGATTATCCGCACGCAGGTGCAGAGTCTGATCAAGCTGCTTCTTGCAATGAAGAAGCCTGCATCTATTTTGGAAGTGGGATGCGCCATTGGTTTTTCTGCGCTTCTGATGAGCGAGTATGGACCGAAGGGCTGCCACATAACGACGATTGAGAAATATGAAAAGAGAATTCCGATTGCCAGAGAGAATTTCAGGCGGGCGGGTAAGGAGGAGCAGATCACGCTGTTGGAGGGAGATGCGGCGGATATCTTAAGCGGATTGCAGGGATGCTATGAGATGATCTTCATGGATGCAGCGAAGGGTCAGTATATTCATTTTCTGCCGGACGTTGTAAGACTTCTTGCGCCGGGCGGGATCCTTCTGTCTGATAATGTGCTGCAGGATGGGGATATCATAGAGTCGAGATTCGCGGTGACCAGGAGGAACCGGACGATCCACAGCCGGATGCGGGAGTATCTGTATGCATTAAAGCATCATCCGGAATTAGAGACGGCGATTCTGCCAGTTGGGGACGGCGTAACGGTGAGCGTTAAGAGTGAGGAAGACTGAGGGCGTTGAGGCTGTAGGCAGAGAAGATGATTGACTTGCACAGGTGATCAGTTCGAGGGCAGAGAAGGAATGAGAGCATGGCATACAGGACAGACGGCGGCGCACGAAGAAGGAGATACGGTTACAAAGATGAGGGATAAAATCAGAAAACCAGAATTGTTAGTTCCAGCGAGCAGTCTGGAGGTGTTAAAGACGGCAGTGGTCTTTGGAGCTGATGCGGTCTATATCGGCGGCGAGGCATTTGGCCTGAGGGCCAAAGCGAAGAATTTCACATCGGAAGAGATGGCAGAGGGAATTGCTTTCGCCCATGCGCATAATGTGCGGGTGCATGTGACGGCAAATATCCTGGCGCATAACGACGATCTTACAGGGGCGAGGACGTATTTCGAAGAACTCAAAGCACGGAAGCCGGATGCATTGATCATTGCAGATCCGGGAATGTTTCTACTGGCGAGGGAGATCTGCCCTGAGATTGATATTCATATTTCTACACAGGCCAATAATACCAACTATATGACCTATCGTTTCTGGCAGGAACAGGGAGCGAAGCGGGTCGTCTCTGCGAGAGAACTTTCACTGGCAGAGATTCGGGAGATCCGGGAGAAGATCCCGGAGGAGATGGAGATCGAGAGCTTTATCCATGGGGCCATGTGTATCTCTTATTCCGGGCGGTGCCTGTTGAGCAATTATTTTACGGGACGGGATGCGAATCATGGAGCATGCACCCACCCCTGCCGCTGGAAATATGCGGTGGTAGAGGAGACCAGGCCGGGAGAGTATCTGCCGGTTTACGAGAACGAGAGAGGGACGTTTCTCTTCAATTCTAAGGATCTGTGCATGATCGAGTTTATTCCGGAGATGATCGATGCCGGGATAGACAGTTTCAAGATTGAGGGCAGGATGAAGACGGCGCTCTATGTTGCCACGGTGGCGCGCACTTACCGGAGGGCGATCGACGACTACCTGGAATCTGAGGATAAATACCGTGCCAATATGGACTGGTATCGGGCAGAGATCGCGAAATGCACTTACAGGCAGTTTACGACGGGATTTTATTTCGGGAAGCCGGATGAGACGACACAGATCTATGACAATAGTACTTATGTGAATGAATATACTTATCTGGGAATCGTAGGAGAGCTGACAGAGAGGGAAGGAAATGTGTGTGTCAGGATTGAACAGAGGAATAAATTTAGCGTGGGAGACTGGATCGAGATCATGAAACCGGATGGAAGTAATGTGCCGGTGGAGGTGCTTGCTATGTACAATGAGGAGGGAGAAAAGGTGGAATCCTGCCCGCACTCGAAACAGGTGATTGATATAGCGCTGTCGGTTTTGCCACAGCGGTATGATATTCTGCGGGTGATGAGCAAGAAAAGTCTTTAAAGACTTTCACAGGAAATCGGGATTCAGGACCGCAAAATCCGTCATAAATCACAAAATTTAAATTATGGTATTGCTTTTTTGAAGAAAGTAGAGTATTTTATAGAAAGATTGCAGCGGCGCGGTAATCTGTGTTGTTGCAAGGGCTGACCCGCATAATGGTATCTTGAACGAAGGTGTTCCAAAAGGTTTATTTTTGGAACATTTTTTTATGCGCAGGACCGCATATGGAAGTTTGCATGGCATGGGATTCTATGGGTGAGGAGGAAAGGGCATAAAATGAGCGATGTATTCAATGTGGAAGAGATCTTTGGGAAGAATGTGTTCACACTCGGCAAGATGAAAGAGAGACTGCCGAAAAATGTGTACAAGGAAGTAGTAAAGGTGATGAATGAGGGCGGCGAGCTGTCGAAAGCTGCCGCGAATGTAGTTGCCAAGGAGATGAAAGACTGGGCGGTGGAGAACGGTGCAACACACTACACCCACTGGTTCCAGCCGCTGACGGGCATTACGGCAGAGAAGCATGACGCATTTGTGGCACATCCCGATGAGGAAGGACGGATGTTGACTGAGTTCTCCGGCAAAGAGCTGATCAAGGGGGAACCGGATGCTTCTTCGTTCCCTTCAGGAGGATTGCGTGCGACGTTTGAAGCAAGGGGATATACGGCATGGGATATCACATCTCCCGCCTTTCTGAAAGAGTCTGGATGCGGCACGATCCTCTGTATTCCTACGGCGTTCTGCTCTTATACAGGAGAAGCGCTTGACAAGAAGACGCCCCTTTTGCGTTCCATGGAAGCGCTGAGCGAGCAGGCGCTGCGGATCGTTCGGCTGTTCGGCAATACAGAAGCGACCAAGGTTACTGCATCGGTGGGACCGGAGCAGGAATATTTTCTGGTAGATAAAGATCTGTATATGAAAAGAACAGACTTGATGTTTGCAGGACGTACTTTGTTCGGAGCGCCTGCGCCGAAAGGGCAGGAGATGGAGGATCATTATTTCGGGGTCATCAGGGAACGTGTCGGCGCTTATATGAAGGATCTGAACGAGGAGCTGTGGAAGCTGGGTGTTACAGCCAAGACACAGCACAATGAGGTAGCGCCTGCGCAGCATGAGCTGGCGCCGATCTATGAGACGGCTAATATTGCAGTGGACCATAACCAGCTTGTTATGGAAGCGATGAAGAGGGTAGCGATCCGCCACGGCATGAGGTGCCTGTTGCATGAGAAACCATATGCAGGCGTGAATGGTTCCGGGAAACACGACAACTGGTCGATCACAACAGATAACGGCGTGAATCTGCTCGATCCGGGTGATACGCCGAATGAAAATATTCAGTTCCTGCTGGTACTTGCCTGCATCATGAAGGCGGTGGATACCCATGCAGACCTGCTTCGCCAGTCGGCTGCCGACGTGGGAAATGATCACAGACTGGGCGCAAATGAGGCGCCTCCGGCGATTATCTCGATTTTCCTGGGAGAACAGTTGGAGGATGTAGTGAGTCAGTTGATCGAGACAGGAGAAGCCACCAGTGTCAAGGAGGGCGGCAGACTGTTGACGGGTGTCAAGACACTTCCTGACTTCAAGAAAGATGCAACGGACAGAAACAGAACGTCGCCGTTTGCCTTTACGGGGAATAAATTTGAGTTCCGTATGGTAGGCTCCGCGGATTCTATCGCAAGTCCGAATACGACCTTAAATGCGATTGTGGCGGAGGCTTTCTGCGAGGCTGCGGACAGACTGGAGAAAGCAGATAATCTGGAAATTGCGATCCATGATCTGATTAAGGAATATATGTCTGAGCATCAGAGGATTATTTTTAATGGAAATGGCTATGCGCAGGAGTGGGTAGAGGAGGCAGCGAGAAGAGGCTTACCGAACATTAAATCCATGATCGAGGCCGCGAGCACTCTGACGACAGAAAAGGCTGTCAGACTGTTTGAAAAATTCCATATCTTTACGAAGGTAGAATTAGAGTCCCGTGAGGAAATCATCTATGAGACTTATGCAAAGACGATCAACATTGAGGCGCTTGCCATGATTGACATGGCTGGCAAGCAGATCATTCCTGCGGTGGTGAAGTACACCAAGGCGCTGGCAGATACGGTAAATGCCGTGAAGGAAGCAGGCGTGGATCCGGTGACGCAGAGAGAGCTTCTGCAGAAAGTTTCCAGCAGATTGGCAGCGATGCGGACAGCCTTACTCAAACTGGAGAAGGTGGAGAAAGAGGCTTCCGAGATGACGGACGCCAAAGCACAGGCATTCTTCTACAAAGATACGGTCAAAGTTGCTATGGAAGAACTGCGTGCACCGGCAGATGAGCTGGAGATGATCGTTGACAAGGAAATCTGGCCGATCCCCACTTACGGCGAGCTGATGTTTGAAATCTAATAAGAGTACTTTTCCGGGGCAGACGGAGATCTTTCTGTCTGTCCCAGACTCCTTAGCAAAACCGCTTTGGGAAAAATTTGAAAAATTTTTAAAAAAATTAATAAAAAGGCTTGCAAAAAATAATAATATCCTATATAATTCCTAATTGTTGATGGGCTATCGCCAAACGGTAAGGCAACGGACTCTGACTCCGTCATTTCAAGGTTCGAATCCTTGTAGCCCAGCTTGAAGCCCCGGCGAAGTATCTGCCGGGGTTTTGTTGTAGTACAAGAGACAAAAACAATCTGGGAGAAAACTCATGACATATATGTCGTTTCCGTTTTATCTATTTGTGACGGCCGCCTTTCTGCTATATTATGGTATGCCATTAAAGCACAGATGGCTTGTTTTGTTAGCCGGCAGCATTTTCTTCTACTGGCGGGCCTGTGGATCAGGAGCCGGCATGGCAGTTCTTCTGGTTACGATCCTGACTGCTTATGCTGTGGGGATCCTCCTGGAGAGAATGCGAAGGAAGAGCATACTTGCAGGTACGGTTCTGTTGATCCTATTGCCGTGGTTATGCTGTAAGAACGGTAATTACATTCTTGAAATCTTACTGCACAGAGATGCCGTGAACTGGATCATTCCGCTTGGCATCTCATTTTATACGCTGCAGATTATTTCTTATCTGACAGATATTTACAGGGGAAGGATCGAGGCACAGAGAAATCCGGCGAAGCTTGCTCTCTATTTGACGTTTTTCCCGCAGATCGTACAGGGCCCCATACCACGTTATGACAGACTGGCAGGACAGCTGTATGCAGGCCACTCATTCTGTGAAAGAACTGTAGTAAGAGGCTTCTACAGGATTCTGTGGGGGTTCTTTCTGAAAATGATGATCGCAGACAGAGCGGCGGTGGTGGTAAATGAAGTATTCGACCATCATGATCAGTATGTGGGCTGTTATGTATTGGTGGCTGGAATTCTGTACAGCATAGAATTGTATGCTGATTTTGCGGCGTGTATTTCTATTTCCAAGGGAATCGCGAATCTGTTCGGGATAAATCTGGCAGATAATTTTAACCATCCGTATCTGGCAGTGTCGGTCAAAGATTTCTGGCATAGATGGCATATGTCTTTGAGCGAATGGCTGAAAGACTATATTTATATTCCTTTAGGCGGCAGTCATAGAGGACGGATCAGGACTTTTCTCAATCTGATTCTGACATTTCTGGTCAGCGGAATCTGGCATGGGGCCGGACTGCGTTTTGTAGTCTGGGGATTGATGCATGCCGGTTATCAGATCGCAGGACAGCTGACGCAGAAGGCGCGACTAAGAGCGGTTGGGATTCTGGGGCTTGAGGAAGCTGTGGAAGTCAGGACATGGATACAGAGAATCTGGACTTTCCTGTGTGTGATGGTGGCGTGGATCCTATTCAGAGCAGAGAATCTGACGACAGGTCTTCAGATGATTCGAAGTATGTTCCGGGTTCGAAATGTATGGATCTTTACGAATGACGCACTGCTTACCCTGGGCCTTGACTGGAAGGAGTGGTTGGTGCTGACGGCTTCCATTTTGATTCTGTTTATCGTCAGCTTAAAGCAGGAGAAAGGGACTGTCTTTGCAGATAGGATCTTTGGGCAGCCGATTATGGTAAGGTGGGGGCTGTATCTGATCGTTATTTTCGGGATTATGACTTACGGTGTCTATGGAATGGGGTATGATCCACAGGCATTTATATACGGGGGATTTTAGGCATGAAGAATCATAAGGGGTTTGTCTTACGGACGATAGGGTTTCTCGTGATATTTGCTGTCTGTTTCGGTGTTTATATCCGTCTCATTACGCCGAAGTTTTTTACGGATACCGCGTGGCCTACGACGACCACTTATGCCGGCTTCTATGAGATGGAGAAGAATGCGGTGGATGTGCTTTTCTTAGGGAGCAGTCATGGAGTCACTTCATTCGCGCCGCAGGAACTATATGATAAATACGGGATCACAAGTTATAATCTTGGGTGCGAACAACAGGGCATGGTGACGTCCTATTATTGGTTGAAAGAGGCGCTCCGTTTCCAGAAGCCGAAAGCGGTGGTATTAGAATGCTATTTCTGCTTTCCCTATGCGGTTGAGGAACCTCTGAATTCTGAGGAGAGTTATACCCGCAAGGCATTTGATTTCATGAGATGGTCGCCGGTCAAGGCCGAGGCGGTCCAAACGATCTGTGAGATAGATCCGAAACAGGATGTGTGGAGCTACTATTTTCCCAATTTACGTTACCATACGAGATGGGAGAATTTAGACCGGAATGATTATCTGTATCAGGAGATGACAGGTTATTCCGGGTTAAAAGGGTTTTCGCCGCTGTATTTCTATCTGGGAGAGGCGGGCGAGGGTTTTGAGCCGCATGATACGATGCTGACAGAGGAACAGGCAGAGATGGCGCCTTTGATGCGGGAATATCTGGACCGGATCAACAGTCTGTGCAAAGAGAATGATATTTCCTTGATCCTGACGATCACACCGGCGGTATCAGCGGATCTTACAAAATGTAATGCAATACAGGCGTATGCGGACCGGGAAGGACTCACCTTTATCAGTTTTAATGAAAGAAATGTGTACCGGCAGATGGGGTATCAGATCGCGGTGGACAACTGTGACGACGGTCATCCCAATCTATGGGGTGCGGTGAAGGTGACTGACTATATCGGTACGGTGTTACAGGAACAGTTCGGTATTGAAAGCAGGACGCACCGGCAATGGGAGGAGACAAGGGAAGACCATGCGTTTATGGTGGATCTGTGCAGTCTGGATCATACGGGAGAGATTGACGCCTATCTGTCGGCGCTGGACCATGATCCGTTCACGATCATTCTGGTCTCGAAGGATGAATTTACCGGTTCTCTGAGAGAGTCCACGATTGAGATCTTACAGGAGCTTGGATTGTCTGCGGATTTGATCGGACAGGAGGGATGCCACTATCTTGCCGTGATCTCAGACGGAGAAGTGCTGTTGGAAGAATTGTCCTTTGATCCGATTGAATATCGGGGAGCGGTCAAGGCGGGACACCTGCCGCTGTATGCGCTCAGCGCACGGGACGAATGGGGTAACGGCCTGACCTCGGTTCAGATTGATGGAGAGGAATATTCCAAGAATGAAAGTGGATTGAATGTGATCGTTTATAATAATCAGACGCGCAAGATCGTGGACAGTGTATGGTTCAACACGTATGAACCGGAAAACACGATGGGAAGATGAAAAGATTTGTGTCTGTGCAAAAGCAGTACAGAAATGGAGAAAACTATGTATACATTTGACAGCAGGGTACGTTACAGTGAGGTAGGGATAGACGGCAATATGACGCTGATTGCGCTCCTGGATTATTTCCAGGACTGTTCAACGTTTCATTCAGAGGATATTGGCCTGGGCACGGATTACCTCATGGAATTGAACCAGGTATGGATGCTGTCGGCATGGCAGATCTGTGTCAACCGATATCCGCATCTGTGCGAGAAAATTGTGATTGGGACGGCCCCCTATGATTTCAAGGGATTTGTTGGGTATCGTAACTTCGAGATGAGAACGCAGGAGGGAGAAGTGCTTTCCTATGCCAATTCTATCTGGAGTCTGATGGATCTGGGGAAGATGACTCCGGCCAGGCCAAGTGAGCGTATGCTGGCAGGATACGTGCTGGAAGAGAAGTATCCGATGGAATATGCACCGCGTAAGATCCATGTGCCGGCGGAGGGGGAGAGAGCCGAGTCGTTTGTGGTGAAAGAACATCATCTTGACACGAATAACCATGTCAATAATGGGCAGTATGTTCGGATGGCAATGGATTATCTCCCGAAAGATTTCCAGGTGGGACAGCTCAGAGTGGAATATAAGAATCAGGCTGTTCTGGGAGAGCGGATACATCCTGTTGTGGCAAAGGATACAGAGGAGAGTCTGTATACGATCTCCCTGAACAGAGAAGACGGCAGGCCGTACAGCATCGTGGAATTGAGCCGGGCGGGGAAACAATAACGTTTCAGTGGAATTATGACAGGCAGCGTGTAACAGAATGCGTGGGAAGGCGGGAGTGTATGATCAGACTGGGAGAGATCCAGACATTGCAGATATTGAAAAGAGTAGATTTTGGAGTGTACTTGTACGACGGAGAGAATCCGGAAGAGCGGGTGCTGCTTCCGAAAAAGCAGACGCCGGAAAATGCGCGGACGGGAGTGGAAGTCGAGGTATTTGTTTACCGGGATTCCGAGGACAGGCTGATTGCGACAGTCAACAGGCCAAAACTGACGCTTCACAAGGTAGCAAGAGTACGTGTCGCGCAGGTAGGGAAGATTGGCGCATTTCTGGACTGGGGATTGGAGAAGGACCTGCTCCTGCCTTTTAAAGAGCAGACAAGGAAGGTATCTGCGGGAGAGGAGTGCCTGGTGGCGCTCTACATCGATAAGAGCAACAGGCTGTGTGCGACGATGAACGTATATCCATATCTGTCCACAGACAGCCCGTATCAGAAAGATGACCGGGTACGGGGAACAGTTTATGAGATCAGCAGGAATTTTGGCGCGTTTGTGGCAGTAGATGATAAATATTCGGCGCTGATTCCACAGCGTGAACTGTATGGTTCTGTGCAGATCGGGGATATTATTGAGACGCGGATTGTAGATGTGAAGGAGGATGGCAAATTGAATCTGAGCATCCGGGAGAAAGCATATCTGCAGATTGAGAAGGATGCAAAGCGGGTGCTGGAGATTATTGACAGTTTCGATGGCGCGCTGCCCTTTACAGATAAAGCGTCCCCGGAAGTGATCAGGCGGGAGACGCAGATGAGTAAGAATGAATTCAAGCGTGCAGTAGGTCATCTGCTGAAAGAAGGGAAGATCCAGATCACAGAGCGGGCCATACGTCTGAACGGACCCCAATAGGAGAGAAAAGTCCCACGCAGGATTCTACTTTGTCGATGACTGGAAGGAATCATGTGCGGGACTTTGTGCCGTTATTATGAACAGCGCAAAGCTGTAAATAGCAGCGGCTTTGTCTGATCGTAACAGAATTTATATCCGGATATCAACGTTTGCGCCGATCTCTGGATTGACAGACAGCTCCATAGCGGCGGCATCCATCATGCCTGTGATCTGGTCTCCCATGGAGGAAACCTGGTCCAATGATTTACTGAGCATTGCAACGCCATACGCATTCTGTACACTGACAGAAGCCATTGCAACAGACAATCCTGCTATGTCCATGCGATCTTTTCACCTCCTGTGTGATCTGTGCTTCAAGGCCTGCTTCTTAAAGAAAAGCAGCTCATGATTACTATACCATAGATGAAGAGAAAATGCCTCTTTTTTTGAAATTTTTTCTTTGTGTAAATTGTCCAGTTCATAAAAAGTGGCAAATATTTCCTTTTCCTTAAAAAATACACAAAATCTTCATGAATGGAGGTAGATTTTTTTGTAAATATAGATTAAAATAAAACCTGGATGCTATATTTTGATGAAATTAGCAGCATTGGGTTTGTGTAATTTGCTATAAGAATGATAAGAGGTGGGGTATGATTTCGAATCAGATTTTACAGAGCACAATTGAAGGGCTGAAATCAATTGCGAGGGTTGAACTGTGTGTTATGGATATCGATGGGAAGGCGGTAGCTATGACTGCAGAAGAGATGGAGCAGTGCGGCAGGGCAGCGGCGGAATTCGCTAAGTCTCCGGCAGACTCGCAGGAGATACAGGGGTATCAGTATTTTAAGATCTTTGATGAGCAGCAGTTGGAATATATTCTGATCGCTGGAGGAATTGGTGAGGATGTCTATATGGTAGGCAAGATGGTCGCCTTCCAGATTCAGAATCTTCTGGTGGCATATAAAGAGAGGTTTGACAAGGATAATTTCATCAAGAACCTGCTCTTAGATAACCTGCTGCTGGTGGACATTTACAGCCGCGCCAAGAAGCTGCATATTCAGGCGGATGTAAAGAGGGTAGTGCTGATTATTGAGACGGACAATGCCAAGGACAGCAATGTGCTGGAGGTGATGCGTACTTACTTTGGCAGTAATAGTAAGGACTTTATTACGGCAGTTGATGAGAACAATGTGATTGTAGTCAAGGATCTGTCCGAGGGAGACAATGCGAAGGAGATCGACCGCGCTGCCTCGGCTGTGGCGTCCTTCTTGGAGAAAGAAGAATTTCAGAATGTCAGGATTGCATATGGTACGACGGTCGGAGAGATCAAGGATGTGAGCCGCTCTTATAAGGAAGCGAGGATGGCGCTGGACGTGGGCAAGATTTTCTTCGGCGACAGGGACGTGATTGCGTATAGTGAGTTGGGCATTGGACGTCTGATTTACCAGCTTCCGATCCCGCTGTGTAAGATGTTCATCAAGGAGATCTTTGATGGAAAGAGTCCTGATGATTTTGATGAGGAGACGTTAGTCACGATAAATAAGTTCTTTGAGAATTCCCTGAATGTCTCAGAGACTTCCAGACAGTTGTTTATACATAGAAATACGCTTGTATACCGGTTGGATAAGCTGCAGAAGAGCACAGGACTTGATCTTCGGGTGTTCGAGGATGCGATTACCTTTAAGATTGCACTTATGGTAGTAAAATATATGAAGTACATGGAAAGTTTTGATTATTAAGAAAACGGAAGTGGAGAACAAAAGTGGCAGAGAGACGAAGAAAGAGGAGTACGGCTGCGCCGAATGAGATCATTACGCTGACGAATGTGTGTAAAGCATATTCCACAGGAGCGCCGGCGCTCAAAGATGTGAACCTACATATCAACAGAGGGGAGTTTGTGTTTATTGTAGGAGACAGCGGTTCGGGGAAGTCTACCCTGATCAAGCTGCTATTGCGGGAGTTAACGATTACCAGCGGCTATATTAATGTTATGGGCTATGATTTGTCGAAGATCCGACATAGGAAGATACCTAAATTCAGAAGGAATCTGGGCGTTGTATTTCAGGATTTCAGGCTTTTGAAGGATCGGAATGTATATGATAATGTGGCGTTCGCACAGCGGATTATCCAGAAGTCCAATAAGGAGATCAAGAAGAATGTGCCGAGCATATTGGCGATCGTGGGGCTGGCAGGCAAATATAAGGCGAAACCGAAGCAGCTTTCCGGTGGTGAGCAGCAGAGAGTTGCGCTGGCCAGAGCCCTGGTCAATAAGCCTACCGTTCTTCTGGCGGATGAGCCTACCGGAAATCTGGATCCAAAGAACTCTTGGGAGATCATGAAGCTGTTAGAGCAGATCAATGAAAGCGGTACGACAGTTATCGTAGTGACGCATAACAGGGAGATCGTGAATGCGATGCAGAAGAGAGTCGTCACTCTGAAGAAAGGCGTCATCGTAAGCGACGAGGAAAAGGGAGGATATATCGATGAGGATTAGCAGCTTTTTCTATACGCTCAGGCAGGGCGTGCGAAACCTTTTCCGGAATAAGTGGTTTACGCTGGCCTCGATCGCTACGATCAGCGCATGTCTGTTCTTGTTTGGACTGTTCTATGCGATTGTCGTAAACTTTCAGCATATTGTGAAGACGGCGGAGGAAGGCGTCTCAGTGACGGTGTTCTTCGACGAAGGTCTGGAGGAGAGCAGAATACAGGCGATCGGTGATTCGATCGCAAGGCGGCCGGAAGTATCGGATATCAGATTTATTTCCGCAGAGGAGGCCTGGGATTCTTTTAAGCAGGAATACCTGGGCGAGTATGCAGATGGTTTTACGGAGAATCCATTGGCGGATTCTGCCAATTATGAGATCTACTTGAATGATGTATCCATGCAGTCAGCGCTGGTGACGTATCTGGAGTCCACAGAGGGCGTCAGACTGGTGAACAGATCAGAGCTGGCAGCTACGACATTGACAGGGGTCAATGCGCTGATCGCGTATGTGTCGGTGGGTATCATTGCGATTCTGTTTGCAGTCTCTGTCTTTCTGATCAGCAATACCGTGACGATCGGTATCTCTGTGCGGAAAGAAGAGATTAATATCATGAAGTACATCGGTGCGACGGATTTCTTCGTCAGGTCGCCGTTTGTGATAGAGGGTATGATGATCGGCGCGATCGGTGCGTCGATTCCGCTGGGTGTTATCTATACACTGTACAATATTGTTCTGCAGTATGTATTGGAGCGGTTTCCCATGCTGGCAGATCTGCTCAGTTTTCTGACAGTGGAAGAGATCTTCCATGTATTGGTTCCGGTCTCTCTGGGGATCGGAATCGGGATTGGTTTCCTGGGCAGTATCGTTACGGTGAGAAAGCATCTGAGGGTGTAATCTGCCTTATAAGAATCATGGGATCTTTGTATGCAGTGGAAGGAAGCATGAGTACGTAATACCAGAGACAATCAGTATTGGATGGGGCATAAGAATTTATGAAGAATTGGAAAAAGGCGGTATGTTTGCTGCTCTGTGTGGTTATTATATTTGCAGATGTCAGACCGGTGAAAGCGGCTCTCACCAATGACAGCATCCGGGCCAAGGAAGCTGAGATCGAAGCGGCCAGGCAGGAAGTTACTGGACTTAAGTCCAGTAAGACGGACGTGGAGAAGCTTAAGAAGGAACTGGAGCAGTCTAAGAATGACCTGACAGCCTATGTCACACAGCTTGATCAGCAATTAAGCGGTATACAGGAGAAGATACAGCAATATAATACAATGATCATACAAAAAGAAGAAGAGATCGAGGAGACGACAAGAGAACTGGAAGAGGCGATCAAACAGCAGGAAGATCAGTACGAGGCCATGAAGAAGCGGATCAAGTTCATGTACGAGAAAGGAGATACCTTCTATCTGGAACTGTTGTTTACTTCTGGCGGTTTCTCTGATATGACCAATAAAGCAGATTACATCGAGTCACTGTCACGCTATGACAGAAATAAGCTGGAAGAATATGTGGCGACCAAAGAGCTGGTGCAGCTTTGCAAGGAAGAACTGGAAGCGGAGAAGGAAGTGCTGGCGGAGGCGAAACTGGCTGTAGAAGAAGAGGAAGCAAATGTCAGCGCACTCATTGACCAGAAAGAACAGCAGATCGTGGCTGTGACTTCTGATATTTCGACGAAGGAAGCAGCAATCAAGGAATATGAGGCGATGATTGCGCAGGAAAATGCGGAGATTGCCGCATTAGAGAAAGCAGTGGCAGAAGAGAGGGCAAGACTGGAAGCAGAGAATGCCAAGGCAAGGGTATATAATGGCGGCATGTTTGCGTGGCCCTGTCCGGGATATAAGAGAATATCGGATGAGTATGGTAACCGTATGCATCCGATCCTGGGGGTGCAGAAGTTCCATAATGGCCTGGATATGGCGGCACCTGGTGGTACGGCGATCTTGGCGGCCTACGATGGAGATGTGGTGGGCGCGGCCTATAATAACTCTATGGGAAATTATATCATGATCGACCATGGGAGTGGACTGTATACGATCTATATGCATTGTTCTGCGCTGTATGTGTCGAAAGGCCAGAGTGTCACGAAAGGACAGAATATTGCGGCGGTCGGCAGTACAGGACGCTCAACGGGGAACCATCTTCACTTTAGCGTGCGATTAAACGGTAATTATGTGAGTCCATGGAATTATCTGAAGTAATCAGACAGATCCACGAAATCTATTATATCGTTTACTATAACTATGGAAACCAATGGAGATGAAACATTTTGAATCAAAACGGAGACAACAACTACTATAACCATGATTATGGACATAATCCGTATTATCAGCAGCAGCCGCCTATACAGCCGCCGCAGATGCCGGCGGGCGGGCCTCGCGATAAGGGGGGCGGGCATTTTCTGCTGGGACTGTTAGTCGGCGTTGTGATCACAGCCATGGTAGGGAGCTGTACTTATGTGGGCGTCAAGCTGTATCTGATGGCGTCTGAGCAGTCGGCCAGAACGATTTCCAGCGGAGGAGATGCAGCTGATGTGCTGGTTGGCGATGAGACGGTTAAGAAACTGGAAGCGCTCGAAGAGGTGATCGAAGAATATTATTATCAGGAGGAAGACATCGACAAGGAGGCCATGATTGACGGGCTGTATTCCGGGTTGGTGGATTCCCTGGGAGATCCTTATTCTGTTTATTACAACGAAGAGGAATGGCAGGATCTGATGCAGACGACGGAAGGAATCTATTATGGAATCGGCGCTTATCTCAGTTTGGATCCAGCCACAGGACTGGCGAGGATCGCGGGAGTGATCCCGGATACACCGGCTGAAGAAGCAGGACTGAGAGAGAATGACATCATTTACATGGTGGATGAAGAACAGATACAGGGGCTGGAATTGTCGGAAATTGTCTCAAAAGTAAAAGGTGAAGAGGGGACGAAAGTACACCTGACCATTTACCGGGAGGGAGAATCCGATTACCTGGAGATTGATGTCACAAGAAAGAAGATCGAGTCTCCGACAGTCAATTATGAGATCTATGATAATGGGGTTGGGTATATTCAGATCAGAGAGTTTGATGAAGTGACGACGGACCAGTTCACGGAAGCGCTGGCAGTAGTTAAAGGTTCTGATGCCAAAGGACTCATTCTGGATCTTCGCGGCAATCCGGGCGGCAGTCTTCCGGTGGTAGTCGATATTGCCAGATCCATCCTGCCGAAGGGACTGATTGTATATACGGAAGATAAATATGGAGAGCGTGAGGAGTATAGCTGTGATGGCAGAAATGAATTAAAGATTCCTTTGGTCGTATTGGTCAACGGCAATTCCGCCAGCGCGTCGGAGATCCTTGCCGGGGCGATCAAGGATTATGGTAAGGGTACTTTGATCGGTACTACGACTTTTGGCAAGGGGATCGTGCAGCGCGTGCTTCCGCTCACGGACGGCACCGCATTGAAATTGACAGTCAGCTCCTACTTCACACCTAAGGGGAATAACATTCATGGTACGGGTATTGAGCCTGATATAGAGCTTGAACTGGATGCAGAGAAGTATTATGAGGATGGTGTGGATAATCAGCTTGAGCGTGCGAAAGAAGAGATTAATAAGATGATAAAATAAGCAATACCCTGCAGTTTTGCTGCACAGCGAGTGGAGACTCAGGCGGCGGACTGCAGGGTGTTTGATTATAGCAGGGGGAGATGCATATGAATATCGTACTATTATCAGGGGGATCCGGCAAGCGTTTGTGGCCGCTTTCCAATGATACCAGATCGAAACAGTTTATCAAGATCTTTAAAACGGAGGGAAATGAATACGAATCTATGGTGCAGAGGGTGTACCGACAGATCTTGTCGGTAGACAGGCAGGCAGAAGTGACGATCGCTACTTCCAAGTCCCAGGTGTCGGCAATTCATAACCAGTTGGGAGAGAATGTGGGAATCAGCGTGGAACCCTGCCGTAAAGATACCTTTCCGGCGATCGCGCTGGCGGCAGCGTATCTGCACGATGTGCGGGGAGTACAGGAAGAGGAAGCCGTGGTAGTCTGTCCGGTGGATCCTTACGTAGATGCGGATTATTTCGAGGCTTTGCAGCAACTTGGAGACCATGCCGGCATGAGCGAGGCGAATTTGGTGCTGATGGGGATTGAGCCTACCTATCCGAGCGCCAAATATGGCTATATCATTCCGGAAGATACGGGCGCTCTTAGCAGAGTTTCGGTTTTTAAGGAAAAGCCCACGGAGACGGTGGCGGAGGAGTATATTGCAAAGGGCGCGCTCTGGAATGGAGGTGTCTTTGCATTCCGTCTGGGGTATGTACTGCGCCGTGCTCATGAGCTGATTGAATTTACTGCGTATCAGGATCTCTTTGACAAATATGAAATGCTTCAGAAGATCAGTTTTGATTATGCGGTAGTGGAACATGAACGGCAGATCGAGGTCATGCGCTTTGCGGGCATGTGGAAAGATATGGGTACGTGGAATACGCTGACGGAAGCAATGGAGAGCGACAGGATCGGCAAGGCGATCCTGAACGAGGAATGTGACAACGTACATGTGGTAAATGAGCTGAATGTTCCGGTGTTATGTATGGGGCTAAAGGATGTTGTAGTGGCGGCAAGCCCGGAGGGAATTCTTGTCTCGGATAAGAACCAGTCGAGCTATATCAAACCGTTTGTGGACAAGATTGATCAGCAGATTATGTTTGCGGAGAAATCATGGGGCAGTTTCCAGGTGATCGATATCGAGGAGGAGAGTATGACGATCAAGGTAACCTTGAATCCTGGCCACAGCATGAATTACCACAGCCATGAACTGCGGGATGAGGTGTGGACAGTGGTTGATGGACAGGGAAGGACGGTCGTGAATGGCGAAGTGCGCCGGGTTGGACCAGGGGATGTCATTAAGATGCCTGCGGGCGCGGCGCATACGATCCTGGCAGATACGACGCTGCATGTGATCGAAGTGCAGATCGGGGCGGAGATCAGTGTGCATGATAAGAGGAAGTTTAGGATGCCGGAGGAGACCGGAGTAATGCACTTTGTATAAGACGGAGAGATCTCAAAGTGCGGTATTATAATATTAAATATGTTTATTTACGATAAATATTGCATTTAAAAGCTAAATATGTTATGGTTTACTTACATTTTACGTATCATAAAGTAAAAATGGAGCATACTATTTATTAATAGTGGCTCCATATTCCGTGATACGGGACCCAGAGGAACAAATGTGCCCTGTCGTGTATATGGACTGGCAAGTGGCTAAGTGGGGGAGATAATATGGAAAGAGGACTGGGAAGGAAGATATCGGGTATTACCTTTGATCGAACAGAGATAAGAAAGGCTGTGACGGCAAATCGTCAGCCAAGTAAATTTTGGCAGACAGATCAAGTCAAAGATGGTTTATATGACGATGGAGCTTATAGCTGTCAGGTAGATTGTAAGCCTAGTAGAAGTGATATTGAAATTGCAGGAACGTTGCTGAAAAAGCCCGCTGAATAAATTGCGGGTTTTTATTTTACGGATATAAACTACAATGATAATTTTGACATTGCGGAATCATTGATCCGTTACACACTTGATATTGCTACTGGAAAGGAACTATACGAATGAAAAATATATGCAGACCATTTACCTTGTACAGTGATTTTCTTCCGCCGGCGAAAGAGAGCAGAGCATGGAAGTATTTGGCTTTTGGATATTTTGATGGTGTAAATGTCGGAAATAATCTTTTTGACAAGGGATGGAATCTTGAGAAACTGTGGCAGCATTCTGAAAAAGAGAAGATTTCATTAGATGGAAGTTATACGGAACAAACTATTTTTGGATTTCGTACAGAACAGGATAATGAGGAAGTAGATAAAGAATTTTGGGATAAGGTAGAAGATGGGCGTTATCCTTTTCTTTTTTTGATATTGCTGCAAGATGAGCTTCAAGGGGAGAATTATGCAAAGCTTTGCCGCAGTAGGAGGAAACTGGAGAAAACTTTAGAGGCAGAAGAAGGATTGACTGCAATCTCTTATTTGACATTGGATAGCAGCGATCTATTGCTTGTATTGGCTTGTAAAGAGTATTCGATCGGTTCAAAGCTGATTGATAGTTTTCATACGGGAGATGGAAATAGTGCATTGTGTGACAATGGCTGGAACCTGTACTATAGCTATACGATTTCCGCCGTTCAGAAAGCATTCCTTAATGATGAGAATAAGATTGCCAGGTTAGAAGGGATTCTGGATTCCGCTTACATACATGTTATTGAGAGGCGGCCGGGAAGTATGGAGTGCGTGTATCATGAGATTGTAAGTAAGTGTTCAAAGGAGATTGAGAGGAAAGCTGTTTTAGGATGTAATGACGATTTGATCGTTATGAAGGATATACCCTGGAGTTACTTTTTGAAATTTTATCAGGATGATATAGGAGTGCTAAATCATTCCAGTTCTGTTTATCAGAATAATCTTATTGGAGTGACAACGATCATAGGAGAGAAAGAAGAGAACAGAGTAGTAGAAGGGGGTAAGAACGATCCGGATTTGTATACGATGAGTGGAAATTTACGGGAAGAATGCAGAAAGCTTAAGCTGGATCATGATAGCAGCAGAGGACGGGCAGTAAGGAAAGAGCTGTTATCCGTGTTAAATTCATTAGAAAAATATGAAAGAGCGCCATTCCATGATTATATTTTTTTGTCTGCATTACAGCCAATGAAGATGCTGATCGAAATGGTAAAACAGGCAGATCAGGAGGAGAGTGGAGATAAATATAGTCACTTCTATGATTTTTTGACAAGCTTTAATATGTATACACAGAATTCTGTACGCTCAGACAGACAATTTACAGAAGTACCTGATTTCAATATCCGGATCTATGATACACCAGTCAAGATGAACGCGCTGTATAATGCAGTGATTTATGATTTGAAAACTTTGTTGAATGGGCTGGGACAAAATAGTGGAAAGAAGAATGAATATGAATTTTTGACATGTCCTGGCGTAGCCAATGATATGCAGGTACGGGAAGTATATCCGGAGCTGATCAAGGATAAAAGATTATTTCTTATAGATATGCCGGAGAAACAAGTTTATAGTCCGAAACTTATGCTCATTATGTTATCTCATGAGATAAGTCATTTTGTTGGCAGAGGAATCAGGCAGAGAGATTTCCGGTATACGTGTGTAGTGAAAATGGTTTCTAATATTGTAACAGGATATTTTTTTCGAAGATTGTCGGCGTATATTGAGGAACAGGATCATTTTGAAGAGATTACAACAACGGATAGTGGAAACTGTTATTGGAAAGTATTAAGAGATGAGATCGTAGCACAGTTAGAACTCTATATGGAGTGGGAGAGTAAAGATGAGTTCATAAATGAACGCTATAAGAAAAGCAGTTTAGATTCGGAAGCCAAAGAGTGGTGGAAAGAGCGGCTGGATCTGTATTGTAAGCACAGTGACATGCTTACGAAACTGATGGTAGATCATCTATGCAGGATTTGTCATACTTAAGAGAGAATATCTTTATCAGATGCAGAGAGAAGGAACGACAGAGTATGCACGGATCAAGGAAGAAGGACTCAGGAAAGAGTTTGAAAAATGGTCATGGGATTTCTGTGAGATATCAGATTGGAATCCTTCCGATTGGGGTGCGTATTCCATTATAGATAATTTAATGTATTTACTAAAAGAGTGTTTTGCAGATTTGGGAGCAGTCATGCTTTTGAATTTATCAGTCAGGGAATACCTGGAGGCGATTCTGGTTAGCGCGTATGATCAAGGTATGAGTATTCATGCGTTGTCCAGACAAAGAAGCGATATGATTCGGGGAGCGTTGATAAGTCTGTGTATGATTCATGATGAGGAGGGGTGTCCTCAGAAATGGACGTTGGATGAAATATTTCATATTACGGAGGAGGAAAGTGACAGAGCATACCTGGCAGGTGCCTTGTGGAGAGAAATGCACATTTATGTGAAAGATTATGACAAAGAAATATGGGAGCTTGAAGGAGAAAAAGAGATTCTATATTGTGGTCCCGTTTTGGAATGTGCACTAAGATATTTAGTCGAATGCCGTAAGATTTTTGAATCCCAATTCAGCAATAATATGGAACCGGCACTAAAGAGAATCCGCGATACATTTGCTGCATTTTCCGGCGAAGATGTAGAAGAGGTGATCGTTTTGATTCGGGGTTATATAGATATTTATCAACAGATATTGGAACAGGATCTGGCGCGCTATAAAGGAGAAGCGGGGAAAGGAACAGAAGAAAATGGATGACGATAGAGTTCAAAATTTTGTCACTAAATTTGGATCGGATCTGTGCACCAGTTTTTCGGAATTGACAGATGGAGTTGAATTTTATCTTTTTGTGCGCAATGCAGTCAAAAAACGACCGTGGCTTGTCGGTACAGAGGATTATGAATGGAATGGCAGGACAGGACCATCTTGTATATTTTTTATATGAGGGTGATAAAAGAGACTCTGGAATAGAAAACAATGTATTTGCCAGGAAGAAAGATCTTATTTGGCTGGTGAGGGGGAGCGGGAGAAAAACGGATATCTATTTCCTCATCGAGAATGTTATAGAAAAGACGCGCGAACAATTAAGCGACTTGATTTATCTGTCTTATTTAGAGCAAATAGAAGAGTATTTATTTCAGGCAGTGAGGGATAAAAACAGGATTCGTGAAAAGTATATTGAAAAAATATGCAATGAAGCAGGAGTTAGGAATAGAGAATTGATTTCCCTTATATCGGCCAGGAAATACGAAAAAAGAGAAATACATTCCAGGATTTATTTTGGAGAAGTACAGGAAGATAAAATGAAAATTCTCTTTGATGAAAAAAACATTGCGATGTGGGAGTTTTCAGGCAAAAAACTGCGGTTTATCAGAAAGATGCTTGAAATGACAAGAGAAGGAAACGCCCTGGTAGTAGGTATGTCCCATAAAGGTTATGTTATGAAAGGAATTGCGGAACTGACGACAAAAGAGGGAAATCAAATTATATTTGGCGGCTATTTGAAATGGAAGTTAATGAGTGCAGGAAAAGAACTTTTAAGTTATGAAGATGGTAAGTATCATTTGCCTTGTACTAACGAAACAGAAGAATGGAAAGAACTGGTAGATCTGCACCTGGATAATGTTGAGAAGATCAAGAGGATCATTATTAATCTGTGCATGCAGGCTCACGGAACTTCTGCTATTTTTCTGGAGGATAGTATTCTGGAAAATGAGCTTAAGAGATTGGGCGAACATAATCGGATCTGTAGAATCAGGCCGGTTTCCATATTACATACAAACGATGAGAAAAATTGGCAAGAACTCATAATTGGTATATCGGCAATCGATGGCGCTTTGATCATGGACTATCAGGGTAATGTACATGCGATTGGCGCAATTTTGGATGGGGAAAGTGTTATAGAAGCGGATTTGTCCAGAGGAGCAAGATATAATTCTTTGACGAATTATATCAACTGGTTGATGAAAAATGGAAAATATGAGCGTAGACAGGCGTTTGCAGTAATTATTTCTGAAGATGGTGATGTAAATATAAAAACAGCAAAAGCATAGGGGCAGCATGGCCAGGAGTATAGAGTGTGAGGGAATATTTCAGAAAGGAAGTATTCCCTTTTCTCGTGCATTTTGCACAGAATAAACCGCCCAAATTTGACTATAATAGATAAAAGAATGATTTCCTAAAAAAAGAGATAGACAGTTCAAATAAATCATGCTATTATAATGTCATAACAATATAATAATATAACGAAACAAAGGAGGACCTATTATGAACTTAAAAAGAGTTGCTGCTCTGTTACTCTCAGTGACAGTTGCGGTTACAGCATTAGCAGGATGTGGAAACAACAGTAATGGCGGAACAAACAGTGCGCAGAGTACACAGACAGAAGAAACGGGAGACGAGACGCCGGAAGCAGTAGCAGAAGACGCCGGTTCAGAAGAAGCGCAGACGGGAACGGAAGAGACCGTGGCAGAGGGAGGCACCCTGGAATTCTGGAATGATAAGATGGCGAATATCGAGCAGTCATCTCTGGATAAAGTGTTTGGGACAATACAGTCCGCTTCTGGTTATACGTTGGATATGATTCCGTATCCTGATACGGCTTCTTATCAGACTGCCATGCAGCAGACGATCCGTGATGAGAAAGCGCCGGGACTTTTTACCTGGTGGAGTGGTTCTCAGCTGCAGACATTGGTAGAAAATGGCCTGGTGGAAGATCTGACATCCGTATGGGATAATGCGATCTATGACGCCGGCGTATCTCAGGGAGTCGCAGATGCCTTTACTTTTGATGGGAAGATTTATGCAGCACCCTGGAGTGTTCTGTATAATGTGGTATTCTATAATAAGACCGTGTTTGACCAGTATGGGCTGAAAGAGCCAGAGACGTTTGACGAGTTCTTGCAGGTATGCGAAACCCTGAAATCCAACGGGGTGACGCCGATTGCTTTAAAGAGTGATTCCTGGGCGGGATTTATTTGGTTCCAGGCTCTGTTAGCAGCTAAGGATGTGGAGCTGTATAAGGGAATCTGTGACGGAAGCATCAAGTATACGGATCCCAGGATCGTAGAAGTGATGGAAGTATGGAAAGAGATGCTGGACAAGGATTATTTCTCTGTTCCCATTGACTGGCAGGATGTAAGACCCAGTTTTGCCAAAGGGGAAGTGGCTATGATGTTGGAGCCTCATGTGGAATTCACTGGCATGAAGAAGGATTTCGATATGGTAGAAGGCGAGAGCATTGACGCCTTTGCACTTCCTGCCATGGATGGCGGAAAGAGAACGATCTTCTTCGAGGCGGCGCCGTTATGTGTTTCTACTGCCAGCGCACAGAAGGAAGATGCGCTGAAGGTTTTAGAAGCATGGTATACAGAAGACGTGCAGAATATGTTTCATGAAGAGTTCGGTTATACCAATACAAGTAAGATCAGTGTAGATACGCCTTGTGTTCAGAAGATTCTTGACGCAACTGCCGATGCAGACAATTACCAGTTGGTACTTAGATTCTATGAAAGCACACCCGATAAGCTGAGGGATTTCGTGCTGGATGAGTTGATGAGATTCCAGTTGAAGAATGCGACGGTTGAAGATATGTTAAATACAATCCAGGCAGAGGCGGATACTGTATTTGGTAATTAATACAAAGATGGATCGAGCCGGCACGGCACAAATGTTTGGCTGCGCCGGCTCTGTTTTTCTTAAATTGGGGTGTCAGCAGAGGACAGCGGTAAGAAAGAGGAGACGAAACCGCTGTATAGGAGGAGGTATACCTGGAATGCGCAAGTCTTTTTCTTTCAAAAAATATAAAGATTATTTATATATAGCGCCTGCAGTTTTGTTTATCACAGTTTTTTTCATCAGTTCGATCGTCTATGCGTTCAGGCTGAGTTTCTTTGAATGGGACGGTTTTTCTGACATGAAATTCGTGGGATTAGAGAATTACATGAGATTATTCAGGGACAAGAACTTTTTGACTTCGGTCATGAATACGATCATCTGGGTTGCAAGTTCGCTGGTGCTGTCTTTGGCAATGCCGCTTTTGTTTGCGATCTTGATCGTGAAGAGTTCCTGGTCGGGTGGATTTAAGAATATCTTCTATTTCCCTTCGGCATTATCCGGCACAGTAGGCGGTCTGCTGATGACCTCTATTCTGTCAATCTATGGCCTTCCGAAGATCGTGGGAATGCTGGGATTTCCTGAACTGGTCAGAGACTGGCTTTCGATTCCCTATGTCAATACGTTCGTGATGATTGTATCCGGTATCTGGCAGGGATTGGGCCTTAATATGCTCCTGTTTATTTCAGGACTCAACAGCCTAGATGCCTCACCCATAGAAGCAGCGCAGATTGAAGGGGCCAGGACTTTTCAGATGTATACAAGAGTGGTGTTTCCTCTGATGAAGAATACGATCGTGGTGGTTCTTCTCATGTCGTTGGTCAACAGCTTTAAGACATTTGACAATATCTGGATTATGACCAAGGGAGGCCCATACAGGACATCAGAGACACTGGCGCTTACCATGTACCAGGAATCTTTTATCCGCAATGACTTTGGACGGGGTGCAGCCGTAGCCATTGTACTGACGGTGGTGGTGGTCTTTGTTTCTTATTTCAATATCAGAAACTCTTTTAAGGAAGATTAAGGAGGAGGATCAATATGCACAAAACAAGTAAGAAAAATAGAAGGATCATCAACGGCATCTTAGGGATACTGGCTGTCATATGGTTTGTCCCGGTGATATTCGCCGTGCTGAATATGTTCAAAGGACAGGTCGAGTATAATATGGGAAGCTTCTGGGCGCTTCCTGAGGGGAATGAATTCATGGCAAATGTAAGTTACATCCGGGACAATGCCAAGATCTTTCAGGGAATGCTGAGCAGTCTGCTCTACTCCTCCTGTGGAGCTGTGTTTGCTGTTATTCTGGGAACAATGTCGGCATATGCGATCGCGCATCTTAAGATCAGGCACAGAATGTTTTGGTTTATGGTCATTTACAGCGGGACAATTTTTCCGTTTCAGATTTATTTGATCCCGATCTTTTCCGGCTATGCAAAGCTGGGGCTGTATGATACCAGATTGGGCATGATCTTATTCTATACGGCGATCTGCATCCCTTTTGTCATGTTCGTTCTGCGGAACTTCTTTACCGGGATCTCCAGAGAGATCTGTGAGTCGGCAAAGCTGGATGGCGCGGGAGATTTCCAGATCCTGACAAGGATTTTTGTTCCGATGGCGAGAGCGCCGATCTCGGTAGTGCTGTTGTCCCAGTTTACTTTCTGCTGGAACGACTTGATGTTTGGACTTACTTTCACGAAGTCTAAGGAGATTAAACCGGTTATGGCATCCTTATCTTTGATGAACACAGGGCACGCGCCTGCTATGCTGACCGCCTGTCTGGCAGCGTCTCTGCCTACGATTCTGTTCTTTATCTTTCTGAACAGGAACTTCGAGGCTGGGTTTGCCTATACCGGAAAATAAGAAAGCAATACTATATCAGGAAAGGTACGGAGATAATTTATGAGCTTAACAAAACAATGGAAAGTGTATTTGATCCAGCATTCTCACACGGATATCGGCTATACGGAGAGGCAGGATAAGATCATCAGCTATCACTGTGATTTTATCAAGCAGGCCATTGACATTCTCAATGATATCCATGAAAATAACACAGAAGAATACCGGGGATTTGTATGGCAGTGTGAAAATTACTGGCAGGTGAAGAACTTCTATGCCCATGCGCCGGAAGCGTATATTCGTGATTTTGAAAAGTATGTGCACAGCGGCGAGATCGGACTGTCTGGAAATTACCTGAATATGACAGAACTGATCTCAAAAGAAGTGCTGGATACGAGAATCGCACAGGCGCAGGAATACGGAAAAAGAATAGGACATCCGGTGATCTCTGGCATGACGGCGGATATCAATGGGTTTGCATGGGGTTATGTGGATTCGCTGGCGGAACATGGGGTGAAGCATCTTTATTCCTGTCTGCATCCTCATCACGGTATGTTTCCGCTTTACAGGAAGGTGATGCCTTTCTACTGGGAAAGCCCGAAGGGCAATAAGATACTCGTATGGAACGGAGAGCATTATCATTTCGGGAATGAAATGTTCCTGTCCCCGCACGGTGGGTCTTCCTATATGACCTATGATGAGTTCCATAAGCCTCTCGGAGATAACAGTATCCTGATCCATTCCGCGCAGGAGACGGATGAGAAAGAGTTAGAGATCGCAACGACCAGATTGGAGCGTTATCTGGCGAATCTGGAGGAGGAGGGCTATCCGTATGAGCTGGTTCCGTTTATGGTATCGGGGGCAATCACGGACAATGCGCCGCCGAATCGAAAGATCGCCAGGCGTGCGCAGGAGCTGAACAGAGTCTTCCGGGGACAGGCACAATTCCGTATGGTGACATTGGAGCAGTTCTTCCAGGAGGTAGAAGCGCATTGCGACGACATCCCCACTTACAAGGGCGACTGGAATGACTGGTGGGCGGATGGCATTGGCTCTACGCCGGCAGCGGTCAAGATCTTCTGTGACGCCAGAAGAAAATATAATATCTGCAGGAAACTGGATGGGAAGCACAGTCTGGGACAGGAAGATCTGATGGAGCAGGCGGCGGAAAATCTCATGCTCTATGCAGAACATACCTGGGGCTACTCTTCTTCTGTATCGGAGCCATGGGAGACTCTGGTAGGTGATCTGGAAATGAAGAAGACGGCGTATGCCATCAATGCCAATACGGAAGTATCGCGGAATCTGGATGAGATCCTTGCGAAGAAGGGTGAGGTGAGCATCGCCCAGGACAGACCGCAGAAGTATAAGATTATCAATCCCCACGGCAGAGATCTTAAGACAAAAGTATATCTGTATATCGAATTCTGGGAGTATATGGAAGGAATCAATTACAGCGAGAATATGGCTGTAGAGGTAGTCGATCTGGCGACAGGTGAGGTTCTGCCATCCCAGGTGAAGCGGATCGCAAGAGCGACCCAGGTGGAAGTGCTCGTGTCGCTTAAGGCAGGAGAAGAGAAGGAAGTCATGATCCGTCTTGCCAAAGACAGGAAGCCTGTCGTGGTAAAGAATCACGCGCATATCGGTGCGGAGGGCGTAAGGGATGTGATCTTGCCGGAAGGATATCGGACGGACACTGCCTGTGTGGAAACAGATTTCTATCAAGTGATCCTGGATCAGAAACGCGGCATTGCAAAGATCATTGACAAGAAAGATGGAAGAAACCTGATCAGAGAAGATGCGGCATACCCGGCATTTACGGGCATTTATGAAGTAACGGATATGCATGAGCAGGCATGTGAGAGCAGAAGAAGAATGGGAAGAAACCGCAAGGATGTATCGACTGCCCGCTACGCTTCTGCCTTGAAGGATATCCGCATTGTAGAGAACGGTGCAGTCTATACGGCGATCCAACTGGATTACGACCTTTATGGAACAGGATTTTACAGTGTATTCCTGAAAGTATATAAGGAAATGGCCCGTTTGGAAGCAATGGTACGGATTCACAAGAACAGTGTGTGGGAACCGGAGAATCTTTACATTTCGCTGCCGTTTACCGCAGGGGAAGAGGAAGTGAAGTATATCGATAAGACAGGCTGCGTGATCCGCCCTGGGATCGATCAGCTCCCCGGCACAAACATGGAATTCTATCTGCTGCAGAACGGTATTGTGCTGGAAGGCAGGGATAAGACAGTGACGCTTGCCATTAAGGACGCTCCGCTTGTGACGTTCGGAGACCTGGAGGCGCATCCGATCAGACTCTGCGATGCCAATAATATGGAGAAAAACCAGGCAGAAGCTTACTCCTGGGTGATGAATAATTTCTGGGAGACTAATTTTAAGGTTGATCTGGGCGGTTTCTATGAGTTCGCCTATACGCTGGCCACACATGATAAATGCTCGGCGCAGGAGGCTATGGAGATCTGTGCAGCGGACAATGAAGGGGTATTAGGATTTTATGCAGAATAGATAAAGAAGTGATCACGGAGGTTAAGGAATGAAGATCTATCTTATGCTGGATGTGGGCGGGACCAATATCAAGGCAGCCGTTCTGTCAGAAGATGGCGGATTGTGGGAGAATGGGATCATAAGCTTCGACGCGAAGTCCAAAGGAAGCAGAGAGGAAATCTTTCAGAACTTTGCCGGCATACTGGATGCGCTGGTGGAGAAACTTCCGGAGAAAGAAATCCAGATCGAAGGGATTGGCATGGCTTTCCCCGGTCCCTTCGATTATGAACAGGGGATCAGCCTGATGCGGGGTCTGGACAAATATGACGCGATCTACGGCATCTCCATTGCGAAAGAGCTGCGCAGCTACTTTCCTGCAGTCAGGCATGGGGCGCTGCTGTCAGCGGCGGAGCGGTTTCTATTTCTTCATGATGTGGAGGCCTTTGCCGTGGGAGAGAGCTATTATGGCAGTGGGAGAGACTGTGCGAAAGTCATGTACCTCTGCATGGGAACAGGAGCGGGTTCCGCTTTTACCAGAGACAGAAAAATTCTGAAAGGTGAGGATGGAACAGTGCCGGCAAACGGGTGGATCTTTGAGACGCCTTTCCTGGAAAGCACGATCGACGATCATCTTTCTGTACGGGGACTCGCGGCGCTCTCGAAGAGAGCATTCGGAGAGGCAAAAAGCGGGAAGGAACTTTACCGGTTATGTGAGAAGCAGGATCAGACTGCCCTCGCAGTATACCGGGAATTCGGCAGTTGGCTGAAGGCGGCGATGCTTCCCTTCCTGCATACTTTCAAACCGGATGGATTCGTACTGGGAGGGCAGCTTTCGAAAAGCTTTTGCTATTATGGAGAGGCGTTTCAGGAAGCGTGTGAGAAGAGCGGGGTAGAGATCTATCTGACACAGGATACTTCCCGGAGAGCTTTGGAGGGGTTATATGTAAGGATGGTAAAAAGATGGTAATCGTTCAGCCTTGCACTATTGCGCGAGTAAAATCGCTTTGTATGCGATTTTGCGAGTTGTGCAAATGTAACGCTTTCTTTCGTTGTAATTTTATCCAGTAAATGGTAAGATGATACAAATGAAGTTGGACTATTACGGGGTGTACGCAGGAGGTTCATAATGCTGAATAGGGAAAAAGGCGCGGCGCCGTTATATTCACAGATCGTAGAGATCATCAAGGGCCAGATTGAAAATGGAGATTTCGTAAAGGGAGATCAGTTTCCCACGGAGAAGCAGATGCAGGAGACTTATCAGGTCAGCCGTATCACCGTCAGGCAGGCGATCAATGAACTGGTGAACGAGGGATATCTGCAGTGTGCGCGGGGAGTCGGAACGACGGTAATCTATGGCAAGATCGATGAGAACCTGAAGAATCTGGTCAGTTTCACGGATGAGATGAAGCTTCACGGTAAGGTGATGAATACGAGCTACTGCGATATGTCGCTGATCCATGCAGGGAAGACGGTGGCAGCACAGCTTGAGATCGAACCGGGAGAAGAATGCTACCGGCTGGTGAGGGTCAGGAGTGTAGGAGAAGAGGCGATCGTGTATTCTATTACGTACCTGAAGAAGACGAGAGAATACCCGCTGGACACCCGTTACTATATGGAGTCTCTGTATCAGTTTTTACAGACAAGCTGCAATACGAAGGTGGTAAAGGGGCGAGATACCCTGGAAGCTGTTGCGGCCACAGCTGAGATTGGGGAATATTTATCCATTCCGAAGGGAGTCCCTGTATTTAAGAGGGTGCGCAAGGCTTATGAAGAAAATGGCGATATTGTGGAATACACGATCTGCTATTATCCGGGAGACAGATATAAATATTCGGTAGAATTGTAAAATATAGGAAAAAGGTAACAGTTCAGTTCAGGTCTGCGCATTTACTGCGCTGACCGTGCCAAAATGCAGGAAGCTGAAGGATGAACTGTTACGAAAAAAGAATAGTGGCCAAGAATGGGGATTGATATGGGTAAGCGATATTTCAAGTATGGCAATTATGATCTGCAGCCATATACCAGGATCGAGGGATATGATGATCATGCCGTAGAAGGTTATGATGATATAATAATAAGACTTAAGAAGGAAATTGCAGCGGGGAAGCGAGTGGTCGTCTGTGATTTTTATCCGGGCGTGGATAAAGAAGAGGTCTTAGGACATTTGTCTGCGCTGCAGCCGACGTTACTGATCGAGTCGGAAAGCTGCGCTTTGGGAGAAGAAGCCTTGACCAGGCTGCTTGAGGATTATCTTACAGACGACAGGGTATTTGGATTCATGTGTCATAAGAAACTGGAGGACTGCTTCATTGCAGAGAAGTTAAAGAAGGCCAGACGACAGATCGAGGATACCCATGAGGGCGTTATTCTGGTGGCAGGAGTGGGGGCTTCTCTGATCACAAGGGGAGATGTCTATCTGTATTTCGACCTGGCAAGATGGGAGATCCAGTTGCGGTATCGTGCGGGCATGCCTAACTGGAACTGTACAAACTATGATGATCCGAATTTGACAAAGTACAAAAGAGGATTCTTTGTGGAATGGCGTCTGGCTGACAAACACAAGAAACAGAAATTTGAGGATTTTGATTACGTGGTCGATACCAACAAGAAAGAGCATCCACGAATGATCACCGGCGAAGCATTCAGGGAAGCATTGATCCGGGTGAGCCAAAGACCGTTCCGTACACAGCCTTATTTTGATCCTGGCGTATGGGGAGGGCATTGGATGCAGCAGGCTTTCGGGCTTTGCGAGGATATGCCCAACTATGCCTGGAGTTTTGACGGAGTGCCAGAAGAAAACAGTCTGAATCTGATGTTTGGGGACATTCTGGTAGAGATTCCGGCGATGGATCTGGTGCTTTACAGGCCGCATCAACTGCTGGGGGAGAAGGTTCACGCCCGTTTCGGCGCGGAATTTCCGATCCGATTTGACTTGTTGGATACGATGGGAGGAGGCAATCTTTCTCTGCAGGTACATCCGCTTACAGAATATATCCAGGATGCTTTCGGCATGAACTATACGCAGGATGAAAGCTACTATATTCTGGATTGCGAGGGGGGATCCTGCGTCTATCTGGGTGTGAAGGAAGGGATTGTCCCGGAAGAGATGGAAAGAGACTTAAAGGCGGCGGAAAAGGGCGGCTATGAATTTCCGGCAGAGAAATATGTCAATAAGGTTCCGGTCAAAAAGCATGACCATGTGTTGATTCCGGCGGGCACTGTCCACTGTTCGGGCGCCGATACGATGGTGCTGGAGATCAGCGCGACGCCCTATATCTTTACCTTTAAGATGTGGGATTGGGGAAGAGTAGGGTTAGACGGCATTCCAAGACCTGTTCATGTGGAACATGGCGTGAAGAATATTCAGTGGGACAGAACCATGCCGTGGATCGAGAAGAACCTGATCCATCAGGAAGAACTTTGCAGAAAAGAGGAAGGGATCCTGGTAGAGCGCACAGGACTGCACCAGAGAGAATTTATCGATACACACCGTTATATGCTTACGAAGCCGGTAACATGCAGGCAGAATGACAGCGTACATGTGCTGAACGTGGTGGAAGGAGAAAAGGCGTCCATAGAAAGCCCGACAGGCGCCTTTGAACCCTTCGAAGTCCATTATGCGGAGACCTTTATGATTCCGGCGTGCGTGGGAGAATATGTGATCAATCCGACAGGCGCTTCTGAGGGAAAACAGGTAGGAGTGATCGTGGCTTCCGTGAGATGAAATCATAAAAACTCTAAGACGGCGGAAAGGCTGTTTTAGAGTTTTTGTGGTATTTGTGCCTTTATGCTTCTGCTTCGTCTGGCTGTTGACCGTCGTGTGCTTTCCACTGGCATTCCATGAGCTGTAGATCGCTGAATACTGCCATGAAGGAGGAGTCTTCCGGGGAGCAGGCATAGATTCCGAATTGAATCATGCCGCCTCCTTTGTGCATATGGCATACCCGCATCTGCTGGAACGTTATTCCGTCTTTAGAACATTCTATGCAATAATCATCTTCTCTGCGGCTGAAACGATACCACATGATCTTCTCGGAAGCGGGAATCTGCGTTGTGGCTCAATCGGAATACCCCTGGTTTGTTACTACGCTTCCCAGGTGCTGGAATTCTTCATTTTCATATTCTACGGATGCCTTCAGCCAATTCTCGCTGTCCAGATACATCACGATCCCGCACTGGTCAAAGCGGTGGTGGCTCTGCGTAAAATCTGTTTTGACTACAAAACTGAAATAGCTTTCTTCTGTCTGCATCTGAAGCACCGGTGCATTGTCATTTTGAAAATGATAGTAAGTCCGCTGCCATAGATCTGTGTGCGGCCTGGTGACGATCGTAATCTTATTTTCTTCTATGGAGAAGCTTTCCGGCTCCCGAATCCATTTTAATTTCGTCAGATCAAACTTCATTGTTCCCTCATTTCTGCCCGGCTTTTGTGTACAGAGAGTTTGCGGACGCCGTGCAGACACAAACTCTTTAGAAGATCCTGAATAGACGTTATAGAAGGTATTCAATATTGGAATAAATTATAGCATACGGCAAACAGGGATACAATGATATTTGATGAGAAAAAGAGGCTGTCTGATTATTCTGGACAAGCTTTTTTTGTCCCTGGATTTTGAGATGCTGCCTAAAAGGAATCATGGCGGTCAGAATCGAAAAAAGAAAAATGACAAAGTGATTGACAGATGGACGGAGATAAGAATAGACTTTAAAATATAGGAATGATGGCCGGCAGACATGATAAAGAAAGGAAAATAGGAGAGCATGGGGACGATTTTAGATGGAAGCAGGCTGGTTCTGGGAACCTGTTATTATCCGGAGCATTGGCCGAAGAGACTTTGGAAAGAAGATCTGGAGCGAATGCTGGCGGCTGGGATCGAAGTAGTTCGCATCGCGGAATTTGCATGGAGCAAGGTGGAGCTGACGGAGGGAAATTTTACCTACGCCTTTTTCGATGAGTTCCTGGATCTGGCGGAAGAGGCCGGGATGAAAGTGATCTTCTGTACACCGACGGCGACGCCGCCAGCGTGGTTGACAGAAAAGTATCCAGAGGTCTTAAATGCGGATATCAACGGGGTGCTTTACAGGCATGGAGAAAGACGGCATTATAACTATAATTCACCGGTTTACCAGAAGCTTTCGGCGCGGATTGTGGAAAAGTTTGCTTCCCATTACGCTTCCAGGTCATGCATAATCGGCTGGCAGATCGACAATGAAGTGAACTGCGAGATGAATGTTTTCTATTCTGAGAGTGACAGCAAGGCGTTCCGGGTATTTTTGCAGGACAAGTATGAGAATCTTGAGGCGCTCAACGAAGCGTGGGGAACAGATTTCTGGAACCAGACTTATACGGATTGGGAGGAGATTCATGTACCGCGCAGGACGTATAGCGATTCCACGAATCCTCATGAGGTACTGGATTACACCCGTTTTATCTCTGCCAGCGCCAGGCGCTTTGTAAAGATGCAGAGTGATATCATCCGTAAATATATCAAGCCGGGTGACTTCGTGACCACGAATGGTATTTTTGGAAATCTGGACAACCACCAGATGACGAAAGAAAGTCTGGATTTTATGATGTATGATTCTTATCCGAACTTTGCCTATTGTCTGGACGACTACTGTGACGCGCCGGGTGACATCAAAGACCGGAAATGGAGCCGGAATCTGGCGGAGGTCCGTGCCATTTCACCCGTGTTCGGCATTATGGAACAGCAGTCCGGTGCAAACGGCTGGAATACAAGGATGGAAGCGCCGACGCCCAGACCAGGGCAGATGACGCTCTGGACGATGCAGTCTGTTGCTCATGGCGCTGATTATATCAGTTATTTCCGCTGGCGCACCTGTACGATGGGAACAGAGATTTACTGGCATGGTATTCTGGATTACTCCGGCAGAGAAAACCGCAGGATTGCGGAAGTCAGACAGATCCATGAGAAAATGCAGGGTATGAGGGAGCTGGCAGGGAGCGTCTATGAGGCGAAAGTCGGGATCATAAGAGACTATGATAACATATGGGATGCTCAGATTGACGTCTGGCATGGGAGAGTGGAGAAAGCGAGCCAGCAAGCATTATTTCATGCGCTGCAGGTAAGCCATACCCCTTTCGATTATGTGTATTTGAATGACGGGTCGGCTGCGGAAGATTGGGAGAGATATCGAGTGTTATTCTATCCTCATGCAACGATTATGACAAAGGCGGGGGAAGCTGTGCTCAGGGCCTATGTGGAAGCAGGCGGCACGTTGGTGATCGGATGCCGCAGCGGCTATAAGAGTGAAAGCGGCAGATGTGTGATGGATCATCTGCCAGGATTATTGTCTGATCTGTCCAGTACAGACATTCCAGAATACTCCTTTATTGCTCCCGATGCCGGGAAAGTGGCGATACAGTGGGATGATACAGAGCTTACGGCGAATGTGTTTGCGGATCTTTTACAGCCGATCGGGGATGGCAGGCTTGAGGCTGTCTATCGTTCTGACTATTATGCGGGAAGCGGTGCGCTTATCAGCAATATGATAGGAAAAGGAAAGGTCTATTACTACGGAACGGCGTTTAATGAGGAAAGTGCCCGTGTATTCCTGGAAAAACTGCAGGTTATTTCGCCTTACCGCGATGTTGTCCATGTGCCGGAGAGCTGTGAGGTCGCAGTGCGCAGAAAGGGGGAGGACAGATATCTTTTCCTGCTGAATTATGATAAAAATCCTGCTAAGATCGAACTATGCCGGAAGGGGATTGATCTGTATACGGGAGAGGAAATATCTGGGCAGAGGGAACTGGAAGGATATGGGACATTGGTGGTGAAGCTGTAAAAGATGTTTCCGATTGTCTAGTTGGAAAATATTGCGGCATAACTATTTTAGTTATGCCGCAAGGTTTTCTTTGAGTCTGTTTTTTCAAAACTTTCGTTTGGTTAAGAATAGTTCTTTTTGAATTGTAATAAACCTGTATATTTTACTGAAAAATTTCTACGAAAATCTTCTTCGTAACTTTCTTCTTTAAGCAAATTTAGAATTAGTATATACATCTGTGTTTTTAGTTTAAATAATATTTTATATAGCATTCTCATATTGGACCTCCGTTCTGTGTAAGGAACCATTAAACTAATAATGCGGCAATTATACCACATGTGATATTAAATATCAATGAAAAAGCAAATTTTAGCAAAATACTCTTTGCATTTTTCTCATCATACAACCTTATTTCGTCTTGCCTCTTTTTATCGCCTTTTGTGATCGAAAAAGCAAATCCCTGTCCATATTGAGTCAAAGTATCATAAATTTTATGGGCCAGATTATTGAGTATTTTTAAACTTGCAAAAAGGAAAACACATATTATAACAATCCAATCAAAAAGAAGCAGGAATTGGTCGCTTGTAAAATCAGCAAGTTTATTTGTGTTAAAGTCGTGGACTAATTTATTGATAATAGCTACTCCAAGCCATATGAGCATTATTAATGCAAAATAATTAAAATATTGAGCAACCCTTTTGCGGTATTTCCGCAATAGGATGATAAAAGGATTTCTTTTATCATTATTTTCTTTGAGACCTCGTATCCATTCTGAAACGATATTTAGAAGTTCATCCCCTAATATAGGCTCAATAAAGTCTACTCTTGCCGCGACTGGAAAAGTATTTGTTTCTATTTCTTCGAAATCTTCTATTTTTCCTGAGAAAATTAAATTAAGCATTTCTTCTGGTCGTAATCCGTTGGATATTTTAACCATTAGAACGTGGTTTTGCGGATATTCATATTGTGGCATGCGAATATTAAAATTCCATTTAAGGATAATACTGTTTATGCAATTGGATTCTATCCATTCATAAGATAAAAATTCATTCCAACATTCAAAGTTAATTACTTCTCTATTATTTAGGCTTACTGTTATAGTTGCTATATAACCATCATCCTGGTAATGCATTCGTATTTTTTTATTAACTCGTTCGTTCAAATCTATGATATCTTCTCTTGAAACTATAATTTTTTGAGCAAAAACTTTTGACATACTATCGGGTTTAGCGTTTATTTGATAATACATACTTCTAAACAAAGCTAGACTTTTTTCTTCTGGTGAGACTTCTAGCTCTCCCTTATTAGAGTTTATGCCAATGTTTTTGTCTCTATTCATAGTTATATCCATTCCTTTCGCTTCGCTCAGGCACAAAACGTAATGAAAATGGTTGCCTGAACTTATTTTTTATTTATAATTCTTCTTGTAGGGAACTCGGTATACTACAAATCACGGGGAGGTGAGTGGGCTGTCCGGATTGCCGGATGACCATATAGTTATATGTGTAGTCCGCCTTTTCAAGCACAAATAAGTGTGACACAAGAGCACGTAATCTTATCTTTGTATAAACAATCTCGTTTATGGCTTAGGCGTTCAGTCAATGCCGTCTCTCCCTATAATCTTTAGTGAACCCTATCGGTTCTGAAAGGAGTCCCTATGGCTTTAAAAATCGTGTACAAAATCTGTTGTGGCATTGATGTCCACAAAACTTTTGTAGTGGCCTGCATTGCTTCTACCAACAGCAAGGGCGTGACCACCTATGAGCGCCACCGTTTTTCAACCTACACGAAAGGTCTGAAAAATTTGTTACAATGGCTTCTCGAACATAACTGCAAAGACGTTTGCATGGAGTCCACCGGTAAATACTGGATTCCTGTTTACAACATTTTGGAAAATGATTGTACGGTTGTCCTTGCCCATCCCAAATATGTTAAGGCTATCCGTGGAAAGAAAACTGGCAAGAAAGATGCCAAATGGATTGCTGACCTGTTTTAAATCAAGCGAAAAGAATCGTTTGCAGAACTGTCTCACGGTTTCCAATATCCAGTTGGGAAACGTTGTTTCGGACACCTTCGGCAAATCTGCCCAGGCGATACTGGATAAACTTTTGGAAAATCCCGCAAATACTTCCTTTGACCTTGAACCTCTTGTTTACAAAAGTTTGAAAAAGAAACTCCCCGAACTTCGCGACGCCATCGACGGCTATATCACTCCGGAACAGGCTGGCAAACTCAAGATAATCAAAGCTCATTATGAAAACCTTGAATCCCGGAAAGCAGAGCTTGAAGAACTCATTCTTGCGCTCGCCGCTCCCTATCAGCAGGAACTTGCCATTCTCCAAACCGCTCCTGGTATCAGCAGCATTTTTACTGCCATCGGAATTATTTCCGAAATCGGTACCAACATGGAGGCTTTTCCTTCGGCGAAACACTTATGCTCATGGGCTGGGCTTACACCAACCAACAATGAAAGTGCAGGGAAGAAAAAATTTGTCCGGGTTTCCAAGGCCGGATGCTATATCAAACCACTGCTCGTGCAGTGTGCCAATGCTGTTGTTACCGGCAAAAAGCATCCTGAAATCCGTAACCGCTATCTCCGTCTCAAAAAGCGTCGCGGTCACAAGAAAGCAATCATTGCCGTTGCAAGAATGCTTCTGACTGCATTATACCACATGCTTAAGAACGGTGAAAACTATAATTCGGAACTTTACCGAAAATCAGATTTACCACCTGTTGATCATGAAATCACAGTAGAGCAGGCCCTTATCATAGCAAGAAATCAAGGTTATAAAATCAAGCCAGCAACTGCATAACCTTAACATACACAATATTCAATTTTTAAAGCAGCCACCGAAAGATGGCTTGTTTGTGATACGATTAAGGGAATGGATACCCTCTACTTTTCATTTTCAATCTTATCTCCTTAAAACAAATTATATCTATAGTTATTCTAATTTATTCTTCAAAAAAATACAACTATAACAATAATTTCTATAAAATTTTGCTTTTTATGATAAAATTAGAGTAATTATTTTTCAGGAGGGGAGTAATGTGTTATACTCTAAAATATATTAAAACATACAGATCAAGCAAATGATAATTCATGAGTGCCAATAAAAGAGGCCGCAGAATCATTGAAACAAACAACACAAGGAGGAAACCGGAAATGGGAAATTGGGACGAACTGTCGATTAAAACAGATTTTATGAAAGGCATACTTTCAAAGGTGATCAATAAGGTTTTGAAGAAGAAAAGCGGATGTGATATAGCGGTTCAGGTAAACGAACTAAGTATGGACGACAAAAACAAGAAAGTACATGTTCATTTGAGCGTTGATGCCGAAATGAGCATGGGAGACCTGGAAAAACTCTTGAATCATATAGTATAACAGGTTGAAAAATCAAAAATTTTACAGCTTTCTATTGAAAGCTGCATCACAAGCAGGCCTGTGATACGTATGGAGATTAGTGCGGGGAGTTCTTCTAATGATTCGCAGTAAGGACCGCTTCGCGGAGAAATACTATGTCTGCTTGTTCCTGGGTTTGAGATTATATTTAGTCGGGGCAGGCTGCAATGGAACATGAAATGAGATAAACTTGGAATGTCAGGGAAAATAGAAATGCAAGAATATGACGTCATAAAAATTGAAACAGACTCTATGACAAATTTGATTGGAGAAGTAGTCCAAGAAGTCCTGCAGAAGAAAAAGGGCTACCGTGTTGATCTTCAGATCCATGCGCTGAATGTCGTCAATGATGATGCAGGGACAAGAATTCATTTCGATCTGGAGGCGAAAACAGATACTGGGGAACTGAAGAAAATCTGCAAGGATTTTGATTGGAAGATCGGCATGATCCCGCTTGCACTCAAGATGAAGGATATTCTGTTTCCGCGGAAACACTATCCCATCGAGAATATGATAAAGGATTGGCTGACAGAAAAATATGGGATTCAGATCAATGGTCTGAAATATCACGAGGAAGAAAAGAGAGTATATGCTTCCTTAAATGCAGATCTGAAGGTGAAAAGAGAAGAGATAGAAAAGTTTCTGGAAAAGGCTGGTCTAATTTGAAGCAAAGGAACAGCATAAACCGCTGTATGGCCATTCCTGGCATGCGCCGAGATAAGGGAAAGGGCAATACAGCGATTTTTCTGATCCAGTGATTACAGATATCGAAACGGTTCCTTTGCATCAAGGAAGGTGACCGGCAGATCCGGGAATCTTTCCTGCAGCCATTGCTGGAGATATTTCATGCCGAATTCTTCACTTCTTTCGTGTCCAAGCGTGAGCATCCCTTTGTTAAATCCCATTTGGCAAGCGTCATTGAGATAAGCGCAGATGGTCCATTCCGTGATATCTCCCACGACCATCAGATCGAGCCGGTCGCGTTCCATCACCTGCATCGGCATCACTTCTACGCCAAGACCCAGGCTTCCACCGCCGACTAAAATACCGACTCTGTGTACTCTCATATCGGGTGAGCCAATGATTTGGATCGTATCCATATGAAAGATCTCTTTAAACTCTTTTGCCAGATTTCGCAGTGTCGTCTCAGGAATCTCATAGATCCAGGGCTGGGGTTCTTCTTTTTGAAGATATTTGCGCCATCCTAATTCTTCGATCAGTCCCTCGTAGATGTAATCGACTTCGGAGCCTGTGTGCATATGGTCATGAAGACGCCAGACTGCCATGTCATGTTCTTCCAGATAGTTTTTCTTTGCGAGATAGATGCTGTCCTGCTCACACCAATCTGTTTGGTCTGAGGCGTTAAACCAGGTGGGTTCATGGGTAATGATAAGATTCTTGCCCTGGTGGACCGCTTCCCGGATCACATCAAAAGTTGCCATAAAGGTAGTGGCGATTCCGGTAACTTCCATATCGGGCTTTCCGGTGATAAGAATATCGCAGGTAGGTTCGATCTTTGCTCCGCCACACATGTCCAGAAGAGTCTTGTCAATTACTTGCTGTACCGTCCATTTTCTCATAACTTGATCCCCCTTTTACTTGTCTTATCATCATTCTAGCATAAAAATTGTTTTCTTTCTTCTGTTGATTAGGTTCTTTTGGTTTACGGGAACGATATTCAGGATGCTCAGGAAAAACAGGAACTGAGAAATGAGAACAAATGTTCTGAAATCGCTGTACAAATAAAGACCGTTATGCTATAATCAAGACTACTCACGCAATGATCATGGACCTGCGCAGCAGCGCTTTTTCATGTAGAAATATGGATTCGGAAAAGAGGAGCTTTCATGGATCATTTTGAATTGATATCACAGTACGCACCTACCGGCGATCAACCCCAGGCAATCGAAGCCCTTGTGAAAGGGTTCAAAGAAGGGAATCAGTTTCAGACGCTGCTGGGTGTCACCGGTTCCGGCAAGACGTTCACGATGGCGAATGTGATTCAGGCGCTGAATAAGCCAACGCTTGTGATCGCCCATAATAAAACGCTTGCAGGACAGCTTTATGGTGAATTTAAAGAATTTTTCCCCAATAATGCGGTAGAATACTTTGTCTCCTACTACGACTACTACCAGCCAGAAGCCTATGTGCCCTCCACGGATACCTATATTGCGAAAGACTCTTCCATCAATGACGAGATTGATAAGCTGCGTCTGTCGGCGACAGCTTCATTGACGGAGCGGCGTGACGTTGTTGTGGTAGCCAGCGTATCCTGCATATACGGTCTGGGCAGTCCGGAGGAATATGCAGGCATGAGCATGTCGCTGCGTCCTGGTATGCAGCGGGATCGGGATCAGGTGATCCGGGGATTGATCGAGATGCAGTATGACCGCAATGACATGGATCTGGATCGGTGCTGCTTCCGGGTGCGCGGTGATGTGGTAGAGGTCTATCCAGCGCAGGGAGGCGATCATTTGATTCGTATTGAGTTTTTTGGGGATGAAATCGATCGGATTGCGCAGACGGATCCTCTGACAGGGCAGGTACATGCCACGCTGGAGCATGTGATGATCTACCCTGCGTCTCATTACGTGGTGCCACAGGAGAAGATCAATATCGCCTGTGTGGAGATCGAGAAGGAATTGACGCAGAGGGTGAAATATTTTAAGAGTGAGGACAAGCTGTTGGAGGCGCAGCGTATCTCGGAACGGACGAACTTTGATATTGAGATGCTGCGGGAGACTGGATTTTGCTCCGGGATCGAGAACTATTCCCGCCATCTGAATGGTATGGCAGAGGGCGAACCTCCTTTTACCCTGATGGATTATTTTAAGGATGATTTCCTGATCATCATAGATGAGTCGCATATGACGATCCCCCAGATCAGGGGAATGTATGCGGGCGACAGATCACGGAAGAATACGCTGGTGGACTATGGGTTCCGCCTGCCCTCTGCGCTGGATAACAGGCCGTTGAATTTCAATGAGTTTGAACAGCATATTGATCAGATGCTGTTTGTATCTGCTACACCATCAGAGTATGAAGCGGCTCATGAATTGTTCCGTACAGAGCAGATTATCCGTCCTACCGGCCTGCTGGATCCAGAGGTGGATGTGCGGCCGGTGGAGGGGCAGATTGACGATTTGATTTCAGAGGTCAATAAGGAAGTGGCGAACCATCATAAGATTCTGGTGACGACGTTGACCAAACGGATGGCGGAAGACCTGACAGCCTATATGAACGATGTCGGAATCCGTGTGAAGTATCTGCACTCCGATATCGATACACTGGAGCGGGCGGAGATCATTCGGGATATGCGCCTTGATGTCTTTGATGTGCTGGTGGGAATCAACCTTTTGCGGGAAGGACTGGATATTCCGGAGATCTCTCTTGTGGCGATCCTGGATGCGGATAAGGAAGGGTTCCTGCGGTCCGAGACATCTTTGATTCAGACAATCGGCCGCGCGGCGCGTAATGCGGAGGGTCGTGTGATCATGTACGCTGATCATATGACAGATTCCATGCGTGCCGCCATCACGGAGACAAACCGCAGACGGCAAATCCAGCAGCGCTATAATGAAGAGCATGGTATTACGCCGCAGACGATCAAGAAGGCTGTCCGTGATCTGATCAGCATATCCAGAACGATTGCGAAGGAGGAGAGGAAGTTCGAGAAGGACCCCGAATCCATGAGCAGACAGGAGCTGGAGAAGTTGATCAAGGACGTAGAGAAGCAGATGAAGAAAGCGGCGGCAGACTTGAACTTCGAGGCGGCGGCAGAGCTGCGTGACAGGATGGTGGAGTTGAAAGGAAAGCTGAGGGATTTTGACAAGGAATAAGGAAGAAAATAGAAATACATGGAGGAAACTATGTCAGACACAGTAAAGATGCGCCCGCGCGAGTATATCAAGATCCGGGGTGCGAATGAACACAATCTGAAAGCGCTGGATGTGGACATTCCACGAAATGAGTTTGTGGTACTCACAGGACTGTCCGGTTCCGGGAAGTCTTCATTGGCCTTTGATACCATCTATGCAGAGGGACAGAGAAGATATATGGAGTCTTTGTCTTCTTATGCGAGGCAGTTTCTGGGGCAGATGGAGAAGCCGAATGTAGAGCGGATCGAGGGACTGTCGCCGGCGATCTCTATCGATCAGAAGTCTACCAACAGAAACCCTCGTTCCACGGTGGGAACGGTAACGGAGATCTACGATTATTTCAGACTGTTGTATGCCAGGATCGGGATTCCACACTGTCCGAAGTGCGGCAGAGAGATCAAACGGCAGACGGTAGACCAGATTGTAGATCAGATTCTGGCTCTTCCACAGGGAACGAGAATACAGCTTCTGGCACCGGTGGTGCGGGGTCGGAAGGGAGAACATGCCAAGGTATTCGAGCGGGCCAAGAGAAGCGGTTACGTGCGCGTGCGCGTGGACGGGAATCTGTATGAGCTGTCAGAAGAGATCAAACTGGAGAAAAATATCAAGCATACGATAGAGATTGTGGTGGATCGTCTGGTAGTTAAGGATGGCATCGAGAGACGCCTGACGGATTCTATTGAGAATGTATTTGCGCTGGCGGAAGGACTGATGGTGCTGGATGTGATCGATGGGGAGCCGATCAATTTCAGCCAGAGTTTTGCCTGTCCGGATTGTGGAATCAGCATCAGCGAGATTGAACCGAGAAGTTTTTCCTTCAACAATCCTTTTGGCGCCTGTCCGGAGTGTTTTGGATTGGGATATAAGATGGAGTTTGATCTGGAATTGATGATACCGGACAGAAGCTTAAGCCTGAATGAGGGCGCCATCGCCGTGATGGGCTGGCAGTCCAGCAAGGACAAGGGCAGTTTTACCAATGCCCTTCTGCAGGCGTTGGCCAAGGAGTATCAGTTTAGCATGGACACGCCTTTTGAGGAGCTGTCACAGAAAGCGCAGGACGCGATCTGCTATGGCACAAATGGCAAGAAAGTTGATGTCTATTATGAAGGACAGCGTGGCAAGGGCGTCTATCCTGTGGCATTTGAGGGTCTGATTAAGAATATGGACCGGAAATACCGGGAGACAGGATCAGATATGATCAAACAGGAGTATGAATCGTTTATGCGCATCACACCCTGTAAGGAATGCGGCGGCATGCGCCTGAAGAAGGAATCATTGGCCGTGACTGTCTGCGATAAGAATATCTATGAGATTACTTCCATGTCGATCACGAAGCTGCACGCTTTTATCGGGGATATGGAACTGACACCGCAGCAGCAGCTGATCGGCAGACGGATTCTGAAAGAGATCCGTGCCAGAGTCGGCTTCCTGATGGAAGTAGGTCTGGATTATCTGTCTTTATCCAGAGCTACCGGGTCGCTTTCCGGCGGCGAGGCACAGCGGATCCGTCTGGCGACTCAGATTGGATCCGGGCTGGTTGGAGTATGCTATATCCTGGATGAACCCAGCATCGGCCTGCATCAGCGGGACAATGACAAGCTGATCGCTGCGCTTAAGAATCTGAAAGATATGGGCAATACACTGCTTGTGGTGGAACATGATGAAGACACCATGTTTGCGGCGGATCATATCGTGGATATCGGGCCGGGGGCAGGTTCCCATGGCGGCAGGGTGGTCGCTCAGGGCACAGCGGAAGAGATCATGCAGGTAGAAGAGTCTATTACGGGACAGTACCTGAGCGGGAGGCTTCAGATCCCTGTGCCGGAGAAGAGAAGAAAACCTACGGGTTACTTGAAGGTCAGAGGCGCTCAGGAGAATAATCTGAAGAAAATAGACGTAAAGATACCGCTGGGGATCATGACTTGCGTGACAGGGGTATCCGGTTCCGGCAAGAGTTCCCTTGTCAATGAGATCCTCTATAAGCATTTGGCACGGGACTTAAACAGGGCGCGGTGCATTCCGGGCAGACATACAGGAATTGAGGGCATCGACCAGTTGGATAAGGTGATCGATATCGACCAGTCGCCCATCGGGCGGACGCCTCGGTCGAATCCGGCTACCTATACGGGTGTGTTCGACCAGATCAGAGATTTGTTTGCTTCTACCCAAGATGCCAAAGCCAGAGGCTACAATAAGGGAAGGTTCAGTTTCAATGTGAAGGGCGGCAGATGTGAAGCCTGTGGCGGAGACGGTATTATCAAGATCGAGATGCACTTCCTGCCGGATGTATATGTGCCCTGTGAGGTTTGCGGCGGCAGGCGCTACAACCGTGAAACGCTGGAAGTAAAATATAAAGGGAAGAATATCTATGATGTATTGGATATGACGGTGGAAGAGGCGATGCCCTTCTTCGAGAATCTGCCGTCGATCCGCAGGAAGATCGAGACGCTTTATAATGTGGGATTATCTTATGTGAAGCTTGGCCAACCTTCTACGACACTGTCCGGCGGTGAGGCGCAGCGAATTAAGCTGGCGACAGAATTGAGTAAGCGCAGTACGGGCAAGACAATCTATATTCTGGACGAGCCTACTACAGGCCTGCATTTTGCGGATGTGCATAAGTTAGTGGACATTCTGCATAAGCTGGCTGAGGGCGGCAATACGGTAGTGGTCATCGAACACAATCTGGATGTGATCAAGACCGCAGATTATATTATCGACATGGGCCCGGAAGGCGGCGAAGGCGGCGGTACGGTGATTGCTGAGGGCACACCTGAGAAGGTGGCTGAGAATCCGATATCCTATACCGGCATTTATATTAAGAAAATGCTGGAGAAAGCAAAGAACAGGAAATAATCTGTGAATATTCCAGGGACAGGAGTACTATGAGCGGCCGAAAATGTTGTGACATGCCGGGAAGGGACAGATACCAGTGCCGTGAAATGGCGGAAATATGACATGAATTGTCATTGGTCCGTCTTCACGGCAGCACTTTGACAGACGATATAATAAATAGAACTTATGCGATGTTTATCGTGAATAGAGCAGCAAATGCGTTAGAATGATGGGCGCATAGTCCGGTTATATTGGGTAGTCTGAGTGGAACGGGAGGTATCTCTATGAATATCGGCATGCATGATTTTGGCAGTTCGGTTTTTGGCAGAAGTCTAATGACTATGGGCCGTGGATTAAAGAGCACGCAGCAGAAGATGGAACGGCAGGAAACGCGGGACAGACAGGTCGCCTTTTTTGAGAAACAGAAAGAAAACCTGAAGAATGTGAAATGTGAGACAGTGGAGGAGATTGCAAGAAAGCTGGAACTGTTTCACTCTTATGAGGATCAGATTGCTGCGGCAAAGGCGGCTTACAATAATGAACAGATGTGGCATATGATGGACGAATCCCGTGAGATCGGTGAGAAGATTGCGGAGGCAGTGGAGAAGAGCAAGCCCAAGACGCCGGAAGAGAGGATGGAAGATCTTGCGGAAGAGGCTGCCGGTACGGAAAGCGGCGGTATGCTGGAGGAGCTGGACGAGGTGATGGAAGAGGCCTTAGAACTGCAGGAGGAGATGCAGGATGTTCAGCAGGAGATGACACAGGAGAATCTGCGGAAGGAAGCAGCAGTGAATGCGCAGAAGGCCGCCGGTGAAGAAGCAGACCTGCAGGAAGCAGTCGTCTATCATCCGTTTGATATCAAGGTGTGAAAAGCAGTAGAGTGGATTATTTTGGGAGCATTTCCGGATACATTTTCTGGCCGGATAAGGTTAAGAAAAGAGGAGACGATACCGATAAAATAAATAGAGAGCATGGATGCTGAAAACAGGACGGAAGGAGCCGTTCTGTTTTTGGTGTTCTTTTTAATTTTTAAAATTTTTTAAAAAATCTATAAAAGCCTTTGAAAAACCATTTCTTTAGGTTATAATATATCCAGCATATTGCGCTTTTTGATCAGCCGGCAGGTAGAAAGCCGGGCGGATCACAGTGACAGGAACCAAACTGTTGCCCAGAATGATGGTTTAATTTGACAGTAACTGGAAATTATTATAGAGAGATCACGGGAAAGGGGATCAAAGGAAATGCAGTACACGGATATTGGAATTGATTTGGGGACAGCCAGCATATTGGTCTACATCAGAGGCAAGGGTGTTGTGTTGAAGGAGCCTTCTGTTGTGGCTTTTGATAGAGATACGAATAAGATCAAGGCGATCGGGGAAGATGCAAGACTGATGCTTGGAAGAACACCGGGCAATATCGTAGCGGTAAGGCCGTTGCGGCAAGGAGTTATCTCAGACTATCAGGTCACAGAGAAGATGATGAAATACTTTATCCAGAAAGCATTGGGGAAGAAGACGTTCCGTAAGCCACGCATTGCTGTGTGCGTGCCCAGCGGTGTCACAGAAGTAGAGAAGAAAGCGGTAGAAGACGCCACATACCAGGCTGGGGCCAGGGAAGTGTCGATCATAGAAGAACCGATTGCGGCGGCAATCGGAGCGGGCATTGATATTTCCAAGCCGTGTGGCAATATGATTGTAGATATCGGCGGCGGAACTTCTGATATCGCAGTAATCTCTCTGGGAGGCACTGTCGTCAGCGCATCGATCAAGATTGCGGGAGATGATTTTGACGAAGCGATCGTGCGTTACATGCGTAAGAAACATAATCTGCTGATCGGTGAGAGAACGGCAGAGGATTTGAAGATTAAGATTGGTTCTGCCTTTAAGCGGGCGGAAGTGGATTATATGGATGTCAGGGGCCGGAATCTGGTGACAGGGCTGCCCCGCACGGTGAAGGTGTCTTCGGAAGAGACGGAAGAGGCGCTTCACGAAACTACGGTACAGATCGTGGAGACAATCCACAGCGTGCTGGAGAAGACGCCGCCGGAACTGGCTGCAGACATTGCGGACAGAGGTATAGTGCTCACAGGAGGCGGAAGCCTGTTGCGCGGGCTGGAAGATTTGATCGCGTCTCACACGGGGATCAATACGATGACGGCAGAAGATCCTATGACGGCGGTTGCGGTCGGTACAGGTAAGTATGTAGAGTTCCTTGCAGGATATCGTGAGGATTAAGGAAGAAGATCGACAGCATCACAGATGCAGTAAATAAATTACAGCCCTGGCGCATATGTGCAGACAGAGCAGTCTCACGAAACGCAGTGAGAGTTACTGGCGGTGCGAAGGACTGGAGGAGAGGTTATTTATGCTGAAAGGATTATATACGGCGTACACAGGGATGATCAATGAACAGCACAGAATGGATGTCATGACCAACAACCTGGCGAACGCGAATACGAATGCATACAAGAAGGAGGGGGCTACCAGCCAGGCGTTTGATACGGTACTGGCCTATAAGATCAAGGATCTGTCAGAGCCAGGGAATCTTCCGCGCAATCTTTCGACCAGCAGGGAGTACGACGAGGCTTTCGTAGATAATCCAGATAAATGGTCCTCACGTACCGGTATGAATCTGGGTGTGAAGACAGGCGAGAACTATACGGACTATTCTGAGGGTCCTATGAAAGTGACTGACAACACGTTTGATTTTGCGCTGGCAGGTCCGGGATTTTTCCTTGTAGAATATACGAACAAGGCGGAAGAAACCTCTATAAAATATACGAGAGATGGCAATTTCACCATGAATGCACAGGGCTATCTCGTGACACAGGATGGAGATTACATTCTCGATGAAAACAGACGCCGGATCAGACTGAATCCCAACGAGAAAGCGATCGGCACCAACACGAACGGAGACATCTATCAAGATGGAGCGCTGGTGGCGACCATTGGGGTAGTAGATTTCGAGGACTACAATAATCTGGAACATTTCGGTGAGAATTTATTCCAGATTGTTGACGGCGATGAGGTAAAGAGCGCTGAGGCAGTATACAACAGAGCGAGAACCAACACTGCAATTGCGCAGAGAGCGCTGAATGCAGCCAGAGCAAATGGTGTAGAAGACCTGGAAGATTTGGAGGCGGCGGTACGTGCGGCGCAGCAGAATCAGGATGCAGCACAGCAGGAATTAGAGGCAGCGCGCGACACTGACGCCGCGGCGAAGAGAAGACTGGAGCAGGAATCGGAGGCGACAATCAGAAGCGGCGTTCTGGAATTGTCCAATATGTCGATTGTGACGGAAATGGTGAACATGATCGCGATTCAGCGACAGTATGAGAGCAATCAGAAAGTGATTACAACTTATGATGAATCTCTTGATATAGCAGTGAACCAGTTAGGCAGATTATAGGAGGCGTTTGATTATGGTTAGAAGTTTATGGTCGGCAGCGACCGGTATGAATGCACAGCAGGCGAATGTAGATACGATTGCGAATAATCTGGCGAATGTCAACTCAGCCGGATACAGGGCGCAGGTGGCACAGTTTAAATCACTTTTGTATCAGAATTTACGGTCGATTACCACAACTGCGAATGGAGATCCGAAGCCTACCAGTTCCCAGGTTGGGCTGGGTGTGCGTATCGCTTCCATCAATTCTGTCTTCACACAGGGAAGTCTGCTGGATGCGCAGAGTGATACAGCGTTTGCGATCGAAGGAGAGGGCTTCTTTGCAGTCCGCGGCGAAGATGGCGAGACATATTATACCAGAAATGGTGATTTTACATGGGCTCTTGGAACGAATGGCGGTATGATGCTGACGAATGCCGACGGGCTTCCGGTTTTGGATTCTACAGGGCGTGCGATCTCTCTGCCGCGTACTTATATTTCGACGAAGCTTTCCATTACAGAGGATGGGCAGATCTGTTATCCGGATGACCGGAATAATCCACAACCGATTGGCGTACAGATCGGAACATTCCAGTTTAGCAATGCCGGTGGACTGAACAGAGTGGGAAGTACTCTGTTTGCCGCGACAGACGCAAGCGGCCGGGCGATCAATGAAGACACGAATCCGGATGTAGACAAGAGCAGGATTGTACAGGGCTATCTGGAAGGCTCCAACGTACAGGTTGCCAATGAGATGGTTAACCTCATTGTGGCGCAGCGTGCCTATGAGATGAATTCTAAGGCGATCACCACTTCCGATTCCATGATGGAAGTTGCAAATAATCTGAAGCGTTAGGGATTAACAGATGAAAGATCTGGCAGTGTATTTGCGTATACATAGATTATGACAGAAAGGGAAGCTGCCGGCATCTTTGCAGCAGGCGGTAACAGGAGATGAGTATGGCTATGGATCTGACTGGTTTGGGTTCGTATACGGATTATATGACGGATGCGAACAGAGTCAATACAGAGAATCTGCAGAAGCAGTTAGAGAATACTGCGCAGGCGAAGGAAACAGAGAATGACGCGTTATTGGACGCCTGTAAACAATTCGAGGCGTATCTTTGGGAGCAGATCTATAAGGAGATGGAGAAGACGACCAAGGTATTCAGCGATGATGAGGACGGGGATGCATACGCTTCCAATATGGTAGATTATTTCAAAGATGCGGCTGTCCAGCAGATCTCTTCACAGACGGCAACCGAGCAATCGAATTCGCTGGCGCATATGTTGTATGAACAGGCGAAGCGCAACTATAATCTTACATAATGTCAACTTTAACGAAAACGGGCTGCTGATCTAGCAGCTCTTTTTTGGCTATGATGAGCTAAGCAGACGACACATAGACGAAAGAAAGCGTTTGGAACGGATGGAGACGATCAAGGGATTTATTGAACATATTATATATCGAAATACAGACAATGGTTATACGGTATTCGATCTGATCAGCGGCGAAGAGGAGATCACCTGTGTCGGATTCTTTAAGACATCGGATCAGGGAGAGACGATAGAGGCGGAAGGAAACTATATCACGCATACGGTATACGGAGAACAGTTCAAGATAGAGCATTACAGGATTGTTGCGCCGGACGATGCCGTCAGCATGGAGCGATATTTGGGCTCCGGTGCAATTAAGGGTGTGGGCGAGGCTTTGGCGGCAAGGATTGTAAAGCGGTTCGGGGCAGATACTTACCGTATTATAGAAGAAGAGCCGGAGAAGTTGGCACAGATCAAAGGGATCAGCGAGCGCAAGGCGCGGGAGATTGCCGCCGTGGTATATGAGAAGCGGGATGCCAGGGATGCAATGTCTTTTTTGCAAAAGTATGGAATCTCTAACCGGCTTGCGTTCCGGATCTATGAGACTTATGGGGCGAGAATCTATGGCGTACTGAAAGAGAATCCATATCAATTGGCAGAGGACGTCCATGGCATAGGATTTAAGATAGCGGATGAGATAGCTGCGAAGATCGGCATTCATACGGACTCAGACTTTCGGATCAGAAGCGGGATCCTCTATACGCTTATGCTGGCGGGAGCAGAAGGACATTGCTATCTGCCTAAGAACGTACTCTTAAAGAAGGCGGGAGAATTATTGGCGTTAGAACCTGCGGTTATGGAGCCGCAGCTAAGTAATCTTGCCATGGATAAGAAAGTAGTGATAAAACTGCAAGGACCAGGAGAAGAGGTGTGCAGAGTTTATGCCTCGGCATATTATTATGCGGAATTAAACTGTGCAAAAATGCTTCATGATCTCAATGTCTCGGCGAAGGAAGAACAGCTCCTGCCGTCTAAGGAGCAGAGTATCGCAACAAAGATTGATCTTCTGGCAGAAGAACTTGCAATTGAGTTGGACGAACTTCAGAAGAAATCTGTTCTGGAGAGTGTAAGAAATGGCATTTTTATCTTGTCAGGGGGACCTGGAACAGGTAAGACGACGACGATTAATGTGATCATCAAATACTTTCTGTCAGAGGGAATGGATATCTATCTGGCGGCGCCTACCGGAAGAGCTGCCAAGCGCATGACCGAAGCGACAGGATATGAGTCCAGGACGATTCACCGGATGCTGGAGTTGAATGGAGAGGTTTCCGGTGAGTCGAGGGCGGCGAAGTTCGAGCGTAACGAAAGCAATCCGCTGGAGGCGGATGTCATTATCGTAGATGAAATGTCTATGGTAGACCTTTTCCTGTTTCAGGCGCTTCTCAAGGCGGTCATGGTGGGAACAAGACTGATCATGGTAGGGGATGTCAACCAGCTTCCATCGGTAGGACCAGGTCAGGTTCTTCAGGATATCATGAGCAGCGGCAGATTTCCCATGGTAGTTCTTGAGAAGATCTTCCGGCAGGCGGGAGAAAGTGATATTGTCTGGAATGCGCATCGGATTCATGCGGGGGAACGGCTGATTCTGGATAATAAAAGCCGGGATTTCTTTTTTCTGGAAAGAAATGACACCGATGTGATCTATAAGCATATGATACAGTTGATTACAGAGAAACTGCCTTCCTATGTGGATGCACAGCCTTACGATATCCAGGTGCTGACGCCGATGCGCAAGGGAAAGCTGGGGGTGGAGATGCTCAATGGTATTCTGCAGCGCTATCTGAATCCGGCTTCGGAGAATAAGAAAGAGTATATGGCGGGAGAAACCTTGTTCAGAGAGCAGGATAAGGTTATGCAGATCAAGAATAACTACCAGCTGGAGTGGGAGGTCGTGAGTAAATATGGGATACCGATCGACAAAGGAAGCGGTATCTTTAACGGTGATATAGGAATCATACGTCAGATCAATGAGTATGCGCACGAAGTGGTGGTCGAGTATGACGAACACAGGCAGGTGACATATGCTTTTGCACAGCTTGATGAGATTGAGCTGGCTTATGCGGTGACGATCCATAAGTCGCAGGGAAGCGAGTATCCGGCGGTTATCATGCCGCTGTTAACGGGACCGAAGATGTTGTTTAACAGGAACCTGCTTTATACAGGCGTGACGCGGGCAAAGAACTGTGTGACGATTCTGGGCAGCCGCCAGACGGTAGAGGAGATGATAGAGAATGATCATCAGAACAGGAGGTATACGGGCCTGGCAGACAGGATCAGGGAATTGATCCTGCCGTCTGAAGAGAAAGAACAGGGTATGTAAGAGAGAAACAAGATAGAAACGAGGAAGCATGAGAAAAACATTTCTGGGGACTTTGACGGATCTTTTCTATCCGCGCAGATGTCCCGTCTGTGACAGGGCGGTCAGGCCCTTTGGAAGTCTGATCTGTGAGACATGTGCAGAGAAGTTATTATACATAAAGCCGCCTTTCTGCATGAAGTGCGGAAAAGAACTGAACGACGACACAGAAGAATACTGCGGCGACTGTAAGCGCAGCAGACATCTGTTTGACAGCGGGCGTGCGCTCTTTGTGTATAAGAGTGCGGCGGATTCTATTTACCGGTTTAAGTATAAAGGGAGGCAGGAATACGGGGCATATTATGCCTCTATGGCAGTGGAGCATCTGGGCACATGGATGGCAGGCTGCAGGCCGGACGCGCTTATTCCGGTGCCGATCCATGCCTCGAAGAAACGGGTAAGAGGATATAACCAGGCAGAAGTGCTGGCGAAGGAAATCGGACAGATGATGAATATTCCGGTGAAAGAGGATCTGATTATAAGAGTCCGGAGAACGGCGCCCATGAAAGATTTACCATTAGCGGAAAGACAAAATAATTTGAAAAGGGCTTTCAAAATTTGCCGTAATGATGTAAAATTAGATACGGTTATAATTATCGATGATATTTATACGACAGGCAGCACTATAGATGCAATGAGCGGCGAACTGCGAAAAGCCGGGGTGAAGAAGATCTACTTTATGGCGCTGGCAATTGGAAATGGAATATAAATATAGGAGGATAAGATTATGAATGCGAGAAATTGCAGAAAATGCGGCAAACTTTTTAATTATGTGTCTGGACCGCCGATCTGTATGGCGTGCAGAGAGGCATTGGAGGAGAAATTCCACGAAGTAAAGAGTTATATTCAGGATCATAGAAACGCGACGATCCCGGAAGTTTCGGAAGAGTGTGATGTGTCAACCAATCAGATTCAGCAGTGGCTCCGCGAGGAACGTCTGCAGCTTGGAGAAGGCTCTGGAATTACTTTATTCTGTGAGAATTGCGGCGCTTCTATTATGACGGGCAGATTCTGTGAGAAGTGCAAGAACAGTATGGCAGACCGGTTAAACAGTAGCATCCATAAGCCGGAAGCGCCCAAGCCTCAGCCGAAGAAGGATTCGCGCGACAATCCGAAGATGCGTTTCCTGGGTTAGGAGACTTGTATGTTAAATGAAGAGAGAATAATCCTAATGACGAAAATGGCGTCTTATGAGGCGCACGAAGGCAAGAAGAATGTTGCGGTAGGAAGCTATTTTCGTGGTGATTATGTAGGATGGCATGTGTTGAAGTCCATTATAAGTGCAACGATTGCATTTGTAGTGGTCTTTGGCATGTACATTTATTATGATTTCGAAGTGTTTATGATGGACATCTATAAGATGGATCTGATAGAATTTGCAAGGCGTATTTTGTCCCGATATCTGTGGACGGTGGGAATCTACGCCGTGATTTCTTATGTCGTTTATACAGTGCGCTATATGAAAGCGGTGAAGAGTCTTAAGCTTTACTATATGAATCTGCGTAAATTGGCGGGGATGTATAAAATATAGGGAGAAATCGAGACAAAATGTACGGAAGGTGAAAGGGTAAAAGATAGAAGATGACCGGTTTACTTGTTGCAAAACAGATCTTAATGACTCTGTATAGTAAATATGAAGTGTATATTACGCCGCTTTTGAAGTTTCTGCTGGCGTTAGTCTCCTTGCTGCTCATCAATTCACGGATTGGGTATATGGACAGTATCGATAAGATGACGGTGGTTCTCATCGTATCGCTGATGTGTTCTTTTATGCCAATGAATTTTATTGTAGTAGTTGCAGCAGTGTTTATTATGCTTCATCTGTATGCGTTTAATCTGATCTGCACGATCGTTGTGGGCGTGGGATTTTTACTCATGTTTTTAGTGTATCTGCGGTTTTCACCAAAGGATACGCTGGTCGTTCTGCTCACCCCAATCTGCTTTCTGCTCAGAATCCCCTATGTGATTCCACTTGTCATGGGGCTGGTTGGAACACCGGTGTCTGCCGTGTCGATTGCCTGTGGTGCTGTTGTGTACTATATGCTTCATTTTGTGACACAGAATGTATCGTCGATACTGGCTATGGTGGACGAAGAGATGACAGTCAAGTTTAAGTACGTGGTGGATGGCGTTCTCAATAATCGGGAGATGGTCATTACAATCGCCGCTTTTGCGGTAACGGTAATTTTGGTGTATCTTATCAGAAGATTGAGCATAGATTATGCATGGACGATCGCTATGGCGGCTGGCGTTGTGGTGAATATCATGGTTCTGTTAGTCGGCGATTTGATGTTTGACACCAATGTGGCATTGTTAGAGGTGATTCTTGGAAATATCCTCTCTCTTTTCGTGGCGGCAGTACTGCAGTTTTTTGTCTTTAATGTGGATTACAGCAGGACGGAGAAAGTGCAGTTCGAGGATGATGAGTATTATTATTATGTCAAGGCTGTTCCGAAGATCTCCGTATCCAGGCCGGAGAAAAAGGTAAAGCAGATCAACAGCCAGAAGAACAGGACGTCATCCAAGACCAGATCCACACACTGATGTCAACACGATAATCAAAATATAATCTAAGGTGGTGTGAGAATATGCAACAACTGAATACGCTGATCGAAACTTACCTGACCAAGCTGCATATGCCCACTATTCATACGACTGACGTCGTTGAGATCATTATTCTGGCATTTCTTTTGTACTACATCCTTGCGTGGGTCAAAAACACGAAGGCGTGGGCGCTTCTTAAGGGTGTCATAGTGATTACTGTTTTCATTTTGCTGGCGGCGTTCTTCAGAATGAATACGATTGTGTGGATTGTAACGAATGTGTTTGGCATCGCAGCGACAGCGATTGTGGTGGTGCTGCAGCCGGAGCTGCGTAAGGCGTTGGAAGAATTAGGACAGAAGAACTTCTTCTCCTCGATTGTTTCCTTTGATTCGGGGAAACCGGAAGGCGGCCTGTTTTCTGACCGGACGATCAATGAGATAGCGAAAGCGTGTGTCGAGATGGGTAAGGTGAAGACAGGAGCGCTGATCGTGATTGAACAGCACCAGTCGCTGAAAGAGTACGAAAGAACGGGAATCGATGTGGATGGTATTGTGTCCAGCCAGTTATTAATCAATATATTTGAACACAATACTCCTTTGCATGACGGTGCGGTGATTGTAAGAGGGAACAGGGTGATTTCTGCGACCTGCTATCTGCCATTGTCAGATAATATGGCGCTCAGTAAAGAACTGGGAACAAGACACAGAGCAGGCGTAGGTATTTCAGAGGTGACGGATTCTCTGACAGTGATTGTATCTGAGGAGACAGGGAAGATCAGTGTTGCATACAATGGACGGCTGGAGCGGGCAGTGGATGCGGACAGATTGAAGGCGAGAATGGCTGAGATTCAGGCGAAACCGACAGAGGATAAGAAACGGAAACTGTGGAAAGGAAGGGCCAGAAATGAAGCATAAGATCACCAAAAACTGGGGGCTGAAACTGGTATCTTTTCTCTTTGCAGTGATGCTCTGGGTTATTGTAACGAACATAAACGACCCGATCTCTCCGTTACGGGTGTATAATATCCCTGTGAATATCAAGAACGCGGAGTTGATTACGGATAAAGGACAGATCTATGAAGTGCTGGATGGAACCGATGTGCTCGACGCTGTTACGATACGGGCGCCGCGGTCAGTCATAGATACCCTGGACGCATCGAATGTGATTGCAGAGGCAGATATGAACGATCTGACCAGTCTGAATACGATCACGATTAAATTATACACGAATAAATATAATGATAAATTGGAGAGCATTAAGGGAAATATAGACAGCGTTAAGCTGAATATAGAGGATAAACAGATCCGGTCCTTCCCGATCCGTCCCAATGTGACAGGCCAGGTGACAGACGGTTATCTGGTAAGCAATGTGAGCACAGATCAGAATCTGATCAGAGTATCCGGGCCGCAATCTGTTATCTCTCAGATTGCCAAGGCACAGGCGGAGGTGGATATCTCTGGTTTCACGAGTAATATCGGTACAGATTCAGACATTCGGCTTTATAACGAAGATGGGATAGAGATCCGTTCCAAGAGTATCGAGAAGAGTCTTACGAAAGTGCGCGTTAATGTAGAGATTCTTGAGAAGAAGACTGTGCCGATCGTCTATGCGGTTGACGGTACGCCTGCAGAAGGGTTCCGGATGACCGGCGAGATCAATAGCAGCAAGGAGAATGTCGTGATTGCAGGGAAATCGGATATCCTGCGTGAAATCTCCTCTATTGAGGTGCCAGAGAGGGCCATTGGCGTAAATGATGCAGTAGAAACCGTTGAGACGGTGATCAATTTACACGATTATCTGCCGGAAAATGTTATTTTGGCAGAAGAGAATTTCGATGGTATTGTATCGGTTTCCGTGGAGATTGAGCAGGAGAGAAGGCAGACGGTTTATGTTCCGCTTGATGAGATACAGCTTACAGGAGTTCCGACAGGGTACAGGGCAGTCATCAACGAGCCGGAAGAGAGCTACAGTATTATTCTGGTTGGCCTGTCGTCCGAGCTGAGCGAAGTGGATATCAATACGATAACTGCTTATATTGATGTAGAGAAGTGGCTGACCCAGCAGGAGAATACAGAACCAGAGAGCGGCTATTACAGGATGCCGCTTACCGTAAGACTTCCAGAGAATTCTCCGGTTACATGGGAAGATGCGTGGGTGAACGTGCATCTTACGGAGATAGAGGAATAAGGTTTCAGTCATTGGATATCGGCAGCAGAAGGGTATTCAAAGTGATAGGAATAGAGGAAACAGGAAAGGAAGTAATAATAGTATGGGCAGATTATTTGGTACGGATGGTGTCAGGGGAATCGCAAATGAAGAGTTGACTCCGCAGCTTGCGATGCAGCTTGGTCAGGCGGGAGCCTATGTGCTGTCGAAAGAGAATGAACATAAGCCAACGATCATGGTGGGGTGTGATACGAGAATCTCAGGAGATATGTTGGCAAATGCCCTTATGGCAGGAGCATGTTCGGTCGGTGCGAATGCTGTGTATGTAGGTGTTGTTCCGACTCCTGCGGTTGCTTATCTCACGAGGAAATATAAAGTGGATGCGGGCGTTGTGATTTCGGCGTCCCATAATTCGGTGGAGTTCAATGGGATAAAGTTCTTTGACGGGAATGGTTATAAGCTGCCGGATTCTCTCGAAGACGAGATTGAAGAGCTGATCAGGAATGAAATGCAAGGCGTGAAGTTCCCGATTGGGGCAGGCGTCGGCAAGATTAAGTACCGTACAGACGCCAGAGAAGAATATATCAACCATGCGATGAAAGCTGTCAATGTAGACTTGCGCGGGTTGAAGATTGTGTTGGATTGTGCGGAGGGAGCTGCTTTCTACACATCAGTGGAGACAATGAAAGAATTGGGAGCAGAGGTAGTGGCGATCCACAATAATCCAGACGGCACGAATATCAATGCGAACTGCGGTTCCACGCATATGGAGGAACTTCAGGCGAGAGTTGTATTCGAAAAAGCAAATCTGGGGCTTGCTTTCGATGGGGATGCGGATAGACTTCTGGCAGTAGATGAATTGGGCAATATTGTAGACGGCGATCAAATCATGGCTCTTGTAGGGCTTCATATGAAACAGAACGGGCAGCTTCACAATGATACGATCGTAGCAACCGTCATGAGTAATCTGGGCTTCTTCCTGATGGGAGAGAGAAACAATATCAACATTGAGCAGACGAAGGTTGGAGACCGGTATGTTCTGGAGCGAATGAAAGAGATTAAAGCGAGCCTAGGCGGTGAACAGTCAGGGCATGTGATCTTTTTAGATGAGAATACGACGGGAGATGGGCTTTTGAGCGCACTGCATCTTCTGCAGGTGATTGTGGAGACCGGAAAACCACTTTCTGAACTGAAGATGGTTATGGAAGTGATGCCGCAGGCATTGGTCAATGCAAAGGTGCCGAATCATAAGAAAGAGAAGTACATGGATTATCCGGAGATTGCGGATGCCATCACAGAGCTGAACAACAAATTTGCAGGAGAGGGACGCGTACTGATCAGACCTTCCGGAACAGAACCTCTCGTGCGGGTTATGATTGAGGGTAAGGATCAGAAGATGATCGACAAAGAGGCAAAGAAGCTGGCAGAACTTATACAGAATATTATGCTGTAACTCTTGTGATACTTGCCAAAAAATGTTATAGTTAAAAGTAGGTTGTGGTTTGGGGGCAAGCATCAACCGGAATTGGAGGATAAGGGTATGGTAAGCCAAAAGGTAGTCATCAAAAACCCGACAGGGCTACATCTAAGACCGGCAGGCATCCTATGTAAGGAAGCGATGCAGTTTAAATCTTTGATAACGTTTACATTTCGGGACAATACCGCGAATGCCAAAAGTGTGCTTAGCGTTCTGGGAGCATGTGTTAAATGTGGTGATGAAGTCGAGTTTGTATGTGATGGCGAAGATGAGGAAGAAGCATTGAAGACGTTGATCAATGCGATCGAAAGTGGACTCGGTGAATAATGCTATCTGTTTAGCCCGTTGTGTATCAACGGGCTTTTCTTTTTGACGGTAGTTTTGCAGCCGGCAGAATATCAAAATATGCAGAGAGAGTTGGAGGAAAAAAGATGTTAAATTACAAGCACTATCGCAAAAATCCAGTGGTAGACTACCCGGATCGGGAATGGCCGAATAAGGAGATCTCGAAAGCGCCGGTATGGTGCAGCGTGGATCTGCGCGATGGCAATCAAGCGCTGATTGATCCTATGGTAGTTTCGGAGAAGATAGAGTTCTTCAATTATTTGATCAAGCTGGGATTCAAAGAGATTGAGGTTGGATTTCCGGCAGCAAGCCAGATTGAATTTGATTTTTTACGTCAGTTGATTGACCGCAGGCTGATCCCGGATGATGTAGTTGTGCAGGTGCTGACACAATGCCGCGAAGAATTGGTGGAGCGGACTTTTGAAGCGATTGAAGGATGTAAGCAGGCGATTGTCCATATCTATAATTCTACGTCCACCCTGCAGAGGGATGTTGTGTTTCATATGGATAAAGAAGAGATTACGAGGATTGCGGTGGAAGGCACGAAGATGGTCAAGCGTCACGCCGCAAAATTCCCAGGGAAGATCATACTGGAGTATTCTCCAGAGAGTTTTACGGGAACAGAGTTAGAGTATGCATTGGAGATTTGCACCGCAGTACAGGAAGAGTGGGGGCCTACGAAGGAGAATCCCATGATTATTAATCTGCCGTCTACGGTAGAGACGAACACCCCGAATGTGTATGCAGACCAGATTGAGTGGATGAATCTTCATTTCAAGAACAGAGAGAGCATTATCTTAAGTGTGCATCCTCACAATGACAGAGGCACAGGCGTAGCCAGTGCGGAGCTGGCGCTGCTTGCCGGGGCAGACCGCGTGGAGGGAACGCTGTTTGGCAATGGCGAGCGGACCGGTAATGTGGATATCATGAACATTGCCTATAATATGTTTTCACAGGGGATAGATCCCGGACTTGCGATCGAGCATGTCAACGAAAGCATCGAGATCTATGAAAGATGCTGTAAGATGCCGATTCACCCAAGACATCCCTATGCGGGCAAATTAGTCTTTACAGCTTTTTCGGGTTCGCATCAGGATGCCATCAATAAAGGTGTGCAGGCGATGAAAGAACGTGAGAGCAAGATCTGGCAGGTGCCTTATCTTCCCGTGGATCCGGCGGATATCGGCAGAGAATACGAGCCGATCGTCCGCATCAATTCCCAGTCCGGCAAGGGCGGCGTTGCATTTATTATGGATACTTATTTCGGATTCAAGCTGCCGAAAGGAATGCATAAGGAGTTTGCAGGTGTGATTCAGAAGCTGTCCGAGAAGCAAGGGGAGGTGTCGCCTGATCAGATCATGGATAACTTCAGAGAGCAGTATCTCGATCAGAAGGAACCAATCCACTTTCGCAGGCTGCGTGTGGATGACCTGAGCGAGCAGACGAAATCACAGTTCGATACGAAGGTTACGGTCCTCTACACAGATGCCGGAGCAGAGAAACGGTTTGAGGCTGTAGGAAACGGACCGATCGATGCCGCCAAACGCGGACTGCAGGAAGAGCTGGATATTGATATTAAGATTCTGGATTATGAAGAGCATGCGCTGCAGAGCGGATCTAACTCGCAGGCGGCTGCCTATATTCATCTGCTGGATGTAGAGAGCGGAAGAGTTACTTACGGCGTCGGTGTAAGTTCGAATATCACAAGAGCGTCTGTGAGGGCGATCTTCTCAGCGATCAATAGATTAGGATTAGGGACGCATTAGTCAAAGACTTCTTCGGAAACAATAGTGTATGATATTTGAAGTATCATTTCAGGATAAGGGTTGTGTTTGAAGAATGATTGGGGGTAGGAACATGACGCAGATAGAACAGTTGAGAGAATGGGTGAATGGGAGTGATAATATTGTTTTCTTCGGAGGGGCAGGAGTTTCCACAGAGAGTGGCATTCCGGACTTTCGGAGTGTGGATGGGCTGTATCATCAGCAATATGATTATCCGCCGGAAACTATTTTGAGCCATACCTTTTACCGGCAGAAGCCGGAGGAGTTCTACCGATTTTATCGCGCTAAGATGTTGTGCCTGGATGCGAAACCCAATGCGGCGCATAAGAAGCTGGCGCAGTGGGAACAGGAGGGGAAACTGAAAGCAGTGGTGACGCAGAACATCGACGGCCTGCACCAGGCGGCGGGCAGCAAGGTCGTATTGGAGCTGCACGGTTCTGTTATGCGCAATTATTGCGAACAGTGCGGCGCTTTCCATGATGTGGAATCGATCCTTCATTCAGAGGGAGTTCCCAGATGCACGTGCGGCGGAAGCATCAAACCTGACGTGGTGCTTTATGAGGAAGGACTGGACCAGAAGACGCTCACAGACGCGGTACGCTATATCAGCAATGCGGATGTGCTGATCGTGGGTGGAACCTCTCTGGCAGTATATCCAGCCGCCGGCCTGCTGGATTACTACAGAGGAAATAAGCTTGTGCTGGTGAACAAAACACCGACGCCGCGGGATTCTATTGCTGACCTGGTCGTGCAGGGAAGTATCGGAGAGATTTTCTCACAGTTGTAACGCAAATTCTGTCTTGTATGAAAGGGGCAGTCATTATGGACATTCAGGTAGGCGATATCTTAAAACTGAAGAAACAGCATCCTTGCGGATCTAAAGAGTGGGAGGTGCTGCGGATTGGGGCAGACTTCCGCCTGAAGTGCAGAGGGTGCGGCCATCAGATTATGATTGCGCGCCGTCAGGCGGAGAAGAATGTGAGAGAGATTATTCCTGCAGATCGGAGGACGGACCAGTAGGACATCATCAGGACGATAGTAACAAAGGTTATGATAGAAACGCAAAAATTACTTGCAGGGTTCCCTTTCTTGTGGTATCATTAATACCCGTGATATACTAATATGACTTTAGAGTCAATCATCCTTGCTCCTTTCAGAAAGAAGGGGCCAGAGACCAAAAGGAGGAAACGAGCATGAACAAATACGAATTAGCCGTTGTTGTTAGTGCAAAGATCGAAGACGACGAGAGAGCCGCTACTTTAGAGAAAGCTAAGGCTCTGGTAGAGAGATTCGGCGGACAGATCACCAATGTTGATGATTGGGGTAAGAGGAGACTAGCCTATGAAGTACAGAAAATGAAAGAGGCTTACTACTATTTCATCCAGTTTGACGCAGAGAGTACTGTTCCGGCTGAGATCGAGAGCCGTATCCGGATCATGGATAACGTCATCAGATATCTGTGCGTAAGACAAGACGAGAAATAGAAAGAGGAATCTATGAACAAAGTAATATTGATGGGGCGTTTGACGAGAGACCCTGAGGTGAGATACTCCCAGGGCGAGAACGCTATGGCAGTTGCAAGATATACATTGGCCGTGGACCGCAGATTTAATCGTAATAATGATGATCAGAGCGCAGACTTTATCAGTTGTGTTGCGTTTGGCAGATCGGGAGAGTTTGCAGAGAAGTATCTGCATAAGGGGACGAAAGTTGCGATTACGGGACGCATCCAGACAGGTAGTTATACCAATAAGGATGGCGTCAAGGTGTATACAACAGATGTTGTAGTAGAAGATCAGGAATTTGCTGAGAGCAAGAATACCGCCGGGAACAGCGATGGCGGTTTTGTTCCGGCAGGCAGGCCTGCACCGGCGGCAGTCGGCGATGGTTTCATGAACATTCCTGATGGGATCGATGAGGAACTGCCGTTCAACTAAACACTTTAGAAGGAGGCAAAAACCATGGCATTTAATAAAACAGACAGGCCGGATTACCCTGCAAAGAAAAAGGGCGGAATGCGCAGAAGAAAGAAAGTATGCGTTTTCTGCGGTAAAGATAATGTGATCGATTACAAGGATACCAATAAACTGAAAAGATATGTATCTGAGAGAGGCAAGATCCTGCCCAGAAGAATTACAGGCAACTGTGCGAAACATCAGCGTGCGCTGACAGTAGCGATCAAGCGTGCAAGACATGTAGCGCTTATGCCTTACGTCCAGGATTGATCTTTCAATAAGAGATCGGGAGAGGCCATTGCATGGAGTTTGATGCAAGGCCTCTTTTTTGTGTTATAACACTTTTGTCTGATGAAGATAAGTTTGAGGATTCCACATAATGTCATTTCAGAAAGAAAAAAGTCTACATATTGGAGTGGCATGAATCTCCAAAAAATGCTATACTTATAGCAAACGACATAACAAATTTCTGCTTCCGGTTCCTGCCAAAGCCATATACGGTAGCTTTAGCAGATCCGAAAGCAAAATTTTTAATGTCGTTAACTATATAATGGTGTGTAGCCATAAATACTTCAGAATGGATGAAAGTATATGAAGAACAGCATTAAGCTAAAAGGGAGAATGAAGTCTTACATACAGTCCTCCCTGTATTTGGGATTCTTACTGATCGCTGTAAATGTCTTAATTTATTTCATAGATTACAGAGCCGGTATCATACTGAGCGGATTTATCGTCTTTTATTTTGCGATCGTTCTGTATATGATGTTTTATAATAAACCGGTGATCATGAATGAATTGATCAGCTTTGCGACGCAGTATGGACAGATCCAGCGACGGCTGCTGCGCGATCTGGAGTTGCCGCATGCGCTGCTGGATGAGACGGGGAAGATCATATGGACGAATATTGCGTTTGAGAAAGTCGTACATCAGGATAAAGGCTACCGTAAATCGATTACTTCGCTGTTTCCTTCTATTACACGGGAAAAGCTTCCGGGAGGAGAAGGAGAGGATGAAGTAGAATTTGATGTGGAGTATGAAGCGGGCAATTATATTGCGAAGTTAAAGAAGATCTCGCTGCGGGAGATGGCAGAGAACAGCGATATCATAGAGGCGAAAGGATATGACGGTTATCTGATCGCATTTTATCTGTTTGATGAGACGGCGTTAAAGATTGCGCTGCGGGAGGTGGACAACCAGTCGCTGGCCGTGGGGATGATCTATCTGGATAATTACGACGAGGCCCTGGAAAGTGTGGAAGAAGTCAGGCGTTCTCTGCTGACGGCGTTGATTGAGCGTAAAGTCAATAAATACATTGCATCTTTTGACGGCATCTGTAAGAAGCTGGAGAAGGACAAATATTTTATCATCATGCGTAAGGAGGCGGCGGTACAGCTCCAGGAGAACCGGTTTGATCTGTTAGAAGATGTCAAGACGGTCAACATCGGCAATGAGATGGCGGTCACGATCAGTATCGGTATGGGATATAACGGCTTGAGCTATTCTCAGAATTATGAGTTTGCCCGCAATGCCATCGATATCGCACTGGGGCGCGGCGGCGATCAGGCTGTGGTAAAGATACCCGAAAGTGTCACATATTATGGCGGCAAGAGCCAGCAGATGGAGAAGAGTACGCGCGTCAAGGCCAGAGTCAAAGCACATGCCTTCAAGGAGATTGTTTCTGTCAAGGATGAAGTGTATGTCATGGGACACAGGATGGGTGATGCAGACAGCTTCGGCGCATCGGTCGGTATCTATAGAATAGCCAGGACATTGGAGAAGAATGCGCATATTGTACTGAATGATGTGGGCGCTTCCATGCAGCCGATGGTGGACATGTTCAGGAACAACAGTGAGTATGAAGAGAACATGATCGTAAATAACACGCAGGCGCTGGAGATGGTGGGAAACAATGCAGTGCTGGTGGTGGTGGATGTCAATAAGCCCAGTATTACAGAATGCCCGGAACTGTTGAAGCGTTGTAAATCCGTGGTTGTGCTGGATCACCACAGACAGGGAACGGAGATTATAGAGAATGCGACGCTGTCGTACATTGAGTCTTATGCGTCTTCTGCCTGTGAGATGGTGTCAGAGATTCTGCAGTATACCAGTGACAATCTGCGGCTGCGTCCGGAAGAGGCGGACTGCATGTATTCCGGCATTATGATAGATACGAACAACTTTATGACCAAGACAGGTGTCCGAACTTTTGAGGCGGCTGCTTTTCTGCGGAGAAATGGGGCGGATATGACTCGTGTTCGGAAGATGTTCCGGGATGATGCGGCGGAGTATAAAGCGAAGGCGTATGCGGTCAGTCATGCGGAGATCTATAGGACATGCTATGCGATCTCTGTCTTTCATGGGGACAATCTGGCGAGCCCGACTGTGATCGGAGCGCAGGCAGCCAATGAGCTTCTGAATGTGAAGGGAATCAAGGCAAGCTTTATTCTTACGCCTTATAACGGGGTCATCTATATCAGTGCGAGATCGATTGATGAAGTGAATGTACAGGTTATCATGGAGAGAATGGGCGGCGGAGGACATCTCAATATTGCGGGCGCCCAGATAGAGAATGGAACGGTCGAGGAAGGAATCGCCTCGATTAAGAGAACCCTTGATGCAATGATCGCAGAAGGGGAGCTGGATGGATAAAAGAGTATGCCGAACATTACAGACAAGGCATATTTTGGAAAGTGAGGACAAGAACATGAAAGTGATATTATTACAGGATGTGAAATCGCTCGGTAAGAAGGGTGAGATCGTAAATGTGAGTGACGGTTATGCGAGGAACTTCGTACTGCCTAAGAAACTTGGGGTTGAAGCGAATTCTGCGAATATGAATGATCTTAAGCTGCAGAAGGCAAATGCTGATAAAGTGGCGCAGGAGCAGCTTGAAGCTGCCAGACAGCTTGCTGAACAGTTAGAGACGAAGGAAGTGGTGCTGGGGATCAGGTCTGGCGAAGGCGGAAGAACGTTTGGCTCCGTCTCTTCTAAGGAGATTGCAGCAGCAGCGAAGACGCAGTGCGGACTGGAGATCGATAAGAAGAAGATCCAGCTTCCTGAGGCGATCAAGGCGATTGGCGCCTATGAGGTGAAGATAAAACTTCACGCGAAAGTGACTGGAACGTTGAAAGTGAAGGTGATCGAGGAGAACCAGAGCTGACAGGGAGAAACTTACCATTACCTTAGAAGAACGAAAATACAGGCAGGTGACAGGCATTGGAAGAAACGCTATTAAAAAGAATATTACCGCACAGCATGGAAGCGGAGCAGTCTGTCATTGGCTCCATGATCATGGACCGGGAGGCGATCATAGTCGCTTCAGAGATTGTTCTTGGGGATGATTTCTATAATAAGCAATACGGTGTTTTGTTTGACGCCATGGTAGAACTGAATGATGAGGGGAAACCGGTCGATTTGGTCACATTGCAGGATCGCCTGAAGGAGAAGGATGTGCCGCCTGAGGTGAGCAGCCTGGAATTTATCCGGGATTTAATCATGGCAGTGCCGACGACAGCGAATATCAAGCACTATGCTAATATTGTGGCGCAGAAAGCTACCTTGCGGAGACTAATACGTATCAATGAGGAGATTGCCAACACCTGTTATGTGGGGAAGGAAAGTCTGGAAGACATTCTGTCCGATACGGAGAAGCGGATTTTCGACTTGGTACAGCGCAGAAATGCGGGTGAGTTTGTGCCGATCCGGCAGATTGTCATGAACGCTATGGATAATATTGAGAGGGCCTCCCACAACAAAGGAAATGTGACAGGTGTTGCGACAGGATTCCTGGATCTGGATTACAGAACCGCCGGTATGCAGCCTTCTGACCTTATTTTGGTGGCTGCAAGACCTTCCATGGGTAAAACTGCCTTTGTCTTGAATATCGCCCAATATGTGGCTTTCAAGCAGGCTAAGACGGTGGCGATCTTCAGCCTGGAGATGTCTAAGGAACAACTTGTGAATCGACTCTTCTCCATGGAATCTAAAGTAGATTCCCAGCATCTGAGAACCGGTAATCTGTCGGATGTGGAATGGGAGAAGCTGATCGAGAGCGCGGGCATTATCGGGAAATCGAATCTGATTATTGATGATACACCGGGCATTGGGATATCAGAGCTTCGTTCCAAATGCCGCAAATATAAATTAGAGCATAATTTGGAGATGATCATCATTGACTATCTGCAGCTGATGTCGGGAAGCGGCCGGTCAACAGATTCCAGACAGCAGGAGATTTCGGATATTTCCCGGTCCCTGAAAGCGCTGGCCAGAGAATTGCATGTGCCTGTGATTGCGCTTTCGCAGCTCAGCCGTGCGGTGGAACAGAGACCGGATCACAGACCTATGCTGTCGGACCTGCGTGAATCCGGTGCGATCGAGCAGGACGCCGATGTGGTTATGTTCATCTATAGAGACGACTATTACAATAAGGATACAGAGAAGAAGGGAATCGCGGAGATTATCATAGCCAAGCAGAGAAATGGCCCGATTGGTACGGTTGAACTGGTATGGCTGCCCGATTTCACAAAGTTTGCGAATCTGCAGAGATGACCATCTGCGGTGATTCTGATTACGGTATTACCGGAGAGCGGTATGACGGTCGGTATTGATTCATAAGATTACTACAAAAGAGACAACCTGAGAGCGGGGGAGTCTCTTTTTTTGTGATAGGAAGGAATGCAAGGCGAAGCGTTTTGGAACACAAGGGCTATACGGGGCAGGAATGGTACAACACCCTTACAGGAAAGGAGAACAATCATGGAACAGAAAACAATCTACTACATATCGGAGGCGGCGAAAAAGGTGCAGGTGGAAAGCCATGTGCTGCGGTATTGGGAAGAGGAGCTGGCGCTTCCGATCAAGCGTAATGAGATGGGACACCGGTATTATACGGAACAGGATATCCGAAAGCTTCAGGAGATCAAGGAACTGAAAGAACAGGGTCTTCAACTTAAGGCGATTCGTACAATCCTGTTGCGGATGCCTGGGGCGACAGACAGTAAAACGGAGGAAATGAGTGAGCAGGAATGGGGGATTTTGATGCAGCAGATGGGAAAGACAGCAGAAACGGAAGAAAAGAAGGAGGAAGAACAGCCAGAGGTAAAAGAAAAACAGGCAGAAGAGGCAGCCGACAGGCATGAGTCCGGAGAGGAACAGACAGAAAAACTGCCGGAAATAGATCTTATAAAACCTCAGCGCTTTGTAGTAGCGCTCTCCAAAGAGAAGGAGGAGGCGGCAGAGGCAGACCAGGATTACGCTGATGTGGATAAGAGCAGGAAAGCGGCCAGGCTGCAGTATCTGCTGCAGCACATGATTACAGAGGCAGTCAAGTCGGCAAACCGTGAATTATGTACAGACGTCAAGGAAAGTATTCTCAAGGAATTGGACTATCAGTTCAGAATGCAGGAGGAGAGGGATGAAGAACGTTGGAAGAAAGAGGAAGAGCACTACCGGAAGATTGATGAGATGATCAGGGAGCGTCATAAGCCGAAAGAAAGGCTGGGCAGAGGCAAAAAGAAATCCCCTGTCAAAGACGATCCGGTCAATCTGTAATACCGTCGCTTTTGACAGGGGTGAGCCGATTGGACTCATACTGTCAGAGCATTAGCCCTGTTCGATAGAACCTGTAGGGCAAGCGCCTGCGCAGGAACCGCAATCGATACATTTGCTCGGATCGATCTCGAATTTACCGTCGCCCAGACTGATTGCGCCAACCGGGCACTGTGCTTCACACGCACCACAAGATACACAGCCGTCATTGATTACGAATGCCATATTGATATCCTCCTTATGTTATAAAACTATGTGAGATTGATATAAATTTATCAACTATGCTTCTATTTTAATATAAAAGAGCTTAAGATACAAGTGGCAATTATGGAAAAGATAGCGCTTGCTCTTTGCTATGCATGGGAGAGCAGGCCGAGTTCTTCTCTGCGTTTACGGATGCCGTCCAGAATAACCTGCTTCTTCTCGATCAGCTTATTCTTATCCATGGGTTCCACACCTTCCAGCTTATATGCCATGCCAAGCTTCTCATATTTCGGCTTGCCCATAGTATGATAAGGAAGGGCGTCCAGCGCTTTCAGATTCGTAAATGCACCGATGAAATAGCCGAGCTGGTATAAGTATTTGTCGTCGTCAGTAATGCCGGGGACGATGACATGACGGATCCACATATCGACGTGCTTTTCATTGAGATATTCTGCAAAGGCAAGGATGCCGTCGTTGGGCTGAGAAGTCAACTCTTTATGTTTTTCGGGATCAATATGCTTGATATCAAGCATCACCAGATCGGTCATAGTCATCAATTCATCCAGTTTGGCCAGCCATTCCGGGTTAGCGTTTTTCTTGTAGGCAATCCCGGAGGAATCGATACAGGTATGGATATTTTTCTTCTTCGCCAGGCGGAACAGATCTAACAGAAAATCAACCTGCATCAGAGGTTCACCGCCTGTCACGGTAATGCCGCCGCCCTTATAGAAGCTGATATTACGTTCGTACTGTTCAATGATATATGCTGGCTCCATCAGTGTGCCGCCGTTCATCTCCCAGGTATCGGGATTATGGCAGTAGGCACAACGCATGGGACAACCTTGTACAAAAACAACGAATCTGACGCCTGGCCCGTCTACGGTACCGAAGCTTTCTAAGGAGTGAATTCTTCCCTGCATAAGTAAAACCTTCTTTCTGTTCATGATTCGGCGCTGAACCTGTAAGTTTCGTCAGGATAGATGCGACAGCGTTATGGAAAAACATGGATCCAGCGCATTTGATAGATATAGTATAACCCGTATTTATTAAAAAAACCAGACCTAATTAAGGACATGCGGAATACGCGCGGAACTGTTGGGCCAGAACTTTGTACCTAAAGTAAAGTCCGTGAGAAAGCGTAAGAGTGTACCTATAGTTAAACAAATAAGAAAGCCAGGGAGGATTGATTCTCCCTGACTTTCAACTTGCTTATTTTGTACACAGCCTGTGGAGGCTGACTTCATGATCTGCCGGCTCTATGTGCCAGATTATACTGACTCATGGAAAGTACGGGAGATAACGTCTGCCTGCTGTTCCGGTGTCAACTTGATGAAGTTAACTGCATAGCCGGATACGCGGATCGTCAACTGAGGATAGTTCTCAGGATGCTTCTGGGCATCCAGTAAGGTATCCCTGTTGAGTACGTTAACGTTAAGGTGATGGCCGCCCTTTGTTGCATAACCATCCAATAATGATACTAAGTTATCTACCTGAGCATTTGCTGCTGCCATTGTTGTGTCCTCCTTATATTATATGTCTGTAGAATTTATTTGTAGTCGTCCAGACCCTCCTGGAGAGTCGGAACGCTGCAGGCAAGAGGTGTACGGGAACAATCTGTACAACCCATTGTCTGAACATTCTTTGATTCTTCTGCTTTGTCATCGACATCGACGTTCACGTGTCCGACACCCTGTGCCATCCCGGAATCCATCATCTTGACAAAGTCGTCGATCATCTGCTTGTTATCCATATACTATTACCTCCATATGGATTGGGTTACATTATTTGTTCAGGTCTAATTCGATATCGCCTGCAAATACCTGATCCTCTTTACCAAGTGCGCCCGGAATGATGGTGAAGGTATTGGAGATACCATCCTGTGCATCATTGAACGGAAGCTTGGATACAGAAGACAGAGAAGCTACTGCACCGTGGGTGTCACGGCCGTGCATCGGGTTAGCGCCCGGAGCGAAAGGCTGGCCTTTCTTACGTCCGTCAGGTGTGTTACCTGTAGCCTTACCATAAGTTACGTTGGAAGTAATGGTAAGGATGGATGTTGTCGGAACACCGTTCCTGTAGGTGTGATGTCTTCTGATCGCTGTCATGAACTTATGAACGATCTCCTGAGCAATCGCATCTACGCGGTCATCGTCATTACCATATTTCGGGAAGTCGCCAGTTGTCTTGAAGTCAACGATAATGCCATCTTCATCTCTGATCGGCTCAACCTTAGCATACTTGATCGCAGATAAGGAGTCAGCCACGATGGAAAGACCTGCAACACCTGTTGCGAAATAACGCTTAACATCTCTGTCATGAAGAGCCATCTCTGCTCTCTCATAGCAGTATTTGTCATGCATGTAGTGAATAATGTTCAGTGTATTTACATATACATCTGCCTGCCACTCAAGCATGTCGATGAACTTATCCATAACGTCATCGTAATCCAGTACATCACCGGAAACCGGACGATACTTCGGTCCAACCTGTTTCTTGGTTACTTCATCGATACCGCCGTTCAATGCGTACAGCAGACATTTTGCAACGTTAGCACGAGCGCCGAAGAACTGCATTTCCTTACCAATTACCATGGAAGATACGCAGCATGCGATACCGTAGTCATCACCGTGTGTCACTCTCATCAGATCATCGTTCTCATACTGGATGGAAGAAGTCTGAATGGACATCTTAGCGCAGTATCTCTTCCAGTTCTCAGGAAGTCTTGTGGACCACAGAACTGTTAAGTTCGGCTCCGGAGAAGGTCCTAAGTTGGTCAGAGTGTGCAGATAACGGAAGCTCATCTTCGTTACCATGTGACGGCCGTCAACGCCAACACCGCCGAGGGACTCTGTTACCCATACCGGATCGCCTGCGAAGATCTGGTTGTACTCAGGTGTACGTGCAAATTTGATCAGACGCAGCTTCATGATGAAGTGGTCAACAAATTCCTGGATCTGTTGCTCTGTGAAAGTACCGTTAGCCAAGTCTCTCTCAGCATAGATGTCAAGGAAAGTAGAGGTACGTCCAAGAGACATAGCAGCGCCATTCTGCTCTTTTACGGAGCACAGATATCCGAAGTAAGTAGCCTGGATCGCTTCCTGTACGTTAGAAGCAGGTTTGGAAATATCGCAGCCATAAGAAGCAGCCATCTCCTTCATCAGTTTCAGGGCAATCATCTGCTCGGATAATTCTTCACGGAGACGGATTACATCGTCTGTCATAACGCGTCCTGTGGAATCCTTCTGCGCCTGTTTGTCTTCGATCAGTCTGTCGATACCGTACAGAGCCACACGTCTGTAGTCGCCGATGATACGTCCACGTCCGTATGCATCCGGAAGACCTGTGATGATGTGGGAAGAACGGCATGCTCTCATCTCTGCATTATAAGCATCGAAACAGCCTGCGTTGTGTGTCTTTCTGTGTGTGGAGAAGAACTCGCTGATTTCAGGATCTACTTCGTAGCCATTATCAGAACATGCCTTCTCTGCCATTCTGATACCGCCGTAAGGCTGTAAGGAACGCTTAAAAGGCTTATCAGTCTGGAAACCTACGATTGTCTCTTTGCTCTTGTCCAAATAACCAGGGCCATGGGATGTGATGGTAGATACAACCTTGGTATCCATATCCAGCACGCCGCCTGCTTCACGTTCCTGCTTCTGTAACTCAAGAACCTGTGCCCATAAGTCTTTTGTGTTCTGTGTAGCTTCAGCTAAGAAGGACTCATCACCATCATAAGGATGATAGTTTCTCTGGATGAAGTCACGGACATTCACTTCTTTGTCCCACTTGCCGCCTACAAAATCTGTCCATTCTGGTCTCATTTTGAAATAGCCTCCTATCAATATTAGTGTAAGTTTGTTCATTTTCCGGCACAATTGTGAAGTGTCGGAAAACATGCTTATCCGGTATCAACATTATATGTTAAATCAAGCTGCAACGTCAAGTCGGGCTTTGTACTTTTTCTCATACAAATCAGATTTTTTCTGTTAAATTTTGTGAATTTTGTATGTAATTTACACAAGATAAAAAATAAGGGTGCGGAAAGATTACACCGCACCCATTTTTAGAAAAGCATCCCGGAAAATAGCGTCACGATCCAGCGAACGGATATTTCCAATCAGATGCCGGCCAGAGTCTCTGCACCAGGTAAGCTGATCGGTGATGATTGGGGCATCCGTATATTCCATTCGGCGCCAATTTCTGTTGACCATGCAGCCGATGGCGCCAAGATCCCAGATCTGTTTGCCCCACGCAAAATGATCCTGATGATATTCCTTTACAATATGGATCAGATATTCACAAAGTGTATTTTTATTACCGATACAGTACTCCAGTTCCGGAACGCTGGTCAACATATGGGAAGTGACATGGTCACAGGGCACATGAATGAGGGGCGCGCCGGAATCGAAAACAACCTGGGCGGCCGCGATATCCTGATAAATGTTGTAGGCATTAGGGGTATCATGGAATTCGTTGCCGGCCAGCCATACTATCACAATACGTTCCATGATCTGTGGACATTTCTGCAAGGCGGATGCGATGTTAGTAGCAGCGCCGATAGCAATAACATATAAGGGATTTTCTTTTGTGTAGTTCATTGCCCGGTGAATAAGATCCTCAGCCGCATCGGAGTGGACAGGCGTTTTATCCTTCTTCATCCAATGGGAAGAACCGCGAAGGACACTGCAGCATCCTTCACGATGGCATAATCGCATGATATGCAGGATTTCCTGGTAACTCATCTCCATACCGTCGGCAGGATCCTGTGCCCGCTCATTCATGGCAAAGGGAGCGGCGTAGATTGCCTTTAGCGTAAAACGCTCCGGTGATAAAAGAAGATAGCTGATCGCGAACGGATCGTCTACTTCGGTCGCGGCGTCGGTATCCAGGACGACATCTATTATGCCGTCTTGCCATTCTAACATTTGGATCCGTGCGCTGTCTTTTAGTGTAGTTGAATGCATTGATTGTTCCTTCTTTCTATCTTTCTGTAACACCTGTTGATTGCAGCAGATATATTGGCTGCAGTGTGCGGCGGCCAACTTAAGTCAGGCCTTGATTCCTGAGCTCATTGCCCCTTTGACGAACTCCTTCTGCGTACAGATGAAGAACAGGATGACCGGGAAGGAAAGAAGTACCACTCCTGCGAGCGTCAGGTTTGTCTTTTTGAAATAAGTCATATTCACAGTCTGCAGGCCTACTACAAGGGTAAACTGATCCACTTTGTTGATAAAGGTTGCCGGCACCATGTAAGAATTCCAGGTTCCCGTGAAATTCAGGATAGCGATGGAAGCAAACAAGGGCTTCGAGATAGGCGCGACAATCCGGAAGAATACGCCTGCATGGCTTAAACCGTCGATTCTGGCCGCCTCTAACAGTTCGTTTGGCACCGCAAAGAAAAACTGTCTTGCCATAAACAGGAACATGGTCTGAGAGAGGAACGGTAATGTGATCGCCCAAACCGTGTTATGCATATTCAGTTTTGCGAGCTGGATATACATTTGGATCATGGTCAACTGGAAGGGCACCATCATAGAGAGCAGCAGACAGCCAAAAATAAATTTCTTGCCGGGAAAATTGAGTTTTGCCAGCGCATAACCTGCCATAGTTGGAAGGATCAGATTGCCGGCGACAACGATCACGGTGGAAAGGAATGTATTCCAATACCATCGCAGGATGGGGTATTGCGTGAATAATTCTTTGAAGTTATCCAGGGTCCATACACTGATCGGCGCCCAGGTCTGCACATACCGGTATGGCAGCAGGGCATTATAGAATACATATAAAATCGGCAGCAGGAAGATCAGTGCCAGCGCGATTAAAGTAAAATACATTAAAAAAGTAAGCAGTTTGTTTTTCATGATTACCTCCATGTCAGAGCTTTTTGCAGTTGAAAAATTCTGTTTCCTGCATGCTGCCGCGTGTGCGGCTTTCTATGTAGCTGTATTTAATCTCCTTCTCTGCTGATAAATGTTCTGAGCAGCGATAACAGGAAGATAATGCCTAACAGTACCATAGCGGCGGCGCTTCCGTACCCCATATCCATATAACTGAAGGATTGCTGGTACAGGAAAGTCACGACTGTACTGGTGGCGCCGGCCGGGGATCCTAATGGACTTTGTTTCGAGATCGCGGCGATCTGATCAAAGATCTGGAATGCGTTGATCATACCCAGTGTGACGACAAGGTAAGTGGTGGGTTTGACCAGGGGCAGCGTGATATACCAGATAGACTGCGCCCGGTTTGCGCCATCAATTCTGGCAGCTTCATAGAGCTCCGCAGAGATGTTCTGCAGGCCGCTTATGTAGAGAATCATATAGAAACCGATTTGCTGCCAGACATAAATAATGATGATCAGCGGCAGAGCATATTTTGTGCTGGTAAACCAGGTGGTATTGTCCAGTCCAAAGAGTGTGAACAGTTTTGTGCCAATGCCGTCTTTGATGAAAAAATACATGAAAAAGATACTGACTGCCACGGAGGAAATAACATAGGGCATATAGTATACGGTTCGGAAGAAAGTTTTCCCCCTGATCTTACCGTCTAACAGCACTGCGATCAGAAAAGCGATCACTGCGATGAGCACAACGACTACTGCAACCATGAGAAAAGTATGTTGCAGCGCTTTCAGGAAGGCATCGTCTGTAAAGAGCCGTTTGAAGTTTTCCAGACCTACGAACCGGGCGCGTTCTGGAGTAATAAAACTGTACTCATAGAAACTAAGCCGCATGGACTTTACGGCAGGGATAAAGAACCAGTAGATCCAGATCAATACGGCTGGCAGCAGAAAACATACGGCAGTCAGTACTTCTGCCCGTTTATATTTGACTTTTGGTTTTTTATGCATTTGTTTTCCCATTTCTGCGCTGCTTTGGTGGCTTGCAAGTTTGTGGATGCAGCGCGGACACAAACCTGCATGGTGTTCTGTATCAATTTCAGCCCGGAAACCGGGCTGAAATTGATACAGGATATTTCTTTTTTATTCTGCTCCATATTCACCAGATAACTGGTCTACAATATCCTGACCTGTTATGGTAGAACTTTCATCAAACATGGTTTCCTGCATCAGATTGATCAAGCTGTCCGCGAATTTTTTGCTCTGGGTAGGGTAGCTGAAAGGAGTGGTATTATCCAGATAATCTACCAGCTTTGTCAAAGCGGGAACTTTCTCTTTGTAATAATCGAAGTATGCCTCGCTGGCAGGAATGACTTCTGTCACATCAACTACGGCTTCATAAAGCTTGCTGCCTTCTGCCACGTAGCTGATCGCCTTTGCAACTTCATCCGGATGCTGGGAGTTCTTAAGAGCAACCAATGCTGCAGAATGGCAAGTGCCGCCGCCCGTGCCGCTGCCGCCTTTGGGGATAGGCAGGTATTTCAATTCAATATCTGGCGCTTCTGCAGCAAAACCGCCCTGATACCATGCTCCGCCGGTGGAGAATAATGCAGACTGCTGGATCATGACATCCATATCTCCGCCGAGACCTAATTCTGTAGGAGTGACAATATAGCCTTCTTTATAGGAATCAATCAGGAACTGTAATGCTTCCGCATTTTCCTTTGCGCTGATATTTTTACCAAAGTCCCAGCCGCCGCCGAAGGAGAGTGCAATGTTAGTCAGGTGATATTCCTGGATATTGACGCACCAAGCGGCCATATCGTGCTCATCTTTAACTTTCTTACAGATATCGATCACTTCGTCCCATGTGGTTGGATAAGCGTCTCCTAAACCGAATTCTTCCCACATATTATTATTCACGATAAATACGCCGGGATTCAGAGCATAAGGAATACCGTAAACTATGTCGTCGATCTGCCAGGCATCCATCGCCTTAGCCCAGGTGCCGTCCAGGCTGATCACGCCGGAATCTACATATTCGGTCAAAGGCTCGAACAATCCCTGATCAATATATTGTAAATAATGCTCATTGGTACAGGAAATGATATCTGGCGCGGTTCCGGCGGCGATCTGTGCAGGAATATTATCCCAGAAATCAGAATCACTGGGGTACTTCAGGAATTCGATCTGAATACCAAGGTCATCTTCGATTCCTTCAAATGCTTTTTCCAGTCGTCTTGATTCGTCATCGGCCCAGACACCGATCGTGAGAGTGATGTCTTCTCCTGTATCGTTATTGGCTTCTACAACTGCGGTTTCTTCTGTTTCGATCTCCGCAGTTTCTTCTCCTGCGGCCGGTGCAGTATCATCCGTGGCGGGCGTAGTGTCGGCTGCAGGCTGTGAGCCGCAGGCGGTCAATCCAGCCAGCATGGACGTACAGATAAGAAGTCCCGTGATTTTTTTCGCAATTTTTCTTTTCATAAGTGGTTAAATTCTCCCTTCCTTTGCTTTTTCATAATAGTAAAGGTTCCGGTACCTTATAGATTCATTATAGTGATTTTGGGCAAGCATGCCTATTTTCATCCTTATGAAATGACATTGTTTTTTGTCCCTTATAGATACCAAAGATCCGGCAGCAGGCAGAAGACCATGCCGGATCTTTGGAAGATATTTCGCTTTTTTGTCATATTGTTTTGGATTTTGACATAAGGTTCTAAGAGTAGGCAAATGGCTGCACGCAGGTTTACTGATTTCGGAATTCGATCGGGGTGATGCCCTCCTGCTTCTTGAAGGCAATATGAAATGCCGTGGTGGAGAGATAGCCTGTTTCCAAGGCGATCTCATATATTTTCTTATTGGTATTTTTTAACAACTCTTTCGCATGTTCAATGCGGACCTGATTAATATAGGCTGGAATATTCATGCTCATATATTTATTAAAGATTCTGCTGGTATAACTTTCACTCAAGGAAAGGTACTGCGCGATACAGCTTAAGCTGAGATCTTTTTTGTAGTGTTCTTTAATATAATCACATGCCCGGCGAACCTGCCAGTTGGTAGTTTGATCGGCGCTTTCAGGAAGGATCCTTTCCAGATAGGAATAGATCAGCGTTTCTGTTTCTTCCAGGGTTTCCTGCTCTCCGATCTTCTCGATGATCGTAAGGTCTGTCCAATTCTTCTCTCTGGCTTGGATCAGTTTGACAATATCCTGACAGAAGCTCTTGATATGATCTGGATCGGCCACTTTGCTTTTGCGGATCTGTTCGCACCATGACTGCATGGTTTCACGCACTTCATCTAAGCGGTCGTCGATCACCTGTTCTTTTAGCAGCACCTCCAGGTGTTCCAGCACTTTGCTCATTTTTGCTTTTTGTTGGAAATTTTCCCGCACATCATCAAAGTAAAAGATATCCCTTTTTTCCAGGAAACTTCTTTCCAACATTGCGCAGGCATGTTCCCATGCTATGGGAATTGTGTCATCGCCATGGCAGAGCTCACTGACACCAAAGAGCATATCAAGATCCAGATAATTTTGGAGAATGGAGTGGATATGCGGCAGAAGCCTTCGGATGCGGAGCCAGGTATCCTGCGTACTGGAAAGGTCGGAAAAACTGAGAAAGATTCCAACCGTTTCACGATCATATTGAAGAATATCATATTCTCGGCAGTGCTGCATCGCTTGTTCCAAAAGAGAATTGAGAGAACGATAAAATAAATCAGTTCCTTTTGTCTCGTAACGGAGTATTATTTTATCTATGTCCCGGATTCTGCCTGTCACGGCACAGAAACACTGTGGGTGAAAATGCAGGTCTCCAGTTTCTCCCAAGGACCACCCGTCTATTATTTGACGCAGATACTTCTCTGATTTGATTTTCTGGCCGGCAGCATCTGTACGATCAGCTTGTCTGTCTGCTCCGTAATCGAGACGAAGAACGGCGTCCGGCAGACCGCTTTCGCTTAGATTTGATTTCAGTACATAGTCGGCAGCTCCACAGCGTAGGGCCTTTCGCACATATTCAAATTCATCATAGCAGGTGAGCATGATGATCTTACCCGGAAATTCCTCTTCTTTCAGGCTCTGCAGTACCTGCAGGCCGTTCATGCCAGGCATATTGATATCGAGTACAATCAAATCGGGATGATATCGGCGGGTCATCTGGAGACAGGTTTCTCCATCCGAAGCTTCCCCAACAATCTCAAATCCGTGATCTTCCCAGGAAAAAGCATGAATGATACCGATCCTGACCAGCACTTCATCATCTACGATAAGTACCTTTATCTTTCTACTCATCTTTAAACCTCCCATACTTTGCAGGAATTCTTATGGTAACTTTGGTGTAGCATCCTTCCATACTGTCGATCTTGATGGCATATTCTTGCCCATAGAGGAGTTTGATTCTCTGGTTTACATTATAGATGCCTATTTTATTGAGGCTCTGTTTTGATTTTGTCGCAGTAGAAAGGATTTCCTCGATTTTCTCCTGAGAAAGTCCTTTTCCGTCGTCCGTTACACACAGAAGCAGTTCACTTTGCTCCAAATGGATATCGATTTTGATTGTGGCACAGATATCGCTGCCGTCAAATCCATGGAGCACAGAATTTTCCACGAGTGGCTGCAGGATGAATCTGGGGATTGTATACGCCTTGGCTTCTTCCTGAATATCTAAAATGAAAGAGAAACGCTCAAAATATCGGAAATTCAAAATGCGGATGTAACTGTTGATGAATGTGATCTCTTTTTCTACGGTCACGAAATCTCCAGTATCTTCGGCGACAAAACGTAGAAGATTTACCAATTCATCCAGCATCTGTGTTACTTTGTCCGCGCCCTGTAGTTCTGAGAGCCACCGGATGGAATTTAAAGTATTGTAGAGAAAATGAGGGTTGATCTGAGATTGCAGCGCGAGCATTTCCATACGGTGCTTCTCTCGCTCCTGCTCTTTGACTTCCCGGAACATAGTGTCAATACGCTTAACCATATGATTGAATTTCCGGGACAGAACTTCCATTTCCCCATGAAATTCTTCGGTCTGCAAGGAGAGATTTCCCGACTCTACGGATTCCATTGTAAAGATCAAACGTTCGATCGGCTGTGTAATTGTTCTGGATATTTTCACACTGATGAAGACCAGCAGAACGCCTAATCCAAACATGAAAGTGACGGCAAGCGTAAACGTGAATGCTACACTGCGCAGTGCGTTCCCGATCGGAACCAGATGATAGATTTTCCCGTCCATGTAGTTTAGGTTCGTTACGGCGACATACCAGGTCTGTTCTTCCAGATAAATTTGGTAGAGATGCCCCTCTTTGGTAAAGGTTTCCCGGTTAGTATCCAGAGCCTTTTCAATTTCTGCTTTCTGCTCTTCTGGATAGGGAAGGATCAGGCGGTTATTTTTGTCTGAGACGACAATGATACTCTCGCTGTATTCTGAGGAATCCCATAGTGTTGCGAAATTATCGACAGAACAGTCAATTACGATCATACCCAGGTATTCTCCTGTATCGGGATCAATGATGCTGCGGGCGATGGAAATTACTTCCCAATCCTTGTTGACAGCATTTTCTTTGTGAATGCCTATGATAAAAGGTTTGCCGTTTCCTTTCCTGACATTTTCAAACCAGCTTTCAGATTCAATTTGATATCCGGTTGTTCCGGAGATACGGGAGCGGAATGCATAATAGTCCATATGGGCAGGATAGAGCCAGATCGCGTCAATCTGATTATGCATATAGTAGATATGTTTATATAGTTTGGGGGTAATCGATTCGATGTCGGAGATTTGGCTGGCCACTTTGCTTGCGCTGGTCATGTTCTGGTAATCTTTCCGCAGAATATCCAGAATTTCTGTGTCGAGATAAGGAAATTCAGAAAGTTTGATCACACTGTCAAAGTAATTGTCAATGCTTTTTTTGATCTGATAGTTACTGCTGTATATGGATTTACTCACATTTTTCTTGATGATCTGTTTCCAGCAGACGATCATCAAGAAAAACATGCACAATAGCACAATGCAGATGATCAGGAGATAGCCTGACAATATCTTATTTTTCAGGGACATATTTTTAAATCTTGTTGTAACTTTCATTTTTGTCCTCATTTCCGCACCGCTTTTGACTCAATTTATTGAGTCTGTGCATAGATACAAATCTTACGCTTCTATCATCACGAATTCCTATGCGCCAAAGAAATAGTATCATGATATATGGGAGACTTCAATAGGCTAAAGTACTTCCCGGATGTATGATATGTCAGAAATCATATAAAAATAAAGAGGAAGTTTGTACTTGCAGGAAAGCAGTTTTCAGCTTATAGTAAGAATAGCTCCCCGGTCGCAAAAAGACCGCAGGAAAAGGAAGGAATGAAAGAAAACGGAGGTAAATAAAAATGGCTAATGTGACTAAGGACATGACAATTGGTGAGATTTTGAGAACAAACCCGGATGTTGCACCGGTTTTGATGAATGCAGGGATGCATTGTCTGGGCTGTCCTTCTGCGCAGGGGGAATCTCTGGAAGAGGCCGCGATGGTTCATGGCATCAATATTGACGATCTGATGAAACAGATTGAGGCTTTATAAGAAGCAGGAGATTTATGAGACAAAACAAACCACACGGTACTCTGATTCAGAATATCGTGTGGTTTTAGATTACGGGTTTTTCTGTGCGTCGTGCTTAGATCTGTGCAAGCGCTGACAATGCATTATCCTTGATCAGGGGTTCGAAATGTTCCTCCAGATATGCTCTGGCGGAGACGACGGATCTTTCCGGACGTCCATATTCGGAGATCAGGTTGCACACCCGGTTAAAATCAGATGCTTTCTGACCTGCAGAACTGATCAGGAGCAGGTAAGAATTGTTTGCCTCGTTCTTATACAGGGAATTAGCGCCCTGGTAGGAAGGAGAAGCCACATGTGCAAGTCTCGTCACATCACTTAGAGAAGCGAAGGAGAACAACTGACAGGAGATCTGTTTCACTGCTGCTTTGCCGGGATCCGTCTGGGAATCTGGTTTAGAAGCGGCAGACGCTGTCTTGTCTGATTCCGGGGACTGTTCAGCGCTGCTCATCTTCCGAAGCATGTTCAGAACTTCGTCAGCCCCATCGGAAAAGACATCTGTCAAGTCCTCGCTATCCTCGCTGTAATCGTCCTCGTCTTCGTGAAGAGAGGGTGCAAATTTAGAAAAGCGGGTATCCAGTTCTTCCGGATCCTCCACTTTCGTGATGATCAGAACGATGCATTCTGAATTCAGGGGGATCGCTTCGATCATAAGAGGAATATCCTCAGCCTCAAAACCGCACTCGTAGGATGCCTGACGCATCATATCGCGGAACAGTGTCTTCGCTTTCTCTGTGCCATAGGCGAGTTCGCTGATCTTCAGCTCACGGGTAGCCAGATCCTCTCTTGTAAGAGTGCAGCGGATCTGGTGCTCATTTACTTTTTCTATTTTCATAAGATGTTCACATCCTTCTTGCTTATATAATCTAAATCTATCCTGCCCTTATCTGTTGTACAGTGGTCCAAAGCGCGTGTTTAGGGCATCTGTGTCACACGTTCCGGTGATTATCTGTATCTTATACTTTACGCCAATTTTAGTCAATAGTGTGCATAAAGTGTTTAAAAATTTTTAATAATTTTAGAAATTACTTGCTTTTTTGTCATATTATGCCTATAATTAAACTACAAGATGTCTCCGGATAGTCAGCAACGAGAGGAGGCAGCAAGTGTAAATTTCATAAATAACATCTATCTCTCCAGCTTCCTATAGTACGGAGAGAGTCTTATAGGCAGCGTGCCTGGTCGTGAACCATATCTTGTTTCCTTCCATATTTCACAATTATAATTCACAAGGAATGAGTAGGTTATACAGTTATTTTATATATTTTTGCATGTCTGGGATATCTTGGAAATCATTCGGCGCTCTATATATCTTATGCTGTTAGTATATCACAATGCTCTTTTTGGCAGACTAAATTTTAAGGAAAACATAGATTTTGCCTTTCAAATACGGCAGGACGGATCGTAAGAAGGGTATGGATCTTAATAGGACGGGAAGCTCCCACTTTGTGTCACTGTTCTTCCACTTAAGATCAAGTCTGGGATCAGTCAGAGGATAGGAGGGGAATGCTGAGGATCATGACACGATCCCGGACCGTGCGATTTCCTGTACGGTCCGGGACTTTTCATATCATAGGACGAAAATATTTTCTTGCCGAAAATTGTCAAAATAATGATGACTGCAAAGAAATAGTTTGCTATAATTAGGACGGTCAGAAAGGAGTTTGTGCATGAAGAAGATAATTCCGGTAATCATTGCGGTCGTTCTCATAGTCCTGATCGGGGGAGCAGCCCTGGGAGTCAGGCTGTTAGAGAAGTATTCCTATTCCAAGGATCGTGCGGATCTGACAGAGTATTTTGGAGTCAGGGGAGAAGGGGATGTCCCGATCATTCTGCAGGATGAGCGGATCGAAGAACATGCGAAATTGATAGACGGTGTCTGTTATTTTGATCTTGCAACGGTACACAAATATTTTAATGATAGATTTTTTGAAGACAAGAAGGAAGGTTTTCTGCTGTATACGCTGCCTGACGCGATTGTTTCAGCTTTGATTGGCGAGAATACGGTGTCTTTGGGCGGGGACGGCAGTACCAGAGATTATGTCATCGCCAGATATGAGGGCGATGTGCTGTATGTAGCGGCGGATTTTGTAAAGGAATATGCCAACTTCTCTTATACCCTGTATACGGATCCATATCGTATGCAGGTCTATACGGAGTGGAATCCGCGCCAGACGGCAACGATTTTAAAGGATACGCAGGTGCGCTATCAGGGAGGCGTCAAGAGTGATATTCTGACAGATGTTCCGAAGGGGACGGAAGTGATTGTCCTGGAAGAGATGGAGAACTGGAGTAAGGTCAAGACGCAGGATGCTTTTATCGGTTACGTGGAGAATAAGCGGCTGAGCGAGCAGACGACAATGGAGCCGACTCCGGTGACAGATTACGCGGAGCCGGTTTATGAATCGAATACGCGGGATCATAAGATCAATCTGGCATGGCATGTGGTGGCCGGCATGGCAGGCAACGATACGCTTGTGCCGCTGATGCAGACGGCGAGGAGCGTCAATGTGGTTTCTCCTACCTGGTTTGCGCTTAGTGATAATGCCGGGAATTTCACGAGTCTGGCTTCACAGGATTATGTGGACACCGCGCATGATATGGGGCTGGAAGTCTGGGGGCTGATCGATAATTTTACACAGGAAGGGATCGATACTTATGAGGTTCTGGCAGGCTTTAGCACCAGAAAGCACCTGATCGACGGGTTGATCGATACGGCGCTTGCCTACCAGCTTGACGGTATCAATATCGATTTTGAAAATATCAGTCTGGATGCCGGAGAACCTTTTATCGAATTTATCAGGGAATTGTCGATTCCCTGTAGGGCTCATGGGATCGTGCTGTCAGTGGATAATTATGTGCCGATGGGGTATACCGATCATTACGACAGAGAAGAACAAGGGGTGGTAGCAGATTATGTTATCATCATGGGCTATGACGAGCATTATAAAGGCAGCAAGACTGCCGGATCGGTGGCATCCATCGATTTCGTGGAGAAAGGGATAGCGGATACGGTTGCACAAGTACCTGCGGATAAGGTAATCAATGCGGTGCCTTTCTATACAAGAATATGGGAGACGAAAGGCACAACAGTTGACAGCCAGGCAGTGGGTATGGATGCGGCGAAGCAGTATCTTGCAGATCATGGGATCACTACGACCTGGGATGAGACTACCTGTCAGAATTATGGAGAGTATCAGTCAGGCGACAGCTATTATCAGGTATGGATGGAAGATGAGGAGTCTATCCGCGTGAAACTAAATATTATGAATAAATATGGCATTGCCGGAGTGGCGGAGTGGCAGCTTGCCTTTGCGTCAGAGTCGATCTGGGATGTGATCGCAGAATATATGGAACAATGATCCGATAGCATTTTTTGAAAGATTTCTTCATATGCATTTAGAAAGGCAGCATTGTTAGGAATGGGATATGAAGAAAAGAGGGCCGGAGGAATACGAACGGCTTGTGAGAGCCGTACTGCTTGTTTTGATGTTCGTTTCTGCTTGTTTTATTGTACGCGGAGGCGCAAGGTTAGCCTCTTCGGGACAGGTGGAGGGAATGCCGGGGAAAGAACGGCTATGTGTGGTGATCGATGCAGGGCACGGCGGAGCAGATCCGGGTAAGGTGAGTGTTGACGGAAGTCTGGAGAAAGATATTAATCTTGTGATCGCGAAGAAACTGCAGAAGTTTCTGCTGCAGCAGGATGTGGATGCGGTATTGACCAGAGATTCCGATTCCGGGCTGTATGATGAGAATGCATCCAATAAGAAAGTGCAGGATATGAAGAATAGGGTAGCGCTGATTGAGGAGCGGCAGCCGGCACTGACGGTCAGTATCCATCAGAACAGCTATCATGAGGAGTATGTGCACGGCGCGCAGGTCTTCTATTATGCGAACAGTGAGAAGAGCAAAGAACTGGCAGAACGGATCCAGCAGGTGATGGCGCTGGAACTGGACCGGGAGAACGCAAGACAGGCTAAGGCGAATGACAGTTACTACTTGTTGAAGAAAACATCTACGCCGATTGTGATCGTGGAGTGCGGGTTTCTATCCAATTATGAGGAGGCACAGAAGCTGGCTTCCGATCACTATCAGGAGAAAGTGGCATGGGCGATCCATATGGCGGTCATGCAGTATCTTAATGAGGCGCAGTAAAGGAGTCAGAGAAGGTCGTGGATACGAAGATCGTCAAGATAAAGGAAGGACACATCGACGGGGCGTTGATCCAGGAAGCGGGAGCAATTCTGAAAGCAGGCGGACTTGTCGCTTTTCCGACAGAGACAGTATATGGATTGGGCGGCGATGCGCTGAATCCATTGTCGTCTAAGAAAATATATGCGGCGAAGGGAAGGCCGTCGGATAATCCGCTGATTGTCCATATCGCAGAGTTTGGGGCGCTTGCGCCGATTGTGAGGGAGATACCGGAGAATGCGCGGAAACTGGCAGAGAAGTTCTGGCCTGGTCCGCTTACAATGATTTTGTATAAATCAGATCTTGTTCCTTATGAAACTACAGGAGGACTGGACACGGTAGCCATACGGATGCCGGGAAACCGGATTGCCAGGGAATTAATCCGGGCGGCAGGGGGGTATGTGGCGGCTCCCAGCGCTAACCGTTCCGGCAGACCCAGTCCTACGTTAGCCAAGTATGTGGCACAGGATCTTGAGGGACGGGTCGAGATGATCATAGATGGCGGTGACGTGAAGATCGGGCTGGAATCTACGATCGTCGATCTGACCTCGGACAAGCCTATGGTTCTGCGCCCTGGATATGTCACGAGACAGGATCTGCTGGAAGTGCTTCCTGAGATAGAAGAAGACAGCACTCTTATGAGAGACGATTCTGGACAAGCGCCCAGGGCGCCGGGCATGAAGTACAGACATTATGCTCCTAAGGGAGACCTTACGATCGTAAAAGGCGTGGAAGAAAAAGTGCTGGCATATATCAATGCACAGTGTGAAAAGAGCGGGAACAAAAAAACGGGTGTTATAGGGACGGATGCTACGGTCCGCCGGTATGATGCGGATGTGTGTAAGAGCGTGGGATGCAGGGAAGACGAAGAGGCGGTGGCCAGAGAACTTTACCGCATCTTGAGAGAATTCGATGATGAGGATGTCGAGGTGATCTATGCGGAGGCATTTGATGATTCCGGGATCGGACAGGCGATTATGAACAGACTCCTCAAAGCGGCAGGTCATAAGCTTGTGGAAGTGTTCTGAGCGATTGTCTCAGAATAAACTTTTGGGCAGAAGAGGTTGGAAAATTAGTCGGAGACTGCTACAATAAATAATAGCATATGCAGAAGACAGTAAACGTCGGAATGAAACAGCGTATTAAATAACAGGAGGTATCAACATGATAGCGATAGGAAGTGACCATGGTGGGTTTGATCTGAAGGAGATTGTGATCTCTCATCTGCAGGAACAGGGAATTGAATGTAAAGATTTCGGATGTTATGATAAGAATTCCTGTGATTATCCGATCTATGGACGTGCTGTTGCCGAGGCAGTGGCGAAGGGTGAGTGCGAGAAGGGGATTGTGATCTGCACGACGGGGATCGGGATTTCCATCACCGCCAATAAGGTGAAGGGAATACGCTGTGCACTGTGTGCGGATACTTTGACGGCGCAGTTGACCAGACAGCACAATGATGCGAACGTGCTTGCCATGGGCGGCGGCATTGTAGGACCAAATCTGGCAGTCAGTATTGTGGATACTTTCCTGCAGACAGCTTTTTCTGAGGAGGAGAAGCATTGTAGAAGAGTTGGGTTGATCGAACAGGAATAGACTGACCAGGGGACGGAGGGGCTTTATGAGGGCCAGGAGAAGCGTGACTGTCTGTGCGGTTGCCATTCTGCTGTCAGTGATGCTGCCGGTAACGGTGCAGGCGACGGAAGAGACGAGAAGGAAGATCGATCAGGCAGAACAGGAGAAGAAGGAGACAGAGTCCAAATTAGACGAGACGGAAGAGAATCTCGACAAATTGAACGAGCAGAAGAATTCTCTCCAGGGTGCGTTGACAACTTTGAATACAGAGTTGTCCCAGGTGAGCAACAATCTGAGTGATCTGGAGACGAAGATCACAGATAAGGAAGCGGAAATTGATGCGCTGAATCAAGAGATTGCACGGGTGCAGGAGGAGCTGACGATCGCGGTCCAGCTCAAGGAAGAGCAGTATGAGGAGATGAAACAGCAAATCAAGTTCATCTATGAGAGAAGCGACTATTTATATTTGGAATTATTCTTTTCAGCGGGCAGTTTTTCAGATTTCCTGAACAAAAATAACTATATTGAACAGCTTTCGGCTTACGAGGAGAAGGTGCTGCAGGACTATAAGGATGCACAGGCGGCGATGGAAGCCAAGGAAGAGGAATTGCAGCTCGCCATGGATAAGCTGGAGCAGGATAAGGAAGAGCTGGGAGAATACAAAGTGCAGGTCGTAGCGGAACAGAGCCGCGTGTCGGGACTTGTCAGTAAGACTTCGAGCTCCATCAATGCGACTGCGAGTCAGATTTCGGAGGCGGAGGCGGAGGCGCTTGCCTACGAACAGAAGATCAAAGAACAGGAAGAAAATATCACAGCGTTGAAAGCGAAGTTAGCAGAGGAAATCAGGATGGCGCAGCTGGCATCAGAGTCAAGCTGGAGAGATATTTCGGAAGTGAATTTCGCAGAAGGAGATAGATATTTGTTGGCGAATCTGATCTATTGCGAGGCTGGAGGGGAATCTTATACAGGCCAGGTAGCGGTAGGATCGGTGGTGATCAATCGCGTGCTCAGTTCGGTCTTTCCAGATACGGTAACGGGTGTTATATATCAATCGAGGCAGTTCTCACCTGTAGCGAGCGGACGTCTGGCGCTGGCGCTGGCGGAGGGAAGAGCGACGGGAAGCTGCTATCAGGCGGCAGATGAAGTTATGAAAGGAACGACGAACGTAGGCGGTTGCGTTTATTTCAGGACACCGGTCGATGGTGTCACGCCTAAGTATAGAATTGGCGGACATATTTTCTATTAAGGTAATGCCGCTGATGCCCATGGGCATCAGCGGGGGTATCAGGTTATAAATTGAAATTGATGAACCATTAATAATATTGCTCGGTGGGCTTCTGTAGTCTGGAAAAATGACCGCTGTAGATGATCTTCAGCAGATGATCCAGGCGGAGCAGGGCCACATCGAGCATATTTTCTGAAAGAATGCCGGCATGTCTGGCGGTGACCAGCTCATCGAGATCGACGACTTTTACAAAGCCGTCGGGATAGACGATCACATCGGCAAGAAGGTCTGTGACAACGTAAGTATCGGCCGCTTCGTCATAGTCATAATCGACAATATCGCAGTACCAGTAGAGAAGAGAATCGTCTTCCCGGTAGAATCTGCTGACTTTGATACCCTCGGACAGATAGTAGCAGGAGCAGCCGTGATGCAAGTCCTTGCGCGGCTTCAGGGAATGCCAGCCGGTTACAATGATCTGGTCGTCCCGATGCAGTACGGTATCGTCTTTCAATAACACACATTCATCCGGGATCAGTCTTCTGCGATATAAAATGGGGTCTGCCATAACGCCTCCTGTGAGTGGGGAATCTGTCTCCATAAAGGAACCTTGTGACGAGCGGTTAGAGATATAAGAATATTCTTACACTCTGGTAGGGAAAAGTCAATGCAAATTGTTTTGAAAACGTTTGATCATCATACGTTTTTCACAAATTCACTGGACATAGAGAAGGGAAATGGGTATAATTTGTTATGCGGGTAATCTCTGCCATAATGCGTTTGTATCCATAGCAGGCCGGAGCGTCCTGGAAGGAAAATGAAGAAGTTATTATTTCGAAGAAGGGAAGAGCAGTGAAATATAATAGAAATGTTTATCAGGCGCTTACGATGATAACTCAGTTCGGTATTAACATGCTGGTTCCTATTTTTCTGTGCTCTTTTGCCGGGATGTTTCTTGACCGTAGACTGGGCACTTCATTCTGGATGATTCTGATGTTCTTTGTGGGTACGCTGGCGGGATTTACAAATGTTTTCCGGTTCGCGAAGAGGGTCTATGAGACGCCGGCAGTGACGCGTAAGAGAAGCGCGGCTCCGGTCCGTGATACCGGAGAAGACGGGACGGCATGTGCGCGTCAGGAATCTACAGATAGTCAGGATACGCAGAAGCAAGGCAGGTTATAGTTATGAAGAAGAAGATCGACCCGACGCTGTTTGAACTGTGTCTGGGCATTGTCCTGTATGGTATCGTGTTTCAGCTTGTTTTACTGTTTTTTTCCAGGGAGTTTTCATACAGCGCAGGATTGTGGATCGGGATTATACTTGCCGTGGCTGGTTCGATACATATGTGGTGGTCTTTGAACAGAGGGCTTGACCAGGCGGCCAGGGGAGCGGCCAGGACAGTCGGCGCCAACAGCTTGATACGCTATTTCGTATTGGTCGTGATTATGATCGGCCTGATCTATACGGATTTCGCGAATCCGATTTTTGCTTTCTGCGGCTATATGGGAATGAAAGTGTCTGCCTATATGAATCCGTGGATGCGCAGGATCAGTCTAAAAATATTTAAAAACTAGACAGATATGCCGCCAGTCAGGGGCAGCAGGTTGTTACCATGTTTAAAATATAACGGCATAAACCGTTATTTTAAAAATATAAAGTGTAAGGGGGTGAAAGTATGGGACAGGGAATAATGTTATCTGGGAGTCAGGATATCGATTTTATGATCCATGGAGTTTTTTCCTATGAATTATTCGGGCAGACGGTATGGATAACGACTACTCATGTCTGTGTGCTGATCGTAATGCTTGTGATTATCGGCTTTTGTATTGCGGCAGGGCGGACGGTGAAACACGCGTCGGATGTTCCGGGTACTTTCCAGAATATCGCAGAGCTGGTAGTAGAGATGCTGGATAAGATGATCGGCGGCGTTATGGGTAAGTTCAGCCCGCGGTTCCGTAACTATATCGGAACGATCTTCATCTTTATCCTGCTCAGCAATATTTCCGGATTGTTCGGGCTGCGGCCGCCTACTGCCGATTATGGCGTGACGCTCGCACTCGGTATCATGACATTTACGCTGATTCACTTTAATAAGTTCAAGCATCAGAAAGTGAAAGGCGTTATCGCTGGATTATGTGATCCGTGGCCGATCTGGGCGCCGATCAATGTCATCGGTGACGTAGCTGTGCCGATATCGTTGTCTTTGCGTCTGTTTGCAAACGTACTGTCCGGCACAGTTATGCTCGCGCTTGTCTACGGTCTGCTTTCTAAGATTGCGATCGTCTGGCCGGCGGCGCTGCATGTGTATTTCGATCTGTTTTCCGGTGCGATTCAGACATATGTGTTCTGTATGTTGACCATGACATACATTACCGATGCCTGCACGACAGAATAACAGTGATTTGGTTTGCAAAGCAATTTTACATTTCATGAATCATACCATTTTTAAATTTATAAGACTAAAAGGAGGAAATAAAAATGGGAGAATTTAACACAAACTTTATCTTAGGATGTTCAGCAATCGGCGCAGGTCTTGCGGTTATCGCAGGTATCGGACCTGGTGTCGGCCAGGGTATTGCGGCTGGTCACGCTGCTGCAGCAGTGGGCAGAAACCCAGGCGCTAAGTCAGACGTTACTTCCACGATGTTGTTAGGTCAGGCCGTTGCCGAGACGACAGGTCTGTACGGTCTGTTGATCGCGATGCTGCTTCTGTTTGTAAAACCTTTAGTACCATAGAACATAAAGGTTTATTAAGGCTGCAAAGAACACAGCCTGCGTAAACTTAAGCTATGTTCAGGCTTTGAGAGTCTTTCGTGAAGGATAGACAGGGAAGCTTCACGAAAAGGTAAAGTAAAGATGTGTGGAAAGGAGGTACAAGGGTTTGAATACATTAGCTGCACAGATGGTGTTGGCATCTGCACAGATGGAGCCCAGGCTTTTTGATCTGGATCTGCAGTTGATCAGTGATGCGGTTTTGATGATTATCGCAGTATTTGCACTATTCCTGATCGCATCCCATTTCCTGTTTAATCCGGTACGGGATATGATGCAGGGCCGTCAGGACAGGATCAAGAATGAGCTGGATACGGCGGCTGCTGATATGAAGCAGGCGCAGGCTCTGAAAGAAGAGTACGAAGCTAAGCTGAAAGATATCAACAAAGAAGCAGAAGAGATTCTGGGCGAGGCGCGCAAGAAAGCGCTGGCAAATGAGAGTAAGATTGTGTCAGAAGCGAAAGAAGAAGCGGCGAGAATCATCGAGAGGGCAGGCGTGGAAGCTGAACTTGAGAAGAATAAAGCTGCTGATGAAGTAAAACGCGAAATGGTAGTCCTGGCATCTCTGCTGGCTAGCAAGGTTGTAAATGCTGCCATTGATACGACAGTTCAGGACACTTTGATCGAAGAAACTTTGAAAGAAATGGGTGAGAGCACATGGCTAAGCTAATTTCAAAGACATATGGTGATGCACTCTTTGAGCTTGCGGTAGAAGAAGACAAAGTAGATGCGTTATTAGAAGAGATAGAGCAGCTGCAGAAAGTGCTTTCAGAGAATGCTGAGTTCGGGAGACTGATGAATCATCCCAAGGTGATCAAAGAAGAGAAGATTCAAGTCGCTAAAAACGTGTTCGAAGGCAGAATGTCTGATGAATTGCTCGGATTTCTTATCATAATCATTTCCAAAGACCGTTATAGGGATATTGATGCGATCCTGGACTATTTTATTGCAGAAGTCAAGCAGTATAAGGGAATCGGCATTGCCACTGTGACGACGGCTGTTCCTCTGCGCGATGAACAGTGCAGGGAGGTAGAGAAGCGGCTGCTTGACACGACTTCCTACAAGACAATGGAAATGAACTATATGCTGGATAAATCCCTGATCGGCGGTATGGTGATCCGTATCGGCGACAGAGTAGTGGACAGCAGTATCAAGACTAAACTAAATGAACTGCAGAAAGAATTGCTGAAAGTTCAATTATAATTTCAAATCTAGAAGAAAGGTGCGTACGATCCATGAATTTAAGACCAGAAGAGATCAGTTCAGTCATAAAGGATCAGATAAAGAGATACGCTTCAGAGCTTGAAGTATCCGATGTGGGTACGGTCATTCAGGTAGCTGACGGTATCGCTCGTGTGCACGGACTTGAGAATGCGATGCAGGGAGAGCTTTTAGAGTTCCCCGGTGAGGTTTACGGTATGGTCCTCAACCTGGAAGAGGATAATGTGGGCGCGGTGCTTCTTGGAAGCCAGCATAACATTAATGAAGGCGATATCGTAAAGACTACGGGACGAGTGGTAGAGGTTCCTGTAGGTGACTGCATGCTCGGACGTGTTGTAAATGCTCTTGGACAGCCGATCGATGGTAAAGGGCCGATCCAGACTGATAAATACCGTAAAATAGAGAGAGTTGCATCTGGTGTTATTACCAGAAAATCCGTAGATACCCCTTTGCAGACAGGTATTAAGGCTATCGATGCCATGGTTCCCATCGGAAGAGGACAGCGTGAGCTGATCATTGGCGACAGACAGACTGGTAAGACAGCGATTGCCATTGATACGATCATCAACCAGAAGGGACAAGGCGTTAAATGTATCTATGTCGCTATAGGACAGAAAGCATCCACGGTTGCCACGATCGTGAAAACCCTGACAGAGTATGGCGCAATGGGTTATACCACTGTCGTTGCTGCTACGGCGAGCGAGCTTGCTCCCCTGCAGTATATTGCACCTTATTCCGGCTGTGCAATCGGTGAGGAATGGATGGAGAAAGGGGAAGACGTACTGGTGGTGTATGACGACCTGAGTAAACATGCGGCGGCTTACCGTACCCTTTCCTTGCTGCTCAAGAGACCGCCGGGACGTGAAGCGTATCCGGGCGACGTATTCTATCTGCATTCCAGATTGCTGGAGCGTGCGGCGAGAATGAATGAAGAGTATGGCGGCGGTTCCCTGACAGCGCTTCCGATTATTGAGACGCAGGCAGGCGACGTTTCCGCTTATATCCCGACCAACGTTATCTCTATCACGGATGGACAGATCTATCTGGAAACCGAAATGTTCAATTCCGGTTTCAGACCGGCGGTTAACGCAGGACTTTCGGTGTCCCGTGTAGGTGGATCCGCACAGATCAAGGCGATGAAGAAGATCGCGGCGCCGATTCGTACAGAGCTGGCACAGTATCGTGAGCTGGCGGCATTCTCCCAGTTTGGATCCGAATTGGATGCCGACACGAAGGAGAAGCTGGCACAGGGTGAGAGAATCAAGGAAGTATTGAAACAGTCCCAGTATCAGCCCATGCCGGTACAGTACCAGGTAATCATCATTTACGTGGTAACCAATAAATATCTGATTGATGTTCCGGTAGAGGATGTTACAAGGTTCGAGCAGGAATTATTTGAGTTCCTGGATACCAAATATCCTGAGGTGCCGAATGCGATCGCACAGGAGAAGCAGATTTCTGATGAGACGGAGGAAAAGCTCAGGAAAGCAGTAGAAGAATTCAAGGCGCAGTTTAAATTTTAAAGAGTAGAAAGAAGAAGGTGACGCTATGGCCTCAATGAGAGACATTAAAAGGCGTAAAGGCAGTATTCAGAGTACTCAGCAGATTACCAAAGCCATGAAACTTGTTTCTACCGTTAAGCTGCAGAGAGCGAAACAGCGTGCGGAGCAGTCCAAGGCGTACTTTAACTGTATGTATGAGACTGTGACTTCCATGCTGGCGCGGACCGGGGGCTTGAATCATCCCTACTTACGGGCAGGACAATCTGGGAAAAAGGCGGTGATCGTGATCACTTCCAACAGAGGTCTCGCGGGCGGCTATAACTCTAATATCATCAAGCTGATTACAAAGGGTGATTTCAGGAAAGAAGAACTGGAAATCTATGCAATCGGTAAGAAGGGTAAAGATGCGCTGCAACGGAATGGCTATCATATCGTGGAGGAGAACCCGGATATTATAGAGGAACCCTCTTACATAGATGCGATGGCGATGACGGAAAGGTTGTTGAAATCTTACGCGGCCGGTGAAGTCGGAGAGATCTATCTGGCCTATACCGGATTCAAGAATACGGTCGTGCATGAGCCGACTCTGCTGAAGCTGCTTCCTGTGGAGGCGGCGAAAGACGCAGAGAGTGGGCAGAGCACAGCAGGCAGCCGTGCGATGATGAATTTTGAGCCGGAGGATGAAGAGGCGCTCAATATGATCATTCCGAAATATGTTACCAGTCTGATCTATGGTGGTCTGGTAGAAGCGGCAGCCAGCGAGAATGGTGCAAGGATGCAGGCGATGGATTCCGCAACAAGCAATGCTGAGGAAATGATAGATCAGTTATCACTGATGTACAACAGAGCACGTCAGGGATCTATTACGCAGGAGTTAACAGAAATTATCGCAGGTGCAAATGCAATCTCATAAAGAAGACATGAAGTTGTGCTAGGACTGCAAAATACGCAGTCCAAGAACAACTAAATCATAAGACATGAAGTTGTGCTAGGACTGCAAAATACGCAGTCTAAGAACAACTAAGTCATGTCTGGAAGAATGCGAAAAGCATGCATTCTTCCTGGGTGAGAGGGAATGCACGTTAGATGAATAAAAATGAGTGAAAGGAAAGAGAGATGGCAGAAGTAAAGACGAGTGAAAATCTTGGAAAAATCACTCAGATCATCGGCGCCGTGCTGGATATCAAGTTTTCAGCAGGCAACATGCCGGAAATTAACGATGCGATCAAAATTCCGTTGAAAGACGGCGGAGAGTTGGTCGTGGAAGTTTCACAGCATCTGGGTGATGATACGGTAAGATGTATCGCTATGGGTTCTACCGACGGACTTGTGAGAGGTATGGATGCGGTTGCGACAGGCGCGCCGATCACGGTTCCAGTTGGTGAAAATACACTGGGTCGTATCTTTAATGTCTTAGGACAGCCGATCGATAATATCGAGGCGCCCACAGACGTATTCTATGAGCCGATCCACAGACCTGCCCCGAAGTTTGAAGAGCAGGCTACCGAGACAGAGCTTCTGGAGACGGGTATCAAGGTCGTTGACCTGCTCTGCCCTTACCAGAAGGGTGGTAAGATCGGATTGTTCGGCGGTGCGGGTGTAGGTAAGACGGTATTGATCCAGGAGCTGATCCGTAATATCGCAACGGAGCACGGCGGATATTCCGTGTTCACCGGTGTTGGAGAGCGTACCAGGGAAGGTAACGACCTCTACCACGAGATGAGAGAGTCAGGCGTTATTGATAAGACGACGATGGTGTTCGGACAGATGAACGAGCCGCCGGGAGCCAGAATGAGAGTGGGTCTGACTGGTCTGACGATGGCAGAGTACTTCCGTGACAAAGGCGGAAAAGACGTGCTGTTATTCATCGATAATATTTTCCGTTTTACACAGGCAGGTTCCGAAGTGTCTGCGTTGCTTGGCCGTATGCCTTCTGCCGTTGGTTATCAGCCTACGCTGCAGACAGAGATGGGTGCGTTGCAGGAGCGTATCACATCCACCAAGAGCGGTTCCATCACTTCCGTACAGGCGGTTTATGTGCCAGCGGATGACTTGACTGACCCGGCTCCGGCTACCACATTTGCTCATCTGGATGCTACCACCGTATTGTCCAGGTCGATCGTAGAGCTTGGTATCTACCCGGCAGTGGATCCTCTGGAGTCTACGTCCAGAATCCTGGATCCCAGAATTGTCGGACAGGAGCATTACGAGGTTGCCAGAGGTGTGCAGGAAATTTTGCAGAAATATAAGGAATTACAGGATATTATCGCGATTCTTGGTATGGATGAGCTTTCAGAAGAAGATAAACTGGTCGTTTCCCGTGCGAGAAAGGTACAGAGATTCCTGTCTCAGCCGTTCTTCGTAGCAGGACAGTTTACTGGTCTGGAAGGAAAATACGTGCCGATTGCAGAGACAATCCGCAGCTTTAAGGAAATTCTGGAAGGAAAACATGACGAAGTTCCGGAGAGCTATTTCCTGAATGCAGGAAGCATAGACGATGTGCTTGCACGAATGAAATAAAAGGGTGACCGTGACAGCATCTCAAGTTAGATGAAAGCAGGTAGTGTATGGCTGATGATAGAAATTTTACATTAAAGATTATTACGCCGGACAGGATTTTCTATGAGGCGGAAGTCTCCATGGTAGAGTTCAATACCGTGGAAGGGGAAGTTGGCATTTATAAGGACCATATTCCGATGACGATGATCCTTGCACCAGGCATACTGACGATCACGAAGGAAGGTGAGATCCTGGAAGCAGCGCTTCATGCAGGTTTTGTGGAAGTACTGCAGGAGAAGGTGACGATCCTTGCCGAGATCATAGAGTGGCCGTCTGAAATTGATGTGTCGCGTGCCGAGAGTTCTAAGTCCCGTGCGGAAGAGAGGATCAGAGAACATGCGCCTGGAACAGATATGAACAGGGCAGAGCTGTCTTTGAAGCGCGCAGTGGCCAGAATCGAAACGGTCCGGAAATAAGTAAGAATAGTAAGACATCTGACAGAAAGGCGGGAGGGATCCCGCCTTTCTTATCTTCCATCGATCTTAATCTTCCCGTCTTCTTCTGATCAGGAGGAAAATCAAAATCGTAGTGACAGCGACGGCGGCAAAAAGGCAGGAGATTAAAATAACAGTCGTTACCCATCCGCTGGAGCCAGTCTGCTCGATTGCTTTTGGAGTCTCTGTCCCTTTTACATGCGGGTCAATGTAGGCGATCGCATAAGGAGAAAAGCGGTCGGTAGAGAAAGTGACAGTGTCAGGATTATTGTCCTCATCTGCAAGCTCAGTGAATTCCTGCGTGCCGTCCTCCTTTGTGTGCAGCCTTAGTATGTAGAATCTCCGGTCTTCAGTCTTCAAATGTTCGGGCAGATTCAGGGTTACTTTAAGGGGACCTGGAAGCTCCGTGATCATACGGGTATCGCTCTGTCTTGTCTCCATCAGAGATACCTCAAAATATTGCCCAATCTGCATACCCGGCATTTTCTTTTCCTCAAAAACCCTGACAGTGTCTGGCGGTTCTGTGCCGTCAAGGCAGTCAATGTAAAGATTGATCGAGATTGGATTGCGCCCAAGCAGCATATCGATCTTATCTTCTTGATCCAGAACATAATTCAGTACGACTTCGAAATTGGCGACGTTGGAATTGTCATAAAAGCTGCCGGAAGAAGTTTCCTGTATCGTGTCAGCAAAATCATTGTGGATCGTTACCTGCAGACCGCCTGTTTCCAGAGCGCTGATCATCAGTTCCTTGTCGTTTCCTTCCTCAATCAGCTTCTGGGCTTCTTCTACAGAGGTGCCCAGGTGTTGGAAAGTCCCGGATGATTCATTCTTATCGGCGGTCTGGGGCTGCGAAGGCGGCTCCTCCCTGGAGGAAGGCGCTTTCACAGGTTTCTTTGTTTCGGCTGGCGCAGGAGCCGTATCTTCCTGCTTGGGGAGTTCTGCAAAATCAGCAGAAATGGTATGATTTTTTCTTACGTCTGTGAAGCGGTAGGAGGATACAGCGCCTACCGGCTGACCGTCCGCATATACGGCACTGATGGTGTAACCGCTTCCGGGCGTGACTGTGTACAGGATTCCGGATCCTTCGGGAATGCGGGTCTCGCCCGCAGGGGATATGATCCCGCCTGGGGACGCAGAGGCAGTAATGGTATACAGAACTGCTTTCTCTCTTTCAAAAACGGCAGTCAGATGCATATCCCTTGTCATATTGTTGATGGTAAAATCCCAGTTCGTACTGACAATCATACCATTCTCCGTCCATCCGGTGAAATGATAGTCCTGTGTCGGCACCGCCGTTATTCGAATATTGCTCCCTCTGTCATAAGTTCCCTGTCCGGTTAAGATACCGATATTTTCCGGGGAGGAATTCAGGAAAAGAGAGTATTGATTCTGTGAAAAAACAGCCGTTATCGTTCGGGATTTCCTGACCTGCTCCAGTGTCAGTTTCTTCTCTGTGCCGATAATCGTTCCGTTTTCTGCCCAATGATCAAATTGGTAGCCGTCTTTGGCGACAGCTTCTATGGTGATGCTGTCCCCATATTTAATGTCTCTGCTTTCGGTAGCCGTGCCGGCATTGGGGTTATTGACAGCGATATTAATCCGGCAGCTAACAGGCCTGAAAATGGCGGTATAAGTTCTGTTGCTATGAAGATTGTCCACGACAAACTGGGAATGTGAGGAGACTCGATTGCCGTCCAAAAACCATCCGTCGAAGACAAAGCCGTTGTGCGGCGCCGCAGAGATCGTGACATATCCGCCCTCCTCGACGATACCGCTTCCGTGTACTGTGCCTCCGTTGTCCGGCTCAGCTTCTACCTGCAGGAAATAACTGGATTTTAATAAAGAGACAAGCGCCGTCGCGCTGTAACGGCTGTCCTGTCTGGAAACGGCTTTCACGATCAGAGCGGAGGAAGTCTCGTCCGCAGCAATATTTAAGATGCCGTTACTGTCAATAAAGGTATTACTGCTCTTATGTCCGGAAACACTCCATACGACTTCGCGACTGTAATTGTTTTCTCCGGACACAGATGCAGTGAAAGTGCAAGTCGAATTCTTAGATGCCGCTACGGTTCCGGGAGAGATGCTGACAGAAGTGATTACGGGCGCAGGCGGAGCAGGCTCCATGATGTCCATGGTCAGATTGACCGAAGCGCCATGCTCAAAATAAGGGTCCGATGTATCGCCGAAGAAGAGATCGGCGCTATAGACTCCGGCGCTTAGGGAGGTAACAGCCGTGACAGTGAAGGTGCAGGATTTTCCTGGCTCCAAAGAAAGGAGATCCGGAGCATCTACGACAATACAGTTGTAGGGATCCGACTCATACCAAAGAAGCTGAATCTGAGTGGTTCCCCGATTTGTCAGTACAATGTTCTGGCCAGAAAGAAGACCGCCTTGTTCCAAGGCGCCGAAACTGATCTGGGTTCGGTCCGCCTCTAACAGATAAGAAGGGTCCTCTGGAGTATCCGGCGCTGCGCCGGAACCAATCCCGGAAGCATGGCATGGGAGAATACTAGCAAGAAGCAGTATCAAAGTAAACAGACAGGTTCTGATAAAATGGGTGAATTTACGTTTCATTTTGTCCTCCGTTCTGCCATCGAAAGGCTTTATTGGCGCAGCCGTTGGATGAGATAATATGATTGTAACTTTACTATACCATGAATAAAATATGCGTTCAACAAGCGGCTGTTCCAAAATCGTCTTTTCTATGCGCTTTCCCTGTGCCGCTGCATATGATAGAAGAAAAGATATCAAAGTTGGTATGACATGAATCAATCAAGAATATTACCATTCTATATGGCGTATCCACTGCCGATGTTTTATCAGCAGGAGGACAGCGTAACGCGTGATCTGGAATATCTGCAGGAGATGTACCCGGCCCAGGCGAAAAAATTCCAGAAGATGATTGCAGAGACACTGGATCATATGGATTATGAAGGCAGCATGATCTATGATGAATATCCAGATAAATGGCAGATCTACAGATTGACCCAGATCATCGTGGATAAAATCAGAAAATCGGAAGAAGAGATGGCAGGCGAGGACCAGAATAAGATAGCCGAGTTTGTCCAGATCCTCCTGTGCTATGAGATTTACAGAAGACGCCATTGCAACAACAACGGAATCTTAAAATTTTAGTTGAGGTTTTGCAGTATTCTTATTACAATAGAAACAGACTGTAGGAGAGAGTGACAGGGAAGCGCAAAGCTATCAAAGACAAAGAGGAAGATTACCTCAGCGACGGGAGGCAGAATGCAGCAAGAACTCAGGAATCTTCTGGAGGAGACTGTGGATGATGGTCTGTACCGAATCACAATCAGTAATCCGAGAAGGAAGAAAGAAGCGTTTAAGATAAAAATACGGCCGGTCATGGTGAAGGGGAAGATGCTTTTTCAAGAGACCGTGTACGAGGGCACGAAGGTGTTTCATGAGAACCGGGAGAGCAGCCCCATGATCGACCGCATAGAGAAACTGCTGACAGAAGACTTTAAACAGTGCGAAGTGGAGCACAGAAAACAAAAGGCGACGGTTCTGGTCAGCAAGAAAGGAAAGATGAAAGTTAACAGTAAAAAGAATACGTATGCCAAAACAGAGTCGGACGAGGCCGGACAGATACGAATGGCGCATAACAGAACGAAACAGTATATTTTGGAGGAAGAGATTCCGGTCCCGTTTCTGGTTGACCTGGGTGTGCAGACGAAAGAAGGGCAGGTAGTACATGCCCGTTATGATAAATTCAGGCAGATCAACCGCTTTTTGGAATTTATCGAAGATATTCTGCCAACACTCTCAAAAGAGAGGACGCTGCGGATTCTCGATTTTGGGTGTGGAAAGTCTTACCTGACTTTTGCCATGTATTATTATCTGCATGAACTGAAGCGATATGATGTGGAGATCACGGGTCTGGACCTTAAGGAGGATGTGATTGAGCGCTGTAACCAGCTCAGTGAGAAGTACGGATATGAAAAACTTCACTTTGGCAAAGGAGATATTGCAGCGTATGAGCAGGAAGGGCCGGTTGACATGGTAGTGACACTGCATGCCTGTGATACGGCTACCGATCATGCGCTTGCGAAAGCGGTGGGATGGAAGGCAGGCGTGATCCTGTCTGTCCCCTGTTGTCAGCATGAAGTGAACCGCCAGATACGATGCGAGGATCTTTCGGCGGTGCTGAAATATGGTGTTATCAAGGAACGTATTTCCGCGTTAGTCACGGATGCCCTTCGCGCTGAGATGCTGGAGGCGAATGGGTACGCCGTGGATATTTTGGAATTCATCGATATGGAGCATACACCCAAGAATCTTCTGCTGCGTGCCGTGAAGCGGGAAGCGCATGGTGAACACGCAAAGAGGCAGGAACAGATCAGGCAGAAAATCGATCAGACGACAGCGTTTCTGCACATAGAGCCGACTTTGCAGAGATTGCTGTGGCGGGATAATAGAAACGAGGATGGAGAATGAGAAGAGCGATCATAAAAGGCTGCCTGCTGGGAGTCATCTTTGTGGCGGCGTTAATGTTGATCAGCATGATCATGAATCAGGGCAATACCGATATGACTACGAAGATGCGGGAGGCCGTCTATCCGATTGTAACAATGTCGGTGAACGGACATCGTGTCAACGAACTGCATGGATATGCGGAGAGCATGGAAAGCGCATATTTACGTGATACCCTGCAGCCGGTAGAGGAAGACAGAAAGATTGCAGTGCAAGTGGACACTTATGGGACCGAGCTGTCACAGATCGCATTTGAGGTGCGGAGTCTGGATGGAGAGCGGCTGGTAGAGAGCACGGAAGTAACCGAGTATGAGACGGAGGAGTCTGCCGTCTCCTTTGACATTACGTTAAAGGACCTGATCGAGAATGATACGGAATATATGCTGGTATTTCTCATCACGCCGCAGGGCGGAGAGCCGATCCGCTATTACACAAGGATTGTGCTGAGCGGGACCATGCATATGCAGGACAAGCTTGACTATATCATGGATTTTCATGAGAGGACTTTTGATAAAGAAGCGGCGGCTGAGTTGACGAAGTATCTGGAATCGAATTCCGAGGGAGATAACACTACATTTCATAAAGTGACGATACACAGCAGTTTTCATCAGGTGACCTGGGGGAATCTTACAGTCAACAAGGTTACGGAGCCTGTAGTCGCGATCCGGGAACTGACAGAGCAGACGGGATCCTTTGGGATGGAATATCTTGTGTCCATAAGAAATGGCAGAGAGACCAACTATTATCGTGTCAGGGAGTATTATCGCATCCGCTATACGCCGGACAGAATGTATTTGCTGGACTATGAGCGGGAGATGGATCAAATCTTCGATGAGGAGGCAGATATCTTTATTAACGATAAGATCATGCTGGGTATTGTCGGGAATCAAGTAAAGCTTCAGGAGAGTGACGGGGGCAATGTATTTGCGTTCGTCATGGCAGACAAGCTTTACAGTTACAATGTGACGGACCAAAAACTGGCCAGGCTGTTCAGCTTCTATGGCAATACGGAGGGGCTGGCAGATGCCAGAAACAGGTATGACCGGCATGATATTCAGATTTTGTCGGTGGACGAGCCGGGAAATGTCGATTTTCTGGTATATGGTTACATGAACAGAGGGCGGCATGAGGGGAAGGTCGGCGTGGTGATCTATCACTACGACAGTATGACGAATACAGTGGAAGAGAAAATTTATATACCCTATCATAAGTCCTATGAGGTGCTGCGAAACGAGATTGGAAATCTCTCCTATGTGAATTGGAATGCGGTCTACTACTTCATGATGGATGGCTGTGTGTATGCTGTGAATCTGGAAACGGAAGCCTGCCAGGTGATCGTCTCTGGACTGAAGGAAGGAGGGTATCATGTATCCGACTCAAATAAGATGCTCGTATGGCAGGAGGGAGAGGATCTGCACGCGGCAGAAAGCCTTGTGCTGATGAATCTGAATACGCAGCAGCAGACAAGCATTGGGGCAGGACCTGGCGAATATATCTCGATTCTTGGATTTATGGAAGAGGACATGATCTATGGATTGACGAGGAAGAGAGAGATCGTATCGGAAGCTTCCGGGAAGGAAGTCTATCCCATGTATTGTGTGCGTATCCAGAGTGAAAATGGCAGTGTGCTGAAAACATATCGCAAAGATGGTGTCTATGTGACTGACAGCACGATTGAGGAGAACCAGATCACACTCTCCAGAGTGATATGGAATGAGGAGAATGGAACCTATGAAGAGACAGAAGACGATCAAATCATGAGCAACGAACAGCTTCAGGAGGGAACGAATAAGATCGAAGAGGTGGTTACGGAGAACTATGAAACGATCGCGCAGATTGTTGTGAAGAATGAGATCGATGCGAAGAGTTTAAAGCGGCTGACGCCGAGAGAAGTGCTGTTTGAGGGAAATCATGATGTCACGCTGTCAGAATCAGAAACGACAGAGGCGCGTTATTACGTATATGGCAAGAATGGAATAGAGCGTATTGATACCAATCCTGGTAAGGCGGTCGCGTTGGCTTATACAATGTCAGGAGTAGTGGTGGACGACGTTGGGAGATATATCTGGCGGCGGGAAAGCAGGAGCGCCAGAAATCAGATCATGGCGATCACGGAGGATGAGATGTCGGAGACGAGAAGCTCACTGGCAGTGTGTCTGGATACGATTCTCAAGTTTGAAGGGGTGTCCAGGGATACGCAGCGTCTGCTTGATCGGGGCAGTACTGTGTTCTCGATCCTGGGAAGCGATTTGCAGGATAGCACAGTGCTTGACCTGACGGGGTGCAGTCTGGACGCCGTGCTTTACTATGTGAATCAGGATATTCCAGTACTGGCGCTGCTGGAAGACGGTAATGCAGTGTTAGTCGTAGGGTTCAATGAGCTGAATATTGTTGTGATGGATCCTGTGACGGGAACATTATATAAGAAGGGCATGAATGACTCTACGGAATGGCTGAATGAGAATGGTAATCGGTTTATTACCTATGTGAGACACAAGTAGCGGAATGCGACTCATGCCTGCGCCTAAATTCGCAGGCCGGGCAGGAATGGGAGATTAGAATGACAAACGACAGAGCAGTGATCTTTGATATGGATGGTATTATCTTCGACAGTGAGCGTCTTGTGCTGGAGTGCTGGGAGGCACTGGCTGTAAAATATCAGTTGGAAGGCATGCGGGAGGCATATTACCCATGTATTGGCACGAATGAGGCTAAGACAAGGGAGATCATAGAGGCATATTATGGGGAGACATTTCCTTATGAGACATTTCGGCAGGAATCTTCCGTACTTTTCCATGAAAGGATTAAGCGAGAGAGTCTTCCCGTAAAGAAAGGCGTCCGGGAACTGCTGGAATATTTAAAAGAGCAGAATATTCCTGTCGGACTTGCTTCCTCTACCCGTCTGTCCGTGGTGACGCAGGAGCTGCAGCAGGCAGGACTGTATGAGTACTTCTGTGCGGTGACTGGCGGAGATCAGTTGAAGCACAGTAAACCGGAGCCGGATATTTATCTGATGGCATGTGAGAAAATGGGCGTGAGACCGGAGGAGACGTATGCAGTGGAGGATTCTTATAATGGCATTCGATCTTCGTACCTGGCAGGAATGATGCCGATCATGGTGCCGGATCTGCTGGCGCCCACAGAAGAAATGAAGGCGAAGAGTGTTATCATCCTGGAAGATCTGGTGAAGGTCAGGGAATGGCTTATCTCTCAGTGGAAATAGCGTATTTATGAGAAAGGAAACCGTAGGTTGCGGCAATGTCTGGAGTTGTGCAACTGTAATTTTCCTGTCTGGAAAGTAAAATTTATAGTGGATCGGATCCTTTTTCGGTATGATCATCTTACGAAGATTGATCAGAGGTGATAGAGAATGGAGGAATACATGAATCTTGAAATTGCAAATAGGCTGGTTGGGCTGCGTAAAGAGAATAAGCTGTCACAGGAGGCTCTGGCGGAAAAGCTGGGGATCAGCAGACAGGCGGTCAGCAAGTGGGAGAGAGCGGAAGCCTCACCAGACACAGATAACCTGATTGCACTGGCGAAGCTGTATCATGTTTCTCTGGATGAACTATTGAAGATCCATGAGGAGGAGAACGAGCTTGCGGAGGAAGAGGAGCAAGCTACGACTGACCTGGTATTGACAGGAGAAAGCACTTACAGAGATGGAATGGAAGAACGGGCAGACAGCGACAGAACAGCATATACAGAAGGCCGCAGGAGAGAGAAGAACGATCAGCAAGCTGCGGACGATGTACACATAGGATTAAATGGGATTCATGTGAGAGATAAAAAGGGAGAGGAAGTTCATATAAGCTGGAACGGAATTCATGTACATAGTCAGGAAGATGAGGTTCATATCGATAAGAATGGAATCATTGTAAATGGGGAGAAGGTACAGAAGCACCTCTTTCGACATGGAGACAAGGAGGAATTTCCGCTGGGGCTTTTCTCGATCGTGATCTATATTGTGATCGGGGTGTTCTTCGATCTATGGCATCCGGGATGGATGCTCTTCCTTCTCGTACCAGTCGTCAGCTCGCTGATCCAGGCGGTGCGATGCAGAAATGCGAGTTTGTTTGCCTATCCCTGCCTGATTGTTTTTCTTTACTTATATATGGGATTCATACATTCCATGTGGCATCTTGCCGGGTTACTCTTTTTGACGATCCCGCTTTATTATTCTCTGGCGGAGTATTTTGGCAGAAACAGGAGAATCGAGGAAGAGGAGCAGGAGCAATAAAATTTCCCCCGCGTCAGATGATCTGGCGGCGGGGGTTCTGTTCTTTTATTGTCTTTGGAAGATAATATGCTTGTATTTTTGTAGGGAGAATAGAAGGATCATACCCAGAATACCACAGGAGATCACTTCCCCTGCACCCACAGTCAGGCAGTAGTAGCCGAAGCACTGCAGAACAGATAAACCTTCGATCATCAGCCCGTAGCCATAGATCAGGATAAGCGGTACGATGATCGTATTGGCCAGGATGGGACAGACGGGAGCGCACCATTTCCATCTGCGGAGCGCGTAAGTACCGAAAGCGCCAAGCAGCGTTGCGAGACTGCCGAAGATAATATCAGGCAGAGCGCATCCGGTCAGAATATTGCTGAGCAGACAGCCGATCAACAGGCCTGGAATTGCGGCGGGGGTGAAATAAGGCAGGATTGTGAGTGCCTCAGAGAAGCGGACTTGTACGGCGTAATTCGCCAGTCCAAAAGCGTTTGCCATATAAGTCAGCACAACGTAGATGGCAGCGATCATGGCCGCCTGAACCAAAGTGGTCAGTGAAGTAGGCGCGGTAATCCGTACAGGGACTTCCTCGCTGTAAGTTTGTTTTCTCATATGCATTTGTCTCCTTTAGTTTTGTTTATCGTCAGGAAGGTCTCGAACTGACGTTTATTTCCGCTGAAAGCGCCGCGTTTGCGGCGATCCAACATTTCTTAGTATAGCACTGCATCCGGCAAAAAGCAAGCCTTACAGATTCGTTATTCCATTTCCCCCGCATGATAGTTTGCTACAGCCGACTGGATCCTCTCCACAGGATTGAGGAGATCACTGATCGATGTGTCGTGGTTGAGCGTGTCGATGATGTAGGCAATATATTTACTCATATCGCAGCTGATATACCATTCGCGGCTCAGAAGTTCAGGGGTCTGGTAGATCAGATTCGTGGTCAGTACGCGGTCGATCTGTCCGTCAGCGTAAGCTTGATCGAAACGATCCAGGCCGGCGGTAAACAGGCCGAAGGTGGAGAAGATGAAGATCCTGTTTGCCTTGCGCTTTTTGAGAGCGGAGGCCACTTCCAGAGCGCTCTCACCGGACGAGATCATATCGTCAATGATGATCATATCCTTCCCCTCTATGCTGGAACCGAGAAATTCATGAGCCACGATCGGATTTCTGCCATTCTCGATCCTGGTATAGTCCCGTCTCTTATAGAACATGCCCATATCCAGGCCGAGCACGTTAGCGATGTAGATCGCACGGCTCATACCGCCTTCGTCGGGACTGATTACCATCATATGGTCATTATCGATCTGTAAATCTTTGACATGGCCTAACAAGCCCTTGATAAACTGATAAGCGGGCTGTACAGTCTCAAACCCATTCAATGGAATCGCATTCTGGACGCGGGGGTCATGGGCATCGAAAGTAATAATATTGTCTACGCCCATGTTGACCATTTCCTGCAGAGCAAGGGCGCAGTCAAGAGACTCTCTTGCAGATCTCTTGTGCTGGCGGCTTTCATAGAGATAGGGCATAATGACAGTGATTCGCCTTGCCTTACCGCCTACGGCAGCGATGATACGCTTTAAGTCCTGAAAATGATCGTCAGGCGACATATGATTCTCATGACCACACAGAGAATAGGTCAGACTGTAGTTGGCGACATCGACCAGAAGATAGAGATCCGAACCGCGGACAGATTCTTTGATCACACCCTTGGCTTCACCGGAGCCGAACCGGGGTACGGCGGCATCCAGAATATAAGAATCCCGTTGATAACCAGAGAAAGCAAGAGAATCTTTATGCTCACTCTCGCGCTCAGTTCTCCAATTGACAAGATAGTAATCTACTTTTTCGCCCAGCGCTTTACAGCCTTCCAGCGGAATGATGCCAAGAGAGCCAACGGGGATGGTTTCAAGGTTTCTTTTTTCTTCGCGTTTGGTCATGAAAGGATCCTCACTTTCTGTTCATCAAGCGTTTTTTGTACATGCGAATATCCTGCCCGGATAGTTTACAGATTTCGTAGTGGCTGGTAATGCGGGAAAAGATACGGTCAGAGTATCGGTTCCGCAGCTCTTCCAGGGACAGGTTTGTGGAGATGATAGTAGCTTTCTTTCCCATATGGCGCTCATTGAGTAATGCAAAAAGCTGGGAAGTCACGAATTGGTTTGTCAGTTCTGTACCAAGATCGTCGATAATAAGGAGATCGCCCTGATACAGATCGGCGTAAATTTCACGCAGCTCCTCTCTATTCTTATAATCAAAGGAATTCTTAGATAGTAAATCAAACAGGCCGGTTGCGCTGAAATAGATCACGGAATGACCGCTTTCGATCAGTTCCTTGGCAACACAACCGGAAAGAAATGATTTTCCCGTCCCCACTGTACCATAAAAGAAAAGATTATGGTAGTCGGAATTGAAATTTTTGGTAAAATTACGGCATGTTCTGACTGCGTTCTTAAAACGGGACAGATCTTCACCGTCATAATACTCATAAGATAAAGAATCGAAATTCTCCGTACGGAGCATTTCACGTATATTAGACTGTTCGTAGAGAAGCGTGATCATCGTCTGCCTGAAACAGTGACATTTCTGCCCATTGATATAGCCGGTGTCCTTACAGTCGGGACACTCGTAGACAGGCTGCAAATAATCGGGAGAAAATCCGGCGTCTTCCAGAAGCTGGGCTTTGCGTCCGGACAGCTCAGCCAAAGCATCCCGCAGATCTTCCATCGCCTTCTCGTTGCCGGATAACATCTTCTTACCCTGTTCCACACTGATAGAAGCTACCTGATCCTCCAGCGTCCGGTACAAGGGGATCTGTTCATAGATCGCGGCAAGTCTGCGTTCCGTCTCGCGTCGGGTCTTTAGTTGTTTCATCTCATATTGATGAAGAATCATGTCATATTGCGCATTCGTCAGGGACACAATGAGACTCCTTATAAATGATTAATTGCTGATCAATTCCTGCTCCAGAAGATCGAAATCGTAGTTGTTCTGTCTGAATTGGTTGAATTTATTGCCGGCGTCCGGCTTTGCCGGTTTGGTTTTGTGATAGTCTTCGTCCAGGGACTGGATATCGTGGATATTATGTACGCCGGCTTCATACCAGCTTTTCAGAATGGACTCCGCGAAAGGAAAACGGTTCTTATCTGTCTTTAGGACGGTGCGCTCACAGGCTTCGAAAATAATGTCCATTGTGAATCCGTACTCTCTGGTCCAGCGCCTGATAAAGGTGACTTCGCCTCTGGTCGGCACCGTGTCTTTGCCGAGGGCGTTCATGACTTCATAGACAGAACGTTCATATTTATTAGAGACTCTGGCTGCCTGTTTCGGTGTTTTCACGCCTTTCTTCGCCCAACTGATAGCCACGGTCTCCATATAAGAGAGATCTTTCTTGCCCAGGTCTACACAGTATTGGATCAGATGGTCGATCAGATCTTCTGAGAAAGCAAGCTTGTCCGAGATAAACAGAATCGTCTGGATATCCTTCGTACTTAAGGGTCTCTTCAGATACTGCTCGGCGACGAACAAAATCCTGGATGTTGTCTCATCGGACTTAAATGCTTTCAGCTCGTCCAACGAGTAATTAGGCTTCACATAGATATCTTCCTCAAAAGAATCCCCGGCGGGGTCAACACTGTCTGCCTCTTCATGCACAGCGGCAGCCGTTGTGACAGGCTGGACAAACTTAGAGGAGATGGGCACCACAGAGGCGAGCGGCGCGGCGGCAGATGCAGCGGCAGCCGGAACCGGTGTGGTCAGATCCATCAGGTGGATGCCAGTGACGTTCTTGTGCTCATCATGATCCAGGGAGAGGAGATGTTTCTTCTCCCAATATTTCAGGGCACGGATCACATCCTTCTCGGTATAATTGAAAAGGTCTGCAATATCAGAGATGCTGGTAGAGCGCCTGGCACTCATCATACGGATCAGATACAGATAGATCTTGAGCTGCGCATCATTAGCATCCTGCATATATTCATCGATAAAACGGTTTGATATAACCGTCGAATCGGCATAATTATCCTGATAAATTGTTAAACGATTCATTCTACACCACCTTGGCTTTTCCCCGAAAGCATATCCTATGTCAGAAAGACATATCAGGAATTATAGCATAGAGGTTCCTAAAATAAAATAGGTAAACAGTCACAAAGAAAAAATCAGAACACAGGTTCTTTCAATGTGGACAATGTGGATGGTGTGGAGAGATACCCGTAAGTATGGGGCTTACCGATCCTTTCGTATCCACAGAGAACCGGTGGAATTTCCGGTCATTTTCTGTGGATACTGTGAATAATTATTTCTGTAACAGGTCATTGCCGATTTTTACGACATCTCCGGCGCCCATAGTTATCAACAGATCACCTTTTGTGCAATTTTCTAAAAGGAAATCTTCTATTTCCGAAAAAGATGGGAAGTAGTGGCAGCGATGCCCCAGTTTCTCAATCTCTTCCTGCAGAGTCCTGGAACTGATCCCTAAGTCATCCTTTTCTCTGGCGGCATAAATATCGGCAAGGACGATCTCATCCGCCAGTGACAGCGCCTTGGCGAAATCATGCAGGAAAGCCTTCGTCCGTGTGTAGGTGTGAGGCTGGAATACACACCAAGTAGTACGATGCGGATAGTTGCGGGCGGCAAGAAGCGTTGCGGTGATCTCTGTGGGGTGGTGTGCATAGTCATCAATGATCGTGAAACCATTCACGATTCCTTTATACTCGAAACGTCTGTCTGTGCCGCCATACGACAGAAGCGCCTGGGCGGTTGTTTCCGGGGCAATCCCCAGAAGATCTGCGAGGGCAATGGCGGCGATTGCATTGTAGATATTGTGTTCACCTGGAACATGCAAAGAAAATACGTCTTCTTTGCCGTCACGCCGCATAAGATGAAAAGAAGGACAACCTGCTTCGTCGTAGGTAATGTTGGACGGATAGTAATCCAGGGCAGAGGAAGAACCATAAGTAATGATATGACAGGTAAGGCCTGCGGTGATCTCTTCATAGTTTTCGATATCTCCGTTTAAGATCAGCGTACCATCGGAGGGCAGCAGGCTGGCAAACCGGTGAAAAGAGTTACGAATGTCATGGATATCCTGAAAGAAATCCAGATGATCTTCTTCTATATTAAGGATAACGCCGATCTTAGGGAAAAAGCTAAGGAAACTGTTCGTGTATTCGCAGGCTTCGGTGACAAAGTATTCGGAAGAACCGACACGGATATTGCCGCCGATTGGTTTGTAGATACCGCCGATAGACAAAGTCGGATCGACGTCTGCATCTAACAGGATCTGTGAGACCATGGAAGTGGTAGTGGTCTTGCCATGTGTGCCGCTGATGGCGATTGGAACCTTGTAGTTGCGCATCATCTGTCCCAAAAGCTGTGCTCTGGTCAGGGCAGGGATCTGCAGTCTGTCTGCTGCCACTCTTTCGGGATTATCAGGCCGGATTGCGCTGGTATACACAACGAGATCGACCGCTTCAGAAAGATTCTCTTCCCGCTGGCCGTAATAGACCGTAACCCCCTGTTCTTCCAGCATTTGCGTGAGAGAGGAAGGGGCGCGGTCAGAGCCGGATATACGGAAACCCTCGGATAACAGGATTTCTGCCAATCCACTCATACTGATACCGCCAATCCCGATGAAATATATATGAATCGGATTTTGAAAGTTGATTTGGTACATGGAAATCTCCTTGGTTTTTTTATTAGTATTATACTCATTTCGGTGAAAAAAACCAATATGTTTTATAAGAAACAACATAATATGTCATTGGCGATGGGAAAGGATGTGGTTTTGGGACAGTCAGATGAGATGCCGTCGATACGGACAGGAGGAGGTGATTTGGGGATAATGGATAGCAGATCGTCGTCTGTATTTTACGAAAAAAAAGAAAGTGTCTAAAATAAACAAAGCAAAAGAAGGGAAGTGTAAAATATTGTATATTATCAACATAACAGACGGGATACCGGGAGAATAAATTTGTAAATAATATTCACTTTCATTTCAGAGTGTGATATAATTATGCAAACAATAAAACCTGTTTGAGATTTTAAGAATAAAAATGGAAAACAAGAGGTGATAAAATGGTTAAGAAAGAAATGATTGCCATGCTTTTAGCGGGCGGTCAGGGAAGCAGATTGGGAGTATTTACGTCGAAAGTCGCAAAACCTGCGGTGGCTTTTGGCGGTAAATACAGGATCATCGATTTCCCACTGAGTAACTGCATCAATTCTGGTGTTGACACAGTAGGCGTACTGACACAGTATCAGCCCCTTCGTCTCAATACCCATATCGGTATTGGTATTCCCTGGGATCTTGACAGGAATATCGGCGGCGTAACGGTGCTTCCGCCTTATGAGAAGAGCGCGAATAGTGAGTGGTATACAGGTACGGCGAATGCGATCTATCAGAATCTGGACTATATGGAGAGCTATAATCCGGAATATGTCCTGATCCTGTCGGGAGACCATATCTATAAGATGGATTATGAAGTAATGCTGGATTTCCATAAGCAGAATGGTGCGGAAGTTACCATTGCGGTTATGCCGGTGCCGATAGAGGAGGCGAAACGTTTCGGTATCATGATCACGGACAAGGACCGCAGGATCACGGATTTCGAGGAGAAGCCGGAACACCCGCGCAGTAATCTGGCGTCCATGGGGATTTATATATTCAACTGGAAGACACTCAAGGAAGCGCTTCTGACGAATGCAGACCAGCCAGGCCTTGACTTCGGGAAACACATTATTCCTTACTGCCATAAGAAAGGATCACCTCTTTATGCCTATGAGTTTAATGGTTATTGGAAGGATGTCGGAACGTTAAGCTCTTACTGGGAAGCGAACATGGAGCTTATTGATATCGTTCCGGAGTTCAATCTTTACGAGGAATATTGGAAGATCTATACGAAGAGCGAGATACTGCCGCCGCAGTATTTGTCTTCAGACAGTGTTGTGGAACGCAGCATTATCGGCGAAGGATCCGAGATCTATGGCCAGGTATATAATTCTGTGATTGGCTGTGGGGTTACGGTCGGTGAGGGAACCGTGATCAGAGACTCCATTATCATGAATGAGACGCAGATCGGCAGCGGCTGTGAGCTGCATAAAACCATCGTTGCAGAGAATACGGTGATCGAAGATCATGTGAGACTGGGGATCGGTGAAGAAGTACAAAACGAGACGGACCCGCATATCTATAACAGCGGCATCGTTGCGGTAGGGGAGAAGAGCCTGATTCCTCAGGGAGTCACTGTAGGGAAGAATACCGTCATATTTGGTGTGACGGGTCCGCAGGACTACGATAATGGAAATCTCCCAAGCGGTAAAACTTTAATTAAGGCAGGTGATAAACAGTGAGAGCAATCGGAATAATCTTGGCAGGCGGTAATAATCATAGGATCAAGGAACTGACCCAGAAGCGCGCAGTTTGTGCTATGCCGATCGCAGGAAGCTACCGTGGTATTGACTTTGCATTGAGCAATATGAGCAATTCCCACATTAATAAAGTTGCCGTATTCACACAGTATAATGCAGGCAGTCTGAATGAGCATCTGAGTTCTTCCAAATGGTGGGACTTCGGCCGCAAGCAGGGAGGTCTGCGTGTTTTCACTCCGGCATTGACAGCAGAGAGCAATGCATGGTATCGTGGTACAGCAGATGCCATTGCACAGAACCTCTCCTTCCTGAAGAACAGCCATGAACCATACGTGGTAATATCTTCCGGTGACTGCATCTACAAAATGGACTATAATAAGCTTCTGGAGTACCATATTGGGAAGAAGGCGGATATCACAGTTGTGTGCAAGGATATGCCGGCGGATGTCAATGTGGACAGATATGGTACGGTTAAGATGAATGAGGAGTGCCGTATCGAGGAATTCGAGGAGAAGCCGGTGGTGGCCAGATCGAATACAATCTCCTGCGGAATCTACGTTGTCAGAAGACGTCAGCTGATCGAGATGATTGAGCGTTGTGCGGAGGAAGACAGATACGATTTCGTGAAAGATATTCTCATCCGTTATAAGAATATGAAGAGTATCTACGGCTACAAGATCAAAGAATACTGGAGCAATATCGCTTCCGTGGACGACTACTTTAAGACGAACATGGATTTCCTCCATCCGGAGATCCGTAATTACTTCTTCAAGCAGTATCCCGATATTTATTCCAGAGTGGATGATCTGCCGCCTGCCAAGTATAATGTGGGAGCAAGCATCAAGAACAGTTTGATTTCCAGCGGATGTATTGTGAACGGTAAGGTGGAAGATTCCGTGATTTTTAAGAAGACATACATCGGCAACAACTGCTATATTAAGAATTCCATCATTCTGAATGATGTCTATATCGGAGATAACACACACATTGAGAATTGTATCGTGGAGAGCCGGGGGACGATCCGGGCCAATTCTTATCATAAAGGGGAAAATGGTATAGAAATTGTTGTAGAACATAATGACAGATTTGTGATTTAATGGTATGATGGAAAGGCGGTTGCGATTGAAAGATGTATTCTATTGTGTAAGAGGCATGTGCGTAACTAATTAAATGTTTATTACAAGCTACGTGGCTTGATGAGTATGACTTGTGTGGAAAAGCTTGTGAAAACCGGCAGGTTACTGACCGGTATCATATGATAAGGAGGCTGAGCTTCATGAGAATTACTGATGTCCGCGTGCGTAAAATGACTCAAGACAGCAAGATGAAAGCAATCGTCTCAATTACCATAGACGATGAATTCGTAGTTCATGACATTAAAGTAATTGAAGGTGAAAAAGGTCTTTTCATTGCAATGCCGAGCAAGAAAGCCAACGATGGCGAGTATCGCGACATTGCGCATCCGATCAACTCGGAGACTCGTGACAGAATACAGAGCATTATTCTGGACAGTTATGAGAAGGCGCTTCTGGAACCGAATGACGAGTAACAAATGCATAGTGTGGATGAAACGAGAAGGGACGCGAATGTCGCGTCCTTTTCTTATGGTAAAATTTGGAAACGCTTGTTGTGAGAAGACAAAACTATTGATAAAATAGGAACGGTTGAGGTAAGATAGAGAAAGTTAAGAAATGAGAGAGGAACCGGCATTTTGTTTAAGAAGATCAGAAGGATATTCAGAAAGGATACAGAAACACAGGAGGGCGGCATGTACATTATCGTAGGTTTGGGAAATCCGGACAGACAGTATCAGAATACGAGACATAATATCGGATTTGAGGTGGTCGATGAGATTGCGAGGAAGAACCAGATCACGATAGGGGAACGGAAACATAAAGCCGTCATTGGCAAAGGATATGTGGGCGGCCAGAAAGCAGTGCTGGTGAAACCTCAGACTTATATGAATTTGAGTGGTGAAAGTGTGCGGCAAGTCATAGACTTTTATAAGATAGAGGAGAAGAGCGAATTGATCGTGATCTCGGACGACGTTAGTTTGGAACCGGGGCAGATCCGCATCCGCAAGAAAGGAAGCGCCGGCGGCCACAATGGTTTGAAGAATATCATCCTGCATCTGGGACATGACGAGTTCATGCGGGTGAAGATGGGGGTAGGAGAGAAGCCGGAAGGGTATGATCTGGCGGATTATGTGCTGGGCCATTTCTCGAAAGAAGAGCGGGAGATCATGGATGAGAGCATCATGCGGGCGGTGGAAGCGGTGGAGGTGATGATCACGCAGGGCGCGGATGCGGCCATGAATCTGTATAATAAGAAGATAAAGTAGGACCCGCTGGGAACAGCAAATCAAGGTAATATGGAGGTAAGATGTGAGGGCTTTACTGGCTCCCTTAGAAGAACTGGGAGAATATGAAGAGATTAAGAAAATGCTCCTGAAAAAGCAGGCCTGTGTGTCTCTCAGCGGCTGTGTGGATTCCCAGAAGCTGCACATGATCTATGGGCTTGGAGAGGGCTTTCGAAATAAGGTCATTGTCACATTCAGTGATCTCAGGGCAAAAGAGCTGTATGAAGATTACAAATTTTATGACAGAAATGTCATGTTATATCCGGCCAAAGACTTGATTTTTTTCCAGGCGGACATTCACGGGAATCAGTTGACAATGGAGCGGATCCGCTGTCTGCGCAGACTGATGGAAGGAAGGCCGACAACGGTGATCACGACTTACGATGCGTTGATGGCGCCGCAGATTCCGATCGACGTATGGCGCAGGCATGTCATTCGGCTCGACAGGCAAAGCAGCATTGTGCAGGAAGAACTTGCCCTGCGGCTCGTAGAATTGGGATATGAAAAAAATTACCAGGTGGAAGCGCCGGGACAGTTCAGTATCCGCGGCGGCATCCTGGATATTTTTGACTTGACGGAAGAGAATCCTTACCGGATTGAATTGTGGGGAGAGGATGTGGAGTCTATCCGCAGCTTCGATATTTTAAGTCAGCGGTCCATTGAAAAGCTGGAGTCCGTCACGATCTATCCGGCGACAGAGATGATTCTGACAGAGGAAGAACTGGCAAGCGGCCTAAAGAAGATCGAGAACGAGTGTAAGACACATGCTGTAAGGCTTCGAGAGGAGAGAAAGACCGAGGAGGCGCACCGGATTGAAACACAGACAAAAGAGCTGGCAGAACAACTGTTGGAATTAGGACTTTCCAGGAACGCGGTTAATCTGGAAAGCTATGTGCGTTATTTCTATCCGGAATTGTCTACGTTTCTGGATTGTGCAGACAATTTTTCCGAACAAAACTGTGTCTTCATTGAGGAACCTCTGCGCGTGAAGGAACATGCCCTGGCAGTGGAACTGGAATTCCGGGAGAGCATGATGCACCGGGTAGAGAAAGGATATATTCTGCCGGGGCAGATGAATATTCTGTATGGAGCGGATGAGACAGCGGCAAGGATCACACGGGGAAGAGTCGTGAGTCTTTCCATGATGGATAGCAAGAATCCGCTTTTCAAGGCGGACAGGAAGTTTGACATTCAGACGAGAAGCCGGTCTTCTTATAACAACAGTTTTGAAGCGCTGGTGAAGGATCTTACGAATTATAAGAAGAGAGGGTATCGGATCCTGCTGCTTTCCGGGTCAAGGACGAGGGCAAAACGCCTGGCGGAGGATTTGCAGGAACAGGAGATCAACGCTTTCTATACGGAAGATCCTATGCGGGAAGTACAGCCGGGCGAAGTGATGACATATTACGGCAGGGTGTTGAAAGGATTTGAATATCCGCTGCTGAAATTCATTGTCATTTCGGAGAGCGATATTTTTGGTGCGGAGAAGAAGAAAAAGAAGAAGAAAAAATTATATCAGGGCCAGAAGATCAATGATTTCAATGAGCTTAGAGTAGGAGACTATGTAGTCCACGAAAGCCATGGCCTGGGAATCTATCAGGGCATCGAGAAGGTTGAGGTTGACAAGATCGTCAAGGACTATATGAAGATATCCTACCGGGATGGCGGGATCCTCTATGTGCTCGCCACAGGGCTTGATGTCATCCAGAAATATGCGTCTGCGGAAACGGGGACGAAACCGAAGCTAAATAAGCTGGGGACACAGGAATGGAATAAGACAAAGTCCAAGGTGCGCACAGCAGTGGATGAAGTGGCGCAGGATCTGGTGGAGCTTTACGCGGTCAGACAGCAGAGCCAGGGATTCCAGTATGGTAAGGACACTGTCTGGCAGAGGGAGTTTGAGGAGATGTTTCCTTTCGAGGAGACGGAAGATCAGATCAGCGCGATCGTGGCTACCAAAGAAGATATGGAGAGCAGCAAGATTATGGACCGCCTGATCTGCGGTGATGTGGGTTATGGCAAGACAGAGATCGCGATCCGGGCAGCGTTCAAGGCGGTGCAGGAGAATAAGCAGGTAGTATATCTGGTGCCGACGACGATTCTGGCGCAGCAGCATTACAATACCTTTGTGCAGAGAATGAAAGACTTTCCGGTGCGGATCGATCTGCTTTCAAGGTTCCGTACCGCAGCAGAGCAGAAGAAGACGATAGCGGATTTAAAGAAAGGTATGGTAGACATCGTGATCGGTACTCATAGGGTGCTGTCTGCAGATGTGCAGTATAAAGATCTGGGGCTTCTGATCATTGATGAGGAACAGCGGTTTGGCGTGACGCACAAAGAAAAGATCAAGAAAATGAAGGAAAACGTAGATGTGCTGACGCTGACGGCTACGCCGATCCCAAGGACGCTGCATATGAGTCTGGTTGGCATTCGGGATATGAGCGTGCTGGAAGAAGCGCCGGGGGACAGACAGCCGATCCAGACATTTGTCTGTGAACACAATGAAGAGCTGGTGCGGGAGGCGATCGTCAGAGAGCTTTCCAGAGAGGGACAGATCTATTATGTCTACAACAGAGTCAACAATATCGCAGATGTGGCGGCGGGGATCCAGAAGCTTGTGCCGGAGGCCAAGGTGGCTTTTGCCCACGGGCGGATGAAGGAGAGCGAACTGGAACGCATCATGTATGACTTCATTGATGGGGAGATTGACGTGTTAGTCTCCACCACGATCATTGAGACGGGATTGGATATATCCAATGTCAATACGATGATCATTCATGACTCTGACCAGATGGGCCTGTCGCAGCTCTATCAGCTTCGCGGCCGTGTGGGGCGTTCGAACCGGACAGCGTATGCTTTTCTGATGTACAAGAGAGACAAGATGCTTAAAGAGATCGCCGAGAAAAGGCTGGAGGCGATCAAGGAATTTACGGACTTAGGAAGCGGCTTCAAGATCGCGATGCGGGACTTAGAGATCCGTGGGGCGGGTAATCTGCTGGGCGCCAGGCAGCATGGCCATATGCAGGCGGTTGGATACGATCTGTACTGTAAGATGTTAAATGAGGCAGTGAAAAGCTTAAAAGGAATCTTCACGATAGAAGATTTTAATACCAGCATTGATCTGGAAGCAGATGCCTATATTCCGACAACGTATATCGTCAATGAGGTGCAGAAGCTGGATATCTATAAGAGGATCGCCGGCATCGAGAACGAGAAAGAGTGCGATGATATGCGGGAAGAACTGCTGGACCGTTTCGGGGAGATCCCAAAGTCGGCGGAGAATCTGCTGCGGATCGCCTTGATTCGTTCCCATGCGCATAAGCTGTATATGCCGGAAGTCAAAGGAAAGGACGAGATGATCCGTTTTCTGCTGCGGCCGGATGCAAAGATCAGGGTAGAAAATATCCCGCGTCTGCTGCAGGCATATGAAGGCAGGCTGACTTTTGAGCCGAAGGGAACGCCGATGTTCAGGATGCGGTATAAGAAATGCGGCGTGATCGAGAAGGACGAGGAATTACTGCTTGCCCTTACGGAGGCGGCGCTCAGGGATATGGAGGAGCTGCTATTGTAGGAAAAAGGGTGGCAGGCATCAGACATGACTGAGCGGCGCAGAAAGAGCTGCTTTTGACAACAGAGGCATTCAGGAAGGATACACAGACAGATGATATATTTGGACAATGCGGCCACGACCAGGACGGCGCCTGAGGCAGTGGAGGCCATGCTGCCGTATTTCACGGAGTATTATGGAAATGCGGGCGGCATCTACAGACTGGCAGGAGAAAGCAGGAAAGCGCTTCTGCAGGCGCGGGAAACGATAGCGAAGACACTGGGAGCTCAGACGAATGAAATCTTCTTCACGGCAGGGGGATCGGAATCGGACAATTGGGCGCTTAAGGCAGTGTTTGAGGCGTATCGGAGCAAGGGGAGACATATTATCACATCAAAGATGGAACACCATGCTGTGCTGCATACTTGCGCCTATCTGGAAGAAATGGGCGCAGAGGTCACCTACCTGGACGTGGATGCAGAGGGGATCGTTGATGTAGAACAGCTTAAGCGGGCAGTGCGGCCGGACACAATCCTGATTTCTGTGATGTATGCCAATAATGAGGTTGGAACGATACAGCCGGTCAGGGAGATCGGGGAGATTGCAGCCGGGCACGGCATTCTCTTCCATACTGATGCAGTGCAGGCCTACGGCCATCTGCCGATCGATGTGGAGGAATGTCATATTGACCTCCTTTCTGCCAGCGGACATAAGTTTCATGGTCCTAAAGGCGCTGGTTTTCTTTATGTTAATCAAAAGGCGAGGATCCGCGCTCTGCTTCACGGCGGGCAGCAGGAGAGAGGACGGCGCGCCGGGACGGAGAATCTTCCGGGTATTGTGGGAATGGCGGCGGCAGCGCAGCTTGCTCACGAGGCTATGGAGGAGAGGAACGTAAGGGAGACAGCGCTGCGGGATTATTTGATAAACAGGATCGAGCAGAGAGTCCCAGGAGCTGTGCTCAACGGCCATCGCAGGAAGCGTCTGCCGAATAACGTCAACATCAGTGTGGAAGGGATAGAAGGAGAGACGATGCTGATCATGCTGGATCTGGCCGGCATCTGTGCTTCGTCTGGATCGGCCTGTACATCAGGCTCGACCGATCCATCCCATGTGCTGCTGGCAATGGGAATGTCCCGTGAACGTGCGCGCGGGGCTCTCAGGCTGACCCTCAGTGAGGAGAATACGCGGGAGGAGCTGGATGTTGTGGTAGAAGAATTGGAAAGCATTGCAGCAAGGATCAGAGGATTGTTGGTGAAATAAAAATTTTTTTACAGAGTCCGACTTAATGGACTCTATTTTTTGTATTCTTATCTCAGAGAAGAACAAAAGTTCGAGTACTCTTCTTGGAAAATGAGGAAGTGAGGTAAGAATATGAAAGGATATGCAGTGGAGAGTGGTTATATGGGATATGTTGATGGGGAGTATATGCTGTTTGCCAGTGAGACAGATTATGCCGATTATGTTGAGAACTGAACAGATCCAGGACGACATTTGCCCGGAAATTCTTTTTTTGTATACTAAGAGGCAAAACATGATTGCCAAATAATGGGCTGAGGTATATGATAAATCATAGTGTGCCGGGCAAACTATGGTCAAAGTGCATAGATTAAGGATAAAGATGTCAATCTATGAGCTATAGTAAACGACATAACAGATATGTTTGGAGAGACGCATGGTTAAGAAGATTGATTCGATTGCGGTGAACTATATAGACGAAGGAGAAGGGGAGATTATCCTGCTTCTGCATGGATGGGGCGCTAATATTACGCTGTATACGGGGATTATTAAGACCCTTGCGCAGAATCACAGAGTGATCGCTCTTGATATGCCTGGCTTTGGGAAGACTCCGGAGCCGCCACAACCATGGTGTGTGGACGACTATGTGAATTTCGTTGTGCGGTTTATTGCATCCTTCAGAGTGGCAAGACTGAGTGTGGTGGTGCATTCTTTTGGCGGCAGAGTGTTCTTTAAGATGAATGCCAGGGAGAAACTGCCGTTTACGATAGACAAGGCGGTGTTAATCGACAGTGCAGGCATTCTGCCAAAGAAGACTTTGCGCCAGAAAGTAAGTCTGAAATGCTATAAGATCGGACGCGCGGTTATGAGCACGAAAGTGCTGCACTTTCTGTATCCTGATGCGGTAGATGACATGAGGCGTAAGAGGGGATCTGCGGACTATAATAATGCGACTCCTGTGATGCGTGCAACACTTGTGAAAGTGGTCAATGAAGATCTGGAGCCGCTGATGCATCTGGTCAAGTGTCCTACGCTGTTGATCTGGGGAGACCAGGATACGGCGACTCCGCTGTCTGATGCGAAACGGATGGAGGCGCTGATCGCAGATGCGGGGCTGGTGGTGTGCGAGGGAGCGGGGCATTTCTCGTTTGCACAGCAGGCGCCGAAGGTGCATGGTGCGCTGGCGGCATTTTTTGCACAGTAGAATGCCGGCATGGTATGATTGATACGGATTGAGATGTCTGCAGAGCAGACGAAGAAAGACTGGTCTGAGGAAATTTAAATCATAAAGGATCGGATAGGAAGTATGATAGAGTATTATATTTGGATGTTGTTATGGTTTGTCACGTATGCAGTGGGAGCCGTTTTATATGAGATTTATATTGTGCATATGTTTCAGCAGAACTCCTACAAACCGAGAGAATACAGGGAATGGATGCAGGTGCACAGTAATGTGGGCCGGCTGCTTGGCAAGAGCCTGTATGCTGCGATCGCGATTCCGCTGGTCCTGGTGGGTAGCACAGGATGTCTTGTGGCGGCATGTGTGATGAATGGGATGACGATATGGGTAAATAAGCCCAGGACAGCGAAGAAACCGCTCGTCTATACGATGCGGGTTAAACGTATGCTGATCACCACGGCGGCGCTCTACCTGATTGGTGTACTGCTGTCTTTAGCGGCCGGAGGGTATTGGCAGAGAGCGTGTAAATGTATTTTGCTGATATTGTTTCTTCTGCAGCCGTTTTTCATTCTTTTGGTCAACTGGATTAACCATCCGCTTGAGCAGGCGATCGACAGGCATTATGTACAGGATGCGGCCAGGATTTTACGGGAGATGCCGAAGCTTACGGTGATCGGTGTGACGGGAAGCTATGGGAAGACCAGTGTCAAGTATTTTCTGAACACCTTGTTGTCCAGTCAGTATAATGTGCTGCAGACGCCGGGGAATTACAATACGACGCTGGGCGTTGTGAGAACGATCCGGGAACAGATGAAGCCCTTTCATGAGATCTTTCTCTGTGAGATGGGCGCACGAGAGGTGGGAGATATCAAGGAGATTTGTGATCTGGTACATCCCGATCACGGCATTATCACCTCCATCGGTCCGCAGCATCTGCAGAGCTTTCACACGATAGAGAACATCATCGGCACGAAGTTTGAACTGGCAGATGCAATCCCCGCATCAGGGAAAGTATTCCTGAATTATGACAATCCTTATATCCGTGGGCATAGGATTGCTAAGAATATCGTAAGTTATGGGACGACAGGAGAAGACGTTGCCTACCGGGCCTACGATATAGAAGTGTCCCCGAATGGTTCTACGTTCAAGATGAAAGAGGAAGAGGGCGGGGAGGTTGTGTTTCATACGCGTTTGGTGGGAACCCATAATGTGCAGAATATCGCAGGCGCGATCGCGGTTGCGCATACACTGGGGATTCCGATGGAGAAACTGCGCTATCCTGTCAAACAATTGGAAAGCGTACCTCATAGACTGCAGTTGATCAAGCAAAACGGACGTATTATTCTGGACGATAGTTACAATTCGAATAAGAATGGGTTTAAGGCGGCCCTTGATACCCTTGCCATGTTTCGTGAGCTGCGGATTCTGATGACGCCAGGTATGGTAGAGCTGGGGGAGAAGCAGTATGATGAGAACAAGGAAGCAGGCGTCTATGCGGCGGACAAATGTGATTATGCAGTGCTGGTAGGGAAGGAACAGACCAGGCCGATCCAGGATGGCCTGCTGGAAGCCAGCTTCCCTAAGAGTAAGATGATCGTGGTCGATACGCTGCAGGAGGCCTTCCAGATGGTGAATGCGATCCCGGACGAGAGATTAAAGATTGTTTTGATTGAGAACGATTTGCCGGATAATTATGCATAAGTAGGAAAGGATGGTCCATTCTTTATATCAGGTAAGGAAAGAGAACGAAACTCATTCATGCAGTATGGATAACAGATTTGGAGTCTGAGAGAAAGGAACAGGGTATTGGTATGAAAATTCGGGTAGGTGTTTTTTTTGGCGGCAAGAGTGTGGAGCATGAGGTGTCTGTCATTTCTGGACTGCAGGCCTATAATGCTTTTGACAGAGACAAATATGAACCGATTCCCATCTATATTACCAAGGAAAATGAGCTCTATACAGGTGAGGCCATCGCAGAGATTGCCAATTACAGAAATATTCCGGCATTGCTGCAGAAGAGCATCCGGGTCTTTGTCATATGTGAGAAGGGGCAGGTGCAGCTAGTCCGCTATCCGGTTAAGAAGATGGGGAATTCTGTCGTGGCGCTGCTTGATGTGGCATTTCCGGTCGTACACGGTGCTAATGTAGAGGACGGTTCCCTGCAGGGATTTATACGGCATTACAATATTCCGTTCGTTGGCTGTGATGTGGGAGCTTCTGCGGTGACGATGGATAAATATGTGATGAAGACGGTGCTGAAGGATCATGATATTCCTGTGTTAGACTGTGTGACATTGAATGGGAAGGAATATGAGAGAGACGAAGAGGCCGCTTATGATAAAGTAGAGAGCAGGATCGGTTATCCGGTTATCGTGAAGCCTGTCAATTTAGGTTCCAGCGTGGGAATTAAGGTGGCCAAAGATCGAGAAGGTCTGCGGGAAGCATTGGAATATGCCTTTACATTTGGTCCAAGAGTGTTAATCGAGCATGCGATCGTAAATCTACGGGAGATCAACTGCGCAGTACTTGGTGATTATGAGTCGGCAGAGGTTTCTGAATGTGAGGAGCCGATTTCCAGTGATGAGATCTTAAGCTATGAAGATAAGTATGTGGCAGGCGGTAAGAATGGTTCAGAAGGGATGCGGACGGCCAGAAGAGAACTGCCGGCTGATCTGGCGCCGCAGAAGCGGGAGGAGATCCGCCAAATGGCAGTGAAGACCTTCCAGGTGTTAAACTGCAACGGTGTGTCCAGGATTGACTTTATGATCGATCGGGATACAGATCAAGTCTATGTCAATGAGATCAACCCAATCCCAGGTTCGCTGGCGTTCTATCTGTGGGAGGCGCTGGGTAAACCCTATGCACAGTTGCTGGATGACATGGTAGGTTTAGCGCTGAAACGGGAACGGGAGGAGAAAAATATGCTGACTTCCTTTGACAGTAATATTTTGCAGAGCGCGAATTTGTCTGGGGCGAAAGGAATGAAGAAATAAATACATCATGGCAGAAGCGGCGCCAAGGCTTAAGAGAGAGCCCGGCGCCGCTCTTGAATTTGAAAACAGCAGTTCAACATCTGATCAGAGATTCTAGGGTAATCTGGAAAATCCTTTCTCTTGCGGTCAGATTTGCATACCAGCCGCGGTCGTCATATTCTTCCGTTCCGACTAAAATATCTCCGCTGTACAGTAATTGACCAAATTGTTTCTTGCGAAATCTGGCGATCGCCGCCATAGCAGCGCATTCCATCTCAACGACCTGGCACCCCTGTCTGATCCTGTGGGCTACCATATCTTTTGACCCCGGTAGAATCCGTCTGTTGACCATGTGGTACACTCGATATAGGGAATCTTCGATTCCGCCAATACCTGCCGGAAGATCTGGACAGGCTTCGTGCTTACTTCAATATATTTGCTGGGCGGCAGATACTTGTAAGAGGCACCCTCGTCTCGCAGTAAGAAGGTCATGATACAAAGACGGGGCAATGGAGATTGTGCCTTTACAGGGTTGATGACTGCACAGGGCTGTGTACTGTATTCTAAGATAGGAAATTCGTTTTCTATGATCATAATTACCTCTATGTAGGTTCTGTGGACGGCGCTTAGTCGATACAAATAATGTTCTGTGCATTTACCAGGCGCCCGGTGTATGGCGGCAGCATGTTCAAAAGCACTTTATTACATTAAAAATAAAACGCTGTGCTGTTGAAAGCGAAGGAACGGAATACGCTATACGTTCAGTCTACCATGCCTTGTCGATGGAGTCAAACAGGAAGCGGATTTATGGTATTGAATTCTTGAATACATGCATTTCTAAATTTTCAAATTTGAATGCATATAATTTCCTTCTTTACAAATAATAGTAAAAATGTTAGTGGCTGTAAAGCAGTCAGTGTTTCAGATGTGCCCTGATCGCAGTAAATTGCCCTGACATGTAGAATCAGGTTGAAAAATCAGAGATTTTGCAACTTTCTATTTAGGCAGTATCACAAGTATGCTTGTGATATGCATGGGGATTAGGTTGAAAAACATTGGGACTTTCGGGGCGGCAGGAATCCATAGCCCTGGAATTGCTGTAAAATAGCGATAATTTGTAAATTTGGAGGGAGAATGATATGAAAGCAACAGGCATTGTAAGACGGATAGATGATCTGGGACGGATCGTGATCCCAAAGGAGATCCGCAGGACGCTTCGGATCAGAGAAGCAGATCCGCTGGAGATCTTTACGGACAGAGAAGGTGAGATCATATTGAAGAAATATTCGCCGATCGGCGAGATGGGGACATTCGCCAAACAGTATGCGGAGAGTATGGCGCAGGTGTCCGGACATATCGCGATGATCTCCGACAGGGATCAATTTATTGCGGTGGCTGGCGGAATGAAAAACATGCTGGGTAAATCGATCAGCAGAGAGCTTGAGGAGAAGATCGATCACAGAGAGAGCGTTGTGGCGGCGAAGGGCGACCGAAACTTCATCGAGGTAGGCAATGATCTTGAAGAAGTTCATCATGAGGCGATCAGCCCGATCATCTGTGAGGGAGACGTGATCGGTTCAGTCGTTCTGCTGGAGACAGACCATAAATCTAAGATGGGTGAAGTAGAGCAGAAACTGATCCAGTCAGCAGCCGGATTCCTAGGACGGCAGATGGAGCAGTAAGACGAGAAAATTTGACACTTTGAAATCCTCGGGTACAGGGTTTCAAAGTGTCATTTTCTATCATGGGAAAGTATGTCCAATATAAAAGGGATGCAGGTCACCTCGCAATGCCAGGTGCGTTCGGTTTTCTTTCAGATAAAATACTCGATCGTATCTTCCGGCGTCAGGCGCGTCTCACGGTTGAATACGATCACGGCCTCGCGTGCCGCGTAGGGTCCCATTTCGTAATATCCTTCCGTCAGGTGGTTGAGACGTTCCATGGAGATTAAGCGGTTGGCGCGTTTGGGCTGATCTGTGATGAAGGTAATACCTTCTTCGAAATATTCCGGATCCAGTTCCGGATCATCCAATTCTTCATAATAAGGATCAAACAGATAGATACGATTCCCGTCTATTCCTGTCAACAGTACATAATGACTTACATCAAGAAAAAGTCTAAGCAGCACAACGCCGCCCTGCTGCAGTGCACTTGTAATCCGGCAGCTGTCGGAGAGACAGACATCCCTGCCGGAGACAAATTCGCACAGGATCGGGAAATTCTTGATCCGCCCGAATTCATTGAGCCAATTACTAAGGAACATCATGGCAGAAGCGGAAGTGCCGCGCTTGCCAAATTCACCGGCTTCATTGTATGAATCAAGACAATAGAGCATAATATATTTAATGATATCGGGATAGATGGTCTCCCTGTCAAACAGATACCGGATCGCATTGGTCAAAGATACCGGACCACAGTCATATTCGCAGGATTGATAATTCAGTAAGTTTTTCATGCTGCACCCCATGCCTATCACAGGCTTGCTTGCGATACTGCTAAGCCCTCGTGATCTCATTACAATAATTAGTAGAAAATATACTGCGGATTGCATTTTTTGTCAAGATTATGCTATACTAAAGCAATTGGCAATTACAGGTACATTTTCTGGATAATATTGACAATTCACGCACAGGGAAGTATAATCCCATACAATACCTAGTTAATAGGTAGGAAATAAGCGGAGCGTAGAGGATAAGACGCTTCAAAATGGAGGAGAGACTATGAAAAAAATAACAGCAAGATGGATAAGCCTGCTGCTGGCGCTTGTGATGGCAGTGTCGGTCACAGCGTGCGGCGCTTCTTCAGATCATGAAGGTGCGGCGGAAACGGACAGTGCGGCGGAGGAGAACACGGCAGGAGGCCAGGAAGCGGAAGGCTCGACGGAACCTGCTGCAGCGGCGGAAGGCGAGAAGATTGTGAATGTCGGAGTGACAGACAGTTTAGGCGGGGTGAATCCCTTTGCAGTTGATCAGACAGAGATCAATAAATATGCCATAGACTTGATGTTTCTGCCTCTGATGGAGTTAGATCAGGATCTGAATTTTCAGGGGATGCTTGCCGACTCTATTACCACAGAGGATAATCTCCACTTTAGCGTGCATATCGACGACGACGCTGTCTGGTCTGATGGAACGCCGGTTACGGCGCAGGATGTGGAATATTCAGTGATGCGCTATGCCAGCCCGGTAGTGGCGAATACGACGCTTTTGCTGTATGCTTTCGAGGGAACAGACGACGCAACCGGATTTGTGGAGGAGGGTGCAGCCTCCATGGCGGGACTTAAGGTGGTGGATGAGAAGACCATAGAGTTTACGGCCAAATATCCTATGGCGCTCACAACGTTTCAAAACAGTTATGGAAGATATCTGCATGTTCTTCCGAAGCATATCATTGAGAAATTCAGTGAAGAGGAATTGACTTCTCATGATTGGTTTAATCATCCGGATGTGATAAGCGGTCCTTATTTCCTGACAGGGTTTGATCCGGATCACTATATTTCTTATACGGCCAACAAGGATTATTGGAAAGGCGCACCTAAGATCGACAAGCTGAATATCCGGATTGTGGACGGAAGCCAGATCTATGCAGGACTGCAGTCGGGAGAGATCGATATCACACAGCACACGATGACAGCGATCCCTCAGGAGGATTATGACAGTATTGAGGCGCTGGAAAATGTGGAAGTAGTGTATGGCTCCCCGGTGACGAACCAGTCGGCGTTCATCCAGACTGCGAATATCCCGGATGAGAGAGTGCGGCAGGCGCTTGTGTATGCGATTGACAGGCGGCAGTTGGTGGATCAGTTACTGAAAGGGCACGGAGAGGTGGTTGACGGGTTCCTGTCTTCAGCAAGTCCATTCTATGATGAGAATATCGTGCCGATGGAATATGATCCAGAGAAAGCAAAGGAACTTCTGGAGCAGGCGGGTTGGGATGGTTCCCAGACACTGCGTTTCTATGTCAATTCAGGAGACAATACATTTGTAAATGGTGTGCAGGTCATTGTGGCGCAGTGGGCGGCAGTAGGGATCAAAGCGGAGATCACGACAGTGGATCTTGCGACGCTTATGACAATGGCGGGCACAACAGACTATGATATTATGGCGGTTCAGTATACGTATGCGCCGGTAGATCCCTATCCGGATGTATCCTGGCTGCTTGGCGGCGAGGGGAGTTGGACCGGCTATTCATCAGATGAAGTGGTATCAGCCCTGGAGGGTACTCAGAAGACCAGCGATATCGCGGAGATCACGAAGCAGTATGCCGTTGTGAACAGTAAGATGCAGGCGGATGTGCCGATGTTTTCCGTCTATGTCATCAGCGCACAGGGAGCAGTGAACAAGCGTCTGACAGGTGCACAGCCCAGTGTATATGGGTTCTTCAACAATGTTCACAACTGGGATGTGACAGAGTAAAAGTTCTGATGAAACGGGAGGCAGTATTATGCCGCATTTATTGGAAGTACGGGATTTGAAAACAGTGTTCACAGGAGATTATGGAGCCAGTACCAGTGTGGACCATATCAGCTTTCATGTAGACCATGGTGAAGTGGTCTGCATTGTTGGGGAATCCGGCTGCGGAAAAAGTGTTACTTCACTGTCGATTATGAGACTATTAGGAAGGGGCGGAGCTGTCACAGACGGCTCTGTCTTCTTTGACGGTAAGAATCTTCTTGAGATGACGGAGAAGGAGTTAGATACGATCAGAGGCAATGAGCTGACGATGATTTTTCAGGATCCGCTCACCTCGCTGAATCCTGTATTTACGGTGGGAAGCCAGATCACGGAGAGTATACGCACGCACATGCACCTATCCAAAGAGGAGGCAGCAGGGCGGGCAGCGGAGCTGCTTACGAGAGTAGGTATGCCGGAACCTTCTGCGATGATGAAGAAATTTCCACATACTCTCTCCGGCGGTATGCGGCAGAGGGTGATGATCGCTATGGCATTATCCTGTAATCCGAAATTGTTGATTGCGGACGAGCCGACTACGGCGCTTGATGTGACGATCCAGGCGCAGATCATGAAGCTGTTAGACGAATTGCGGCAGGAGAAGAATATGGCAATGATCCTGATCACGCATGACATTGGCCTGGTTGCCAATATGGCCGACCGGGTGTTGGTGATGTATGCGGGACAGATTGTTGAGGAGGCCCCGGCGCAGGAGCTATTTGCCCATCCGAAGCATCCCTATACAAGAGCGCTGCTTGACACGGTGCCCACGATCCGGGATGATGAGGACAGAAAGCTGCAGGCGATTCCAGGAATCGTGCCGGAGAACTATGATGATATCGAAGGCTGTCGGTTTGCAGACAGATGTCCTTACCGAAGAGAAGAATGCAGCAAGCCGCAGAAAGCATATTTTTTTGGAGAGGGGCATACTGCACGGTGTATCAGAGCGGAACAAGATGCAGGACAATGGCAGCGGCTGGGAGAAGTCTGCGGCGACTGTGTGGAAGAGGAAGAATGAGGAGACTGGGATGGGAAAAGATAACATCCCTTTGATCCGGGTAGAGGATATGAAGAAATATTATCCGGTCAAAGGCGGGATTATAACGCATACAACTGGCTATGTAAAGGCAGTGGACGGCGTCAGCTTTTCTGTCATGAAAGGACAGACGCTGGGGCTCGTGGGGGAATCTGGATGCGGGAAGTCAACCATCGGCAGACAGCTTGTAGGATTGGAGCGTCCAACTGACGGTAAGATTTATTATCATGGGCGGGATCTCGAAGAATTACAGAAGAATAAGAAGGAAATGCGGGCGGTCAGGACGAAACTGCAGATGATTTTCCAGGATCCGTATTCATCACTGAATCCCCGAAAACATATCTTTGAAATTTTGGCACAGCCGATGCTGTATCATCATATCTCTGAAAAGGAAAGTGTGGAGGAAGATATGGTGAAGATCCTGGATATGGTGGGGCTGCCGAAGGCTGTTTTGGGCAGATATCCACATGAATTCTCCGGTGGGCAGAGGCAGAGAATCGGGATCGCCAAAGCGCTCTCCTTAAATCCAGAGTTTATTGTATGTGATGAGCCAGTCAGTGCATTGGATGTTTCTATTCAGGCACAGATCTTGAATCTGCTGAAGGAACTGCAGAAGGAATTGGGGCTTACACTGTTGTTTGTAGGACATGGATTAGGCGCGGTCAATTATGTCAGCGATAAGATCGCGGTTATGTATCTGGGCAAGATCGTAGAGTATGGTGATGCGAAGGAGATTTTCAGGAGTCCAGTTCATCCGTACACGAAAGCATTGCTGGAGGCGGTGCCGATCCCGGATCCCCAGGAGAGGGGGAGGGAACGGAATCTGCTGCAGGGGGAGATCGGCAGCAGCACAAATCCGCCGGACGGCTGCAGATTCCATCCTCGCTGTCCTTATGCTGTGGAACAGTGCAGGTATCAGCCGCCGCGATTGCAGAAGATAGGGTCGGATCTTGGGAAAGGACAGATGACATTGCCGGATCATGAGAAAGTACAGGCGGCGGAATTGGACATTGGGAAAGAGCGCAAGAAAGATGTGACTGTGGAAACAAAGCAGGCGGCAGAAGAAATCCAGAAAGCACAGGAGAAAGCGCACTGGGCGGCATGTCCGATTGTATTGGAAGACAGACGGTATCACGCAGCCAATTTGGAATAGAGGAAGTTATGAGCAAATATATCTTGAAACGTATTTTGATCGCCATTCCGGTATTGATCGGCATCACGGTCATCGACTATAGTATCATGTGCCTGGCGGGCAGTCCGCTGGAAATGTTGCAAGGCCCCAGGGTATCGGAAGCGGCCGTTGAGGCGAAAAGGATTGCATTAGGGCTCGATCAGCCCGTTTTGGTGCAGTATTTTGTCTGGCTCGGAGAGCTTCTGCAGGGGAATTTGGGATATTCCATGAAGTCTTATCAGCCGGTCAGTGCAATGATCGGGAGTCATATCGGTCCTACGCTTCTGCTGATGGGCGTTTCTCTTCTGACAAGTCTGCTTCTGGCGGTTCCTGCGGGCATCTACAGTGCGATCCGCCAGTATTCCAAAGGAGACTATGCGGTGGTGACGGCCTCTTTTCTGGGCAGCAGTGTACCGGGATTCTTTCTGTCATTGCTGTTAATCTATCTTTTTACGGTAAAGCTGGGATGGCTTCCTTCCAGCGGTATGACGACGCTGGGAACGGAGGGCGGCGCTGCAGATGTGGCGAAGCATATGGTAATGCCCGTGATGGTGCTTGCTTTCTCCATGGCGGGCAGTAATATCCGCTATATCAGGAGCGCAATGCTGGAGATTTTACAGCAGGATTATCTGCGGACGGCAAGGGCCAAGGGAATCGGACGTTTTCTCGTCATCAATAAGCACGCGCTGCGCAATGCGCTCGTGCCGATCATTACAGTGATCGGCATGCAGATTCCGGTGCTGTTTGGCGGTGCGGTCATCATTGAACAGGTCTTTTCCTGGCCTGGTCTTGGACTGATGACGATGAGCGCGATCAGCAACCGGGATTTTCCGGTGATCATGGGAGTATGCCTGCTCTCCGCGATCGTGGTGCTTTTGGCCAATCTGGTCACGGATATTCTATATGCGCTGGTGGATCCTACGATTCAGTTAGAGTAGAGGCGGATGACAGGTAGATGGTATACGGGAGCGTGTGTGAATGATACTGAGGGATATGGACAGGAAATTTGGATATGGCGCGGAGGGAAACGGTGACGGCAGGAAACGTCCGGACATCGGCAGCGAGCGTTATCTGCAGACGGTGGCCAGAAGATTTCTGCGGCATCATCTGGCGACGGTCAGCCTGGTCGTGCTGGCGGTGATCGTGGGGGCGGCAATTCTGGCGCCGGTGATCGCGCCGTATGATCCAAATGATATTGCAGGACCTTTTGCCGAAGGCCCTTCGAAAGCGTTCTGGCTGGGAACGGATCAGATCGGCAGAGATATGTTGAGCAGGCTGCTGTATGCGACGAGAGTTTCGTTGTTAGTGGGAGTGATGGCCACGCTCATCTCTACGGTGGTTGGAGTATTGCTGGGGCTGGTTGCAGGATATTTTGGCGGTGCGGCGGATATGGTGATCATGCGGTTTACCGATATGGTTATGTCGTTTCCCTATATTCTGTTAGTGCTGGTGGCGGCGGCTGTCTTTAAGCCGGGGATGTGGAATATCATATTGATCCTTGGGTTTGTAGACTGGCCAGGTATTGCAAGACTGGTGCGCGGCAATGTCTTAAGTCTGCGTGAAACGAATTTTGTGAAAGGAAATCTGGTGGCAGGAATGCCGCTCCGACATATTTTATTTTCAGAGATTCTGCCAAATACGGTGGCGCCGATCCTGGTCTATGCCACGTCGGTCCTGGCGCTGTCGATTCTGGACGAAGCGGCGCTGAGCTTTCTGGGACAGGGGGTACAGCCTCCTACATCAAGCCTGGGTAATATGTTAAACGGCGCACAGTCCCTCACGGTCCTTACGACGCAGCCCTGGCTGTGGATTCCGCCAGGTTTGTTGATCGTAGTAGTAGTCATGGCGATTAACTTTATCGGTGACGCCCTGCGGGATGCGCTGGATCCTAACAGTGGAAGATAGGAGCAGAGAAGAAGTAACAGTTCCTTCCAGGAAGTCGAAGGCTAAACGGTTATGAGAAGAAAGAATATCCATCATAACAGCGGTCTGGTTTGCAGATCGTTAAACTGAGAGAAAGGCAGAGTGATCAGCGTGGATCGACAGGATCATGGAAAATTGGAACAATATCTGATTGGACAGTTTGAATGGTTTCACAGGCATCCTGAGTTGTCCTATGAGGAAGTGGACACAACAGCAAAGATACGGGAACTTCTTACGGAGGCGGGGATTGAAATCCTGCCTTATCCGCTTGCAACAGGGTTGGTGGCAGCCGTGCGTGGATCAAAAGAAGCAGTGGACGGTACAGAGCATACGATTGCGCTTCGATGTGATATAGACGCGCTTCCGATCGTGGAGGAGACAGGGATTTCCTACGCTTCTGAATGCAAAGGGAAAATGCATGCCTGCGGGCATGATCTTCATATTACGGCAGGAATCGGCGCCGCCATTCTCCTGCAGGAATGCAGAGAAGAACTTTGCGGGACTGTAAAATTCATTTTTCAGCCTGGTGAAGAAGACGCAAGAGGCGCTTTAAAAATATTGGAGACAGATGTGATGGATGATGTAGAGCGCATCTGGGGCTTTCATGCGGATCCGACGAATGAAGTTGGTGTGATCGGTATCCGGGAAGGCTATGTGACGGCGGCAGTGGACCGGTTTGCGATTCGCGTAAAGGGGATTGGCTGCCATGGCGCGCATCCTGATGACGGGATCGATCCGATTCCTGTGGCGGCGGCGATTGTACAGGGGCTGCACTCTATTATTGGACGGAATATCAATGCATTTCATCCAGCGCTTCTGAGTGTAACCAGGATACAGGCGGGGGCTACATGGAATGTAATCCCGGCGGCGGCAGAGTTAGAGGGAACGGTGCGGACCATGCAGAGAGAAGACCGGGCGCTGTATCAGAGAAGAGTACGCGAGACTGTGGAAGGGACTGCCGCAGCTTATGGCGCGACGGCAGAGATTACCTGGATCGAAAGCGCGCCGGCTACTTATAATGACGGCAAGATGGCGCAGCTATGCGAAAAGATCGCACAGAGTCAGGGAATGAAGACGGTGCCGGAAGAGCAGTCTCTGGGCGGGGACGATTTTTCCTATTATATGGAGGAAGAGAGGATCGGCAGGCAGGTGCCGGGCTGTTATTTGAAGATCGGCACGGGTGTGGCACATCCGATCCATCATCCGGCATTCTGTGTGGATGAGAATGTGATCCTACCTGCGGCGAAGTATCTGGCGAAGGTGCTTGCGGAGGATTTAGATAATATGTTAAACGAATGATTGGATGGCATTTAAGAGACAGACAGCGCCAGGACTCATTTGAGTGGCGCTGTCTGTTTGAGAGAATGATTTTTATTGGTTTAGGTCTACAAACGCTTTACCGGTATCCAGATCGCGCTGACATAATCGTCGCTTTCAGGGTTTCCGTTGGAATACCATTCAATATTCATGGGCAGCGACATTTCAAACTCCTGGTTTCCAGGAAGCCATTCGCGGAAGATCCGGGTATTGACTGTCTGCAGGTTTTGCGGTATGCGGCCGACGCATTGAAACTTCGCCCATGCACTGGCAGGAATCTCGAAGACAGACATGCCATCCGGGACTGTGCCGCCCTGGTATGCACCTGCGATATAGTAGTGGAAATGTTCCCCGTCGTCGATGTCTTCCACGCAGATGCCATATTCTCCTATGATGCATTCTGCGATTGCCTGCCGGATGGCCTGTTCCTCCGGCGTGGCCAGGGTATCCTGCCCGCAGTGTTTTTCGCAGAATTCAGTCCAGAATTTGGGGATATCCTGATAAGAGGTATCGTAAGAAAAGATTCTTCCAAATCCGATCATCTGCATGCTTTTTCTTTCTTCTAATTGAAAATTCATTTTGTTTCCTCCTCGTATTGAGATTTCTACGATCAAAGGCAGAAACACCTTGATCCTGTCAGGCTGGGATTTAAGCTGTGTGGGCGATATCCCGTGAAAGCGGGAAAAAGCTCTGGAAAAACTCTCCGGTGTATCATACCCGTACTTATAGGCCAGATCCAGAACAGTCTTGTTTGTAAACGTCTCGGTATTCTTTTGTAGAAGGCTGTTGTCTGTCTGGATTGTCACATGGTTCTCCCCGGATAAAGTGTCCTTAGGGGAAGGGCATCCTGTATTCAGCACATCCAATGCAGCCAGATACAGCCTGCGGTTTCGCAGGTATTCTCCAATGGAATAACCGGTTACGATCTTAAAGCTTTTTTGGAAGTAAGAAGGCGATATGTGTACCGCGTCTGCCACATCTCTGACGCCAATTTTCGAGAGCAGATGCGTTTCCATATAATCAATCGCTTTTTTCAAACTTGTTAGCCAGTCCATTTTTCCTCCTTGCCGTCGTCTTTTTATCTGACTTCTGCCTTGATGAAGTTATTATAACATGTAAGGGTGAGGAAGACCGAACATTTTGGGTTTTTATTTGTCTCCAATATTTTCATGCCGGTCCGGAAGCTTAGTCCTGTTTTTTTATAAGCCTTTTAATCAGCTTACCAATTTTCATATATTCTGTGTTATACTGGTCTATATGGTTTTGCTTTTTTAAGGACCAGTTTGAATCAAAAACAGTGCAGAAAGGGAGAGAAAATGGCTATTGTAGTAAATATTTATTATAGCGGTATCAACGGTAATGCAAAAAAGTTTGCAGAGGAAATGATTTCGAGCGGGGTAGTTGACGACATTCGTGCAGAAGACGGAAATATCAGATATGAATATTTTTTCCCAATGGCGGATCAGGAAACCGTTCTGCTGATCGATAGCTGGGAAGATCAACACGCAATAGATGTGCATCATGCTTCTCCCATGATGGCAAAGATCAAAGAACTTCGGGAGAAATATGACCTGCATATGAAAGTGGAGCGTTATAGATCTGATGAGGACGGTATTTCCGTCACAGATAAGGCATTTATAAAGGAGTAGACTTAGGTTGTGCAAGTATGATCTTCTTACAGAGCGAGAAATATTTTCACAAACAGGGTTACGAAACCATAAAAAGAGGAGGCAGAGCAAGACATGAAATTATTGGTTATTGGCGGAGTGGCGGCCGGGACGAAGGCTGCGGCGAAATTTAAACGGGTGAACCCGGAGGCGGAGGTGACGATCGTCACCAAAGGGAAAGACATCTCTTATGCGGGCTGCGGGCTGCCTTACTATGTGGGCGGAGCGATCCCGGAGAAAGAGCAGCTGATCGTGAACACGCCGGAGAAGTACAGCGCACTGACCGGGGCGATGGTCTATCCGCAGCGGGAAGTGGTGGCGCTTGACCCGGCCGCTAAGAAAGCGACGGCGAAGAATTTACGCACGGGCGCGGAGGAGATCTACGAGTACGATTCCTGCATCGTGGCGGTGGGGGCATCCCCTGTGGTTCCGCCGCTGCCGGGCTTAAACCTGCCGGGCGTGTTCGTGATGCGGACGCCCGACGATGCGATCGAGACGAGAGACTATATCGCCCGCGACGGGGTAAAGCGCGCCGTGGTAGTGGGCGGCGGTTTCATCGGTCTGGAGGTGGCGGAGAACCTTCTGGAGAAGGGATTGTCCGTGACCCTGATCGATATGGCGCCGCAGATTATGCCGGGTTTTGATACGGAGATGGCAGAGTTTGCGGTCCGCCATCTGGCGAAAAAGGGAATTACGGTGCTCACGGCGACGAAGCTGGCAGGGGTAACAGGCGAAGAGAGAGCGGAAGGCGTACAGACGGATAAAGGGCTGCTTCCTGCGGATGTGGTGATCCTGTCCATCGGAATCCGTCCGAACACGGGCTTTTTGCAGGATACGGGTATTGAGATGTTTAAGGGTACGATATTGGTGGACGATAAGATGGCTACCAATGTGGCGGACGTATATGCGGCAGGCGACTGTGCGATGGTGCAAAACCGCCTCACGGGAGAAAGACAGTGGTCGCCCATGGGCTCTTCCGCCAATATGGAAGGCCGGACGCTGGCGCTTTCGCTCGGCGGCCGGGACGTGAGGTATCCGGGCGTTCTGGGCACGGGCGTGGTGAAGCTGCCGGGGCTTTCGGGAGGCAGGACCGGGCTTTCCGAGGAGCAGGCGAAGGCGGCAGGCTATGAGCCGGTCTGCGCGCTGGCGGTGACGGACGACAAGGCGCATTACTATCCGGGCAGCGCATGGTTTGCCATCAAGCTGGTGGCGGATAAGAAGAGTCATAAGCTGTTAGGTGTGCAGGTATTGGGGCCCGGCGCGGTGGATAAGGTGACGGATATCGGTGTGATGGCGGTGACTTTCGGTGCCACTTTGGAGCAGATGACCTGCCTGGATCTGTCCTATGCGCCTCCTTTTTCCACGGCGATCCATCCCTTCGTGCAGGCGGTACATATGCTGCTGAATAAGATCGAGGGGGATCTGGACAGCTTCACGCCGGCAGAGTATCTGGCGGGGGCGGCAGAAGACTATCGGGTGGTCGATGTGAACCCGGCGGGGCCGACGATCGCGGGAGCCACCTATGTGGATCTGTTAAAAGTAAAAGGCGAAGTGCCGGGGCTTGGGAAAGAAGAGAAGCTTTTGCTTGTCTGCGCGAAGGGCAAGAGGGCTTATCTGCTGCAGAACAGGCTGAAGCGCTATGGGTATACCAACACGAAGGTGCTGGAGGGCTCTTCCTTCTTCAATGTGGTGAAGGTGGAAAGCAAGCCGGGCGTGGTGACGGTTTCTTCGGAGGAGATCACCCGTGTCAAGGCGCTTGGCTGTCTGCATAATAAGGGGACGGATAATTTTAACGTCCGTGTGATCACGAAGAATGGCAAGATCACGACGGCGGAGCACAAGAAGATCGCGGAGGCGGCGGAGCGGTTCGGAAGCGGGGATGTGGTGATGACCACGCGCCTGACATTGGAGATCGTGGGCGTGCCTTTTGACAAGATCGAGGCGCTGCGCACTTTTCTGGCAGAGGAAGGCTTAGAGACCGGCGGCACCGGTTCGAAGGTGCGCCCGGTGGTGGCCTGCAAGGGAACGACCTGCCAGTACGGACTTCTGGATTCCTATCGCCTGTCGGAGGAGATCCACGAGCGGTTCTTCCATGGATACGCGTCCGTGAAACTGCCGCATAAGTTCAAGATCGCAGTGGGCGGCTGCCCGAATAACTGCGTGAAGCCGGATCTGAATGATTTCGGTATCGTGGGACAGAAAGTGCCGGTGATCGATCTGGCGAAATGCCGCGGCTGTAAGATCTGTCAGGTTTCCCTGGCGTGTCCGGTGGGGGCATCCCAGGTAGTGGACGGCAAACTGGTGATCGATCCGGAACAGTGCAATAACTGCGGCCGTTGTGTGGGCAAATGCCCGTTCAAGGCAGCGGAGGAGAGCGCTTACGGTTACCGGGTCTACATCGGCGGCCGCTGGGGCAAGCGGGTCGCCCAGGGGCGGAAGTTAGATAAGATCTTCTTAGATGAGGAAGCGGTGCTTTCCGTACTGGAGAAAGCGATTCTGCTGTTCCGGGAACAGGGACAGACGGGAGAGCGTTTTGCGGATACCATAAGCAGGCTGGGCTTTGAGAATGTGCAGGAGCAGCTGATGGCGGATGATCTGTTATCCCGCAAAGAGGAGATCATCGGAGCAAAGCTGCACTTAAAAGGCGGGGCGACGTGCTAAAGACAGGAAGAAGACATGAAGTTGTGCTAAGGCAGCATAGTACGCTGCCTAAGTACAACGAAGTCATGTCTGGGAGAATGCGAAAAGCATGCATTCTCCCCATTGGCTTATGCGGTAAAGCGTGTTGAGCAGAAGGGCAAAAAGAGATGGAATGTATCAGTATCAGCCATAAGACGGCGGAATCTGCCAGGCGGCAAAGGTGCTGTATACCGGGAGAAAAGGCGGAGGATTTCCGGCGGGAGGTTCTGGCGGCTGCAGGGGTGGAGGAGTGCGTGACGCTGTCCACCTGCAACCGCACGGAAGTGTATGTGTCGGGAGAGGGCAACCGTTTCCGGGATCTGGAAGCGGTGCTGGCGCGGGCGGCCGGATGTGAGGAAGAGTGGCTTAAGGGGCTGGTCAGACGGTATCAGGGACAAAGAGCGCTACATCACCTTTTCCGGGTGGCCTGTGGAATGGAATCCATGGTCATCGGAGAAGATGAGATCCTTGGTCAGGTGCGGGATGCTTATGTCCGTGCCAAGGAGGCGGGGATGACCGGTTATGAACTGAACTGTGTGTTTCAGGCGGCGCTTTCGTGTGCCAAGCGGGTGAAGACGGAGACGATGCTGTCTAAAACTTCCGTTTCCGTGGCCACACTGGCGGCAAATGAGGTTTTCCGGCTGTCACTGTCTCATAAGACGGTGCTTCTGATGGGCAGCAGCGGGCAGATGGGCGGCATCCTCTTAAAGGACCTTTTAAGTCAGGAAAATATCCGGATCATCGCTACGACCCGCTCCCACAACGGCATCTGCCAGAGGGTCAGCCCACGGGTGGAAAATGTGCCCTATCAGGAGCGCTATTCTTATCTGGAAGAGGCGGATGTGGCCATTTCCGCCACCGCCAGTCCTCATTATACGCTGACGGCGGGCCGGGTCAGGGAGGTTTTGCGAAGGGCGGCGGATCACAGAGAGCGGCTGTTTATCGACATTGCCATGCCGCCGGATATCGATGCGGCAATCGGGCAGATGGAAGGCTGCCGCCTTGTGGCGCTTGACGAGATCAGGAAGCTGGCCGAAGAAAATAACAGGTTGAAGCGGAAGGCGCTTACGGATGCGGAAGAGATTCTGGCGGAAGAACTGGAGAAGCTTTGTAAGACGCTTTCGTTTCACCGGCTTACCAAAACGGATAAGAACTGGAAGAAGCGGTATGCAGGTTGTTCGGCGGAAAAACTGCTTTATTTGCTGCGTGACGAACTGGACAGCACATCATTTGAAGCCGTTGTGCAGGTGTTGAAAGAGCAGACGCCGAAGGATCAGAGGTCGGAGGAGCAGATGCCGAAGGAGCGGAAGTTGAAAGAACAGACAGAGAAAGATCATAAGCCGGAGGATCCAAAGGCGAAAGAGCAGGCATCGAAGGATCAAGCGCCGGATAAGAGGTGACAAGAGCCGGCATTTTAGGAGATTGAGGATAATTCTGATGGGACATTTTCCTTTTTTTATGGAGATAGAGGGAAAGAAGGGCTTGATCGTGGGCGGCGGTCACGTGGCGGCCAGGAAGGTGGAGAAACTGCTGCCTTTCGGTCCGGCGCTGAAGGTTATTGCGCCCTGGATCGGTGAAGATATTCGGGTACAGGAGAAGCTGTTGCAGCAGAATGCGGTGGCCTCTCTTCTTTTGGAGGAGCGGCCGTTTCAGAAGGAGGATTTGGATGGGGCAGACTTTGTGATCGCGGCTTCGGATGACGAGACGGTGAATGGGCAGATTGCAGAGTACTGCAGGGCAGAGAAAATTTTAGTCAATGTAGTGGACGACAGAGAGAAGTGCACGTTCCTTTTTCCGGCACTGGTGCGGGAAGGCGCTTTGACAGTGGGCATCTCCACAGATGGGAGAAGTCCTGTGGCGGCCTCCTGGATGCGGAGGAAGATCGATGATGTGCTGCCGGAAGGATTGGGAGTGACGATCGACTTATTGGGACAGATCCGGCCGTTGGTCATGGAGCGGATACAGGAGGAGACTGCCAGGAAAGAAATTCTGGAGAGGATGTTCCTGCATTGTCTGGAAAAAGCGGGGAAAGCATCGCTTGAGGAGCTGACGGAGTTTCTGACGTCGCATTGTGCTGCGGAAGAAAACGGAAAAGATGCACTGCCCGGAATGATCTCTGCAGAAGAAAGGAATACTGAATAAATGGATAGGATCAGGATCGGAACGCGGGGCAGTAAACTGGCCCTGAAACAGGTTTCTCTGGTGCAGGCAGCGTTATTGCGGGCAGCAGACCAGACAGAGACGGAAATCATTATCCTGCATACCAGAGGAGATAAGATACAGGATAAGCCTTTGGCACAGATCGGTGAAAAGGGTGTCTTTGCTTCAGAACTGGAGCAGGCGCTCCTGGACGGGAAGATAGATGCTGCGGTGCACTCGGCCAAAGATCTGCCGATGGCGTTGGCGGATGGGCTGAAGATCAGTGCAGTTCTTCCGAGAGCCGATGTGCGGGATGTACTGGTGATTCCGAAGGGAGGAAGCCTGCCAGAGCTTACAGAATGGCAGAAGAGGCCGGAGAATCGGGAGAGTGCCGAGAAAGTCTTTAAGATCGGAAGCGGCAGCAGGAGGCGTCAGCTTTTGGCAGAGCAGTTCTGGAGGAATGTGGTCTGTGAGAATATCCGCGGCAATGTGGATACAAGACTGCGTAAGTTGAAGGAGGGCGGCTTCGATGGTATCCTGTTGGCGAAAGCGGGGCTGGACCGTCTGGGGATTGGCGTAGAAACAGAGGAAGAATTTACCTTTTTTCCTCTTCCGCCGGAGCAGTTTCTGCCTGCGGCCTGCCAGGGGATGATCGCAGTGGAAACGGTGCGCGGTTCTGAGACAGAGAGAATCTGTCAGAAGATCACAGATGCAGAAACGATGTTTTGTTTTGAAATAGAGAGAGAAGTGCTGGGCCATCTTGCGGCAGACTGCAGTGAGGCCGCCGCTGCCTGGTGCAGATTCGATGGGAGCAGGCTGATTCTGGATGCAATGTACGCCGGAAGAAAGATAAGACTTACGGGTAGGGCGGAAATCCAGGAGGGCCGGAAACTGGCGGCACAGGCAGCGGACGCACTAAAAGAAAACGGGATAACGTGGTAGAAAGAGAGCGGGGAGTGAGAAGCGGCGTTGAATCAGGGAAAAGGAAAAGTGTATCTTGTGGGTGGCGGATGCGGCGACGTTGGGCTTTTGACCATCAAGGCGCTGGAGATCCTGCGCAGATGTGAGACAGTGGTCTATGACAGCTTGGCGTCGGAAGAACTGCTGGAGTGGACAAAGCCGGACTGTGAGAAAATCTATGTGGGAAAGCGCTATGGCTCTCATGCCAGCAAACAGTCTGAGATCAATCGGCTGCTGGTGGAAAAGGCACAGGAGGGCAGGATGGTGGCGCGCTTAAAAGGCGGAGATCCTTATGTGTTTGGCAGAGGCGGGGAAGAGTTTCTCGCATTGAAGGAAGCAGGAATTTGTTGTGAGGAAATTCCAGGGATCTCTTCTGCCATTGCGGCGCCTGCGGCAGCAGGGATTCCGGTCACGCACAGGGGGCTTTCGTCTGCAGTCACAGTAGTGACGGGAACGATGGCTAAGACGGGTACAGATGAAGCGGCGCAGGAAGAGGGAAGAGTGCAGATGGATTTTGATCTTCTGGCGCGGGTAGACGGCACCCTGGTGATCCTGATGGGAATGCACCATCTGGAAGAGATCGTGAAAGGCCTGCTTGCGGCGGGGAAAAACCCAGACACTCCCTGTGCGATTGTTATGGAAGGAACTACGAAGCGGCAGAGATGTCTGCGGGCTGTTCTTGGCAGGCTTTATGAGGAAGCGAAAACGCAGGAATTTACGTCTCCGGCGGTGATCGTTGTGGGCGCGGTGGCAGAATTGGAGCTGCTGCCAGAGGAGGACGCACGGGGAACGGAGGAAACGCAGGACAGTTGTCTGCCGCTTGCGGGAATTACGGTGGGCGTGACAGGGACGAAGCATTTTACAGCCAGGATGTCAGCGGCGCTCAGGGAAGACGGCGCGGAAGTAAGGGATATGAGCTTTATGGAAGTGTGCCGGCTGAAAAGACCATTGACAGATTTTAAGGAGCATACTTGGCTTGTCTTTACCAGTCCTAATGGCGTCAGGGCCTTTCTGGATCAAATGCGTCAGGAGAGGCGGGATCTGCGTATGCTTTCCGGAAAGAAGATCGCGGTGATCGGGCCTGGGACCGCGGAGGTGCTTGCGGAAGCGGGACTGTATGCAGACTATATGCCAGGGATTTCTGATGTGACGCATCTGGCGGAAGGGCTGACGGAACGCATCATAGAGGAGGGAGAGCAGGCGCCCGCTCTTTTTCTGCGGGCCAGACAGGGAAGCAATGAACTGCCAGGGATCTTTGCAGGAAAACAACTTGCCTTTGTAGATCATCCGCTTTATGAGATAAGGGTCTGTGAGGAAAAATGTTCGAAAGTGCTGTCAGAGAAACCGGACTATATCGTTTTCGGTTCCGCGATGGGAGCGCGTGCGTACTTTGAGAGCCGTAAGAAAGCCGGGGTGACAGATGAAAGAAGCAGGTATGTCTGTATTGGGGAAAAGTGCGGTGCGGAGGTGAGAAAGCACGCAGCGGCATTTCTGGTTGCAGAGAAACCTTGTATCGAAGCAATTGCGGCATGTATCAGAGAGGATCAAGATAGAGGAGAGAAAGCATATGTATCGATTCAGAAGACTAAGACGGGATGAGAGGATCCGTTCCATCCTGCAGGAGACAAGACTGCACCCGAAAGATTTGATCTATCCCCTGTTTGTGACAGAGGGGATGGACAGTAAGAATCCGGTAGAGTCCATGCCGGGTGTTTTTCAGTATTCTATTGATCGGCTGGATGAGATTCTGGAACAGGTGAGGGAAGCAGGCATTGGAGGAATTCTGCTTTTTGGGATTCCACATCATAAGGATCCGCAAGGCAGTCAGGCCTATGCGGCAGACGGGATCACGCAGAGGGCGGTCCGCTTCATGAAGGAGAAGTACCCGGAGCTCTATCTTGTGGTGGATGTGTGTTTGTGTGAATATACTTCTCACGGCCATTGCGGTATGGTAAACGGGGATGAGATTCTAAACGATGAGACGCTGCCGTATCTTACGAAAATGGCAGTCAGTCTGGCGGAAGCCGGGGCGGATATGGTGGCGCCTTCCGATATGATGGACGGCCGAGTGGCGGCGATCCGGGCCGGGCTGGATCAGGCGGGATTTACACAGGTTCCCATTATGGCTTACAGTGCTAAGTTTGCCTCTGCCTATTATGGACCGTTCCGGGATGCGGCGCATTCTGCGCCAGGTTTTGGCGACCGCAGGAGCTATCAGATGGACTGTGCCAATGGAAAGGAAGCTTTGCGGGAGATGGAAGCGGATATTGCGGAAGGGGCGGATATCGTGATGGTGAAACCGGCGCTTACCTGTCTGGATGTGCTGAAGGAGGCCGCTCTTTCTTTCACCCTGCCGCTTGCAGTGTATAATGTCAGTGGTGAGTATGCGATGGTGAAAGCGGCTGCCGAGAGAGGCTGGATCGATGAGAGAAGAATTGTTATGGAGAATCTTACGGCCATGAAGCGGGCAGGTGCGAAGATTATCATTACCTATCATGCGCTGGATGCGGTGAAATGGATTTAAGTTTTTTCATGGAGGCAGATATGGATTGGAACAGATCAGAACAACTTTTTGATAAGGCGCGGCGGCTGATGCCGGGAGGAGTAAACTCGCCGGTGCGGGCTTTCCAGGCGGTAGGCAGGCATCCCTTTTTCGTGGAACGGGCACAGGGTCCCTGGCTGATCGACGTAGATGGAAACCGGTATTTGGATTATGTCTGCTCCTGGGGGCCGGGCATCCTGGGGCATGCGCATCCGGGAGTGATCGAAGCAGTACAGCGGGCATGTACAAAGGGATTAACCTTCGGAACGCCTACGGCCGGGGAAGTGGAGCTGGCGGAGCGGATCAGCGCCTGTGTTCCGGATGTGGAGATGGTGCGTCTGGTCAGTTCCGGGACAGAGGCGGTGATGAGCGCCGTGCGCGTGGCCAGAGGATATACAGGCAGGGAGAAGATTATTAAATTTTCCGGTAATTACCATGGTCATTCCGATGGCCTGCTGGTAAAGGCCGGTTCCGGATTGATGACGCAGTCGGTGCCGGACAGCGGGGGCGTGCCGGAGGGGTATGCAGCCTGTACGTTGACGGCGGTCTATAATGATATAGAATCCGTGCGCAGACTGATGGAGGAAAATACCGGACAGGTGGCGGCGGTTGTGGTGGAGCCGGTGGCAGCTAATATGGGCGTGGTGCCGCCGAAGGAAGGATTTTTGGAGTCTCTGCGGCAAATTACGCGTAAGTATGGCGTGCTTTTGATTTTCGATGAGGTGATCACGGGATTCCGGCTGGCGCTGGGCGGCGCCTCAGAATATACAGGAGTACATGCAGATCTGTATACGTTTGGGAAGATCGTAGGAGGAGGAATGCCGTTGGCGGCTTACGGCGGCAACAGAGATCTTATGTCGTTTGTTGCTCCCCTGGGCCCGGTCTACCAGGCGGGAACGTTATCGGGCAATCCGGTCGCGGTGATGGCAGGGATTGAGACGTTGAAGATCCTGATGGAGGATACCGGGATTTATAAGCGCATTGACAGGCGTGCCGGGAAGCTGGCAGAAGCTTTCAGAAGCAGGGGACTGACGGTGAATCGTGCGGGATCTTTGCTGTCGGCATTTTTCACACCGGGCTTTCGAGAGTGCGCAGGTCGGGTGGAAAACTATGAAGACGCCTGCAAGTGTGACAGGGAAGCCTTTGCGGCTTATTTTAACAAAATGCTGGAGAGGGGGATCTATGTGGCGCCGTCTCAGTTTGAGGCTATGTTTGTTTCCGATGCGCATGAAGAAGAATGGATCGATATGACCTGCAGGACGATCGGGAACTTGGAGCTAACGTGATTTGCTTTTATTGCAAACCCCCATTTCCTATGATATACTATGGGACAGTGCAAGAGTATAGAAATTCGGAGGAAAACTCATGTTGAAAGATAAAACGATATTGATAACCGGCGGCACGGGATCTTTTGGAAAGTGTTTTACCAGATACGTGCTGACACACTACGAGCCAAAGAAGATTATCATCTATTCCAGGGATGAATTTAAGCAGTGGATGATGGCGGAGGAGTTTAAGGAATTTGCGGACAGGCTTCGGTTTTTTATTGGGGACGTGCGGGACATAGAGCGTCTTCGCAGAGCCTGCGAAGGGGTGGACTATATTATCCATGCGGCGGCGCTTAAGCAGGTTCCGGCCTGTGAGTATAATCCCAATGAGGCGATCAAGACGAACATTCATGGCGCCATGAATGTAATTGACGCGGCGTTGGACAGCGGCGTGCATAAGGTGGTGGCACTATCGACGGATAAGGCGGTCAATCCCGTGAATCTCTACGGCGGCACGAAGCTTGTGTCGGATAAGTTGTTTGTAGCGGCCAATGCTTACGCCGGTGCGAAGGACATTAATTTCTCCATTGTCCGTTATGGAAATGTGGCAGGCAGCAGAGGATCGGTGATCCCGTTTTTCTACAGCCTGATCAAGGAGGGAGCGACAGAGCTTCCGATCACGGATGTGCGGATGACGCGTTTTTGGATCAGCCTGACACAGGGGGTTGAGCTGGTTATCAAGGCGCTTTCGGAAGCTACTGGCGGAGAGACGTTTATCAGCAAGATTCCTTCCTTTAAGATCACAGATCTGGCAGAAGCGATGCTGCCGGGATGCGGTATCAGAGAGACCGGTATCCGTCCGGGGGAGAAGCTGCATGAGATTATGGTGACGACCGAGGATTCTTTTACGACATACGAGTATGAGAAGCATTTTATCGTCTATCCCCAGATGACCTGGAATAACAGGCAGAAGCCTGACTTAAGCGGCCAGAAGGTAGAGGAAGGATTTTCCTATAGCTCCGGCACGAACAAGCAGTGGCTGTCAGTGGAGGATATCAGGGAGCTGTTAAAAGGGGTAGATCTGGAGAAATAGCATAGTGAACCGAAGATGGGCAGATCTGTCTGAAAGGTGAGCGTGCGGGAAGACAAACAGGGGGCATGCATGGAAAATGCATGTCCTTTTATTCGAGTTCGCGCGGCAAAGCAAGCGAATCTCGCAAACGAGCTGTGCTCTTTTTTGAGGGAAGGAAAGGAAATAGATGGCGATGAACAAACCTGCGATCGAGGGCGGTACGCCCGCAAGAGAGACGAAAATATATTATGGACACCAGTATATAGATGATGCGGATATTCAGGCTGTCGTGGAAGTGTTAAAGAGTGATAACCTGACATGCGGACCGAAGATCAGGGAGCTGGAAGATAGACTGTGCGAAGTGACCGGAGCGAAGTATGCGGTAGTATGCAGCAATGGCACGGCGGCGCTGCATATGGCGGCAATGGCCGCAGGAATCAAGGAGGGGGACGAGGTGATCACAACGCCGATCACGTTTGCGGCGTCTGCGAACTGCGTTCTGTACTGCGGCGGCAGGCCGGTGTTTGCGGATATTGATCCGGAGACATATAATATCGATCCAGAGAAGATAGAGGCGGCTGTCACAGAGAAGACGAAAGCAGTGGTCGTTGTGGATTATACGGGGCAGTCCGTGGATCTGGACAGGGTATGTGAGATCTGCAGGAAACATGGGCTTGTATTGATCGAGGATGGCGCCCATGTGATTGGCACGACTTATCAGGGAAGAGCCAACGGTTCTATTTCCGATATGACTACCTTCAGCTTTCATCCAGTGAAGACAGTCACCGGCGGTGAGGGCGGTGCAGTGCTGACGAATGATGAGACGCTGTATCAGAAACTGCTCTTATACCGTTCCCATGGCATCACCAGGGATCCAGGACAGATGGAGCGTGAGCCGGAGGGAAGCTGGTATTATGAACAGGTGGCATTGGGATTTAATTACCGTATGACGGATATGCAGGCGGCGCTGCTCATCAGTCAGCTTAATAAGCTGCCGCTGTTCCAGAAGAGAAGGAAAGAGATTGTGGCCAGATACAATGAGGCTTTTGGCAGACTGCCCGGTCTGTTCGTACAGAAGGAGATTCCAGCATCTGATACGACGAGACATCTATATATCCTGCGTATCGTACCGGAGAAGCTTACGATTGACAGAAAGCAGTTTTTTGAGGCTCTGGCAGCGGAAAATGTATGTTGCAATGTGCACTATATTCCAACTTACTATTTCCCGTATTATGAGAAGATCGGCTATCGGAAAGGACTCTGTCCGAATGCGGAAAAGCTGTATGAGGAGATACTCTCACTGCCGCTCTATTATGCGATGACGGATGAGGATGTGGAGAGTGTGATCGAGGCGGTCACTAAGATCGCGGTCTATTACCAGAAGTAGGAGTCTGCATTGCCCCCAAAAGGTATGTTGACAAAAGGAGAAAGTGGGATCGCATAGATGAAATTATCAATCATAGTGCCGGTTTACAATATGGCGGCGGATGGAAAATTAGAGTACTGCCTGAATTCTCTTGTGGCGCAGACGATCAAAGATTATGAGATCATTGCGGTAGACGATTGTTCCACGGACCATTCCTGGGAAATCCTGCAGGCTTACCAGGAGAAGTACCCGGAGAAGTTCTGCGCCATTCGCCTGGCGGTCAACCAGAAGCAGGGCGGCGCGAAGAACGTCGGTATGGAGAGAGCACAGGGGGAATGGATCGGATTTATCGACAGTGACGACTGGATCACGCCGGATTTCTATGAGAGACTGATCGGAAAAGGAGAGGAGACAGGCGCCGATCTGGTAGGCTGTGATTATCACTTGACCGGAGAACACAGCATGAAGATCGGGCAGGTGGTGCATAATAACAAGCCGGAACAGACAGGGGTGCTGGATGAAGCAAAGTACCGCTCTCTGATTCTGGACAGCGGCAGCCTTGTGGTAAAGGTATACCGCAGAGAGATTGTGATCGATCATCCAGGCAGGTTCCCCACAGGCATCTTTTATGAAGATAACGCGCTGGCGAATTCCTGGATGCTGCGCGCCCATCATTTCGAGTATATAGAGGAGCCATTATATTATTATTATCAGCATGACACCTCTACGGTACATACGATTACGGAGCGAAGATGTGAGGACCGGATGGAGGCAGGCAGGATCATGCTGCAGGAAGCCAGAAGCTATGATTATCTGGAACGATACCGGCCGGAACTGGAATATACGTTTACAATGTTGTTTTATATCAATACCCTTTTTACCTATATGCGGGGAGTGCGGCCAGTCAGGGCGGCTTTCGTAGAAAAGCTGGGCTGTGAGATGCGGGAGACTTTTCCTGACTTTCAGAAGAACCGCTATTATCTGGAACGCGTGGGAGCAGAGGAGAAGAAGCTTGCAGCGATGCAGATGAAGTCTACCCGGCAATTTATCTTGTATTATAAATTGCTATGGGGCTATCGAAATGTTAGAAATAGATTAAAAAGCATTTTCCACACAGGTTAAGATGCTGTCAAGCAGTGCCGTGGAGACGGACAAAATGCGTGGAATGCAAGAGGAACGGACATGCAGACAAGAGAACTATCGTTGAAGAGTAAAGTCGTCTATATTGTGATGGTATGTCTGATCACACTGTTGATCTGGCTGGGCAATGAGGGAAGCAGTCCTTTAGTCTATACAGGATCCAGACTGCAGCATTCGGTGGGGCTGGTTGACTCGGAAGAGGCGCTTGTCATTCGGGATGCGGTGGCCAGGAATGGTGCAGTGGCGAATACACCACAGTATGTGATGAATAAGGGGAGCTATACGGTGAAACTGAATTATCGGGCAGACAGTGCGGACTCTGCATTGGAACTTTGGGAACAGGGCAGAAAGATCGCGGGCTGGACGCTTGATCCGTTTAAGACGACGATGACGGCGGACTTTACTCTCTCGAAGGATGCGAAGCAGCTGCAGTTTAAGATCAATTACAGCGGTTATGGGGAATTGGTGATCAGAGAATTTGGTCTGACGCCAGGTACGATGTTCTATTCGGATACTTATTTTTTTATGATCCTTTTCTTATTGACCAGCCAGTTTGTATGGTGGTATCTGCAGAAGGGAAGAACAAGATTTGACGAGCGGCAGATCGTAGATTATGCTGTTATTTTGGGTGTTGCGCTTCTGGCGACGGCGCCGATGATGCAGACCTATCTCTATAATGGGGATGATCTGTGTTATCATCTGGCGCGTTTAGAGGGGCTGAAGGATGGAATCCTGGACGGACAGATTCCAGTAAATATCCAGCCGGACGGGATGAAAGGAAACGGCTACTTAAATGCCATGTACCCTTATCTGTTTCTCTATATAGGCGCTTTCTTAAGAATCTGCCGCGTTTCTCTGGCGCTCTCCTATAAGACACTGATCTTTCTGGCGAATTTAGGTTCAGCGGTCAGCGCCTATGCGGCGGTGAAGTCTGTGTGCAGATCCCGCAGGAGCGTGATCCTGGCAGTCGTGCTGTATACGCTGATGCCGTATCGTTTCACGAATATCTTTTCCAGAGGAGATCTGGGAGAGACGCTTGCGTTGGTCTTCTGGCCGCTTGTGATCGCGGGGCTTTATCATGTGATCCTGGGAGAACGGAAGTACTGGTATTATCTGGTGATCGGATTTAGCGGTGTTTTGCAGAGCCATATTCTGAGCGCGGCTTTTGTGGCGGCATTCAGTGTGCTTACGGCGCTCCTTTGGTGTGTGCGGATTGTGAAAGAGAAACGCTATCTTGAGATTGCTAAGGCAGCCGGCATGACGATTCTGTTGAATCTGTGGTATCTTGCGCCTTTTCTGTATTACTATTTTGGAGAAGATCTGAGCACAGAAGTGCTCCGGTGGAGCGGTTACTTTGAACAATCGATTAATCCGTCTAATTTTACACAGAGCATCAGTTTGTATCATAAACAATATTTTTCGCTGGGGCTTGCGCTCTTTGGGTGTGTGGGCATTGGGGTGATCTGGTTTTTGTGCGAGAGAACGGAGAAAAGGACAGATTTAGACCGCTACCTGATCTATCTGTTTGTGATGGGCAGCATGCTGACCTACATGACCACAGGATATTTTCCCAATCGGACGCTTCTTGCGAGTGACCTGTTTGAAAACATCGTGACGATGATCCAGTTTCCATGGCGGTTCTTAGGTCCGGCGTCTGCCTGCTTTCTGTTTGTGGGAGCGATCGGTTTAGCTAAGTCGAGGATCCTGCAGCCGTACCGCAATCTCATCTTTACACTGCTTGTAGGGTTGAATCTTCTGGTGATCCTGTCCGTACCGACAGATAACAGTCATATGCCTTATGACAACGCGGAGGCAACGGCTTCCAAAGGACATGAGAGTAAGATGGGGGCTAATATCGGTTTGTTCTATCCACACGAATGGCGGCTTGACGGGGCATCGGATGAAAGGCTGGTTTCCAATGTAGTGACTTCGGATTTATACAGTGTGACGATCCGCAATTACGAGAAAGAGGGAACGAAAGCGGCGCTCACCTATACAGCCACGGAAGAGGGCGGTTTTATTGAGCTGCCGATCCAGGGATATCTGGGGTATCGGGCCTATGATGAAAATGGAAGAGAGATTGCGGTCAAACGCGGCGCAGGTGCCAGAATACGGCTTGACGCAGTGGCAGACGGCAAAGAGCATACTGTTTATGTGAGATATGGCAGGATGCCGTTCTTTATGATGGCAAATCTGCTCTCTGCGGCGACGATCGCAGCGCTCATCTGGTTAAGAATGAGGCGATCTTCTGTGCTCCGCGGCCGTCCAGAAAGTTTCTCATGGAGGAAGAAAGAGTGACGCGCCGGCCATAGTCCGGCGCCATGGTTACAAGAAAAGAGAGAATTTGACGCAGCGTGGAAGCGTCTGGGTTCTGTTCGGAGGGGATGCCGCCTGCATGTGCTGCGGGGGTCCGGATATCCCCGGCGCAGGGGATCAGATGCAGTTGGGAGTAAGTTTCTACAGCAGTGCGCTGATTGTCTGCCATCAGGAAGCTGACAGCAGGTACGCCGACCGCACAGAGTTCACACAAGGTAGTGCCGCCTGCGGAGACAGCTAGATCGCAGGAGGCCATTAGGGCGGCGACTTTCGTGACATTGGTATGAAGGTGGATGGAAGGATAGAGCTTGGTAAGACGCATCAATTCCTCGTAATGGGTGTTTGCGCGGCTGGTCAGGACATGATAGTCCAGGGAACGAAGCAAGGTGAGATCCTGCATAGAGAGTGACACCCTGTCGTCTTGTACGAGAACAGTACTTTTCAGAGGAAATATCATTGCTAACAGCGAGCCTGCGACTCCGTAAGGGTCGGTGCCGCCGGTAGAAAGAAGCACATGGCGGGCGGCGGGACGCACTTCATAGACAGGAGCATAGAATTGTTCCCGCAGAGGAGTGTACGGTGCACCGAGCAATTTATGGACAGCGTCGGTATAATAAGGACAATCTTCTGCCGTATCGTAATTGATCAGCAGATCGACAGGGCAGTCGAAACTGCGCAGGTCGTCCAGGTAGGCTACACGGAAATACTTCCGCAGAGATTCGAAGTAAGCTGGGGAAGCGTAGTAGGAATCAAGGAAGATCCAGGGCTTCTGGCAGGATGGATCGTCTGGAGCGTCAGAAGTTTCCGTCGCGGCGCAGACGTCTTCTGCCAGGCAGGAGAGCAGCACAGGGACTTCGGAGGGCAGTTCCTGATAGCTGCGGTATAGACATAAGACGGCAAATTCCTCGTCATACGCAAAACGTTCTTTTAGAAGAGCAAGGCTTTCCGTGTCTGAAACGATGAATTTGACCTTGGCTCCTCTTCGTGCACAGGCACGCGCGAGGGTGAGGCAGCGCATAAGGTGTCCTGTTGCGATCTGGCAGTTTCCATCGGTTCTGAAATAGAGAGTATTCATGCGCTTAGGCCTCCGTGAACGGTGAGATTTTGTCTTTATTATAGTAAACTTATAACAGGCAGTCAAACACCTGGTTATGGTTCATGGAAAGAGATGCAGCAGTTTGGATATGAGAACGTGTAAAAGTCGAAAGAGACAAGGAGGAAAGACATGAGCAGAGCAATAGCGATTATCACAGCCAGAGGAGGCAGCAAACGGATTCCACGCAAGAATATCAAGGAATTCTGCGACAGGCCGATCATCACTTATCCGATTGAAGCGGCGCTGCAGTCGGGACTGTTTGAGGAGGTCATGGTCTCCACAGACGATGAAGAGATCGCGGAGGTTGCGCGGAAGGCAGGAGCTCAGGTTCCTTTTATGCGAAGTGAGGAAAGTGCCGGGGATTTTGCTTCTACGGATGATGTTCTGATGGAGGTGCTCTCGGCTTACCGCAGTCAGGGAAGAGAGTTCGACCGGTTCTGCTGTCTCTATCCGACGGCGCCTTTTGTGACGGCAGAGAAACTGCGGACGGCGATGGGGTTACTGGAAAAGGCGGATTCCGTGATGCCGGTGGTGGCGTTTTCTTTTCCACCGCAGCGCTGCATGATCTTGAATCAGGAAGGGGAGCTGCGTATGAAATGGCCGGAACATGCCAGGACGCGTTCCCAGGATCTGGAGCCTTACTATCATGACTGTGGACAGTTCTACTGCTGTAGGACGGCGCCGTTCCTGGAATATGGAACGACAGATCTGCCGCATATGGCGCCAATGATCATGAGCGAACTGGAAGTGCAGGATATCGACAATCCTGACGATTGGGAGATCGCTGAACTGAAATACCAGAAGATGATCACCGGGAGCAGGTCATAATCCACGCGGATTTGATAGGGATCTGATGTGAGTGGAAGAGGTTATGCTTCAGGTTTAGCCGGAAGAAGGAGTAGTCGTATGATGAAAAGGGAGTTTAGAATCGGAAAGAAAATAGTAGGGGAAGGACATCCGTGTTTCTGTGTAGCGGAAATGTCAGGGAACCATTTAAAGGATTACGGACGGGCGGTAGAGATTATTCACACGGCGAAGGAGGCTGGAGCAGATGCCATTAAACTGCAGACCTATACGGCGGACAGTCTCACAGTGAACTGTGACAGTGAGTATTTCATGAATCATGGAGGGCTGTGGGATGGCATGACAGAATATGAGTTGTATCAACAGGCATCGACGCCTTGGGAATGGCAGCCGAAGCTTAAGGAAGTGGCAGAGAGTCTGGGACTGGAATGCTTTTCTTCTCCTTTCGATGCAGCAGCCGTTGATTTTATGGGAGAGTGTGATATGCCAGCGTATAAGATCGCTTCCTATGAGATCAACGATTTGCCGTTGATCCGCAGGGCGGCCAGGATGCATAAGCCGGTGATCCTGGCGACAGGAGTGGCACATGCGGAGGACATTGAACGTGCGCTGCAGGTGTGCAAGGAGGAGGGAAACGAGGAGATCATGCTCTTAAAATGCGTGTCTGCGTATCCGACGCCTTATGAGGACATCAATCTGCGCATGATCCCGACGCTGGAGAAGACCTACGGCTGCCTGACGGGGCTGTCGGATCACTCCATGGGCAGCGTCGTGCCTGTAGCCGCTGCGGCACTTGGCATTAAGATGGTGGAGAAACATCTGACGCTGCGGCGGTCAGACGGCGGACCGGACGGCGCCTTTTCGATGGAACCGGAAGAGTTTAAGGAAATGGTGGACCAGATCCGCATTGTGGAGAAAGCGCTGGGGGAATCTGCCTACAGGCTGACACAGAAGCAGGAGCAGGAGAGAAAGGGATCCAGATCCCTGTTCGTTGTGCAGGATATCAAGGCCGGAGAGATACTGACTGCGGACAATGTGCGATCCATACGGCCGCATGACGGGCTTCACCCAATGTATTACGAAGAAGTGTTGGGAAAGACAGCTGTCTGTGATATTTCTTTGGGAACACCGCTTGCCTGGAATCTCATCCGATAATCAGGACAACGGTCCCATAGTCATCAGATCGGTGTATTTCAGCATACAGATGTTTTCCGCATAGCCGCCGATCTGCCGCCTGTTTTCTTGTCCGGCCAGATTGGCGGCGATCATCTGAGGAAAGTTAACGCCGCAGCGGTAGGCATGAGGATAACCGCCGCCGAAACGGGGGTTGATCTCGGAGATATAGTACTGGCCGTCGATCAGAAAGAGATCCATATCGACAGGTCCGGCCAGGGAAAGCGGGGCCAGGGTCTTTTCGATCAGCGCATAGAGGGCTTCATCTTTACAGGAGATTGATTTCTCGGTTTCCCCGGCACGCATGCGGAGCTTTTTCTTGACGAAGATGGAAACGAGTTTCCCGGTCAGCAGATCTACGTAGATGTCCGCGCCGAATTCCTCGCCCTGTGCAAAGTTCTGAATGATGTAAGGTTCTTCCTGATACCGGCAGAGCGCTTCGAGCAGGTCCGCCTGCGCAACTTTCTGGATGCCGATGCTGCCGCAGCCGCGGGAAGGTTTGAGAAAGACCGGCAGCTTCATCCGGCCGGCAGCCAGTTCCTGTTCAAAAGCGGCAAAGCTGTTGCAGGAAGTGAGCGCCGGCAGAGCATTTTTCTTCAGATATTGATAGAAAGCATATTTATCCCGGCATAATTCGATCGTTTCAGCAGCAGAGACGATCGGGGTGATCCCGGCCTCTGAGAAAAGCTGTCTGTGAGAGGCGATCAGGTAGAGCTCGTCTTCCTGCAGAGGAAGAACCGCACTTACAGATTCCTTGCGGCAGATCTCAAGGATCGTATTGAGATAGGCAGGATCTGTCATGCGCGGCACGATATAGTGGGCGTCTGTCTCATACAGAGCCGGAGCATAAATGCTGCAGTCCGTACCAATCACTCTGTTAAAGCCGTTTGTCTTATCTTTGAAATAACGGACCAGAAGATTTCTGGTTCCGCAGCTTAAGATCAAGAGATTCATAAAGGTTTCCTTTCTTCACACTTCCCAATAGCTTCCCTGTACATATTCTTCCGGTGTCCATTTCTTGCGGACCATCTGCAGTCCGTCTTCGTTTTTCACATACACAGCAGGAAAATATTGAATGAAGAGCGGGTTTAAGCTCATCGTGTAGCCGCCTACATTTTCATAGATGATCCGGTCTCCGGGAATCAGCTCCGGCTGGTTTTCGTGGAGGAAGATCCGGTCCACTTCCATACAGCTGAAACCGCTGACGACCTGCTGTGCCAATATGGGACGGTCAGAACGCGCGGGGACATACTGCAGGTGGAATAAGTGAGACGATTTGATCATCGTCGGATCAATGTTGAAACGGCTGCCGTCGGTCATCACATAGCGGGTGCCCTTGATATCGCGGGTATCAAAAACGCTGGTCACAAAAGTGGTACATTTGGATATCATGGAAATGCCCGGTTCAACAATCAGTTTTGTCTGGTCAGGAGTAAAACATCTGTGCAGTTCCTCTGCGATCACAGGAAAATAGTCGGGATATTCAGGGCGTCCCTCCATCCCGCCGCAGTAACCGCCGCCCAAATCCACATAGGAGAGATCCAGTCCAAATTCTTCCTTAAGCCGGCAAGCCATACGGGCAATCGAACGGAAGATGTTGACACTGCGGGATTTACTGCTGGAATGCAGGTGAAGACCTGCTACAGATACGTTGGGAAATGCACGCAGGATCTCCAGGGCGGATGCAAATTTGCCGGTTTCATAACAGAACCCAAAGCGGCCGCTTAATTCTCCCATGGTCGTCTCACCAGGACACATCTGTTCTAAGTTGAAATTCGCGCGGATGCCCACCCGGAAATTTTTCGTGGGAAAACTGCCTGCAAGATCGGAGAGCCATCTAACTTCCTGCATGGAGTCCAGATTCACGATCCCTCCGGCAAGCAGGACAGATCGAAAGGACGCTTCGCCCTTGTATGGTCCATTGTAGATAATCTCGTCGTCACGAAAACCCATATACCTGGCCAGGCTGTACTCATCGTCTGACACGACTTCGGCGAAAGCACCCCGCTTCTTCAGATAAGAGACGAGCCAGGGCAGGGAATTGGTCTTAAAGGAATAGCCGATCTGGTAGTTGTTCCAGTTGGAGCATAAAGCCTCTTCCAGCATATCGTAGTAGCGCTGCAGGATTGGTTCCTCTATGACAAAATACGGAGTTTGAATGGTTTCTTTCATGGAAATCCTTTCTCAAAATAATAGGAGTGTGTGAAGCTCACTTTTGTTCTCTGTAATCTTACATCATTTCACAGTGGTATACAATGCGGAATTTGCGTAAAAGGGAAATAAATGGTTGAAATAAAAGTTAACATTGTGTGCAAGGAATGCTATAGTATATGTGAATGGGGTGTAAGCCTTTGAACCGCCAGGCGGTTGTTTGTGCTTTCGCGTTACTAGCAGGCCATGACGACAGATACAGACCGCTGTATGGCTCGTCATGGAAACGCTCTTGAAAGGATCGGTCATGAAAGAAAGAATCTATGTATGCCATACGTATTACCACGTCTATGTAACTTGTCTGAAAGAACTTGCGCTTCCGAAAAAGCAGCAGGGCCAGGCGACGCTGGTGCTCAGCACAATGTCGAATGATTTCGGGAACCTGAAGGAGAGGGCGGAGGATTGTCCTCTTTTTGAGGAAGTGGTGATGTTTGATGAAAAAGAAGATGTCTTTTTCCCGGAACTGCAGAAATATCATACAGACAGAGGAAATCTGGTGTTTAACATGCTTTCCCGGATGAAGTACACGAAACTGCTGGGCAGACTGGAGAAGGCATATGTGCCGGTAAACTTCAGACAGTATCGGGATATCTATGTGTTTTGTGATTCTGATCCGATCGGGTATTATCTGAGTTATGAGAAGATTTACTATCATGCCGTGGAAGATGGACTGAACTGTATTCAATACTATGACACGGCGCGCTATGACAACCGTGGACATTTTAAGCTAAAGGCGTGGATGGCGGCCCGCAATCTGATCTTTATTCAGAATGGGTATGGGAAATACTGTCTTGATATGGAGATCAATGACAAGAGTGTCGTGCCGTACCCTTGCAGAAAATATATCGAACAGCCGCGGGCGAAGCTGGTCGGACGACTGACAAAGGAAGATAAAGACATTCTGATCCGGCTTTTTATTGAGAATCTGGAGAAACTGCAGGGACAGCTTCGGCAGGGAGCGGAAGATAAGATCTTAGTGTTGTCGGAACCTCTCTGCGATCTGACGGTGAGGAGGCAGATCTTCGCCGATATTATAGAAGAATACGGTGAGATCGATGGCAGAAGGGGCCAGATCCTGATCAAGCCACATCCAAGGGATGTGCTGGACTACACGAAGGAATTCCCGGAGCATATTGTGCTGAGCGGGATGTTTCCGATGGAGATCTTAAATTTCATACCGGATCTTAGGTTTAAGAGAGTCATATCGGTGCTGACGGTGCCAAATGGAATAGAATTTGCCGAGGAAGTATTGTTTTTGGGTGAGGATTTTCTGGACAAGTATGAGGCACCGGAACTGCATAGGCAGAACGAGCAGATTTAAACACTTAGCCGCTTTGGACAGAACAAGATATTTGCATTGGGGCATTGTCTTGTGGTAAAATAAATAGGATTTTATGTTTTTGCACGGCGTGATCTGCGCTGGGATGCAGAGAGGATATAAGCCAGTATGATTAAAATATATGAGAAGTTAATGATCCTGCTGGACAAGCAGCAAAAGAAGAAGATGGTGCTGCTTGTTTTTATGATGTTGATCGGCGCAGTGCTTGAGACGCTGGGGGTTTCCCTGATCATTCCCGTCATGAATGTTGTGCTGGAAGAGGATGCCATAGAAAGGCATGAATATCTGCAGTTGATCTGTCGTATTTTCCATATAGATGACAGCAGTCATCTGACGATCCTGGTTATGATCGGGCTGGTGCTTGTGTTTGTGATCAAGAATGTTTTTCTGTTTTTCCAGCAGAAGATACAGCTTAAGTTTGTCTATACGAACCAGTTTGCCACATCCAGAAGGATGATGATCAATTTCATGAAACGTCCCTATGAGTATTATCTCAATGCGGATACTGCGGTGATCCAGAGGAGCATCACGTCGGATGTGAACAATATGTACGGCCTGATCCTGGCGCTGCTGCAGTTGATCAGTGAGGGAATCGTGTTTGTCAGCCTGGCGGCGGTCAGTCTGGTGGCGGATGTGTGGATGAGCCTTACAGTGACGGTGCTGTTAGTGATTGCACTGTTGGTGATCAAGTGTATTTTGAAACCGATCATGCGGAGGGCCGGAGAAGAGAACCAGGAGTTTTACAGTGGATTGTATAAATGGATTGACCAGTCTGTGATGGGGATCAAGGAGATCAAGATTGCCCGCAAGGAGAGTTATTTCATTAATGAGTATTCCAAATGCGGTGCGGGGTATGTCAGCGCGGTACAGCGTTATAATCTGTTCAATGCAACCCCAAGGCTGTTGATTGAAACGGTGGCGATCGCTGGTATGATCCTGTATCTGATGATACAGCTTCTGCAGGGAAGCGCGGCGGCGGACATTGTGCCGCAGTTAGGACTTCTGGCAGTCGCGGCGATGCGGCTGATTCCCTGTGCCAACAGGATCAACAACCATTTGACTTCGATCTCTTATTTCGAGCCATTTTTTATGGGAGTAAGTGATAATCTGCAGGATGAGATACGGGATGAGACGATCGATTACAACGCGGAGACTTACCAGAGAAAGATTGAAGTTGAGAAGCTGGACGTCAGGAAAGAGATCGTGCTTTCAGATATTACCTATCAGTATCCGAATTCGGAAACGTTGATCTTTGATCATGCGGATATGAAGATTCCTGTCGGGAAGTCTGTGGGGATTGTGGGAACTTCCGGTGCGGGCAAGACGACGATCGTGGATATCCTGCTGGGACTCTTACAGCTGGAGTCGGGCAGAATTCTGGCAGATGGCGTAGAAGTGAGAGAGCATTATGCTTCCTGGCTGAAAAATATCGGTTATATTCCGCAGACAATCTTCATGATCGATTCCACGATCCGAAAAAATGTGGCGTTCGGCTATGCGGATGAAGATATCGATGATGCAAAAGTGTGGGAGGCGCTGCGGGAGGCGCAGCTTGACGTGTTCGTTAAGAGCCTGCCGGAAGGGCTTGATACCAGTATCGGGGAGCGAGGCATCCGCATATCCGGCGGGCAGAGACAGAGAATTGGTATTGCCAGGGCGCTTTTTGAGGATCCGGAAGTACTGGTGTTGGACGAGGCCACGTCTGCGCTGGATAATGAGACGGAGGCGGCGATCATGGATTCGATCAACAGGCTGCATGGACGTAAGACATTGATCATCATCGCACATAGGCTGCAGACCATTGAGAAGTGTGATATGGTGTACAGGGTGGAGAATGGTAAGGTGGAGAGAGAGCGGTAGCGGCTGAAATTATAGAGAGGATACGATACATGAAGAAATTATGGAATCTGGCATGGGATTTGTACAGGAAATATGAGGAGGGGATCAATTACCTGATCTTCGGATTTCTGGCCTTTGTGCTGAATTACGTGTTGTATTTTGTGTTTGCTTCCATGCTGCAGATGCATTATATGGGCGCAACGGCGCTGTCCTGGCTGTTGACGGTGGTGTTTGCCTACTGGACGAACCGGACCTTTGTATTTAAGAGCAAGAACAAAGACGCACGATCCCTGGGAAAAGAATTTGTCGCTTTTATCGGAGCGAGAGTGGCGACGGAGCTGTTGGAGCTGGCGCTGATGTTTCTGATGGTAGACTGTGCGGACATCAATGAATATCTGTCCAAATTTGTCTGTCAGGTGATCGTCATTCTGGCGAATTATTTTCTGAGTAAGCTGTGGATCTTCAAGAACAAATAAGATGAGTCCGGCTGACAAAAATCTGTCTGCCATGAGCAGACGGGCTAAGGGAGCGGACAGGGAACCGTTACAGGAGAACTGGTTGTATGAAAGAAAAGCGACAGGCGAACTTTGAATTGCTGCGCATTGTGGCAATGCTGATGGTCATTGCCCTCCATTATTTAAATAAAGGAGATCTGCTTGCGGCAGGTACGGCAGACCGCACGGCGGTTAGCTATGCTACGCATTTGATGGAGGCAGTCTGTATTGTTGCGGTGAACTGCTATGTGCTGCTCAGCGGCTATTTTCTGGTGGAGTCTGTATGGAAACCGGGACGGATCGTGTCTCTGGCGGCGCAGATTCTTTTTTATTCGATACTGGTTCCGGTGGTCCTTCTCTGCCTCGGTGTGATTCCGGCAGGAGAATTGTCTGTCTATGACTGGCTGAACTATGTACTGCCTGTGGAGACGGAACATTATTGGTTTGCCACTGCTTATCTGCTCCTGTATGTGTTTGCGCCGTTTCTGGCAGCAGGCGTTTGCAACATGGAGAAGAGAACACTGCAGATTATTCTGGCAGTTTTGGGATGCTATTTTACAGTATGGAAATCGATCGTGCCGGCGACGTTAGCAACCGATCGTTACGGATATGACTATGGCTGGTTTCTGTTTCTGTTTCTAACGGCGGCATATCTGAGAAAGTATGGGCTGCCGGCACTGGAGAGAAAGAGGAATGCACTGCTGCTTTATGTGGGCGCTTTTCTGGGCATTTTCCTGCTGACTGCTGTTACGGATCTGCTGGCAGAGAAAGCGGCGTTTCTGGTATATTACAAGGACATGCCCACGACTTATAATCATATTCTGTGTCTGGCGGGGGCTGTGGGCCTTTTTATGGTATTTAAGGATATGACGATTCCGGAGGGCGGGGGAGCGGCTTTGATCAGACGCCTTGCGCCCTATACTTTCGGGGTATATCTGCTGCATGAACATGCGCTTGTGCGTTACCGGTGGATGCAGTGGCTTAAGATAGACGTCGTGAAAGGAAGCTGGTGGTTCGTGCCGCATATGATCGGCTGCGTGCTGCTTGTGTATGGGGTCGGAACCGGAGTCGATTTTGTACGGGAGAGATTGTTTGACCTGATCGGGGGATTTTATCGAGGAGGTTCTTCTAAGCGGGCAGAGGGGAATCTGGGCAGCGCAGAGGACAAAGTTTGGAAGTAAACTTCCAAACGATCTATTGGTGCAGTATCGCAAGCATGGCTTGCGATATGCAGGGGTGTAAAGACTGAAGGAAGAGGCAGAGTGATACGAATGGGCAGAGCCTGCAGCATTTATGACAAGAACAGAAGAATTGTGGAGAACTTTCTTTTTCCACTGCTGCTGATCCTTTATCCGTTAGCCGGGATCAGACAGGGGATCGATGTCTCGGATACAACGTACAGCCTGGCAAATTTCCAGTATTTTACTTCCATGGAAGGAACCTGGATCGTAGCTACGTTCTTAGCCAATGTGGCGGGAAGATGTCTTATGGCGCTGCCGTTTGGCGGTACGCTTATGGGGATGTATTTCTACACGGCGCTGATCCAGTCCGGGATGGCGGTCGCCGTCTATCGTGCTTTGAAAAGAAAAATGCCGGCATTTCTAGTCTTTTTGGGGGAAGGGATTGCGCTTGGGCTGTGCTGGTGCCCGTCGGTGATCTTATACAATTATCTGACTTATCTGTTGATGACGGCAGGAATATTATTGTTATATGCAGGAATCCTGCAGGAAAACAGGGAACAATCGTCTGGCGATGAGACTTCCGATGGTGGGAAAAAGGAACGGACGGCGCGGTATTATGTGCTGGCCGGGATTTGTCTGGGGGCTAATGTGGCGGTGCGTATGCCCAATGTGACACAGGCGGCTTTTATTGTGGCAGTGTGGTATGGAGTGCTTCTTGGGGGAGGAGAGAACAAAGGACAGCGCGTGCTGAGAGCGACTGTGTGGTGTCTGCTTGGGTATGTAGCCGGATTTGGCATACCGTTTGGGGTGATTTGCGCAAGGTACGGGTTCAACGCTTATCCGTCCATGGTGCAGACCATGTTTGCCATGACGCAGAAAGCGGTGGATTATCAGCCAGCCTCTATGGTGACCGGTATGATGGGCGATTATCTGGTGGGTCTGTATTGGCTTGTATTTGCGGGAATCTGCATGGCGGGCGGATGGGCGCTGTTCTATTTACAGGACAGGTATTTTGCAGAAAACCGCTTTATGGTAAATCTGTGCAGAGGGGTCTATGGGGCGGTGCTTCTGTTGTTGCTCCGGTTCTATTGGGGCAGAGGGATGTTCAGTTTCCGATATTATGAATATGGCAGTATGTATTATCCGGCGGTCCTCCTGCTGACTGTGACCGTGCTGACGGCGGTGCTGTGTCTTTGCAAAAAGGCAGCGCCGTTTGGAGGAAAGATTGCCGCCCTGCTTGTCCTGATACAGATTGTTGTGACGCCTCTTGGCAGCAATAACGCCTTGTATCCGATCATCAATAATCTGTTTGTGGCAGCGCCGTTTGTGCTATGGGCAGGCTGTTTTTGGATGGTGAAGCGGCGGACGCAGTCCGCAGTGCCTGGACATACACGGGCAGGAAGGTTGAGAAGGATCGTGGGACTGCCGGTCTTGTTCCTGACCGGCCTGGTATTTGTGCAGAGCGTCGGGTTTCATATGCACTTTTCTTTCCAGGACGGGATAGAGGGTGAGAAGCGGGACACGTTGGTGTCGGTGCCGGAGAAAGTGCAGGGAATCTATACTTCACAGGACAATGCCGCGTGGCTCTCGGAACTGGCAGAGTATGTGGAGAATGCGGGTCTTACCGGACAGCCTGTCCTGCTCTACGGAGAGATTCCAGGATTGGGCTATCTGTTGGATATGCCGCCTGCGCTGTCTACTTTCTGGCCGGATCTGGATTCCTATCTTATGGCAGAATATGAGCGGGATCTTGCGCAGATGGAAGCTCCTCCGGTGATCATCACAGCGTCTCCGGTCGCGGCGTATCTGGCCGAGGATGCCGATGGCATGAACTGGTTTGGCGTGGACAAGGAGAAATTAGACGCTGATGAGAAACTGCAGATATTGGCTGACTATATGAGGCAGCAGGATTACCGGGAGACTTTTGGGAATGGAAGATATGTGGTATACCTTCCGTCCGGTGATCAGATTTAGGAGAAAAGGGGAAAAGACCATGATTAATTTTAATGTACCTCCCTTCACGGGAAAGGAAGTTGAATATATGCGGGAGGCCATCCAAAATCAGAAGATCTGCGGGGACGGGCCTTTTACGAAGAAGTGCAGCGAGTGGATTGAGGAGCAGACAGGCACGGCGAAGTGTTTGCTGACGACATCCTGCACGCATGCCACAGAGCTGGCGGCGCTGCTTGCACAGATCAAGGAAGGGGACGAGGTGATTTTGCCCTCGTATACTTTCGTGTCTACGGCGGACGCCTTTGTGTTGCGCGGTGCGAAAGCTGTCTTTGTGGATATCAGGCCGGATACGATGAATATCGATGAGACGCTGATCGAGGATGCCGTCACGGAGCGGACAAGAGCAATCGCGCCGGTGCACTATGCGGGCGTAGGCTGTGAGATGGATGTGATCATGGATATTGCCAGACGGCATGATCTGATGGTGGTGGAGGATGCGGCGCAGGGGATCATGGCGTCTTATAAAGGAAAGCCGCTGGGGACTTTCGGGGAATTTGGCTGTTTCAGTTTTCATGAGACGAAGAATTTCAGTATGGGCGAGGGCGGCGCTCTGCTCATACGGGATGAGAATTATATAGAGGCGGCTGAGATCTTCCGGGAGAAGGGGACTGACAGGAGCAAATACTACAGGGGACAGATCGACAAATACCGCTGGCAGGATTATGGTTCTTCCTATCTGCCAAGTGATCTGAATGCGGCTTATCTGTATGCGCAGTTGGAACTGGCAGAGGAGATCACACAGGCGCGGATGGAACGGTGGCAGCAATACTGGGAACTGCTTACGCCTCTTCAGGAGGAAGGCAGGATCGAGCTGCCCTGTGTGCCGGAATCCTGTACCCACAATGCCCACATGTTCTATATTAAGACAAAGGACATGGAGGAGAGGACCAGACTGATTGATTTTCTGAAAGAGAGAGGGGTACACGCGGTCTTTCATTATGTTCCGCTGCACTCTGCACCTGCCGGCTTAAAATATGGCCGGTTCCACGGAGAGGATAAGTATACGACGAAAGAAAGCGACAGACTCTTACGTCTGCCGATGTACTATAAGCTGACGGCGGATGAAGTGGAATATATCACAGAGCAGGTGAAGGCGTTCTATGAGGGGTAGCGTGGAAAAGAGCAGTGATCTGAAAAAACACGAGAACTATATATTGGCGTTATTTGTTGTGGCATTAAATGTTCTGCTTATGGGGATCTGGTTTGATTTCTACTATGATTTAAATGACGATACCATGATGTTAGATATCATGTCCGGGGCTTACAGCGGGACGCCTGACGGCCACAATATGCAGACACTCTATCCGCTGGGAGCTTTGATCGCCTTTTGTTATCGAATATGTGATAAGATTGCCTGGTATGGGCTGTTTCTGCTTCTGTGCCAGTTTGGCTGTTTCTATCTGGCGGGGGTGCGTCTGTGCGCATTAGCGGCACGCACATCACAAGGTATTCCGCGCTTACTGTCCTTGGCCAGTCTTCTGCGGTCCGATGAGGAGGCAGGCGGGAACAGGAACTCTGGATGGATGAGAAAATGCTTCGTACTGCTCGTCCTTTCTTTCTTTATGTGGGGCTGCTGTCTGTCCCATCTGCTGAATATCCAGTATACAGTGACCAGCGCCATGCTGTCGGCGACGGCTGTGTTTCTCTTCCTGACTTTGCCGGAAGCACCGGCTTGGCCGGCTGGTCGGTTTGTGTTTTGGCAGATTCCTTCGATCATGCTGGCGATCCTGGCTTACCAGCTCCGCTCTGAGATGCTGCTTTTGACACTGCCTTTCATTGGTCTGGCAGGACTGTATCGTCTGACTGGGGAAAAGAAGATCTTTGTGAAAGAGAATCTGATCAAGTATGGAGGGGTTCTTGGGAGTATACTGGCCGGAATGCTTTTGTCGAGCGGGATAGATCATGTGGCCTATGGGAGTGCGGAGTGGAAGGATTTTGTGGCATTTTTTGAGGCGAGAACGACCGTGTATGATTTCTATCCGGAGCTGATCCAGGAGGATCGATACGAAGAGGCGTTGACACAGCTGGGAGTGATGCCGGTTCAACAGACACTGCTTCGAAATTACAATTATGGGTTGGATGATACCATAGATACGAAGCTGCTTGCGACAGCGGCTGACTATGCGGCGGATGTCCTGCGGAATGAGAAGGACTGGGGAATGATCGCGCGTAAACAGCTCTATCGGTATTATCATCGGACTTTCCGCGGCGGGGATGCGCCTTATAGTACATTACTTTTATGGATGTATGGAGTCGTATTTGTGGCGGGAATTTATCACTGTGTGAGGAACAGGAAGCAGACGAAAGCGGGCCTGCAGGAAGAAGGCGGGATACGTCGTTTTGATCTGTTGTGGCAGGTCATTTTATTGATCGTGATGCGGAGCGCTGTCTGGATGTTTATCCTTTTGCGGGAACGTGACCCGGCGCGGATTACGCATTCCCTCTATCTGGTGGAATATGCCTTGCTGGGGGGAATGATGATCCGCATGCTTGGCCGGATACAGCTTGAGGAATACAGATACAGTCAGCAGAGAGCCGCCGCTCTCGCTTGTGGATTTACAGGTATGGTACAGCGTATCGTGGCAGGCGCGGCGGCGGTGTCCTTTGTCCTTCTTCTGATCAATGGCGTCGTGGACGGCGTTCCGGCGCTGCTGGCGGAACAGAGGAGGCGGGCACAGGTGAATGAAAACTGGTATGCCATTGACGCGTACTGCAAGGATCGCAGAGAGAACTTTTATTTCGAGGATGTATACTCAACAGTAGCCTTTTCCAGGCCGATCTTCGACGTTACATGCTGTGACTATACAAATTATGATATTCTCGGCGGCTGGATGTGCGGCAGTCCGCTCTATCGTGATAAAATAGGACAGTATGGGATCGAATCTGTAAAACGGGCGCTGCTTGAACAGGGGCAGGTCTATCTGATCGTATCGGATCAGGAAGTGCAGGAACAGGGATGGGAATGGATCGAGAACTTCTATGCGGCGCAGGAGATCCGCGTCAAGATAGATAAGGTGGATAAGATCGGGGAAAACTATGGCGTTTACCGTGTGGCAGAGCAAAATGGCGGTGGAGACGAATCATAGCGGCGGAAAGGGATAGAACACGAATGGCAGAGCAGTGTTTGGTTCGGCTGCGTCAGATGACGGTTGAAGATACAGAGAAGATCGTTGCCTGGCGCAACAAGGAGTTTGTGAGAAGAAATTTTATTTATCAGGAGCTGTTCACGAAAGAGGGGCATCTTACTTGGATCAGAGAACAGGTGGAGACGGGGCATGTTGTACAGTTTGTCATCTGCCTGTCAGACGGCAGACAGATCGGCAGTGTATATCTGCGTGATATCGACAGGGAGGCAGGGACGGCGGAGTACGGGATCTTCATCGGAGAAGAGGACGCGCTTGGCCGCGGTTATGGCACGGAGGCGGCGAAGCAGGCGCTCTCCTATGGATTTACGGAATTGAAGCTGCGGAAAATATTCCTGCGGTTCCTGGCAGATAATATCGGGGCAGAGAAGAGCTATGAAAATGCCGGATTCCGGCTGACCGACAGGCGGGAGAGGGTGATGACACAGCAGGGAGAGCGGGAGGTCTGTTTTATGGAGATCGACAGAGATACATGGGAAAGGCGCGGCAAAAAGAGAATGAGTAAACTGGTCAGTTTTGTAGTACCCTGCTACCGTTCGGCGGAAACGATCGGTAAAGTGGTGGCGGAGATCGATGAGACAATGGGAAAAATGCCGGATCATACGTATGAGATCGTACTGGTCAATGACAGCTCACCGGACAACACGTTCGAAGTGATCCGGAGTTTGTGCGCGGGCCGCCCGGATATCTGCGGCGTTAATCTGGCCAGGAACTTCGGGCAGCATGCCGCGTTGATGGCAGGTTTTCGGTACACGCACGGCGATGTGGTCGTCTGTCTGGATGACGATGGGCAGACGCCGGCGGAGGAGGCAGGGAAGCTGTTAGATAAAACAGAAGAGGGATATGATGTGGTCTATGCGAAATATACGCATAAACAACATTCGGGTTTCCGTAATTTTGGCAGTAAGATCAATGAGCTTATGACCAGGGTAATGCTGGGAAAGCCGAAGGAGTTGTATCTGTCCAGTTATTTTGCTGCGCGCCGGTTTGTGATCGAAGAGATTCTGCGGTATACGAATCCGTACCCTTATGTGATCGGCCTGGTACTTCGCACCACGAAGAGGATCGCAAATGTAGAGGTATCTCACAGAGAGCGGGAAGTAGGTGTATCAGGATATACCCTGGGGAAGCTGTTTGGATTGTGGTTTAACGGGTTTACGGCTTTCAGCATCAAACCGCTGCGGATCGCTACGGCAATGGGATGTGTCACGGCGCTTGGAGGTTTTGCCTATGGCATCTACACGGTGATCAAGAAGTTTATCAATCCTGCTGTGCCGGTCGGTTTCAGCGCCATGATGGCGGCTACTGTCTTTCTTGGTGGTATGATCATGCTGATGTTAGGACTGATCGGAGAGTACCTTGGCAGGATCTACATTTCCCTGAATAATTCTCCGCAGTATGTGATCAGGGAATGTATCAATGCAGCGGACGAGAAGCCTTTGGCGTGATGGGATAGGGATCGAAAGATTATGGATGAGAAGGAATTCAGGATCAAACTGAAAACAAATATGATCGCTTTTGTGATCGCGACAGCCGGGACGCTGTGTCTGCCGCAGGTACTGAATCTGCAGGAGAATACGTTGGGATTTACCAACAGCATTTTTTCTGTCTTTATGTGGCTGTTGTGCATCTATGCGGTCAGTTGGTCTCTGCACACCATTGACTGGCAGGACCGCAGAGGGTGGTTGATCGCAGGAGCTTTGTCCTTTCTGTTTACGACGGCGATGCTGTTTGGCGTCCGGCTGGAAGCGGAGGGAAATGTGAATTTCAAAGATTATCATTTGTGGATTTCGCTGCCGGTGCTGACCGCTCTGTTCACAATACTGGTGCGGAAATTCTGGAACTTTCTGGGCAGTATCGAAGAGAGGAAGAGCAGACTCGCCGCACATATCAAGCTGCCGTCCACACCGACGGGAGCGGTCAAATATGTGGATGTGCTGATGTTTGCTTTTCTGCTGCTGTGCTGGCTCCCGGTGTTTCTTGCCGTGTATCCGGGTTTCTTTGTCTATGATGCGCAGGAAGAATGGCTGCAGGTGGCTTCCAGGAATTTCACGACCCATCATCCGCTGGTGCATGTGCTGCTGCTTGGAGGCATTGTGTGTGCGGTGCATAAGGTGACAGGTTCCTATAATCTGGGCATAGCCTGCTACATGCTCGTACAGATGATTGTCGTCTCCGGCTGCTTTACGTATCTGCTTGTCTTTATGAGGAGGAGAAGGGTTTCGAAGGGACTGCGGCTCCTCTCCTTGCTTTATTTTGCCCTGTTTCCTGTTATTGTGATGTTTACACTCTGCTCCGCAAAGGATGCCCTGTTTACTTCAGCGCTTTTGATGCTGCTTCTGGCGCTGATCGAGCTGGGCAGTGACAGTGAAGCTTTCTTTGCGTCCCGCAAAAAGATGGCATTTTTTGTCCTGAGTGCTCTGGCGATGATGTTGTTTCGGAAGAATGGCGTCTATGCCTTCGCGGTGATGGCGGTGATCTTGCTGTTATACGTAAATTGGAAATTTTATGGCAAAAGAGCAGAAGATGGCGCTTTGCGGCCCGGAATTCATGGTACAAGAGAAGAGGATGAGGATCAAACGAGTTTGCAGGATCGTCTGCTGGGAAGAGGCAGGAAGCCGTACCTGTGGAAAATGACATGGCTGCTTGTGGTCGCTTTTGCCGCTTATTATGCGGTCAACGGCGTGCTGACAGTGGCGCTGCATGCAAAGAATGAAGAGAACCAGGAGATTCTGACGGTTCCGATCCAGCAGCTTGCCAGAACTTACAAGTTCAATCCGGAAGTTTTCGAGCCGGACGATATCGCGGCGCTGCATGAGGTGCTGCCTGAGGAAGCGCTGGTACTGTACAATCCGAAGCTGTCGGATCCTGTGAAAGTGCATTTTCGGAACGATGTCTACGCGGCAGATAAATCGCGGTATGCAAGACTATGGCTGAAGATCGGACTGCACAAGCCGCTGTCCTATGTGAACGCGTGGCTGATGAATTCTTACGGGTTCTGGTATCCGGACACTATCATAGATGTCTATTCCGGCAATACGGTCTTTACATTTACCTATGAGGACAGTTCCTACTTCGGTTATGAGGTGGAGGAACCCGGATACAGGGACAGTAAGATCCCCTGGCTTGACCGGGCGTACCGTAAGCTCTCCTTGGAAATCTCGCAGGAAAAGGTGCCGATCTATTCCATGCTGTATTCTCCTGGCGGGATCTTCTGGTGTATTGCCTTTGTGTTCGCCTACATGCTGTACCGGAAGAAATATCATATTGTCGTTCCTTATCTGATGGTGCTGCTTGTCTGGCTGACGGTGATTCTGGGGCCAACCTATCTGCCAAGATATGTGTTGATCTTCTGGTTTGGGATGCCGTTGTTTGCGGCGATGCTGATAGAAGAGCTGTAAAATCGAGAAATTTCTCGCGGCGTTTGCTGCCGTATCAGCTTCTGTGACGAGCCCTTTGAAATGGAGACTCTCAAATGGATGTATTGAAAAATCTGCGTGCAAATCTGTCGCTGCCAAAGGTCCTGAAAGGGCTGTCCTGTTTTTTTCCCAGCCTTTACCTGACAGCTTATGTGAATGCAAACCTGTACAGGCCGAATTCCTTTTGGTGGCGCCTGCCTGTATTTGGCTGCTTCTATGCCGGCTGCTGGTTTGTTTTGCGCGCTGCCCGCCGGATGTTCCAATCCGATCAGCCGGTTAAGACGGTGCTGTTGTCGGTTGTCGTTGCGCTTGTGATTCTGGATGGATTCCGTGGTTTCTTTTTTCCGGTCCAGCAGGAAGTAACCCTCTCCTTGTACGCTGTGACTGCTGGAGAAATCTGTCTGTGTGATGTGATTGTAGACGGGGAAAATATTCCCATCGCTCAGGTGCAGGTAATAGAAAATTCTGCCTGGCTGTATCGAGAACAATATGATAATTTCGTGGTTTGGCCGTTAGAGAATGGGACCGAGAATTACCTGACTATGCGTTTTGATGCGGAGGAGGTCCGTCTTGGCTTCCCGTATACTCCTTATGCCGGCAGCGTTTCCATCAAGTCCTCTGCAGGCAGTGGCAGTACATGGGATCTGTGCTGTCCAGAAGGAGAGGAGGTAAAGTATGCAGACATTCCCTTCGACTGCCGCCGCACTTACTCACCGCTGGAACTTGTACTGTATCTTCCGGGAATTCTGTCGATTATCAGTTTCCTTTTCCTGTTCTTCCTCTATGCCGCCAGATACGGCTGGCAGAAAATCCGGTTATAGGATGAACGCTCTCTGTTGAGCGGAGGACTTCTTGCGTTCACTGCTAAACCCGGTGTAAAATTGGCCTTTGGGATTATCCTGTTCCTCGTGCATTACGGATTATTTTTTACTTCCCCGCAAATTGTACCGGATGAATTTACCATGGTTTTTCTTGCTTTTCTCGCCGTTGTATTCTATCTGTTCCTGTCATTTGGACCGGTTCGACGCTTTCTGGGGAAATACATGACCTGGAGTAAAGTCGCTCTGGCATTAGTGATCGCGCTGTATGCCGCCTTTGCGTCTTTTGGGCAGCGGTTTTTTCTGAATGGGAATACTCGGATGCATGTTTCTGCACAGGGAGTTCTTTCTGTTGCATTGGGAACGGTTTGGTTTCTTCCTGTGATTTATCTATTGCTTTTCGGGCTGGAATGGCTGGCGTCCCTTCGCAGACCCAGGAGTAAACCTGTCTGCCGTTATATATAGTTTTTGGGAAACTTTGGGCAATCCTGTTTTTCTGTCAGGCGGTGATCCTGTGGAACTTCTGGCCCGGCGGACTGCATTGACCTGATCAATCAGGCGGTAAGACATGGAACGATTGCAAACTGGCACCCGGCCATAAACGCCATACTTTATCGGGTCATTCTCGACATATGCCCCATGCCGGCGCGCTTGTAGCGGTCCAACTGTTTTTCTTTGCTCTGATCTGCACAAAGTTTTTGATGCTGGGCTATGATCATGGCATTTCCTTCAAAACGCTGGCAATTCTGGGGATAGTCTTTAGTCTGCTGCCCAACCAGGTCTTTTTAGGGATTAGTCCGCTTAAGGATTACCCTTACACGCTTTCGCTTTTGTGGGCGACCTATCTGTTGGTCTGCCTGAGTCTGAACCTGGAGGAACTGCAAAGGTTACGGTTCTGCCTGGCGCTTGCATTGTCCCTGTTTCTGATTTATGCGTTTCGGCATAACGGCATTGTGCCTTATGCCGCAGTGCTGCTGCTGTTCGTATGGATTACCCTGCGCCATTTTTCTCAGGTGAGACGGCGCCTGATAAGGGTGTTTTTGGTAAATATTCTGCTGATTGGCATATATAAGGGGCCAGTGTTTTCCTGGTTCCAGGCAACATATGATATTGGAATGAGCCCCTATATCCCCATGCTTTGTGCGGCCGCCTCGTGCGTAAATAAGAATCTTCCTCTTTCCGAAGAGAGCAATGCAATCATGGAATCCGCCCTGCCCCTGGATCAATGGGCAGCCTACTACGATCGGTATCTGGGGCATGATCCATATTATTGGGGAAAGGAGATCTTGCAAACGAATACCCTTTCAGCCCTTCGGCTATCACTGCAAAGGAGGCCTTTACTGTGTACCTGGAAGCACTGCGCAAATACCCGGATGTAGTGATCAAATACCGGCTGGATGGGATGGATCTTCTGTGGGATGTGCGCCAGCCGCCGGACTGCTTCAACGTAAAGGGCTTTTATGCCACTGTCGTCATGGAAGGAGATTTGGCCGCCTCGTATTTTGAATTTGACCCGATGGAGCCTGGCATATCTTATTATAACCATTCAGCCCGGTCTGAGCTCTACTGCGGCACGATGAATACGGCGGCAAACAGTGTGTTTGATATGCTTCTGTGGTGGTCTGGCGCCTATCTTATTCTGTTGATGACGCTGGGCCTGTTCTGGTGGGGAAACCGGATGAAATGTCTTTTTTGGGCGTGCCGCTTCTAGGGCAGATTGCAGGGCTGGTACTGGTGCTGTATCATCAGAGTTATCGATACATAGCCGCAGTACAGATTTTGACGTTGGCGCTGGTGTTTTGCAGTCTTCTGCCCTTTTCCCATGACGTGGAGGTTTCTATAGGCGGAACACTTCCGTCCACTGATGTATCCGGTCCATCGTGCGGCGATTTAGGATGATCAGTTGTAAAAAAGATACAATCGTGATATACTAAGCAATGAAATTTCTGCAGGACATCGTATCGGATGCCGAAACATGCAAAAGACCAGTGAAAAGTAAGAGTGGAAACAGATCATCAGGGCTGCTGGATACAGCGGCAGATCAGGAATAAACAATGAACAGAATAATCAATAAGAGACAAGCCATCTGTGGTACTGTCTGGATCGTTGTGTTGTGCGTGGTAGTGTCGCTGTGGCCGCTGCGCCTTGTCAAAGAGACCGTTGTGTCCGCCAGCAGCAGACAGATCGTGATGGAATCGGATGAGATCGTAGAGGGACACGCTGTACAGCAGATGTTCGTCGCACAGTACGACAGATTGAAAAATATCAATATCCATCTTACGGAAGGTGAGATTGGCGAGAAATTCAATTTTGTGCTGTTTGACGCTTCTATGGGCATGATCATGCAGCAGGTGATCAGCACAGAGGATATGAAGTCGATTCCCGGAGACTGCAGGATACAGATCAATATTGATACGGAAGTTGGAAAGCCTTATTATTATCTGCTGCAGGGAATGGAATCTCCGTTCCGGGTGGGGACTGAAGATACGGCGGCTTCCGGCAATCCTTATAATGGGGCGCTCTATTACGGTGAGGTGGAAGATGGGGAACACTGCATCATCGCTGCCTATGAGTATGAGATGCCGCTTCGCAAGGGCAGAACATTAGTATGGGATGCCCTGTTTGTGCTGTCTGGAATTCTGATTACGTTTCTGACAGATCGTTACTATAAGAAGCATCCGGAAAGAAATACGCTGGTTACGGTAGAGAAGACCGTGAGAACAGTCTGCATTCCGGTGATCCTCCTTGCCGGAGCGGCGGCGTTTGCGGCCGTATGGCCATTACAGCTGTTTACAAAAGAGCCGGTGGCAATCCTATTCTATGAGGCGAGTATTCTGATCGCTGTACTGCTCTTACTCTATGCAGTCAGGCATGACAGGACAGGATATGCATCTGACAGAACATTTGCCATTGTTTTGCGGGATAACTGGCAGAACTATCTGCAGTCGGCGCTTTTCGCAGGGGCGGTCTGGGCGTGCTGTAACTATATGAACGGCCTGTTCGAACTTCACCATACGGTGGCATACAGGCAGATGCTGATCTTCCTGGCATTGGCAGTGCTGGTAACTTATCAATTCAAAGATCTCTTTCACCTGATCAACCTGGCGTATGGCGTGATTGCAGGGATCGTGGGATATCAGTATTACAGACAGGCTGTGGCGGCATTGCAGGAGCCGGAGGAGCTGGATATTCCGGTGATCAGGCTTACTGTCTGGGTGGGAATCTTAACAGGATTTGTTTTGATCGGGACAATCCGTTTTGCGCTTCGCAGACAGATCAGAGGTTTTTCGCTCTGGTATAGTCTGCTGGTGGGGGGCTTTTTTGCGCTGATCATCTGGTATCGTAACACCAGAGGGTGGCCGATCTACTTAGTCTGTGCATTTACATTGTTTTATCTGAATATGGCGGCCTGGAAAAAAAAGGAGGCTCTCTTACGGAATCTATGTAATGGTATTCTGCTTCATTTTGGTGCAATGGTGATATATTGTCTGCTGCACCGGCCATATATGTTTTTCCAGTATTACCGGTATCCGTTTATTTTCCATACGGTTACGATCTCCGCGGTATATCTCGCGTTGGTGGTCTGTGCTGCGTTGGTGAAATTTCTGGATGTATACAGACGCACGCCGCATTTTGCAGCAGTGTATAAGGAACTGGCGCTTTTAGGCGTTTCCTCCGTGTATCTTATTTTCACGCTGAGTAGAACCGGATATCTGGCGATCGCAGCCACCGGAGTGATTATGATCCCGGCGGTGTGCCTGACCGGGGAGCGGAAGCTGCGGAATATGTTTTGCGGGATCGGCATGATGATCCTGGCGGTGGTTCTCTGTTTTCCGATCGTTTTTACAGCGCAGAGAATTGTTCCGGCTGTCGCGGCAAGGCCGGAACTGCATGAGATTGAGGAGATTCCCGTGCAGATTGTACACGGTAGGGATATGGATTCAGATTACTATATTACGATCCAGCGTTTCGTGCAGGTTTTCCAGATGAAAGTGCTGGGAATGCCGGAAGAAAAGTGTGTCAAGGCCGGTAATGCCGCATTCCGTAAACCTTTGTTTGAGGAAAAAGCAGTGATCCTGCTCGCCTCGACAGAGGATACCATAGCAGGAAGCGTGGCGGAAAACGAGGATGCTGCCGACGAGGGTGAGGAAGATTCATACACCAACGGCAGATTGGAGATTTTCAGGGCATATTATGACAGATTAAATGGATTTGGACATGAGGATATGGGTATTATGGAGCCAGACGGGAATTACCTTGTCCATGCACACAATATCTATCTTCAAGTTGCCTATGACCATGGCGTTTATGTGGGTGCGGTGTTTATTTTGCTGGGGGTTGGTACGTTGATTCAGGCGGCGGTTTATCTGCACAGGCATAAGGAGGACAGGGCGTGTGCGGCGCTGCCCCTGGCGATTCTGATCCTCTTTGCGGTAGCAGGACTGACAGAATGGATTTTCCATCCCTGTTGTCCGATCGCATGCTGTCTGCTGCTGGCGCTTTCGCCGCTTCTTTCTGACAGCCGAAAGGCGGTATAAGGTATCATTATGGAGAAAAAGAGAAATCCTTTTAATGCGAAATTATTTTATAGAAGAACCTGTCTGATCATTTATGACGTAATCAGTGTTATCATTGCCAGCTATGTGGCGATCCTGTGGCGCTATGATTTTCATATTGCATCCATACCGGATCATTTTCTGCGGCCGATTGAGCTTTTTATGCCGATCAATATCCCGGTGACGCTGGTCATCTTTTATATCATGCATTTGTACAGCAGCCTGTGGGCATTCGCGGGAGAGACGGAACTGCAGAATATCGTGGTGGCATGTGTGCTGTCAACACTGGTAGACGGTATTGGCATGCAGTTTTTCAGGATTACGCCCCAGGCGGTTCCCAGAAGCTATTATGCGGCATATCTGGCATCCCTGGTTGTCTGTATCTTTGTCAGCCGGTTCTCCTACCGGTTCTTCCGGGGATTGAAACATAAGCAGCAGAATAAGAAGAATCTGATCTCTGTTATGGTGATCGGCGCCGGGGAGGCTGCCAATCTTATTGTGAAAGAGATCGTGAACAGCAATTTTTCTACGATGGTCATCAAGTGTATTATTGATGACGACAAGGGAAAATGGGGAAGATATATTCAGGGGATCAAGGTCGTAGGCGGACGGGATAAGATCGTGGAATGCGCAGATCTCTATGATGTGGACGAGATCATTGTGGCGATGCCGTCTGCACCAAGGACGCAGATCCGGGAAATCTTAGAGATCTGTAAGGATACAAACTGTAAACTACGCTCTCTGCCGGGCATGTATCAGCTTGTGAATGGAGAAGTCAGTGTGAGCAAGCTGCGGGACGTGGAAGTGGAAGATTTGCTGGGGAGAGATCCAATCACGGTGGATATGGATTCCATTCTCGGCTATGTCCAGGGGAAGGTAGTGCTTGTCACAGGCGGCGGCGGTTCAATCGGCGGTGAACTGTGCAGGCAGATTGCCGCACATAAGGCGAAGCAGCTTGTGATCGTGGATATCTATGAGAATTCTGTCTATGATATCCAGCAGGAGCTGAAGGAGAAGTACCCGGAGTTGAATCTGGTTGTGTTGATCGCCTCAGTGCGCAACACAAATCGGATGAATTTCATCTTTTCCACATACAGACCCGATATCGTGTATCATGCGGCGGCACATAAGCATGTGCCCCTGATGGAAGACAGCCCGACTGAGGCGGTGAAGAATAATGTGTTCGGCACTTTCAAGACCGCACAGGCGGCGGCGATGAGCGGGGTACAGCGGTTTGTGATGATCTCCACGGATAAGGCGGTGAATCCCACGAACATCATGGGAGCCAGCAAGCGGATCTGTGAGATGATTATCCAGACCTTCGATAAGCATTATGATACGGAATTCGTGGCAGTGCGTTTCGGCAATGTGTTAGGCAGCAACGGCAGTGTGATTCCGCTGTTCCGCAGGCAGATCGCGGCAGGCGGGCCGGTCACGGTGACGCACCCGGACATCATCCGGTACTTTATGACGATCCCGGAGGCGGTCTCTTTAGTGCTGCAGGCCGGCGCCTATGCGAAAGGCGGCGAGATCTTCGTCCTGGATATGGGGGAGCCGGTCAAGATCTTAACACTGGCGGAAAATCTGATCAGGCTGTCTGGATACCGTGTGGGTGAGGATATCAAAATTGAATTCACAGGGCTGCGGCCGGGGGAGAAGTTGTACGAGGAACTGCTGATGGAAGAAGAAGGCATGAAAGATACGGCAAACAGGATGATTCATATCGGCAAGCCGATCGAGCTGGATGAACATGAATTCTTTGTGCAGTTAAAGGAATTGAAAGATGAGTGTCAAATAGAAAGTTCAGATATCAGGCCGCTGATCAAGAAGATCGTGCCGACCTATCACAACCCGGAAGAAGTCAATGAGGGTGTGAGTTAACTGGAAGGAGTGGGAACTGTTATGGATCGGAAGAGAATTTATTTATCGTCCCCTACGATGCATGGGGAGGAGCAGAAATACGTACAGGAGGCATTCGATACCAATTGGGTTGCGCCTTTGGGGCCGAATGTGAATGCTTTTGAAAAGGAAGTGGCGGCGTATACGGGATGCGGTTATGCTGCGGCCCTTTCTGCTGGAACGGCCGCTATCCATATGGCGTTGAAGCTGCTGGGGGTTAAGAGGGGAGATGTGGTATTTGTCTCGGATTTGACGTTTTCCGCATCCTGTAATCCGATCGTATATGAGAACGGCACACCTGTGTTCATCGATGCGGAACCGGATACCTGGAATATGTCGCCGCAGGCGCTTAGGAGAGCTTTCGAGAAATACCCTCATCCGAAAGCGGTGATCTGCGTGCATCTCTATGGCACGCCGGCGAAGCTTCGGGAGATCATGGAGATCTGCGAACAGCATCAAGTGCCGCTGATTGAAGATGCGGCGGAATCTCTGGGCAGTACGTATCAGGGAAAACATACAGGTACTTTTGGAAAATACGGGATTTATTCTTTTAACGGCAATAAGATTATTACTACGTCAGGCGGCGGCATGTTCGTGTCGGCGAAAGAGGAGGATGCAAAGAGGGTGACTTTCTTCGCGACACAGTCCAGGGATCCGGCCAGACATTACCAACACTCTGAGATCGGTTATAATTACCGCATGAGCAATGTCACAGCCGGGATCGGCAGAGGCCAGCTTCTGCATTTAGAGGAGCACAAGGCGAGGAAGAAGGAGATTTACAGGCAGTATCAGGAGGCCTTCGCAGACATTCCGGAGATTGCGATGAATCCGTTAAATCCGGAGGGAGATGCAAACTGCTGGCTGTCCGGTATGATCATAGATGATCAGTGTAGCGTGACTCCCGATCAGGTGATGGACGCGCTGCAGGAGATCAATGCAGAATCCAGGCCGATCTGGAAACCGATGCATCTGCAGCCTGTTTTTGCAAAAGAAGATTTTATACCGCACTATGAAGACGGAAGAAGCGTGGGAGAGCATGTCTTTGCAAGAGGATTGTGCCTGCCCAGCGATATCAAGAATACGGATGAGGATATGGAGCTGATCATCCAGACGATCAGAGGGTGCTTCGGGGCATAGGATAAGGCGCTTAGAAGGGATAGATGCAGATGGATCCATTTGAAGAAAAGGAAAAGAGACAGATTTGTGATGAGATCGCGCATTTTTTCAAGGAAGAGTATGATCTCGACCTGGGGCTGATCGGAACCGGCAATATTCTGGATTTCTTTCAGAAGGAGCTGGGGGACAGAATCTATAATAAGGCGCTGGACGATGCGAAAAGGTTCTATGAGAAGTATGCGGATAATATGGAGACAGATTATTATGCGCTGTACCGGGATGTGCGATAGAGAAACAGACCAGGAAATAAGCGGGGTTTGGAGAAGAAGGTATGTATAAGAAATGTTGGAAGAGATGTCTGGATTTCCTGTTATCACTGTGCGGGATTCTTGTGCTTAGTCCGGTACTGCTTGTGCTGGGTGTCTTAGTGCGGGTGAAGTTAGGAAGTCCGGTACTGTTTCGGCAGGAGAGGCCGGGAAAGCAGGAGAAGATTTTTACGCTGTGCAAATTCCGGACGATGACGGATGAGAAGGATGCGGAAGGGAAGCTGCTGCCGGATGCGGTTCGGTTGACCAGATTCGGGAAATTCCTGCGGGCGACGAGCTTAGATGAGCTGCCGGAGCTTTTCAATATCTTGAAGGGAGATATGAGCATCATCGGACCGCGTCCGCTGCTGGTATCTTACCTGCCCTATTATACGGAGCGGGAGAGGCTGCGGCACAGTGTGCGGCCGGGGCTGACGGGTTTGGCGCAGGTCAGCGGAAGGAACTTTATCGATTGGGACAGACGGCTGGAGAAGGATGTGGAATATGTGGAAAACCTCTCCTTCAGAATGGATTTGAAAGTGTTGTGGATAACAGTGCAGACGGTTCTGGGGCATGCCGAAGAAGTGGCAGAGGACACGAATGCGGTGGAGGGAAATTTTGCACAGATCCGAGAGGAGAGGCTCAAAAGGACAGGCCGGCTGCGTCTGACAGAAATGGAGTAAGCTATGAATCTATTGATCCTGAGCGCGGGAACGCGGGATAAAGTAGTGCAGTATTTTAAGAAAGAGATTGGGGACAAAGGGCGTATCATCGCTACGGACTGCAGCAATCTGGCGCCGGCAGTTTATGAGGCGGATGCGTTCTATCTGGTGCCGAGGATCACGGCGCCGGATTATCTGGATGTGATTCTGGAGATCTGCAAGAAGGAACAGATTACAGGTGTGTTTTCGCTGATCGATCCGGAACTGAGTCTGTTAGCGAAGGAGAGAGAGAAGTTTCTGGCGGTGGGAACAACGCCGATCGTATCGGCATATGACCTGGTGGAGACTTGTTTCGACAAGTACAGGATGTATCAGCTCCTTAAGAAAATGCAGATTCCTACCGGGAAGTGTTATCTTACGCTGGACGCATTCTACCAGGCGAAAGCGCGCGGGGAGATTTCCTATCCGGTGTTTGTCAAGCCGGTGCGGGGCAGTGCAAGCCTGCATATCAATAAAGTGGAGAGCGACAGGGAACTGGAGGTACTGTATGATCTGCAGAAGGATCTGATGATACAGGAATATATGGATGGACAGGAGTATGGCGCGGATGTCTATATCGATATGATTTCCGGGAAGTGCACGTCAATCTTTGTCAAGAAGAAGATCAAGATGCGTGCAGGCGAGACGGACAAGTCTGTCTCTTTCCTGGATGAGAGCCTGTTTGAGCTGATCAGGGAATTCGTGGAAGCATGTGGTTTTCTGGGCATGATCGATATCGATATTTTCAGGATCGACGGTGTGTATCATATATCAGAAGTGAATCCGCGGTTTGGCGGCGGCTATCCGCATGCCTATGCCTGCGGGGTGAACATGCCTGCGGCAGTCCTGCGGAATCTGGAGGGACAGGAAAACGAGGTCAGGATAGGAGCGTATGCGGAGAATATCTGCATGATGAAATACAATGAAATAGCGATCCGGGATATGAAGGGGATCACGATCGTACCGTAGGCGGCGGTATGGGTCCAACTAAGGGGATGGAAATGGGAAAAGTATTGATTTTGACAAATTCTTCCGGTGGTCTGTATGATTTTCGAAACGAGTTCGTGCAGGCGCTGCTGGCAGGACATCAGGTTTCAGTCAGTATGCCGGATGATGTGAAGGAGAAAGAACTGGCGGCAGAAGGATGCCGGATCGTCAGGACGGCGATCAACAGAAGAGGGATCAATCCGTTTCAGGATCTGAAACTGTACTTTACTTACAGCCGGATGATGAAAGAACTTAAGCCTGATCTGGTCGTCACTTATACGATCAAGCCGAATATATACGGCGGGTTTGCGGCAGGCAGGAGAAAGGTTCCCTGTATTGCGACGATCACAGGGTTAGGAGGGGCTTTTGACAGGAGGGGCATTCTGTTGAAGCTGATCGTGACAATGTATCGGGCAGGCATGAAAAGGGCGGCCTGCGTGTTCTTTCAGAATGAGGAGAACCGCGATATTTTCAGACGTTTTGGGATAGCGGGTAAAAAGACCAGGATGGTCATGGGATCAGGTGTTAACCTGGAAAGGCACCGTTTTGAGGAATATCCGGCGGGAGATGAGACGCATTTCCTCTTTGTGGGCCGGGTGATGAAGGAACGGGGGATTCTGGAATATATTGAGGCGGCGAAAGCACTGCACAGCGACCGGGTCTTTTTCGATATCATGGGATATTGTGATGAAGATTACCAGGACATGCTGGATGAACTGGAGCAGGAAGGGATCATTCGGCAGATTGGGTTTCACACACAGGTACACCCCTACCTGGCGGCGGCGAGTGCGATTGTGGTGGCGTCTTTTCACGAGGGCATGTCCAATGCGCTGATTGAGGGAGCTGCTACGGGACGGCCGGTTATTGCCTCTGCGATCAGTGGCTGCAGAGAGGCATTCGAGGAAGGTAAGACGGGCTTTGGCTTCACACCGGGGAGTGCCAGAGAGCTGATCGGTGCGATGGAGAAGTTTCTGGCGCTGTCTGTGGAAGAACGGGCCGCGATGGGACGAAGAGGCAGGGAGAAGATGGAGAAGGAGTTCGACCGCCGGCTTGTGACTGCCTCCTATATGGAGGAAGTGAAGAGGATTCTGGGGCAGAGGAGCGCCGGAACTGCTGAAAACTCATGAAACCTGGAATAAGGGGAAGGGAAAGGAACAAGATTGCAAAGAATGCGCGGACGCAGTCAATTGAGTCAAGGAAGCGCAGAAACGAGGGAAACAATGGACTTATATGAGAAGATAGTAAGAGGAGAAGAGAAACTTTCTTTGGTCGGACTTGGCTATGTGGGAATGCCGATCGCTGTCGCTTTTGCCAGGAAGATTAAGGTAGTTGGATTTGATCTGAATGAGAAGAAGATTCAGATGTACCGGGAAGGGATCGATCCGACGAACGAAGTGGGAGATGAGGTGATCAAAAATACCACAGTGGAATTTACAGCAGACGCAGAGAAGCTGCGCGAGGCGAAGTTCCACATTGTGGCGGTGCCGACGCCGGTGAACCATGATCACACACCGGATTTAACGCCGGTGGAGGGAGCCAGCAGGATTCTGGGACAGAATCTGACGAAAGGCTCTGTGGTTGTGTTTGAGTCTACGGTCTATCCTGGGGTTACGGAGGAGATCTGTGTGCCGATTCTGGAAAAGGAATCGGGGCTTACCTGTGGGATTGATTTTAAGATCGGGTATTCCCCGGAACGCATCAACCCCGGCGACAAGGTACATCGCTTGGAGACGATCACGAAGATCGTATCGGGCATGGATGAGGAAACCCTGGATATCATAGCGAAGGTCTATGAGCTGGTGGTGGAGGCCGGCGTATACCGCGCGGAGTCGATTAAAGTGGCGGAAGCGGCCAAGGTGATTGAGAACAGCCAGCGGGATATCAATATTGCATTCATGAATGAGCTTTCCATGATTTTCCATAAGATGGGAATCGACACCAAGGCAGTGCTGGAGGCCGCAGGTACGAAGTGGAACTTCTTAAAGTTTATGCCAGGGCTTGTGGGGGGACACTGTATTGGCGTGGATCCTTACTATCTGACTTATAAGGCAGAAGAGCTTGGCTATCATTCGCGGATCATCCTTTCCGGCCGTCGGATCAATGATGATATGGGCAGGTATGTGGCGGAAAGTCTGGTCAAGAGTCTGATCAAGGCCAACATTGCGGTGAAACATGCGAAGGTGGCTATTCTGGGATTTACCTTCAAGGAGAACTGCCCTGACACCAGAAATACCAAGGTGATCGATATTTATAAAGAGTTAGGAGAATATGGGATCGTTCCGATCGTGGTAGATCCGGCGGCGGATGCGGAGGAAGCGAAACGTCTCTATGGCATTACGTTCCAGACGATGGAAGAAGTCCGCGATATGGATGCCGTGATCATTGCGGTTGCCCATGAGCAGTTCTTAGAGCTGCAAAGAGAAGCGATTGACAGCCTCTACAACGCTGCCCACGGGCAGAAAGTATTGTTGGATATTAAAGGCTTACTAAACAGGGAAGACTATCTGACAGAGGACTATCTGTATTGGAGACTGTAGGATTGAAAAACAAAAGGATCAGATCGGGGTGCATCCTGGGAGGACTGCTTCTGTTCTTCCTGGGGATGCTCGCGGCCTATGGCGTGGGCGTCTACAATGACTCCGAGCAGTATATCACGATGCATATACACAGAGAACCGCTCTACCCGCTGTTTCTCGCATTTTTTCGGGTGATCCTGGGGGAAGGGTATCTGACGGTGACGGCTGTGGCGCAGAATCTGCTCACGGCGGCCGGTATCTGGGTGCTTACAGAATATATCGCGGCACATTTTAAGCTGCGTTTGTGGGAGGAACTGATTGTAGTTTTCTTACAGGTGGTGCCGCATCTCATGACAAGATATGTGTCCGCGCTGCATATTTTTCTGGAAAATTCGGTGATGAGTGAAGCGCTCTGCATTCCCTTGTTCCAGTTTTTCCTATATTTTATGCTGCGAGTCCTGTTTGAAAACAGAAAAAGGGACAGGGCATGGAGTCTTGTGTTTGCTTTCCTGCTGTCGATGACGAGAGGGCAGATGATGACGACCATCCTGATCTGGCTGGCCGTACAGCTCCTGCAGGGGACTCTGCAGATCATACGTCAGGGCAGAACGGCGGCGGACGATACAGGGAACAGGGAATCAAAGCATGGGCTGTTCGTTCCGGTTATCCTGGTAATTTTCGTATTTGGCTTGCGGAGTCTGACCGTTCATGTGTATAATTATGCCGTTACGGGATATTTTATGGGGAATACCTATGGTCAGGTCAATACGCTGACGAATGTGATCTATGCCTGTGACCGGGAAGACGGGGAAGTCTTCGAGGAGGACAGTCTGGAAAGAGCGTTTTTTGATCGTTTCTACGATGAGGCGGATGTACTGGAAGCCAACCATAAATACGGCGGAGAAACTTTTACACAGAGAGCCGCACATCTGGAATCTTATCACGACGTGCTGAAATTCCAGGTGTTGGAGGCAGATCTGTCGGCCTATTATTTTGGGCTTGGAAAGATTGACTATTATCAACAGAGCAGCATGTCGGATGAGATGGCAGGCCGTATGATTAGGAAGCTCCTGCCGGCATGTTTTGGGCAGTGGCTGTATGACTATGTTCTGTTGTGCACGTATGGATTTATCAGAAGCATAGCGGTGGTGCATCCGCTCATCAACTGGTTCGCGCTGTTGTGCTATGGAGCGGCACTCATCCTCAGTATATGGCAGGTGAGGCGACTGAAAAGAAGCGATGCCGCCTGGGTCATGGGACTTGCGCTTCTCTTTATCGCGGCGAATGTGTGTGCCACTTCCATGACGATTATGTGTCTGTCGCGGTATATGATCTATGGGTTTTCGCTTTTCTATATCGCCGGATTCCTTTTGCTGCGGGAATGGATGCAAAAGGCTGCTATGGAACGGAGGGAAAATGGGATATCGAGATATTAATTTTGAGGAAAACAGTGTATTTTTGGTAGGCGGAGGCGCCGGTTTTATCGGGTCGAATCTTTGTGAGGCGCTGATCGGGATGGGCTATACGGTGCGCTGCCTGGATAATCTGTCTACGGGAAAATATGAGAATATTGAGGCGCTGATTCCGCATGATAAGTTTACGTTTATCAAGGGCGATATCAGAGACCTGGAAACATGTAAGATGGCGATGGAAGGGGTAGATTATGTGCTCAACCAGGCGGCGTGGGGAAGCGTGCCGCGCAGCATAGAGATGCCGCTTCTGTATGAGGAGATCAATATACGGGGGACGCTGAATATGATGGAGGCTGCACGTGTATGCGGGGTGAAGAAGTTTGTCTACGCCTCCAGCTCTTCCGTGTATGGGGACTCTGTAGAACTGCCGAAGAAAGAAGGGAAAGAGGGGCATGTGATTTCTCCGTATGCCCTGACAAAGAAGGTGGATGAGGAATACGGCCGCTTGTATAAGCAGTTGTATGGCCTGGACACGTATGGTCTGCGTTATTTCAATGTGTTTGGGCGCAGACAGGATCCTGATGGGATGTATGCGGCGGTGATTCCCAAGTTTATCAGGCAGCTTCTGCATGATGAAGTGCCTACGATCAACGGAGATGGCATGCAGTCCAGAGATTTCACTTATATTGACAATGTGATCGAAGCAAACCTTAAGGCTTGTAAGGCTTCTGGCGAGGCGGCGGGACAGGCATTCAATATCGGTGCGGGCGGCAGATTATTTTTGATTGATATCTATCATCATCTCTGTAAGGCGCTGGGCAAAGATGTGGAGCCGAAGTTTGGACCGGAACGTAAGGGGGATGTGCGGGATTCCAACGCAGATATCAGCAAGGCGCGGGCGCTTTTAGGGTATGATCCGGAGTATGATTTCGAGAGAGGGATCGCGCTGGCGATCGATTGGTACAGAGCGTATCTGGCGTGAGGGTTTGCGATGGAATTGAAACTTGGAAGTTATCGGATCGGGATAACCAGAGAATATAAGATTACAAATACGATGCCGAGAATCTATAATGCGGAGGGGCAGTTGCTGGAAACCTATTTTATCAAAAACAGGCATTCCCGCCACGCCCCTTTTGGGCATGAGGGGAAGTATTTCTTCTGGGACAGGTATAATTATGGACTGGATACGCATTTCTACGGGCCGGAGGCAATGCCGGCCCCTTTTGGGAAGCCGCTTGTCAAATATGGGATGCTGACAGAATCGCGCACAATCGTGCCGGGAGATTATGAAGTTTTTCGTAAACACAGAGGACTGGAAAAAGAATTCCGGTATATTTTTACCTATGATGAACAGATCTTAAATGCGGTAGAGAATGCCAGATTCTATCCGGTGGCGGCGGGGATTTGGAATCGTAAGATGAAAGAGGGGCTATGGCAGGTAAAGGAGAAGGACCTGTCCATTCTTTCTTCTGATAAGGTGATGTGTGAATTGCACCGGTTCCGCCTGGAGCTGGCCAGAATGTGTAAGAAAGAAGGGCTGGCGGACACCTATGGCAGGTTTGACGGTGGAGCCTATGTGGACAGTGTGGATGAGACGCTGGACCGATACCGGTTTGCGCTGGTCATAGAGAATGACGTCTCTGATTATTATTTTTCGGAGCGGCTGACAAGCTGCTTTGCGGCGCAGACAATACCAGTGTATCTGGGAGCGCGCAGGATTGGGGATTTCTTCAACACAGACGGCATGATCTTGTTGGAACATGCGGATTTGGAGGAGGCAAGGCGTAAGATCGCAGCCTGTACAGGAAGGACATATGAAGAGATGCTGCCGGCTGTGCTGGATAATTATAACAGGGTGCAGGAGTATGTGAACATGCAGGACTATCTTTATACGCATTATCTGCAAAAAGCTTGAGAAGAAAACCTGAATCGGCAGAATGTGCCCAGGGGAATCTTCGATCGGCAGCAAAAAGACAGGGAGGAGACGGAGCAATATGAGATACAAAGTAGTCGTATTTGGTGTCAAGGACACCTCGGAAAATATCGTCAGCTTTATTGCAGAGCAGATCTGTCCGGTGGATCTGGTCATCACGATCAGCCCGGAGGTGACGAAAAAAAATCAGGTATCGGGTTATAAGGGGCTTTCGGTGCTGACGGAAAAGTATGGGATTCCGGTCCATGAGGCGGACAGTTATTTTCTGACCGATGAGAAGACACAGCGGTTGATACAGGAAAACGAATTCGATATCGGTATCTCTATGGGCTGGCAGAGACTGATCCCGCCCTCTGTATTAGACGCTTTCCGGTATGGCATTTATGGGTTTCATGGGAATTGCGGGTATCTGCCGTTCGGCAGAGGACGATCTCCCTTAAACTGGTCGATTATTCTGGGGGATACAAGATTCAATCTAAATCTGTTCCGCTATGATGAGAAAGCGGACAGCCCTAATGTGTTTGCGACAGAAATGTTCTCGATCACGCCGCATGACGATATCAGGACAGCGCAGTACAAGAACATGATCTGTTCTAAGAATCTGATTCGTAAGTTGCTGCAGGCCTATGCGGAGGATGCGATCACGATCCGGACGCAGTCAAAGGACTTTGATTCCTGGTACAATAAACGGACGGCAGTTGACGGCAAGATCGATTTCCATGCAAGGACGAGAGAAATCTACAATCTGATCCGCGGTGTGGCGGCTCCTTTTCCGGGAGCCTATGCAATGGCCGGGGAGGAGAAAGTGACTGTGTGGGAGGCGCACCCTTTTGATGAGATGATCGATTTCTCGGCGTATGCACCGGGCGAAGTGATTGATCTGTTTGATGGCAGACTTGTGGTGCGCACAGTGGACGGTTCCCTGTTGATTGACCGGTATGAGTGCGGACGGCAGATTGTGGTGGGTGATATCCTGCGGTAGCGGATCAGAGACGATAGTTGAAAGAATGATTATGGCAGAGAAGGAAATTTTGCGGCTGTGAAGCTGAAGACTGTACGGAAGGACACGGAAGGCAGCTGCTGCGGAATTTCAGATCGGAGGCAGCTATGACAGAGATAACGCGTGTGCTGCATGTCCTGGGCGGCGTAGGGCTGGGCGGCGCGGAGAGCCGCATCATGGATCTATACAGGCAGATGGACCGCAGCGAGATCCAGTTTGACTTTCTGGTGCACAGCGCCGGTGAGCGGAAGCCGCAGTTCTACGACGAGGAGATCCGCCGCCTTGGGGGAAAGATCTATGTGCTCCCGAAGTTTAGAGTATACAATTATTTTTCCTACAGGAAAGCGGTACGGTCTTTCTTTCAGGAACACCATGAATTTGGCGTTGTGCAGGGGCATATGACAAGCACTGCCGGGATCTATCTGCCGGTTGCGAAGAAGTGCGGTGTGCCTGTCACAGTGGCGCATTCCAGGAACGCCGGTGTAGACAAGGGACTAAAAGGGATCGCGACGAGATTTTTCAGACGAAATCTGGTGCAGAAAGCAGATTACTGTTTTGCCTGTTCTAGACTGGCCGGAGAAGATGTGTTTGGCACACAGGCAGTGGAACAGGATAAAGTCAGGATCATCCACAACGCGATCGATGCTGCCAGATTTACTTACAATGAAGAGAAGAGAGCACAGATGAGGGAACAGCTTGGAATCACAGGGAAACTTGTGCTCGGACATGTGGGGCGGTTTAATTATCAGAAGAACCATCCTTATCTGATCGATCTTTTTGCACGGTTGTGCAAGGAGAGGCAGGACGCGGTACTATTGCTGCTTGGGGAAGGGCCTGACCGGAAAGGAATAGAGGAGAAGTGCCGCGCCCTCGGCATTGCAGAGCAGGTGAGATTTCTGGGCAATCAGAGACGGCCGGAAGACTACTACCAGGCGATGGATCTTTTCTTACTGCCGTCCTTTTTTGAGGGACTGCCGGGGGTGCTTGTGGAGGCGCAGGCGGCAGGGCTTAGGTGCCTGGTGTCAGACACCATCACCAGGGAGGCGAAGATCACGGATCTGGTGACTTATCTGAGTATCGGGGCGCCGCCGGAAAGATGGGCGGATGAGATCATAAGGCAGGCTGGCTATGAGAGGACTGACACATGCCAGAAGATTAAGGATGCCGGATTTGACGTGGCGGCGCAGGCTGCCGGATACCGGAATTTCTATCAGAAGGGAGACACTGTCGGATTATGAAGAAATTGTTATTGATCGTGCCGTCCTTGCATCAGGGCGGTCTGGAAAAGGTGTGTGCGGTGACGGCGAGAATACTGCAGCCGTATTTTGACGTGCAGATCGCTATTTTCGATTCCCGCAATATCGCCTATGACATCAAGGGAATCCCTGTGACGGATCTGCATCTGCCCAGCCGTCCAAGTAAGATCGGCAAGGTGCTCAATGTGATCAAGAGGGGACGAAGCTTAAGCCGGTTAAAGAAGAAAGAGGCAATTGATATTGCATACAGCTTCGGACCGACTGCCAATCTGGCCAATATCGCGGCGCCGGGCAGGGCAAGGCGGTGGCTTGGCATCCGCAGCTATATGGATATGGGAAATCCGAGGCAGATCAAACTGTTTGCCAGGTTTTCCGAACGGCTGATCTGCTGTTCCGAGACGATCTACCGGGAGGTTGTGGAGAAATACAGGTGTGATCATGCCTGTACCCTTCTGAATCCTTTTGACATTCATGAGGTGAGACAGCTTGCCGGGGATAAAGAGGCGGATCTTCCCTGGCAGGAAGGAAGGATTCTGGTGTCTATGGGTAGGGAAGATGTTGTGAAAGGGTTCTGGCATCTGCTGAAGATCTTTGCGGTGGTGCACAAAAATCTCCCGGATACGAAACTGATGATCCTTGGCAAGGGAGAGTTCGAGGAATACCGGAAGCTGGCCTGCGATCTGGGGATTGACGATGCAGTGTACTTTGCCGGTCTTAAGAAGAATCCGTATCCATATCTGAAGAAATGCACGCTGTATCTGTTGACATCCTATTATGAAGGATTTCCCAACGCATTAGTGGAGGCGATGGCGCTGGGAATCCCGGCTGTCGCTACAGACTGCATGACGGGGCCGCGGGAAATCCTGGAGGAGAAGTATGGCATTCTTGTGCCGAATATGGATCCGGAACCGGATTTTAACCCGGACAATATCACAGCGGAAGAGAGAACGCTGGCAGGTCGGATTGTTTCCTTGCTGGAAGATTCGGACCAGATGGAACATTACCGAAAGATGGCGCTGACACGGGCGGGGGATTACACGGTAGAGTCTTATATTACAAAAATACGAAGCTGGGCGGAGTGATGGAGTGGTCGCTTGCATAAAACTTAAGGAGGGGGAAGAGATGGGAGCACATACGGAAAACAGAATACGGATGCCGCTAAGGCGCCAGCTCCTCGTGCTCCTGCCTTTTGCTTTCTTTTATACAGCAGCAGGGATGCTGGGGCAGTTGGAAAGAGCGGAGTCGCTGCCGATGCTTTATAATCTGGGAAGAGCCGCGGCCTGGTTTGTCTGCAGTTACGGGGCGCTGTCGGCTCTTTGTCTGGTTATTTCCCAAAGAGAGGCGATCCTGCAGGCGGTTCTCTTCGGGAAGTCGCTGCCCGCCCAGGAGGAGAGGCGGGGGAAATGGTATCTCTGTTTTCTCTTTGCGGGAATCTGTCTGCTGGGTTATCTGCCCTATTATCTGATGTATTATCCTGGCTGGCTGAACAATGACGCGGTGTGGCAGATTGAACAGATTTTGGGATGGGCGTCTCCATCCAATCATCATCCCTATTTCCACACGCTGCTCATGAAAGCTTTTTTTATGATCGGTTATGGACTGTCCGGTACATATACGGGCGGTATGGCGTTCTACACGTTTTGCCAGGTAGTTATCATGGCCACGGTATTTGGATTTTTCTTATACTGGCTGTACCGGAGCGGGACACGGATGGTGTGGCTGATCCTGGCCGTTTGTTTCTATGCCTTTATGCCGGTCAATGGACTGCTTGCGATCTGTATGGGAAAGGACGCGTTCTTTACAGCAGCGCTGCTTCTCTTTGCATGGATGACAGTAGAGTTTGATCTGGAAGAAGGAAAGAAAACACGCTTTCTGGCTTATTTTGTGACGGGACTGCTGGTCTGTCTTTTGCGGAGCAATGGCGTCTTTATCTTCTTGGGAACGGGGATTGTTTTACTGTTTGTGAGGGGGTGGAAGAGGCGGTTCCCGCTTCGGACGTTCGCCTGTGTGCTGGCCGTGCTGGTGTGCTGCCTGCTTTATCGGGGGCCGGTGCTGCGTGCGTTGCAGGTAGAGCCGCCGGATACGATCGAAGGACTGACCATGCCGACACAGCATGTTCTGTGTGCCTACCTGAAAGGCGGAAGCCTCACGGAATCAGAGATTGAGATGATCGACCGGGTAGCGCCGGTGGATCAGGTAGGGGACTATTACAATCCCTGGCTGTTCGATCCTGTGAAGAACTATATACGGGAGTCGGGCGACCAGCAGGCGATTGCGGATCATAAGTGGGACTATTGCAAGCTATGGCTGAGAGTCGGACTGCGTAATCCTTTGCAGTATATGGTGGCGGAAGTCAGGCAGACATCCGGATATTGGGCCTGCAGTAAGAGAGACTACGAATATGTGTATGGGGATTATTATATGGTGGACAATCCCTTTGGCGTGACGACACAGAGAAAGCTTTTTTCCTATGACGATGAGCTTTTGCTGCATGATTTCCTGATGGGGTTCAGGGATCTGTACAATCGGGTGTGGAGTCTTGGCTTAAATACCTGGCTGATGGTATTTTGCATCGCCTATCTGGCCTATACCCGTAATGGAAAGAGAGTGATATTTGCTGTTCCTTTCCTCATGCTGCTTGTGACACTGCTTCTGGCAGCGCCGGTTTATAATGAATTCCGGTATGCCTATGGACTGTTTGCGGCGTTTCCGGTTTTGTTTCATTATACCTTTCGGACGGAGATGTGAAGCAGCGTCATCTTATGCAACCGGAAGTGATGACATTGGCTGAGAATAGTAACTCCGTGAAAGTAACAGAAAGGGATGGACTTGACAAATGAAAAAATGGTGTAAGGCGGTTCTGTTTGTCGTTCCGCTGCTTAGCATGGTGGCGGCAGTTAACTGGTATGTGGATTCCTATGCGTATCTGCGGGTTACATATGACGAGATCGGGGAAGAAATGGTTCGGCGATCGATGAATGTAACGGGATTGGAAGAGTCGGATTTCAACGACAGGAAGCTCTTGTTAGCCTGTCTGGAGCAGCAGGAGGCGGCGAAGGAAGTGATCATTGCCGGTTCCAGCAGAGTGATGAACTTCGAGCATGAGATGTTCGGAACGGACTCTTTCTATAATACGGGACTGTCAGAGTCCACACTCTATGATCTGTTGGCGGTGGTGGGGATTCTGGAAGAGAGGGGACATCTGCCAAAGAAGATGGTCATAGGGGTGGACGCTTTTCTGTTTAATACGAGCCATAATAATGAGCGTTGGAAGGAATTGGAGGCGTATGCTGTCTCTATGGAGAATTGCATCGAGGCGCAGGACAATGCGGCTGCGGCTGGGGAAGCTGTTGCGAAGCAGGCGGGAACAGACGTCTTAGATGGCATAGGCGGGCAGGATCCGGAGCGGTCCGGTCAGCAGATCTCTACCGGCAGGGACGACAGCAAGTGGCTTTCTTTGGATTATTTCCGGTATAATGTGACGCTGCTGCCGGAAAGAAAGCGGTTTATGGTTGCCTATACGCAGGACTGGGAGACGGAGCAGTATTTGAAACACTGTGATGGCAGTATCGCTTATCAGCGTGAGCTGCGGGAAGTTGCGGCAGAAGATGTGGAGGAACTGACGCGGCAGGCCATAGAAGAGCAGGTGGTCTACCGGATGACGGATTACAGGGAAATTGACGAGCGGAGCATGGAACTGTTCGATGCGCTGATCGGCTGGCTTCAGGGGAGGGGCGTGGAAGTGATGTTATACTTGCCACCTTATTCGCCCATGATGTATAATTACATAGAATGTGCACAGCAGTATCAGATCACATTTCAGGTGGAGGAGAGGATCCGGCAGATCGCTTTGGACAGAGAGGCGGCGCTGTATGGATCTTATGATCCGGCAGGCAGTGGGCTTAAGATGACGGATTTGTACGATCTCTACCATATCAAGACAGAGAAAATGATGGACACCTTTTATCCGGTTTTGCTGCCGGATTAAGAAGACTGCGCAAGCAGGGAAAGGTACGGTTTGGGATATGAAAGCGAATGTTACCTACTGGCTGGATGAAACCGCGGACAGACTGCCGGAGAAGACAGCCTTTGTGGATGAGCATAAGAAGATTACCTTCCGGGAGCTGCGCATGCAGGCGATGGCGCTGGCCACACGGATGATTGAAAAGGGATTGTTCAGGAAACCGGTGGTCGTCTATCTGGAGAAAGGCGTCGATGTGCTGGTTTCTTTTATGGGCGCGGCGTACAGCTGCAACTTCTATTCGCCCATCGACATCGATATGCCTGCCAGCCGTGTCAATAAGATTTTGGAGGTGTTGCAGCCATCTCTTGTCATAACGACAGCGAGACTGCGGGAGGCTTTTGCAGGATATGCCTATGAGGGTGAGTATCTGCTGTTCGAAGATGCAGTGGTCTCGAAAGTAGAGGAAGAAATGGTCAATGCAGCCAGAATGCGCGGGATTGATACGGATTTTCTGTATGTGCTCTTTACTTCCGGGTCTACAGGCATACCGAAGGGCGTGACGATCAATCACCGGTCAGTGATCGACTATATTGACTGGGTGACGGAGACGTTTGCGATCACAGAGGAGGACAGCTTCGGCAATCAGGCGCCATTTTATTTTGATAATTCGATTCTGGATATCTACAGCACGATCAAGAGCGGTGCGACTACCTATATCATTCCAAAGAATCTTTTTGCCCAGCCGGTTCCTCTGCTGGAATACCTGAAGGAGAAGCGGATTAATACGATTTTCTGGGTGCCTTCGGCGCTGATCGTAGTGGCGAAGCTGAAGGCTTTCCGCAATGTAGATCTGTCGGATACACTGCGCAGGGTATTGTTCTGCGGCGAGGTCATGCCCAACAAGCAGCTCAACACGTGGCGCAGGTTCCTGCCGGATGTTCTGTATGCGAATCTGTACGGGCCAACCGAAATTACAGACGCCTGCACGTACTATATCGTGGATCGTGAATTTGCGGATGATGAACCGCTGCCGATCGGCATTCCTATGGCAAATACCGATATTCTGGTTTTAAATGACCGCAATGAACCTGTTAAGGGGGATGAGATCGGGGAGCTTTGCGTGAGAGGCACCTCTCTATCGATGGGATATTACAACAATTCGGAGAAGACGAGAGAGGCTTTTGTCCAGAATCCGTTGAATCCCTGTGTGCCTGAGACGATATACCGCACGGGGGATCTGGTGAAATACAATGCGCATGGAGAGATTATCTATCTGTCCCGCAAGGATTTTCAGATTAAACATATGGGACACCGGATTGAGCTGGGCGAGATCGAGACAGCCGTCTCATCACTGGAAGAGATCGCGATGTGCTGCTGTCTGTATGATGAGAAGCGGCAAAAGATCGTGCTGTTTCTGGAGGAACCTTTGGAGAGGGCATATATCAATGAGAAGATTTCCGGGCTGGTGCCGGAGTATATGCTGCCGGGCAAGGTGATCACCTTAGAGAAAATGCCCATCAATGCCAATGGAAAGATCGACAGGGTAAAACTCAAAGAATTGCTGTGAGACAGGAGACCTTTGAAGGGTTGAAAACGACATTTCCAATGGCGTTAACGATAGAAAAAGAGAAAGGCGCAGAGAGCAGAGTGAGTACTAACGAAACATTTCAGAAGATCGTGATCCTCGGTTACGGAAAAGTGACAGGGGAAGTACTGCAGTATGTTTATGACAGGAAAAAGGAATACGGATATGAGATGGAGTTCATCGAGCATGAGATTCATTCTTTCAGTATCACTGAGAAGATTTGTGCTGAGAGAGGAATTCCCTTTCACCGGATCACGGACAAGAAAGAACTGACTGCTTCTCTGGACCGGATCACGGACAAGACGCTGATCGTCAGCGCCAGCAATAACTTCTTATTTCCGGCGTCTCTGGTGGAGAAAGCGCATATTACGATTGTGAATTTCCATAATGCTCTTCTGCCTGATTATCCAGGCAGGAACGCTCCCACATGGGCGATTTACAGGGGAGAAAAGACGACCGGCATCACATGGCATTATGTGACCGCGGGGGTAGATGAGGGCAGTATCATCATACAAAAGCAGTGTGAGATTACTGACGATATGAAAGCTTACGAACTGACGGAAAAGTTGATGGATCTGGCGGCGGAAGCTTTCCGGGAATGCTTTGGGAGGATTCTGGAGGAGAGTGTGCAGGCCAGAGAACAGGGTTTTGATCCGGGGCGGCGGATGTACCGTTCCCGTGAGGTGCCTGCAGACGGGCACTTCTCGCTGACAGATCAGCCAGAGGCCATCTACTGCCTGCTTCGGAGCGTGGACTATGGGAAGAACGATCTGTTTCCGCTGGTGCGGACCCGGATAGACGGAAGAGAGGCAGAGATCACGCGGTATCGCAGAATTCCCACAGACAGGCGGAAGGAAGGGGAAGGGCTGCTCTATCTGCCTCTGGGAGCCGACAGCCTGTTGAAACTAAAATACCGGTTCCTGTAGAGTAGGGATCACGAAAGAAAATGACATAACAAAAAGTATCATTTAAGGAGTGTATCATTATTATGGAAGAAAAAATACTGGAGATCCTGGAAGAGCATTGTGAGGAAGCCCTGGATTATGACGGCGACAATATGATGGAAGACGGCGTGATCGATTCTTTTACCGTCATCAATGTGGTGAGTGATCTGGAAGAGGAATTTGATATTGAGATTGACGCCAAATATGTAGTAGCAGAGAATTTCCGGAACAAGGAAGCCATTATTGCCCTTGTGCAGAAATTATTGGAGGAATAAATGCAGCTCATCTCGTATTCTTTTGTGATCCTGTGGGCTGTCTGCTTTGCGCTCTATTATCTTGTTCCGGGAAAAGTGCAGCCATATATCTTACTGGGAGCCAGCCTGGTTTTCTATGGGATCGGCCTGCGGGGATTTCCGCTGGGACTTCTGCTGACCGGTGTTACGACTTATGGATGCGGAAGGTATCTTGGGCAGAAGCTGGAGCAGGAGAAAGCGCAGTTAAAGCAGTGTGCCGACAGGGAAAGTAAGAAAGCAGTGAAGGCCGCGTTTCAAAGCAGGCGGAAGCGGGTGCAGATCCTTTATTTCGCCTTTAATTTGTGTCTGCTGGCGTTCTATAAATATGCGGTGGTTTCCATACCTGTGATTGAGAAACTGATAGGTTCTCATGCAGGATTTCTGGAGAAAATAATTATGCCTCTCGGTATATCTTTCTATACCTTGACGGCCATTAGTTATGTGGTGGACGCAGGACGGGAAAATTGTGCGGTGGAGACAAATTTCCTGAAAGTCTTGCTGTTTCTTTCTTATTTTCCGGCAGTCACGCAAGGGCCGTTTCATCGTTTTGCGCCCATGAAGGAGCAGTTTGACAGGGAGCATGTCTTTCAGTACGACAGGATGATCCGTGGGATACAGCGATTTGTTTGGGGAGCCTTTAAGAAGCTGGTGATTGCCGATCGGATCGGCATCTTTGTGGACCAGGTCTATGGAGTAGAGGTCTTTTCTGTGCCGGGCAGTATCCTTGCCTGTGCCACGGCACTCTATATGCTGCAGTTATATGCGGATTTTTCAGGTTATATTGATATGGCGGCGGGAGTCAGCGAGACGTTTGACATTATGCTGCCGGACAATTTCAAGCGTCCTTATTTTGCAAGATCCGTGGCGGAATTCTGGCGGAGATGGCATATAACGCTGGGAACCTGGTTTAAAGATTATGTCATGTTTTCCTTTGTAATGTCGGAAGCCGGCCGTAAGATCACAAAGGCATGTAAAAATAAGTGGAATGGAATGGGCAGACAGGTTACGCCGGTCATAGGCACAATGCTTGTCTGGTTTTTTACGGGGATATGGCACGGAAGAACAGTGAGTTATATGCTGTGGGGCATTTATTATGGACTGCTCATGAGCCTTTCTCTTATTCTGGAACCCTGTTATGCTGCCTGGAAAACAAAGCTGCATATAAAAGAAGGCCGGATCTGGTCGCTCTTTGGCATGATAAGGACATGGATGATCGTATTTTTGGCGGATGTACTGATCAGAAGCAAGGATCTTGAGCAGGCGGGAGCGATCTATCTCTCTTTCCTGACGAGATTTTCTTTCGGCAGCCTGCTTACAAGCGAAATCACTTCCTACGGGTTGAGCAAGTATGATCTTATGCTGCTCATTGCGGCATTTTTCGTTTGGCTGTCCGTTTCTTTGGTGGAGGAGAGAGGGACGGATGTGAGGGAGGCGCTGTCCAAATGTCCGGGTCTTGTCAGGTGGGTCTGCTATTACGGGGTTGTGCTGACGTTGCTGATCACGGGGATTTATGGCGGCGGGTATGACACGGCGGTGTTTTTGTATCAGAGTTTTTGACGATATTACGATGAAGTTTGCAGATGAGAGGTTTTCAACGTCTGGACATGTTCAGAGGCATATTTGTGCTTGCGCCCAAATTCGCAGGCGAACAAGAATGGGGGATTAGCTTGACAAGAAAGATCGTGTTTCATCTAAACTGCCTGGAGCAGGGCGGTGCGGAGCGTGTGGTTACGAATTTGGCTGATCGGTTTGCGAAAGAAGGATACCAGGTCGTCATCGCCACGGAGTGGTATGGAGAAAATGAATTTCAGACGGATCCGAGGGTGCGGCGCGTTCATGTGGGGCTGCGTGAGGAGGATGAAAAGAAACATCGTTTGATACAATTTTTGCTTCGTGTGAAGTACTTAAGAAAGTTTTTGAAGGAAGAAAAACCGGATATTTTGATCCCTTTTGCCAGAAAGGCCTTGTACAGGGGGTTATTAGCGGCCTATTTCCTTAAACTTCCGGTTTTGATCTCTATCCGCACCAATCCGGCGGGACATTATGAGGAGCGTTCGGATAAGATACAGATTCCACTGTTGTTTCCGCGGGCGGATGGATGTGTCTTTCAGACGGAAGGGGCCAGGGAATTTTTCGCCCCCAGGCTGCAGAAGAATTCCAGGATTATCTTAAATCCGATCAATCCCAAATATATCGGCGTGCCGCAGCCACAGACAAGAACGAAAAGCGTGGTGCAGTCCGGGCGTCTGGTGGACTTTAAGAATCAGCCTATGTTGGTTCGCGCTTTTGTCAATGTGCATGAAAAACATCCGGACTATGACTTGAAGATCTACGGAGGAGATTCCTTTGACGGAACAAAAGAGATTTTGGAGGAGTTGATAGACAGTCTGCATGCCGGAGAGTATATTCACTTGATGGGAGCCAGCGACAGTCTGGAAAAAGATCTGGTTGATGCGGCGCTGTTTGCTTTCACGTCCGATTGGGAAGGGCTTCCCAATGCGCTTATGGAAGCGATGGCGTTAGGACTTCCTATTGTGGCGACAGATTGTCCCTGTGGAGGTCCGCGCACGATCATGACACATGAGAAGGACGGATTGTTGATACCGATCAAAGATCAGCAGGCATTGGAGGAGGGTATTAACCGGCTGATCGAGGACAGGGATCTGGCCGAGCGGCTGGGCAAAGAGGCGAGAAAGATCGCTGAGAGGGCCAATGATCAGGCAATCTATGAACAGTGGAGAGACTATATTGAATCACTTTGTGGCAGTAGGCAGATTGCCGGAAGAAGAAGCGGGGAGTGAGCGGGTTATGGAGAAGAGGAGAAGAATTGTATGGATAGATGTGATCAAAGTCTTTTCTACCTTCCTGATCGTGATGCAGCACAGTATTTCCAGTAGTTTTACTTCTCTTCCGGTGGAAAGTGTCGATTGGAAGATATTGAATGTTCTTTTCATGCTTTCCCGGATGGGTGTGCCAATTTTTATTATGTGCAGTGGAGCGGGATTCCTGGCAAGAAGACATACAATCCGTGAGATCTGGCAGAAAAATATAGCAGGTCTTGTGAAAGTTTATATAGGATGGATGGCTGTTTGGGGAATCTGGGATGTGATCCGCATAGGCATACAGGGTGAGAATGCGAACCTTAGGGTTATGGTCAATGCATTCCTGAAAAGTATTCTGTTCGGAAAATACCATACCTGGTTTCTTTTTATGTTATTGGGATTGTATGCAATTGCGCCGTTTTTATATGAGATTGTGAGGCAGAAGGATCATTTGGTTTATTATATGCTGCTCTCACTGCTCTTTACGGTCATCCTGCCGGTTTTTTCCAGGATAGAAGCGCTGGGCAGGTTCATGACGGTGGCAGATAGTATTCATATGCAGTTTGTCGTAGGGTATTCTCTGTATTTTGTGGCAGGTTACTATATTTGCAATGTGATGGAAGAGAAATGGGGGAAATATGCGGAGGCGGCGCTGCTTGTTTCTGCGCTGGTGGCATTTGTTCTGAGCACTGCAGCGTCCATGCAGACGCAGTCGGCCAATCATGAGGCATATGGGCTGTTTTCACCTTGCGGGTTTGTCATGAGTGTATCTTTGATGCTTCTTTTCAGGAAATACATTGGTGTTGGAGGAGAAAAACGGGTGGCCAATGCCGTGGCCTCGCTTCAAAAATATGGAATAGCAGTCTATCTGATTCATGCGGCATTCGTGGAACTATGGGCTAAGGGCAGCGGGATTATCTGTGTGCCGATCGGCATACTGATCTGGGCCTTAACAATGGGAATTAGTGCAGTCGTGTACAGGATTCCAGGGGTGCGGAAGATCTTATATCTTTCATAGCAGATCAGGTGTGTGAAGACTGAACGGTTACACGGTTTCGATCAAAATGATGTCTGGAACTTGCCCTGTATGAGATCAGCATATATAATAGTATAGAAAAGCTTTTCGGAAAGAAAGTATATGCTATGTGCTATGGGAGGCAATCCGATAAAGGGAGAAGAGAATATGTTTTCATACGACGATTACAAAGAGATCATCAGAATTATCCAGTCAACAGGAAGACACTGCGGATATGCAGAGGCGTTTCACAAGGACAAGTTCGTTATTATGCGCCATGACGTGGAATACAGCGTAGACCGGGCATATCAAATGTCTAAAGTGGAACAGAGCATGGATTTTGTATCTACCTATTTCTTCCAGTGGACGAATAACTCTTATAACATTCTATCCCGAAGAAATATGGATATGATCAAGGATATGCATGAGAGAGGACAACATATCGGTCTGCATTTTGCATTAAATGGTATGACGGATATGCAGCAGGTGCGTAGAAGGATCCAGATGGAGATGAATATTTTAAGTGAGATGTTTGGGTTTGAGATCACAGAGTTTTCAGTGCACCGGCCATCGAAGGATATTCTGCGTGAGAACATAAAGCTGGAGGGTATTCTGAATGCCTATCAGGATGATTTCTTTACGTTTGCTGATAGAATAACGGATGATACAGAATTAAAAGTCAAATATATGTCAGACGCAAATCATATCTGGCGTTATGGATATCCGGATGAGGAGAATATCACTAGTTATGATAAAGTGCAGATCCTAACGCATCCCTTTGCATGGAGTAAGAAGGGGTGCAATAACTTCGAGAATTACAGGATGTTGTTGCAGGAGAAATATGCAGAACTGGTGGAATCTGTTGATCATGAGTGTAAGGATTTCGGAGAGTATAAGGAGTACTTTCTGGAGAAGGATGTGCGATAGAAGAATATTAGGAAAATGCCGGGGATCCGTGAGAAACAAAATGGATATAGATATCGTAATTAGAGGGATCAGTCATGTGCGGAATATGTGGATATATCAGTAGGAAGAACATAACGTTGGAACAGTTGAGAGCCATGAATGATACGATGTATCATAGAGGGCCGGACGACAGCGGGGAAGAGATTTACGAGATGTCAGGCGGCTGGCAGGTGGGATTTGCACAGAGGCGGCTGTCGATCTTGGATCTGTCTGCGCTGGGGCATCAGCCGATGCATTCGCTGGATGGGCGGGTCAGTGTGGTGTATAATGGGGAAATCTATAATTTTCAGGAGTTGAAAGAGGAGTTGGCGGACTATTCCTTCCGGTCTGATTGTGACACGGAGGTGATCATAGCCGCCTATTTAAAATGGGGCATACAGTGTATAGAGAGATTTAATGGAATGTTTGCCTTAGCGCTTTATGACAGAGACACGCAGGAAATTTATCTTGTGCGCGACCGGATCGGTAAGAAACCGCTATATTATTGGTATGAGCACGAAAATCTGGTCTTTGCATCGGAATTGAAACCGATTATGAAGTGCCCTGGATTTACAGGGAGGATTGAAAGACGCGTGTTGTCCAGATATCTGTTTCAGCAGTATATCAACGCGCCGGAGAGTATTTATGAGAAGGTATATAAGGTGGAGCCGGGCGCTGTGCTGAGATTTCATCAGGGGCAGATCAAGACCTGGAAATATTGGGATATTAAGCAGATTTATCATGCAGAGCAGGCACGATCGATCGGTAATTATGAGGAGGCTAGGGCAGAGCTGAAAGAACTGCTCAGGAAATCTGTGAGAATGCGTATGATCGCGGATGTTCCTTTGGGTTCCTTTTTGAGCGGCGGCTATGATTCTACGCTGATTACTGCAATCGCACAGGAATGCGCAGATCATCCTGTTAAGACTTTTTCCATCGGATTTCATGAGGAAAAATATAACGAGGCAAAATACGCTAAGGCAGTGGCAGAGCATCTGGGCACGGATCATACAGAGCTTTACATCGACGAAAAGGATATGTTTGCCCTGGTAGAGAGCATTCCGAAATATTATGATGAACCGTTTGCGGACAGTTCCCAGATCGCAACCATGATGGTGTCGAAGCTGGCGAGAGAGCATGTGACAGTGGCCTTGTCAGGAGACGGCGGCGATGAGTTCTTCTGTGGATATAATATCTATGATAATGTAGGACAGGCACAGAAACTTGACCGACTGGGTGGAATGGTACATGGCCTGTGTTCGCTTCCAGGCATGAAACAGATGCGTATTGAGGATAGGCTGCCGTTTAAAGTGCGTGTGATCGCCGGGAACCGGGAAAAGGAAAGTAAGACACAGTTTGGTGCAGGAAATTATATTACAAAAGCAAAGGCGATGGTAAGGAAACCGTCTGAGAAGGAGGGGCCAGAAGCGCTGCCGATCCATTATCTGACAGAGAGCAGTTACGGCGTGAAGGACTGGCAGATTCGCAGAATGCTGCTCGATATGGACACATACCTGCCGGGCGATATCTTATGCAAAGTGGATCGTGCATCGATGAAATATTCGCTGGAATCCAGATGTCCGATCCTGGACAAAGAGGTGATGGAATGTTCTTTCCGGATACCGCACAAATATAAATATGCAGGCGGCAGTAAGAAATATATTCTGAAGGACATCGCCTACGACTATGTACCGAAGCCATTGCTGGAGCGGCCGAAGGTTGGATTTGGAGTGCCTTTGGATCAGTGGCTGCGCGGACCGCTTCTGGAACAGCTCCTGGACTATAGCAGTTACGATTATCTGAAAAAACAGGATATTTTCGATGCAAAATATGTATCTGATCTGGTCGGAAGCTACATCCAGACAGGAGACGCAGGTCCTGCGACAGGAGCAAATTATTCGAAACTGACATGGTCTTTCTTTGTATTTCAGCAGTGGTATCAGGCGTATCTGGGTAAGTGACAGGTGTTTTTGATAAAAGATCGTGTGTTTTTTGAATGGGTGAATAATAGAAAATTGGAAGGGAATAGATTTTGCCAGTGCAGTATTTTAGAATATAACACAAGATATCATATTGACCTGTGGAGAGATCCATGGATAAGCCAAGATGAAAAGTCACAGGTCGATCAGATCAATATGCAGGTAGAGAGAGCAGGGAGAATACAATAGAAGATGCGTTATGAGATGTATTGACAGACGGTTTGATAAACAAAAAACAGAGCAGAATGGAAGGCGAGAAAGAAAAACAGCAGAGAATAGAATGAAATTAGAAACTATTTTTAGATGAAAAAACAGATAGATATGACAGAGAAAAAATGAAGATTGTTAAATTTATACTTAATTATTCCGGTATAGTGAAAACGATATCAGAGAAGAACTGGAAGAAAGAAACGGAGTGAGAATTGGAAAAGAACTATTTTGGGGAGTAGAAAAACTGTCAGAAAATGTAGAATCAAATAAGAAGAAAAACCGCGATTAGGTAACTGGAGAAATTCTATAATCAGAAGAAAATTATGGCGAAAACAAGAAGACAGAAGAGAGAAAAAGTTAGAAAATAGTATGAATTGCAGACACAATTTAAAAGAGAAAAGAAAATAAAGATTTAATAAAAAGGATGTTTTTGGAGAATTTTGCAGGAAAACAGAGAAGAAAAATGCAAAAACACTCCTTTTGAAAGATAAAATGAAGGATTTTATGCAAAAGCTATGAAAAAGGTCGAAACAAAAAAATACCTATGTTTCTATATAGGGTCTCTGCATAAAGGAGGAGCGGAACGGGTATTCGTAAATCTGGCAGAGTTTTTTCAGAAAAAAGGATATCGGGTGACTATAGTCACACAGTACCAATTTGCGCAGGAAGAAGAATATATTTTGCCGCAGGGGGTAAAAAGAATCTTGTCGGACCTCACGGAGGATGAGTTAAGTAACAGTCGTATTATTAATTTCTGTCGCCGGGTTCGTAAACTGCATCGGATATGGAAGCAGGAGAAACCAAACCTGGTGTTATCTTGCATTGGCAAGAATAATTTCATGACAATTGTTACGACAATGTTTACACAGACAAGACCGGTGGTGTCGGTGGTGGGAGAAGCTAGGGAAGAGTATCCAAACCGATTGATGCGCATGCTCGCTAATTTTCTGTTTCCATTCGCATCGGGTGTTATTTTACAAACGGAGCGATCTCGCTATTTTTTCCATAAGAAGGTACAGCGCCGCGCGGTCATTCTGCCGAATTCCCTGAATCCGGATTTCATAAAGCCGCGTTATGAGGGACAGCGGGAGAAAAGAATCGTCTCGGTAGGTCGTATGGATGCCAACAAAAATCATGAGATGATGATACGGGCATTTGCTTCCCTGTCCGACCGGTATCCTGACTATACACTTACCATATATGGGGATGGAGAATTACGAGGGCATTTGGAGCGTCTTGCAGTGGAACTGGGAGTGGCAGACCGGATTGATCTTCCCGGTGTGATCCCGGATGTGGCGAGACAGATTGAAAAAGCGGCTCTTTTCCTTCTGACATCTTATTCAGAGGGGGTTTCCAACGCATTAATCGAGGCCCTGGCAACGGGACTTCCTGTCATCTCTACGGATGTACCAAGCGGTGGGACAGTGGAGCTGATGACAGACGGAGTTAGTGGACTGATCATTCCGCCTGGAGACGTGCAGGCATTGGAGCGTGCGATGGATCGATTGCTGAGAGATCCGGCTTATGCAGACAAGCTGGGCAGAGAAGCGGCAAAAATACAGGAGCGGCTTGCGCCGGAGCGGGTCAATGGGTTATGGCAGGCATATTTTGAGAAAATTATGATGTGAAATGGCAATAAGCTATCTAGAATTAGCATAATTCAATCATTTCAGATGAGCGAATTATGAGCGATAAAAGAAAACCAATTTAGGAAAAGGATTCAAATAAGAACAGAAAGTAAAAGAGAGACTATGATGGAACAAAACAGAAGTTCAGATCTTGATACCGTGCCGGGAAGCAGGGGAGATCACCGAAAAGGTTTCAGAACCGCCGTGCAGGTGATTGTATTTATAGGTATTTTTCTGCTGATCCTGGTGCCGGTATCCTATATGGTGAGAACAAACGGGGATGTGAAAGACCGTTTTTCTGGATTTTATGCGGAGCGGGACGATACTTTGGATATTGTGATGATCGGATCCAGCCCGGTATTTCCTTACTATGCATCGCCGAAGCTGTGGGGAGAGACGGGGATCACGATGTATCCGCTGTCCTCGAACATGCAGCGGCCTGCCGCGATGAAGTATCTGGTGGAGGAGGCGGAGAAAACGCAGTCTCCTAAACTTTATATCTTTGAGATGCGGATGTTTACGATAGAAGACGCAGGCCTGACTGAGAATATGGCCTATACCCGCGGGGTGACAGACAATATGAAGTATTCGCGTGAGCGGATCAGGACAATCCAGGCATTAGTGCCGAAAGAGGATGAAGAGGGAAGGCTCAGTTACTATCTGGATATCATGAAATATCATACGAACTGGAAAATGCTGGCCTTGCCGTCAGAGTGGGCGAATATGGCATATTGTAAGAAAAACCCTCTCAAAGGATATACCTTTAAGGACGAGGTGGGACCACAGCCCATGCCGGACTGCGGCGGAGCGCAGGGAGAGAAAAAGATTCCGGAGGAGCAGGAAGCATATCTGGTGGATCTGCTTCAGTTCCTGAAGGAAAAGGAACTGGAAGCGCTGTTTATCGTCTCCCCTTACGGAGAATCTTTAGAAGAGCAGCAGATGTTCAATTATATGGAAAAGATTGTGTCGTCCTACGGATGTTCTTTTGTCAATATGAATGATCATTATGAGGAGATTGGGATTATCTTCGAGGAAGACTTTGCTGACTATGGCAGCCACACGAATGCCATAGGGGCGGAGAAGTGTACGGATTTCCTGCAGGAGTATCTGCAGGCGCATTATTCATTCAGCGATAAGCGGGGACAGGATGCTTATCGGGATTGGGACGAAGCATACGAGTTGTGGAAGTCTGAGATGGAAACGGCGAGAGAAACAATAAAGGACAGGATCGCGCGGGGAGAATATGCGGAGAGACTGGAGTAGGACATAGAGTCCTGGCATGGAAGCAACAGGCAGGAAAGGAAAAGGAATATGTGCGGGATTGCCGGTTTTTGTAATTGGGGTGTTGGATGGCAGAAAAATATAGAGCGGATGAATGAGCGGATGTACCATAGAGGACCGGATGCGTCGGGGGTCTGGGCGTCAGAGGACCAGACGGTAGTTCTGGGGCACAGGCGTCTGGCGGTCGTGGATCTGACGCCGTCAGGCGCACAGCCGATGGAATCACATGACAGCCGTTATGTTATGGTGTACAACGGGGAAATCTATAATCATCGTATGATTCGTGCAAAACTGCAGGAGGAAGGTAAGGTGACTGCTTTCAGGGGGACGTCGGACACAGAGGTCCTTCTGGAAGCAGTTTGTGCGTATGGGCTGGAGAAAACACTTGTTATTGCAAAAGGAATGTTTGCGATAGCGGTGTATGATAAAAAGGAACATATGTTATTGCTGGCGCGTGACCGTGTCGGAGAGAAACCATTGTACTATGGATTTGTGGGCGGCACAAAGTTTGTGTTCGGGTCGGATTTAAATTCGATCGCTTCCCTGGAAGGATTTGATAATGCTGTCAATACGAAAGTCTTAGAACAATATTTCCGCTATGGCTATGTGCCGGCGCCCTATTCGATCTACGAAGATATTTATAAATTGGAACCGGGCAGGCTGCTGAAGATCAAGGCGCCTTTCCGTCAATATGAGAAAAGGACTTACTGGTCGATGACGGAGGCGGCAGTCTCAGGAGAGAAGCATCCTTTTCAGGGCAGTGAGACGGAGGCGGCGGAGGAGCTGGAAAGGCTTCTTAAGAATGCAATCCGTGGCCAGATGGAGGCGGATGTGCCGGTTGGTGCATTTCTGTCAGCGGGGATTGACAGCAGTACGATTGTGTCGCTGATGCAGTCAATCAGTGAAAGGAAAGTGAAAAGCTTTACCATAGGCATGTGGGAGGAGAAATTCAACGAGGCAAAGATTGCGAAACAGATCGCAGAACATCTGGGGACGGAGCATACGGAACTGTATATTACAGAGGCTGATGCGCGTGAGGTGATTCCGAAACTGTCCGGGATGTTTGGGGAACCGTTTGCTGATTCGTCCCAGATTCCTACTTATCTGGTAAGCAGGATGACGCGGGAGCATGTGACGGTATCCCTAAGCGGCGACGGCGGCGATGAATTGTTCTGCGGGTACAATACGTATGGCTCCCTGGACCGGATCTGGCGAAGAACCAGACAGATTCCTTATGTGTTACGCGCTCCGGCAGGAGTCTTGCTTAAGAGGGCAGGCGCTTTTAAGCAGGGCGCTTTGACGACGCGTGCAAGGCTTTTGGGCGCACGCAGTATAGAGGATCTGTATCTGCGCTCTGAGATCGGGGAAGGGCTTTCCATCGTCCGCAAAGAGAAACAGCAGAGAAAACGGCAGGCAGATGCCTTGACCATCATGGACACTTATCCGGCTGGAATGTTAGGGCAGCCGCAGCATAATCTGATGCTGATGGATCTTATGATGTATCACCCGGACGATATCCTGAACAAAGTGGACAGGACTGCGATGGCGGTGTCTCTGGAGACAAGAGTACCCATGCTGGATAAGGATGTGGTGGAATTTGCGTGGAGTTTACCGATTTCCTATTGTGTGGGAAGCGCTTCGCCGGGAACAGAAAGAGTCACAAAGAAGATTCTGCGCGCTGTTTTATACAAATATGTACCGCGTGAGTTGATGGAGCGCCCGAAGAAGGGCTTTAGCATACCGCTGCAGAAGTGGCTAAGAGAACCGGGACTTAAGGAGTGGGCAGAGAGCCTGATTGACAAGTCGGTGTTAGACAGGCAGGGAATTCTGGACACGGATGTAGTGTGGAGAATGTGGAAAGACTATCTGGAGAGAGACATCTGGCGGGTACAGATCTGGTATGTCCTGATGTTCCAGGAGTGGATGCGGTATGTGGGACGATAGCGGAGGAAAGGGAACCAATGAAAGTACTAGAACATTATCACCCGGCGCCGATTGGGCCGGAAGACCAAAAGGATCTGATCTCCGTTATTGTGACGGCTTATAATATAGAAGATTATATCGAAAGAGGCGTTTTGTCCATCTGTGCACAGACGTATCGTAATCTGGAGATTCTTGTGGTGGATGATGGATCCACCGACGGAACGGGCCGATTGTGTGACAGCCTTGCGAAGCAGGATGCGCGGGTGCGGGTCATCCACAAAAGGAACGGTGGTCCCGCAGAGGCGCGGAATGTGGCGATCGCAGAGGCGAAGGGACGCTATATCGGTTTCGTGGACGGAGACGACTGGATCGACCAGGACATGTATGAGAAGATGCTTAGCGCCTTGAAAGAACAAGGAGCGGATCTTGCGATCTGCCGGTACAGACAGGTCCATAAAACGCATACAGTGGACGGATCGGTAGACAGAGCCGTTCTTTTTGAAGGGCAGGAGGCATTGCAGTATTATGTAGAGGAGACGAAAGAATATCAGATCCAGAATGCCGCCTGGAATAAACTGTATAAGAGGGAGATCCTGCAGGATCTTACTTTTCCGGCGGGCAAATGGTATGAAGATATCATGTTTGCAACGATGGCGCTTGGCCGCGCGGAATGCTGTATTTACCTTGACACAGCCTGTTATAACTATATAATAGACAGAGAGGGAAGTATCATGAATACACAGATCAATCCGCGCACTTTTACGGATCAGATTCCTGCTTATTATGAGAAGACAGCATTTCTTAAGGGATTGGGGAGGCAGGATCTTGCAGATATTCATGATTATTTTTTTTATAAAAGGTTATTGCTGTTCTACGGACAACTGCAGGCATCGCAGAGGGCAGATCGAGAACAGTATCTGGAACGGATCGAACAGATCATACGGAAGGATCAGGGGCGTTATGCCGCCGCGTTTGGCTGCCCGGCGGCGGATCCGAGGGATGGCAGGAAGATGAAGCTCTTCTTAAAGTCTCCGAAGCGCTACATCCGCAGGACCCGTCTGGAGGAGAGATGGGTCATTCCGTTGAAGGTGAGGGTCAAGAAAATATTACACCTGGCGAAAGGATAACAGGTGTAGCATCACAGGTAAGATTGTGATATGCACGGGGAGTAGAATGATAATCATACAGCTTGCGGGAGGACTGGGGAATCAGATGTTCCAGTATGCTCTGTATCTACAATTAAAGAATTTGGGAAAAACTGTGAAGATAGACGATGTGTCAGGTTTTTTGCAGGATGAACAGCGTAAGCCCGCGCTGGCGCCTTTTGGCGCATCGTATGAGCGGGCGTCCCGAAAGGAACTGGAGGAGATGTTAGACTGCTCGCCGCTCTTACAGCATAAGATAAGGAGAAAACTGTGCGGCCGTAGGAAGAAGGCGTATTTTGAGGCAGACAAGCGTTATAAACCAGAGATTATGGGATGGGATGATATTTATTTGGAAGGCTACTGGCAGACAGAGAGATATTTTCAGGAGATTTCGGAGCAGGTGAAAGCAGTTTTCGATACAGACAGGCTGCTTGCGTACCTGGAAAAGGCTGAGCAGGAATGGACGAATCGTATGGCGGACAGAACCTTGCAGGAGTTCCTTAAGCAGATCTGTTCCACAGAGTCAGTCAGTGTGCACATCCGCCGGGGTGATTATCTTCTGCCTGAAAACCAGGCATTATTCGGCAAGATCTGTACGGAAGCGTATTATCATACCGCTATGGAGCAGATGAACAGAGAGCATCCAGGCTGTATATTCTATCTTTTTACCAATGATAAAGAGTGGACGCGGGAATGGATCGCAGGAAGAAAGGGCTCTTTGGAGGACAGATGCAGAGTCGTAGATCTGCCGGGCAGCGAAGGAGGAAGCATGGCGGCGGATTATGCGGAGTTTGTTCTGATGAGCAGATGCCGGCACAACATACTGGCCAACAGCAGTTTTAGCTGGTGGGCATCTTATCTGAACAAGAATCCGCACAAGACAGTCTTTGCGCCTGACAGATGGCTGAATGGCTGGGACTGCCGGGACTTCTATCGGGCGGATATGCATAAGATTCCGTCTGCGGTGTGATGCAAAGAGAAGTTTCGAATGGGAATCGGGAAAGGAAATCGCTTCATGAATAGACGCGCAACAGAAGAAAAGCAGGAGAATAAAGTGACTCTGCTCCAGAAGGTGAGTTATCTTTTTGATAAGAAACAGAAGAAACAGATCGTGGGACTGGCAGTGCTTATTCTGATCGGCGGACTGTTGGAGACGATGGGAGTATCGATGCTCCTGCCGGTAGTACAGGCCATCATGGATCCGGAGAGGATCATGGAGAATGAAATTGTCGGCAGGATAACAGATTTCCTACAGATCCAGACGAGCAGACAGTTGATCATCCTCATGCTGGGTTCCCTGATCGCGCTGTATGTGGTCAAGAATGCCTACCTGCTCCTCCTGACTTATGTGCAGAATACCTTTGTCACACGCAATCGTAACCGGATGATCAGCCGTGTCATGCGGGAATTTCTAAACAGACCCTATGAAGAGTATCTGGGAGCGGATATTCCTACGGTGTTCCGGTTGACAGACAGCGATATTCCGAATGCATTTCAGTTGATTCTGGTGATGATCCAGATGGTGACAGAGATCGTGGTGGCGGGTTCTCTGTGCGTGGTCCTGGTGGTGGTCAGTCCGGCCATGTGTCTGTTTGTCTTATTTATCTTCCTGGGTATGACACTGATGATCACGAAAGTATTGAAACCACGTCTGAATACGATCGGCCACAGGAATCAGCAGATCCAGTCCAGGATTGCCAAGTGGAGGATTCAGTCTATTTATGGATTGAAAGATGTCAAAGTGCTCCACCGGGAAGAGTTTTTCGTGCGCAACTATTATGAAAGCGGCGCGATCGGTGCGGATGTAGCCAGAAATTATGCGGTGTTCAACAATCTGCCGCGGCTTCTGATTGAGACGATCTTCATGGCATCCATGCTTCTTTTCATCATGGTATATATGCTGCGCGGCGGCAACGTCAGTGTGCTGATCCCGCAGTTGTCGGCTTTTGCAGTGGCAGCGATCCGTGTGATGCCGGGAACGAACCGGATCAACACGTACCTGTCGGAGATCGCTTATTCCCAGCCTTGCCTGGACTATCTGTATGAGAATCTGACCGCGAATATGAAGCAGGATGTCAATGGAAGCGTGACAGGATTGCCAGAGGAGCGCAGGGAACGGGTTTCTGCCGGCAGCTTGCAGGATAAGATCGTGCTTAATCATATCACGTATGCTTACCCGAATACGGAGAAGAATATCTTTACAGACGCCCATATGGAAGTGAAAAAGGGACAGTCAGTGGGGATCATGGGACCTTCCGGGGCGGGAAAATCGACGATCGTGGATATTCTGCTGGGGCTTTTGCGGGTACAGTCGGGGACAATCACCTGTGATGGGGAGAATATTTTCGATCATTATGAGCAGTGGCTTGGGAAGATCGGTTACATTCCGCAGTCCATCTATCTGATCGACGAGTCGATCCGGGATAATATCGCTTTCGGGATCGATGCGGACAAGATCGATGACAAGAGGATCTGGGAGGTATTGGAGGAGGCGCAGTTAAAGGAATTCGTGGAGGAACTGCCCGAAGGGCTTGATACTACCATAGGCGACAGAGGCGTCAGAATATCCGGCGGACAAAGACAGCGGCTGGGCATTGCCAGGGCGCTCTACCATAATCCGGAGATCCTTGTGTTTGACGAGGCGACGTCTGCGCTGGATGGAGACACGGAACAGGCTGTCATGGATGCGATCAACAGTTTCCATGGCAGGAAGACTATGGTGATCATAGCGCACAGGCTCAATACCATCGCGAAATGCGATGTGATCTATAAAGTGGAAGACGAGAAGATCACGAAGACGACTCTGCAGGAGAACGGGCAGGCAGATTAAGAAAGGGAAACAGGGTACGATGATCGGAACAGAGTTTATTGACGGGCAGGGTCTGGGCAACCAGTTATTCTGTTATGTGACGGCAAGGGCGGTGGCGCTGGAGAATGGATATGAGTTCGGCACGGCGGGACAGGAGCGCTTTGCGGTCAATATCCACAGTGACAGGGGCATGTATTTCATGGATGTGGATTTAGGACATGCCATTTCCCAGGAAGAAAAGAAGACGTTTGACGTTTATCACGATAGAGAGACTAGGTTGTTTATCGGGAATTCCCGGCATGATCTCACGCACGGCTGTTACGTAGCGGGGGCGGATCCCAGGATCCATGGGGTGAAAGACAATACACTTCTCTACGGCAATATGCAGGATGAGTCGTATTTCATCAAATATCTCCCGCAGGTCAGGGAATGGCTGAAAGTAAAGCCGGAGTATGATTCCTATGAGTACAGCAGGGAAAACCTCTGCATCATCAATATGCGCGGAGGAGAATATACGGGGAGTCCGGAACTGTTGATCAGCCGCCGGTATTGGCTCAACGGCATCGAAGAGATGAAGAAGATCCGTCCGGACATGGAATTCATGATTGTCACGGACGACGTGAAGACCGCTGGCAGGATCCTTCCGGGGATCGAGGCGCATCATTTCGATATTGGCAAAGACTACGTGACGCTTAAGAATGCGCATTATCTTCTGCTGTCCAATTCTTCCTTCGCCTGTCTGCCGGCGCATACCAGTGAGACGTTAAAATTCGCGATTGCGCCGAAATATTGGGCGCGCCATAATGTGTCTGACGGTTATTGGGCTTCTGAACAGAATATCTACAGCCTGTTTCACTATATGGACAGAAAAGGCAGGATGTTTACGGCCAAAGAATGCAGAGAAGAGCTGGAGGCGTATAAGAAGCGTTCCGCGAAGTATGCCCGTATCAATGTAAGACCGGAAGGCATCCGCTTAAAAGCAGCGCAGCTTCATGGACAATATATCTATAAGAAAGCGTACTGCGCGAAGATTGCCAGAGGGGTGCAGAGAAGAAGTAAGAGGCTTGTGGAGAACTTCGTTAAGCGCTGACGCATTCCAACGGCCATCAGGAGAACTATATCATGTCAGACGCTGCGCATAGGATTAACGAAATGACATTGGATGAGAGGGATAGAGATTTGCATGGGCATGAAGGAAGAAAAGAACAAAGAAAACAGGTATGAAAGAGCCTGCAGGGCGTTTCGGAAGATTTCGGGGAAGCTCGCAGACAGGATCGCGGGGATATCTATGAAGAGAATGGCGGTCTATGCGGGGATCCTGCTGGCGGCGGCGCTGCTCCCGCTGCTGTGGCTTGGCCGTTACAATGTGATGTGCATCGACGATTATGATTATGGCAGAAGAGTACATGATGTATGGATGGCGACAGGTTCTTTCATGGAATCGGTGCAGGAGGCCTGGAAGCAGAACATGGAGTTCTATATGGAGTGGCAGGGAACGTTCATCTCCTGCTTTCTGATGGCGTTGTGTCCGATGAACTTTAAGTATGAGATCGCCTGGGTGGTTCCGCTGCTGATGGTCGGGATGTTCGCCTCTTCCACATTTGTCCTGGGCAGACATATTTTAAGAAAGTGGCTGGGCGCGGATGCCTCAGGCAGCAGTTTTGTCATGTTTCTGGCGCTTTTTATGTTTTATCAGGTGTTAGAAGCGCCTTTCGAGGGAATCTACTGGTATAATGGGGCGACGCATTATGTATTGATGCAGTCGGTCTGGTTTTTCGGACTGGCGGCGGTGTCGGCGGGTCTGTGGACACAAAAAAGGGCAAAAGAGGTGTTTTTGTGTCTTTTGGCCTGTGTTCTGGCAGTCGTTGTGGGCGGCGGCAATCTGGTGACGGGGCTGCAGGCGGAGATCCTTCTGGCGCTGCTTGTGCTCTATGCGGTAGTAGTCAACCGAAAGAAGCTTCTGATGACAGTACTTCCTTTCCTGGCAGGCAGCGCAGGATTTCTGGTCAATGTCATGGCGCCGGGCAATACGAGACGGGGCAGCATGGATCTGGACGAAGGGTACTCGGCAGTGAAGGCGATCCTTCTGTCTTTTTATCATGCAGTGGTTTTCATCATCCGCTGGACGCCGGCCTTTGTTCTTCTGATCTGGCTTGCGCTGCTTCCTGTGCTGTGGAAGATGATGAAGCGTTCTAAGAGAGAGTTCAGGCATCCCGTCTGGGTGACGGTCGGCGCGTTTAGCGTGCTGTCGGCCATGTTTACCCCCACGCTGTATGCGATCGGTATGGTGGGGCTGTCACGGATCGATAATATCATTCAGATGGTATATTATCTGTGCCTGATCATGGTGAGCGCCTACTGGATGGGGCATTTTGCGCACAGGAGATCTTATGAGGCGGCTGGAGAGACGTTTGGCGCCTTTCTGGAAAAGACGCGGGGGAGGATGACGGCGCTCTGTCTGCTGCTTGCGCTTGTCATGTGGGTCTTTACGGCAGATAAGAATACCTATGCGAGTATCTCCGCGCTGCGTTCTTTATGCAACGGGGAGGCAGAGACTTTCTATGCGGAGGCTATAGCGCGGCATGAGATCTACACCGATGAAATGATCGTGGATGTGGAGCTTAAGCCTTATTCTGTCCGGCCCGCGCTTTTTGATTTCAACGATCTGACGCAGGATGCTGAGAACTGGCTGAATCTGGCGGTGATGCAGTATTACCATAAGGCGTATGTGAAGATTGTGGACTGACGGGAAGTAAGAGAATGCCGGGAAAAGGATAAGAAGGAATGAAAGATAAGGACAGATTACAACTGCCAAGTGTCACCCTGGCGGCGATGACGAGTGTGGACCTCTATGAGACGATCAGGGCGATGGAATACAGTATGCGCAGGATCGATTTCGGGGATGTGGTGTTGATCACCCACAGGAAGCCGTTTGGGCTGCCGAAGACGATACGGTATTCCCACACGTCTAAACTGGATAACATTGATAAATTCAACTATAAGATGGTCTATGAGTTGGGGGAGCACATTCATACGGATTATATGCTGCTTGTCCACGCGGACGGTTTCGTTGTACACCCGGAGAGCTGGCGGAAGGAATTCTTAGCGTATGATTATATCGGTTCGCCCTGGCCTCTTCCAACGAACGATTATGCTTACCGCGATGCGAAGGGGCAGATCTGCCGGGTGGGGAACAGCGTTTCCATCCGCAGTAAGCGTCTGCTGGATTTCCCGAAGAAAGCGGGATTAAAGTGGGAGAAGATGGAGGACGGGAACTACAATGAAGATACGTTCCTGTGCTGTAAATATAAGAATGTAATCGAGGATGCGGGCATGAAGTTTGCGCCGATCGAGGTGGCGAAATACTTTGGGCATGAGCATATGATCCCGGAGATTATGGATGTGGAATCTCCGTTTCTCTTCCATAAATGGCGGGGACGGAATGCGCAGTATCCGAAGTTCGTGAATCCGTGGAAGGTCAGATGGCAGAAGGGGAAAGATATGGTAAGGCCGCTGTTATTCTGGCGGAAATGCAGGAAATAGCATAAGGAGTCAGGCTGGGATGATTTATGATTGTATTCCTTTTTTTAATGAACTGGATATCTTGAAGCTCAGAATGCAGATCATGTCGCCGTATGTGGACAAGTTCGTGCTGGAGGAATCCACGGTGACGTTTTCTGGGGAGCCTAAGGAGATGATCTTTGCTAAGAACAGGAAGATGTTTGCTGAGTTTGAAGATAAGATCATTTACGTGGCGGTGGAAGATTCACCCATGAGCGGTGTGACGACCCACGAGAGGGACAAGTACCAGAAGAATCAGTTGATCCGGGGGATGACGGGTTGTAAAGCTGATGATATTGTTATTTTCAGCGATGTGGATGAGATCCCGAATCCGGAAACGCTGCAGAAGGTGCTTAATGCGTTTGATCCAGGCAAGATCTATCACCTGGCACAGAGGATGTTCTACTGCTTTCTGAATATGGAGGAGATCTCAGGGAATCTGCTTTCCATCACCGGAGAATTCCCAGGGATAGAACACAAACAGTGGCTGGGCACAAAAATCTGCAGTTTTGGCAGTCTGCCGCCGGAGGGGATCGTCTTCCTGCGGGAAGTGTCGGTAAATGATCCCCGGAGTGTGCGGGTGAAAGACGGAGGATGGCATTTCGGTTATATGGGCGGAGACGGAGAGCGGGATGTGGCCAAAAGGATCGGCGTGAAAGTGCAGGCGGCGGCCCATCAGGAATACAATAAGTCACGTTATTTGAATGAGGCAGTGGACAGACTTCTGTGCGGTGAGGATATTTTCGGCCGCAATGCCAGGTTTGTGCGGGTGCCGATCGATGAGAGCTATCCTGAGTATCTGCGGGAGCATCAGGAGGAGTACGCCTTTTTGATCGCCCCTAAAGTGAGCAGGACGGGGATCGCGTGGAAGAAGATGAGATTGACAGCGATGCAGTGGCTGCGTAAGGCGCATGGAGCAGTACGGCACAGGATACATAGGTGATCCAGGCAGACCGGATGCGCACAGCAGAAGCTTCACACCGAAGAATCGCAGAGGAAGCGATTCTTCTCACTGATTGTTTGTGCCGCCATGGGCGGCATGACGGGGAAGGAAGAATGTTTTTATGGAATTATACCATAAGATCAGGAAAAGCAGATTGCCGTGGTATCTGTTCTATATTGGATTGACCATGGAGCTGATCATTGTGATCGTCGATAAGAGTAATTATACCAACCCGATCGAAGGGCGCCTGTTCCAGGTGACATTTCTGCTCTTTTTCTTGAAAATGCTGCTGACGGCTTACACAGGAAAGGAATGGGGAGTGATCCTGTTTCTGGAGCTGATCGGAGTGATATCTTATCGGGTGACGGGAGGAAACGATCTGATCCGGCTGGTTACTTTTGTGGCGGCATGCAAGGAGATTCCGTTAAGACAGATGCTCCGCTATGCGTTCTATGTGACGCTGGCAGGCTGCACAGTGATCGTCCTGCTCTCGGTATCGGGTATTTATGGCGAGATCAGCCTGACACAGGCTTACGGACGGGAATCTGCGGAGACGACACTCTATATCGGGGTCGAGCCGACAGAGGAGACCAGATATACGCTTGGCATGGGGCATCCGAATGCGCTTGCCTGTATGTTTCTGATGCTGGCGGCGATGGGGACTTATGTCTATTTCGAGCAGATGAAATGGTATAGTTACTTGTTCCTGATGCTGTTAAACGCGGGGGTTTACAAGCTGGCCGGGTCTAAGACGAGTATGCTGATCACGACGGCATTCCTTGCGGGAGCCTGTGCGATGCGCTATTGCAGATTCCTGCAGAAAGGGAGGATCGCATACTTGTGCGGTCTGCTGGTGTTTGCGGTCTGCATTGGGTTTTCTGTAGATGCTGCGGTCTGTGCCCAGCGGGTGCGGGAGGCGCAGTGGAATGAGTTCTTCTATCTGAATCCGTATGATAACCAGCATATTGTGGCATTGGGTAAGATTGACCAGCAGATCAGCGGCAGAATCAAGTCCTTGACGGAGACGCAGCGGAAGGACGGCATGATCCAGACCTGGTCGCTTTTTTCAGAACCGGAAAACAGGAAGCATTATTTTGATATGGGCTGGGTGAAGCTGTTCTACCGATATGGGATTGTGCCGGGCCTTCTCTATGTGCTGGCACAGCTTGCTCTGCTGTGGAAGATGTATCAGCGAAGGGACGCCTGCGGTCTGGTAGTGTTTGTGGTCATGGCCGTCTATACGGTGGTGGAAGCGCATCTGATCTCTGTTTATATCGGGAGAAATTTCCTGATGATGATGATGGGGAGTTATTTCCTGCCAGTGCAGAAACTTGATAATCAGCCGTAAAAGTGTTATTCTACTTCCATTAGGTATTCAGGGATATTGCAGTCACAGTCAGCAATATTCACGTAGAGGTAAGTATGAACCAGAAAAAGAAGATCATAGAGAGCTACTGTCTGCTGTTTACAGATCTGCTCAGCATAACAACCGCATATATCCTGGCAATTTTACTGCGCTATCAGAAATTCAGGCGGGTCATGGAACCGGAACTGCATTTCCTGGGGTGTGTCTGCTTTCTGCTGTTTTGCGTGATCTACAGCTTTCTGTTAGACTGGAACCGGGAATTTCTGCTACGCGGTATTTTCGTAGAATTTATGGCGGTGCTGAAATTTAATCTCTTTATGGTGCTCTCCCTGCAGTGTTTTCTGTTTATGATCCAGCGGAGTTTCGACTTCTCCAGACTGGTCATGGGCTATTTCTTCGTTTTTGATGTGTTGATCGTCTGGCTGGTGCGTCTTCTGATGAAAAAGATCCTGCGGGCTTATTTCACTTCGAAGTCCAATGTCGTCAAGATTATGGTGATCACAAAGGCGGCGGCGCTTGAGAAGACAATTGTCCAGTTAAAAGAATATATGGATATCGACTATGAGATCGTAGCGCTTGCCTGTGTGGATGCAGACAGGAAAGGCGAAGTGATCGAAGGGATCGAGGTGACGGCGGACGGCAGCGATGTGTTGGAGGTGGCCAGACAGATGCCGCTTGACGAGGTGTTCATTCATCTGCCGGAAGGAAATAAGCGGTATGTGAAACATATCATCTATGATCTGGAATCCATGGGGATTGCCTGCCATTATAATATAGACGTGATCGAGGGACCGCAGAAGGAGATCCGGGTGGGCAGTTTCGCAGGGTATACGGTGGTGACATACTCGATCAATCATGTCGATTACAGAAGAATGGCCATAAAGCGTCTGATCGATATTGCGGGCGGGCTTGTCGGGCTTATGATTACGGCGGTCGTTATGCCTTTTGTTGCCCTGGCGATCCGCATTGACTCTCCAGGACCGATTCTCTTTGCGCAGACCAGGATCGGGAAGAACGGCCGGCGCTTTAAGATCTACAAATTCCGGTCCATGTATCTGGATGCAGAGGAGCGCAGGAAGGAACTGGAGGCGCAAAATGAGATCCAGGGTCTGATGTTTAAGATGGAGAATGATCCGCGGATCACGAAAGTAGGCAAGTTTATCCGTAAGACAAGCATCGATGAACTGCCGCAGTTCTTCAACATCGTCAAAGGCGATATGAGCCTGGTGGGAACCCGGCCGCCTACGGAAGATGAGTTTGAACAGTACAATTCCCATTATAGAAGACGGATCAGCATGACGCCGGGGCTCACCGGGCTCTGGCAGATCAGCGGCCGCAGTGAGATCGTGGATTTTGACGAGGTAGTCAAGCTGGATCTGGAATACATTGATAACTGGTCGCTGGGACTGGATATCAAGATCCTTTTTCAGACAGTATGGGTGGTGCTGACAGGGAAAGGCTCGAAATGATGGGAAAAGACAGATGGAAGGTTTTGATGGTCGGCCCGGACAGAAGTGTCCATGGCGGTATTTCGGGCGTAGTCAACAATTATTATGACGCTGGTTTAGATCGGCTGCTCGATCTGTATTATATCGGTACAATGGTGGAAGGCTCTAAGGGAAGGAAACTGTTTACAGCGGCGAAAGCATACCTGCGGTTTCTGGGAAAACTTCCACAGTATGAGATCGTGCATGTCAATGTGGCGTCGGATTTAAGTTATTACCGGAAGTCCTTCTTTATCCGGACGGCGAAGGCCTGTCACAAGAAGGTGGTTATTCATCAGCACGGAGGAAATTTCCCGGAATTCTATGAAAAGCAGTTAGGTGCCAGGGGCAGACGGAGCGTGCGGAAGGTACTCTCCATGGGGGATGCTTTTCTGGTGCTGGGAACAGTCTGGAAGGATTTCTTCGGAAAGATCATTGGCCGGGAGAAGATTACGGTATTTCCAGATGCCATTCAGATTCCAGGAGAAGAGACAAAACAGTACGGCGTTCACAAGATTCTTTTTCTGGGAAGGTTATGCAGGGCGAAAGGGATCGGCGAACTGCTTGCAGTCATGCCGCGGCTGAAGGAGCGGTTTCCGGGGGTGCATCTGTATCTGGGAGGAATCTGGGAGGATCGGGAATTACAGGAAGAGGCACGGGCGTTGAAGGACCTTGTCACGGATTTAGGATGGATCAGCGGAAAGAAAAAGCAGGCATATCTGCAGATGTGTGATATTTTCGTGATGCCCTCTTACTTTGAGGGGCAGTCTGTCTCGATTCTGGAGGCGATGGCGGCCTCCTGCGGTATCGTGGCGTCCAAGACGGGCGGTATCCCGGACATGATTGTGGACGGAGAGACAGGAATCTTTGCCAGGCCACAGGACACCCGGACGCTGGCAGAAGGGCTTATAAGACTGTTAGAGGATGATGAGCTGTGCCGCAGGCTGGGAGCAAATGCCCGCAGGAAGGTGGAGGAAGAGTTTTCCATGGAGAAGAATATCGGACGGCTTATGGAGATCTATGCACAAGTCAGCGGACAGAAATGAGGGCTGCTATGGACAAGGTAAAACCCCTGATCAGTGTGATCGTTCCGGTCTATAACGGAGAAGCATATTTGAGCAACTGTATTGAGAGTATCGCGGCGCAGTCTTACAGAAATCTGGAGATCATCATCGTCAACGATGGTTCTACGGATCAGACCGGCAGGGTGTGCGAAGAGCTGACGGAAGCCTATGATATAGTCCGAGTGCTGACCATGCGGGATGAAGGGGTGTCCGCGGCAAGAAACAGAGGCATGGAGGCGGCAAAGGGGGAGTTTATTACCTTCGTGGATGCGGATGACAGGCTGTTACCGGAGATGATACAGAGACTATACGAATGGATCGATAAGACGGGCAGTGATGTGGCCGGATGCCGGTTTTTCTGCTGGAGGAATGAGAAAGAATGGCGCCAGAGTCAGGCGGGGCAGACGGGAGACAGCGGACAGATGTTTGCGCCGGGCGAGCGGGGCATGAAAGAGAATGCTGAAACCTACACGTCCCACAGATATCTGAAAGAAGCAATTCTATGCGGCAACAGCCGGTGCTGGAGTAAACTCTACCGTAGGGAAGTGATAGAGAAAGTAAGATTCCAGGAAAATTTGACGATTGGGGAAGATATGTTGTTTTTGATCAGACTTCTTCCGTTCGTGGAGCAGTTTGTAGAGATAACGTATGCCGGATATGGCTATTTCCAGAATTCCGCAGGAGCGATCAACCGGGAATTTACGCCTCGCTATATGGATCAGATCAACTGCTGGCAGATGGCGAGACGGGAAGTCAGGGTATTCGACCAGACACTGGACGCACAAGTCACCTCTCTTCTGTTAGTAGGGATCATGCTGACTGCCGGGAAGCTTGCCGCGCTAGATGCGAAGGGCAGGCGTGATTGCCGGGAATATGTAAGAAGCTGTCATAAGAGCCTGAAAGAAGCGCTGCTTGTTTCCGGGGCATTTGGCAGATTATCGATCGGATACCGGATGAAAACGGCAGTGTTTCTGGTCTGCCCGTCAGGATATCTGTGGCTGTATCATTTGCAGATACAGGCCAGACAGAATAGAAGACGCGGCGCGGATCTATGAAAAATGCCGCGGCAAAGAGGGAGAAAGCATATGGTGATCGTTAAGGCGATGGGCGGGCTGGGCAACCAGTTGCAGCAATATGCGTTGTATAGGAAATTAGAATTGATCGGCAAGAATGTGAGATTGGATACTTCCTGGTTTCATAACAAAGCGCTGCAGGCTAATATTCCGGCGGGCAGAGAACTGGAACTGGATTATCTGGATCCGCTGCCCTACCGGGCGGCATCGGAAGAGGAAGTGCGCTGCGTTCTTGGCAGAATGTGGGAGGAGCCGGAAAGCGCTGTCAGTAAGGTCAGGAGGAAGTTATGTCCCGCGTCGGCTCCCTTTTTTGTAGAGTCTGGTCTGTATCATGAGCAGGTCTTCTCCATGGAGAGAAAGTATCTGGTAGGATATTGGGCCTGTGAGAAATATTATGCGGATATCCTGGAAGTCCTGCGGGAAGAACTTTCTTTTCCACCCTGTAAGGATCAGGAATTGCAGAAGAGAAATGATGCGGCGGCGGCGAGAATGGAAGAGACGGTGTCCGTCAGTGTCCATATCCGCCGGGGAGATTACCTGGATACGGTCAACCGGGAACTATTCGGAGGAATCTGTACGGAGGCCTATTATGACAGAGCGATCGCTTATGTGAAGGAGCATGTTCCGGGTGCGAGATTCTATTTCTTTTCGGATGATATTCCTTATGTGGAGGCACATTACCGGGGGAAAGAAGTAGAGATCATTGACTTAAATCGTGGGAAGAACAGTTTCTATGATATGATGTTGATGAGCCATTGCAGACATAATATCTGCGCGAACAGCACCTTCAGTTTCTGGGGCGCCAGACTGAATCCGCACGAGGGGAAGATCATGGTCCGGCCGTCTATTCATAAGAATACACAGGTATGCGTACCGGAACAGATGAAAGCGCTGTGGGAGGGATGGGTGCTTGTCACGCCGCAGGGGGATGTAGTCTGAGGAGATAGTTCGACAGTATCACAGGCAGGCTTGTGATCTGCATGGTTAGTGTGAGAAGTTGGTTCAGGCGGAGGGAAGCATATGAAGAGACCACAGTATAAGGTCAGCGTGATCGTTCCTGTTTATAATAAAAAAGACTATCTGGAAGAGTGCATCGACAGTGTTCTGGCGCAGACTTATACAAATTGGGAGCTGCTGTTGGTGGATGACGGATCGACGGACACAAGCGGTGCAGTCTGTGATGATTATGCCGCGAAGGAGCCGCGCGTCAGCGTGTTTCACCAGGAAAATGGAGGCCCTACGGCAGCGGTGATGACTGGTCTTAAGGAGGCGTCCGGGGATTACTACATGTTTCTTGACAGCGACGATCATGTCAGCCGGGAGATGCTTGAGAAGATGGTACAGTGTCTTGTAGGTCAGAAAGGCGAGATTGTCTGCTGTAATCATGTGCTGGAAAAGCGCAGAGAGACGGTGAATGTCATCATGCCGCTTACGCCGGGCATATATGAGGGAAAGAAACTGCAGGAAGAAGTCAAGGATAGGCTGCTGGGACGGGAGAGCCGGATCATTCCCATGTCCCGCTGTATGAAACTTTGTGAAAAGTCTGTCTTTGACGGTAATGAGAAATACTATGATACGAAACTGCGGATGGGAGACGATTTCAACCTGATCTATCCGGCGCTTCTTAAGGCGAGCCGGATCGTGATCATGGAGAGAGCGCTTTTCTATCATTACCGTTATGTGGAAGATTCTATCGTACATGGCTACGATCCGCAGAATGCGGAGAGTGTGGAAGGCTGGTATCGGGCGCTTAAGAGGATCATTCAGGATCAGAAGATACCGGACGGGGAGAAAAAGATCAACCGGGAATACTGTTATATGATGTTGTACGTCATGAAGAATGAATTGCGAAACCCGGAGAGAAATGGTATTGGTAAGATACAAAGGATCTTTCGAAAGCCGGAAGTGCGGGAGCGGATTGAGAGTACACCGGTATCCGTGACCAGCCGGGCGAATGCACTTTTGTATCTGGGGATGCGGTATCCGAATCAGATTCTGTTACGGATCTTACGGATGATTGTGAAGCGGTATGATAAACATAAGAAGTGAGGATGAACGGGATGAACGATACGATTGTATTTTATTTGCATGGCGGCAGTGGGAATCATGGCTGTGAGGCGATCTTGAACAGCACCTGCCATATGATCGAGGATCTTCCAAAGCTTCTTGTGACCAACAGCGAGAAGGAGGACAGATTCTATTCGCTGGGTCCGTTGTGTGATATTCTGCAGGAGAGGAAAATTGCGGAACACTTCTTTGCACACGTCTGGTATTATGCATGGCGTGCGGTGTTTCATGACCCGGAATCTTTTATGCGCTACCGTTTTCGCGCGGTTTTGGGTAAAAATCGTGCGCCGCTGTACATCTCCACGGGCGGTGATATGTATTGCTACGAGATCTCTAAGAAGGAAGCGATCGTTGCAAACAGCACTTTTGTCAGGGCAGGAGCGAAGACGATTCTCTGGGGGTGCTCACTGGAACCGGAATTGTTAAAGGAACCGGAAGTTGTAGCGGATATGAAGCGGTATACACTGATCACGCCCAGGGAGTCGATCACGGCGGAGGCTTTGCAGAGGGCCGGTGTGGTGGAGAATGTGAAACTGTTTCCCGATCCGGCTTTTGCGCTGGAGGCAGAGAAAATACAGCTTCCAGAGAGATTTGCGGCCGGAGGGACGATCGGGATCAATGTCAGTCCGATGATCGTCCGGCATGAAAAGGTAGACGGGATCACGCTGGCGAATTACCGCAAACTGATCGACCATATCTTACAGACGACCAAGGACAGCGTGGCGTTGATTCCTCATGTCATGTGGAATTATAATGACGACCGGCTGACGCTTAAGGAACTTTACCGGGGATTTGAGGCCAATGAGAGAGTGCTGCTTTTCCCGGATCTGCCCTGTCAGAAGTTGAAATATATCATTTCCCAGTGCAAAGTTTTCATAGGAGCCAGGACCCATGCAACGATTGCCGCCTATTCAAGCTGTGTCCCTACGCTTGTGGTGGGATATTCCGTGAAGGCGCGGGGGATCGCGAGAGATCTGTTCGGGACAGAGGAGAACTATGTTCTGCCAGTCCAGGCATTGGAGGACCCGGAAGAATTGATTCAGGCATATGACTGGATGATGGAGCGGGAAGGGCAGATCCGTGACAGGCTGGAAGCAGTGATGCCGCAGTACCGGGAAAGGGCAAGGGCGGCAGGAGATGAAATCCGGAGGATCTGGGTGGAATGTCATGGGTAGAGTCAAACAGGCCGAGAAGAATATTTTCTTTGGCTATATCAGTAATTTCATAATCCTGGCGATGGGACTTCTGCAGCGGGATGTGTTTATCAGGACGCTTGGCAGGACGCTTTTAGGAGTCAACAGCCTGTATACGGATATTTTAAGCATGCTTTCCCTGGCGGAGCTGGGGATCGGAAGTGCCTTAAATTACAGCTTATATAAGCCGGTGGCTCAGGGGGATCAGGAAAAGATCAAGTCTTATATGCGGCTGTACCGGACAGCTTATATGGCGATCGCAGGAGTCATAGCGGTGATCGGCCTTGCGCTTACCCCTTTTCTGCCATATCTGATCAAGGAAAGCGAGCGGGGGGCGATCTCAGGCAGGGAACTGACGATCTATTATCTGATCTTCCTTTTTAACACGGTGAGTACTTATTTCGTGGCTTATAAATATAGTCTGGCCAATGCGCAGCAACGCAATTATATCCAGACGAACATTGCGACGATTACGAAGATCGTCACAGTGTTCGCGCAGATTGTCGTGCTGTATGTGACGAAGAACTTCCTGTTGTATCTGTTGATCCAGGCAGCAGTGGAACTGGTACAGAAAATTTTTGTGAGTCTTTATTTTAACAGACTCTATCCCTATCTGCGTGATAGAAATGTCAGGAAACTGGAGAAGCAGGAGACAGACGTTGTCGTCACAAAGACGAAAGCGCTGATGTTCCATAAGATCGGGGATGTGGCGAGATTGTCCACGGACACGGTAATCATTACCTGGTTCATGAATGTAGACTGGGTAGGGATCGTAGGCAATTATACGATGATCATCACTTATGTGGCAAACTTTATCAGTGTGATCTTTAATTCCGTGATCTCCGGATTCGGGAATCTGGTGGCTACGGAGTCCAAAGAGAAGCAGTATGCCATGTTTAAGGTGTACCGGTTCTTTGCCTGCTGGCTGTATGGATTTGCGGCGGTCGGGTTCTTTCTGCTTCTGACGCCGCTTGTTGCGGGGATCTGGCTGGACGACAGCTGGAAATTGGGGCAGGCCGTGCTGACATTGATTCTGATCGATCTGTATTTCAAGGGCGGAAGGATCGTATTGGTCAATTTCAAGATTGCGGCGGGGGTTTTTGAACAGGATAAATACCTGTCCCTGCTTCAGGGCATTGTGAATCTGGTGCTGTCGATCATTGGTATTCAGTATATTGGCCTTGCTGGCGTCTATGTGGGCACGGTGGTGTCCGGGGTGATGGCCAATCTGATCCAGCCTGTGATCATATACCGGGATTGCTTTGGAAGACGTGCATGGTCGTATTTTGTGGATTCGGCGAAGTATATTGGGGTGATCGCGGCAGTGACGGCGGCTATGGTGCCGGTGAAACAGGTCGTGATGGGGGAAGTTAATTTGATCACCTTTGCCGGGATGGCGCTGATCATTACCTTTGTTTACAATACGGTGTTTGTATTGGTGTTTCGACGGACGAAAGAGTTTGCGTATTTGTGGACGCTGGTGAAAGGGAAACTGGGACGAAGAGGAGCGATATCATAGCAGTTTGAGGAAATCGTAAGGATGGGATCAATGGATAAGAAAAGCTTAATCGACACGGCGTGTCAGGATCTGCTGACCTATGGTGTCTGGGATGGAAAGCATCGGTTTAAGTATTTGATCAAGAAATATGGACTGCGACGCACAGAGGCGCCGCAGGATCTGATTTTCTGGCCTACCGGCTTATTGGCCGTGGGGTTGTGGCAGTGCAGACAGGAAATAGAGGAAAGACAGTCTGACGAAAAGGGAGCGGAGATAAGCAGGCGGTCCGATCCGGAAGAGCACGACGGGCGGCAGGAGTCTGCATGGATCGAGTGGACGCTGCGAAGCTACTATGACAGATGGATTGAGAAAGGCTGCAAGATTCTGTGGATGGATGATCTGCTGGCAGGAGAGACACTGCTTAGCCTGTGGGAAACCTATCAAGGCAAAGAAGACGACCATGGCGTCATGAATAGGAAGACGCTGGAAAGTTACCGCCAGGCAGTGGAGAAACTGGCGGCATTTGCACTTTCCTATCCGGTTGACGAGGCAGGCAGCTTTCCTTACCGGGAAGCACAGAAGAATGGTTTTATTTTTGCAGACTCGATTGGATTGGCATGCCCGTTCCTGTACCAATACGGAGCAGCGTATGACAGGAAGGAGACGATGGAACTGGCCGTGAAACAGATTCTCAATTTCCTGGCCTACGGTATGGACGACACGACAGGACTTCCCTATCATGGCTATCGGATCAAAGACGACTGTAAGTATGGCATCATAGGCTGGGGACGGGCTGTAGGCTGGCTGCTGCGCGGTATGGCAGGATGTATGGCGACGGCTTATGGCGCAGAACGTCTGGCGGATTCTTATGTAGGAATAGTCGATGCGGCGCTTATGTTTCAGCGCAAGGACGGCTATTTTTCCTGGCAGTTACAGGCGCTGGAAGGACCGGCAGATACCTCTGCCACGGGCATGATCTGCGCTGCGCTGAAGCAGGGGATTGCGCTTGGCATTTTGCAGGACCAGAAATATGAACAGGCGCTGCAGGCCGGCAGGAATGCCGTCGAGAAATCCATTAAGGACGGCAGAGTCTATGACTGCTCCGGGGAATGTGAAGGGTTTGGACAGTACCCGCAGCGGTATGGCGCGTATCCGTGGGCGCTTGGGACGGCGTTGATGTTGTGAGTGTTTCTAAGAAAGTGTCAAAATGAAAATTTGGAGAAGCTGAAGACGGAACTGTTACCCGTGATTATGCCGATATGGCATAAAAGGTTGAAGAGAAAACTTCACAATGTTACAATACAAAGACTTATACAGATAAAGAGGAATGTAGTGTGGAGTGGACAGAATATTGGAACAGGTTATTGTCAGAATATAAGCTGATTGATATTGTTGCGGAGCTGGATGCCTATGAATGTGAAGTTTTGAAACAGGAGCCACAGACAGAACGGATCTGCAGTGAGATTTACAGATTGTATGAGAATAAGGTAAAAGAGCTGTCTGTGGTAAAGCAGAGTTGTATGAACTTTATGGATCAAAAGATAGAAGGAATTCATTTGAGCAGCGGTCGGGTGAAAGAGAAGAGCAGTCTTTTGTGTAAAGTCATTAGTAAGAGGTCAGAGAATATTATGGCATTCGACAGTAAATATTATGGGATAAACGCGTTTAATTATGATAACATTATAACAGACCTTATTGGTATTCGCTTCATTATTAATTATCGGGGCAATTGGCTGATGATCCATAAGCAGCTTTTGAAAGAATTTCCTTTATTAGCAAAGAAGTTATATGATAAAAATGAGCTATTAGAGCATTGCTTAGGGGAGCGCTTTCAGGCTGAATGGCCGACCGTCTATTATGCGAGAGGAGATTCGATTCAGGAATATATCAAGGAAGGGCTTAAAGTTAAGTTGAAGAAAACAGGATATAGAGGAATTCACTATATTCTTTCTTTTGAAAACACTTACATTGAATTACAGGTACGAACCATTTATGATGAAGCGTGGAGCGACTGCGATCATAATTATGTCTATAAGCGTGAGTATCACCCCTCCTATGGAGCGTTGCGTCAGATGTCGCAGATGTTAAATGCACTCACGAATATTTCCTGTAATATGAATGATATTATGAAAGAAATATATGATAGTAAGGGAATGTATAGAGACGGGAAAGGCAATGGCTGGGTTATTTCGCAGGAACAGATAAAGAATATCGACTTTGTGCTAGATCGGTTACAGGACATAAGCAGACAGTTTACAGATTTCAGGGCGGAGTTGGTCGATAAGCAGGAGGATCTAGAGGGATGACAAGTACAGGGCTGCAGATTGGAAGACAGTTAGTAATGGAGATTCGCACAGGAGAGTTTCCGAAGAATCATTTGATCAATCATGGGGAAGAATTCAAAGGAGGTCCGGAAGAACTGTTTGTATATGAGATGAGCAGATATATGGGGTCTTGCGGACATGCTATGATGGAAAACAGACTATTAAAGAAAGGATGTACTTATCTTGGATTTTGACGGCAAGAAAGAAGGATATGATTTTATTTTAGATAAATTTGGGGAAGAAAAGGTAGCCAGCCGTTGTGAATTTCTTTATGATATGCTGGCTGCTTATTTGAAACGAAAACAATTGTCGAACAGGGTTTGTATTGTTCCGGAGATCTTAAAACATATTGTGGTGGATTATTTTGTTGATATCTATCGCCTGAAAGATTTTCAGGGAATAGATTTAGTGAATGATACTAAGATCATGGCATATACAGCGTTTTGGATTCTGCGTCATAAACCATTGCAGATTTTGGATGTCGGGAAAGCATGTGACCTGGTTTATGTGAATGAGGATGCAGTAGGAGAAATGCTGCGTGCTTATTTATTCAATAATCCGTCGGATGTTGTCATTGTGTCAGAAAAATCACAAAGGATAGACGATTTTGTCAATACGATGAAATATTTTTTTCAGTATCGGTTATTCACAGCGCAGAATATTGAATTTATGATCATGGCTTTCGAGGCAGGACGAGATTATCAATATTGTGCAGACCGACAGAAGTAGCAGAATGACTGTTACCGCAGCAGAACAAAACAGTAGGAATGCGCCTTGTGTTTAAGGCGCATTTTTTATATAATAAAACAAGCTGACGGCTGTGTATTTTCTTGAAGGATAAGGAAGACAATAGGATTGCAGAGATAGAAAGGCAGAAGAGAATGAACCGATCGATTAAGAAGACTGCACTTGAGCATAAATTAGAAGTGACATGGGAAGAGGCATGCTATTTTGGTTTCTTTGTGCTGTTGTCGATCACGAAGGGATTGGGACTTTATGAGGGACAGAAGCTTTTTGAACTGCTGGTCATTCCGGCATTTCTGTTTGCCCTTGTGAAGCTGGCGATTACGCCCTACACGAAGAGACAGTGGATCATGGTGACCTTTTTGCTGCTCCTCACAGCGATTGTGTACTATCATTCCAGGGAAAGGGGAATCCTTTTCTTAAGTTTTACGGTACTTGGCATGAAGAACATTTCAGTGAAAAAGGCTTTTCATGTAGGACTGTGGGTGTGGTCTGCCTGTGCGGTTTTCTTAAGTATCTTTTCTTTCCTGCGCATAGAGCATACGGTGTACCGTGTACATGCAAAGATGGGTCTGGGGCATATCTTCCGCTGGAGTCTGGGATTCAGCCATCCGAATATCCTGCATATTACTTATATGGCGCTTTGTGCCTTTCTTCTCTATGAATTGGGGGAGAATTATAGATTCAGACATTTTGCGATTCTGATGGCGGGAAATCTGCTGGTATTTTTCTACTCGATCAGCTACACCGGATTTGGAATCGTGACGGTTCTGCTTGTGGGTGAGCTGTATGTGCGGTTCCGGCCGCGGTTTGGCATCGTGGAGAAGGCGCTGGCGAATCTGGTTCTGCCGGTCTGCCTGATCCTGTCGTTTGTATTACCGTTTTTTATTAACGGAAATCGGTTTTCCCGTATGATACAGAAGTTGAATTTTATATTGAACACAAGGATCTGGCTGGCAGAACAGTTCCTGAAGTCAGAATACCGCAGTCTTTTTGGGGCGGATATCTCGAAAGTGGTAAAGTCTTCTATGACGATGGACAATTCTTATGTATGGGGCTATATTAATTATGGGCTGGTCTTCTTCGTGATCTTGATGGTGGGATATTTTGCGCTGCTGTTTTATGATACGCACAGGCAGCGGACCAGGGAGCTGGTTATTCTGGTGTGCTTCTTAGGAGCCGGATGGACGGAACCGCTGTTATTTAACACTTCTTTTAAGAATGTTACGCTGCTCTTTTTGGGGAGTCTGTTGTTTCTGCAGAAAGACGGGGCAAAGGAATACTGCCTTTTCCCAAAGATGCAGCAAAGTGTCGCGCTTCCCTTTGCCGCTCTTCCGGATAGGCTTGCGGTGCAGGCGGGAGAGATCTGGAAAAGGAACAGGCGCAGGATTATTTGTATGGCGGCAGCAGGGATGGCGATCGGTGTAATTCTCTGCGGCATTTTCTACAGAGCGCCGGAAGGGTATGTGGTGCCCCGTCATTATACGGATGGGTTGGATGAGGATTCTGTCTATGTGACCAGTGTGGAAGATCCGCATTATGCGGGATGGAAGATCATGAATTATGTGGACGATAAGACGCCGATGCAGCTTGTACAGGGCAAGGCGGTGGCGCTGGAAACGAGCAGGTATTATGTGGGCAGTGGATTGATCGGCAGCTTTCTCGCCGGCATGGGAGGCATTGTGTACTGTCACAGGAAAGAGCGTTCGAGGCGCTGACTGAGAAGCGGCAGGCTGAACTGCTATCACTGAGCGGGGAAAGAGGAGATAAGTTCTGGACACAGGAAAAGGATTTAGAAGCGCATAGGTGGAGAGAATGGGCAAAGAAGAATTACAATACTGCAAAATACTGAAGACAAATATCAATGTGACAGATATGGAGAAGACGATCTCCTATATTACGCGTAATCTGGAGACGTTAAAAGGGAATTATATCTGTGTATCCAATGTGCACACTACGGTGATGGCATTTCGGGATGAGGCGTACCGCAAGGTACAGAATAGCGCTGCGATGGCGCTGCCGGACGGACAGCCGCTGGCGATCGTCAGCCGCAGGAGAGGATATACCAATGCGATGCGTGTGCCGGGGCCGGATCTGATGCCTGCAATTTTGCAGCTTTCCCAGGAGAAGGGATACAGCCATTATTTCTATGGCAGCACAGAGCATACTTTGGAAAAGCTGAGGGCGTCTTTGCTGCAGAAATACCCGGCCCTCAAGATTGCCGGTATGTATGCTCCTCCTTTCCGCAAATTGACGAAGGAAGAAGATGAGGAGGCTGTCAGGAAGATCAATGCCAGCGGGGCAGATTTCGTCTGGGTCGCGCTGGGAGCGCCGAAACAGGAAAAGTGGATGTATGAGCACAGGAACAAAGTAAACGGTCTGATGATCGGCGTTGGAGCGGCTTTTGATTTCCTGGCCGGAACTGTGAAACGTGCGCCGGAATGGATGCAGCGTTTTTGTATGGAATGGGTCTTCCGGATCAGCCAGGATCCGAGACGGATGCTGCCGCGGTATCTGAGTACCAATTTCGCGTTTGTTTATCATACTTGTAAGGAGTCAGGAAAACTGCGCGGCAGAAAATCTGCGGACGCATATGCTGCGAAGAATAACAGGATGACGGCAGCGGGGGGCGTCAGTGCAGATTCCACAGGACAGATTGAGCGCGTCCGCAGAGCAAAACTTGCAAAAGATGCGCTGCGTATCGCCATGATCGGGCACAAGCGTATTCCGTCCAGAGAGGGTGGTGTGGAGATCGTGGTGGAGGAGCTGGCGGTACGATTGGCAGCCAAAGGTCATTATGTGGATGCCTATAACCGTTATGGACACCATGTATCCGGGAAGAAATACGATGAGGAATATGGCTGGAAGGGCAGGAAATTCTATAAAGGGGTCAGAGTGTATATTATACCGACTTTCAGGACAAGCAAGCTGAATGCGATCGTTTACAGCTTTCTGGCGACGATTCGGGCATTGTTTGGCAGATATGATGTGATCCATTATCATGCAGAGGGTCCATGCGCGATGCTGTGGATCCCGAAGCTTTTCCATAAAAGGGTGGTTGCGACGATCCATGGTCTGGACTGGCAGAGGGCCAAGTGGGGGAATTTCGCATCGTATGTCATTAAATTTGGGGAAAAGATGGCGGCGAAGTATGCGGACGAAGTGATCGTGCTATCCGAGAATGTGCGGCAGTATTTTGAAGATACGTATCATAGACAGGTTACTTATATCCCCAATGGCATCAGCAAGCCCATGCAGAGACAGCCGCAGATGATCAAAGAGAAATACGGCCTTGAGAAAGACGGCTATTTCCTGTCCCTTGGAAGAATCGTACCGGAAAAGGGAGTGCATTATCTGATCGAGGCATTTTCGAAATTAGATACGGATAAGAAACTGGTGATCGCAGGCGGTAACAGCCATGCGGTAGAGTATATGGATCAGATCCATCGGATGGCGGCGCTTGATGAGCGGGTCATCATGACGGATTTTGTGCAGGGACAGATCCTGGAGGAATTGTATTCTAATGCCTATGCCTTTGTGCTGCCAAGCGATGTGGAAGGTATGGCGTTGACCCTGTTAGAAGCGATGAGTTATGGGGACTGCTGCCTTGTCAGCGATATCTGCGAGAATACAGAGGTGGTGGAGGACAATGCGTTCATCTTCCGTAAAGGAGATGTGAAAGATCTGCAAAGGAAGCTGCAGGATCTGCAGGCACATCCGGAGATTGTGAAGGAATATGGAGATCGAAGCGCTGATTTTATCTGTGGGAAGTATCGTTGGGATGATGTAGTGGATGAGACGATCCGGTTATATAGAAGGAAGTAAAGATGCGTAAAAGAAATTATCTGCTCCTGATGCTTGTGATCTTTCTGGGATTGGGACTGCTGTATGGGAATTATGTGGGAAAAAACAGAGTATTTCTTGCGATCGACGGTGGGGGTCCTTATGTCGCCATTCACCAGGAACGCAGTGTGAATCGAGTTGATCTGTGGCAGGATGAAGAGGAGAAAAAAGATTATTTCTTCCTGCCCTCCTGTGTCAGAGCGCCGCGGGTGAAGCTTAAGGGGCTGGAAGAGAACAAAATATGGATCGATGGAACACTGTATGAAGAAGGAGATATTTTCCGCTGGGAAGAGGAGCGGGAGTATCAGATGCAGGTTACGAATGCGGATTATGAGGTACGTACTTATGCGGTTACCTTTATGCGGTCAGCCAATATTCCGGCGGTTTTTATCCATACGGACAGCGGAAGCATGGAAGATCTGAATGCAGACAAGGAAAATGAGGAGACAGGCGATATCTGCATTGTGCGCGAAGACGGCAATACAGAATATCAGGGAAGATTGGAGCGCATCTCAGGCCGTGGAAATTCGACATGGAATTATGAGAAAAAGCCTTACGCCTTGAAATTGGCAGAAAAATCTCCCTTATGCGGACTGGATCGAAGTGACCGTTGGCGGCTGCTTGCACTGTGGCGTGAGGGAAGCAAGATGGATAACAAGATCGCCATGGATTTGGCACAGGAGATGGGCATGGCGTACAGTACCCAGGGAGCCTGGATAGATCTGTATCTGAACGGGGAATATGCGGGATGTTATCTTTTGACAGAGTCTGTCAGTGTAGGGGAAGGGCGGGTAGATATCTATGATCTTGAGAAAGATAACAAGCGATATAATAAGGATATTGATAACGCGGCACCCTATCAGGAAGAAAATAGCAAGGGTTATTTAATAGAGAACGGCGACAATATCACAGGCGGTTATCTGATTGAGAAGGATCATCCAAAGCACTATGCGGCGGAGGCAAATGGCTTTGTGACCCCGGCGGGAGAGCAATTTACGATCAATGCACCAAGACACGCATCCAGAGAGCAGGTGGAATATATACAGGCCTGTGTGGAAAATATTGAGCGGATGGTGCGGGAGGGCGATCCGCAGATCTGGGAATATTTGGATCTGGACAGTTTTGCCAGGAGATTTCTCTTAGAAGAAGTAGTGCTCAACACAGACGCCGGACTCACCAGTATGTTTTTCTATAAAGAACAGAATGACAGAAAACTCTATTCCGGCCCCATGTGGGATTACGATAACTCTTTGGGAGAGCGCAACTCTGACAGCGAGGCAGGATATGATTACACGCTGTCGATCGTAGAGACGACAGAGAATGCGTCAAATGTCCTGGACTGGTATGCGAGGCTTTATGAGAATCCACAGCTGAGAGCGCGGGTGGTGGAAGAATACCGGAAGATACTGCCCTTCTTTGAGGAGCTGCTTGAGAGCGGGATTGACGAATATGCGGAGTGGATCGGAGCGTCGCTTAAGATGGACAGCGTCTTGTGGGCAGATAAGAATATCAAGGGAGATTCGACCGGGAAATATCCGGAGTATGTCGATAATATCAGGTATCTGAAATACTTTATCGCAAGAAGGCTGAATTGGCTGTGCGAGCGGTGGGACGTTGCCCATGAAGAATTTCCGGTTCCTTCCGACGGATCGATGCATACGGTCACCTTCGCCAACTATGAAGGGGTGATCGATACGATGGAGATTATGGACGGCCAGGAGCTTGAGCATCCACTTGAGTATGATGAAAGCATGTATCAGGGCTGGACAGATGAGTATACCGGAGAGAGGTATCGGAGGCAGATTCCGATCTATGCAGACACGGTGTTCTATAATGCGAAGTGGGAGTAGTGTGAGAAGTACTTCTAATCACTCGCAGCAATGGCTGCTTCGCGAAGAAGTACTAAGTCTCACACAAGAGAATGCCTAAAATACGGGCATTCTCTCAGACAAGTTTGCTTGTCTTTGGATTTTAAGATTCCGCAGAGCGGAATCATGACGAGTAGGGTGGAAAAAGATAAGATGAAAGTATTAATGGTCAATAAGTTTCTCTATCCAAATGGCGGATCAGAGACTTATATCTTTCAATTAGGGGAACAATTACAGAAGAAGGGACATGAGGTACAGTATTTCGGCATGGAACATGAGGGAAGGATTGTCGGCAACCGTATTGAGAGCTATACGGCGGACATGGATTTCCATGCGCGCGGGCCGGGAAAGCTGCTCTATCCGATCCGTATCATTTATTCCGGTGAGGCGAAGCGGAAGATCCGGCGTGTTCTGGAGGACTTTGGACCGGATGTGGTGCATTTGAATAATATCAATTTCCAACTGACGCCCTCGATCATCTATGCTGTGCGTGCTTTTGAGAAGAAACGCGGGAAACGTATTAAAATCATCTATACGGCGCATGACTATCAGTGGGTATGCCCGAATCATATGATGCGGATTCCTGCGACCGGCGAGATCTGCTTTGCCTGCCGCGGCGGCGACTTCAAACAGTGCAGTAAGAACCGGTGTATTCATAATTCCAGGGTCAAGAGCATTCTGGGAACTGTGGAGGCGAAATATTATGCCCTTCGCAAGACTTACGGTATGGTGGATGTGATTGTATGTCCCAGCGAGTTTATGAAGAAACAGTTGGACACCGATCCGCTGCTGGCAGATAAGACGATCATGATGCACAATTTTATCAATCAAGAGACGGCCGGCATGGGAACCGGGAAGAAAAGGCGTGGCGGAAAGAAGGCTGACAGTGCAAACACAGCGGAAGATAGAAAGACGGTAAAAGAACAGGCGGGAAGAGGAGACTACGTTTTATATTTCGGGCGTTACGCGGAAGAAAAAGGAACGGAAACACTGCTTCAGGCCTGCCGGGCGCTGCAGGAGATCCCTTTTGTCTTCGCGGGGACAGGACCGTTGGAAGAGAAAGTGAACCAGACCGCCAATGTGGAAAACAGGGGGTTTGTTTCGGGAGAAGCGTTACGCAGCCTGATCGCAGGTGCAAGATTCAGTGTTTATCCTTCTGAGTGGTATGAAAACTGTCCCTTTTCTGTCATGGAATCACAGGCATATGGCACGCCGGTGCTCGCTTCTGACTTAGGCGGCGCACCGGAGCTGGTACAGCCGGGCAGGACGGGAGACTTATTCCGCGGAGGGGATGTGCAGGATCTGACAGAGCATATCAGAGAACTGTGGGAAGCGCCGGATCTGTGCCGGGAGTACAGTGAAAACTGTAAAAATATAAATTTTGACACAGTAGAAGAATATTGTGTTAAAATGGTAAAGAATGTATATCAATAAGTGGAAAGCCTGTACGCATAGATTGGAGAATTGACTATGGCAAGAAGAACATTATACGGGACAGTCATTGTGACGTACCGGTGCAATGCCCGTTGTAATATGTGTGATTGTTTCAGGGATCCGACCAGGCCGGATGAGGAGATCACGCTGGAAGAGATCAAGAAACTGCCGGAAATGGCTTTTACGAATATCACAGGCGGAGAGCCTTTTATCAGGCAGGATATTCCAGAGATTGTGCGGGAATTATACAAGAAATCTGACAGGATTGTCATATCTACGAACGGATATTTTACCGACAGGATCATTGACTTATGTAAAGAATTTCCTAAGGTAGGCATCCGCATCAGCATTGAAGGACTGCAGGCCACTAACGATGCAATCAGAGGAATCCCAGACGGCTTTAACCGGGGCTATAAGACACTGAAGACTCTGGTGGAAATGAAGCACCCTGACGTAGGGTTTGGCATGACGGTACAGGATATGAACTGTGAGGATCTGGTGCCTTTATACAACATCGCGAATGATATGGGAATGGAGTTTGCTACGGCTACGCTGCATAATTCTTTCTATTTCAGAAAGACAGATAATAAGATCGACGATAAGTACAAGGTAGCGCAGAATTTCGAGAAACTGATCAATGAACTGCTAAAGAGTAAATCGCCGAAGAAATGGTTCCGGGCTTATTTTAACCACGGACTGATCAACTATATCTATGGCAATAAGAGACTTCTCCCTTGCGATATGTCGAAGAACGCCTTTTTCATAGACCCATTCTGTGATGTGATTCCTTGCAACGGCATGGAGAAGAAGGCAGTCATGGGCAACTTGAAAGAGCAGAGTTGGGATGAGTTGTGGAACAGCGCGCAGGCGCAGAAGGTGCGGGAATGTACGAGGAAGTGTGACAGAAACTGCTGGATGATCGGCTCTGCGTCGCCAGCAATGCATAAATATATCTGGGTACCCGGATGGTGGGTGATCAAGCATAAACTTTTAAAAGGCGGCAAGTACAGTTTAAAGGAGAATAAGTTTATATGAAATTTCTGTATGTAGCCCCGCGGTATCATACCAATCAGATGGATATCATGAAAGGGCTGGTAGAACATGGGCATGAAGTCTGTTTTATCAGCCATTATGCCGCGATCATAGAAGATTATTCTTATGTGACGCCGATCGTGCTGGGCTATTCTAAATTGTATCAGTTCCTGGATCATCTGTACGTGCATGTGATTCACAGAAAGGATCCCGAAGCCATCGTGTTCAAGATCCAGCATGGGTTTCCGCCGATGCGCAGACTTAAGAAGATCATCTGCCAGTTTGCGCCGGATGTGGTGATTTTACGGGAACGGTCCGTATACTCCATGGCGGCTTATCTAATCTGCAGGAAAAAGAGATATCCTTGCATCCTCTATAACCAGAACCCGCTCTGGTCAGAACCAGAGAAGACGGATTTTGTGCACCGTCTGGTACAGGGGATGACGCCAAAATTAAGAATGACGCCTGTTATTGGAATGAAAAAGCCGGGCACCACAGTCAAACCAAATGACTATTTTGTACCATTTGTCATAGAGGCGCAGAGAGCGCCAGAGGAGAGAGAATATTTCGTGGGCGATACGGTACATATTCTCTGTATCGGGAAGTATGAGATCAGAAAACATCATCTGTTATTATTAGAGGCAGTGAGGAAAATGGCAGAAGACGAGCAGAATCATAGAATAGCGAACGATATTTTATACGATGCGCAGAGTTCACAGGCGAACCAGAGAGCGACGGCTGCGGAGAATAAAGAGGCATGCGCTGTTAGAAAGAAGAATAAGATACATCTTACGTTAATAGGCGAGGCTACCAACCATTTCCAGAAAGAATACTGTGAACAGGTGAGACGCTATGTGAAGGAACACCATATGGAAGAAATTGTCACGGTTAAGACGAATGTTCCACGCAGTGAGATGGATGCAGAATATTTGGCTGCAGATCTCTATGTGATCCCCAGTACCAGAGAGATGGCGTCAGTGTCCCAGCTGGAAGCTATGAGTTATTCTCTTCCGGTGATCTGCAGTGATACCAACGGGACGGCATGTTATGTGGAAGATGGGGTGACGGGCTATCAGTTTAAGGACTGTGACCAACAAGATCTGCGGGATAAGCTGGAAGAGATGCTGTCTGACAGGGAGCGGATGAAAGTCATGGGAGCGGCGGGATATCGGGCGTTGGTGGAGAAGTATAATTTTGAGACGTATTTTGAGACGATACAAGCCATGCTGGGGAAGTGATTGAAGAACAGATAGGGAGTGTATGCAGGTATGAAGCGTAGGATCAAGGACATTCTCGCAGGAATCCTTTATTTCTTATATGAAAAAGGTATCTTGCACAACAAAATACGAGTGCATACGATCGACGAGACGATCGATGAACTTCTGAACACGGAAAAGAGTATGGTTCGTTTCGGAGATGGTGAGATCGTGATGATCAAGGGCGGTGACCTGATGCTGCAGAAGGCATCTCCGGAAATTGCCAAGGGACTTGCCCGGATCCTTGCATACCCTTACGAAGATTTCATAGTGACGATTCCGGGAATCTTTGATACGCTTTCAGATCACCATAGGGCGAGCAGACAGTTTTGGAAGGATCATCTTCTTTTTTGTCGGAAAACCTATGAAAAGTATTGCAATCCGGACAGAATTTACTATTCTACGTTTGTCTCCCGGTGTTATTATTACGCCAGCGACCGGAGCAGTTGTGACAGATGGTTTGCAAAAATAAGAAAAATATGGGAAAATAGAGACGTTGTGGTGGTGGAAGGATCCAGGACGCACAATGGTGTAGGTAATGATTTGCTTGATCTGGCTGACAGTGTTGAACGGATCATCTGTCCCCCCAGTGATGCCTATGGTGCATTGACAAGGATTCTGGAAACCTGTATGCAGTATGGAACGGACAGGCTCTTTCTCCTATCTGTTGGCGTGGCGGCAAAGTTTCTTGCACTGGAACTCTTTCAGAGAGGCTACCGTGTGCTGGATATCGGGAACATGGATCTGGAATATGAGTGGTATGTGCGACAGGCGCCGGATAAGATTCCGCTTAGGAAGCATGAGATTATCGGTGAAAGGGCGAATCGAGAAGCTGCGGTGCATGACAGGGAGTATGGGAAATATCTGGAGCAAATAAAATATTGGCTGTAGGGTAAAAGTGTGAAGGAAAACACTAAGCTCGAAAAAACCTCGCTAAGTGTTTTCAAGCTTCACACAAGAGAATGCCAAAGAACGGCATTCTCTGCACGGATTGTTTGTGCCGGCATGTCTGGAAGTGTGAAGATTGAAAAATGAAATTTTCAATCGCGGGATTTGTATCTGCGCGCTGCTTGCCACAAACTCGTCACACGCAGAAAGCAGCGCAGAAATGGGATAAAATATGATCGATAGTAAAGAGGCGCTGCAGCGCTATTTGGAGCAGGACCGCCTGGCGCTGAACAGACAGCAGGACAGACGACCCGGATGGTTTAAAGATGAGATATGGAAGTTTGAGATCTTGCTGCGCAAGTTAGAGTACGACACAAATTGCCGGAAAGGCTTGTTGGGTGTGCTGATCAGAAAATATCACGGATTTCGATTTCACAGTTTAAGCGTGAAACTCGGTTTTACGATTCCGATCAATGTTTTTGGAGAGGGACTTTCCATTCCTCATTATGGAACGATCGTCGTGCATGGCGGGGCGAAGATCGGCAGAAACTGCAGACTGCAGGAAGGTGTCACGATTGGGGCTACAGATGGGAGCCATGAAGCAGCAGTGATTGGTGATAACTGCTATTTTGGAAGCGGCGCGAAAGTGATCGGAGCCGTCAGGATTGCGGACGATGTGGCGGTGGGAGCCGGTGCGGTGGTGACGAGGGATATCACGGAACCGGGAACTACCTGGGGTGGTGTGCCGGCAAAGAAGATCAGCGATAAGGATTCACACAGCAACTTGTGTAAGGCGCTTATTAATAATATATCATAGGACTGTTGGCAGAGTCGAAGGGAAAACAGGGTACTATTCACAGCCGAAATGCGCTTAAATAGGGAGTACATTGATAGATGGGTAGATCAAATGACAATACGAGAGCGGGATTGCTCACGAAACTGGGATATATTTTTGACAAAAGGGATAAATGGAAGATTGGCATGCTGCTTGTTGCTGTGGTGGTAGGGAGTTTTCTGGAACTTCTGGGCGTGACGATCTTCATGCCTTTTATCAATATTATTACAGAGCCAGGAGAAATTTGGAAAAAGTGGTATCTGCGCCTGCCCTATGAATTGTTTCATTTTCAGTCGCCCAAGAGTTTTCTGGCAGCATTGTCGGCGCTGATTATTGTTATTTATATTGCCAAGAATATCTATCTGATCATTGAAAAAAGTTATATTTACAAGTTTTCCTATAATACGCAGATGAAGCTGTCTACGAGGCTTCTCAGCACTTATATGAAGGAGCCGTATACTTTTCATCTGAATAAAAATATTGCAACTTTACAGAGAAGCCTGCAGGAAGACACGTCAAAGTTCATGCAGGTCATTCTGTATTCGCTGGAGCTGGTAGCAGAGCTGGCGGTATGCTTCGTGTTAGTAGTCTATCTGCTGTTTGTCAGCAAATCGATCACGATTATTGTTCTGGGATTATTGATGATCTGTGTGGGATCCTTCCTGCTTCTGACGAGGAAATACAGCCGCAAGCTGGGGCAGGATAATCAAGGGTATCAGGGTAAGATCTTTCAGTGGATGAACCAGGCGCTTGGCGGGATCAAGGAGATCAAGATTCTGGAGCGGGAAACATTCTTTACCGAGGAATACCGCAGGTATTATACGAAATATGCCAGAGGGCTTCGGTTTGCGCGGACAATCTCTATCTTACCGAAGTATGCGGTGGAGGCTGTGGCTATTTCAGGACTTTTGGCTGGGATTATTGTCAAGCTGTTGTTTGGAGAGGCAGATATGGCTTACTATATTCCGCAGTTGACAGTATTTGCCGTGGCAGCCTTTCGGCTGATGCCCAGTGTAGGGCGGATCAATGAACATGCCACGAACATGTTGTATGCACTGCCCTCTGTTGATCTGGTTTATCACGACCTTACGGAGATTGCGGATTACATCGAGAAACAGGATCATGAAGTCAGGGAAGCCTGGAATCTTCATGAGGGGATTAAAGTAGAACATGTCACTTACTGTTATCCGGACGCCGATGAGCCGGTGATCGACGATGCCAGCCTGTCTATTCAGAAAGGAAAGACAGTGGCCTTTATCGGTGCATCCGGGGCTGGAAAGACGACGATGGTGGATATTATTCTGGGACTGTTGACGCCGCAGAAAGGCGTCGTCATGGCGGATCAGATCAATATCCATGAAAAACCCAAGACTTTTCATGCGCAGATCGGCTATATTCCGCAGGTGATCTATCTGTCAGATGATACGATCCGCAATAATATTGCTTTCGGCGTCAAGAAATCGGAGATTGACGAACAGGCAGTTCTGCAGGCTATGGAGAAAGCACAGCTCACAGGATTTGTCAACAGTCTGCCGCATGGGCTTGATACGATCGTAGGCGACAGGGGCGTCAGGCTGTCCGGTGGACAGCGGCAGAGGATCGGGATCGCCAGAGCGCTTTATCATGATCCGGAGATTCTGGTACTGGATGAAGCTACCTCAGCGCTTGATAATGATACGGAGGCAGCAGTCATGGAAGCGGTGGAGAATCTGCAAGGGATGAAGACAATGATCATCATTGCACATAGACTGACCACGATCAGGAACGTGGATATGATCTATGAAGTGGGAGATGGCAAAGTAGTAGAGAAGCACAGGGACGAGGTGTTCGGGGAGATAATGGATCCGCAGAAGATATAGTGGATGACAGAATGGAAGAGGAAGAGCTGTGCCGAAGAGAGAGAATATTCCCAAATTGAATAGAAAGCAGTCGGAATGGTTGTTTTATGGTTCATTGCTATTGTTGGCGCTGTTCGTGTTCCTGTTCGTTGGATCCAGAGAACCGGTGCTGTTTGATGACAGCGGCTCGTATATGAGAGTGGAACGCTTTGAAGGCGTCATGCCGGTTTATCCGCTCTTTTTACTGCTGAATCAGTATCTGTTTGGAAGCGACAATTATCTCAAGGTTGTTATTGTTGAACAGGCTTTGGTGGCGGCTGGGTGTATCCTTCTTTTTGTCAGAGAGATCAAAGAGAAATTTAAATTGCGGTTTTGGGAAGGCTATCTGCTCTTTTTCCTGTCGATGCTTTCTTTTACGACAGAGATGCCTGCGGCGATGATCACGCAGACGATTCTTACAGAAGGACTGGCGTATGCGTTTTTTTACTTATTGATGATACTGTATTTGCGTGCGATCTGGAGGAACAGTTACAAGTTCCTGGCTGCTTCGTTTGGAATGGTGTATTTTCTGGCAATGCTTCGTTCGCAGTTGCAGATCCTCTTTGGCGTATGTGGTGTGTTATTTCTGTATCTGACCTGGAAGAGATGCGATTCGATTGGAAAGAAGATTGGAGGTTTCCTGGTAGGAATTGCTGGGTGTCTGGTGATCGGTGTGGTGGGAATCGGAATTACGGCTACATCAGTGAATCGGTATAATATGCTGATCACGGAGAATGCCAGGGTGAATCTGGCGATCATGAAGATTCAGGATCCGGAGTATTACCAGGAATTCAGCCTGGGGGAGAACGGCAAGGAAAAAGAGTCTGAGGAAGTTGAAGCGGCAGTGAGAGAGAGACAGGAAGGGCATGCGTCACGAGGGGCTGACATCAAGCTTAGTCAATATACTTCCCTTCTCTTTTCCAGAGGCATGTACGAGGCAGACGCAGAAGATGCAGATTACTTTACGGATGAGATGATCCGGGAACTATATCAATCTTTATATAAAGCGGTAGACCAGGAGCAGAAACGACATGCTTACGAAGAGAGAAGCCTTTGGATCTGGAGGGACATTGTCGGAGGGATAGGGACTGTCGGCAAAATCTGCATACCTGTGGGAAATGAATTTTATCGGGATAATTATCCGGAAATCTATGCTGCCGATAATTTTAATGAAATCTGGAATCACAGCCTGCAGACGATCGGTATCACCTTGATCAGAGAACATTTTGGCAGGTTCCTGTATCACACGCTTATGATGCTTCCACAGGCGTTTATCTGTACCGTCTTTTTCCAGATCAAACCGATTTATCTATTGTGCCATATAGTCACGCTGTTTTTGTATCTATCAGCGTTTGTCCTGATGATCTGGGGATATGTGGATAAGAGAGTTCCAAATTCATATGCGGAATTTATGGCGCTTGTTCTTGGCAGTAATGTAGTGATGGTGTTGATCATTTCGTTGGTCTTTTTCGGACAGCAGCGATATCTTGTGTATAATTTCGGAGTTTTTTATATAGCGTATTATCTGCTATTGAGAATGCTGTGGAATGTTCTGATTCGGGAGCAAGTGATGCGGAGAGTTTGAAAGTGAACTTTGAAACTTTTTACTGGTGGCAGTATCGCAGGCACAGCTTGCGGTATGTAGGGGTATATAAAAGAAAATGAAGCAAAAAAAGCGAGTTTTAGTCATCATACCGGCATATAATGAAGCCGAAAATATTGTGAAGGTAGTCAATCATATGAAAGAGCAGGCGCCGCAGTGTGATTATCTGATCGTCAATGACGGCTCTACAGATAATACGCTGAAGGTGTGTCGTCAGGAGGGATTTCATTATTTGGATCTGCCAATTAATATGGGCATTGGCGGTGCTGTGCAGGCAGGATATATCTATGCTTACAAGAATGAATATGACATTGCGGTACAGATTGACGGAGACGGACAGCATGATATTGCCTATCTTGATAGAATCTTAGAACCGATTATTAACAAAGAAGCGGATGTGGTGATCGGTTCCAGATTTCTGGAAAAGGAGGGTTTTCAATCCTCAGCAGGACGTAGAATGGGGATCACAATCTTAAGCAGACTGATCTGGCTTGTAACTGGCAAAAAGATTATGGATGTGACTAGCGGCTACCGTGCGGTCAATCAGATGTTTATCGAGATTTACAGCAAAGATTATCCGATGGATTATCCGGAACCGGAGGCAATCGTTTCAGCGATTATGCATCTGGGAAGGGTCAAGGAAGTTCCGGTGCAGATGCGGGCAAGAGAAGGCGGAACAAGCTCGATCACATTCAAGAAATCGATTTACTATATGATCAAAGTGACATTGGCAATATTACTCTGTCGGATCAGCTATGGGATACGCAGAGGCAGAAGAGAGGATATCTAGAGAAGATGCTTTTATCTGAAGTGACCCAAAATATAGAAGGAACGCTGGTAAAGGACGGAGAATTTCAGACATTGGAATATTGTACAGGAAAATTAGAGATTCCGTTTCTGACCTTTATGGGAAACGCAAAGTTTATTGAGCAGATCAGCCCGTATGCGAGCTGTGTGCTGTGCAGTGAGAAACTGGTTGAGAAATTACCGGAAAGTGTCACGGGTATTTTTCTGTCAAGCTCACCGAAAGAAGCATTTCAGCAGATCCACAACGCACTGAGCAAGAATGATGCCTATAGGCTGCCTGTCAGGGAAAGCAAGATGGGGGCAGACTGTCAGATCAGTGAAAGAGCAACTTTATCGCCAATTGGGGTGGAAATAGGCGATAGAGTTGTGATTGAAGACAATGTTACCATCTATGACCATGTAAAGATTGGGAATGATTGTATCATACGGAGCGGCGCTGTGATCGGCGGTAAGGCGTTTACCTTTGCCAGAACGGAAGGTCAGGGTATCCTGGGTATGGAAGATTTAGGCCAGGTAGTGATCGGCGACAGGGTGGAAGTGTTTTCGCTGACGCATATTGCAAAAGGAATCCTGCCTACGGATGTGACTTATATTGGAGAGGATACCAAGATAGATGCCCTGGTGCAGATCGGACATGGAAGCAAGATCGGGGGAAGAACACTGATCGCCGAAGGAGCGATCATTGCGGGTAATGTCTCTATCGGCGCTGATTGCTGGGTTGGGATCAACGCAACGATCTCGAATCGGATTACGGTGGGAGACCGTGCAAGGGTCAGTCTTGGAAGTGTGGTTACGAAGGACGTCATGGAGGGACAGACGGTAACGGGCAATTTTGCGATCGAGCATGGGAATTTTATAGAGAATCTGAAGAAGTTGGTGAAAAAACCGCCATGCCATTAGCGTATAAGAAAATGATAAACCCATCAGAAAGGGAAGAAAAATGATACCTTCTACACTTAGATTGACATTGATCATTGCAGTTGTCTGTTATTTTATTGTGATTCTTTACTTTTTAAAACAAAAAGCTTTAAACCTTAAATATACGTTACTCTGGCTGGTAGCAGGTCTGGTCATGGGGATTCTTGTGATGGTGCCGGAACTTTTGGTATCGATCATTCATATCTTCGGGATTCAGGATAATATGAATGGACTCTTTATCTTTGCAATTGCTTTTATCATTATGATACTGTTGTCCTTAACATCCATTGCATCTAACCAGAATCGTAAGATCCGGACGCTGACGCAGGAGCTGAGTATTCTGGACAAGCGGGTGAGAGAACTGGAGCAGGCAGGTGATCAGGAGAGGAAAGACTGAGTATCGGGAAGAGATATGAGAAATATAACAAAACAACGTTGGCCGCTCTTGGCTTTTATGCTCTTGTTCCTTGTACTGATTGGAATAGGAGAATGGTCGGAGCATTATAGAAGAGAAGAGATCGATAACTGCATGGAAAGCCTTTCTTTTACAGTTAAAAATAACAGGTCAGAGCAGGAGATCAGATGTTTTATAGAGGAAGAGGAGCGGATAGCTTATCTGTTTCTGCCCACATATGCAAATATGAGCAGTGTGGTGATCGATTTTGGTGGTGCTGACCGGGTAATGATCGGTCAGGGAGAAGACACAGTATCACTGAAACGCGGGGCGGATTTAGGAGCATTAGAGATTGGAAAACAATATGATCTAAGTTTTATGAAACAGGGGGAGATCATAGACCAGGAACAGTTGGTGATCATGCATTCCGCGAATCTTCCGGCGATGTTTCTGGAAACAGAAAGCGGTTCGATGGATAAGGTGGATGCCGATAAGGACTATGAAGAAGCGGGCAGGGTGGTACTGATTGATCTGGATGGCAGTGTTGTCTGTGCCGATAAACTGCAGCATATCTCAGGCCGGGGCAATTCAACCTGGGCATACGCGAAGAAATCTTATGGTATCAAACTGAAAGAATCGGCGGATCTATTTCAGATGGGGAGTGCAAGGAACTGGATACTGCTGAGCAATGTGGAAGATAATACTTATCTCAGGAATAAGATCACTTATGATATGGCGATCGCTGCGGGCATGGAAGGAGCGCCGCAGTCAAGATATCTAGATGTATATATCAACCATGAATATCATGGCATGTATCAACTATGTGAAAAGATTGAAATTGATCAGCAGAGAATTCCGATTGAGGATCTCGGACTACAGAATAAGAAACTGAATAAGGAAATAGAATCTGCAGAACGGTTTCATGCAGGAGATCGAAAGGGTGTATTAGTAGATCATGAGCCTTATGACAGATCAGGCGGGTATTTGTTGGAGCGGGATGTGTCAGAGAAATATGGCTCAGAGATCAGTGGTTTTGTAACGCCGATCTTGCGCGATAATTATACAGTGAAGGAACCAAAATATGCTTCTCAGGAAGAAATGGATTATATCAGCAGGTTTGTCTCAGATATGGAGGCAGCGATAGTGGCAGAAGATGGGATCAATGCTGATACAGGAATGAGCTATTTAGACTATATTGATCTTAAGTCTTTTGCGCAGAAGTATATCATAGAAGAATTATGTAAGAATAATGGCGGCGGAGCGACAAGTTCCTTCTTTTATAAACCACAGGATAGTATCAGCACGAAACTGTTTGGCGGGCCAGTATGGGATTATGATAAAGCATATGCAAGAATATATGGATTTGACGGGACGCCCCGGAATTTATGTTATTTATGTCAGAGAGGAGCCAATACAGTCCTTTTCTGGCATCTAAACAAACACCCTGAATTTCAACAGATGGTATCAAGCTGTTATGAAGAATTTTTCTCAGACTATATACAGAGAGTTTGTGAGGAATTGATCGTCGCCTATGCATCAGAGATCTATGCGGCGGAAGAGATGGACGGGATCAGATGGAAGAAGATTTATGGAGAACGGGATTCTTATGGACAGAGATCGCAGATCATCAAAGAATTTCTGACAGAGCGCAAGGAATTTCTGGATGAAGTGTGGATCGGACAGAAAGAATTATGTACGGTGCATTTCATTGCGGAGGAATATTCCAGGGATACTTATATGAGTGTGATCGAAGGAGAATGTCCAGGCGCGCTTCCGATCGGAGAACCGGGCAATGTGTCAGACGGTCTGGTATTTGATGGATGGTTTACGCAGAATGGAGAATTGTTTGATGGGACAAGCCCGCTTTATGAAGACGTTACAGTTTATAGCAGCAGTCATGCATTGACCGCTGTGGAGGAATAGAAATGCTAAAGATCGCAGTAGATTTGTTATGGCTGCGCCCCGGTAAGGTGGGCGGCACGGAATTTTATATCAGGAACTTGTTGGATGGCTTCTTAAGACTTAAGGAGCCTTTTCACCTTTTTTTGCTGGTATCTAAGGACAACCGGGAATCGCTCATGCATTATGGAGAGGATGAGAGGATTGAACTGCTGGAAACAAAGGTGATCTCTGCCAATATTGCCGGCAGGATCTTATGGCAGTTTTTCTGTCAGAACCGGTTTCTGCGGCAGCATGCGATACGGAAATGCTTTATTCCCGTATATTGCCGTCCGCTGTTCAATGGCGGGATTACTTATGTCAATGTGATCCATGATCTGCAGGCGGCCCATTATCCGGAATATCACCCATTTCATGAGATTGCTTACTCGAAACTGTGCTGGTGGCTGGATACTCACTTTTCCAGGCATATTGTGGCGATATCGGATTGGGTGAGAGATGATATTATGACAAGATACCGGGTGAAGGGTGATAAGATCACAACCATCTACAATCCGATCACAGTAACACGGGAAGAGACACTTCCTTTTGAAAAGTTAGCAGAGAAGTATCATGTTGAGGAAAAAAATTTTTATTATACGGTAGCGCAGTTGATTCCGCACAAAAATCTGGACACTCTGATTGCCGTGATAGAGCAGATCAAAAAACGAAGGATCGATCTGCCCGCTAAACTGTTGATCTCCGGGGTAAATGGAGAGAGCAGGAGTAAGCTGGAAGCGCAGATCAGGGAAAGAGGACTGGAGCAGGAAGTGATTCTGACTGGTTTTGTGGAAAATGCGGAGAGAAACACATTGTACCGGGACTGCAAGGCGTTTCTCTTTCCCAGTGTGTTTGAAGGATTTGGGATGCCGCCAATCGAGGCAATGTTATTTGGCACGGTGGTGATCGCCACAGACAAGACATGTATTCCGGAGATCACGCAAGGAAAGGCGAATTATGTGAAAGACCCGTATGATGCGGAGGAGTGGATCCGGGTGATGCAGCATCCGGTTGACCGGATTGCTGAAATGGATTTTAGCGCATATGATCAAATGCGGCTGAGCAGGAAATACTATAGACTATTGCAGGACAAATTGGGGCCGGATACAGCGGCAGATTGAGAGAAAAACAGGCAGGGGCAAAGTATCTATGAAACTGGCAGTTATTTTAGTAAATTACAATGGGAAAAAATATAATGCCGCGTGTATCGATTCGATTCTGGCCAGTACAGGTATAGAGGCGCCTAAGATCATCGTGGTGGATAACGCTTCACAGGATGATTCCATGTGCCGGCTAGAAGAGCAGTATCGTGGAAGGAAGCAGTTGGAGTTGATCAGGCTGGATAACAATTACGGCTTCTCCTATGCGAATAATGTTGGCATGAGAAGAGCGCTTAAATGGGGTGCTGATCATGTACTGCTGCTCAACAATGATACGGAGATCAGGCCGGATCTGCTGTGCCGCCTGCGGGAATGTGCCGGCAGGCATCCAGGCTGTATGATTGTACCGAAGATCTATTACAGTGATGACCGGAAACGGATCTGGTCTGCAGGAGGAGCGATTTCTTCTGTGGTCAGGAAAGTAAGGCATATTGGGATCAATGAGATAGATGAAGGGCAGTACGATCAGGAGAGAAAGATCGGATTTGCGACAGGATGTTGCCTGTGGATTCCGGTAGAGATTCTTAAGAGAGCAGGAATGCTGGATGAGAGATTTTTTCTTTATTATGAGGATACGGAATACAGCTTTCGTCTCCAGAAGCTAGGCATTCCCATCTTCTATTGCCCGGATGCGGTGATGTATCATAAGGTGGGGGCAAGTTCTAAGGGGGCTGGCAGCGCGTTATGTGCTTATTATATTGCCCGCAATTGGCTTCTGTGTAACAGGCAGCATCTGGGAGGACGATATCCGCTGTTTGTGCTGTACTATATGGCAAACCGTGCGGCATGCTGCCTTATTTGGCTGATGCAGGGCAGAATAGAGCTTGTCCGCGCGACGATCAAAGGGATCAGAGATTACCGGGAAGGGAAGTTTGGCCGCTCAGCGGATTATTGATTCGTTACATTTGCAATGAAAAAGGGAGTATGCTATGATGAGAAAAGGTTATTATATCCATTTTCAGGGTCGGCAGTCAATCGGGGTTAGTAAGAAGATCGATATGCAGATGGAAGAATTTCGTAAGTTCTATGAGATGCAGGAGATGGAAGTTGAGACGCCTGCAAGGTCGGTCGTTGGAAGAGTGCTTGGTCTGTTTCCGACGGCGTCGATCAGAAGAAACTATTCAGAAGCTCTGGAACGGATGGAGAATCCTGCTTTCCTCTATGTCAGAAGAGCGGTGGCAGACAGAGCATATCTTACTTTTTGGAAGAAAGTGAAAGAACGGTATCCGCAATGCAAGATCATTATTGAGTTGTTCACCTATCCTTATGATAAGGATGATTTTGGTAAGTGGAATGCATGGCCTTTTTATCTGAAAGAGCTGTTGTACCGACCGAAATTAAGGAAATATGTGGATCGGTTCGTGACTTATACAGAAGACCGTGAGATTTTTGGAATCCCGACGATCCGCTCAGCCAATGGGATCAATATAGATTCGGTTCCGCAGATTGGCGGGCAGTTTCAGGATGAGCAGATTAATCTGATCGGGGTGGCGTTTATGCAGAGACACCACGGTTATGAACGCATTATAGAGGGCCTGCACAGTTACTATGGCAGTCAGGAGCGGCCTGAGTATCGGGTAGAACTGAGACTGGTTGGCGATGGGCCTGAGAAATCTTATTATCAGGAACTGGTGCGCAGATATCAGCTAGAGGAGTATGTGCATTTCTATCCGACCCTTTCGGGTGAGAAATTGGACGAGCTGTATGACTCCAGTGACATTGCGCTGATTTCGTTTGGAATGTATAAGGCGAAGTTCTTTGGGAAGATGGGGGCGCTTAAGTCCCGTGAGTGTCTGGCTAAAGGAATGCCGTTGATCACAGGGTGTGCGATCGACGTACTGCCGGAGGATTATCCTTATGCCAGGGTATTTCCGAATGATGAGAGCACTGTTAAGATAGAGGAAGTCGTAGCTTTTTACCAACAGGTCAGAAACAGGGTGGGAAGTAAGAAAGAACTGGCTGATGTGATCAGAAAATATGCGGTGGAACATGTCAGCATGGAAGCGGTGATGAAGCCGATCATTGCCTATATAGAGTCTTATAAGATGGTATAGAGAGCAGTCCACAAGCCGTGAATTTCCAGAGAACCCCGGAAGCAAAGCCTGCCTGGCATAGATTTGTAATATGCAGTATTTTAAAGTTGCGGTTTGGGAGAGAACGGGAGATTAATATGATAACGCATATTGTAGGAAACAGGCCTCAATTTATTAAGTTGGCGCCGCTCTATCACGAATTGGAGCGAAATGGTTATGAGCAGAATATTATCCACAGCGGACAGCATTATGACGAAAATATGTCCGATGTTTTTTTTGAAGAACTGGGCATTCCGGCCCCAGCGGTGAATCTGTTGGCGGGCGGCGGCAGCCATGCACAGATGACAGCCAGAACAATGGTCGGTCTGGAGAAGGAACTGTCAGATCAAAAGCCGGATCTGGTCGTCCTGTACGGTGATACGAATACGACATTGGCGGGGGCGGTGACTGCGGCGAAGCTGTGTATTCCGATCGCGCATGTGGAGGCAGGACCAAGAGTCCATGATAAGACCAACCCGGAAGAGTGCAACCGGATCGTGACAGACCATCTGTCGGATCTCTTATTCAGTCCGGATACAGTGTCGCTTCAGAATCTGGAGCGCGAGGGGCTGGGAGCCAAAGCGTGCATGACAGGGGATATCATGTATGATACGTATCTGTCTATTGCCGAAAGGCCGACACAGAGTCAGGAGACACAGTCGGAAGATATCATTGTCATGACATGGCACAGGCAGGAAAATACGGCTGACAGAGGCCGCATGGAGAGTATTCTGGATCTGGTCGGGAAGCTGGAGAGCAAAGTAATCTGCCCACTGCATCCTCGTACCAGGAAATGCCTGGAGAACTTTGGGCTGCTGGAGAGAGCGAAAAGGATCTCCAACCTGGAGATGATAGATCCTGTAGGTTATACAGAGATGGTAAGACTCATGAACAGTGCAAGACTGATCCTGACAGATTCCGGCGGCGTCTCGAAGGAATCATCCTATGCAGGCGCAAAATGTCTGTTTATGTTGGAACTGGATGTGTGGGAAGATCTGGTGCGGGATCACTGGATTCATAAGTTCAATCCTGAGAATGCTGCCAGTGTAGAGGAAGCGCTTTTCTTTGCAAAGAAAGCGCAGAGAGTAGCGCTGGCGGACAGGCCGAAGTATTATGGAGATGGACATGCGGCAAAGAAAATGGTACAGGAATTGAGGAACAGAAATTTAATCTGATAGAAAAGGCTTAAAGAGCAGTGGATAAGAATTTGGACGGGAGGCAATTATGAAATATGCGTTGATAGGCTGCGGGAGAATCTCTCCCAACCATATCGTGGCGGCACAGAAGAATGATCTGGAGATCGTTGCGATCTGTGATCTGATCGAAGGCAACATGAAGGACAAAAGACTGAAATTCAAGCTGCCACATTCCGTCAAGTGTTATACCGATTATAAAGAAATGCTTATGAAGGAAAAACCGGAACTGGTGGCGATCGCAACAGAGAGCGGTAAACATGCGCAGATCGCAGTGGACTGTATGACAATAGGGCGTGCGAATCTGATTATTGAGAAACCAATTGCACTGTCTTTAGCAGATGCAGACAGGATCATAGAGACAGCACGTAAGGAAAAGGTAGCGGTATGCGCGTGTCACCAGAACCGATTTAATAAATCGATTCAGAAGATACGGGAGGCCGTGGAAATGGAGCGGTTTGGAAGGATGTTCCATGGCGCGGCGCATATCAGGTGGACGCGGGATTATGAATATTATTCCAGGGCGAAGTGGCGCGGAACCTGGGAACAGGACGGTGGAGCACTGATGAATCAGTGTATCCATAATATTGATCTTCTGCGGTGGATGATGGGAGATGAAATAGACTGTGTCGTAGGTATGACGGACAAGCTGAAACATAACTATATCGAGGCGGAGGATCTGGGAATTGCGCTGATCAAGTTTAAGAATGGATCGTATGGCATTGTAGAAGGAACGACCAATGTATATCCATCTAATTTAGAGGAGACGCTATATCTTTTTGGGGAAAAGGGAACCGTCAAGGCAGGAGGCAGTTCGGTGAATGTCATTGAAGAATGGCGGTTTGCGGATGTGCTGGACGATGCCGAGGAAGTCAAGAGACAGTTTCATGAAAATCCGCCGAATGTATACGGATATGGGCATACACCGCTGTATGCAGATGTGGTGAATGCCATCGAGACCGGCACACAGCCCTATGTGGATGCCAAAGCCGGCAAGCGGGCGCTGGAACTTGTGCTGGCGATCTATCAGTCGGCGGCGACAGGAGAAGTGGTGAAGTTTCCACTGGAAGATTGCGATACGATGCGCTTCCAGGGAAGATTCGACGGGTGAGGAAGCGTAGAAACGGGAAAGAGGATTCAGATGGAATTTCGTGACTTAAAAACACAGTATCTGCAACATAAAGATGCAATCGATTCGGCCATGCAGGATGTCGCCTGCAATGCACAGTTTATAGGGGGAGAACCTGTACGCAGGCTGGAAGAGGATTTGGCGGCTTATGTAGGGATGAAGCATTGTATTTCCTGCGCTAACGGAACCGATGCGTTACAGCTTGCGCTGATGGCGTGGGGAGTAGGGGAAGGGGATGCCGTATTTATTCCGGACTTCACTTTTTTTTCCACAGCAGAGGTAGTGCCATGGGTTGGTGCGGTTCCTGTTTTCGTAGATGTAGATGGGGATACTTTTAATATGTCGCCGTGTGCGCTGGAGGAAGCGGTTAAGAATGTGATCAAAGAGGGCAGACTGACGCCAAAGGTGGTGATCGCTGTTGATCTGTTTGGACAGCCGGCGGATTATGCAGCGATCCGTAAAATCACGGAGCAATATGGAATGTGGCTTTTGGAAGATGGCGCACAAGGGTTTGCCGGACGGATTGGCGACCGTAGGGCATGCAGCTTTGGCGATATTACGACTACTTCCTTTTTCCCGGCGAAACCGTTGGGATGTTATGGGGATGGCGGTGCGGTCTTTACAGATCATGATGAGTGGGCGGAGTTAATTCGTTCTTATAAGGTGCACGGAAAAGGCGAGGATAAGTATGATAATGTGAGAATCGGAATGAATTCTCGTTTGGATACGCTACAGGCAGCAATTTTGATTGAGAAACTGAAATTCTTAGATGAAGAAATAAAGCATTGCAATGAGGGGGCGGAGATTTACACCTCTCTTTTAAGAGGGATTGTAAAAACACCGATGGTGCTGCCAGGCTATTATTCGAGCTGGGCACAATATACAGTACAATTTGAGAGAAAAGAACAACGGGAACAGGCAATTCTTAAGCTGAAAGATGCAGGAATTCCCAGTATGATCTATTATAGGAAGCCTTTGCACGGACAGAAAGCGTTTGCTGGTTTATTGAGTGGAAAAGCAGTATGTCCTGTTACGGAGGAGATCTGTGATACCTGTTTGTCCTTACCGATGCATCCCTATTTGAAGGGCAAAGAGATCGAGATGGTTTGTGACAGAGTAAAGGAGAACATTTAGTATCGCTTCGTGTGGAGGCCGGGTGTGTTAATGCATGGCCAGAGATGATGGGAACAGGATTCGGATAAGATGGCATGATGAATAGAGGAATGGAACAGATACATGGGTTTTTAGCCGCCCGGAACATGGATATAAGTTGTCTTGGACAGTATGTGGAGATGAATGGATGCAGACAGTATCATAATCTTCTGTGCAAATTTCCGGGGGATCAGGTGCTTCTGGAGGAAGAAGGACAGGTCAGTTTTCTGGACGGTTATGTGCATAATAAGAAGGAAATGATTACACAGATCGGCGGGAAGGACTGGATGCATGCTTTTGCAGATGCCATGCGGCGGGATCCTGAGCAATGCTTACAGAAATTGCGGGGTGGTTTCTGCGGATATGTTTACCACGATAATGAGTCTCGCTTGCTGGCTTATACGGACCAAACATCGGTAAAGGCATTATACTATTATGTAGAAGGCGAGCGGTGGATGGTTTCTGACTGCCTTGCCTATATGACAGAGGTGTTGAGAGAGAATGCTGTCAAGTATGATTTAAACGATACAGCAGTTAAGTATATGATGACATATGGTTATATGCTGGATGGAAGTACTTTTGTGCGTCAGATTCGTCGTCTGCTTCCGGGACAGATTGTCTCTATTGCAGGAGGCACTGCCGATGTCAGAAGATATTATACCATATGTGATCAGGAAGTGAAGATGTCTGAAAAAGAAGCCGTTGAAAAGGTAGATGCGGCTTTCCGGGAAGCCGTTCGGCGTGAGTTTGAAAAGGATCGGGAATATGGGTACCGCCATCTGGTTGATTTGAGCGGGGGACTGGACAGCAGGATGGTGTGCTGGGTGGCACATGATCTGGGTTATACAGATCAGTTGAATGTTGCGTACAGCAAGTCTGGCTATCTGGATGATAAAATATCCAGACGGATTGCGGGTGATCTGAAGCATGAATATTTGTTTAAGCCATTAGATGACCTGAAATGGATGTATGATCTTGAGCAGATCATTAAGAAGAATAACGGGGCGGCTCTCTATTCCGGTATAACAGGAGGAGCCCGGCTGTTGGGGATGCTCAATATGGAACAGTTTGGCATTGAGCATACGGGTATGATCGGAGACGCTGTCTTATCGACCTTTTACCATGATAAGAATTTTAATTACGGAAAACCTCGGCTGGGTCTGCACAGGTATTCTGAAAGATTGGCCTATGAATTTGAGGATACCGTGATGGAAGGGTATTCCTGCCAGGAAATGTTTGCGATCTATACAAGAGGAATCCTTGGGGCGCAGAGTTCTTATAGGATCAGGCAGCACTATGTAGAGACGGCGTCGCCATTTATGGACGTGGATTTTCTGGACACTGTCTTCTCGATTCCTTTTGACTACCGTAATGGACATCATCTCTATCTTATGTGGATCAAAGAAAAATATCCGGGTGCCGCACGCTATGGCTGGGAGAAATGGGGCGGTGTCAAGCCGATGGAATCGCATATTTTCCTGCGAAAGATGAAAACAACACAGAGATTGCTTTGGCAGATGGTGTGTAATGTGATGAAGATCAAGAACCGGGACTCGATGAATCCGTTGGATGCGTGGTATTTAGAAGATAAGGAAGTGCAAAAATTTTGTGAATCTTATTATGCGGAACATATTGGACAAGCGGTCTTGAGCGAATCGATCCGAAAAGATATTGCGGTGATGTTCCAGCAGGGAAATGCAGCAGAGAAGAGTATGGCGCTTACGGTGTTAGCGGCAGCGGAACTGTATTTTGAGCAAAAGTAACAGATTAAGGAAAACCTATGTAGCAGTTTTGCGCACGCGCTGGGCTGAGCGTATATACGTTATGACGAAAGGAACCAGAATCAATGGTAAAATATAAAATAGAAGAGTTAGACTTTATTTTCATTTACGAGCATAAGGTCAGAGAATTGGAAAATCTGTGTCTGTTGAAATATGAATTAGACCGCAGAGGGTACAAGACGAAGATTGTCCATATCGAAGATGCAGAAGCGCTGAAAGCGATGCGTCCCATCTATCATGCTAAGGTGGTTGTAACAATGGCGTGCTACCAGAATAGCTCGATCGAGTGGCATACGAAGAACTTTGTTAAGTTTGATAAACTGATCGATCTGCAATGGGAAAATATTGTTTTTCCGATGGATGAGAAGGATAAGAAAGCATTTAAAAATTACTCCGGTGTGGCGAAAGACGTAGTTCGGATCTCTTGGGGTGAAAGGAACAAAAAGCGTATGCTGGACGTGGCTGGGATGGATCCGAGGAAAGTGAAGATGATCGGCCATGTGGGCATGGATTTTCTACGGGAGGAGTTGAAAGGCTACTATCGGACTAAGGAAGATGTGCTGAAAGAATATGATATTCCGACAGATAAGAAGATCTTTCTTTTCATTTCGCCTTATTTTTCTGATGAACATACGGAAGAATATCTGGTAGAGATGTGTAAGCGGTTTGGAGAAGGATGGAGATATTATTATCAGGATTGTATGCTCCCATCGAAAAAGATCATTTTAGACTGGATGAGCAAGATCTGTGAACAGAGAGAGGATATTGTGTTTATTTACAGGCCTCATCCAGGCGAGGAGAGCAGGCAGGCGGATGAAATGACGCAGAAATATGCCAATTTTAAGGTGATTGGCACACAGTCTGTAAAACAGTGGATCTTGATTAGCGATAAAATTTATACGGGAAACAGCTCTACTTTTGTGGAGGCGTTCTTTGGCAGGAAAATGTGTTATCTGCTCTTTCCGATTCCAGTTCCAGAAGACTATGAGCTGGCATTTCTTAAAAAAGCTGATAAGATACAAAACTTTGATGAATTTGAGAAAACGACTCATGATGACGACAGACCTTTTCCGGTCAGTGAGAAGCTGATCGATGAAGTATACACGATTGACTGGGAAAAACCAAGTTATGTGAAGTTTGCCGATATGGCTGAGGAAGTGATCAAAAACCCTTACTATAACTTGACAAAGGAGCAGTTGAAAGCATATTATCACAAGATGGGTCCGGCAGAAAAGCTGACAAAAGCACTTACGAAGATCACGCCGCTCTATAATGTATATCTGACGATGCTGGAGTCCAGCAGCCCTGGATGGAAATGGCTGGAGAAGAAGCGGGAGGATCGAAAGAAGCTGGAGCAGATCGCGCATGATTTCGAGAAGACAAGTGATGAGGAAATTGCTGCGATCATTGGTAAGATCGCTGGAGAATTGAAGACGAAGTAACCTTTATTATATTTTAGAAACGGAGGAAAAGAAAATGAACAAGACAATTACAGCAGTAATACCGGTAAAGGGAAACAGTACGCGCCTGCCGAATAAGAATATTCTGCCATTTGCGGATTCCAATCTTTTGGTCCATAAGATCAGGCAGTTGAAACAGGTGGAGGAGATAACAGACATTATTGTGTCGTCTGACTGCGATGAGATGCTTAAAATGGGAGAAGAGGAAGGCGTGACAGCGATCAAGCGACCTACGAAGTATGCGGATGAATCAGTACCGTTTGGCATGTTCCTGGAATATCTGAGTGATGAGATGCCTAACGAACATATCATGTGGGCCTGTGTTACTTCCCCACTGGTAGAGCCGTATCTGTATCGGAAAGCGATCGCAACGTACTTTGAGAAGCTTCAGGAAGGATATGATTCCCTGATCACATGCTGTCCTTATCAGACTTATCTGATGGATGAGAAAGGACCGCTTAATTTCAGTATGGGATTGGCACATAAGAATTCAGAGCAGCTTCCGATGCTGTATCATTTTACGAACGGGATCAATTTGGCGCCCAGGGTGAAGCTGAAAGAGTGGCATTATAATTATGGTCCTAATGCATATAGACTGCTTGTCAATAAGAGGGAGGCGGCAGATATCGACGATGCGTATGATTATGAGTGTGCTAAGGCGATGTATGCAATGAAGGATCCGAACCCGACAGTTTAGTGACGGGAACAGATAGAACAACACAAGGGGAAGGTTATGGCAGAGATTAAATTACTCGACTGTACCCTCCGTGACGGCGGGTACATTAATGATTGGAATTTCGGGGCATATACGATCCGGGAGATCATGGCGAAACTGATCGAGTCAGGCGTTGATTATATCGAAGTGGGATTCCTGCGGGATTGTGAATATGAGGCGGGCAGGGCGCTGTTCAATAACTGCGCCCAGATCGCGCAGATTCTTCCTGAGAATCGAGGAAACACGAAGTTCACGGCAATGTCACTGCACAATAAATATGATATTGATAAGCTGGAGCCTTATGATGGCAGGACAATCGATGCGATTCGCGTGACTTTCCATGATTATGACATTGACGAAGGATTGGCCTACATCCGCAAGGTGAAGGAAAAGGGATATAAAGTTTTCATCAATCCGATTAATATCATGGGCTATTCGGATGAGACGATCCTGCAGATTCTCCATAAAGTGAATGAGATCCAGCCCTATGCTTTCTCCATTGTAGATACTTTTGGATCCATGATGAAAGACGATCTGCTGCGTATTTACTCTCTGGTGGAACATAATCTGAGTAAAAATATCGTGATTGGGCTGCATCTTCATGAGAATCTGGCCCTGTCTTATTCCCTTGCACAGGATTTTTTGAATATGAAAGCCAGTGACAGAGAGTGCGTGATCGATGCCTCCATGCTGGGAATGGGGCGTTCCCCTGGGAACCTTTGTATGGAGCTGATCATGGACTATATGAATAAATACCAGTCAGGACATTATGATGTCAACTCGGTATTGGATGGGATTGACGACCATATTGCGCAGCTCAAACAGATTGAGCCGTGGGGCTATAATACCGCCTACTCGATTTCTGCAAAATATAATCTGCACCGTAATTATGCAGAATTTCTGTTGGATAAGGGGCGCCTGCGGGCCAAGCAGATCAATCAGATCCTGGGAAGCATTGCGCAGGATAAGAAGACAGCCTATGATGAGGATTATATTGAAGGGCTGTATCAGGATTTCCAGAATAAAGCCATTGATGATTCCGGAGTTCTTGGAATGCTCCAACAGCAGCTATCGGGGAAGAAATGCCTGGTTTTAGCACCGGGTTCGAGTATTGTAAAAGAAAAGGAGAAAGTGGAAGACTATCTCGAAGCAGAGAGTCCGGTCGTGATCTCCGCAAATTTTGTGCCGGATTTTTATCAGGCGGATTATGTGTTCTGCTGTAATGCAGTGCGGCTTGAAATGATCCTGAACGGCAGAACATTTCCCCAATTGATCTGTACCTCGAATCTCTTGGAGATGTGCACGGAGAAAGCGCTGGGGGAGGACAGGCTTCTTGCAGTCAATTATTCGGATCTGCACTTCGGCGAATCGGGGCCATCCGATAACAGTGTTATCATGCTGTTGCGGCTGTTGAAGCGGCTGGATGTGGCTGGCGTGGCGTTGGCTGGGTTTGACGGCTACCGGACGGATTCTGCCTTTGGCACGAATTATGTTGCCAACTACATGGCAAGCCAGCATACGAAAGGTGTGGAAGAGAATAAGAGGATCAAAAGTTGTATGAAACAGCTTGAGAAACAGATGAATATCGAGTATTTGACAGAGTCTCTGTATAAAGAAAATCTATGAGAATAGAATGAAAATTATCTATGGCATATGATGTGAGGCACCAAAATGAGTGATTGGTTAAAGATTAAGTTACTTGTGATAGATGTAGACGGCACCATGACGGACGCCGGGATATATTATGACGAACATGGCAATGAATTAAAGAAGTTCTGCACAAAGGATGCCGCAGGCTTTTTTGCGGCGCATAAAGCCGGAATGCAGGTCATGGTGCTGACCGGCAGAGAGTGTGCGGCGACCACCCGCCGCATGACGGAGATGAAAGTAGATCATCTGATTCAGAATTGTAAAGACAAAGTAGCTTATCTGACACAGTTTATGGAGGAACATCGGATCGGTAGGGAACAGATGGGATATCTGGGAGACGATCTGAATGATCTGCCGGCGATGGGGTTGTGTGATTTCGTGGGATGCCCGGAAGATGCCTGCGTGGAGGTGAAGGAGAGGGCAGACTATGTGGCTTCTGTCAAGGGCGGCCATGGGGCTGTGCGGGATATCATAGAGTATCTGCTGAGAAGCAGAGGTGATTGGGAGAAAGCTGTGTCGGAGATCTATGGAATCGGGATATAAGTGTGCATACATGATACGCGTTACTGCTATGGAGGACATGCGAACAAGCGGGATATATGGTTGAGTCATTAAGGCTTAGGAAGGAAAAGAACGATTCATGGGGATCATGGATTTCTTGAGGAGATCAGAGAAACTTGTATTCTGGAATCGATGCAGGATACACAGCAATAAAGCCGATTTCAGGAGAATGGTGCTGGAAGGCTATCACAGTCCGGACTTTCTGGAAGTACATCATTTTGGAGACGAATATCAGGGCCATATCATCTATGCCGCAGAGGAAACGGGCAGCGGTGTTGGTTTTTTTGCAGAATTGGGTATGACTTTGATCAAGTTGTATTTTGCAGATGAGCGGGGAATGGTTCCTTATATCCGTTGGGGCGAGAATTATGTTTATTATGAGCCGGACGGGATCAGGGGTGAGAAGAATGCCTTTCTGCATTATTTTCAACAGGCGTCAGAAGTGACATCGATCGAGCACGCCTGCCATGTGGTGTATCAGGCTCCGTGGCACTGCAACCAGGTCAAAGCGCTGTACGGAGCAGTCAGCTATGATGTGTCGCAGGACTATATTGATGCCATGGCGTGCATGCTGGGGAAATATATTCGGTATAACGATGAGACAAAGAGCTATTTGGAAAGAGAATATTATGGACTGTTGAAGGATAAGAAGACATTGGCAGTACATTATCGGGGAACAGATTTTAATAAAGGGTATAACAACCATCCGATTCCGGTCCAGGTAGAACAGGAAATTCAAAAAGTGAAAGAACTGCTGGAACAGAAGGATTATGAGCAGATTTTTCTGGCGACCGATGAAAATGCTGTTGTCGAGAGATTCCGAGAAGAATTTGGCGGGTTGGTCAAAGTGTACGAGGACACTTATAGGGATGATGGCAGCGGGGAGTCGATCGCTTTCAGCAAATCAGAGCGCGAACACCACCATTACAGATTGGGATTGGAGGTCCTGCGTGACCAGTATACCCTGACAAACTGTGCAGGGATCGTCTGCGGATATTCGAATATTACCTTTATTGCCAGAGTGATGCGCAGAGCCTGGTTTGAGCAGGAGTGGGAAGATTATTGTTTGATCAATAATGGTCTGTACCATAATGACAATAGTTTCAGTATGAGTGAGAATGCCAGGAAGAAGGCTTCACCATAAGGCGCTAAGAGAATGTATGCAGGAAAGAGGACTTAGTAGAACGTATGAGGATGAACGTATATCTTACGACCGGCAGGAAGAATTATAAGTATGCCTATGTGGCAATACAATCCCTGTTTGAAAATAATCCTGACGCAGAGATCTATCTGTACATTGTTTCAGAAGATCTGGAAAAAAATGATCTGGAGTATGAATATGCTTTGGCGAAACAGTATGGAAATCATATTGTTATCTTGCGGTTTGACGAACGGATTGCGGGGAAGCATATCCAGGTACATGCAGACGATCATTGGCCGATCGGGACGATGTCAAGTTACTGGCTGTTTCATGAGCTGCTCCCGGAAGAGGTTGACAGAATTCTTGTGATTGAGTCAGATACCGTGATTGTAGGGGATCTGTCTGATCTTTATTGTACAGATTTTGACGGAGCCTATGTTGTCTGCCCTGGACCGGAACACAAGCCGAGGAACCATCGGGATTTTATGCGGAAGATCGGAGGAGATACGCTCACTTTTGTCTTATCCATGTATGATGTCAGGAAGATTCGGAAAGATTTTACCCTGGAAGATATTCTTGCGAGAGACGAGATCGTCAAGAAATATGCCGGGAACTCCCAGATGGAATTTACCTTTGGATTGTTGTTTCAAGGCAGAATAAAATACGTTCCTGGAAAAACATCCTGCATTGATGAGAATGAGAGATATATGCGGGAATTAGGATATGATTATATTGTAGAGTGCGAGGAGTCGGCCAGGATCATCCATTTTTCTTCTTATAAGGATTATAGTAAGCCATGGAATCCAGTCTTTCTCGTACCGGGGTATCGTATTTGGTGGAAGTATGCTGTGGATAGCCCCTATTATAGAGAATATATAGAGCGTCAATGGAAATTATATGATACGACCAGGAAGAAACAAGCTGAGGTACAGAAGAATGTGTCATACCGGAATATTCTGTTGTGCACATTAGTGCTTATGGTGCTGCTCCTTTGCGGCCTGTGCCTGGCGACGGATGTTGGATTGGCAGGAGCGGTGGTAGTTGTGGGGACCGCAGGGGCAGCTTTGGCTGTATCGATCATGGTAAGATACCTGTTGATGAAATTTAGGTGAGACATGAAAAAGAAACTGATATTGGCAACGAACAGTTTTCCCTATGACACCGGGGAACAGGCTTTTATCCTGCCGGAGTTAAGAAGACTGCAGGAAGCGTATGATATCACAGTCATTTCTCATGCGGATGCAGAGCAGATGAAACGTGGTTATGTGGCGGAGGAATTCCTGAAAGGGTTACGGATTCTTTGTTTTCCGCGGCCGGTTCTCACAGCGTTAGATAAGCTGGTGGCATTATTATCCTATCTGTTTTCTGCGGACGGGAGACAGGAGATCAGGGAAATCGTCAGGACAAAACGGCATGTGGCGGAGCGGTTTTATCAATCTTTGTCTTTTTATGCGCAGGCACTGGCCGATCAGAAAGAGATCAAGGTAAGCAGACTTCTATCGGAGAGTGAGCCAGTCGTCTATTATAGTTTTTGGAATACGTATTATTGCTATAGTATGATTCGGGAGAAGAAAAAACATCCCAATATTAGAATCATCTCAAGACTGCATGGATTTGACCTGTATCATGAAAGAATACCGGGAGGCAGGCAGCCCCTGAAGCATCAAATGGAAGCAGGATCTGACAGTCTTATCTTCCTGGGAGCTTATGCACGCGCTTATTATCAGGAACAGGTACAAGGGCAGGCGCCAGGAGTACCGATGTATGTCTGCCCATTGGGAATAGAAGCGCCAGGCAGACGTATGCCGTGGGGCCAGGAAGAAGAGTGGCAGTTATTGAGCTGTTCTGCTCTGATCCCACTTAAAAGAGTAGAACGTATTATTGATGGGCTGTCGGGGATAGAAACAGGAAAGATACACTGGACACACATAGGAGACGGCAGTGAGGCGCAAAAGATCCGGGAATATGCGGCGCAGCGATTAACGTGTAAAGAGAATATCCGCTATTCTTTTGCAGGAAAGATGGAGCACTGGCAGGTGCTTCAATATTACGAAACAAATCAAGTAGACTGTTTCATCACGACATCTTCCACGGAGGGCGTTCCCGTTTCTGTTATGGAGGCAATGTCCTATAGCATTCCGATCATAGGAACAGCAGTGGGCGGCATTCCGGAGATGATTCAAGGCAATGGCATCCTGCTTTCCAGGGATCCGTCTGCACAGGAGGTGGCAGATGCTCTGACCACGGTTTGTTCCATGAACGAACAGGAAGCTGGCGCTTTAAAAGGCAGGAGCTATGAATTGTGGAAAGCAACCTATGATATTCAGACAATAGCAAGGAAATTAATGGATATTTTGTAAGAAATCTCAGAGGGATTATTATGCGGATCATGTTTGCAGTTCCATGTTATTGGCCGTCGCAGGACGGCGTTACGATTATTACAAGTTATTTGGCACAGGGGCTTGCGGCGAAAGGACATGAGGTGTCTGTAGTGACCAGTGCCGGGAATGGAGGTCTGCAGGAACTGCCTGAACATGATCTTCATGAAGGAGTAGAGATTACAAGGATGCGTGTCCAGACCAGATGGCCTCTCTTTCTGCGTGGACGCGACAACAAGAGCACCAAAAGAGCGTATAGAAGACAGGTAAAGGATTTTTCACCGGATGTGCTGATCGTGGTATGCGCACAGACCTGGACTCTCGACTGGATTGTCTCTGATCTGAAAAACTTAGATTGCGTGAAAGTCTTCTATTCTCATGGGTATTCTGCGTGGAAGGAACAATATTTTTATAAAGAACAGCTTAGAAAGCGGAATATCGTAGGAGTATGGGCAACATACAAATGCAAAAGATATTTTGACAAATTGCATCAGCGCATTCGTTTGTTCGACCGGGTGATCTATCTGTCGGAAGAGAATAATGCCGCAGTATATGCTGACCAACATGGATTGAAAAATGGAAGAATTCTTAAGAATGCGATCGATGATCGTTTTTTTGAGGATGACATGAGACATCAATATGAAGAAAAACCATGTCTGAGATATCTGTTCGTGGCAAATTATAATAAAAATAAGAATCAGGAGATGCTGATCCGTGCGTTTAGCGCTGCCGGAATAGAGAAGAGCCAGTTACTCCTGGTTGGATTTGAAGAAAATGCTTATTATGAACATCTTCAAGAAGTGATCCGAGAAGAATTGGCTGACCAGAAACAGAAAGAAGTGTTGTTTTATACCCATGTTGACCGGGAAACTGTGATCGATCTGTATCGGACAAGCGATGTCTTCGTATGCCCCAGCCGGTCAGAAAATTATCCGATCGTGGCTCATGAAGCGGCGGCGACAGGTATGCCGATCATCAGTACAAACGTTGGGATCTACAACAGGATCACAGGAGCCTATATTGTAGATGGCCAGGAGCAAATGCAGAAGGCCATGGAAGAGCTGTATGACAGTGCCGAAGAGCGGAAACGCAGAGGCAGTGCGGCGTATGACTGGGTGTGCGGACAGGGGTGCAGGATACAGGATAAGGTGGAATGGCTGGAAGAGGAAATAAGAAATATTAGAGGAAAACGGAATGAACATGAAAGATAAACTGTATGGTATGTATAAAATGTTTCAAAAGTGGATCAGACTGGAAGGTTACTATTTATTGAAAAGAATTAGGGCAAAATATTATGTCATATACCGAGAAGAAGGAGGGGCAGGTTTTTTTTCTAATTATATGTGTGTCTTGGGCCATATCGTATTTGCGCGTAAGCTGGGTTATATTCCGATCATTGATATGAAAAATTATCCTACTTTGTATAGTGAAGATATTCCGGTAGAGGGAGTGGATAATGCATGGAATTATTATTTTCAAAATATAGATAACACGTCTCTGGAAGCAGTATATCAGAGTGGGCGTTATGTACTGTGCAATGGCAAGTATATGGAAAAATATTCAGATAAATATGTTATGCCAAAGTGGCGCTTTCCTACAATGAGGACGATTGCATTTTATACACCTTTTATAGAGAGTGACATGCGTCTGCGCAATGATCTAAAAAATGAATTTGAAACAGCATGGTCAAACTGGGTTGGAAAGAAAGATGTCGTATTAGGGATTCACATTCGTGGAACAGATATGAAAAACCGCCTGGGTCATCCGACGCCTGCATCGACACAAAAATATTTGGATAAAACATATGAACTTCTGGGACAGCATCCGGAAATTACGAAGATTTTTCTGGCGACAGATGAAAACAATATTAAAGAAATATATGAGAACAAGTTTCAGGATTCTAAATATAAGTTGTTTATGAATGAGGCGTTCCGGTTATGGGATCATGGTGAAAAAAAGAGAACTGGAGTGCATGAAACTAAATTAGAGAATCCAAGAAAGTATCATAAATACCTCATGGGCAAAGAAGTACTACAGGACGCATGGTTCTTAAAGCAATGTGATTATTTGCTCTGTGGGCATGATAATGTTGCAAATGTAGTCATTCTATGGAATCAGAACCGTTATAAGGAGCTTGTATGTTTGGATCCGGTTGAGGATGATCAGTCGGGGCATGAGAATTCTCTACAGCGGAAATGAAGGTGTCAATATCATTAAAGGTATGAATGTTTTCTTTGATCCATTCAATGTCTTTATCCCACCACTGTATTTCCAGAAGTTTTTGAATTTGTTCTGGAGTAAAGCGGTATTTTATAACTTTGGCAGGGGTGCCGACTGCGATCGCATACGGAGGAATATCGTGGGTGACAAGGGATTTGGCGCCGATAATAGCGCCATCGCCAATCGTAACGCCCTCTTTCACACAGACATTATATCCCATCCAGACATCATTGCCGATGATCACTTTGTAATTTGTACCGTGAATGGTGGATTCTTCCATAGCAATACTCTCTGAAAGAAAATTCTCTGGAAGCAGAGAATGAGAACTATAGAAGAGCGGCGAGGAGGAAACCATGTTTAAAGCATGGTCGCCTAATCCGATATGGCAGTTGGAAGCGATGGAACAGAAACGCCCGATTTTACAGTCATGGATATAGCCATTTTCGCCAATGATATAGGTGCCATAGCCAATATGGGATTTATGGATGCGTCCGCCAACGTTATTGTTTCCTTCAAAGAAGTCGTTGTCTGATATGACACAGGATTTTTGAAAGATGACAGACTTTTCATGTGCGTTTTTCCATTTAAAGTAAATTAGATATAATTTATGCAGGTATTTAGAGATTAAATCCATTAATTGTGCTCCATTATTTGAAAAGGTATATGTTTAGTATAACAAAAATTAAGAAAATAACAACTAAAAGGATAGAAGTAAATGGAAATATTTGCATATCCATATGTCATGGGTTATAATGAGTAACGCTATTAGAGAAGGAATTAGTGCAAGGGGAAAGGAATAATCAAGGAATGAAACAGGGTATCGTGTATAATATGTTGTCGTATATGTGGAGAAATACGATTTTAAAGTGGTATCGTGGCTACAAGGAAAATAGGAAAGAACAGTACTGGGCAGAACACAGAAAACGCGTGGGGGGCAAAAATCCAGATAAGACTTTTTATGTGATCAGAAGGAGAGATTGGTATTGTGGCTTGTTTTCCTTATTCTTAACGAATTTACAAAGAATAGATGATGCAATAAAGAATGGCTATATTCCGGTGGTTGATATGCAGAATGATTTTAATATCTACCTCTCATCAGACAAGATCGGCAAAGAAAATGCATGGGAGTATTATTTTAAGCAACCCTGTGGATATTCTTTGGCAGATGTAGATAAAAGCAGAAAAGTAATCATAGGGTCAGGTGAAGTTCCGATCATGTTTCCTTATTTAAATACGGACTTTTTATATGGAAAGACAGGAGAACTTGAATATTGGCGTAAACAGGTTAAAAAATACATCACATTAAGTGATGAGGCTGCTAAACGATTAGAACAGGAGTACAATAATTTGTTTCATAGGCAGGAAAAAGTACTTGGAGTAATATGTCGAGGAACTGACTATGCTAATGGAAAGCCCAAAAATCATCCGATTCAGCCTTCGATTGAGAACATGATTTGTAAAGCTGAAGAAATTTTTAAGGAGAGAAAATGTGATAAAGTTTTTTTAGCAACTGAGGATACGAGTTATTATAAAGCATTTCAGGAAAAGTTTCAGAATAATTTGATTACAAATAATAGACAATATGCAGATTATCATAATGGATCTATTGGAAAACTATTTTACGAGGAATTTAAGGATCCGAGGGAGAGCGGTATGGAATATTTAATGACCATTTTACTGCTCAGCAAATGTGATTGCCTATGTGCTGGCTGTGTTTCCGGAACAGTTGGAGCGCTGCTTTTAACAGAGGGATATGAATATACCTATTTATTTGATCTGGGGGTATATGAATGAAATAAGAAGATATTTATGGTGGATAAGGAGAGAATGCTGCATAAGAAGAGTCTTTAACGGAGCGAAAGGAACGATATAAAGAATATGAGAAAATTTTTTGGCAATGATATTGCCAGTTTAGTCGATGTGTTTTATAAGCTGAGATATATTTTGAGTAAGAAACAAAAATATATTGGGATAATTGTTTTGATTATGACAATTATTGGAGCAGCGTTGGAGACGCTTGGTGTGTCTATTATTGTTCCATTGGTACAATCTTTTCTTTCAGCAGACCAACTTATGCAAAATACTTATATCAGACCGATTGTTAAATTGCTGAATATTACGACGTCTCGGCAATTGATTATTTGGCTGTCAGTTATGGTGATTGTAATATATATTTTGAAAAATATATATATGGTATTATTATCTTATGTGAGAATAAAATTTTCGGTTAAAGTAAAGAGAGAACTTTCCATAAAAATGATGCATGCATATATGGAGAGGGAATTTGCATATTTTCTTGGAGTAAATACAGCCGATATTCTTCGAGGAGTTGGTTATGATGTAAGTGGAGTACAGGGCATTTTGTTTCAATTATTCCGTATAATGGCTGATGGATTAACGGCTGTCTGCATCTGTGCTTATATTGTAAAGGCCAATCTATCAATGGCATTGAGTATTGTTATTCTTATGGGGATTTCATTGGGGCTATTGATCATAGTCTTTCGAAGTAAGATGAAGAAAATAGGTGATTATTATAGGGAATGTACGGTTAAAGTCAATAAATATCTGTATGAATCTTTTCAAGGGATTAAAGATGTGCTTGTATTTCGCAGAGAAGATTACTTTATCAATAAATATGAAGTCAGCTTTAGTAATCAGCAGAAAGCCGAAGTTATGAGGACTCTGGCTACAGAGAGCCCGGCATATTTTATTGAGGCGGTGTTTATTAGTGGTCTGATTATCGTAGTAGGAATAAAAATTATTGCTGGGGGTAATACGGCAGCTTTTATTCCGCAATTGGCTGCGTTTGCTATGGCGGCATTTAGGATATTACCTTCGATTGGCAAAATATCCGCAGGATTTAATGAACTAATCTGTGCATGTCCGGCACTAAATGCAACTTATGCAAATTTGAAAGAAGTAGAGAGTTTTAAGAAGGAAAGCCGGGTGCAGAGACAAAACATTGAAGGAGAAGGAAAGCTTTTCGAAAAGGAAATAGTTATAAAAAACTTGTATTGGAAGTATGCTAATATGCCTGATTATGTGATTCGGAATTTAGAGTTAACGATTCCGAAAGGGAAATCCATTGCATTGATTGGTGAATCTGGTGCGGGAAAATCAACGTTGGCTGATATTTTACTAGGATTATTGATACCGAATCAGGGGGATATTGAGGTTGATGGCATAAGCATTTATCATATGATGGATTCTTGGAAAGGGATGATTGGATACGTACCACAGACAGTTTTCTTAACAGATGATACGATTCGACATAATATTGCTTTTGGAATAGATGATAAGGATATTGATGAGAGTAAGATAAGAAAAGCGGTGGAAAAGGCTCAGTTAATGAATACGATATCACATCTGCCAGAAGGTTTGAATACTGTTCTCGGTGAAAGAGGCACGCGGTTTTCCGGTGGACAAAGGCAGAGGGTAGCAATAGCCAGGGCATTATATAATGATCCGGAAATTTTAGTGCTAGATGAAGCAACAGCAGCGCTGGACAATGATACAGAGAATGCTGTTATGGAAGCAATTGATGCCCTACAGGGCTATAAGACATTGATAATTATTGCACATCGATTGACGACAATACGTAATTGTGATGTAATTTATGAAATAAGAGAGGGTAAAGCGTATAAGAAGGAAAAGGGAATGCTTTTTTCTGATGATTAACAATCATTAATTTTAGAATGTTATTTTATTATATTTATTGTAGTAAAGTGTATATTACGCAGATAAAAGGACGTGTTTGGACATGGTATTTAATTCAGTAGATTTTTTGTTATTTTTCCAATAGTAGTAATCATTTATTATATAGTTCCTGCAAAAATTAAGTATATTTGGTTGCTGATAGCAAGTTATTATTTTTATATAAGCTGTGATATAAGATTTCTTGCATATCTTCTTCCGCTTACATTGCTTACATATTGTATGGGAGTTTGCGTAGCATTGCAGCGGGGGGGGGGAAACAAAATATGGAAATATTGTAGCTTACCTTTTAACAGTAATAGCAGTCTTTACAATATTAGTAGCGTTAGGCATTCTAAAATATGCGGATTTTTTTGTGATCAATATTAACAGAGTTGTTTCTCGATTTGGGTTTACTGTAAAGAAACCAGAGTGGAATTTAATATTACCATTAGGTTTTTCTTTCTATAGTCTCCAGGCGATAGGTTATTTATTTGATGTTTATCGAAAAAAAAATATGTGCAGAGCGTAATCTGTTAAAGCTTGCGTTATTTTTGTCATTTTTCCCGATCGTTCTGTCAGGACCGATTGAGAGAGCAGATCATTTTCTAAAACAAATTCATAATAGCATCAAATTTGACGTACAAAATATTCGTAAGGGTATGGTGACTTTTGCGTGGGGGCTATATTTAAAATTAGTGATTGCAGATCGACTAGCAGTTGCGGTTAATTCCGTGATCAGTGATTACCGGAGTAACTACATGAAAGGGTGTGAAATTGCAGTCGCTACAATTCTATTTGGAATAGAGATTTACTGTGATTTTAATGGATATTCGCAGATGGCGAGAGGAAGTGCCAGAATTTTGGGAATAGATCTTATTAATAATTTTAGAGCGCCCTATTTGGCACCCAATATCAAAGAGTTTTGGCGTAGATGGCATGTTTCGTTGACAAGTTGGTTTACCGATTATTTGTATATTCCATTAGGGGGGAATCGAAAAGGAATCATGCGCAAATATGTCAATATAGTTATAGTTTTTGGACTGAGTGGACTTTGGCATGGCGCTGCGATGAATTTTGTGGTGTGGGGACTGCTTAATGGTATGTATTTAATCATATATGACATGTGTTCCAGACATAATAGGGGAATGAGAGAGAAAAAGGAATTATTTGGAGACAAAGTTGTCAAAAGATTTGTTACATTTCTTGCGGTAGATTTTGCATGGTTTTTCTTTATGATGCCCGATTTAAAGGAAGCGTTGTCTGCTTTGTGGTATGCAGTAACAAATTTCAACATTCCATGGATTTTTTCAGGATCAATTTTTAGTATGATTTCTGGGAAATGGGAACTTTTTATTTTAATGTCATCTATTTTGTTAGTTTCTATTGTGGATTATGTTGAATATTATGGTCGGGATTGGGTAGAGGCAGTACTTAGACAGAGAATAATGATTCGATGGGGAATTTATCTTTTTTTAGTTTTCTCAATTATATTATGTGGGGTGTATGTAAATGACTACCAGCAGAAAGCATTTATTTATTTTAATTTTTAAAATGTTTTTTTTAACGTCGATTCTTTTATTATTTTTTTATAGTATCATGCCGCAGAATAAACACATGTATAATGCAGCATTGATTGATAAAGTTGATCGACTGGAGACAATTAATGAACCTAAAATTGTCCTTATTAGGAATTCTAATGTTGCATTTGGGTTTGAATCAAGAATGGTGGAAGAAAAGTTCAATATGCCGGTGGTTAATATGGGAATGCATGCGCAGTTGGGCAATGCTTTTCATGAAGAGATGGCAAAGATCAATGTAACTCCAGGTGATATTTATATTGTATGTCATACGGACTATGGTGATGATGATACAATTGAGGATGGCGTATTGGCATGGAGTACTATTGAGAATCATGCAGAATTGTGGAAATTGTTGAGGGTTAAGGACGTTCCACTTATGCTGCGGGCTTATCCTACTTATTTAAACAGATCCCTGGAAACATGGAGCAGGAATAAGGGAAATAGATATTATAGGGAGTCGCCCTATAGTAGGGAAAGTTTCAATATTTATGGAGACGTCGAATTTGACAGGGAATGTAAGTGGAAGCAGGATGGGCATGTGGATGAGATAACGCCGAATATCAGTGATGTATGTATAAGCAGACTAAATTCATTGGATGCCTATTTAGAAAAGGGGGGAGCAGAACTGGTTATTGCAGGATATCCGATCATGGTGGATGGAGAACCATCGGAGGGATTTCGAGAGCAGATGGAACAATTTGAACAGAAATTAGAGGAACGATGTGAGTGCAATGTGATTTCTGATTATCAGGATTATTTTTATGATAGAAGTTATTTCTATGATACGGTTTATCATTTAACCAATGAAGGTACTGTTATGCGGACAGAACAGTTGATCAGTGATTTAGAGAGTTATTTTAGCAAGTAATTTTACATGACGATTGCACATCTTATACAAATGATCTATAATATAGTCTGTTAATTATTGGAAAGGAGCCATCAACAGATGAAAAAAACATTCTTACAAATATTCAAATTCACATATTTTGCCGGCTGTTTCTGGTACTTCTTCACGATACCGGCCCAGGCCTATATAGACCCTTCCGCAGTCACTTATATTATTCAGGCAGTTGCGGGTGTCCTGATCGCGCTGGGTGCAGCATTTACGATTTTCCGGCATAAGATCTTTGCTTTCTTTAAGAAGAATAAGAAGAACGGAGAGACGGAAGGATCGGCGATCGAGTTTAAGGACGTAGATGATTAAGGGGCGGTTATGGGTACGATAATAGATGCTGTGGTCAATGGCCTGCTGTGGCTCATTAATTTGTGCTATGGCTTTTGTCACAATTACTGGGTGGCGATCTTTATCTTTACCTTCTTGACGAAGGTCATATTGCTGCCCTTATCGGTATGGGTGCAGAAGAATTCGATCAAGACTGTACGTATGTCGCCGGAGATGAATCATATCAAGGCGACTTATTTTGGCAATCAGGATGCGATTTCTGAAGAACAGTATAAATTATTTAAAAGAGAAAAATACAGTCCTTTTGCGGATCTGATTCCCTTGTTTGTGCAGCTTGCGCTTTTGATGGGCGTAGTGGAAGCGGTGAAACGTGGGACAAGCCTGACGGATATCCCCGTGAAGACAGGAGGGATTACTTTAGTGATTCCTCTTTTAGCGGCGCTATCCGCTTTTTTCATGTGTTATATGCAGAATAAGGCGAATGTACTGCAGTCTGAGCAAGGATATGCCAATAAGTATGGGACGATGGCTTTTTCGGTAGCGCTTTCTCTTTATCTGGGCTTTTTTGTGTCGATTGGGGTTGGATTTTATTGGAGCTGCAGCAATCTTCTTTCGGTGGTGCAGTTGATTCTCTTGAATATCTGGATCAACCCGAAGCATTATATTGATTACGAGGCATTAGAGGAAAGCAAGGAAGAGCTTAAGAAAGCCAGGGAATTTATGGCGGTCAAGCAGAAAGAAGACAGATCGAATCCATATCGGGCAAAGGGAAAGGCGGATTATAAGAGATTCCTTAAGACGCCGGATAAGAAGATTGTGTTCTATTCTGAAAAGAATGGTTTCTACAAATATTATAAAAATATCATAGAAGAGATCATACGGCGGACCAACATTGTCATTCATTATATCACGAGCGATCCAGAGGATGAGGTGTTCCAGATGGAGAGCGAGCAGTTTAAGCCTTATTATATCAATGAAAATAGGATGATCGTGCTGATGATGAAGATGGAAACTGAAATTATGGTCATGACGACGCCGGATCTGGAGAACTTTCAGTTGAAGCGTTCTTATGTACGGAAAGATATCGAGTATATCTATGTACCGCATGATGTTAACAGCGCTAACCTGACGTTCCATAAGAATGCGCTGGATCATTTTGACACGATCTTTACGTCTGGACCGAAGAATAAGGCGGAGATTGCAGAGCGGGAGCAGAAGTTTGCGCTGCCGGGTAAGAATCTGATCGAGTGGGGCTCATCTGTGATCGACAATATGACAGAATCTTACGTGCAGATGAGGAATGAGGAGAGTAAAGGGGATAAGGACCAGAGGACAGTTCTGATTGCACCTTCGTGGCAGGAGGATAATATACTGGATTCCTGTATCGAAGAAATGTTAGACAAGCTTGTACAGACCAGACATCGTATCATTGTCCGCCCGCATCCGCAGTATGTACGGCATTATGAGGCGCGGATCGATGCCCTGGCGGCGAAATATCAGACATATGATGTAGTATTCCAGAAGGATTTTTCGTCTAATAAGACTGTGTATATGGCAGATCTGTTAGTGACAGACTGGTCAAGCATTGCCTTTGAGTATGCCTTTTCCACGCTGAAACCGGTGCTGTTCATCAATACTCCGATGAAGATCATCAACCCGGACTATCAGGAGCTTAAAACGGTTCCGATCGATATCGAATTGCGTGATAAGGTGGGGATATCGGTCGAGGTGGAAAGAATCGGAAATGAGATTGTATCTGCTGTAGATAAGCTATTGGCAGATGAACAGTTTTCACAGGATTCGATGCAGAGACTGAAGGAACAGTATCTCTATCATGTTGGGGAAAGCGGCAAGGTAGGAGCTAAATATATCATTGAGAGATTGGTAAAGCGTTCTGGTGCATAGCCTGGCCTTTAGGTATGACGGAATCATGAATGATATGCTGTCAGCCAGGGGCGGCGGAATGGAGGCGAAGATGGTTAAGAGAAACGTATTATTGAATCCAGGTCCAGCGACCACGACAGATACAGTGAAGATGGCACAGGTGGTTCCAGACATCTGTCCCCGTGAGAAAGAATTTATATCGATCATGCGGGAGGTGGAAGAAGGGCTGTTGAAGATAGTCCATGCGGATCCAGAGGAATATGCAGCGGTGCTGTTCTGTGGTTCCGGGACGATCAATATGGATATCTGTCTGAATTCTTTGTTGCCGGCAGACAAGAAGATTCTGATCATTAATAATGGCGCATACAGCAGCAGAGGCGCCGAGATTTGTGAATACTATGGGTTGCCATATGTTAATCTGAAATTACCATTAGACAAACAGCCGGATCTTGCGCTGATCGAACAGACGCTGCAGGAGAATCCTGACATTGCGCTGGTGTACACGACGCATCATGAGACAGGGACAGGCTTGCTGAATCCGATTAGGGAGATCGGTGCTCTTGTGCATCGTTATGAAGGGGTTTTTGTGGTAGACACGACGTCTACTTATGCGATGCGTCCGATTCATATAGCGGCGGACGAGGTTGACTTCTGTATGGCTTCCGCACAGAAGGGGATTATGGCGATGACGGGATTGTCTTTTATTATCGGAAAGAAATCGATAATCGAAGCATCAGCCGATTACCCGAAGCGTTCTTACTACTGTAATCTGTACATGCAGTATGAATATGCGAAGGCACATGGAGAGATGCATTTTACGCCGCCAGTGCAGGTGATCTACTCCGTCAGACAGGCTTTGGAAGAATACTTTGCGGAAGGCGAAGAGAATAAGTGGGCAAGACACTGTCGGGTTTTCCAGGCAATCAGGGCAGGGCTGACAGAGTTGGGATTTAAGATCTATATTTCAGAGGATCAGGAGTCTAAGCTGGTAGCAGCAGCATTGTATCCAGACGACGCAAACTGGGATTTCGAGAAGATACACGATTACTGCTATGAGAGAGGATTTACGATCTATCCCGGCAAGGTTGAGAAACTGGGAATGTTCCGGCTGTGTGCGCTGGGGGCGATAGACCGGAAGGATATTGAAGATTTCTTCATGGTATTTAGGGAGGCGCTGCAGAAGTATGGCGTGGCAGTTCCGGTGAAATATAGTGATAGGTCTTAGGATGAGAAAGTGGGAATATATTTATGGGTAAAAAAGTATACACGTGTTTCTGTACAGATGTGATCCATGAAGGGCATAGGAATATCCTGAGAAGGGCGGCCGAATATGGGGATGTCTACGTAGGCGTATTGTCTGATGAGGCGATGGTGGGTTTTAACCGCTTCCCGACGATATCGCTGGAGCAGCGTATGGAGATCGTCAGGGAGACAGGATTGGTCAAGGAAGTCCTGATCCAGAAGGATGTGATGTATGATCAGATCCTTGCTCAGCTTAAGCCGGATTATGTTGTACACGGAGATAACTGGATACAGGGTCCGGAGGCAGTCATTCGGGAGAATGTGGTCAACAATCTGAAGAAGATTGGCGGGGAGCTGGTTGAGATTCCCTACACCTATAATGACAATGTGAAACGGATCGACGATCAGATGAAAGAGAAACTGGCTATGCCGGAGTTTCGACGGAAAAGGCTGCGCCAGTTGATCGCGATGCGTCCGATCGTCAAGACGCTAGAGGTGCATTCCGGTTTGACCGGCCTGATTGCGGAAAAGACGGTAGTGGAGAGTAACGGCAAGTTGGACCAGTTTGATGCGATGTGGATCTCTTCTTTGTGTGACTCAACGGCGAAAGGCAAGCCGGATATTGAGCTGGTGGACATGTCTTCTAGGATCCGCACGATCGACGACGTGATGGATGTGACAACGAAACCGATCATTTTAGACGGTGATACCGGCGGACTGATCGAGCACTTTGTATACAATGTGAGGACATTGGAACGAATGGGCGTATCTGCCGTCATCATAGAGGACAAGACGGGACTCAAGAAGAATTCTCTGTTTGGCACGGAGGTAAAACAGACACAGGACAGCATAGAGAATTTCTGTGCAAAGATCCGTGCGGGCAAACAGGTGCTGCGGACAGAAGAATTCATGATCATTGCCAGGATTGAAAGCCTGATCCTGGAGCGGGGGATGGAAGACGCCCTGAACAGGGCTTTTGCCTATACTGAGGCGGGAGCGGACGGTATTATGATCCATTCGCGCAAGAAAGCGCCCGATGAAATATTGGAGTTCTGCAGATTGTTTCGGGAAAAAGATAAGAAGACGCCGATCGTCGTCGTGCCGACCTCGTTTAACAGCATCACAGAAGAAGAGCTGGCAGTGGCGGGGGTCAATATTGTGATCTATGCAAACCAGTTGACAAGGAGCGCGTTTCCGGCGATGCAGAGCACTGCAGTGGAGATTTTGAAGAATCACAGAGCGCTGGAAGTGGATGCGAAGCTGATGCCGTTTAAGGATATTATACGGTTGATCGACGAGATATAGCGAGAAGAATATCTGTTAGGTGTAATTTCATGTTGCGGAAGATGTCTGGGAACAGAGCATTTTACACATAGATTTGAGATGCTGTTTAAGTGGATCATAAAGATAAATAGGAAAAGGAGTAAGAGTGTGACAGAAATCGCAATTTTGATGGCAGCGGGATTAGGGAGCCGCATGAGGCCCTTGACGGAAACGACACCGAAGCCTTTGATCAAAGTCCGGGGTAAAGCAATGATTGAAACCGTGATTGAAGGATTGTTAATGCGTCCCGTGGAGGAGATCTATGTCGTGACAGGATATCTCGGCGAGCAGTTCGAGTTTCTGCGTGAAAAGTATCCACAGGTTCGCCTGCTGCATAATCCGGAATACCTTACGAAAAATAATATTTCCTCGGTCTATGCGGCCAGAGAAGCGCTGGGCATTGCGGACTGTTTTATCTGCGAGTCGGATCTGTTCGTAGCGAATGCTGCGATTTTTAAGAAGAAACTGGAACATTCCTGTTATTATGGAAGAATGCAGCAAGGATATTCAGAGGATTGGGTGTTTGATCTGCAAGGAGATCATATCGTAAGGGTCGGCAAGGGCGGTACAGACGCCTATAATATGGTGGGTGTTTCTTTTTTCAAAAAGGAAGATGCCTGTATTTTGAGGCAGGAGATTGAGAGGGCCTATGCGCTGGAAGAAAACAGTGATTTGTTCTGGGATGATGTGGTCAACCAGAATCTTGGCAAACTGAAGCTAACGATAGAGCCAGTGCAGGAAGGGCAGATCGTGGAAATAGATACGGTAGAAGAATTGGAGAAAGTCAATGAAAGCATCTAGGTTGTTGGAACAATTGGAGAAAATGGGAATCCAGACGATTACAGGTGTGCCGGATTCTACTTTAAAGCAGTTCTGTGATGGCGTGCAGACTTATCAGGGCAGCTTAAAGCATTATGTGACGGCCAATGAGGGAGCAGCGGTAGGATTAGCGATCGGCAGTTATCTTGCTGCCGGAAAGCCGGCATGCGTGTACATGCAGAATTCCGGGATTGGAAATATAGTGAATCCGTTAGCTTCTCTTGCGAATCGGGATGTGTATGGGATACCGATGCTTTTCGTTGTAGGCTGGCGAGGAGAGCCTGGCGTCAAAGACGAACCACAGCATGTGTTTCAGGGAAAGATCACGTGTGAGCTGTTTGAGACATTGTCAGTGCTCTACCGTGTAATTGATCAGGATACATCAGATGAGGAAATGGATGCGATTCTGGTAGAGGCAGAGAAGACTCTTTCCCAGGGCGACCAGTTTGCGGTGATCGTCAAGAAAGGGACTTTTGAGAAAGAAGCGCCCTTTGAGTGGACAAATGGCAATCAGATGGTGCGGGAAGAGGTGCTGGGATCTATTTTAAAAGGATTGTCCAGAGAAACCATTATCGTCTCCACGACTGGAAAAATATCCAGAGAGTTATATGAACAGAGCGAGGCTATTTATGGAGATCATGACAATATCTTTATGACGGTAGGCGGCATGGGACATGCCTCTATGATCGCACTGGGAATCGCGAAGAACAGGCCAGATAAAAGGATAGTGTGTATTGATGGAGATGGGGCGGCTTTGATGCATATGGGTGCCTTGCCATTTATCGCAGCGCAGGCGCCGGAGAATTTCTATCATATCGTGATCAATAACCAGGCGCATGAGTCGGTAGGCGCTATGCCTACGGGATGTCAACAGGCAGAGTTTGCACGGATCGCGCAGGCGGCAGGATATCGGGAGACGGATAAGCTGGCGGACAAGGAGTCGGTTCAGCGGATCGGAGAATGGGTTCAGAAGATGACAGGACCGGTGCTCTGGGAGATTCCGGTGTCGCTTCAGGTCAGGAGTGATCTGGGAAGACCGAAAGAGAGCGCCAGAGAGAATAAGGAAGGGTTTATGAGACATTGGCGTAATATATAAATCGTCATCAGGAAAGGAATGAAATGACAAACTTGAGAATGAGAGATATACGATCAAAGTGTTCTAGAGCGGAGATATGGCTGTCAGTGGTAACATGCTTTATGCTTTTTCTCTATGCGCCATTAGAATTATTATTTACCAATCAGGACGAATTTTGGTTTGATGTATATCTTCTTGCGCCGATCATGAGTCTTATTTTTGTAGGATCATGTATTGCTAGTATATTAATATTTTCAGCGCTTAGAGTGTGGTGTGAAGCAGCTTATAGAGTGGCGGTAATAGTATATTTTATTACTTTTATTTGTCTTTACGTACAAGGGAATTTATTGACGGGAAGTCTGCCGTTATTAGATGGTAAACCAATCGATTGGAGTCTTTATAAGATAGAATATGTACAATCCTATGTATTGTGGATTGTAGTGACGATCATTATTGTGGTCATTTACCGTAAAATAAAATATGGTTTTTTTGAGAATGTGGTCAAGATAGTCAGTATATGTATGACATTAATGTTTTGTGTGACATTGCTTACGCTGGCTTTATCAAACCATGGATTTGAGAGAAAACCTGGTTTGGGAGTGACTACCAGAAATATGTTTTTAATGTCGAAGGACACAAATCTGGTAATTTTATTACTGGATGCTGTGGATGCACGAAATATGAATGTCATTTTAGAAGAGAATCCGGAGTATCAAAATATTTTTACAGATTTTACTTATTATCAAAATATGATGGGTGCCTATCCGGCAACCAGACATTCCATTCCCTATATTTTATCAGGGAAATGGTATGAGAATAAGACTGAGTTTAGGGAGTATGAAGCAGAAGCCTATGCGGATTCGCCTTTGTTTGCAAATCTAGAGGAAGAGGGATGGCGGATCGGTCTCTATGAAGCAGAGCTTCTCTCAAATGATGGCGGCAAGAATCGGTTTGAGAATATACTTCCCAGTAAAAGGGGAATAAGCAATAAAGTAATGTTTATAAAGTGGCAGATTCAACTAGTTGGGTTTAAATACGCACCTTATTGTCTAAAGCCGCATACTTTTGTTAATCTTAAGGACTTTAATACGACAAAAATCCCACCGGAAGGGGAAACAATGTTTACTATGTCAAACAGTGATTTTTATGACAGAGTGCTTGAGGAAAAGATCCAGTATGTAGATCAGAATTGTTTTCGGTTTATCCACATAAATGGCGCACACGCTCCATTTATCTATAATGAAGCGATGGAAGAGATCGCCGCAGAAGATGGGTCTTACGAAGATAACATTAAAGCATCACTGACGATAACAAAGAGTTATTTAAATAAATTAAAGGAAGCGGGTGTATACGATAATTCCGCGATTATTGTTATGGCAGATCATGGTTATGGATGGGGAGATTATTTTGAGCAGCAAAATCCTATTTTCTTTGTAAAAGGAATTGACGAGAAACATGATTTTGCTATATCGGATGCTCCTGTTTCCTATATGGATCTGCAGACGGCATATGAAAGGCTGATGGATGGTGCCAGTGGTGATCAGATTTTTGACTGGAAGAATGGAGAGCAGCGAGATAGAAGGTATCTCTTTTATGAACATTCAAAAGAGGATCGTATCATTGAGTATATACAGACAGGATGGGCGGCTGACACGACTACAATGTACAAAACAGGGGTAGAATATTCGCGGTGATTTTGTGTTAATTTCTGGAAGAAGTGGTTAAGCAGTCGGGCGATAAAGAGAGGAGAGGGATTTCCTTGACCATGAAAGAAGAGTTCAATGAGATTGATCATAAAGTTGGCTGTTTTCGACAAATGATTGATGGTGTGTGGCTTTCCATAGCTGTATGTTTTATGCTTTTTCTTTATGCACCATTAGAGTTACTGTTTACAAATCAGGAAGAGTTTTGGTTTGATGTATATATTCTTGTCCCAATTATGTCGGTGGTATTTCTGATCGCTTGCGTGGTTTGTGTATTGGTATTTTTGCTAATTAGGAAATTAAGTGAGAAGTTATACCAGATTGCACTTATGCTTTATTTTATCATTTTTATCGGCCTGTATGCACAGGGAAACTTTCTGGCGGCGGGTCTGCCCTCATTGGATGGCGAACCGATCGACTGGAACCTGTATACGGATGAAAGAGTGAAATCTATTGCACTGTGGGTCGCTGTGGCTGTGGTCATTGTGGTGGCATTTTGGAAGTTAAGGAGTGAGCATTTTCACAATCTTGTGAGGCTGTCCAGTATCGGCATGACATTGATGTTGTCTGTAACGTTACTGACACTTGTTTTGACGGAACATGGATTTCAGAGAAAACCGAGTATGAGTGTTACGACTAAAAATATGTTCCAGATGTCGGAAGATACCAATTTCGTTGTGCTGTTGTTAGATGCAGTAGACGCTCAGGTCATGGAGTCTATGCTGGAAACAGATCCAGGATATCAGGATATTTTCACGGATTTTACGTTCTATGATAATGTGATGGCGGCGTATCCTTATACACAGCATTCCATTCCGTATATCTTATCAGGGAAATGGTATGAGAACGAGACAGAGTTTGGTGAATATGAAGCTGAGGCGTATGCATCGTCGCAGTTTTTTGCAATCTTGGAGGAAGCAGGATATCGGATGGGATTCTATGAGGCAGATCTGCTTTTAGATGATGCCGGCATGGGACGATTCGACAATATCCTTCCCAACGAACGGGGCGTAAAGGATCAATGGGCGTTTGCAAGATGGCAGATTTTGATGACAGGTTTTAAATATGCGCCATATGATCTGAAAAGATTCTCCTTTGTAAACCCGAATGCGTTTAGTACGCTGAAGATTACTCCAGAAGGAGAAACCTTGTTTACACCGTCTAATGTTGAGCTTTATGATGGAATTCTTCATGAGAAAATTGACCTTACCGCACAAAAATGTTTTCGGTTTATTCATGTAGATGGAGGACATGTACCGTTTATCTATAATGAGAATGTGGAAGAAATTCCGGAAGAGCAGGGCACCTATGAAGATAATCTTAAGGCATGTCTGACGATCACAAGGACGTATCTGGATAAGCTGAAAGAAAGTAATGTGTATGATAACTCGGTTATCCTTGTGATGGCGGATCATGGTTATAATTGGCTGGATCCGCATGGAAGACAGAATCCGATTCTTTTTGTCAAGGGAATAGGGGAACGACATGAATTCCAGATATCGGACGCACCGATTTCTTTTGAAGATTTGCAAGAGTCCTACGAGAGGCTGTTAAGCGGAGCGGACAGTACACAGATCTTTGACTGGAAAAGCGGGGATGAGAGGGAGAGAAGATATCTTTTTCATGAGTATCTGAAAGAAGATCACATGGTTGAGTACATGCAGCCGGGACAGGCACATGATACGGAAGCGATGTATGAGACGGGAAAGGTGTATGATAGATGACGGGAAACAAGAAGACAGCAGGGAGAATTCATGAGATCGGCAGTGGCATATGGCTGTCAATAGCGACATGTTTTATGCTTTTTCTCTATGCACCATTAGAGCTGTTGTTCACAAATCAGGATGAGTTCTGGTTTGATGTCTATATTCTTACGCCAATCATGTTTGCTATTTTTGCAGCCGCATGTATTGTCAGCGTAGCAGTTTTTTTGGTGCTGAGGAAACTGGATGAGAAGATCTATTGGATCGGATTGGCAGTGTATTTCATAGCATTTCTCTGCCTTTATATACAAGGGAATCTGTTAACAGCGGGATTGCCATCCCTGGATGGGAAACCGATTGATTGGAGCTTATATACCGCTGAAAAGGTGCAGTCAGCGATTCTGTGGCTGTTAGTAACAATACTTGTCGGATTTGCTTTTTGGAAAGTGAAGCATGAGCTGTTTGAAAAGGTGGTCAAAGGCATCAGCGTCGGTATGACACTGATGCTATGTGTGACGCTGTTAACACTTGCAGTGACTGGTCAGGGATTTGAGAGGAAACCAGGTCTGGGTGTGACGACCAGAAACATGTTTCAGATGTCAAAGGATACGAACTTTGTGATCCTGCTGCTGGATGCGGTCAACGGACAGACGATGTATGATATTATCGCTTCGGATACGGATTATCAGGATATCTTTACTGACTTTACGTTTTACAGTAATATGATGGGAGTGTATCCGGCGACAAAATATTCGGTGCCTTATATTTTATCAGGCCAGTGGTTTGAAAATCAGACATCTTTCAGAGAATATGAGGCGGAAGCGTATGCGTCGTCTCCGTTTCTTGCATCTATGGAAGAAGAGGGATACCAACTTGGTGTTTATGAAGCAGATCTGCAGGCGAATGACAGGGGGAAGGAACGGTTTGAGAATGTGCTCCCCAGCAGGAGAGGAATCGGTAATAAGCTGATGTTTGCAAAATGGCAGATTCAGATGACAGGATTTAAGTATGCGCCCTGGAGTCTGAAGAAGCACACATTTGTGAATCCGAATGACTTTAACAAAGCGAAGATTCCGCCGGAAGGGGAAGAATTGTTCACATCATCTAACAGCGAGTTTTATGATACCCTGCTTCAAGAAGAGCTTAGCTATACAGATGCGAAATGTTTTAGATTTATTCATATTGTTGGCGGTCATCCGCCATTCATTTATAATGAAGAAGCAGAAGAGATTCCAGAGGAAGAGGGCAGTTATGAAGAAAGTATCAAGTCGACCCTGACGATCACAAGGGAGTATCTGGACAAGCTGAAAGCTGGCGGCGTATATGATAATTCGGTCATTATCGTCATGTCAGATCACGGTTTCCATATGGGGGACTATTCGGAACGACAGAATCCGGTTTTTTTCGTGAAAGGAATCAACGAAAAGCATGAATTTAACGTGTCAGATGCACCTGTTTCTTACGTGGATCTGCAGGAGGCTTACCAGAGACTGCTGAGTGGAGCGGACAGCGACCAGATTTTTGATTGGAAGAGCGGAGAGGAAAGAGAAAGAAGATATCTGTTCTATGAATATTCAGAAGAAGAGCGGATGATTGAGTATATGCAGCCGGGCAGAGCGGATGATACAGAGGCGATGTATGAGACGGGGAAAGTGTATACAAGAGCAAAATAGAGGGTGACAGTATGAAACTGATTATTCAGATACCATGTTATAACGAAGCAGAGACATTAGAGGTTGCGTTAAATGACTTGCCGAAGCATATTGATGGCATAGAGGAAATAGAGTATCTGATCATTAATGACGGCAGCAAGGATGATACTGTGGAAGTGGCGCGGAAGTGGGGAGTCCACTATGTGGTCAACTTCAAACAAAATAAGGGACTGGCGAAGGGATTTATGGCGGGAATTGACGCTTGTCTTCGCTATGGGGCAGATATCATTGTGAATACAGACGCGGATAACCAGTATTGCGGCGATGATATCGAGACGATCGTGCGGCCGATCCTGGAGGGAAAGGCAGATATTGTAATTGGTGAAAGACCGATTGATGAGACGGCACATTTTTCTCCGATTAAGAAGAAACTGCAACATCTGGGAAGCTGGGCTGTGCGCAAGGCATCTCATACCAATATCCCGGATGCTCCCAGTGGCTTTCGTGCTTTTAGCAGAGAAGCAGCGATGCGGCTGAATGTGATCAATGATTACACTTATACTTTAGAGACGATCGTGCAGGCGGGCAGGAGCAAAATGCCAATCATGAGTGTACCGATCAGAACCAATCCAGAGCTGAGAAGTTCCAGGTTGTTTCATAGCATGTGGGGTTATGTAAAGAAGTCCATGTTGACGATCCTCAGGGCATTTATGTGGTATAAGCCGTTGTATTGTTTTTCGATTGTGGCGTTGCTGCCCGCGCTGATTGGTTTAGGGATAGGGATCAGATTCCTATGTTATTATTTCCGAGGCGCAGGCAACGGACATGTGCAGTCGCTGATTCTGGCATGCACTCTTTTGATCATAGGGTTTATTACGTTTGTGATAGGATTATTGGCGGACACGATTGCAACAAACAGGAGGATTCTTGAAGATATCCAGTATCATGTGAGAAAGCTGGAATATGATAAGGATTGTACAAAAGCGCAGGAAAAGGATGAAAAGAATTAATTGGAGGAACTGTAGTGGAGAAGAAGAAACTTCTGGTGACGGCATCCACTTTCCCAAGATGGGAGAATGATACAGAGCCAAGATTTGTGCTTGATCTATGTAAATATCTGAACAAGTGGTTTACTATAACTGTATTAGTTCCCTGTGCACCAGGGGCAAAAGAAAGAGAGACTCTGGAAGGGGTGGATGTGATACGCTATCATTATTTTCCGATCCATGCATGGGAGACGCTTTGCTATCCGGGCGCGATCGTGCCAAGGATCAAGGAGAAGAAGGTTCGTATCCTGCTTGTCCCTTTTTTGTTCTTTTCACTGTATTTCCGGCTATCCAGGATCATAGAGGGCTATGATATGGTACATGCGCATTGGTTGATTCCACAGGGTATTGTGCAAATGTTATTTCATAAACCATATGTTGTGACTGGACATGGTGGAGATGTCACATCATTAAATACAGGAATATTGAGAAAAATGAAGATTCGCTGCCTAAGGCGTGCTCAGCATGTGACAGTGGTTTCCCATGATTTGAAGGTGCAGTTAGAGTACCTGCTTCCGGGACTTGATCCCAGTGTGATCTCTATGGGAGTGGATACTTCGAAGTTTGGAAAGCAATATGCAATAGAGCATTATTTCGGCCAGGGAAATAAGAAAGTTGTATTATTTGTCGGGCGGCTTGCTGAGAAAAAGGGTGTTACTTATTTAATAGAAGCTATGAGAGAAATCGATGCAGTCTTGATTATTGCCGGAGATGGACCCTTAAAACAGACGCTTATGGAGCAGGCGAAAGAACAGGGGGAGAAGATCAAGTTTGTCGGCGCACAGAAACACGATGTTCTGAAAGCCATGTATGCTTCCGCAGATGTGTTTGCGGCTCCCTTTATTACTGCAGGAGATGGAGACAAAGAAGGATTAAGTGTGGTAGTTTTGGAAGCGCTGGCTTCTGAGCTGCCGATTGTGTCATGTAAGGTTGGTGGAGTGGGAGAACTGCTTCAAGACCGAGAGACAGCGCTGTTATGTGAGGAAAAGAACGTGTTCCAGTTGCGAGAGGCGATCAAGACGCTGCTGGATGACAGTGAATTGAGGGTAAAGTTAAGCAGGAATGGGATTAAACTGGTAAAACGGTATGACTATGAAGAAATTGCCAGGAAATATGCTTTACTAATGGGAAAATAGAGATGGATCGTGGGAAAGCAGGGAAAACATGAAGGAAGAAGAAATGATCCAGGTATCATTTGTTGTGGCAATCTATAATGTCGGAAAATATCTGAGCAGATGTATCGAGAGCCTGATTGAGCAGACAAGGAAGGATATAGAGATCATTCTTGTCAACGATGGTTCGTCTGACGACAGTTTAGAATTATGCAATTCTTATGCTGCGCGGGACGATCGAATCACAGTGATAGACCAAAAGAATCAGGGCGCGAATGCCGCCAGAAATCATGGACTGCATGTGGCAAAAGGAGAATGGATTTATTTCGTGGATGGAGACGATTCTGTGGATCGTGAGATCTGTGCGCGCCTTGCGGTGTACATGGATCAGGAATATGATGTGATTTTATTCTCAAATGCAGTATGTGCTGGGGATAGGATTAAGGTGGTGAAACATAGTGAACAGTCGATTCTTTTAGAGAGAGAGGACTTTGCAGAGCTACAGTTGAGCGCGCTTAATCGGCTGGGAAAGTATCGCTATGAGATGAATCGGATTGAGCCGGCCTGTATCTGGAATAAACTATACCGTAAGAGTTTTCTGAGAGAGTATCATATAGAATTCGTTCCAAATTTTCCTAAACTGCAGGATATTTCTTTCAACTTATTAGTATACGATAAGGCACAAAAAGGAATTTATGTACCGATCGTAGGGTATTACTATCGAATCAATCAAGAATCTGTAACGCGCAGATACCAAAATAATATTATCAATAAATTTGAGATCGTCAACCAGTGGTTTGCAGCATTTGTTTCAGAAAAGACTGACGCAAGATTCGAGAAAGCATATAAAGAGCGGGTTGCGACTCATATACGCACATGCATCGTATTATATCTCTGCAATAGCAGTAATCCAGAGAAATATTGCGTCCGTAAGAAGAAATTTATGCAATTATGTATGAGAGAACCTTATAAAAGTGCGGTGGAAAGCACAAGTATGTCAGATTATAGAGGATATAAAGAGAAAATATTATCGTTAGCGGTGAAGAAGAGACAATTTTGGATGTGTGAGATTTTGTGTAAAATGAATGATGTGCGTATGAGGATAGCTAAGGAGGCATGAGAGAAAATGAAGAAGAAAACGAATGATAAGCTGGTATTTGCAATTTGCGTTGTACTAATAGGAATTGTATTGCTTCCTATGATTTATACGATACTCTATAGTTTGCCGTCAGCAGACGACTTTTCTATGGCATATGGATGTAGTAAGGATACACTTTTGGTGGAAAGCATCCGTCATGCGAATAGCCGCTTCCTGAATTGGACCGGACTTTGGCCCTATATGTTTATTGAGACATTACTGAATCCAATGGTGCATTTTTCTTTGGAGAGCTGTGGACTTGGTGTGGAGATGGTTTTGTTGTTTCTGGCATTTATAACCTCTCTTTTTATGTTGATTATTGTAGCGTCGAAGAGAATACTGGGGATCGAGAACAAAGGAACGATCACATTCTGCATCTTAGTTTATTTATTTGTATTCTTAAACACAAATATTTATAAAGAGATCTTTTACTGGTTTGTAGGTTCCAGTTATATGATGGCAATGACATTGGGGTTAGTTACAGTTGCATTGTCGATAGAGTTTTTCTTTAATTCCAAAATAAATATTGGGGGGGGTATTATACTTTCATTGAGCGGAGCATTGGCCTGTAATTTTTTCCAGGAAGCGATTCTGCCGGGAATGGCTTTCATCATATTGTGGTGTGTGTTTAGCATAAAAGCGCGCAGGCCTTTATGGAAAAAAACGATTCCGTTTTGGATCATGTTCTTGAGTGGTGTGATCGCTGTGACAGCGCCAGGGAATTATGTGCGTCATACACGTTTTGATTCGTCACTTAATATTATGAAGGCCTGCATAGATGCGGGTAAAATTATGCTGGTGATATTAAAGCACCTGATACAGCAGCCGCTTGTGATCATTTTGATCTTGTTTTGTATCTATATTGGCATAAGAAGTAAGAAAAAGCTTACGGGGAAATATTCGCTGATCGCGGGTGCACTCTTTTTGATCACTTTATATTGTAATTCTTTTCCAATTGCACTGGGGTATGCTGGAACAGCTTACTTCCCCAATAGAATATACTTTGTGCTCGATTTTACTGCACTGGCTGGAATGGTAGGAACATTTATCTGTATTGGTATGTATGTGAGCAGTCTGGTTCCATATGAGAGTCTTTGTGGAAGAGGGTATGTGGAATTAGCTATGTTAGGGTATGCGTCTCTGTTATTATATGCTACCTTAGTATACAATCAGAATATTAGCAAGCTGCCATGGTGCCAGACAGTGAGCGCTATGAGAGAGGTAGAAGAGATCCATGATGCCTGGCAGGAGTGTTTGGTCACGATCAGAGATTCCAAAGATAAGAATGTTGAATTGGAGATAGAAGAGAGGTTTTGTGATTCCCGCGTGTTGTCATTGCCAAGATTGTCTGATAATGAAGAAAACTGGATCAATGAGGCAGTAGCAAGATACTATGACAAAGATTCTGTGATAGTAAGAGAGAAAGATGAGTAGTGGTATGAAGAAATCAACCGAGAAAATTGTTTTTGTAGATATTTTGAAAGCGATTGCATGCTTATGTGTACTGATCGGACATGTCATTAATGGAATGATGAAAGATGGAATGGATGTTTCTGAGCCTTTACGTCTTTTGAATAGCTATGTATATTTGTTTCATGTGCCATGTTTTTTCTTTGCCAGCGGATATCTATATGCGAATAAGCGATTGACCGGTTGGCGTGAGTATTTGCAGTTTGTAGGGAAAAAACTGATTACGCTTGCGGTGCCTTATTTTGCCTGCAGCATCGCCTACATTCTCTTTAGTTCTATCATAAGTTCGGAGATGCATACAGCATATGCCATAAGCGCGATTACTGAATTGTGGAGAACGCCTGTGGCACAATATTGGTACTTGTATGCGCTGTTTGAGATGTTTTTGCTGGTTCCTGTCATAGAGCGGATATTGCCGAAAGTAGATTCGAGATGGATATTTTTGTTGTTTGTGGGAAGCGCATTATGGATTGACAGCAGTGTGAATAGTGTCGCCTACCTTGCATCTTATACCTGTTTTTTCTATTTGGGTGTCTGCTTTAGGCGAGCTGATCTGTTGAACAGACATTATTTTGTATCGTTAAATCCTTACGGACTATTAGCAGCCGGACTCAGTCTTAGTATGATAGTTTATTTTTTTTACCGATTGATGGTGGCTGGAAATGTTTTTACGTCTGACCTAACGAGTGGTCTAAAGTGCATAACCAGATTATTGCTAGTAGTTACGATCGTGGTGACAGCAATTGCAGTTTCGAAGATGAACAACAAAGCAAATAAGTTGTTGCTCTGGTTATCGCAGTTTTCGCTGTATATTTATTTGTTTCATACATGGTTTACCGGCAGCTTAAGGATATTACTGCGAAAAACAGGGATTAGGAACGATTGGATTCAGGCAGTGTGCGGCATCGCGATCGGGCTGGTGGGATCGCTTGTGGCAGCGATGGCCATTAAGAGAGTGCCTCTTCTTCGGATTTGGATTGAACCATTGCAGGTGATGAAGAAGAAAGAACAGTAACAATGGGCTCATGATCAAGGAAGAGGGGCATAACGCAGGTATATTTGGAGCCCTCCGATTAAAAGAATAGCAGCACCGCATATGAGAAGGTATATTTTCTTACTAAATGGAAGAATATGAAATAATAAGTATTTCGCCTCTTCCATTTTGCAGGATAGTATTGTAGAAACAAGTATACAAATACTTCCCGTCATAATTCCCTCACATAGTAGCGAAATCCATGAAACGACACGAATACCAATCGTACTTAACCATGCAATGCATATGGAAGCTGCAGAGATACATAAATATAACAATATTTTTTTCAGATAGATACCGATGCTTTTAGAAAATATTTTATTTGAAATGATAGATACTCTTGAAAGCAAATAGATCAGGGAAGTGATCAGCGTGCCGATGAGGACTCCGTTTACACCAATGTAATTAGCCAATAACGAGGAAATGATAATATTTGCAGCGGCAGAGAACAGAATAATATATTTATCATACTGATATAGTTTATAGATGATAAATATTTGTGATGGAATGACTAACATGATTGTTAGAAATATATTCACACACAGCAGTAAAACTGTGGAATACCCTAACAGATATTTGCTGCCCAGGTAGAGTCTCATAAATGGCTGAAAGAGTATCAGACAACAGACCAGACATAGATTTCCTAACATGAAATCGACAAACATATAATTGTTTGTCATTTTAAATTGTTCTTCTTTCTCGGTATTTAAAGCAACGTAATTTCCATAAGTTGCCTGGATGGATGCAAGAATCTGATTAAGAACTGCGTATAATCCGGTAGTGATCAATGTGTAATTTGAGAAATACCCTGCAGATAAAGAGCCTGCAAAGATTGAAATGATAATATTATCAGTACCGTGATAGATATATGCGCCGATTTTGGAAATAAATACGTTTTTTACATATTGCATGATAGGTTTCTTATATTCATCAACGATTTCTTTATCAATTTCTTTAGACAGGGCAGTGCTTTCCTGATCACATGAGAAGCTGATGATAATGTTGGAAATTATGTTTTTAGCAATGTTTATAATGGAATATATGATATAATTTGGCAGAGTAAACAGAAACAGTATTTGCATCATTGTACCCGCAAGATTCATGATCAAATCAATACTGTTTGTGTAGTAAGATTTCTGTCTGGCAATGACAAGCGTTCGCTTGTAGGCGAGGAAATAAGTGCTCACGGTTCCAACCAGATTTATAAGAAATAAACATTGCAAGTAAGAATTACTGCAGTCTGCATCTGGTATTAAAACAGGCAGAAGCAATGCGATAAACCCGCCTATTATGGTGACGAATAGGCCTATGAGGCGGTATATTTTCTTATAGAGGTACATTAAGGCATTTATGTGTTTATAGTTTTGTTCTGCAAGCGGTTTATATAAGAAGCTGGTTATGGCGATGCCAACCCCAAGGTCTGCCATATTTAGCATCTCCAAAATATTTGCAAAAACGGAGTTGTAGCCCAAATAAGCGTCGCCTAATTGGGCAATAAATATTTTTTGCAATACAAATCTCAAAATTAGTTTTGCAATTTGTGCGAAAAAGGTTATAGATATATTTTTGTATACGATTTTTTTACGATCATTCATTCTGTTTACTATTAGTTGTGTTTATTCATGTGAACTGTGCGTATCAAGATCATTATATTTCGAGCCAGAGCTAAGGGCAATGTTCTCAGCTTTGCTTTTATCTCTTGCGAAGACGTATATGGTTGATTAGAGTCTTGCAGCTTTCCGTTAAAGAAGGCTTTTAGTTCGGGCTGTAACCATTCGGTTTGATCTTCTCTTATCCTATTACGAATATCTCCAAATCTGACAGTGGTTGCATCGGGAATCAGTCCAAGGGTAAGCAACGCATGTCCATTATAGCAATGGGGCAGATTACATTTGCCTACTGGCTTGTCCGGTAAAGGCTTGGCGGGGTTCCTAAATATGTCGCCAAGAGGAAAGGAGCGATAGCATTGTCTTGCAGTTCCATCTGCTAAGTTAACGTAAAGAGACCACTTTCCGGCATAACAAAACCCTTCTTGCTTCACACCAAAGATTGTTTTCTTATATTCCCAAAAATCCGAGTGGAATTGTCGCCATATTTTGTCATAATCTTGCAGTGAAAGATTAGTGAGGTAATTGATCCGCTTATCGCTGTCATCTCTTGCGATTGTTACCTGAGGCAAAGCGCCAAATTCTTTGATAGAAAATTCTTTTACTTCATCAATGTAAGGAATCAGCTCGTCGCTGGGAGTCATCTCAATACTGGCTGAGGCGCCTGCTTTCCAAATTTTTTTAGCATTATCGGCAAATGTGGAAAGTAAATTTTTTTGCTTTAATTCTAAATAATGAAAAGAACATTTAAACTCAAGATGCGCAAGCAGTTTTGGATCTAAGGATAAGATTTTGTCCAGCATAGGCGTTATTGTGAGGTTAGTCACTACTTCTAAATAGTGGCCTTCTTGTAGCAGCGCATGGATATATAGGTCAAGATTTTTGGTCAGCAATGTTTCACCGGAGGCACAGATATTAATAAATGCAGGGCCGCCAATACGCTGCTGGGACAATCCCTGTGCAACTTGTTGCGGATTATATTTCATTTCCGGTTGGAGACCTTGATAACATTGCTTGCGCTGAGCAAGATAACAGTAATGACACCTTAGATTGCAGATTGACATAGGTATATTTAACATGATCATTTTTTTGATTTTATCCATCGTTTACCCCATTTCTGCGCTGCTTTTTGCGCATGTTGAGTTTGTGGCAAGCAACACGCAGACACAAATCTCGCGATTGAAAATTTTAATTTTCAATCTTATCCTCGATTTTGTTGATTGTATTTATAATATCTAAGAAATAAGGTTTATATATCGTGTTGTCAAATTTTCTCTGATTACTGTTAAGCAGTTTATTGACGATCTGATTAAGCTCTTCAGAATGCGTACTGACTTTAGAGATAAGAAAAACATTGGGAACATTATTAAGCCATTCATGGTAGACACCGCTGACTTTGTTGGTTAAATTATCCAGGGCTATGCAAGGAGTATGATTAATTATCGCAAATAGCATTCCATGTAAACGGTCTGTGACAACGATTCTTGCCTGGGCAAATTCTTGCCATTTTGTGGTCAAGGCAATCTCTCGATGTTTTGGGCTGATAGCATGGGAAGCGTGTGTACTGCTATATTTTATGCTGAGTCCGTGGTGCAGCAAGCAGGATTTTATAGAGTCAAGCAATTTGTCATCTGATATTTTCTCACGATCTGTTCGTAGAACGAACAAAGCATGGTTTTTAAGAGAGGGATATATTTGTGGAGTTAAGCTTAAAACCATGTCGGGAATTAAGGCGTATTTAATATGAACAGTTTGTTTTGGCATTTCCGTCAGCAGATACTGGTAGGATAGAGTATCCCTAACATATAATGTAATATCATGGCAATGATTGACTGCCTGATAAAATCGCTCTGCCTGTGAGATTCCATATTCCGTATGTTCGAAATAAATCGTCTGTGGAAGAACGATGATTTTATTATTTTTAAAAAGTTCAAGAAAAGTTAGAAATAACTCACCGCTTTTTTTCCAGAGTGAGCCAATCCATCCACCACCAGGGATCAGGATCAGGTCATTATCGTGAATTCCCTTTTGAATTAAGTCTAAACCTGCCAGACAGTCTTTTCTTGCAAAGCAGTACTTTCTTTGGTTTGTTTGATCGTCGATCAACTTGTGTTGTGCATAGAGGATCGCATGATCTCCCAAATTGGAATGATCAGTTTCAGCTAAATATATGATTTTTGTTTCTTTTTCTTTTAAAAAATCTTTATAGTAGAAGGAATTTTTTAATTTGGTTCGTCTCACTAGGCGAATCAGTTTTTTAACGTATTTTAACTCCATGGGATTTTCTTTCTTTGTATAATTTAATAAGTAATCTATAGATATAAGGGTTCATAAAAATTAATATATTTGTGAATCTGTTTTTTGTTGATAAAAAAGGATTTTTTTTATCAACAGATAGCGCTCTATCTCGTAAATATAGCATTTGCGATATATATTGCTGGTAATTTTGAGAAGAAACTAAATAATTTAACACGCCTAAAGTTGTTCTGTATTCGAAATATTCGAGCTCATTTTTAAATAGAGACTGCTCATCGCTTAGAAAATCCCTAATTTCGCTTCCAACATTCAAAAGCTCCATATTTTTTAGGCTGAATGCAGTGTGCATAATACTTCCCTCTCGCATTCTATGCCAATATAAAGACTGGTCTATACAAACAGTTCTTGTGGATCTATATACTAACTTATAAACAGTAAAATTATCTTCGTTAATTTTTCCATAGGGAAAAAGGATATTTTTAAATAATTCTCGTTTATATAGTTTCCCGCAGGCAGCCATATATACCCTTCCCATTATGAGGAATTGTTTTAGACTCTCGACGCGGTCATAGGAATATGATTTTTGACTGCCAGTGTTCAGCTTTTCTTCGGATAATGTAAATGTACACTGTACTACATCCGCTTCGTTCAGTTTTGCGTTTGTAAGTAATATTTCAAGAAATTTCAATGATACGGTATCATCACTGTCAATAAATGTAAGATATTCACCCTGGGCATATTTCACACCGTAATTTCTTGCATCAGATAATCCACCGTTTGATTTATGATACACTGAGATACGAGGATCTGTTTTACCTACACGGTCACATATTTCTCCAGAATGATCTGTAGAACCATCATCAACGAGTAATAATTCAAAGTGAGGATAAGTTTGCTGCAGAATACTGTTAATACAGGGTAACAAGTATTTTTCAACATTATAAACGGGGACAATTATACTGATCAGGGAAGAATATTTATTCATAGTGAATACTCCATTCACAGTTTTATTTGCGTATTGAAAATGATTTGTTTTGTTGCAAATAATACAATTTGGATAAAATGTTTTCTTAAGAATGTTCTTATGATAAAATGAGAATTTACTCCGGGATAAAAGTTTTCTTGATAAAACAAAACAAAATAGTAGGAGGAGTAAAATGGGAACGACACAACCGATCAGAAGAAGTGAAGAAATCGAACATCTAAAGGAGTATTTTTTGAATAAAGAAGAAGTGCGCAACTATGTGTTGGTTACTATGGGAATTAACACTGCGCTTCGCATCAGTGATCTGCTCGAATTATGCTGGAGCGACGTATGGAATTATTCAATGAATTGTTTTAAAAAGCACTTAGTTATAGAAGAGAAAAAAACAAAGAAACTCCAGATTGTTTATTTAAACACAGCCTGTATTAATGCCTTACGACTTTTGCGGGAACAGAGCAGAAATCGTGTGGATGCAGAATGGTTTCTGTTTCAAAGCCGCGTAGGATATAATCGGCATATCGGACGTAATCGCGCGTATTCTATAATTAAAAAAGCGTGGAGAGAATTGGGGTATGAAGGCAATATTAGTTGTCATTCTTTGCGCAAAACTTTTGGTTATCATGCTTGGCAGAATGGAGTATCACCGGCGATCATTATGACGATTTATAATCATTCCTCTATGGAAATTACAAAGCGTTATCTGTCCATCGATCAAGATGATAAAGACCAGGTGTATCAAACGATGATTTTGTAAAAATGACAGAAGTGTAAAAGTTTATTTGCAATAATAGATAGAACATATTATAATAATGCATGTCAAGAAAACATTTTATCCAAATTGTATCGTTCACAGATATTATGCCTGTAAAAAGGGAACTTAATGAAAAATATAATATAATTTCGGCTATATACGGACGTGTATTTATAGAATGGCAAGGGTTTAGATATGAAGACAATTGTGGAGAAACTGTTAGAACGGGAAGCTCGGTACAGGCTATGTGAAAAGGAGATTAATGGGTTTCAATATTGGCAGTATGAGCGCTTCTATATTAGCAGATGTATGCGTCAAGCTGATCAGGTTGTTTTAGGTCAGGGGAAGGTGAACATTTGGAAGGTACTGCAATATTATTTAAGGAACAGTGGACGTCCCCAAAGAAGAACTCCAATAGAGGTCTGTTTTATATCACATCCAAGACGGCAATTTGTGGATGGATATTATGAGTGTATTTATACAGATGAATTGGCGCAGAGATTCCCAGACTCAGTAACAATTGAGAAATTTTTTGAAAAAAAACATGTTAATCCGATAAAGTCTGCAAATGTTCTTTACATGGATCGTTCTACTATCGAATCAGAAGTATATGAGAAACTGATGAGTTTATTTGGAAGAAAGAAAAGAATTTCGGACAGAATTTACAGAGAATTAGCAGAAGCATTAAATGGACTTTTGACAGAAGAACAGATCATAAAAATTTCCAGGCATGCTTCAGGGGACTATTACCGCTACCAATATCTACGCAAGAGACTTAGGAGAATGATGAAGCAGATAAACCCGAAAATAGTAGTTGAGGTAGTGTCCTATGGGTTTAAATGTATGATCATCAATGAAATATGTAAAGATCTGGGAATTTTGACAATCGAACTCCAACATGGCTGGCTTGGAAAGGAGCATATAGCCTATAACTATGCGTTTGATGGCGTCATCAGGCAGTTTCCGGACAAGTTATGTCTGTTTGGAGATTATTATAAAACAAGGGCGGCGTTTCCCATCCAACAGAAAGATCTGATGGTAACAGGGTTCCCATATTATGAAAGAGAACTGCAGAAATATTCAGAGTATAAGCGACAAGATACAAGATATACGGTGTTGTTTCTTTCGCAGGGGATGTATGTAAGGTTTCTGCCACAGTTGGCAGTAGATTTACGGAAAATGACAAAGGATGAGGAAGTACGGATTCTATATAAGCTGCATCCTGGAGAATATAGTAATTGGAAGCAGACATCGCCGATTCTGCAGGAAAATGGAATCGAAATTATCGGACTCAAAGATATGCCACTGTATGAATGTTTTGCGAACAGTGATATGCAGATAGGCGCTTATTCAACGACTATTTATGAAGGATTGGGCTTTGGACTTCGCACCTTGATTTTTGATCAGAATTCGGAGCAGTATGCATGGGAGCTGATTGAAGAAGGGATTGCCGAACGAATTGAGTCTGCGGGCGATATTATAGAGAAAATACAAAACCAGGAAGCAGTAAGATATGATATCAGCTATTTCTGGAAAGGAAACGCGTTGTGTAACCTAGAGCATGAATTGCGCATGCAATTAAGCCATCTCTAGATTGTTATTTGAGGAAAGGAGCAGTGCAGACAGTGAAAGTACTTGTAACAGGTGCAGATGGTTTCATTGGAAGCCATTTGACAGAAGAATTAGTGCATCATGGCTATACAGTGAAAGCTTTCGTGCTTTATAACTCATTTAACACATGGGGATGGCTGGACACATTGCCTGGATCAGTTATGGAAAATGTGGAAGTCTTTCAGGGAGACATCCGAGATCCTCATGGTGTGGAACAGGCAATGGCGGATGTAGATGCAGTTTTCCACCTTGCAGCGTTGATCGCAATCCCGTTCAGTTATCATTCTCCGGACACCTATGTAGATACAAATGTGAAGGGAACCTTGAATGTTCTTCAAGCGGCAAGGAAACATTCTGTGTCCAGGGTACTAGTTACTTCGACCTCTGAAGTATATGGTACGGCTCAATATGTGCCCATTGATGAGAAGCATCCTTTTCAGGGGCAGTCTCCGTATTCGGCGACGAAAATAGGTGCAGATCGATTGGCAGAATCTTTTTACCGTTCTTTCCAGCTTCCAGTCACGATCGTGAGACCCTTTAATACGTATGGACCGCGGCAGTCCGCAAGAGCGGTGATTCCTACGATCATTACGCAGTTGCTGTCCGGAAAAACGGAGATTAAGTTAGGTGCACTGTCTCCGACAAGAGATTTTAATTATGTAAAGGATACGGTAAACGGTTATATTGAGATCTATAAATCTGAGCGGACGATCGGAGAGGAAATTAATATCGCCACACAAAAGGAGATTTCCATTGGTGAATTGGCAAAAGAATTAATCCGCCAGATCAATCCATCAGCACGTATCATCAGTGATGAACAGCGTATGCGTCCTCAAAATAGCGAGGTAAACAGATTGCTTGGCTGTAATGAGAAGCTCTTAAGACTGACAGACTGGACTGTACAATATTCTTTAGAAGACGGATTGAAAAACACGATTACTTTTTTGAAGGAAAATTTGGACAGATACAAGGTTGACATATACAATTTATAGAATTATGAGATGATATTATGGAAAAGAAGAACATCGATAAGTTTCTGGGGACGGGTGCTTTAACGATAGTCGAAGCAATGCAGAAAATAGATTTAAATGCAGAAGGAATCCTGTTTATTGTGGGAACTGATAACAAATTGATCGGTGTAGTTACAGATGGCGATATTCGACGGGCAATCATTAGAACAGGTGATCTAAATCTACAAATATCGGAGATTATGAATCGTAATCCGAGAGTGGTTCTGCAAGAAGAAAGGGGCAAAGCCCCTTCTTTATTAAAGCAATATCGAATTCATGCCGTTGCTGTGATAGATGTAACAGAAAGAATAATAGATATTATTTTTGATTCGGGTAATCGGATTGAGATTTCAAAAAACAGGCAAAATACACTACAAAGAATTCCTGTCGTTATTATGGCAGGCGGTAGAGGGACGAGATTATATCCATATACGAAGATATTACCAAAAGCATTGATCCCGATTGGGGATATACCAATTGTAGAACATATTATGGATCGATTTCGAAGTGTGGGCGTAAACCATTTTTATTTGACGGTCAATCATAAAAAAAACATGATCAAATCCTATTTAGGCGAGCAAAATGATGACAGGATCATTTTTGTGGAAGAAGATAAACCGTTGGGGACAGCGGGTAGCCTGCGATTAATTCGAGATCGGATGAACTCCCCATTTTTCGTAACTAATTGTGATATTCTGATTCAGGCAGATTATGATGATATCTATGAATATCATCTGAAAGCAGGAAATGCGGTCACGATCGTTTCATCGCTGAAGAATATTGAAGTGCCTTATGGCGTCATTCAATTTAAGGAGAATGGCAATGTACTTTCTTTAGAAGAAAAACCGCAGTTGTCCTATTTTATCAATACTGGACTTTATGTGCTAAATCCCGAATGTATTGACCGAATTCCGGAGAATACATTTTTCCATATGACAGATTTAGTGGAAAGGCTGTTGCAGGAGGACCAGAAAATCGGTATGTATCCAATTAGTGAAGAATCATTCCTGGATATGGGAGAATGGGAAGAACTGCAGCGCATGGAGCAGAAATTAAAACAAACGTTGGATTAAATTGACCAGACAGTGTAGGAGATCCGAAGTATGAGTAATATAGCCATTATACCTGCGAGAAGCGGTTCAAAAGGCATTAAGGATAAAAATATCAGGGAAGTTTGCGGGAAACCCTTGTTAGCTCACTCCATAGAATGTGCACTTCATAGCAAGCAGTTTGATATGGTTTTTGTATCAACCGATTCTGAGCGGTATGCAGAAATAGCAACGCAATATGGCGCAAATGCCTCTTTTTTAAGATCGGCGGCAAATGCACGGGATATATCGAATTCATGGGATGCGGTTCGTGAGGCTATATTGCATTTTGAAGAACAGGGTTTTTATTATGATAATATTATGCTCCTACAGCCTACTTCTCCGCTAAGAACAGTGTCGGATATCCGAAACAGCTTTGAGCTGCTGTATGAAAAAGATGCCAATGCGATTATATCGGTGGCAGAAGCTGAACATTCACCAATCTGGTGCAATACATTAGACCAAGACCTCAGGATGGATGCGTTTTGGCAGAATCAGTATGTTGGCCTTCCAAGACAAATGCTGCCTGTTTATTATAGAATAAATGGAGCAATTTACTTAATAAGAAGAGAAGAACTGGACAAAAAGGAATTATTCAGACAGGGGTGTTATGCCTATATTATGCCCGTGGAAAGATCTGTCGATATCGACACAGAACTGGACATTAAACTTGTGGAATATTATTTGTTAACAAATAGAGACATATAACGGGGATTTGAAACTTACGTGGGAAAGGATTATTGATGGATAATATTATTTTGGTCGGGTTTGGCGGACACGCGAAAAGTGTTGCAGATACCATTGAACGATCGAACCGCTTCCACATAGTTGGATATACGGATAGGAAACCCTTAGAAAACTATCAGGATTATAAGTGGCTTGGTACAGATGAGGTACTGAAACAGTATCACGGATCAGGCGTTAATTATGCTTTCATTTGTGTTGGCTATCTTGGGCATAGCGATGTGAGAAATAAATTATATACAATGGTAAAAGAAATAGGCTTCCGTCTGCCGGTCATTGTAGATCCTTCTGCAGTCGTAGCAGGAAGTGCAAAGATTGAAGAAGGAACATTTATTGGTAAAAGGGCAGTCATTAATGCAGGTGTTTCTATTGGAAAAATGTGTATTATTAATAGTGGCGCTGTGATCGAACACGATTGTGAAATTGGTGCTTATGCGCACATATCAGTTGCAAGCATACTGTGCGGGGGTGTGAGCGTGGGGGAGAGTACCTTTGTTGGAGCGAATGCGACAGTGATTCAGATGAGAAGGATTGGAAAGGGCTGCATTATAGGTGCGGGTTCTGTTATTAGGAGCAATGTGTCCGATCATGAAACAAAATGGGGGATAAACTGTTAAGCTATGGAAAGAGTATTTATCATTGCAGAGGCAGGCGTAAATCATAATGGCAGCATTGAGATTGCCAGAAGATTGATTGATGTGGCGGCAGCGGCCGGAGCGGATGCAGTCAAATTCCAGACTTTTAAAGCGGACAAACTGACCTGCATGAATGTGCAGAAGGCTGAGTACCAAAAACAAACGACAGAGGCAGGAGAATCACAGTATGATATGCTCAAGCGGCTTGAACTAACGCTGGATATGCATGAGAGCTTGATTGATTATTGCAATGAAAAGCAGATCATGTTTTTATCTACTCCGTTTGACATAGAAAGCGTTGACATGTTAAATGCCCTGAATATGTCAATCATGAAAATACCGTCTGGGGAAATAACAAACCTGCCCTATTTGCGTAAGATTGCAGGTCTAAAAAAGAAAATTATTTTGTCAACAGGAATGAGCACGTTTGAAGAAGTGGAGGCGGCTTTAGCGACATTAAAAGAGTATGGAGCGGAGGATATTACGCTGCTTCACTGTAATACGCAATATCCAACTCCGGCAGAAGACGTTAATCTCAGGGCGATGGTCAGAATGAAGAAGGAATTGCATGTTGCTGTAGGATATTCTGACCATACGACAGGGATAGAGATTCCACTTGCTGCAACGGCACTAGGAGCTTCCGTTATAGAAAAGCACTTTACATTAGATAGAACTATGGAGGGGCCTGACCATAGGGCCAGTTTAGAGCCAGAAGAACTAAGGCGGATGGTGGCTGGGATCCGAAAGATAGAGCAGGCGCTTGGAAGCGATAGAAAGCAAGTATCTCCCTCAGAAAAGGATAACAGGGATATTGTCAGAAAAAGTATTGTCGCTACCAGGTGCATTAAAAGAGGGGAACTGTTTACAGAGGAGAACATATCCACCAAGCGACCCGGAACTGGTGTTAGCCCGATGAGGTGGGATGAAGTAATAGGAATGCCGGCAGATCGAGACTATAAAATAGATGAGATAATACAATTATGAAGAAAATATGCGTAGTGACCGGTACAAGAGCAGAATACGGTCTGTTAAGACCACTGCTCACTAAGATTGACCAAACAGAAACAATGAAGCTGATACTGGTAGTAACAGGAATGCATCTCTCTCCGGAGTTTGGTCTGACTTACCAGGAGATTGAGCGTGATGGATTTCAGATAACGGAGCGTGTTGAAATGCTCCTCAGCTCAGACACTCCGACGGGTATTACGAAGTCAGTAGGCCTTGGAGTCATTGGATTTGCAGATGTCTGCACAAGAAATGCGCCGGATCTTGTCCTGTTGCTGGGAGACAGATATGAAATATATGCGGCGGCAATAGCGGCTATGATCCATAGAATACCTATCACGCATATTCACGGAGGGGAATTGACACAGGGTGCTATCGATGATGCAATACGACATTCTATTACGAAGATGAGTTCTCTGCATTTTACTGCTACAGAGGAATACCGACATCGAGTGATACAGATGGGGGAGGAGCCTGAGAGGGTATTTTGTGTTGGCGGATTAGGTGTTGAAAATATAAAAAACCAGGTCCTGATGAAAAAAGAAACTTTGGAGCAGAGTATAAACTTCGCATTGGATCAGCCGTATATTATTGTAACATACCATCCGGTGACACTTGAAGACAATACAGCGGAAGAGCAATTTAATAATCTTTTGTGTGCATTAAATGAATTCCGCGAATATAAAATTATTTTCACAAAGGCGAATGCAGATACGGATGGCAGGATCATCAATAAGATGATAGATGAATATGCAAATATATTCCCAAGTAGGGTGGCGGCATTTACATCAATGGGGTTAGTACGATATTTGAGCGCTTTGAGATATTGCGAAATGGTTGTTGGGAATTCTTCCAGCGGTATATTAGAGGCGCCGTCTTTTCACATTCCCACAGTCAATATTGGGGACAGACAGTTGGGCAGGGTGAAAGCAGAATCTGTGATCGACTGCGGAAATGCTGCGGCCGATATTGTTAAGGCGATCCATAAAGCAATTTTTTTAAAAAAGAATGGGAATTTAGAGAATGTTCGAAATCCCTATGAGGGAGAAAACACAACCAGTAAGATCTTATCCACGATAGAGAGATATTTAGAACAAAGGATACCCGTCAAGAAACATTTTTATGAAATTGATTTTTGAAATGAAAATTTTATTTGCAATATATCTGGAAATTGGTATATACAAATAATTTCAGAAGTCAGTAGGAGGAGAACACACATGAGAATATTAATGGTTGCTTATGACAATGACTCGTATATTACTTGGTTTCCACAGGGACTGGCATATTTGGCTTCAGCGGCAAGAAATGCGGGTCACGAGGTGGTTGTATACCAACAGGATATTTTTCATTGGCCGGACAGTCATTTGACAGAATATTTGGATCATAATTACTTTGATGTTGTTGAAGTAAGTATGATCGGAGGTTATTACCAATATCATAAATTGATGTCTCTTTCAGCAGCAATCAACGCATCCCAAAATCGGAAGCGGGGGGGGGTAAAATATACAATAGGAGGACATGGACCTGCGGCAGCACCTGAATATTTCCTGCGAAAAACAGGAGCAGACGTTGTCGGAATTGGGGAAGGCGAGATCACGTTTGTAGAATTAATGGATGCATTTGCAGGAAAGCGTTCTTTGGAATCGGTTGATGGCATCGCCTTTCTTGATCCAGAAGGAAACTATATTAGGACAAAAGCACGGGAATTAATACAGGACATTGACCAAATTGCCTGGCCTGCCTATGATTTATTTGATATAACACACTATTCCTTGTTACGGCTTCCTAATATCAAAGGAAATGAGAGGTGCATGCCTGTTTTATCGGGAAGAGGGTGTATTTTTAAGTGTAATTTTTGCTATAGATTGGATAAGGGATTCAGGCCGAGGAGTTCTCAAAGCATTATTGATGAAATACGATTCTTGAAAAAAGAATACAATATCAAGTATATAGCATTTTCGGATGAATTATTGATGAGTTCCAGGGAACGAACTCTGGAATTGTGCCAGGCATTTATTGATGCAGAATTGAATATAAAATGGGATTGTAACGGCAGATTAAACTTTGCGGATCTGGATGTGCTGTCTAAGATGAAAGAGGCTGGATGTGTATTTATTAATTATGGTATTGAATCGCTAGATGATGATACTCTGAAAGTGATGCATAAAGGGTTGACTCGTCAGATGATCATTCGCGGGATAGAAAATACGTTAGAGGTTGGGATCAGTCCGGGACTAAATATTATTTATGGTAATATCAATGAGCCGTTAAGTGCGATCGACGATGCTGTAGAATTTTTGCTGAAATATGATGACCATGCGCAGATGAGAACGATTCGTCCGGTTACGCCATATCCGGGAAGCGAGCTATTTGATTATGCTGTTGAACACAATTTGCTGGAAGGGGTTGCGGATTTTTACGAGAATAAGCATCAGAATTCGGACTTGCTGAGTGTTAATTTTACACAGTACACCGATGATGAAGTTTATGAAGCGCTTTATCATGCAAATATGAAATTAATAGAGCGGTATCAGAAAGTACAATCAGAAGCATCAGCAAGAATCTGCAAAGATCTGTATTTTAATCGGAATGCGTCATTTAGAGGTTTTCGACAAACTTAATTATTTGAAAAAATGGATGTTGAATTATAATGAGGAAAGTAAGCACGGATGTTAAAGCAGGGATATGGTATACGGTCGGCAATTTCGTAAATAGAGGAATTGTTTTTATTAGTACACCTGTCTTTGCACGGATGCTTACCAAAGAAGAATACGGTGGGTTCAGTAACTTTACTGCATGGGTGGACATGCTTGTTGTTATCACTTCTTTAGATTTGTACGCATCGATCAACCGGGCTTATCAGGAATATGAGGATGATTTTGATACCTATATGTCAACGATTTCATGGACAGGTATTATGTTTACAGCGCTTTGTTATTTGATTATATGGGGCTTTCGGGAATGGGCTGTAAATCTGTTTGGAATGAAGTTTCCATATATCAATATGATGTTTCTCTATCTTCTCTTTGCTCCGGCGACACAATTGTACCTTACCTGGCAGCGCATCAGGGGGAGATACCGGTCGGCAATCTTTGTGAGTTTAGGAAATGCATTGTTTTCTCTTGGACTTTCAGTAGTCATGGTTTTGGCATGTCAGAACAGACTATGGGGACGTATCATGGGATATGTGTTTCCGGTTGTCATGGTAAATGTGGTTTTGTATGGTTTCTTTCTAACGAAAGGCAAGGTATTTGTCCGGGAAAAGGCGAGATATGCATTGATGATTGCGATACCGCTGATTCCCCATACGCTTTCGGGAACGATCCTTGCAAAATCAGATCAGTTTATGATTAAGCACTATTGCGGTGACGCGGATCTTGCAGTGTATAGTTTTGCCTATCAGTGCTCTTTAGTTGTGTCGATTCTCAGCACGTCTATCAATCAAGCATATGTTCCATGGCTGTATAGGAAAATAAAAGAGGGACACCTGGAAGGGATAAAGCGACAGGTACGGAGGCTGTTCGCCTTGTTTCTTGTCCTGATTCTTGGTGTTTTGCTGATCGCTCCGGAAATGGTCTATATCCTTGGCAGTGAAAAATACAGAGATGCCGTCCGGATCATGCCAATTGTGATGTGCGGCTATTGCTTCAGGTTTTTATACACTTACTATGTTAATATAGAACTCTACTGCATGAAATCATTTACAGTATCGGTGGCGACAGTGATTGCCGCAGTCATTAATGTCATATTGAACTTCTGGTGGATTCCCCGGTATGGTTATGAAGCGGCGGCAGTTACGACTTCTATTGGATTTGCGATACTGTATGGTTTGCACTATGCTGCCGTGAAACGGACGCAGTATTATGAGATATATGATCATAAACGGCTGCTTTTATTTATGTGCCTTTTTCTGCTGGCAGTGGTGGGTGTCTCGTATTTATATTTGACCCCGGCAGTGAGATACTTTATTATTGTCATATATATAGCAATAGTTGGCTGTATGGCTTGCAAATTTTTCCTGGGAAAAAAATAGGTTTTCCGGGTAAGTGTAAGGAAGAGCCTGAGAGAAGATAACAGCGACGGGGAGGCTTGGCTTATGGGAGAAATCGAATGTGTTAAGCATGTTACAAAGAGAAGGTGGACGCAACATATCTTTAGGACGATCAGGAAAGGTATATTTACGTTTCTCGTAAAGAATGTGGCCGCAGAAGTGGGAGAAGGATGCTGTGTCAATCATTATTCCAAAGTTACCGGAAATACTTATCTTGCGTCACATGTTTCTTTTAATGGAATGCAGATCGTAGGGAAAGCCAGGGTGGAAATTGGACGTTATTTTCATTCGGGGGAGGGCTGTATGATCATAACCTCTAACCATAATTATGAAGGCAATGCCATTCCATATGATGATATGGATCTTGTGAGGGATGTTAAAATCGAAGATTTCGTGTGGCTTGGGAATCGTGTGATGGTCCTGCCGGGAGTTACCATAGGGGAAGGTGCGATCGTTCAGGCAGGAGCTGTTGTGGTGAAGGATGTACCTTACTGTGCCATAGTAGGCGGCAACCCTGCACAGGTATTTAAGTATAGGGACAAGGAGCACTTTGAGAGATTAAAAAAGGAAATGAAATTTCATTAGTATACGAACAAACGATTTTTATTAAGGTCATGCCGGGCATGTGAAAACAGGAAGGGGAACACATTTTTATGGAAGAAGATAAACGGAATCATTCCATTGACTGTATTAAGGGAATCTGCATTCTATTTATTATTGTTACGCATTTTACCTGGACTGATCGGGAGAAGTTACAATATTTGTTTCCGTTTTGGATAGATATGGCAGTGCCATTTCTTATGATCATTTCAGGTTTTGTGTATTCAAAGTCTTATGTAAAGCATGGAATTATAACACTGGAAAATGCCTATTGCTTAAGAAATGTGTTAAATAAGATCATCAGATATACTGTTCCATTTGCCATTGCTTTTGTGCTGGAAGAGGTAGTGTTTATATTTTTAGGAGGGGGAAGGCACGGCATTCTTCAAATAATCAAGGATTTTATAAGCGGAGGAGACGGACGGGGAAGCTATTATTATCCTGTTATGATACAATTTATTTTTTATTTTCCGGTGATTTATGTCTTGATCAAAAAGTATGACCTTAGAGGACTGTATGTTTGTGCTTTCATCAATATGATATATGAAATTTGTAAGAGTGCTTATGGAATGAATGTGGAATGTTATCGTCTTTTGGTTTTTAGGTATACACTGTGCATTGCTTTTGGATGTTATTTATCGATTGGAAATTATAAACGGAATATTGGAATTTCGTGGGCTATGATATTGACAGGGATCCTTTATATAGTGGCGTTCCGCTATTTGGGATATACACCGCCAGTAACTAATTTTTGGACAGGGACATGCTTCTGGGCTTGTCTGTATCTTATTCCCATATCTGCATGGATCTTAAGGAGCAGTGGAATGCGAAACAGCATATTAGAGTTATTTGGAAGAGCGTCATACAATATCTTTCTGGTGCAAATGGTCTATTACCGCGGAGCGGGAATTGTATATGGATTGATCAAAAACAGAGCATTGCAGTTAGGGGTAAATTTGATGATCTGTTTGGGGATGGGACTTATATTTTATTACATAGAGCAGCCTCTTACTGCTTTTGTCAATAAGAGAGCGTATTTAGTATTAGAAGAAATAGATGATAGTAATTGAAAATTACAGGCTGTTACACTGAAAATGCGTAGCAGTTTTTTTGTATCATAGGAAAGTGCGTCCTATGGTACAAAGGGGATGCGCAGCTTTACGCGCGGAACAAAAGATGCGCTTGTCGGAGGAACTGGAAACAATTAACAGAAGATTATTGAAGACCAAACAGGAGCATGCTATACTAAGAACTATGGTTTAGCAAGGAGTGTAATGATGGAGAGAACGACGATACGAAACGGAAAGAGCATACAGAATCCTATTTTTATGGGGCTCTTTATTCTGGGAGTTATTATTCTCAGGGTGTTCTATATCTCACGTACAACGGGACCCTTTATCTATGCGGATGAGTTTGGCTACTGGTCGCATGCGGCGCATATGACAGGGCACACATGGGCTGGGGTCATGGATGGCATGGGCTGGTATTCTTTCGGGTACAGTTTTTGGCTTGCACTTACGTTTTTGGTCTCTGATCATATGGCGGTTATGTATCGGGCTGCGATTCTGCTCAATGTATTGATGAGTGTGGGTACCTATATTTTGGTATATTGTATTGTCAGCAGAATTTTAAAGAAGAAGGATGGTGTTGTATGTGGAGCCATTGCGTTTGTGGCAGTCTCTTTTCCCACATATATCTTTTACACTTACACAACATTGGCAGAGACGTTGGGTTCTTTGATCATATGGCTTCTGTTTTATGAACTGATACTGGTGGAAGAAAAACCAGTTTGGTGGAGAGGAGTATTGTTAGGGGTTACATCTGTGTACGCCTATATGGTTCACAACAGGCTGCTGACGGCGGCCGTGGTCGTGTGTTTCTGCCTATGTTTATTGTGGGTCGTGCATAGGATTGACTGGAGAATCATGTTGTCGTTTGTTCTTTCTGTAATAGCGATATTTTTGTTCTATGCTTTTATGAAAGAATATCTGGAAGGAATGGTTTCAGGAAATCAGGCGATTGCGGAGACAGGCATAGCGGTCGCCAGAGGGGATGCCAATACCTTTTCGCATATTTTGCGCAAATTTATGAGAATATTTAATTTAGAATATATAAAGAGACCACTTCTTAGTGTGTTAGGACAATTGTGGCAATGTCTGTCAGCGACATACCTGTTGCTTGGGTTCGGTATTGTATCTTGTGTGGGTGATTTTAAGAGAATGATTTCAGAGCAGAAGATCTGTTATTATTGCTATCCGCTCCTGGCATTTGTTGTTTCGGTCGGTTTAACAGGGGTGGTTGCGCAGGCGCCATCACTAAAAGCGCTTCAGACGGCGGAAAGAGTCAGGATTGATCCTGCATTTTATGGAAGATACAATGAATGTTATTTTCCCTTATTGATCATGTTGGCGTTGATTATGTTATGGGAGGGAGACGTTAGCAAAATACTCAAGACCTATGCAGGCGTAGCAGTAGTCTATTTGTGCTTATCTGTAGGTATGTATTTTCGTCTCAGAGGGGTAGAGAACGGCTATCTGAACATGGTATCTTCTATCAGCATCCATATTTTCCATTGGTTTGGTGAGTTCAGCGTATGGAAAGGTTCCTTAACGGCATTGGCAGGCAGTGTTCTCATCGTGGGATTATGCAGTCGGAAACGATTCGGGAAGTTTGCTTATTATGGAGGTTTGCTGGTAACGCTTTTTCTTTTCTGTACGACGGCACTGTATTGTATGCGAACATCGATCAGAGGAGAAAATGATTATACAATGCAGTATGCTCCTTTATATGATTATCTTAATGAGAATACGCAGAAGAGGGATATTGTGTATACCTGCGATGAGAACAAACCAGCGTATGACTTGCAGAGCAGATTGGTTGACAAGACAGTCGTTGGTACGATACCGGAGAAGATTGCGGAGATTGATGGACCAGTCTATGTTGTTGTACGGGACAGCCAGTTGGAAGAACTCAGCGGCGTAGAGTTTGAAGTGTGTATGGAATGTCAGGGTTATAGTGTCTTGAGAATAAATAATTGACACACATGAAAGAGATAAAGAGTATCGGAAAATTGGGGCGGCTGAAGGATAAAAGGGGAATGAAACGGTAGAGAAGAATGTTGATAGCGGTGATTGCAATATATGCGAATATTTATTTATACAAGACGGGGAAACAGGCAAGGTCTTTGCGCCTTGTATCTTATATAGAGGCGTGCTGCCTATGGATGCTTTATTTATTTACAATAACGGAACTGTTTTCTATATGGCACATGGTAAGGTTCAAAGCATTGTTTGCAGCGTGGGGTGTGCTGGATGTTGTTTTGCTAGTGGTTATAGCGGTGCAGATTAGGAAAGACAGACAATATCGTAAGGGAAAGCATCAAAGAATTTACGGAATGTGGCAGACGTTATTCGCCAGATTACGGCGATATCCATATTATTGTATTACGATTCTGATCGGAGCATGGGTGTTATTGCTGGCTTTTTTGATAACTCCCTATAACTGGGATTCCATGACCTACCATCTTCCGCGGATTGCTTACTGGACGCAGAACCGATCTGTAGAACATTATGCTACAAACAGTATCAGACAGATTGCCAGTCCGGTATTGGGGGAATTTGTGAATCTGCATGTGTATATATTATCCAGAGGAAAAGACACGCTGTTTAATATGCTGCAGGCATTTTCCTATGTTACGAATGCTTTTCTGGTGGAAAGGATTGCACGCAGGCTTGGGTGCAGCAGAGGATTTAGTTTTATTGGTGCGCTGCTCTATATGACAATGCCGATCGCTTATGCGGAGGCTTTGACGACACAGGTGGATAATTTTGCGACAGTGTGGCTGCTTTTCTATGTGTATGTGCTGCTGGATCTGGTGGAACAGAGGGATAAGCTGGGAGTTAACAGGACAGCAATACGCAAGGTCTGCACATTGGGACTATGTGTGGCGTGGGGATATCTGACCAAACCCTCTGTGTGTATAGCAATGGTGGTCTTTGCACTATGGCTTTTAATCAAGTGTATTGTCAGGAAAGATAAAGTGTGGGATTTGATTCGGCTGGTACTTTGTGCGCTGCCTTGCTTAGCGCTGCCGCTTGCGCCTGAGATCCTGCGCAATTTTAAGACGTTTCATGCTTATGCCAGCAAAAGCGCCGGAGCGAGACAGTTAGTGGCGACGCTTAAGCCTTCTTATCTTTTTATCAATTTTTTGAAGAATTTTACTTTTAATACACCTACTGCACTGATCAGGAACAGCGATCAGTTTTTCGCTAAACCGGTCAGGGCAGCGGCGGAGATTTTGAATGTAGAAATAAATGCAGAATCGATCTCTGAGGGCGGAAGAGATTTTGGATTACATGCGGCAAACACGTATGGCTGTGACACGGCGATCAATCCGATTGTTATGTGGCTGTTTCTTTTTGCTGTATTGTGGGCAGTTTTCATGATCAGGAAAATAAATTGGAAGGAGATAAGGGCAGGATATCTGCTGGCAGGTACGATTTCTTTCTGTATTTTCTGTACGGTTTTGCGGTGGGAACCTTTTGTGAGCAGATATATGGTGTCCTATTTTGCGTTGTTATGTCCAATGATCAGTGTATGTATTCAGAAGGGAACGGAACGGGAAGGTGTTAGACCTGCACGTTATGCGATCGTGGGGATCATAGGGTTTCTATGTGTAATGGAAACGATTAGTGTGACGGCATTTCACTATGATATTTATGCAAACGGCGGAGCAAATAACCGGCCTTATGGCTACTTTGCTGCCAGGCGGAGTGAGACAGTATATTATGCAAAAGTGACAGATGATATCAAGGGCAAGGAATATGAGTCGGTAGGATTGCATTTGATGAAAGCGGATGATTACGAATATCCGGTCTGGGAGATGCTGGGGAGTCAGCGCATTGAGCATATTAATGTGCAGAATGAATCAGCAATTTATGCAGATCATGAGTTTACGCCTGATTGCATTATCTGGTTTGGTGCTTTGCCGGAAGAACCGGTGGTGGTCAACGGGACAATGTATAAGCAGCTAGAAGATTATGGGGAGAAGCATTATCTTCTGGGGAAATCTTAACATGACTCGGCATCCGCTCTAAGTTATGGGAAGGGAATAGAAAACATGGAATTTACTTATAAAGCATACGGAGAATTGCTGTCCTTATTGGAGAAGCACGGTTATACAGTGTGCAGCTATCATAATTACCGGGAACATGCCAAGAGTGTTATTATACGGCATGATATAGATATGGATATTGACAGGGCATTACGGATGGCAGAACTGGAACGGGACAGGGGAGTCTGCTCTACTTATTTTGTGCTGGTTACAAGTGGTTTTTATAATATATTTACCAGGCAAAACCAGGATTGGTTAAGGCAGCTTTGTGACATGGGACATGAGGTAGGGCTGCATTTTGATGAGGCGAAATACGATGCAGAGCAGACGGACATGGTGCAGGCGATTGAGCAGGAGGCGGGACTGCTGGAGCAGTGCCTGTGGCGCAGAGTAAAAAGCGTTTCCATGCACCGACCAACTAAGAAGACTTTAGAAGCAGATTATGTGATTCAAGGTGGAACGATTGTGAATAGCTATGGGACAGAATTCTTCAAGAATCACAAGTATGTGTCAGATTCCAGGAGAAACTGGCGTGAAGATGTGACAGCAATCGTAGAAAGTGAAGCATACGACAGACTACATGTGCTGACACATCCTTTCTGGTACAGTGACGTGGAACAGTCTGCCAGAGAGCGATTGAAAGAGTTCTGTGAAGAACAGACAGGGTTGTGTTATGACCGGATGAAGGAAAATATGCGAGATTTGGAAGAGATTCTGTTAAAGGATGAACTGTGAACTGCTCGGCAATGAGGACATGGCGTAGCGGAGGAAAAGATACACCGGGCAGGCCATAGCCTAAATGATGACGATAGGATGTAAGGAATGTATAAGGTAAGTTTGACTAAGATCATAGAGTTTCTGATGGAAGAGAAACAGAAATTTCAGACGCAGATATCAGAGGAAGTGACATTGGCAGGGTTTTCTTCACTGGATCGTTATCGCCCTGATACGATTACATGGGTCAAGAGTGCAGATAAGTGGCAGAAGGACATGCCGGAGATTGCGCTATGTGTTGTGCAGGAGGGAGTGGAGCTTCCATTGCCGAATCAGATCATCTGCGAGAATTCAAAGGCAGTTTTTTTTAGACTGATCGAGCACTTTTTTGTAATACAGGAAGACAAGGAACCGCCGATCGGAAGGAATACCGTGATTGGTGATCGTGTGAGACTGGGGCGAAATGTCAGGATTGGCCACAATTGTTCTATTACGGGTGATGTTGTCATAGGAGACGATACAGTGATCCACGACAATGTGGTGATCAGACACAAAGTCCGTATTGGCAGCAGATGTGTCATTGAGTCGTTGACAATGATCGGCGAGGATGGATTCGGCGCTTATGAGGAGGAGAACCATCGAAAAGTAATGATTAAACATTATGGTGGAGTAACGATAGGAGATGACGTCTACTTGGGTAGTCATGTGGATATAGAGAGAGGAACGATTGACGACACCCATATTGGAGATGGAGTTAAGGTTGCTCCATTTACGCTGATTGCTCATAATGGTTTTGTTGGCAGGGACAGCGTTATTATTTGCTCCCATTTATACGGCAGTGCCCATCTGGAGGAAAATGCATGGGTGGCAGGCAGTATTGTCAAAAATCAGTGCAGGGTAGGAGAGAATGCAGTGGTTGGAATCGGAACAGTGGTGACAAGAGATGTGCCGGACGGAAAAGTGGCTGTTGGAGTCCCGGCCAGGATCTTAAGGGACAGTCGTGAAACGATGTCGAAAGGATGAGAGAACAGACCTGTGAGAGCAGGAGTATAGGAATGGTTAAGATGTCAAAAACAAAAAAAGTTATCGATATAATAATTCTGATTGGAGCGCTATTTCTTCTTGTAAATTGGACAGGGATTAAGGATAAGCTGGAATCAGGTTATATGTCAGCAAGAACAATAAATGCAGACAGCCTTAACGCTTTGCTTCTTGGGCTGGAGGAGACACAGGAGAAACCGGAACTTTCCTTTAATGGGCATTCCCTTGCGTATGATGCTCCGAGCGAGTTGTATTATGCTGCACAGAATATGGAGAATGGCATGTGGGATGGTATGTTCACCTGCGAGGACGGCAGACTGTACTGGCAGGAAGATGATTATTTCGAACGTTATGAGCAGGCTATCGCAGAGGGACATATCTTTACGCTGTATTGCGTTGACAGGCATGCAGGATGGTATGGCGTTTATCGGATTGTCTTTACGGGAATGCCGATGATCGATATTGCAACGCAAACGGGAGCGCCGATCGGGGATGATGTACAGACGGCGCAGGTACAGATCTGGGACATGAAGTTTACCGGCAGTGAATATCAGAGTACGGCGTGTGAAGTGTCGGTTCGGGGACAGGGCTCCCGGAATTTTGAGAAGCAGGGATATAAACTGGCGCTTGAACATAAGCTGCCTTTGTTGGGGATGCGGCGGGACGACGATTGGCTTCTGGGGGCATTGTATGATGACGATGGCCTGATCCACAATAAGATGTCCTATGATGTGTGGAATGCGATTGCTTCCGATAATGCGGTCGCGAAAGATAATGGTACAAATCTGGAGTATGTGGAGCTGTTCTGCAATAATACTTATATGGGTGTCTATAGCCTGATGGAGCGAATCGACGACAAGCAGATCCCGTTAGAAAAAAATGATATTATGTACAAGTGCCGTGGATTTGTGACACCTGATGAGACGATTGAGGAAGATTTCGGCTTAGGAGTAGATTATGACATTAAGTACCCGAAAAGTTATGACCGTGATACCTGGATTCCGTTAAAAAATTATCTGGATATTTTTGCGGCTGATGGAGTCAAAGATTACGATGCCGCCCGTGCGCTGCTTGACATGGAAAATGCGATTGACTATAATATATTCATTATCTTAACGCGGGCTTGTGATAATTATAATAGGAAGAATACGTTTTTTGTGGCGGATTACGACCAGATCTCCGGGACGTACAAGATGATCAAAGTGCCATGGGATTGTAACGCTACCTGGGGTAACGGTCTTTATAAGGGCAATCTTAGCCGGAAATTATACAATGCAAGCTGGGCAAACTGTGCATGGGTATGGAGTGAAGATATCAAGTCGATGTATCAGTGTTATCCCGACGAGATTCAAGAGGTAACGCTGACGCGCTGGAAACAGTTGCGGCAGGATGTCTTATCGAGGGAGCGGCTATTTCAGATGTTGGATGAGAACTTCACTTATCTTCATAACTCAGGAGCGTATGACCGGAATTATGTGCGCTGGGATGAGCATGGCCGGGAGCATTGGGAGGATGAGTATATCTATGAGTATATAGACAATAGACTGCGCTTTCTGGATGCTTATTTTGAGGAACCGTACTTTGACAAAGAACCGTTGTCTGAGGAAGAGTAGGAAGTTTGCGGTCTGCAGGAGAATTTGATAAGAACAGATTTAAAATTTTATTTCGGCAGAATGATGGAGAGCAAGATGATCTATCGGGTAGAAGATAAATATTGTTGCAGTCCGGCAGAGTTATTTCTATTGCAGGACAGAATAGGGACAGTTTTACAGCCAGACCACAATGAAAGCAGTGAAGACGGCTATAGCATTGGGAGTCTGTATTTTGACGATCTGGCGGACAGCTGTTATCAGGATACTCTCGATGGCTATGAGATTCGCGACAAATATCGCATCAGGATTTATAATCATTCCTTCGAGAATATCCGGCTGGAAGTAAAGCGGAAAAAGGATTCCAGAATTCACAAGATATCAAAGCGCATTGACCGGGAACAGATGTACCGGCTGATTCAGGGAGAGTGCATAGAAGATGGGATGTCAGCGGAGGATCCGGCAACCCTTTTCAATCTTGCGATCCGGATGCGGGGCTTAAGGCCGAAAGTGATTGTAGCCTATGAGCGTAAAGCGTATGTATTCGAACCCGGCAATACGAGGATTACTTTTGACAGAAATATCCGGGCGAGCGACCGGATCGAGCAGTTTGGCAAGGAAGATACTGCCTATGATCCGTTGCGGGAGCAGGACGCTGTGCTAGAGATAAAATACGATGAATTCATACCGGATTTTCTGTTGCAGATGCTGGAGCTGGGGAATATGCGGCAGACGGCCTATTCTAAATACCAGTTATGCAGAGAGCTATATGTGGATTAGGTGCTATTAAAAGACGAAAAGAAAAGAGGAAAAGCTTATGTCAGTCAAAGATGTCATAAAGAGAAGTGTGTATGAGAGTTTAGGGGGAGGGACGAATCTGTCTGCCTTACATGTTGTGTTGATCATTGGAATTGCCTGCCTGGTGGGTCTTTATATTTTCTATGTGTATAAGCTGACCACCAAATCGGCATTTTATTCTAAAGATTTGAATGTGACGATGGCAGGTCTGCCATTGATCATAGCGGCGATCATGATTGCGATGCAGTCAAATCTTCTGGTTTCTCTTGGTATGGTGGGTGCGTTATCTATTGTCAGATTTCGTAACGCGGTCAAGAATCCATTGGATCTTTTGTATTTATTCTGGTCGGTCAGCGCAGGTATCATTGTGGGAGTCGGACTCTATATATTGGCCTTTATTCTCTGTATTGTGATGACGGTTCTGCTTCTGATCCTGGATATGATTCCGAATGCGAAAGCGCCGGATCTGCTTGTGCTTCGAGGAGTGGCGGATGAAACGGATTATGGTGCGGTTGAGAAGATTTTGAAAGAGTGCTGTAAGTATCATAAGGAAAAATCCAGAACGATCAAGAATCATGAGGTGGAACTGATCATCGAAGTCAGAGCGTCTGACAGAGAAGAGCTGTTGCGCAGACTGAGTGCTATGGACAAGCTTACGCAGGTCAATTGCATTGCGCATGATGGGGAGTGCAGGATATAAAATTATATTTTGCAGAGTTTGAGTCGATGACTGTTATGTACAGTTCTGAAATTTGAGTTACAATAAGAAGAACAGCTTATTTCACAAGATAAATGGTTTGTGTTTACAAAGAAACTGTACCGGGAATGATAGGAAAGATACGTGTAAGCTATTGGAAGACGAGCGTTATTAAGTATAAGATAAGAGGAATATATTGTTAAAGTGATTCATATATTCTGATAGAGCAGCGCTGTGTTTACTAGCCGTCATTGACGAATAAGGAAATAATATGGACAGAATCAGGATGTTCTATAGCAATATAGATACGAAACCAAGAGTATTGATTACTCACTTTGTTCGTTTTCTTGGGTTTTATTTGGATGGAATTACGAACAAGGATAATATTGTGACAAATGATGTAGAATCCATGATAGACATCTACATTATCAGTGATGCTTATGTTGAAGAGAGGACTACATCTATCGATGTTGAGGAAGAGGAGAAATCGATCCTGATTTATTTGGACGGATGGAGAGCAGAGGATCTGAAGAATGCTCAGTTTATTAATTATGAGGATCAGGCAGATCGGGTTTTTCTGAAGCAATTATCACGGTGTATGCTGCGTATCCTTTCGAGAAGGTTAGACAGAAATAAGAAGCTGATTAATAGCACGGATAATTTAGGTAAGCTGTTGGAAGAGTTTATTAAACAGTATATTGAAAATGAAATTTTGCAGATTACGCTATTTGGCCGGTGCTTTCGGGCGCATCGTGATCTCTACAGAATTGTCCAAATGCAATACCGTGCTTTTACTTCATGGCTGGATCAGACGGCAGCTATAAAGTACCCTGGTGATCTGACGAAATATATGTGTGTCAGATCAAAATATGAGGTAGATTTGATTTGTAAGGTGAACCATTTTGAACTCTATTTTGATCCAATGGATCTGAGAGAAGAATGTGAGGAGCTGCTGCGGAAATATGTGGATAATGAAACACTGCATATCCTGCAGGCGGACATTAGTTTTGAATTGAGCGGAGTATGGAATAAAGCAGGCAATGAATATGCAGATATTCGTTTGGATGACTGTGCATATGCTTATTTAAAGCAGGGCAACATATTGCAGAATTATGTAAGGGATTTGAATTCTGCCGTGCTTGCCTACAGGGTGGCAGCCCAGGAAAAGGAAGACTATTATTTGGCATGGTTTCAGATGGGAGAATGCTATGTGAAACAGAACAAATATAATCAGGCAATCAAAGCATACGAGCAGGTGTGTTCTATCTTGTCCGGCAGGTACAACCGGCATGTATTAGCGCCGCTGGAAATAGAACATTTATATGATGCAGTTGTGAAAATTGCGACGATCAATGAAGTAAAGATCAAAAATTATGCGCTTGCCAGGCATTATAGAGAATTGGCGAAGAGTATTTTAGAGGAAATCAACAGGGATGATTATTTCAGGCTGGTATGGAACGACGAAAAGGCGTATCAAGAATATTTCCCGCGTATAAAGAATAAGATGAAAATTGAAATAGAAGGGAAAACAGGGGACGAAGGGAGGCAGACTTACAGTGCAAAAGAAGAAAAAGGAAGGGCCAATCACATTATGTGAAAGCAATCGGCCGGTTCTGGAGTCATTAAAAGACATTTCAAATTCTATTTTTAAAGGAGTATATCAACAGGCTGACGGGACTTTATTTAGGATTATTGAGGATAATGAAAAATACAAAGAAGAAAAGGGGATGGATCGGCAGAGACTCAATGTCGTTTCCTTCCTTGGGGGAAGAGGGAGAGGAAAGACATCGGCCATGCTCTCTTTTCTTGCTTGCCTGAATGAACTACAAGAAGAAATCAAATGGAGTAAATTTAATAAAAATATAGATAAACAGGGCAACATTCAGTTTGTGACGCTGCCTTATATTGATGCAGCGATGCTGGCGGAAGCGGAGTATATTATTGATGTGATACTGGCGAAGATGTGGGACCAGTTTGAAGGGCATACGAAGAGAAGCGTTAACTCGCATAATGCTGAATTCGAAAGATTGGAGAGAGACATCAAACAGCAGTTTATTAATGTCCGCCAGGCATATTTACTCTTAAAGGAAAGAGAGGATGGCAAAACGGGATTTCGTGAGAAGGAAGTGCCTGTTCCGAGTGCGCTGCATGATTTGGCGGCAAGTATTAATTTAAGAGATGAACTGCAAAAGTTGATAAATGACTATCTCAGAATATATCAGTGTGATAGCGTCGATGGAAAGGGAGAATGTTATCTGGTCATTGCGATTGACGACGTGGACATGAGTGGTCAGAAAGCACATTTTATTTTGGAACAGATCAGAAGGTTTTTGCGTATCCAGAAGGTGGTTATTTTCATCACAGCGGATATTGACAGACTGCAGCAGGGATGTGAAGATCGATATAAACAAATTTATACAGAGGATGACAACCGGAGGAAATTTATCAACGAATATCTGGAGAAGGTTCTGCCATACAATATGCGGATTTACATGCCGGAAATAAGGGAAAGGCATGGCGATATCCTACTTGATACGGAAGCAAAAAAGAAACTGAATCTGATAAGCGATAATGAAAAAGATATGATTCTTGAATTTATGGCAAGGAAATGTGGTATTTATTTTGATGGAAATCGTCGCAAAAGACATTTCCTGCAGAATCAGTCAATGAGAAGTATGGTTAATTATTTTGAACAGATCGTAAGGATGGAGGAGGAGTGTCTTGCCTGGTTAAAGATAGACTTAAAAGAGAGAATCATTGAGAGAATACAGGATACAGAGCAAAAGCGTTTTATGATGGAGTTATTATCAAAGGATTATGAAGAGATTAATAACTATTTGATCACATATCTAGAAAATGAGGGAAGAAGACGTTATAGTTTCTACATACGGAAACAAAGTTTATGGCAAGAAAAGAGTATGGGCTGTGTATTGTATGCATGCCGGTCCTATGAAGAGAATGATGCACAGAATGCGGAATTCGTAGATGCGGTTATTATGCTGTATTCTATTATTTTAAAGCAGGCTGATGAGGACACGAGAGAGAATGTGATTGGAGAGAGTTTGTGGGGAGAATGGGAATATGGGTTGATCTCCTCTGATGAGGTGAGTGCGTCATTCTGTCAATCCTTTGATCTACTGGGTAGTCTGGATCTGGTGCTTGATAATATGAGTGAAGAAGAATTAAAGGGGAATGATATACAGGAAATTTTAGGAAAGATTATAGGAGATAATAAAGAGGAGATAGTGGCCTGGTTATGTTTGTTATTTTATGTCACATTGGATGTAGAAGATGAGATTGAGTTCATGATAGAAGAAATCTATTTGGAGCCGGATTCAGTAGATGACGAGCAGGCGTGGGATATATTAAGTATGCCAATAGACGACAGTATGGATGATATTATGAGTACCGGTGTGATGGAGATGAAACGGGCGCTAAAATTAAAACCAATGATAAATGCACGGAAGAATTATCTGACGAATGCGTTTAAAGAAGAAAGCGAATTGAAGAAACAATGCGATGCTTTATTATCGGGTATGTTAAGCGCTCTTATGAAATGGCTGGAGGAGAAAGGAAGTGCGCAAAGAAGCCAAACGGAGAAAGAGGGATTATGTAAGTCTTTGCTGGATGAAATATTAGCAGAGATTGGCATTGCATTGGAAAAAACGCAGGAAACAGAATCTGCCGAAAACGGTCAGGATAGTACACTGATCAGCGTAGAATTATTGTACAGTATTGGCAAAGCGCTTTCGAATCAAGTGCGGACATATGAGTTTGACGAGAAAGAAGCATACAGGATGCTTCGATCGAGTTACCAAACGGTTAAAAGGGAGCTGCATAAACGGGATGCGTATTTCAATAAACTTCAGATAAAAACAAACTTTGAGGAGAGATTTGAGAACAGTCTTCCGGCAAAGGCGCTATTATTACCCGATTTTCTTAATCGAGCAGAACGAAAAAGATTTGAAATGCGGCTGGGCGAGCTTTTGATGGAATACAGAGGTAAAACCACAGTTTTGCAGAAATCAATCCCTCTGGAATCATCGAATTCTCCAAGGATGACAAGGTCGTAATTGAGGTACACAGGATGGACAACATACGTAATGTATTACGGATTCTCTTCCGCCATACATCATCACAGGAAGTTCTGGATCAGAGCAGCAATTATCCGTATGTCGATGAGAAGAGTTTCATGAAGCTGGCAAATGTGTATATGTCACAATATTCAAATAATGAGATTGAGAATATGTTTCATTATTTGAGTTCTGAATTTGAATGGCATAATAACAAGATCCGCAGCAGAGCGGCTATAGGCAGCCAGCGGAAAGTCAATGTATTTGATGCACTGCTTCTGTTTGTAGATAATGTTCTGGTGGAAGAGAATGGGGTTCCTCTGTGCTGTTATGAACATCTGCTTCGCTGGCGGGAAATGACGGTTGAGCTGGATGAAGATCTGTTTACGACGGCCTTTTTTGCACAGAAGGATCTGCAGTGTTCCATAGCACATAGGGGATTCTTCTGGCCGCCGGTCATAGGACATAATAACAAATCTTTGAATCGTTTAATGGCACATGGCGTTGCGGAGAATCATTTCCATCTTAAGGGGTCAGCGCCGCTATTCCACTTATCATGGTGCAGTATGATGATGGATGTCTGTAACCAGGACTTTAAGAAGATGTTTGACTTCTGTGATGACGACAGAATGTATCTGAACATTAACTATAGGATTAAATATGCAGATACAACACTGTACACTGCATATCTACAGGCGGCATTGATCAGGTTGTATCTGTTTGCCTGTCTGGTAGGAGAACCATTTATACTGGATAGGGAGTATGTGGAATACTCTATCATCAGGCCATATCTGAAGACACCGCTTGAAGATCAGGACGCTTTGAGAGATTCGAGGGATAGGGTTCGATTGGAAGACTATAGAGATAAGTTTGTTTCTATAGAGAAATATCATAAGATTATGTGGTATATTTTGCGGGAGGAGATAGAAGAGCTTCTACATGATCAACAGATGCTACAGTATTCTCTGGGGAAGATACAAAACAAGATTCGGTATATGAAGAGTCAGTATGCACCGGATGAATTGGATTATACGATCTGTCAGCGGCATCTGTCCAAAAATCCGGACAGGAATCTGAATGAGGTGATCAGCGGCGAGAGATGGTTTCTGTATGAGATTTTTAAGAAGATTTATTCGGAAGACGAAAGTTTTCTTTACAATACAAAATTGTTTTATGCGTATTTACTGATCAAGGAAAGCATACGTGCGGAGTTGATCCAGGTCAATCACAATGTAGGATTTCATAATTTTTTGCTATATCAGAACAGGAAGGAGTCCTTTGTCGAAAATACGCCGTTTGAGGAAGTTTATTTGAGAATGGCGGTACGGGATACCATATTAAATCAGCATATTACGAAGTTAGAAGCGCGGATCACACCGAAGGATAGCGCGGACAAAATAAGAGATGCGATTGAAAAGAATGATGCGACGATACTGGCTTTAGAGAAGAGCAAGAAGAAGAGAAAAAAACTGCGAAACAAATTTTTTTATGTGTGTCATTTCATCAAGGAAAAAGATGTTGCCTTAGAAAAACTGGAGTCAATGCAAGGGAGACTGCCTCAGTTTGAAGCATACTGCAGGCATGACAAAGTGCGGAGAGATGTGAGAAAGCAGGCGCATGCAATTCTGGAGTTTCGGCGCAGATATGAGAAGCTGGGGCAGCGGATTAGAGGGATAGACGCAAGCTCTGAAGAGATTGTATGCCGCCCGGAAGTATTTGCACAGGCATTTCGGTTTCTCAGAAACAGAGCGGTCAGTCATGTAGATTATATAACAGGCGTGGTGCGGCAGATGCCGGATCTGTGCATTACCTATCATGTTGGTGAGGATTTTTTGGACATTATTGACGGACTGCGTGCAATCGATGAAGCAATATCGTTTTTGAATATGCGCTGCGGAGATCGTCTTGGACATGCTCTGGCATTGGGGGTAGATGTAGAGGAGTGGTATGCATCTAAATCAGGACGGATCTTGATCACGCAGATGGATTATCTGGATAATTTGGTATGGCTGTATTCCATCATCCGTAAATACCGTATTGAGGGCTGTGAAGACGCCATGCATTATATCGAGAAGAGATATGATGAGTATTTCCGCATTATCTATCTGAATAATATGGATGAGGCTTATTATTCCATGGTTGTTGAAGAAGCAGTAAAGTACTATGATGAGAGAAACATTCAGAATATGTATAGTAATAAGACATGTCTGTTTCCTATCAATACTTATTATGACTCCTGGAAACTTCGGGGAGATAATCCGGAATATTTCAGAAGAGGATTTTTTGATCTGGAAGCGAGCACCAGAACAGAATGGGATGAGTATGGTATCAACAAAGAGTTTCCGGAAAACTATCGGATCCGGTATAACCCCGAAGCTGCTTACCTTTATCATATGTACCACTATAATCCCAGGATCAAGCGGGAGGGAAATAAATGTGTGGAGATCAAGGTGAATTTATCTATTATGAAAGCGGTCGGGAAAGTGCAGAAGAAATTGCAATGGGTAGTTTCACAGAAAGGAATCGGAATAGAGACAAATCCCTCCTCAAATGCATTGATTGGGACGTTTAAGAGATATGATAAACATCCGATTCAGAGCTGGTATAATAATGGTCTGGTTACCGATCACACACAGTTGGCAGAAGCACCGCAGATTCAGGTATCGATCAATACAGACGATCAGGGAGTTTTTGCTACGTATATTGAGAATGAATATGCCTACCTGGCGCTTGCACTGGAGAAGATGAGAGATGAAGAGGGAAATCCCAAATATAGCAGGACTATTATTTATGAGTGGATAGACAATATCCGCAGAATGGGATTGGCACAGAGCTTTGAGGAGACAGATCTTTCATAGCATCGCAGAATAACGACACTACGTTATTTTGCGGTGTTTTTCTTTGCAAAAAAATTTGGAAATGATTTACATAACTTTTTACTAGAAATATTAAGAAAATGTGGTATTATGATTAAAGCAGGTAGACATAACATGCTGACAAAAGTTTTAATGCAATTTTTCAAGTAATACACAGAAAGGCTCTAGCGATGGAGAGTGGTACACCGTTTTATGATAAAAGGACAATATAATAGAAAATTTCGTTATCTGGCCGGCTTTCTCTGCGTTGCTCTGTACTTGACAAGCAGCCCAGTGCAGACGCTTGCGGCAGATATTTCCATAACAGATGCGGCTGGTATAATAGAGGGTATAACGAACGGGGAGGAAGGGAACAACACAGATGCATCATTAGACAGCGGCGAGCAAAACAATAACAGCCATGCGAATGAGCCAGAAGACGGCAATCATTCAGGCGCTGTCAATCCTGATTCCGACAGCGGCAATACTGACGGTTCGGATGACACAGATCCTAGCGAGGAGGATCTGGATGGAAACAATCCAGAGAACTCTGATCCAGACAACCCTGACGGCGAGGAGGGCGGAAACATAGATCAGGGCGATCCGGACATCGACCTGGACGACCCGAATCCGGACGACACAGACACTGACGATTCGGATATCGATGATACCCCGGAAGATCAGGAATTCCCAGACGACAGTTCTGACAGTGAACTTGACACAGAAAGTGTTTCCGGGAACGATCTGTCGTCGGTTTCTGAAAATGATCTGTCATCTATATCCGAGAACAGCCTGGATGAAGATCGTACAGCCATGATCGAAGCAGCGCAGGAAGCCTTTACCAGACTGCTTTCGGAGAAAGATCTGATGGCGCTTCTCTATCATGCGGATACATACAATGCGCGCCTGGAACCAGCGGAAGACAGTGAGAGCGCGGGAACACTTGAGATTGGCCAGACGCTGTACATCAGAGGGGTAGAGATCACGGAAGAAGATGTATGGTATGAGGTACAGTTCTGGATGAGTGGCGTGGAGGGCACGGGATATGTGCAGAGCTACTATCTGGCATATGCGGATGAAGATTGGATTGCGTGGGAAGAAGAATATCTTCTTCCGATTCTGGAGACGGGAGAAGGCTATGGAATCTCTGCCTACGGGATGCGGTCTTCTTCTGTGATGCCGTATGCCGTTAATACTTCGGATATCTCGGCGTTTCCGGGATCCTATCAGGGCGCTCTCAGGAGCTTGAAAAATACGCATCCGAACTGGACGTTTGTGCCTATGAAGACGGGATTGGATTTCAATACATCGGTGTCAAAAGAGATGGGGGCCAAAAGTCTGATCCAGAATACGACGAGCAATGCCTCCAAGGGATGGGTAGGCAGCGTCTGCCCAAGCGAGAAAGGCTGGTATTATGCGACCAGACCCGCGGTGGAATATTGTATGGATCCACGCAATTTCCTGACAGAGACTTATATTTTCCAGTTTGAACAGCTAACCTTTAACGCCTCTTATCATACGCAGTCGGCGGTACAGAGCTTCTTAAACACAACCTTTATGAAAGGCGTATTGCCTGATGATTCTGCGAAGCGTACTTATGCGCAGGCCTTTTATGAGATTGGCCAGAAGAGACGGTTAAGTCCCATTCATCTTGCATCCCGCGTGTATCAGGAGCAGGGGAAAGGAACATCGGGATTGATCTCTGGTAAGTATCCAGGGTATGAGGGATACTATAATTTCTTTAACATTGATGTCTGGGGCGCATCGACAGAGGAGAAGATTACACGGGGATTGACCTATGCGAAAAATAAAGGGTGGAATACCCGCTACAAGTCTCTTGAGGGTGGAGCGGCGACGATCGGTAATAACTATATTCTGAAGTATCAGGATACGCTCTACCTGGAGAAATTCAACGTAGATAAAAACAGTCCTTATGGCATTTATGAACATCAATATATGCAGAATATCCAGGCGCCAGCCAGTGAGGCTTCCAGCACGAAGAAGATGTATGCCAATGCAGGTTCGCTGAATTCGGCATTTGTGTTTAAGATTCCTGTATACAATAATATGCCGAATGAAAGCGGAGCGGGGGAACCGGTGCAACCGGAAGAGCCGAAACCGCCGGTATTGAAACTGAATAAGACGGCATTGAACATGGACAGAAGCAAGACCGATGACTGCGTGAAAGGCCAGCAGCTAAGACTGTATGCCGATGGCGTGGAAGTGACGGAGTTTGCGAAAGGTTCGTCCGCTGCAGCACAAGGACAGGATGGGGCTGAAAACCGTTCCTCAGCAGGAGAACAGTCTCAGGCAGCCGATTCATCAGAGAAAGTAGAATGGACCAGCAGTGATGAATCTGTCGTGAAGATTGAAATAGAGAATGGTCTTGCCATGGTCAAGGCAGTGGAGAAGGAACAGGGAGGAAAACCAGGTGAGGCGACCGTCACAGCCACTTACAAAGATGCATCGATATCCTGTAAAGTGAAAGTACAGGCTTCCTTGCAGAGCATTTCTCTGGACAAGACAGAAATTGCACTCCGCAGGTCGGATACGGTAGTGGAAGACGTGACAGGACTCAGTGAGGCGGAGAGAGCAGAGAATAAAGAGACAGAATTCCTGCAGGTATCTTTCGACCCTGACGATACCACGTCCAATAAGACGATCATGTGGACTTCCTCTAATCCAAAGGTGGCAAAAGTTACCGTTGTTGCTAATCCGGACGATCCGACGGATACTTCCAGGGCGACCGTGACTGCAGTGGGCAAAGGTGAGGCCGTGATTACGGCCAAAGCTTCGAAGGCGGGGGTAAGTCCGGTGCGGACGGCGGCCTGCAGAGTAAAAGTGAGTGCGCCGATCTATCAGATTGCATTGTCGAATCCGAATGCGGATGAGACAGGCTCAGAGGAGCGGACGACACTTCTGGCGGGACAGAGTGTGAACCTGGCAGCCGAATATTGGCCGAAAGATACTACGTCTGATACACAGGTGTCCTGGAACAGTTCGAATGAAAAGGCTGCGGTTGTCAGGAACGGCAGAGTGGAGGCAAAGGCAAAAGGCACAGCCGTGATCACGGCGAAAGTGGCAGGATGTGCGCAGGGCTATACAGCTCAGCATATGATTGACGTGGAAGAATGCCATGTTACCTTTATGAAAGAGAATGGTGATCCTGGCAATGATAAGGATATTCTGAAGAAATTGTCAGTGCTTTACGGAGGAAAGGCAGCAGAACAGGAATTTCCGGAGAAGCCAGGAGAGGAGGGAACCAATAATCGAATTTTCATCGGATGGTATACTGGAAAAAATGGAACAGGAAGCCGATTTGATGCCGACACGGTGATCCACCGGCAGGAGACGGTTCTGTATCCTTATTATGAAGAGCTGGGACAGGGTTTCTATGTGCTGCCGGTAGGAGACCAGGTCTATACCGGGAGTGCGATTAAACCGGTCGTGCAGGTATATGACAGCGTATCCTATGAGGATGGCAGCCGGGAATTGATCGAGCTTGTGCTCAATAAGGATTATACGGTTTCTTACAAGAATACCCGGAACGTCAATCTGGAAGGAAAAGCCGTACCGACGATCACAGTCAGGGGAAAAGGCAACTACGCAGGAACGGAGTCGGTCCTTTTCAATATTGTGCCGAAAGCGCTGACAGATACGGACATTGTGGCAGATGATATGACTGTGGCTTACAGCGGCAGAGTGATCAAAAGCGTGCCGGTAATCTACCGGAATGGCAAGAAACTGGTACGGAATACGGACTACACGGTGAGCTATCCACAGACGGGAACCGGAGCGTACCAGACGGCAGGAACGTATCCGATCCTGGTTAAGGGGAAAGGCGGCTATACGGGAACCGTCACGGTCTACGAAACAATCACGCAGAATGTGTTGATGAGCAAGGTTTCCGTCGCGAAGATACCAAATCAGGCATACCGGAATGAGCTGGTCGATAAGGAACAGGGAATTGGCATTATGCCGGAGAACCTGAAAGTGACCTATAAGAAAGAAGTGCTGACCGAGAGCAAAGACGGCGGCATGACGGGAGATTACACGGTATCCTATAAGAACAATACTGCGGTCGGTACTGCTACGGCGACGATCACGGCGGTAGAAGGAAGCGGATTCAGCGGAAGCAAGAGTATTACCTATAAGATTGTCGGAACCTCTATTACCAGGGCAAAAGTGGAGGGGCTGGAGAACAAGGAATATACAGGAAGGGAGGCGGATGTAAAGCAGGATCCTTCTTCCTATACCCTGACGTTAAATGGTAACATCCTGACAGAGAGTGAGGATGGCGGCGTCACAGGAGATTACATAGTCTCCTATTCCAATCTCACAAAGGCGGGTACGGCGACGATCCTGTTCAAGGGGATCAATGAGTATACCGGACAGATCAAGAAGAGCTATAAGATAACAGCCTATAACATCAGTCCGGATGAATCAGGTAGAAATCCGGCGATTGAAATGCAGTATTATACACAGGATGCACCTGACCAGCGAAAAGAGATCGAAACTCTATCAGAGATTGAGACTCCTTACATGAAAGGCGGCAGTAAACCAGGAGTTATCCTTACGTTCAATGGAATAGAACTGCAGCCGGGAAAAGATTATACGATCCGGTATGCGAACAATAACGCCGTTACTACGGAAGAGATGACGGAGAAGAAACTCCCGAAGATCACAGTCGCCGGGAAGGGCAGTTTCAAGGGAAGCCTCACAGGCTATTTTACGATCACAGACGGAGTGATGACGCCGGGTGAGGGTAAAAGCAAGCTGACGATGACGGCGAAAGATGTGGTATATAAGAACCGGAAAAATGCCTACAAGAGTTCCGTGATCCTGACTGATTGTAACGGTGCGAGACTGGCGGCAGGAAGAGACTATGAGAAGACGCTTGTCTATACGTATGTAGGCGATGACACAAAGAAAGCTTATGACAGCGGTGTCACATTAGAACGGCCAGAAGAGGTTCTAGAAGATGATCTGAAAGCAGGGCGTTTTTCAGAGGCAGATATTACTGCAGGGGCGAAAGAACTGTCGGGTGAGGAGGTCGAGGTAGGACCGGACGATATCCCGGAAGTTGGAACTTTGATCCGCGTTACGGCATATGGCAAAGGCTGTTATGCAGGAGATGGAAACGCGTCGATCTCTGCAGTCTACAGGATTGTAGCGGCTGATATCTCTAAGGCCAGAGTCAAAGTACAGGCGAAAGAATACCGCAACGGACGGCCGGTAACGCTGAACGAAGAAGACCTGCAGCTTACCATAAGCGGCAGTCAAGAACCCTTGCAATATGGCGTGGACTATATCATTGATGAAAGCACCTACCTGAAGAATCAGAATAAAGGCAAGGCGACAGTGGTCATACGAGGGATTGGAAATTATGGAGGAGAGAAGAAGATCACATACACGATCGGAACCAAAAGATTAATTTTTCCTTAATAACACTATATCTTGTGGCAAAGACACTTGTGTCATACAATTAGAAATGATATACTAAGTAAAGTATGGTATTGTTTGCCATAGGGCAATCTGACTCTTGACAGTAATGTCAGATTCATGCAGGATCCTGTTGATATCAAATACTGCTGAGAAGCAGTGGGGAGCAGGACTGCACCACAAATAAAGTAACACAATCAGATTTCAGGAATGTACGAACGGGAGAAGGTAAGTAAGATGAAGAAAAGAAGAGCACTTGCATTGCTGTTGGCACTCAGCCTTTCGGTAAGCATGAACGGAATGACAGTTCTGGCGACTGCGCCCGGTTCCGGAGATCTTTCCGTGGTGACGGAGGAAGGAAGCGGTGCACCAGGAGAAGAAGATGCGTCCGGTTCAGAGGGGACGGAAGAATCTGGAAACGGGGAACAGAAGGACGACAAGCCGGGCAGCGAGAATACTGGCGGTGAGACGAATCCGGGCGATTCATCGGAAGACAATGAGACTTCTAAAGATGAAAATAACGGAGAGGATCCAGACAATAAGGACGAATCCGGTGACCCAGACAATAAAGACGATCAGAATCCGGGCGGCGAAGATAATAAAGATGAGGAGAATCCTTCAGGAGGAGAAGGTGAAACGAAACCAGGTGAGGAGAAACCGGATGAGAAGGATCCTGATCTGGAAGAGGATCCTGATGTAGAAGAGCCTGGTGAGAAAGTCGATGAGAGCGTCTCTGAGAATACGGTAGGAAAAGAAGATACAGAAGAACTTCCGGAAGAAGAAAATCCTGAAGTTAGAATGGAGTCATTCACGGATGCAACGGGGATGACGATTACTTATGATGCGGTAATGGCAGCCAGCTTTGAGACAGAGATTAGGAATGGGAGATTGGTTGCGGTTCCTGATGCGGAAGGTGTGGTTGACCTGCGTGAAGAAGAGATTACGCAGATCGATGCTGGAGTTTTTAAAGGTAATACGGCTATTAAGTACATCATGCTGCCAACTACTGTGAAGACGATTGGAAGCAGTGCATTTGAGGGATGTAGTTCTCTGAAAGGTATATCAATCCCATCCAGGCTGACAGAAATTGGCGATAGTGCTTTCAAGGGGTGTACTTCTCTGACGCAGTTAGCGCTGCCAAATAGTGTTACTACGATCGGCGTATCGGCTTTCCAAGGTGATTCTAGACTGTTTATGGTGCATATGATCAGTGCAGAGTACTCTAAGCTAAAGACAATTAGCAAAGAGGCGTTCAGTGGCTGTTCATCTCTGGAGTTCTTCTGCTCAGATGAGGAGTACCGACTGCCGGACAGCATTACGACGATTGGAGAGAATGCGTTTCAGGAATGTAGAAAGATAAAGAAAGTCAGTATGAGCGACGAGATTACCTCTCTTGGAATCGGCGCTTATCAAAGTTGCTCTGGGATTACGGAAGTGTCGTTGTCAAGTGGATTGGCGGTCATATCAGCTAAAGCTTTTTTCGGCTGTACGGGACTTACGAAAGTAACCTTTGGAAACAATAATATATTGATGACAACGGAGATTGCAGAGGAAGCTTTTGGGAATTGTTCTAAGCTTGGGAACATAGAATTGCCAGGCCAGATTGGGAAAGTGTGTACAAACGCCTTTAAGGGATGCAGACTGCTCAAGAGAATTCAGGTGAACAGTGACAGGACAATATTAGATGACGACGCATTTCCTAATGACAATCAAGAGCTGTGTTTAGTGGGATGGGCAGTATCTACAGCAGCCAATTATGCAAAGAATGCGGGGATTCGTTTCGTTGCTACAAACGATACCGAAAGTATTGAATATTATACGTATAAGCAGCGTCTTTCAGGATCAGGCACTGAGACAGGACAGATTAATTTAAAGATAACGGATACAAAGACGAATTCTGACTCTACGCCTGATATTAATAAAATTACCAATGGAGAGAATACCAGGAATGGGGTAAAGGCGGGCACTCAGTGCTACATATGGATCACATGGGGCGGTGTGCAAGGCGTACAGCTAGTAGAAGGATCTATGAAATGCAACGGTGTGCCAGTGACAAAATCAGGAGGCTATTACACGTTTAAGATGCCGCAAGGTGGCGCAACAATCACAGCGGAGTTTGAGCTGAAGGTTGGGAGCGTATTGATTGAGGGCAACGAGGATAGTGTAGAGGGAAGACTTTCAACGGATGCAAACTTTACAGTTAAGAATAAAAAGGGCTATGGGACACTGAAAGTAGGACAGTCAACCAAGTTTTATCTAACAAATTCTGTAGATGGGTCAGGAAGCAGAATTCCTACTTCTAAGGTAAAATATTATGTATCTGGCACTTCGCCGAAAGGTATTATTTCAGTTGACAAGAATGGTACAGTTAAGGCTCTGAAGGCTGGTACAGCTGTTGTATGCGCTGACGTCAAGAACATAGAGGGTGATACGATAAGCAGAATGGTAGAGATTACTGTGGAGCAGGTAAAGGTCGATCATATCAGTATGCTGGTAACATCCTATGACAGAGACAATATGACGATTGACAGAGACGAAGATGACGTTGACAAAGTGATTGGCATCTCTGTTCCAACGAGCGCCGTTACGAAGAATTATACCTTTAATCTGAAAGCGTCCGCCTTTACAACAGAGGACGATGGGGAGGCTTTGGACGTTCCCTTCACTTGGGCGACCAGCGACGCTAAAGTGGCTAAAATAGCTAAGACATCTACCACTGCTGCATCTTCTGTGAATACAATCACAATTCCGATTAATACGGATGGAGAAGCGACGATCACGGTAACGGCTACGAATGCAGATAAGACTAAAGTGACGGGGAAGTTTGTCGTTAGTGTGCAAAATTATAAGCCGCGATTGACAGCTACGAAGATTACGATCAATCCGAATCAAGTTGATGGAGCAACGACATTAGGGATCATCAGCGCATACGGTAAAGAGATTGATAAGAATTCTGTAAGGATAATAGATGCTAAAGAAGATAAGGACTATGGGGATTTTACTCTGGAAAAAGTGGAGAGTACTGATAGTAATAACCCAGTCACTACGTATAAAGTATCTGCACGGGACGGATTACCGGATAAGACATATGCTGTGCGGATTGAGGTGAAAGTTGGAAGAGACACTTATCCGATTCCACTGTTAATCGTAGTTAAGAAGTCAGTGCCGAATCCAAAAGTATCTTTTGCGAAAACCCAGAAGAAGATTAATCTTTTCTATGCAAAAGATCAGGAAGAAGACGGAACGCCGATAGAGATTAAACCTGTGATCAGTAATCTTGGGACTGCGGAAGTCGAGACCTATAGTCTGGAGCCTTTGACAGAACCAGGAAGCAAGACGTATGAAGATGATGCTAAGTTTACAGAGAACTTTGAGATCAAGACTGTGGACGGGCAGCCGGTCATTACACAGAAGAGCGAGAATCTGGCTTGCAATAAGTCAAAGAAAGCGGTGGTGACGGGATATCTTGTAATGAAATTTAAGGATTACAAGAAGAATGGCACTAAGAAGTATAAGATCACAATTCCTACCCAGACAGTGACGCCAGCCTATGTACTGGATAAGACTGCAAATACTTTTGGGACGGGATATACGGATACGCAGGAAGTTTATCTGCAGCTTTTGGATAAAAAGACAAAAAAGCCGATTGATCTGCATCCGGTGGCAGATGGGGAAACAAACCCTTATAAATTGTTGAAATGGAATACAAGTACGACAGGTTCTGCAAGGTGTTCCATTGTAGAAGATGGTGGAGAGCATGATGGAATGATTCGTGTTACAGTCTCCCGGAATCCAGACAAAGGCCGATTGGTTATGAAGCTGACTAACAGCACATGGGCGGAAGGCAAGGAGTTTATGTATACGTATCAGGTTAACACTGATACCAGGGCTCCCAGGATTACGTTAAAGACAGCGACTGTTAACATCAATGCGAGCTATCCGGAGCAGACAGCCGCGTTTGAGCTTGTTTCGAATCAATACGATACGGTTATTGAAGAAACACAGACATTTGATCCTGTCAATTATGAGAGATTATCAGAGAGTGTTCAGGAACAGTATGATAAACTGGATGTAAGTTATGAAAATGGAGTAGGTACAGTCTCTCTTGTGGATGGTAATATCAGACCTGGCACCTACCGGTTTCTCTGCAATGTGAGTAGAGAAGGAGGAACACAATGGGACAAACATAATGTTACGTTGTCAGTCCGAGTTACTAAGACGGCTCCCACAGTTACCTTAAAGGGAACAAACGCTTTCAATTTATCTGCGTACATGATAAAAGAGGTGAATGGAAACGATAAGAAGGAGTTCATAGAAAAATCAGAGGTAACTTTTACCACTAAAAATCTTCCAGCAGATTATACATTCAATGAAAGGCAATCATTTGATACAATTGAGTGTACCACCAGAGGGTATGGAGAGATTGAGGAATGCTTTGATTTCCAATGGAATGCTGACAAGAATATTATGGAAATTTCCATGAAAGAGGAAGTTCCGGCTAAAACATATGCTTTTAAAATGATGCCGTTTTATTCGTATCAGAGCAACGTAATTTCACCGTTAAAGCCGGTTACCTTTAGCATCAGGGTCTATAATGGAAAAATCTCTGTCAAATTAGGAGTCAGAGGGAAGATAAATCTGGTTGACCGAGGCGGCGAATGTACAGAAAAGAATGCTATACGTTACACGCCAACTTTTGCGAATCTAAAGGATACCGTCGGCGAGGTTGTGATCTTGGATGCCAGCGAAGAATATCCAACATATGAGGAACGCGATAAGTTTATAAGCAAAGAATTTGAGGCAAAAATTGCGGAAGATGGAAAATCCTTCTTTGTAGTGCCAAAGGATGGGGTAAAACTTGAGAATCGTAAAACTTATCAGGTACGAATATGGATGAAGACAAAGGAATATATTTTCCCAGGTGATGGCGGGGGAATTTATGCTCCTGGCATCATTAGGATCAGCACGGCAGAAGTTCTACCCAAAGTAAAAACTGACAAAACAGAAGTGAACCTGTATCTGTCAAGTAAAAGTTATAAAGCATCTTTTGTAGTGACGAAAGCAGACTTGAATGCTGTCGGAGCGATCGAAGAGATTACCTTTGGCGAGAAAGATGATAAAGCGAATGGATCTTTTGAGATCACCTATGATCAGCCGCAGAAAGACGGTTCTCTCAAAGTATACTTAAAGCTGAAAAATGCGGTTTCCTATGGATGTAATACTACGAACAAGGTTACCATGTATATTAAGTTTAAGGATCAGGGAACGAATACAGCAGGGACAGCAATTAACATGAATGTCAAGATTAATAAGTAGGAGCGGGACGATAATGGATTGATATTGTAGATAAATTTAATATTAAAATAATTATCGCAAAGAAGGATAAAAAGAAAACAGGATTGACCAGCAATAATAAGCTGATCAATCTTGTTTTTTTCAAAGTATAGATGCCCCACGATAGCATTTCAAACAAACCCGTAAAGCTTACTTTCAAAAAGATTGATTATCCAAACCAGAACGTCATTGTTTTTCTAAGGAGTATTGAATATAATAAGAATGAAAAGCGAATGGTGAATATTAGAATGTATTGAGAGAAGGCTTTTGACAGTAATCGACTTTCTGAAAGAATACGCAACAGGAATCGTAAGAATAAATATTACAGCAGAATCTATGCAGGAAAAGCGGTAAATTGTGGCAAGCATGAATGAAAACAGGTAGAGGATTTTTGGAATACTATGAACAGTAGCAAGGTCAATAGAAATATTTTGAAAGATGAAGATGTTTTTATTGTGGAAGAATCGGGCATTAGTTTGATCGTGATTCAAGTTCCGAGAGCAGACTACAAAATGCGGCCGATTTATGTTGGCGATGGACTTGTTATACGGGATGAGTTTGACAATATTTTTATGGATTACCGCAACGAAAGTGAAACTACAATGGATATTCGTTGGAATGACAGGATTACTTACGATGGAACATGGGAGAATAATCTTTTTAATTTTTTTACCAAAGGTATACCTAAATTAACGGAGGATTTGAAGAAACCATTTAAATTGGAAGGAGTACAGCGGCTAGATGAGACATCGGTACACAAAGCAGTAAGAGAGGCATTTGTAAATCTTATTATACATGCTGATTATTTGATGGATGCGGGGGTTTTGAAGGGGATCAAAAGGTCAAATGGCTATGAGTTTACGAATCCTGGTATTTTAAAGCTTCCTTTAGAGGATATTTACCGGGGAGGAAATTCAAAATCAAGAAATCCACGGATGCAGACCATGCTTAGAATGGTTGGATTTGGTGACAATGCAGGCTCTGGATTTCCCTCCATCTTGGAAGTCTGGAAAGAAGAAGGTTGGATCAAACCGGAATTGATAGAAGATACTGTTCTCAATCAGGTGACGCTTTATCTTAGAATGATTCCGGAATATATAGAACAATCAGCAGAATCAGCAAAAAAATCAGCAGAAGAAATTCAGGAGACAGTATTATCTGAAAGGCAGAAACAGATACTTGAGTGTATGGAATTAGAAATATTATATAAGACAGAAGAGATTGCTGAAAAAATAGGATTAAAAGGGGCAAGGACGAGGCAGTTGCTGAATGAACTGGTGGCAATGGGTCGATTAACGTGCACAGCAGCCACTAAAAACAGAAGATATTTAAGGATTGAATAAAGCACTACGTATTTCCGTTAGAATTGCAGACAAGAGGCTTGCTATATATAACATATTGCCCATGAATGATCTTGAAGCGTTTAGTGACGATCTCAAAGAAACAGTGGCACTGATCTGTAATGCGAACCTCTGTGAAGCCTAAAATTCCTATATTGTAATTGCTTATTAGATATACTATAATCATAGAGAATTTGATGCTCTAACGTCAACCAAACGCAGACACACCCCACACAGCAGAACAGCAATATATCTCAGCTATGTGTCTGTATTCATCATGCAGGAAAGAGAGACTCATGAACATTAACATCTTAGAATGGCTCGAAGCAGCCGCCGAGCGAAGCCCTTCTCAGACAGCGTTTGCTGATCTGGACAAGCAGATCGATTATTGCAGTCTTCTACAGCAGGCGAAAAGGATTGGGTGTAAGATTATTGCCAGATCCGGGCAGAGAGGGGAAGTATGGCATAACAGGCCGATCGCGGTCTTGATTGACAGGAATATTGAGAGTCTGATCCTCTTTATGGGGATTGTCTACAGCGGCAACTTCTATGTTCCCTTGGATGATACGATGCCGCGTAAGAGAATCGACTTGATTCTTGATACCCTGGAACCGGTGTTGATTCTGAATTCTAAGTCAGAAACAAGCTTGTCGTCAGAAAATATCGATCTTATCTCCTATGCTGAGCTGGTAGGGACAGAGGAGATGCGGGAAGAGGAAGAAGCCTTGCGGGAGGTCAGGAAGAGGCATCTTGACACAGATCCGCTCTATACGATCTTTACTTCCGGCTCTACGGGAGTGCCGAAAGGGGTAGTGGTCAATCACCGTTCTGTGATTGATCTGGTGATGCAGTTTGCAGATACTTTTGCTTTTCCGTCCGCTCCGGTTTTCGGAAATCAGGCGCCGTTAGATTTTGACGTCTCGACGAAAGATATCTATTGCAGCCTATATCTGGGCGGAACCGTGCAGGTTGTACCGAAGCAGTACTTTGTACTGCCGGTCAAGTTGATCCCGTATCTGAATGAACGTGGGGTCAATGTAATTATCTGGGCAGTTTCGGCGCTACGGATCGTTTCAAATTTCAAGGTGTTTGAGAATTTTATGCCGGAGTCGCTTTCGCTTATCATGTTTTCGGGCGAGGTCATGCCGGTCAAGGATCTGAATTATTGGCGGCGGGCGCTGCCGGACGCGCAGTTTGTCAATCTTTATGGTCCAACGGAAATTACCTGTAACTGCGGTTATTACATTATCGACAGGGAGTTTGAGGAGACAGAGGCGCTGCCGGTCGGACAGGCATTCCACAATACGGAGATGTTCTTGATCGACACGCAGACAGGGGGTCTGATCACGCGGAAGGGGCAGAAAGGTGAGATTTATGTGCGAGGCACCTGCCTAGCCATGGGATATTACAATAACCCGGAGAAAACGAGGGCAGCTTTTGTTCAGAATCCGCTGCAAAGTGTATACCCGGAATTGGTGTATCGAACAGGGGATTTGGGGTTTTATGGGGAACGGGATGAACTGTACTTTGCGGGGCGCAAAGATTATCAGATTAAACATATGGGACACCGGATTGAGCTGGGAGAGATTGAGACGGCTGTCAATGCACTGGATTTTATTGATGTAGGGTGCTGCATTTATGATGAGGGGAAGGAAAAGATTATTCTGTGTTATCAGGCAAAGGAGGCCTGCGACAGAAGGATAGTGAAAGCGTTAGGGGACTTTCTGCCAAAATTTATGTGGCCTAATCAGTATATTTTCTTCGAGAAGATACCGATGAACAAGAACGGTAAGATTGACAGGGCACTTCTGAAGAAGGAATACTGCGGATAAGAAAGGAGTATTGTACAAAATGGAAGAACTACAGAAAATTTTAGAGGAAATCAGGCAGGATATTGATTTTGCTTCTGAAGAAAGACTGATCGACGACGGCGTGCTGGATTCGATCGATATCATTGCGATTGTCACGGCGGTTAATGACGCTTTCGATGTGGATATCAATGTGCAGTATCTGCTTCCGGAAAACTTTAATTCCATGGAAGCGATCTATCGACTGATCTGTAAACTGCAGGACGAATAATATGTCACTGATATCAATACAATTTTTTGCATTTCTGGCGCTTTTGCTTCTGATTTATTATACGATACCGTCGAAGTGGCAGTGGCTGGTGCCGCCGGTCTTCAGCATCTTATTCTATATATCGTATGGTGTGGGGCAGATCGTCATGATCTTATCCGCGGTTCTGCTTACTTACGGCTTAGGGCTGGGATTGAATCATGTAGACGACAGATTCCATGCGCTGAGAAGTGAATGCAAGGATAAAGAGGCGCGCAAGGCATATAAAGCAGAGTGCACGAAATGGAAGAAAAGAATGATGCTGGCGGGGCTGCTGCTCAATTTTGGAATCTGGGCGGCTTTTAAGTTTATGCACATCTTTTCTTTTTCTCCGTTGGGCATTTCGATCTATACTTTTATCGGTGCGGGGTATTGCATCGATGTATACAGGGCCAAATATCGGGCGGAGAGAAATCTGCTTCGATATTGTTCGTTTATGATGTTTTTCCCTCATATTGTGCAAGGACCGTTCAGCCGGTATGACGCTTTGGGGAAGACTTTGTTTGTAAGACATGCCTTTGATTTCGACCATCTGGAGCAAGGTATGCTTCGTCTGCTGTGGGGCTGCTTTAAGAAGCTGGTGATTGCGGACAGGATGTTAGTGGTGATCAATACGATTCTGCCGAAGGACTCTGGATATGGCGGCGTTTATGTGTTTCTTTTGTTTATACTTCTGCCGATCCAGCTCTATGCGGATTTTTCAGGCTATATGGATATTGTGGCAGGGGTGTGTCATATGATGGGCATAACGCTGCAGGAGAACTTCATGCAGCCTTTTTTCGCGAGATCGATCGACGAGTTCTGGCGGAGATGGCATATCACATTGGGGGCATGGTTTAAAGATTATCTTTTCTACCCGATCTCCATGAGTAAGATTGTCCAGAAGTTTTCCACCAGGTGCAAGAAAATCTGCCCGCCTGCAATGGTACGTCTGATTCCAAGTTATATTGCCTTGTTTTTTGTCTGGAGCGCTACCGGGCTATGGCATGGCAGTTCACCCAACTTTCTACTCTGGGGATGGATCAATCTGTTCTGTATTGTATCCAGTATGCAGTTAAAACCTGTCTATGGGAAGATCAGGCAGCGGCTTCATCTTTCGGAGGATAACAAGTGTCTGCATCTGGTACAGATGATCAGGACATTTCTGATTTTTGGGTTTGCGGAGATGGTTTCTGATGTGAGATCTGTGCATGGCATTATGATGAAATGCAGGTCATTGTTTTTGGAGCATAACTGGCGACTGCTCTGCAGGCCGATGGAACTCTTTCCAGGACTGGAAGGAAGGGATCTGTTGCTCATGGCAGTTGGGGTTTTGGTGATGCTGCTTTTGGATATTTTGAAGGAAAGAGGTCTCAAGCCATATGATGCAGTGGGGCGCGTTCCGGTACTGCCCAGATATGTCTGCTATGTGATATTATTCTATGCGGTTCTTTTGTTTGGATATGCGGGAGCCGGTGCGGCGGGAGGATTCATGTATGAGCAATTTTAAGAAGGTCCTGCTGCTGGCGGCGCTTTTGATCTGTTTTGAACAGGTACTTGGATATGCCCTGGAACCGGTGACGTTTCAGCATTATCTGGATTTGGGGCTGCGACAGAAGGGCACAGAGGGCAAACAGCCTGATATGGTGTTTATCGGAAACTCCAGAGTCAGCACGACCTTTATTCCCTCGGTCTTTTCTGACCGGATCGAGGGTGTTTCCTGTGCATTCAATGCAGGAACAGGTTCACAGGGAATCGAGGGAACGTACTATTATCTGAAGGATATTCTGAATCAGTATGATCTCAAATATGTGGTATTTGGGCTGGACTATCAGACTTTTCTGCCGGAGGAAAGAGTGCCGACAAGGGATCTTCTCGTATTAAAGAGGATCAGATCGCCATTGATCCGTGCGGCTTTTATCGGAGATGTTTTTGAACCGTCGGAGTATAATTATTTCCTGAAAAGTTACCAATACCGGGGAAAGATCGGAAATGTTGGCAGCAATCTGAAGAAGAAGCTGTCTTTAGAGTACCGCCAGGGGATTGATACTGGTGAGAACACGGTGTATGAAGATCTGGGATTTACAAGGGAGACAGAGGTGTTTGGCAGCAAGGCAGGTATCTATCTTTCCGAACCATGGACAGAGGAAGCGATGGATCGGGATAAGCTGGCTTATTTGGATAGGATTGTTACGCTTTGTCGGGAGAAGGGAGCAGAACTTTATGTGGTTTCCACGCCGCTCACCATAAGTACGGTGTATGCCACGCCGGGGTATGGAGCATGTACGCAGTTTTTCCGGGAGTATCTGGAGGAGCGGGGTGTAGCATACGATAATTTGAATCTGATGAAAGAGAGAGAAACCTTACTTCCGGATGCCAAGATGAACAGCATGGAGCATGTGGGGGACGACGGGGCTGATCTGGTCAGCGACTTTTATTGCGATGTGCTGTGCAGGCGCATGAGACAGGAGAGCGTGGATGGATACTTCTACGGTTCGGTATCTGAGATGAAAGAGGCTATGTCGGATCTGGTATGTGTTGGATTGCATACGGAAGTGGCAGATGAGGAAGGAAACCGTGAGATCGTGGGAGAAGCACTGTGCAAGGAGGGCACGAAGCTGCTGTATCAGTTTGAACTGGTGACAGAAAAGGAAGTTCGGATCCTACAGGAGTACAGTGAGAAAGACAGATGTCCGTTGTCTGTGGAGGATATGGTATTCCCGATGACGCTGCGGATCCGGTGTCGTGCGGCGGCAGGGGATGCGGAGGAGAGAGCGGCGGAAGTGGACATTGATGAGACAAGCTGGGATTAGGCTAAATGGATACCAATTATGGAGGTCAGTATGACGCAGGAAGAGATCAGACGGTTTACAGAGGCAGGTTCTTTGCAGACGCCCTGTTATATTTTTGATGAAGACGAGTTGACAGGAAGAGTGCAGCAGATTAAAGAGGCTCTGGCATCCTGCAGCGCGGAGCTTTGTTTTGCGGTCAAGGCGAATCCCTTCCTGATCCCTCTGCTGGATCCGGTCGTCGGAAAATATGAGGTCTGTTCGCCGGGTGAATTGGAGATCTGCAGAAGCTATGGGATCGCGGGGGATAAGATTATTTTCTCTGGAGTGGTGAAGTCTTATGACGATATCAAGACGGCGCTGGCATATCCGGTGGGCGAGATTACGATCGAGTCGGTCAGGCACTGGCAGATTCTGAAAACATGTGTGCCAGCCGGAGTAAAGACGCGGGTTTTGCTGCGGCTTACCAGTGGAGCACAGTTTGGGATGGAAGAGCAGACGATCCATACAATTATAGAAGAGATACAGTCGATGCCGGATATTATTTTTGCCGGGATCCACTTTTTCGCGGGGACACAGCGGAAGAGAAGCAAATATGAAAAGGAACTGGTGATGCTTGCGCAGTTTATGACTTCCCTACAGGAGAAATATGGTCTTGTGGACATGAGGCTGGAATACGGTCCAGGGCTTTGCGTAGCGTATTTTGAGGGAGAGACCGTGGAGGAAGGGGCAGAGGAGGCGCAGCGTCTGGCAGAGTGGATAGGCGGGCAGCATTTTCCTTATCCAGTGACGATAGAGCTGGGAAGATACCTTGCAGCCTCCTGCGGACATTATGCGACGCGGATCATGGATGTGAAGCAGGCGGGAGAACGGAAATACTGCCTGATCGACGGCGGCATTCATCATATCAATTATTACGGACAGAATATGGCGATGCGGACGCCGGTCATTCACCATATACCGGCGACGGGCCGTAAACTGGAAGAAAGCGTCATGGGCAGTGAATATATGATCTGCGGCGCACTGTGTACGTTTGCGGATCTTGTGGCGCGGGGGCTTATCCTGCACGATCCGCAGATAGAGGATTTCCTGGTGTTTGACAGGATCGGAGCCTATTCGGTGACGGAGGGAAGCTATCTCTTCCTGAGCCGGGATCTGCCGATGATCTATACGTACAGGAAAGATACAGGGATAAGAAAGATACGGGACAGGATAGCGGCGTGGGAGATCAATGTGGCTGAGCGCGTGAGGGAAGAGAATGCTTTCTGTATTAAGAAGTGAGTTGAAATACTGGATCAGTTATGCCGACAGTTTACGCCTGCAGGCAGAGCTTGAGAAGCTTTTGCTGCCGGACCGGTATTCTGAGGAGGGATTTTACCGGGTCAGGAGTCTGTACTTTGATTCCCTTAACCAGAAAGATTATGTGGAAAAGCTGGACGGGGCAGAGCGGCGGAAGAAGATACGTATGCGCATCTATGATGAGAGTGCGGATGTCGTGAAGCTGGAATGCAAACAGAAATCAGGCGCCCTGCAACATAAGGAAAGTCTGCTGATTGGCAGACAGAACGCCCGGCGCATCATGGAAGGGGACTATGGCAGTCTGCTGGAGGAACCGGAGGAACTGGCGTGGCGCTTGTACTGCGATCTGACATTGGGATGTTACCGTCCTGCCGTCGTCATAGAGTACGAGAGGTGCGCATACCTGTATGGCGAGTATAACACGCGTATCACGATCGACCGCCATGTGCGCAGCTCGGAAGTGGAATTGGATTTGTTTGAGCGGGATCTGCCCTGGATCCATACGGTTGAAGATGCAGTGATCCTGGAAGTTAAGTTCAATGAGACACTGATCGAGCCGGTTAAGAAGCTTCTGGCCAAATATCATCTGACCAATGTGGCGGTGAGCAAGTATGGAAGCGGCCGTCCGATCCTGGAGAGATATCTGGTGTAGATTGAAAAACATCTCCGGTTCCGAAGAGCGGAATCATGACGGCCCGTCAATGCCTTAACGCAAAGTAAAACCCGTAAAAGAACCTGTGACGGATGCAGAGAGCATAAAGTTTATTGTGTATACCGGTGATCTCCTTGACCGGAACACGTGCAAAGGCCTTCCGGATCAGGGGGAAATTACATTCTTCGCGGAAAATATGTCTCAAAACTGCCGGGGAAGCTGACATACTTGTGAAAACGGGTGCAAAAGTCAACAGACACTGATAGACGAAATAGTAGTCCAGTTGTTTCTCCATGCAGGGATAGGCAGCGGTATCGATCACGTCGTGCAGTGTCTGGAACAGCTTATGATTGTCCTGCAGGCGTCTGGCAGGCATAGCCTGGTGGCTGACAGAGCTGGCATTGCTGCGGTAGTAATAGAAAGCTTCCTTGAGGATAAAGGCGGAATCAGCCTCAAGGAGACAACTATAGGAAGCCATAGCGTCTTCTCCGACGACGACGTCATTGGGAACACGGAGAAGATGACGGCCAAGCAGGTCCCGCCGGAATATTTTGTTGCAGAGGCTGGGGGCAAGGCCGTATTTATAGAATACGCCGGTGTACAGCATAAAGGGATAAACTTCCGTTTCCAATCGGGTTTTGTCATAGAAGCCGGTGGGAAAGGGAGTCGTGCAGATCTCTTCGCGGTCGGGCATGGCGGCAATATAGTCGCAGATCACAACATCGGCGTGCGTATCATGGATGGCCTGACACATTCTGCCGTACATATCGGAGGAGACCCAGTCGTCACTGTCTACGAAAGTGACGTATTGCCCATGGCTGGCTTCAAACCCGCATTTTCTGGCAGAAGGAAGACCACCGTTGGGTTTATGGACACACTGGAAAAGAGAATGCGCAGAAGCATATCGGTCGCAGATCATACCGCTTTGATCTGTGGAACCATCGTCTACCAGGATGACTTCATAATCGGAAAGATTCTGAGCCAGAAGACTGTCAAGACATTGGCATAGATAGCGCTCTACGTTGTACACGGGAACGATAATGCTTAGCAAAGGGGAATGGGACATGGGGCACTCCTTTCGATGACGACAGATCAGCTGCTTATTCTTACCCATAGTATCGTATTTTAATAGGAAGCGCAATAGAAACACTGATATTGAAATAAGTGCAAGCATCATCCGGCCGGCCGGTTCATTGCATATCTTACGGAAATAAGGTAAAATTTAAAATATGTGGAAAGTATCTTTGTTGGTCACAACTTATAATGTGAGAGAAAACTTAAAAGTAACCCTGGCAAGTATCGAACAGCAGGATTATCCATTGATCGAAGTTATTATGGTGGATGGACAGTCGAATGACGGTACGCTGGAAGTGATCCGGGAGTTTGCCGGCCGGCATGAGGGAGAGGAAACCAACGGTACGAACTGTACGGTGCAGTGGATCTCGGAGCCGGACGGCGGCCTGTACGATGCGATGAACAAGGCATTTCGTATGTGTACGGGAGACCTCGTGGCAGTCTGCAACGACAGACTCTGCAGGCCGGATGCGGTCACGAAGCTGGTAAGGGCAGTGGAGCAGGGGGGAGAAGGCTGTATCGGAGCACATGCGGACCTGGTCTATGTGGAAGGGGAACATGTCGTCAGGGCATGGCACATGGGAGAGGGAAGACTGTCGGAAGGATGGCTTCCGGGACATCCGACCCTGTTTTTGAAACGGGAGATCTATGAGAAGTATGGCGTCTACGATACATCGTATCAGTGTGCGGCGGATTATGAGTTTATGGTGCGTTTTCTGAAGGAGGAGAGGAATCGCCTGGCGTATGTGCCGGAAGTGCTGGTTGAGATGTTCTATGGCGGGATCAGCAATGCGGGTCTGCACAATTATCTGGTTTCATTCTGGGAAGGATGTCTGGCGCTTCGAAGAAATGGGGTGCGCCATCCGCTTTTGATCTCCATAAAAAGAACCCTGTTGGTGCTCAGACAGTTTAAAGCATAAGGAAAGGCATGAACACAGAAATGAGATCAGACAAAATCCAGAAACTGATAGACAGGGCGGCGAATGCCGTTATACGTATCATCTTGCTGGTGATTACGTCAGGATTGTTCCTCCAGAGCCTGTTCAGCACCAGCTTTATCGGCACGATCACAAGAGAAGATGGAAGTTTACAGGAACGGACGCTGAATATAGCAGACGCCCCATGGAAGCATTTACTCTTTTTTCTGTTCTTTACAGCGGCAGGAAGTTTATTCTATAACAGATGTCATATTCGAAACGGGGTATCACAGAGGAAAACAGGATGGACGGATGCACCAGGGCAGACTGTGCTCAGTAAGCGATGGAGTTTCAGGCTTTTGAGTGCGCTTGTCCTGGTGACGGGAACTGCCTGGATCATGATGACGCAGCTTTCACCGGGTTCCGATCCGGCGAAGGTGTATGGGATTGCCATGCAGTGGCGGCGCGGCAATTTTTCTGCTTATGCGGAGGGGGGCTATCTGTTCCGCTATCCGTTTCAGGCGGGGATTATTCTGTTTTATTATCTTCTGTCGTTTGTTTTCGGTCTGGATAATTATGTTGGGCTGCAGCTTGTCAATGTGCTTGCGCTTCTTGCAGTCTATGTTCTGTTGGTGAAATTGTCTGCCTTGTTCTGGAAAAAGGATGAGGGGCTGCCAATCGTTGTGTATACGGCGCTGATCTTATGGGTTCCCATTGCTTTCTATGTGACTTATCTGTATGGCATTCTTCCGGGAATGGCGTTATCTCTTGGAGCGGTATATTTTGCCGCCAGATATTTCGATACAAGGAAGTACCGGTATATTCTGCCGGCATGTGTGTGCATGGGTCTGGCGACAGTGATTAAGATGAACTGCCTGATCTATCTGGTCGCGATCGTCTGCTTTCTGCTTTATGATGCGCTTATGTCAGTCTTATCATCCCTCAGGGAAACGGGAAAGGCCGGAAGACGCTGGGCTGGTTCCCTGGCGGCGATTGCGCTGATGGGACTTAGCGTGGCAGGATGCAGTCAGGCGACGGCGGCCTGTGTAGAAACTTTGTCAGGCTATGAGGCCGGCGACGGGGAAGCCATGGTTTCCTGGGTCGTCATGGGACTGCAGGAGACGCCCTTAGGGCCGGGAGGTTACAGCGGCTATATCGGGGATATTTTTGTCAGGTATGAGTATGATACGGATAAGATCGTGGAAGCATCCATAGCCGATATCAGGAAAATAATGACAAGAATGTCAGAAAATATTTTGGATGAGGGCGTGACTTTTTTTGCACGGAAAAATGCTTTTCAGTGGAATGATCCAACTTTTATCAGCCTGGACCGCACAAGAGGACGAACCCCGGCGGTTGCGCTTTCTGCGTTTGTGAGGAGCCTGATCGATGGACGAGGGAGCGTCATACTCTCCGTGCTGTTAAATTACGCACAGACGCTGCTGCTTCTGGGAATGCTGCTGTATGTGCTCCTGCGTTGGCGCAGTGATAATCTGTATGAACTATTGGGTGCGGTTGTTTTTCTGGGCGGCTATCTGTTTCATTTTATCTGGGAATCCAGCGCATCTTATACGATCCCGTATTTTGTGATACTCATTCCTTATGCAGTCAAAGGACTGGCGGACTATATCCGGTCTGTGGCGGCTGTTCCTGCCCGGTGGAAAGAATGCCGGAAGGATAAAGCCGCAGTTGCTGCTTTACTTTGGAGGAATAAGCTGGCGGCTGGCAGCGGCCTCGTCGTTCTGGCGTTTCTGTTTTTCTTTAGCAGGACGAATCTCTTTGACAGGACGATTGCCTTAAATGACGGGAAAGAAGCGCGTGCGCAGTTCTATCACGAGGATAAGCCCGCAGAAGAAAGCAGCGATCTGGAAGAGACAAAGAACACAGAAACAGGCGCTGCTTCAGAGGAGACAGAGAATGCAGAAGAGCATATGGAGATTCCCGATGGCTATTATTATCTGTCGCCTTATACAGCCCAGGAGATGCACATCGCGGAAGAAAGTGGTGAAGTGACGATGAAGACGGTCCTGCCTGATGGATCCGCGAAGAAGGCTGTTTTGCCGGTTTTTGCTGTGACAGATCTGGAACATAAACTCTTGCTGAATACAGAGTGGGAATCTGCGTCAGGGCAGGAGACAGCAGGAATCAGCCTACGGTTTCGCAGTAATGAGCAGGTGCTGGCGGTCAGAGAACAAGAAGAGACGTTTCATCTGACGGTGTATCGGGATGACGACATGAATCTGTTCTACGAGCCGGACGACGAGGTCACTTACCGGTGGAAATTTGAGCCGGCGGATGAGGAGGGCTATTATATTATGATCGATGGAATGGCGCTGACTTACCGTGACGGAGAGGCGGTATTGGAAGAACTGGAAAGAAGTGAGGAGCAGCGGTGGGTACTGCGGTGGTGAAGATAAGGGTGGTGTATGCCAGATGAATACAGATAAGAAGATCGTTTTTGTGATCCCGGACATGCCTGGAGGAGGAACGGAGCGGGTTGTGGCGCTTTTGGCGAACGAGTATGCCGGAAGGGGGATCGCTGTCACGATCCTGCTCTTTGCAGGACATCAGACTGCTTATTCTCTGCAGGATGGGGTGGAAGTAGTCTGTCTGGGCGAACCTTCCGGCGGTAAGATCCTTCGGAGAATCGCGAGAATCAGGCGGATGCGGGAATATTACGGACGCAACAGAGGATGCCGTATCTGGGCATTTAGCGTTATGGGAGCAGTGTTCTCTGCCGTCGCACTTGGGCGGCACAGGAAAGAATATGAGTTTCTTGTCTCAGAGCGGAACGATCCTGACCGCTATGATCATCCTTTGATCCGTAATCTGGCCTACTGCCTGGCGGACCGGGTGATCTGCCAGACGGTAGATGCCGCAGATTCTTTTCCGGGGGCGATCCGAAGGAAAACGCGGGTCATTCCGAATCCGGTGGAGACCGGGGAGATGCAGATGTGGCGGGGAGAGCGGGAGAAACGGATCGTCGCTGTGGGGCGGTTGGAACCACAGAAGAATCACAAGCTGCTTCTGCAGGCATTTGCACAGTTTGTCAGACAGTACCCAGAGTACACTCTGGAACTGTATGGACAGGGGGCGTTGGAAGAAGAACTGCGGGAACTGGCAAGGAGATTAGAGATTGACACATGTGTCATGTTTTGCGGTTTCTCCAGACAGATTGGAAAAGATATCCGTAAGGCAGCGATGTATGTCCTGTCCTCTGACTATGAGGGTATTTCGAATTCTATGCTGGAAGCGCTGGCATTGGGGATGCCGGTGATCGCTACCGACTGTCCCTGCGGGGGATCCAGGACTTATATTCAGGATAATGTGAATGGTCTGCTGATTCCCACAGGGGATGCGGACGCACTTGCGGACGCGATGAAACGGCTTGCACAGGAGCCAGAGGTGGGGGTTCGTCTTGGCAGGGAAGCGGCGAAACTGAAGGAGCAGTTGAGCGTTTCAAAAATTGCAGAATGTTTCCTGCGTTCTGCGGCCGGCAGTGTTTCAATCAGGGAGACGCAAGGAGAAAAGTCATGAGTAATGTACTGATCATCAATCCGATCCTGTATACAGCAGAGACAAATGAGATTCCGAAAGTGGATTCCATCAAGGATACCATGATCTACACGCTCTGTATGGGATTTTTGCACAGTGGTCATCAGGTGACACTGATCGCAGCCAGGGATTACTGTCCGGTGAAGCAGGAAAAATATCCCTTCCCGGTTCTCTATCTGAAAACAGTCTGGCATAAACTCTTTCTTCCCCGGTGTTTTCCTTATATGCCGGGATTGCGGCGTTATCTGAAAACGCATACAGAGCATGACGTGATCATATCCAGCGAGGTCTTTGCCACATGGTCCTATACAGCGGCCAGAATGTATCCGGATAAGACAATAATCTGGCATGAGCTGGCGGCGCACAATCGCATGCTGCATCAGATTCCGTCTAAGGTATGGTATCATACAGTGGCAAGGCGGCTGATGCGGAAAGCTTTGGTGATACCGCGCTCAGAGGCGGCGGCATCGTTTATCCGTCAATTTATACGCCGGGTTTCCGGGACGGTCATTGATCACGGCGTTGATCTTGGGAAACTGGACAGGATCCTGGCTTCAGAAAGAAAAGAAAAGGGAAAGCAGTTCGTGGTGGTCTCCCAACTGATCGACAGGAAGAGAATTCACAGGATTATAGAGGTGTTTGCGGAGTTTGTCCGCGGCGGACAGGAAGAATATAAACTGTATATCATAGGGAGCGGAGAGCGGGAAGCAAGGCTGCGGGCGCTGGTGAAAGAGCTTCAGGTACAGGAGCAGGTGGTCTTCTGCGGCCGCATGACACATGAGCAGCTTCTGCCCATCGTCGCTTCTTCCCAGGCTCTGCTCGTCTATACATGTAAGGACAACAATATGGTATCGATCGTGGAGAGTATTGCAGTGGGGACACCTGTAGTCACGACCGCGGTGCCGTATAATGCCGCCTATATCAGACGGGAAGCATTGGGAGTCGTACAGGACGATTGGACAATGCAGGCGCTGCAGGAGATCACAGCAGATCATGCATATTATCGGGAAAACTGTCTGCGCTACCGCCGTAAGCTTTCGAACGATCACTGCGCAGAGCAATTTCTGGAGATCTGGAAGCAGTTTGGGGGCGTCCGGTGTCATGGCTAAACTGTTACCTGTCCATCGAAAATATCCAGGAACCATATCGCCAATCCAGCTTTTTTTTGCTATAATGAAAAAGTTAGGGCTCTTGCCAAAGTCAGACAGGAAAGAGTCTGCATAACTGAAAGTGAAATTTCTGATGTTGGTGACGGTAAGATAGAGCGGCCGAAAAGAGAGGTGTGGGAAAGAGATGCAGATCAATGTAGCGTTTTGCTTTGACCATAATTTGATGAACCAGGCACAGGTAACAGCTGCTTCGCTGTTAGATTTTGCCAGGGCAGATCATGTGCATTATCACATATACTGTGTCTGTACAAAAGAAGCGGCGCAGGTTGAGCATAAGCTGCGTCAGATCGTGGCGGCGCGGGATAAAGAGTCGGAACTTACCATGAAAGTGATGGACAATCCGTATGAGGGCGCCTATGAAGTCAGAGGAATTTCAGCGGGGACTTATCTGCGGCTGGCCTTGCCGGGACTTTTGCGGGAGGTGGACCAGATTCTGTATACGGATGTGGACATTCTTTTCCAGGACAGTCTGGAAGAGCTATGGCAGACGCCGATGGAGGGAAAACTCCTGGCAGCGGTGAGGGGAGGGGCGAATCTTTCCGATCAGTGGGAGAGAAACAGCAAACAGCCCTACTGGCATTTTATGGAGAATTTGCGGGGTAATTATATCAATGCCGGCGTGACGCTGATGAATCTGAAAGAGATTCGGAACAGGAATCTGGAAGAGCAGTGGCGTGAATGGGCGAAACAGAAGCTTTATTACCAGGATCAGGATATTCTGAATCTTACCTGTCAGGGAGCGATCGTCTATCTGCCCCTTAAATATAATTGTCTTGCCTATATGACAGACGAGGACTATGCCAGATGCATCAGGGAAAAGGTTCATCCGGCGAAGGAATGTGAAGAGGCAAGACGGCATCCGGTGATGATCCACTATGCCGGCTATAAACCATGGAAACAGTATGATACGAATCTGGGTTCTGTCTGGTGGGATTATGTGAATGCGCAGCCTGACTTGCAGGGGCTTTTCGATGAAGCGGCGGCAAGAAGTTATCACGGACCGACGCTTCTTCAGAGAGGCAGGCAGAAACTGAAGAAACTATTTGAGAAAAATAGGCAGTTCTGAGTGGAGAAGAGTATGTCGAAGAGAGAGATTTTGGATTGGTTTACGGGCAACAGCGATGCGCTTGATGCGGATAAGATCTTATTCGTTCTGTGCACGGCGTTGTTATTGGGAATGGTTATTTTTGTCACTTATCGGCTTGCCTATACGGGAGTCTGCTATAATGGACGGTTTAATGCAGGAAACGTCGTGATTGTGCTGATCACATCGGTGATCATGTTGATGATCAGCAGTAATATGGCGATTTCATTGGGTATGGTAGGTGCACTTTCGATCGTCCGGTTTCGGACTGCGATCAAAGATCCGTCTGATACGATCTATATTTTCTGGGCGATTGTTGAGGGACTCTGCGTGGGAGCCCAGATTTACAAGCTTGCAATTCTTTCTACGATCGTGATTGCGATCGTACTGTTATCGTTCAGCTATTATACGAGCATGCAGAGAAAATATCTGATCATTATACGCGGCACCAAAGAAGTGGAGCTGGAACAGATCAAGGAGAAACTGAAAGTATATTATCCGAAGATGGGAGTGCGTGCATCCAATTACATAGAAGAGCGGTGCGAGATCATATGTGAGGTTTCGGCACGGCAGGAGATTAAAGAAGAGGCGGTCAAGGCTGTAAGAGACTGTGCGCATGTCAAAGGGGTTAACTGGCTTTTGGAAATGGGAGACCGTGTTGGATAATGAAGAGGAAACAGATTTGGATGTTGTGTCTGGCCGCGGCGCTTCTTGTCTCTTTGCTGTTGTTTGGCAGAGTGGATGCCATGGAATTAAACGGCTTGTATGTGATGTCAGAAGAGGAACTGACTCAGTTGGTGGCAGACCTTCCCAGAGGGGATCCTTTGGATCATCTGGACAGGAGAATACGGTTTGAGGGAAAGCAGGTTCCCTACGATCAGACGGACAATACATTCTATGTCAGTCAGAAGATAGAAGAGAAGTCGTATGAAGGTTCTTTTTCTTCTGTTGGAGAGGATTGTATTGTATGTATTCAGGACGAGGAGATTCTGGAAGATAAGCGCAGAGCGATCTTGGAGGGACATGCTTTCAAGATTTGGTTTGTGACGAAGGAGGCGTATGCGGTTGCAGATCTGATCTTTACAGGGCTTCCGGTGATCGGTATTCATTCTGACATGGATGAGCTGTCCGGGGAGTATGCCGGAGGAAATATGGTGATACAGGATCCAGACGACCATGATGTGGTCACAATGAGCGCCAAAGAATCCCAGATGGAGGCGAAGATCAACGACAGCACGGGGACGATCAGTTTTCGGCTGCATAAGAAGGATCCGTCAGAGGAAAGGAATCTTTCCCTGTTGGGACTTGGAAAGAGGAGCGCATGGAAATTATATCCGGTGAGTGAGAAAGATGAGGCTGTCTCACGGGAGATGATGGCGGTTTACTTGTGGAACTGCGTATGCGAGGAGGATACTCTTAGGAAAGGCATGGAATATGCAGAGCTGATCGTAGATGGCGAGTACAAAGGATTGTATTATCTGTCGCCAAAGATCGGCAGAGGCTATCTGAAACTACAGGAAGAAGACGGTTTATATGAATGTGAAGCGATGCGGGAGGATGGGACGAAGCAATATAAGATGATCGACGGCAGCGAACACCCGCAGGGGAGCCGGCTGCTGAAAACATACGAGGATATGTGGACGGCAGGAGAACAGTCATTTTCCCAGGTTGATCTTGAAAATTATATGAATTATCATCTCTATCTGCAGGCGGCGTGTGCGGTTGAGAATAGTGTGGAAGAATACTATGTGACGGCGCGGCAGATGGCTGGAGGATGCCGGTTTTCTAAGATACCGGAGAGAAGCAGGTTCGTTTTGGGGATGTATCCAAAAGAAATCGGCTGGCAGTCACTTTTTGTATCAGAAACCATCATAGAAGATACAGAGTATGATGCATTAGTTTCTCGGATCCAGGGGTTGGAAGCGCAAACGGCACGGCGCTGGAGGACGCTGCGGAAGGATGTCCTTTCTACAGACAATCTGCTGCAGACAGCCTGTCTGTATGAGCAGAGGCTGGTTGATTCTGGCTATATTGCCAGAAGAGGAGAAGTTGGCGTGTATGTCAGAGGATGTCATGCACTGCACGATCTGATAGAAGAACGTATGAAGTATCTGGATCGTTATTATGGATTGTAGGGTATGTAAGTTTATCTGGATTGAAGGAATCGATGCGGTTGGATCAGGAACCTAAAAAGAAAAACAGAATAACGAATACAGTGATTCTTGCGCTTGCGCTCTGTGCGGTCTGTTATTGTATCTTCTATCTGGCAGAAAGCAGAGAGGCGAACAGAAATCAGGACGACTATCGGGTAGTCATAAGTGACAGTATTGTAAAGGAGCCGGTGGGGGAGATGGAAGATCCGTATGAGAAGAGTTTTCTTCCCATACGGGTATTGGCAGGAGGAGAAGAGCAGGGAAGAGAGCTCGGTTTGTATATCACGGGTGGAATCTGCTATGCTTTTCTGCCTGCCTATGCGCAGATGGCAGAGGTTTCCTATGTGTTTGATGAGACTGTGTATGAGATCCGGTTGTCTGGCAGGGAGGTCTTTTCAGGGCAGGTGGTGCCAGAGCTGCAGGCAGAGACGGAGTATGAACTGGAGATAACAGAGAAAGAACAGGGCAGCCTATGTTATACAATGGTTTTCCTGCAGTCGCAGAATCTTCCGGCGGTGTTTATTGATACCCAATCCGGTTCTATGGACTATGTAGATGCCTACAAGGGAAACGAAGAGTCTGGACAGTTTTGTTGTATTACGGCAGATGGAAAGACAGACAGTGAAGGCGCTATGGAACGGATCAGAGGCAGAGGCAATACGAGCTGGGACGGCGTTGGCGCCAAGAATCAATATAGTGTCCGGCTGCGTGAGAATACGGATATTCTGCAGATGGGAAGTGCGCAGAATTGGGTGATACAGGCAAACAGACTGGATGTTTCCATGATGCGGAACAAGCTGGCTTATGATCTTGCCAGGGATCTTGCAATGCCCTATGCCGTGGATTCCGAATTTGCAGATATGTATTTTAACGGAAACTATATGGGCACTTACCTGATCTGTGAGAAGGTAGAAGCAGCGCCAAACCGGGTAGACATTCCCGCCGGATATCTTCTGGAAGCGAATTTCAGGGAGGACGACCCGGAAAGAACGCTTAAGACAGAGTTTGGATCCTTTTTGATTAATAGCCCGGCAGAAGTGACCCAAGAGCAGTATGAAGCGATTAAGACGTATCTGGATAAGACGACCGGGCATATTATGAATGCGGCAGCAAGCGACGCATACACAGAGTATATTGATGTCAATTCTTTTGCAAAGTTGTTTTTGATGAATGAGCTCAGCAATGATCCGGATGCGAATCTGCTCAGTGCTTTTTTCTTTAAGGAAGATATGTCGGAGGAAAGCAGGCTGACGGCCGGCCCGGCATGGGATTTTGACCTGGCCTTTGGTAATGAGGAAAGAGGTGCCAATCCGCTTGTCAGCTCATTTGGAGAATCCTGGTATGCCAGATTGTATCAAAGCGGCCGCTTCCGTGCGGAAGTGTCCGCCGTGCTGGGAGATTTTGCACAAATGCATGGCCGCCGGTATCAGGAGGAATACTTCGAGGATATGAAGCGGTATTTAGGGCAGTCATACCGGATGAATGAAATACGATGGGAAGAAAAGCAAGGGTACATCGCTTCTTTTTATCCTGAATTCGAAGAAACGATCGGATATTTGAGAGATTATTATACCACACGCTTTGAGAACCTGGCGGATGTATTTATGGGGTCTGAGAAGAGACACAAAGTGGACTTTATCAAGGATGGTCAGACGACGCATATTTTCGTGGAGGACGGGGCGGTCATTCCGGCCTCGGTGTTGGAGAGCATGGGATATTACTGGCAGGAGGAAACGTTTCGCCTCTCGGATGGGCAAAAGATCGATCCGGAGAGATATCGGATTTATGGAGACGTCTCGATTCGGTGCAGCGCCGGAGCCGATCAGGAGGCGGGAGTCTTTGACAGACAGGAAGCGGGCGGCGTCAGGGAAGAAGATCGCGTAAGAGAGAAAGGGGATTTGACGATGCAGTGGATCAGTTTTATGATGTTAATGGTGCCGGGGCTGTTATCTGTATGGATCAGCGGGAAGACGAAGCTAAACAGGGAGAATGCCTTTGCGATTTTGACACAGTATTGTCTAAACAGCTTTCTTGTGCTGGTTTTGGCGTATGGAATCTTCTATCTATTATACGGAAGTGCGGTGCTTAGCTTCTCGGATCAGTACAGCGAGGCATATGATTACAGCATCTATAATATCAATGTGGCGTTTAAATATTTACTGTTAGCCGGTGCGCTGGCGGTCATGGTAGGGATTGTGGAGAGGATAGTCATAAAGGCGTTTGGAAAACGGAAATTGACGAAAGAGCAGATTGGGATATAATAGTAGAGAGACAACGAAAAAGTATCCTTAGAAAGATAGGTTGGGATTTTGCATAAGCAGGATCATAGTGGTTAGATGGAACGCTTCGGAATGGAGGAAGAGATGAAGATAGCAGTTGCAGGAACAGGGTATGTAGGACTTGTTGCAGGGGTATGTTTTGCGGAGAAGGGACATGACGTCACATGCGTGGATGTGGATGAGAAGAAAGTGAAACTGATGGAGTCCGGCGTTTCCCCGATCTATGAAGAAGGGTTAGAAGAGCTGATGCAGAAGAACAATGCGACGGGCAGGCTGCATTACACGACAGATTATCAGAACGCCTACAAGGATGTGGATGCCATTTTTATAGGAGTAGGAACGCCGGAGCAGCCAGATGGTTCCGCTAATTTAAGTTATATCGCGACAGTGTCCAGGCAGATCGCAGAGTCTGTAGAGCGGGATTGCCTGGTGGTTGTGAAATCGACGGTTCCTGTCGGGACGAATGACAAAGTAGAGCAGTTTATCAGAGATTTCCTGATCAGAGATGTGAAGGTGGAAGTGGCTTCTAATCCAGAGTTCCTGGCGCAGGGGTCGGCGGTCCATGATACGCTGCATGCTGCCAGGATCATCATCGGTACAGAGAGTAAGGAAGCGGAAACGGTCTTAAAGAAGATCTATGAGCCGTTTGGACTGCCAATCGTTTCAGTGGGCAGACGCTCGGCCGAGATGATCAAATATGCGTGTAATGACTTCCTGGCGCTTAAAATCTCTTACATGAACGACATTGCCAATCTGTGCGAGCTGGTTGGGGCGGATATCGACGCTGTGGCGGAGGGAATGAGCTACGATGAAAGAATCGGTTCGAGATTCTTAAATGCCGGTGTAGGATATGGCGGAAGCTGCTTCCCCAAAGACACGAAAGCGCTCAAATATCTTGCCAGACAGAACGGCTATACGCTGCGCACTGTGGAGGCAGCCGTGGATGTCAATGCGGAGCAGAAAACAAGACTGTTCCAGAAGGCCAGCAACCGGATGATCACTTTCCAGAATCTGAAGGTGGCTGTGCTGGGACTTGCCTTTAAGGCAGGGACAGACGACTTAAGAGAAGCGCCGTCGCTGGATAATGTAGCGCTTCTTCTGGAGAGCGGTGCGGATATTTATGCTTATGATCCGGTGGCGGCGGATCATTTCAAGAAGAGATATCCCGAAGGTAAGAGTGGGAAAGGAACGATCCAATATGCAGCGACACCGGAAGAGGCGCTGCAGGATGCAAACATCTGCTTTATCTTTACGGAATGGGGTGAGATCAAGGCGGTCACACCTGAGACTTTCCGGGAAAAGATGAGGATTCCGCTTGTATATGATGGACGCAATCTATATGATCTGAAGATGATGAAGGAGGCTGGCGTGGAATACTATAGTATTGGACGCTAAAACGCGCTTGTTGAATCATGGGGGTTAATATGAAACCATTGGATATCAATAAAACCTATTTGGTGACGGGAGGAGCCGGCTTTATCGGTTTTCATCTGTCTAAGAGTCTGCTTGAGAAGGGCGCCGGGGTCGTCGGTTTTGATAATCTGAATGATTATTATGATGTGAGACTGAAGGAAGACAGGCTCTCTCTCTTGAAGGAGCATGAGAATTACACCTTTATCAAGGGAGATCTGGGGGATAAGAGTGATGTCTTCCGGCTGTTCCAGGAGTATGCGCCGCAGATTGTTGTGAATTTGGGCGCACAGGCCGGGGTGCGCTACAGTATTGACAATCCGGATGCCTATATGCGTTCTAATATGATGGGATTCTTTCATGTTTTGGAAGGTTGTCGGTATTTTCCGGTGGAACATTTAGTCTATGCCTCTTCCAGTTCCGTCTATGGCGGCAATGAGAAGACACCCTTTTCCACGCAGGATAAGGTGGACGAGCCGGTGAGTCTGTATGCGGCTACGAAGAAGTCCAACGAGCTGATGGCGCATGCTTACAGCAAACTGTACCATATCCCGGTGACAGGACTGCGCTTCTTTACGGTGTATGGACCGTTTGGAAGGCCGGATATGGCGTATTATAAATTCACGCAGAAGATCCTTTCAGGAGAGCCCATCCAGATCTATAATAATGGCGATATGTATAGGGATTTTACGTATATTGATGATATCATAAAAGGTGTGGTGAACATTCTCGGTAATCCTCCACAGCAAAATGACAAGGGTGTCAGTTACAAACTATATAATATTGGCAATCACAAGCCTGAGAAATTGATGGATTATATAGAGGCTTTGGAAAAGTGTCTTGGAAAAACGGCGGTGAAAGAATATCTGCCGATGCAGCCGGGCGATGTATACCAGACTTATGCTGATGTCACGGATTTGATGAAGGATTATGATTTCAAGCCGGAGACGACGATCGAAGAGGGACTTAGCAAGTTCGTGGAGTGGTACCGGGCCTATTATGGCGTGTAAGTAAAACCGTCTGACAGCGGTGTGATTAGAAAGGTACGATCGAAGAATGAGCGATAAAGAAGAGGGGAGCAGACAGGATATGGACGAAACGATAAGAACAGAAAGAAGCATCCCGGTCCTGTACCTGGTAGTTCCCTGCTATAATGAAGAAGAAGTGATAGAGAAATCGGCACAGGTGCTTGGCGATAAGATCAGGCGTCTGCAGCAGACGGGGCGAATCGCCGCAGGCAGTAAGGTCATGTTCGTCAACGATGGCAGTAAGGACCGCACGCTGTATCTGCTGCATGGAATTGCGGAGAAGGATGCGATGTTTTCCGTGGTCAGTCTGGCGGGTAACTATGGACATCAGAGTGCGATCCTGGCAGGGATGATGACGGCGAGACGACACGCGGATGCGGTAGTGACGATTGATGCGGACTTACAGCAGGATATCGAAGCGTTAGACCAGTTTATCGACAGCTATATGGCGGGTAGTGAGGTGGTCTATGGAGTGCGCAATGACAGGCATTCCGACGGCTTCTTTAAGAAGGAGAGCGCTACGCTGTATTACAGTCTTATGCATCTTCTTGGAAGCAGAGTGATCACTAACCATGCGGATTACCGGCTGATGTCCAAAAAAGCGCTGGATGCGCTGGCGCAGTACCAGGAGACGAACCTGTTTCTGCGAGGATTGATCCCGACGATGGGGTTTCCTTCCGATGTGGTCTATTTCGACGTGAAAGCCAGAGAGGCAGGACATTCTAAATATACGCTGAGTAAGATGATGACATTGGCGATGGACGGCATCACCTCGATGAGTACAAGACCGCTTAGAATGATCAGTGTGCTGGGATTTATTGTGTTTGTATTCAGCGCCGTCATGAGTGTGATCAGTCTGATCGATTGGGCCAATGGAAACAATGTACCTGGTTATACGACGACGATGATTGTCTCCCTGCTGATCGGCGGTATCACCTTGCTGTCTCTGGGCATTATCGGAGAATATATCGGTAAGATCTATATGGAAACGAAGCACAGGCCGCGCTATATCATCGATACGCTGGTGTGGAAACAAGAGGAGGCAGAGCGTGCGTCTGAAGATCTGCAGGAGACGGCAGCGGAGGAAGGAAACAGAACGTGAGAGGCGGCGCAGTGAGAACAGGACAGCATGTCTGAGGAGGAAGGTATAGTGGTCAAGATAGATATCCATGCGGACGATTATGCACTGACGGTCAATACGTCCAGGGATATGTTAGCGTGTATGGAGAAGGGACAACTAGACAGTATCAGTATGGTGCCGAATATGTCCTGCTTTGAGGAATGTATGCAGCTTCTTTACGAGGCGATACCGAGGCTGCCGTTTTTGCCCAGGATGTCTGTACACTTAGATTTCGTGGAAGGACGATGCCTTGCAGGAGCCGGAAAAGCGCCAATGCTCACTGCTGGAGAGAAGTCTCTGATGGGATTGTCTTGGGGAGGTCTGTTTGTGCTGTCTTATCTGCCCTGGAAGCGTGCTGCAGCTAAGAAACAGATCAAGGAAGAGATCAGGGCGCAGATTGCTGTTGTGAACGCAGCGGTACGAAAAGCTGTCCAAATAGCAGAGGAGGCGGGGATTAGATGCGAGCAGAAGGGGCTTCGGATCGATTCACATCAACATGCGCATATGATTCCTGTTGTGTGGGAAGCCTTGGCGGAAGTGATCACAGAGGAAGGGTATGCGGTAGAGTATATCCGCAATTCCAAAGAAATGATAGGAATTTTTCTGGCAAAGACGTCTCTGTGGAAGACATACCGTCCGATTAATTTTGTGAAAAACCGATTGTTGGCTTTTTATTCCCATAGAGTGGATCGTTATGCACGGGAGCATAATCTGGAGCAGATGTATCTGTGGGGGCTTATTATGAGCGGCCATATGGATTATGACAGAATCGCCGCGTTATATCCTTCGGTGGCAGCGAAAGCAGAGAAGGACCGCCGCACGCTGGAAATCCTGTTTCACCCTGGGCTTACGCTGCCTGGAGAAGTGACAGATGAGATTGGAGAAGAGGCCGCAAGAGATTTCTATCTGCGAAAAGACCGGCATGTGGAGAGGGAGGCGGTGGAGCGCATCCGCACACTGCCTGCCAGGTAAGGAAGGAAAATTCTAATGGTATTGCTGCAGTTCTTCTATTTCATCCCATAAGATTCCCATGAAATACGCGGCTCCGGTATCATTCAGATGATCGGAGTCGGAGAAATACTCCAGATTTTCGCGGAACCGGTCGTCGTCTGAATAGTCATAATAGCGGGTGTCTGTGTCGGAGGCGATCATGGTGACAGTCTCGTTGAATTGCTGTAAGAATTCATCGGATACCAGATCTTTGTAGTATTTGGAAAAGGGCGTAGTAATCAGAACCGGTATCACATTGTGCCCGTTACAGTAATCGATGATCGCGTATAATTCCTCAATCCGTTCAGGAAGAAAATATTCCTCTTTGTTGTCAAAATGTCTGCTGTACCGCTGTCCCGCCCTCATTGCGAATTCCTCTACATTGATGCCGCCGTCTGCCGCATGAGCGACCAGAGCGGGATTGATGTTCGGAAACAGTTTCAAGATATCTTCTCCGGCAGACAGGATCGGCAGTCTGTTGGTCAAAAGATCCACATAAGGGTCGTAACCAGGAATGTTCTCCGGTGACAGGAAGTGATAATAGCGCAGGCTCATTGCTTCGGCCTCGGAGGCATTGACCACTTCGTTGTTGAAAGAAAAGTAGGAAACCGGGATAAATAGGACGCAGTCCTCCTCCATGAATTGGGCGTATTGTTTCAGGATCGCATAGTCATAGTCATAGCTCTGGCTGGTATTGGCGAAGTTGAAACAGGTATAGCCTCGCTCTTCAATCTCACTATAGTTGAAATCGTAGGCGCCATGGGAGCTGCCTAGATTAGCGACGTGAATCTCCCAGACTTCTCTTCCGACCGTCTCGAATTTGACGATGTCCAGATATTTCTGTGCATCGATCTTCTTATAGGGTTTGTTGATCATATAGATTACAAATACAGCCGCAGCCGGGATCAGGATGCATTTCAGCACAAAACGTATCACATCAAATCTTTTTCGCATAGTTTACTCCATTTCTGCGCTGCTTTTTGCGCATATCGAGTTTGTGGCAAGCAATGCGCAGACACAAATCTCGCGATTGAAAATTCTAATTTTCAATATAACAGTTCAGCATTCGGCTTTCTGTTACTGTATTCGGTCGTCTTACATCGCTGCGCGATGAGCCGGATACTACAAACCGCTGTATGCCGGCACGGTTACCGCAGTAAATGCACAGGTCTTAAAACTGGAAATAAATGAATTCCGTCGCTACGCCTTTAGGGGCAAACAAAGCGATCAGAACTAAAAACAGCACATATACCGGCCAGCGGATGAAAAACTTCTGCTTTGAGAAAGCGGCGATCACGTCGCTCTTCAAGGAGGCAAGGTCGTAGAGGGCGAGGACCAGGACGGATAACCCCATCCCCATCAAGGCGATCGGAGACAGCTCCAGGCAGGTGATTCCTGTCTGCAGGTAATTCAGTGGTCTCTCAATATCCCAGAAAAGCCTGGAGAGAATCCAGATGGCATCCTGTATGCTGTTTGCACGGAAGAAGATCCATGTGACGCAGAGCAGAAGGAACGTGACGGGAAGCTGCCACCAGTGTCTGCGCCGCCTGATCTCCACGCCCTTTCTCTTCTTTGGAAAGATCAGAGTCTCTAAGATCTGCAGGACGCCATGCATACCGCCCCACAAGATATAAGTCAGGCTGCTTCCGTGCCAGAATCCGCTGACTAAGAAGGTTATGAGCAGATTCAGGCAGTGGCGCCACTTAGGGACTCTGTTGCCGCCAAGAGGGATATAGACATAATCCCTAAACCAGGTAGAGAGGGAGATATGCCACCGGCTCCAGAATTCTCTGATGGAGAAGGAGAAGTACGGACTTTTGAAGTTGGTCATCAGATCGATGCCAAACAGCTTAGCACAGCCGATCGCGATATCCGAATAACCAGAAAAATCGCAGTAGATCTCGACGGCAAACATCAGAGTCGCCACGATAAAGACAAGTCCAACGTAGGTTTGGGCATTGTCATAGATCCGATTGATCGTGAGAGCGAATACATCGGCGATCACGAGCTTCTTGAAATACCCCCAGACCATCAGTTTCAGGCCGTATGTCACGCCGGCATAAACGAAAGGCCGTTTCTTCTTATATTGAGGCAGCAGACTGTCTGCCCGCCCGATCGGGCCAGCCAGAAGCTGCGGGAAGAAAGAGACGAACAGCGCATAATAGCCGAAGTGCCGTTCGGCTTTGATCTTGCCGCGGTACACATCGATCAGGTATCCCATGGACTGAAAGAAGTAGAACGAGACACCGGCCGGAAGGAGCAGAGAAATCGTTAATGGCTGTAGGGACAGTCTGCCGGCTGAGATCATTTCGTTGAGTCTGCCGATCAGAGGATTGGCCGTCTTATAGACGAGCAGAATGAGCGCCAGAGGCAGAACACCGCCCCAAAGACACAGCTTCCTGCGGCCGGAAACAGGGGTTTTGTCCAGTTTTTTTGCCAGAAGATAGGTCAGCACGGTGGTAAAGAATAGCAAAAGCCCATAGCCAGCATGCAGATTCATGTAGAAAACATAACTGGCGATCAACAAAAAGGCCCAACGGTATTTGTGGGGCACAAGATAGTATAAGATAAATACGATCGGTAAAAAGATGGCAAATGCCAGGGAATTAAACAGCATGTGAAACCTCCGGGTATTAATAAGTGATGAAATTATTCATGAAAACAGATAATGATCGTATCTGCATTCAGATAACAGTCATATACGGCGTTGTGTATGGCAGGGGTGTTTGTCTCAAGCAAAGCGGCAGTCTCCTCTGTCATGCTTTCATGCTCCAGGTCATAGGACAGATAGTGCTGCAGCAGCGCACCTCCTATATACCCATTGTTGGTGATATAGAGAGGGATGAGATGCTTTAAGAGCGGGTATTTGGCACAGAGCATTTCTGTTTCCGGGGAACGGGGCGCTCTGCCCTGGATCGTCAGATATTGATACTGCTCATCGGCATTCAGGGTATCTAGGTCATGCACGATCTGGTAAGTCAGATATTCCTCATACCTCGCCTGGCTTTTTAACGCATTGCCATACGTATAAGACAAAGTAAAACTGAACAGCATACAAGGTATCAATAAGAGCGCTGTGAGTTTATCGAATCTGCGCGGCAGGCAGCAAAGCATGACGCCGCTCCACAGGCCAAAGCCGCACAGGGCGATCAGAGAGTGGACGCTGATCGAAAAATTGGACGGGGTCAGGACAAGTAAAGGAAACATACATCCTCCGATTACAAGAAGGGGAAGAAGTATGACATAACAAAGTCTTATCATGCGACAGGATTGTCCGGAACGTCCTATGTTGACGACAAGGCTCAGCATTCCGCCGATCAGGAGCAGAGCAGTGGCTGTCAGGATGGGGGCGGGGACGCTGATGAGATAAACGTCGATCTGTTTTCCCAGAAGCGTAAGGTTCTGGAAAACAGAGTCCAGAAAACCAGCTTCCGAAGAGAAGGAAAACTGGTACGCGCTTTTCTGCCACCCGGTATCTGGTATATAGTGTTTCATGATCATAAAATAGTATACAAGGACACTGGCACACAGAGCGCCTGCGCGAACGATAATGCGCGTAAATTTGACAGCGGCATTCTGGAACATAAAAAACAATTCTAAAGCGCACAGGGCAATATAAATACCACAGCATGGCTGATAGGTCATAAGCAGGATCATGCAGGCCCAAAAGGACAGGCAGAAGACTTTCCACAGGGCATACTGCTGCGGCAGAGCGTATACGACGACAGCGGCGCACAGCGCCAGTACCATGGTGATGCAGTCGAAACGATAAGAAAAACTGGAAAGCATAAAGGGATTGGCGGGTACTGAGAAGCCTACGGCCAATAGAAGGAACATGGGGTAACATCCGGGCAGATTGTGCCTGATATATAAAGTCAGAACATAGGCAAGGAGTATGACAGACAGAATGAGTGTCAGTGGAAAGATATCCCCGATCGGCGTGCCGCCGCAGAGCCATTTGATAATCTGCTCTGTCAAGGGACGGCCATCGTTATTCCAGCCCGTTACGCCGCGCAGACTCCGGGACAGATCGTCCTGATAATAACGGTCGGCAAGCATGATCGGCAGGACATAGAGTCCGAGAAGAAGTGTTAATGCGTGGAAAAGACGGATATCTTTTTTGTCTGGTATCAGCCAGTCGGGAATTTTAAATCGATCCATTTTCAATGCTCCTTTTTTAGTACTATTTATTCTACGGTATTTACCAGAAATATGCAAATGAAAAATCCCGTGTGCAAAAATGGTTCCTTTCAAAAGATATCTATGATAAAATAAATTGATTTTACAAAAATTAGAAGTAAGCGGGACTACAGGCAGGTATGGGTATTACATCTTTTTATTTTTTATGTTTTTTTGCGGCAATCTTAATAATGTACTATATCATTCCCGTCAGACTGCAATGGGGTCTTCTGCTTCTTTGCAGCATAGCATACTATCTTCTGAGCGGCAATGGTATGCTGATTCTTTATCCGATCGTGTCGGTGTCGGCCTGCTATGCGGGAATCCGTCTTCTGAGCGTGACGCCTGAGAAGGAGGGGAAGCGGCGCAGACGGATCCTTACGATGACGGTGCTTGCGAATATTGGCATACTGGTGGTGCTCAAATATGTGAATTTTGGCATTTACACGATCGACGGTATCGCCAAATTGTTTGGAAGCTCTGATGAACTGATTGGGAGTGTGGATTTTCTGATCCCGTTGGGGGTGTCTTTCTATACATTTTCCCTTTTGGGTTATGTGGTGGATGTATATTATGGGATAGCGAAGCCGCAGGAGAATTATCTGAAACTGATGCTCTATGGGATGTATTTTCCGGCCATTCTTTCCGGGCCAATCTTAAAATACAGAGAGCATGGAGAGCAGTTTTTTACGGCGCACAGGTTTGACTACCGACAGGTGACGCGAGGTCTCCAGCGTATGCTCTGGGGATTTTTCAAGAAGCTGGTGATCGCGGAGCGACTGGGCGCTTTGGTGGATACGGTATACGGCAGTTATACAGAGTATTCTGGAGCATATATCTGGTTTGCCACAGTCTGCTATGCCTTTCAGCTTTATACGGATTTCTCAGGCTGTATGGATATTGTGCTGGGGATGTCGGAGAGCCTGGGCATTGTGCTGCCGGAGAACTTCCAGACACCCTTTTTTGCAAAGAGTATTGCCGAATATTGGAGAAGATGGCATATTACTTTGGGCGTATGGATGAAGGAGTATGTGTTCTATCCGGTGCTGCGTTCGCCGTTTTTTACGAAGTTGAACAAGTCGTGGCGGGAGAAGTTCGGCAAGAAGAAGGGCAAGCAGTATGCAACGTTTGCGGCGATGTTTCTTCTCTGGCTGACAGTTGGAATCTGGCATGGCGGCGACTGGAAATTTGTCATTGGTTCCGGTCTGCTGCACTGGCTCTATATCGTGCTGGAAGAATTGCTGGAGCTGCCCTGTGGACGGTTTATGAAGAAATACAGGATCAATCCTTCCGGCAGAATGGTCAATGCGCTGCGAATCCTGCGGACATTTCTGCTTGTCTGCATCGGCGATCTTTTCTTCCGCGCCGCTTCAGTGGAGGATGCTTTTGCGATGCTTGGACGGGCAGTATCGGTGTGGAATCCGGAGGTCCTGTGGAATGGCGCTTTGTTTGAACTGGGACTTGACTGGATCGAAATGGGCATCGCCCTGCTGGCGCTTCTGCTTCTGTATGGCGTGTCGCTGTTCCAGCAGAAGGGTTCCGTCAGAGACCGGATTGCTGTTAGGGCGCTGCCGGTTCGGTGGCTTATCTGGTATGCACTTATCTTTGCCGTGATTCTGCTTGGGTGTTATGGGCCGGGATATAGCGCAGGGGAGTTTATTTACCAGGGATTCTAAGAGAAATGTTTCTGCGATTTTCATAGTAAATGAGGCATACTTATGTTAGAATGGCTATAGAAAGATTGACAGAGAAAGGTTGAGACGGAAGAAAATGGACAAGATAGCAGTACTGATTCCATGCTATAACGAGGAGAAAACGATTGCCAAGGTGGTAAGGGATGCGAAGGAAGCCCTGCCGGAAGCAGTGATCTATGTATATGATAATAATTCTACAGATCGTACCGTGGAACTGGCCAGGGAGGCTGGCGCGGTGATCCGGCATGAGTATATGCAGGGTAAGGGCAATGTGATCCGGCGGATGTTCCGCGAGATCGAGGCAGAGTGTTACATTATGGTGGACGGGGACGACACGTATCCGATGGAGTATGCCAGTGAGATGGTGGACAAGGTGCTTTGCCGCAATGCTGATATGGTAGTGGGGGACAGGCTTTCTTCCACTTATTTTACAGAGAACAAGAGACCCTTCCACAACTTCGGCAACACGATTGTGCGCAGTAGCATCAACAGGCTGTTTAACTGCGAGATCAAGGATATCATGACGGGCTACCGGGCGTTCAGTTATGGGTTCGTGAAGACATTTCCGGTATTGTCTACGGGATTTGAGATCGAGACAGAGATGACGATCCATGCGGTCTATAATAATATGCAGATTGAGAATGTGATCGTGGATTACCGCGACAGGCCGGAAGGAAGTGAATCGAAGCTTAACACCTTTTCGGATGGATTTAAGGTGATACGGACGATCCTGAAATTGTACAGAGACTATAAGCCTCTCGGCTTTTTCGGAATGTGTGCGGCGATTCTTACGGTGATTGCGGTTCTTATGTTTATTCCGATTCTGATCGCTTATGTGGAGACAGGACTTGTACTCCGGTTCCCGACGCTGTTTGTCTGTGGATTTATCGGTCTGGCGGCGCTGCAGTCGTTGTTTGCAGGATTAATGCTGTCGAATATGGCCCTGAAGAACCGCAGGGATTTTGAGTACAGACTGACATTGGTGACACGCAGAATCAGACACGACGATTAGCCGGCAAAGAGGTAACAATATGGAAAGAAGAAAAGATTTCTACCAGGATAGAGAGTATCATGGGAGGTTGCAGCAGATCATGACTGCTGTGTCGCTGCTTGCGGCGGCATTGGCCGCGGGGCGCGTCATATTTGTCAGTTATCGTTTGGGTGTGCTTTATACCTTTGGTATCTTCTATCTTGCAATTCTGATCGGTACAGTCTGTATGTTAAAAAAGGCCTTGTTTCTGCGGGAGGTCTTTTTTTCTGTCTGGACCAGAATCCTGCTTGCTTATATCTTTACGGGCTTTCAGGTGCTGGGGCTGTATTACAGTACCCCCGGCATGGAAGAAACGGTAGGAGTGTGGGAACTGCTGCTCTGGACGTTCTGCTTTGCGCCGCTGACGTTCGGGGCGCAGAATATGCTCTTTGCATGGGTGCGGAGACTGTGTGGCCGAGCGGAACCTGGAAGCTGCCAGAGAATTTCCGGGAGGGAAGAGAGAACGATAAGCGCGGAGGCCGGATTCTCCCCCTGGAAAAGTTTCTGGACCGCATATGGGGTGATCCTGGCTGGATTTATGATCCCTTTTGCCGCCTATTATCCGGCGATTATGGCCTACGATGTGATCCCGCAGCTAGACCAGATTAAGATTAGCGGGTATACAACGCACCATCCTCTGATTCATACGTTGATGCTGGCGGGCAGTCTGAAAGTCGGGGAAATGCTGCCTGTGGTACACAATGCGGACCGGGCGGGTCTGGCGGTCTATACGATCCTGCAGATGTTGATCGTCGCTGGCTGTTTTGCCTATGTATCTGTTTATCTGCGAAAAAAAGGGGTTTCGAAATATATCTGTTATCTGTTCGTGCTCTGTGCGGCGTTTTATCCGACGCATGGGATGCTGGCGGTGTCGATCACAAAGGATACGGTCTATGCGGCTCTTGTGATGCTCTTTACCGTGTTTGTGTGGGAGCTGGTCACGACAGGCGGCAGGGAAAGCCGGGACGGTGACGGACAGCAGGACCGCCGGAGAGTGTGGATGGCAGCTTACTGGATTCTGACAGTGCTGCTGCTCCTGTTCCGTAACAACAGCATATATGCCTGGATCTTATATCTGATCGTGGTGAGCATCGGATTGTATGGGAAAGCATCCAGGGAATCTGTGGAAGCGAAGAGGTTTGCAGGAAAGATCAGCCTGATTCACGTGACCGCGCTGCTTGCCTATCTGGCATTGCATGCAGGCATGGTACGGGCTGTAGAGGCGTCAAGCGCTACTTATGCGCGGGAGATGCTCAGCGTGCCGGCACAGCAGATTGCAAGGGCAGCGGCTTATCACGAAGACGAGCTGACAGAAGAAGACAGAGAGAGACTGGCCGTTGTATGGGGCGAGGATGTCCTGCCGGAATATGTGCCGGCGATCGCGGACCGCAGTAAGCGGGATATCGATGGCAGCAGTGAGGTGTTAGAAGCGCTTCTGTCAGAGTGGGTCAGCCTTGGGATCCGTTATCCGGGAGAGTATCTGGAGGCATTTTTGTTGAAAAATAAAGGAATGTGGTATCTGGAAGACAGTTCCTATCTGTATGATATCTATTCTTATGCCAAAGGATATCTGCAGATCACGTATCCAAGCGACCAGCAGGAATATGTACAGGCGCTTGTACCGGGATATGCAAGACATCAGAGATTGCAGTTTCTGCAGGCGGTCTACCGCTATTTTGCAGGGGGAGACGCTGTGTGGAAATATGTGCCACCGTTTTCACTCGTCATGCAGCCTGCTTTTTACTGTTGGTTATTGTTCTACTATCTTGTCTGCTGCATCGGGTTAAAGAAGGGCAGCTATCTGATTCCGGCGGTTTATCTGATCGCCCTGGCGGGAACCCTTCTGCTTGGGCCCTGTGTGCTGGTGCGGTATGTATATCCCCTCATGCTTGCAGTAACCGCACTGGTATTGCTTGCGGCAGCCGAATTGCGTTTCGATTCTGTGAAAATCAGATAGAGCAGCCGAATATCATTTTTGTTTTAACCGATATACCATGTAGGTTGTGTCTCCGGCGGTGAAAGTGTCTTCTGCTTCGCATGTCATATTGTAAGTATGACGATAGTACATGATGACAGGGTGTTCTTCGTTGTAGGGAGCATCCCGCAGGAGGAAGCGGACGTTGTCATTGCGGGCAAGGCTCTGGCCGAAGTCCTCGATGCCATGTCTTTTTAGTTTTGTCATGGTATTTGGATTTAAGACGACTCCCCAGTTTGTATAAATGAAATTGTTATAAGTATTCAGAGTCAGATCAAACGGCGACTCGCAGTAATGTTCCAGCGTTCCGGAATCATAGGTCCATAGATAGAGATGATCCGGATGGGAATGGCAGTAATCTTTTAACTGGTTCCAGGTCTCCTGGTGTGCATGATAGTTGGCGTCCACGTTGTTCTTCGTTATGATCACGGATGCGATGCAGAAAGCCGCCACAACGGGGAGTATGATGAAATACCGTCTGGGCTTTTCCAGCCGGAGGAGATTAAAGGCCAGGAGGATGCCAAACAGGATGACATAGTCCACAGTGATCAGGGGCTGTATGATTCGCTTGGGAAAACGGCCCTCGTACAGAACATATCCCCAGCTAACGATGCGTCCGACCAGGTAGAGCAGGTAGACGACAAGGGCGCTGTGATTGTGTTGCAGTAAGATCAATACGGGGGTTAAGAGAAGCAGCAGTCCGGCCAGCAGATTGGCAGGCTGCATACCGTCTTCGTAGAAAAATACAAGGATCCCCCCGGTAAGGACATTCTTTACACGTTCCGTGAAAGAGGTACGTTTCAGATAGCACTCCCTGGCAATATCGTGCATCTGCTTCCAGTCTTCGACAGACATTCCGTAGCCGATATGAGGCGCGCCATTCCGACGGTAATAATATTCTTCCTCTGTGATCCCCAAATCCGTCAGCGATTCTGCACACTCATCATATTCCGGCCAGGTATAGAAATCGCCAACCCGTTCTCTGTAGTGGTTGATCTGTTGGAAATCGGACCATTGGGAGTCATGGTAAGCGGCGGCATGGATTCCATATAAGATTCCCATTCCGGCAAACAGAATGCACGCAAAGCCAAAGAGCTTACCGGCAATCTGGGTGAAGCCGTTTCTGTAGGCATGAAGCCATTTGGCAAGCCAGAGCATGCCTGCCACAGGCAGCATGAGATAAAGGATATTCTGACGCATGTTGTAGGCCGTCCAAGCGAAAAGGAAGGTTGGAATATTTTCCAACAGGAAGGAAGATACCCGCAGATTGCTCCGCGTGGTCGCAAAACTAAAGAGCGCGGTTGCCGCCGCCAGACCGGCGGTAGTGGTATACTGCGCCTCAGTGAGTACGTTTAAGTTCACAATAAAGACAAGGATGCTTAAGAGTGTCAGCGCTGGTTTCCAGAAGGAATCGGTACTGTTATGACGCTGCCATAACTGCATACTGCGGTCATAAATTGCATAAAGGCAGAGAATCTGTATAAGATGCATGAATAATCCATACCATGGAAGAAAACTGCACAGTGTATATAACTGGGAGAGCAGCCAGGATAGCGGGTACAGAAAGAAGAGAACATGCGCTTCCGGGTAGCCCAGATAGGCGCCGGATAAGGTACTGTACATGCCCCAGTCGTCATTGATCCCATCCACGGGTCCGATCCACAGGATTTCCAGGCAGTAAAATGCTGCCAGAAAGATAAGAAAGAGGAGCCGCCACAGAAAAGGGGACGAGGAATGGGCCAGATTCTCGCGTCTTTGGCTGCTGGAAAGCAGAGTGGTTGACTCAGTCGGTTGGGAACCCTGGACGATAAATGACATGGCAGAATCCTTTCTTTTGTATTGGAGCAATGACATCAAGTTATGACGGACGCGCCTGGCATAGCCTAATAACATTGGCAGTGGATGGTAACGGCTATTTTAGCGACTTTGCATACCGTGAATATTTCCAATTTTTTATTATATACTATAATAAGGGTCAGTGACAAATAGAAAAACAATCCAATTCTTAAGATTTATGGAAGGATTTTTTAATAAATAAAGAGGGAACTACTCAAAAAAACAGAAAAGTGGTATGTTATATTAGGAGGTCAGGCTGCAAGGGGACGCACTGTACGGATTTATGAGAAAGGACAGGATAAGAAAGGATGAGTGGCAGAGAGAATATGAGAAAAGGAAGACGAAATGGAAATCTGATGCTGCTGGTGATGATCGGCTTCTGCATTCTTGCGATCATTGAGATCCTATATGGACAGGCGCAGATCCGGATGCAGAAAGAGAGGCTTTCGTTAGAGCAGGAAAATCACCGGGCGGTACAGGAGTTGAAAGCGGAGTGGGATCAACTGAAAGGGGATCCCAATGTAGGGACGCAGGAGCCTGTGGAGGCAGGAGAGAAGCAGGAGGGCAGCAGCGAGCCGGAGAAGACGCTGACCAATACGGAGCAGTCTGAGGACGGTCAGGAGCCTGTGGAGGCGAAAGCAGAAAGCGATGAATCGCAGGCGGCGGCACAGGAAGATGAGAAGGAATATGACATGCAGGTGGTCTTTCTGGGGGACAGCATCTTAGACAATGAGCGGGAAGATCATGGCGTTGCCGCTCTGATCTCGGATGCCTGCAACGCGAAAGTTTACAATATGTCGATGGGAGGAACGACAGCGGCGCTTCTGCCCAACGAGCAGTATAATTTCGCCACCTGGGATTCCAGATGTCTGTTAGGCGTGGTGAATGCGATCCTGGGCAACATCAATTCAGATATTTTTGACGGTTACACTGCCGGAGAGATTCTGAAACAGTGTGATTTCAGCAAGACGGATTATTTTGTAATCGAATATGGGATCAATGATTTCCTGAGTCGGCAGATTCCGCAGAGCAGATATCTTGAGAACGGGGAAACATTAGGAGTGGACGACGTGCATACTTATTCCGGAGCGTTGATGACGGCTGTGACATTGCTGCAGAATGCGTTTCCGGATGCCAAGATCTTGCTGATCGCACCGCATTTCTGTCAGGTGTACAATGGGAATGCCTTTGTGGGAGACGCCTACAGCCTGAATTATGGGTATGGTACACTGGTGGAATTCTCCAGATGTACGGGCTATGTCTATGAGCAGAACAAGGAAAAGAACGTTATGTTCTATAATGCAATGGAGGAGAGCGGCATAGACGCCTATACGGCAGATAAGTATCTGGAGGACGGCATCCATCTGACTGCGGAAGGACGTAAAGTGTACGCGGATTACGCGATCCGGCTGATCATGGGAGATTTCTATCCGGAAGAATAGAACAGAATAGAACATAGAAGCGCTAAGGAAGCAAAAGATGCCGCCTTAGCGCTTTTTTACCTTACAGGAAAGTCCGTCGTCAGATGGACATGGAATCAGAAGGCGAACTTGTTCGCTTTTTTAGTTTGTCCGGCGGCAGACTCTGATCTCATAGACACCCCAGAGGAGCAGGAACAGGAACGAGATAAGGGAACAGATCTTCCACGCGAGAGGCTCCTGAAAAGACGCCTGTATATGCGTCAACGCATCGGAGGGCGTAATGCGCAGCAGCCCTTCCGGGGAAAGGGTGACAGGCAGTTCCTGTCCATTCTGGTCTGTGACACGATAATGTGGATAATAGAAGAACGGAAGATCCAGAAAGGCATCTGTTCCAACAGCCGTAATGGTAAGATCCGCTTCCAGGGAGGCATATTCTTTGCGGTAATTGTGAACCTGCATTTCCATGCCATCAGAGCCGTGCAGCAGTCCATCGTAGGAGACGGCTGATGGTTCCGCCTCGCGAAGCAGATACATACCGTCCCCGGTATCCATCACCTCACAGAATTCTTTGGAGATACCTTCCTGATCCAGACAGGAGTCAATGGAGTAGAAGGAACAGAAAATAGTGATGCATACTAAAGTAAGGAGACAGAAACGATTTCGGCGTCCTGTGACTGCGTATAGAGTATACCGCATACCGATGGCTGTCACCGGACTTAGGAACAGGCTGGCGATGGGCAGGAGGCGGCAGAGAAACTGAATACTGAAACGCTCTCCCAAGCTGGTTGCCAGAATGGGATTCCAGGGAAAATAGACGGAAGAGGCAAAGAGCGCCACGACACCGGCGGCAAGACAATAAATGCCCTTTTGACGTAATTTTCCGGAGAATTTCCTGGAAACGAATGCATAACTGACAAAGAGGATCATGCCGATCAGAACGATCGTGCCGACGCTGAGAGGCATTTCACCGGCGGTAGAGCCTGTCTCAAGCAATGTGCTGCCATTAGAGACAAAGGAGGCGAACATCTGTGAGAGATAAACCCCCGTATAATGCAGCCTGAAAGAGGGCTGGTTTGCCGACAGATCCAGTCCCATATATTGTAGAAATGGTACGATAAACCATAAATTTGCAAACAGAGTGGCACTTGCGGCAATCAAGAGCGACAGAACTCTCTTCTGGTTGTGATATAGTTCCCGAAGGGCAAAGACAAGCGCCAGGCAGCAGCATACGGCAGCGATCACGACGGTTATGATGTGACTCTGTATGATACCGCTAAAGCCCACAAAGGCATACTGCCAGCGTCTGCAGTCGCCATAGAGGATCTCATATATGCCGTAAAACAACAGGGGCAGGAAGACCATAGCCAGAAATTCGCCCAGCGCGCCGCGGGTATAGATGGAGGCGAGACGGTAAAGATTCAGCACGTAGAGCGATGCGCTTAAGAGACCGATCTGCCTGCTTTGGAAAATGCGCGCGTAGGAAAAGAAAGCGAGATAGGCAGCGGCGCAGTTAGCTAAGAAGACCAGTATTTTGTAAGAAAGAAGCATGGAACAGCCCGCCAGCCGCAGCAGAGCAGGAATATATAAGAACAACTGTGGGTACATAATAGGGGTGATATAGCCATAACCGTTATGTTCCGCCATAGAGATCCGCATCGTGGAATAGTCGAAACTCAGATTGCGCAGCCAGTCTGTGATGCCGTTGATACGGGAATAGTGAAAGAGAAGGTCATGGGCGGAGGCCTGAAAATCATTCAGGATGGGAATGGTAGCGATCAGGGCCACTGCGGTCAACAGGACAAAATTCCAGACAGGCATAAAGCTCCTGCCAGCGGCACGGCACCGCCTTATAAGCACAAAGACAGCCAGCTCAAACATGCAGAAGAGAAAAAGAACCACAAAGGCATCCGAAAAATTTCTGCTGTTCTGGTTCTCGATGGCATGAATCCGGAGTTCTCCTCCGTTATAGTAGAATTTAAATTCCGCATTGCGGATCATCTTCTCAACGGTATAATGGATCGTGCACGAATCGCTCCCGGCAGGCAGAGTAGCTGATGCGAGGACAGCTCCGGCAAAGTTATCTTCCTGGATCAGGGAACTGCTGTACACTTCGCATACTGCGTCTGCGCCGGAAGCTTCGTAAGAAATGTGAAGATCATATTCGCCGGGCGCGATCGAGATATAGGGGCCGACTAAGACCGGTCCCTGGTAGGCGTTTCCGCCTTCTTCGCCGATGACGATACTGCCATAAGGATCTTCTGCATCCGGAAGAGACACGATGGATTCTGCACCGGGATAAAGCTGCAGATCTGATAAGGATATCACACGCAGATTTGTATCTTCTCTATAATTGCTCCATGCGATCAGAAAAAGGACGAGATGGAAGAGGAAGATAGATACGATGGGGCGTAAAGGAGTTTTGTCTGATCTTGCTGTCATATTGGGGGTATGCTTCCTTTCTGCTTCAATGAAACCATGCTTGGCGCAGCAACTTGCTGCGTGACAGTTCGCGGCCGGTTTGGCCATGTACTGTTACGGTCAATCCATATTCTAGCATTATGGATATGGAAAAACAAGGATATAATATGATATGATAGGCGTGAGAACAACATGGAAAACGCGAAAGCGGCATCAGGGAGGTTTGTATGCAAGAATTAGAGTACCCCTTTGACAGTGAATTTATCTTGAAGAAATCGAAGAAGCTGAAAAAACAGTTATTGGAGAGCAGAACGGATTTCCTTACAAAGAAGATCGCGGTGCTGGGCGGCAGTACGACACATGATATCATCAGGGTTTTGGAGCTGTTTCTCTTAGATCAGGGAATCAGGCCGCAGTTCTATGAATCGGAATATGCGCAGTACTGGCAGGATGTGATGTTTGACAATCCGGAGCTTGTGGCATTTGCGCCGGATTTGATCTATATTCATACGTCTAACCGTAACGTTACCTCCTATCCGGCAGTGACAGAGCAGGCGGAGCAGATTGACGCTTTGCTGGAGGAACAGTATGAGCATTTCCGGGCGTTGTGGGAGAAGATCGCGGACAAGTATCACTGCCCGGTGATACAGAATAACTTTGAGTATCCGTTCTATCGGGTGTTTGGCAACCAGGAAGCGGTCTATGTGCAGGGGCGGATCAGTTTTCTAAACAGGCTCAATGAGAAATTCTATCAGTATGCGAGAGAACATACAGGATTCTATATTCACGACATCAACTATCAGGCGGCAGCGTATGGACTGGACAAGTGGGCGGATCCCTTTTACTGGCATATGTATAAGTATGCTATGTGTATGCAGGCCATCCCGGCGTTTGCCTACAGTCTGTCCAATATCATCAAGGCGGTCTTTGGCAAGAATAAGAAATCTCTGGTACTGGATCTGGACAATACGCTCTGGGGCGGTATCGTGGGGGATGACGGCGTAGAGAACCTGGAGATCGGACAGGAGACTTCGATGGGACAGGTCTATGCGGAGTTTCAGCGTTATCTCAAAGCACAGAAAGAGATCGGCGTGATGCTCAATATCAATTCCAAAAATGAATATGAGAATGCGGTGGCCGGCTTGGAGCATCCGGAAGGGATTTTGAAGCCGGATGACTTCATTCTGATCAAGGCAAACTGGGAGCCCAAGAGTAAAAATATCGTGGAGATCGCCAGTGAGATGAATGTGCTGCCGGACAGCCTGGTATTTGTAGACGACAATCCTGCAGAAAGGGAGATCGTGGCGGCGCAGGTGCCGGGCGTGGCAGTGCCGGCGATCGGTACGCCGGAACAGTACATCCGGGTACTGGATCATGCGGGTTTTTTTGAAGTGACAGAACTGTCAGAAGATGACAGGAAGCGCAACGAGATGTATAAGGCGAATCTGGAAAGGCAGAGACAGCAAAGCAGCTTCGGCGATTATCGGGAATACTTGCGCTCCTTGCAGATGAAAGGGACGATCAGGCCGTTTGAACCTATGTATATGGCGCGGATCGCCCAGCTTACGAACAAGAGCAATCAGTTCAATCTGACCACCAAACGATGCACACAGAGTGAGATCGAGCAGTTTGCGGCGGCAAAGGATTATCTTACACGATACGGAAAACTGGAGGACAAGTTTGGTGACAATGGTGTCGTTTCTGTTGTGATTGGCAGGAAGGATGCGGCGGCAGGCGCGCTGCATTTGGATTTATGGCTGATGAGCTGCCGGGTGTTAAAGCGGGATATGGAATACGCTATGATGGACAGTGTGGTGGAAGCCTGCCAGGCGTGCGGGATCGGTACGATCTATGGCTATTATTATCCGACGGCGAAGAATGGCATGGTGAAGGAGTTCTATGCATCTTTGGGGTTTGTGAAGATTCGTGAGGATGAGGAGGGCAGTAGCTGCTGGAAATTCGAGATCGGGGAAGACTATGAGAAGAAGAATGCGGTGATCGAGGTGGAAGCAGTGGTTGCCAAATAGTGGAAAAGATATTATCATAATAAGCGGGATCTTAGCGAAGTGATAATTTAACAGAAAAGAAAATGGAGAAAAGCGATGAGCAGAGAAGAAGTATTTGAAAAGTTAAACGAAGTATTCAGGGATGTCTTTGACGACGAGGAGATCACGGTGTCGGATGCGACGACGGCAGATGATATTGAGGAGTGGGATTCTCTGGAGCATATCAATCTTCTGGCGGCAGTGGAGCAGGAGTTTGGCATGAAGTTTAATATGGGACAGGTGGTCTCTATGAAGAATGTGGGTGAAATGGCAGATATCATTATGAGCAAGATCGGGTAGCGGTATGGAAGTTATCGTGTCGTTATCGATAGGATATGAGATGCTTCAGAGTAAGAAGAAAGTTGGTATAAACAGGCATGGCGGATCGGATCATCAGCAGAGTACAGGAATTCTATTGTTGGCTGGAGAAACTTGGCAGGAAGAAAGAGGCGGTTCTTGTGTGGGGTCTCTTTGCGGCGCTCGTGTTCGGGGTTGTAACAGTTATGGGAACGTTGACGTCCGGCTTTCATCTGGTGGACGATTGGGAGTTTGCGAAATACGTGGACTGGATGACATTGGAAGGGCGAAGTCTCTGGGATTGCCTTGGGGAAGCGGTAGGCTATGATCTTACCATGCGGTTTCGGCCGCTGTATTATATTAACCGGGTGTTGATGGCCGCTGTGTTCGGCATTAATCTGACAGCCATGTCAGTTATTAAGGCGGCAGAGATTGTGGCAGCGCTTGTGCTGCTCTATTATTGTGCCAGGCAGATGAAATGCAACATGGTCTATGCGGCGCTCTTTGCGACGACCGTGCTCGTGGGATATCAGTCGGCGGTCTGGTGGAAGTTAGGGCCGCAGGAATCCTATGACATCATGATGTTTGCACTGGGATTTTATTTATTGCTTAAATGGCTCAGGACAGGGCGTAAATGGTATTCTTTTGCCAGCATAGGAGCCTTTTTCCTTATGTCGGTGTACAAGGAGCCCTTTATCCTGACGCTGCCTTTCGTTGGTCTTTATGTGTTGTATGAGGAAATGCAGGGAAAGAAAGTGACGTTTCTGCACCTGTGGGAGGCGGTGAAACGCAGACTGCCTTATCTTCTCACACTGGGGTTTATTTTCGCAGTGGAAATGGTTCTGATCGTGTTTGTGATCGGTACGAATAATTATTCTTATGTGGGACTGGACGAGAGCGTCACGATGGAACAGTATGTGCAGGCGTGGAGCCTGGCGGCGCATACGGATCTGAAATGGTATGTGAGATTCGGGTTCGTACTGTGTCTGATTTTCCTGACTTACTGGGAACAGTTTAAGAAACTGGGCTGGGAGATCCTGCTCACGCTGGCGGTCGTTGTACCTCAGTGCATCAGTTACAGCAAGACTTCCATGACAGAGCGGTATCTGCTGCCTTGCGTACTGGGATTTGCGTTCTTCTTCGTGGTTGTCGGATGTAATTTCAGACCTTTGAGTGGAAAGAGAAGGGTTGCCTATCTTTTGTGTCTGCTATTGATGCTGGCGGCGCATGGGAGGGTAGTGCTGCGGGAGGCGGCGTATTTTACTTACCGGGGTGAGAGTATTAAGACGATGATGGAGTCTACACTTGAGCTGGTGCAGGGAACGGACCGGAAAGTACTGTCCTGCTTCGCGCCGAATCTGGAAGGGAACAGAACCATGTATTATTGGTTCCGGCTTCACGGGTATGATGAGGTTTTCTACTGGGAAGAAGAGGAACATAAGATCAACCGCTCGTTCGGTCCAAGAGAGGACGAACAGGCGGCGTTTGAGGAGATCGATGTTGTTGTGATGTATAATCAGGAGGACCGGCACTGGTGTTATGAGCCGAGTCTTGACCTGCATGATTTCGAAGAGATCAACTGCGGCACGATCACCATGTATGTCAGGGACGGCATTGAATAGCGCCGCGTTAAGCTGAGGTTTCTGTCTCCAGCAGCTCGATCATGCCTGCGGAGGCGCTTGTCAGGAAGACGACACGGCGGCCGCCCAATGCCGGCGCCGGTGTGGGGGTGTCAATGACGATAAAACCGTCTGCGGTCAATGCTGCGATTGATGCCTCAAGACCGGCTGTCTCATAGCAGATATGGTAAGGGCTGTTCTTATATTTCTTCATCAGCCCGGAGACCACGGAATCTGCAGAAACAGGGGAGATGAGTTCGATGCGGTAACCGTCTTTGATCAGGAAGCAGATCTTTACTTTGCGGAGATCATCAATAACCGTCTCCTGCTCTATATGGTAACCGAGGGAGAGGAAAGTCTGTTTAGCTTTTTCTATTTTTTTGACTAAATAGCCGATATGGTGTACGCTGAAAGATAACATTGGACAACTCCTAATCTGAAATAAATTGATTCCATTATAAGGGAATCCGTGCAGGAATGCAAATGGTGATACAGCAAAGAGACAGACTGAGAGAAAGGCATGGTTCGAGTCATGAAGGCACTCTTTAGGAAATACAAAGATTTTATCATGGAAGTGATCCACTTTGGCATGGTGGGCGTGATCAATACGCTGATGGGCTGGATTATTATGGCAGTGCTTTACAACCTGATCCATATGAATTACTGGCTGTCCAGCGGGATCTCCTACTTTATCGGGAGTGTTTTCTCTTATCATGCGAACAGTAAAGTGACCTTTAAAGTAGAGCACAAGGATAAGTGGCTGCCGTGGCGGTTTGCGGTCAATATCATCGTCTGCTATCTTGTGGCCTTTGGCGTGGCGCAGCCGCTGGTGGAGAAGATATTGGCATCGCAGCCGAAGGTGATCGTAGATAATGTGGCGATGATTCTGGGGATGGGGATCTTCATTGTCATGAATTTCTTTGGTCAGAAGTTGTTTGTGTTCCGCAAAAGAAAACAGCAAGGATAGGTAAGCGCAGAGGGAGAGGGCAGAGGTTCATGAGAAGACTGACGGAATGCAAATGGTTCCTTTGGATAACAAAATATTGGTTTCTGTTTCCGATCATCGGCTTCCTGTTTCTGACGGCAGGGGTCTTTTTCGGCTATGGGGAGCACAGCTACATTGCAGTACATGACAATATGGATCTGTTTCTGGCACAGTTCCAGATGTTGAAGAATACAAACAGTTTCTTACAGCACGGGGTGGAGGTTCCTTTCCTGGGAGGGATCAGCCGGGATCATCTTCCCTCGGAACTGTCTCTTTACAGTATTCTGTATATGCTTTTCCCTACTTATATTGCGTATGTGATCGGTATTCTGGGCAAAATATTGCTGGGGATGGTTTCTTTCCGGCTGTTAGCAGGAGAATTTTTTCCTGACAAGTTTGTCGTTTATAGGCCCGTCATTTATATGACAGGATTTGTGTATGGCATTATCTGGTTCTTTCCGGCATTCGGATTTGCATTTGCTTCGATTCCACTGTGTATCTATCTGCTCGTCAAGATCTACAGGCATGGGGGAAAAGGATGGTATCTGGCGCTGTTTGTATATCCGCTGGTGTCTTATTTTTCCTATCACGGCATTTTCCTCCTGGGATATCTGGTCATTGCGGTCCTGTGGCTTTCAATCCGCGACAGGAAACCGGCCTGGACGCTTGTGGCGGCGTTTCTGGTGCTTGCCCTTGGTTACGTGGGGTGTGAGTACAGGCTGTTCGGGCAGATGCTTCTGGGGGAGGAAGAGACGATCCGCTCTTCCATTGTGAATGCGGACTTGAGGGTATCGGAAATCCTGCGTGAGATCGTCACGGTCTGGAAGGAGGGTATCTTCCATGCGGACGGGGTGCACGGTAAAGTGGCGCTTCCGATCTGTGTGTTGTATTTTCTGTTCCTCAACGGCAGTTATCTGTACCGGAAAGAAGGGAAGAAGATTCTGCACGACCCTTTTAATTTTGTGATGGTGTTTCTTGTGTTTAACAGCATCATTTACGGGCTGTATGATTTTGGACTGCTCAGGAGACTGGTGGAAGCGCTGATACCGCCGTTAGAGGGGTGGCAGTTTAACCGGACGATCTTTTTTAATCCTTTTCTTTGGTATGCGGCTTTGTTTCTTGTGTTGATCCGGCTCTATGACAGAGGAATCTGGGGGATATGGGTGGCAAACGGCATTATCTGTATTGCAGCATTGGCAGTCATTCTGACCCCCAACCGGTATAATGACCTGTATTTTACCTGTTATAATAGAGCATATGAATATTTTCACGGAAGTGAAGTGGACGAACTGGATTATGAGCAGTTCTACGCGGAGGAACTTTTTACAAGGATCAAGGATAAGATCGGCTATCAGGGAGAATGGTCGGCGGCTTATGGGATGCATCCGGCGGTCTTAGAGTATAATGGCATCGCAACGCTGGACGGCTATCTTGGGTTCTACCCGCAGCAGTATAAGGAGGATTTCCGCAGGATCATTGCGCCGGCGCTGGAGCGGGTGGAGCAGACGCGGATCTATTATGACGACTGGGGCGCCAGGGCGTATCTGTATTCCGGGACAGATTTAAGCATTGTCAGTGCGACGAAAACGGTGTATGCTACGGATAATGATATTTATATCGATGGGGCGGCTTTTAGAGAGTTGGGAGGAGAATATATTTTCTCGCGGATTGAGCTGTCCAATGCCAGGGAGGCAGGATTAGAGCTGTTGACGAGCGATATGGCGAAGGACGGGAGCTGTACGGTCTATGTGTACCGGGTGATGGGGACAGTGGACCAGACGGTCTGAGGAAAGCCTGAGAAACGATAGACTATGGGCAAACAGGCAGATGCCTGCTGTGCCGCTACAAAGAGAAGAAAATTTGTGCCTGTGACTGATAGGAAACGAACGATAAGGGCAGCAGGCTGAGAGAAAGGCATGGTGAATGATATGTCAGTAAGAGTACACAATTTTGCAGGGGTGCTGGGGTGGAATGCCAGAAAATATCTGCCCAGACTGTCAAGTGAGAGTTATCTGAAGCTGCAGTTTATCGCCAGAAGACGACAGCAGCGCAAGTATATTGATTATTTTTACAGTCAGAAAGAGACGCCCCATCCGGTGGTCGTTAATCTGGAAACTGTCAACCGCTGTAACAGCACCTGTGAGTTCTGCACGGCGAATATCAATGCGGAGAAGCGTCCTTACAAGAAGATTGACGAGAATCTGTATTATTCGATCATTGATCAGCTCCGTGACTGGGGCTATAAGGGACACCTGACTCTGTACGGCAACAATGAGCCGTGGCTGGACAACCGTATCGTGGAGTTTCATAAGTATGCCAGAAAGCAGCTTCCAGAGGCTTTCATCTTCGTGTCCACCAATGGACTGCTGTTAACTGTGGACAAAGTGAAAGAGATCGTACCCTATGTGAATCAGTTGATCATCAATAACTATGGCATGAGTATGAAGATGCATGACAATGTACAGGTGATCTACGAGTACGTGAAAGCGCATCCGGAGGAGTTTAAGGATGTGGATATTCTGATCCAGATCCGCTATCTGAAAGAGGTATTGACTAACCGGGCGGGCAGTGCGCCGAACAAGCAGTCCCAGGGGAAGGTGATCAAGGAGACTTGCCTGATGCCCTATACGGATATGTGGATCATGCCAAATGGCAAGATGGGTATCTGCTGCTGTGACAATTTCGAGACGACAGAACTGGCGGATCTGAACAAAGTTTCTTTAAAGGAAGGCTGGAGCAGCGCCAAATACCGGGAGCTGCGGGATGCAGTGCGGGATGGCAGACAGAATTATCCGTTCTGTAAGCACTGTGACTTCATCGATGCCGGACTGCGCATGGACGCGGTGAATGACGTGCTCAAGCATCATGAGAAAATGCATGGAGCCAGACAGTCTATTTTTAGAAAGTAACCGGACGCGCCTGGCATGATACACTTCTCCTGCGGACGCGCTTTCGCTCGGTTCCAAACGCAGCGGTACTAAATTCGTGAAAAACCTCATTAAGTGCCGGCGTTTTCCAACGGTCCTTAGAAGAAGTATATCATGTCAGGCACTGTGTTTTAGGTTGACATAATGACGTCGCTTCAGAAAGTAGTTGCACGAGGCATAGAAAAATATAGGAAAAGGCATATGAAAAAGAGAAAAAGGATGTGTGCGCTGCTCTTCCTCTGCCTGACAGCGCTGCTGTTCTCGGCTTGCGGCGTTACACAGGAAATGAGAGATGGCAGTGCAGGAGAGGGCGAAACAGCGGGGGAAGATAGCAGCCTGTTGGAAGACGAAGCGGCGACTGGAAGTGACTCGGCAGACGCGTCAGAGCCTTCTGCCTCCGAGGAGGGCCAGATTCGGTATGCGAAACAAGGAATGAAAATTTCCATCTTAGGAGACAGCATCTCCACCTTTGAAGGATGGATACCGGAAGGAAACAGCGTTTTCTTTCCACATAACGGTGCAGTGCAGGATGTGGCACAGACCTGGTGGAAGATCGTGCTGGAGGAAGCGGGTCTTACCTTGTGTGCGAATGGTTCCAGTTCCGGCAGTACCTGCTTCGGGGATTCTGGAGCGCAGGATCCCATGATCGGCAGCAGCGATCTTCGGATTTCGCAACTGGCCGGGGAAGAGGGCGAAACGCCGGATATCATTCTTGTGTATATGGGCACCAATGATGTGGTGCAGAGCGTACCGATCGGAGACAACAATGGACGGCGGGCAGTGGAAGAAGGGGCAGTTGGTCATTTCAGTGACGCCTACACGCTGATTCTAGATAAGCTGACAAGGGAGTACCCGTCGGCGCAGATCTACTGCTGTACGCTGCCGCCGCTCGGTGACTGGGGAACGGAGGAAGAGCCTTTTGTTCCGTTTGTCAACGGACAGGGTCTGACATCGGCGGCGTACTCCGACCGGATCGCGCTGATCGCTGCCAAAAGGGCGATTCCGGTAATCGATCTGTACCATTGTGGAATTACGATAGAGAATATGCAGGAAATGACATCTGACGGCATCCATCCGACGCCGGAAGGAATGAGGCTGATCGCGGATGCGGTGCTGGGGGGTATCATAGAATAGGAAACAGAAAGAAGCAGCGCAGAATTTGCTCTGGCATATCTTAGAGAGAACTTTCGAAAGAAAGTGATCTTTCCAGGATATGCCAGAGTTTTTTCTATTATGGGGAAGCGTGTTTTAAGGTGATGGAAAGCTTTTTTAAGAATATCTTAATAAAACCTTGAAGAAAACTGGAAGTTTTTATCGTTATGATAAATAGAGTAAATGACAGATTTCCGATGACAGGAATCATGGAAACAGAAAAAAGAGAACTCATAATGCGCATATGAAAAACTCAAAAAAAGAATAAAAGACGGAGGTATGACCATGAAGTACATAACATTTACAGTGCCTTGCTATAATTCACAGGATTATATGAAAAGATGTATCGACTCGCTGCTGCCTGGCGGAGAGGATGTAGAGATCATTATCGTGGATGATGGTTCCACGGATGCCACAGGAGCGATTGCGGATCATTATGAGGAGCAGTATCCCGGTATTGTGAAGGTAGTTCATAAGAAGAACGGCGGCCATGGATCCGGTGTCAATGCAGGCCTTGCGCTGGCGACGGGGATCTATTTCAAGGTGGTGGATTCTGATGACTGGCTGGAGGAGAGTGCGTATGCCAGACTGTTAAGCAGGATCAAGGGATTCTATGTCAAAAGACAGGCCCGTCTTGTCAGTGAGATTCCGGATCTGTTTGTATGCAACTATGTGTACGATCATCTGGATGACGGCACAAGCCGGGTCATGCAGTACTGCAATATCTTTCCGGTCGAAGAGATGTGTGACTGGAACGATATCGGAAGATTTCATGCATCCCAGTATCTGATCATGCATGCACTGATCTTCCGGACAGAGCTGCTTCGTCAGGTTGGAGTCGTTCTGCCGGAGCACACCTTTTATGTGGATAATATTTTCGCTTATCAGCCGCTGCCGTCTGTCGATCATATCTATTATATGAATGTTGACTTGTATCATTACTATATTGGACGAGAGGACCAGTCCGTCAACGAGAAGGTGCTGATGCGCCGGATCGACCAGCAGATCATGGTGACGCAGATCGTTTCAAAATGTGTCGATCTGCATGAAGTAAAGGAGACTTACCCGAAACTGGCAGAGTATATGTGCCGGAATATATCAATCATGATGGCAATTTCCTCGATCCATCTGCTTTTGATCAATTCCCAGGAAGCATACAGCAAGAGAGAACAGCTCTGGCGAGGGATTAAAGAAGAGAACGCCAGGCTGTATTATCGGCTGCGATGCAGAACGTTAAGCGGACTCACCTATCTGCCGGGGAAACTGGGCGGTATGGTGACAAAGAGCGGTTATCGGGCGGCGCGGAAGATTTATCAGTTCCAATAAAAAGAGATGAAGTTACGCTAAGGCAGCAAAATACGCTGCCTAAGAGTAATTATGTCATCTCTGAAAGAATGCAAAAAACGTGCATTCTTTCCAATGCGTAAAGCATGCATTCTTATGCGGCTTTTGTTGGGATGTGTAGAAAGGGGCTTGTTTCTATGGAGCATATTTATATCGCGCTGGTGGATACGCCGGGGATTTTTGCGGCGGTGATACGGAGGTTTTTGCGGCAGAGATATATCCATGTGGTGATCGGATTGGATGCGGGGCTTGAGGAGGCTTACAGTTTCGGAAGGCGCAATCCTGCGGTGCCCTGGTTTGCCGGGTTTGAGAGGGAGAGGAAGGAGAAGATTCTGCGGGCGTTTCCGACAGCGGCGTACAGGATTTGCGAGTTGGAGTGCAGCAGTAAGCAGAAGGAGGGGATTCTAAGAAGACTTCGGCAGGATTATCAGAAGCGGTATCATTACCACTATGCGGTGCCGGGGCTTCCCTTCCTTGTTCTCGGACGATCTTTTTATTTGAAGAATCAGTATACTTGTTCTTCTTATATTGCCAGACTGTTGGAAGAACAGGGGATTAAGATCTGCGGGAAGCACTTTTCGCTGGTGACGCCGAAGGATTTCTATCAATATACCTATAAAAAGGTAGTCTATGAGGGGAGCCTGTCTGGATTTATAGGTGCCGCGCCGATGAGGGCAGCAGAAAGGGCGGTGGCGTATGGAAGTTAGCCAGAACCGGGTAAAGGGGACAGCGGTCGATCGGAAAAGAGTGCTGGAGGGAAGCTTTTTTCTGGTGGTGATGGCACTGTCGTTCTATACGATTTTTCGGGGACAGGATATGGGACGGATCCGTCATGCACTTGGCAGACTGTCGCCGTTTGCTCTGTGTGCAGCACTGGGAGTGGCGTTGTTTTTCGTCAGCGCGGAGGGGATCATGCTCTTTTACCTGCTGCGTTCCCTGAATGGGCGCAGCTGCCTGGGCAGATGTATCTGCTATTCTTTTATCGGTTTTTTCTATTCAGGGATTACGCCGTCGGCGACCGGCGGCCAGCCGATGCAGCTTTACTATATGAGCAAGGACCGCAACAGTCTGTCGGAATCGTCAGTCGTCCTGATGACGGTGGCGCTGATCTATAAGCTGGTACTTGTAGTGATCGGCATTGGGACGCTTGCGTTCTGGCATAAGCCGCTGCGGGGGTATCTGGAAGAATTTTATCCGTTGTTTCTGCTGGGTTTAGCGCTGAATGCGATTCTTGTCGCGCTTCTGCTTGCGGTGATGCTGGCGCCAAAGAGCATGAAACGGATCATCTTCTGGGCGGAAAAGCAGCTTGTGCGCATAAGAGTCCTGAAGAAGTCCGAGACGCGGCAGGAGAAGATCGTCCAGTTTGTGGATGGATATCAGGGGGCGGTGCGTTTCCTGCTGGGACATAAGGGCAAGGTTCTGGCGGTGTGTCTTTTTACATTTGTACAGAGAGCCAGCGTTTTTGTATTGACATGGATCATTTACTGTGGATTTTCTCTGGAGGGAGCGGATGCATTGACTGTCATGCTGCTGCAGGCATCAGTCTATATTGCCGTAGATATGCTGCCGGTGCCAGGCGCGCAGGGGATCACGGAAGTGATGTACCGGAGTGTATTTGGGGGTATTTTCACGGGAGAATATCTGATGCCGTCATTGTATGTGACGAGAGGGATCAATTTCTATTTCGTGTTATTGGTCAGTCTGGGCGTAGTGGTAGTGAACAGCCTGTATGTGCGGCATAGAAATAAGCGCAAACAGTCGCCTCCTGTGAGTACACCCTGAATCTGGGGGCTTACAGGAGGCATTCAATGCCAGGCGCGGTCCGCTACGACTTCGCTTCATGATACACTTTCTCTGTATTGACATTCCAGATATTATCCTTATTCTTAACACCGTTTATGATATTCTTGACGGTCTCAAAAGAAGTGACCATAGAGTGGTCGATATTGTTATAGCGGTGCTGACCGTTGCGGCCGACACAGTAGAGGTTGTCGATGGTCTTTAAATAATCCACAAGGGTATCGATATCTTTGTAGGTGTCAAAATAGGCAGGATATGCCTTCTTGACGCGTTCCACATGGGAATCCATTACGTCGGCGGGCGAGTCGATCAGTTCCATGCGGACGATCTCTTCCACGGCGAAGCGGGTAAAGTCTTCGTCAGACATGCTCCAGTATTTATCCCCTTCAAAACAGAAGTATTCCAGGCCGATCCACACAGTGTGTTGCAGATCTTTGATCATATAGGGCGACCAGTTGTTGTAGATCTGGAAACGTCCGAGCTGTACATCACGGTCATGGACGTAGACCCAGCAGTCGGGCACGATATTGCCGATGGTCTTAAGCTTCGTCTTATTCTTTAAGTTGAGTTTCGGCAGCAGGAGGCCTACGGTCATGTAGTCGCGGTAGGGCAGTCCGGCAGCAATCTGCGCAGGTCTTTTGGGTACGTCGTTCATGCCGGCCACTAAGTCTTTGACCGGCATGGAGGAGATAAAAAGATCGCCTTCCACAGTAACGGGGGAGCCCTCATGAACGTAAGTGAGGGAGGTGATCCGGTTGTCCGTATCTTTGTGGAGATTGGTCACAAGACATCCCGTAAGGATCGTGCCGCCCATTTTTCGGATTTCGTCCGCGGTCACGTCCCATAACTGGCCGGGGCCCAGCTTCGGATAACTGAATTCCTCGATCAGGGAAGTCTCTACTGCCTGATTTTCGCGTCCAGGAATCATCTTCGAGAACATGTCCTTGATGATCGCGATGATGGAAAGCCCCTTCACACGTTGTGCGCCCCAGTCTGGCGCGATTTCGCTGGGGTGCCGCCCCCAGAGATTTTCTGTATAATGTTCAAAGAACATGGAGTAGAGTTTCTTGCCAAAACGATTGATATAGAAGTCTTCTAAAGAATGTTCCTTTCGTTTATGAACCAGGGAAAAGAGATAACTGAAACCTACTTCCAGTGTAGTGAGCAGTCCCATGTTTGCAAAAGTTTCCGGTTTCAGTGAAATCGGATAATCAAAAAATTTTCGTTTAAAATAAATACGGGATACTCGATTCCGGCGCAGCATGACCCGGTCTTCCTTCTCAGGATCGGGACCGCCGGGCGTAAGAGTCATCTCCCGGTGCAGTACGATATCGTCATAAGTCGGTGAACCCTGTAAGGGGAGCATATTGTTCCACCATTCGTTTACTTCTGGAACTTTGGAGAAGAAGCGATGGCCGCCCATATCCATTCGGTTGCCTTTATAGTTGACGGTTTTGGAGATGCCGCCCATCGCATCACTCTCTTCCAGGACGGTGACATCGTAAGCGTCGCTTTGTTTTAACAGTTCATAGGCGGCGGTCAATCCCGCAGGACCGGCGCCGATAACGTATACTTTTTTCATGGGATACCTCACATCTGGATCATTTTCTCACGGAATGCGCAGCAAGTATGCATTCCTGACCCGTGAACAACAACTCCAGTTTACCATATTCAGGTATGATTGTACAGTGACATCTTGCCCCATTTCTATTGTAATGATATACTGGATTAACAAAGTTGCAGGTGGAATCTTTGGGCCGAAAGCAAAATGTTAAGGCCGTTTACAATAATATTTGCATAGAGCAGAGAGGGACGAAATGGTTCAGGCAGCAGGCTTACTTTTCTGGCTTGTGATCATACCGTTTTGCATCGGTTTGATCCCGGCCTACTTGACAACAGAAGAGAAGAAACATCCAGGCTTTATTTTTCTGGCAGGTTATTTCACAATGTGGGCGTTGTATGGGATCGAGACGATTCCCGTGGTATTGTTTGTCAAATATGATAATTTTATTTTGGCATCCAATCTGTTTTTGGTTTCCAGTGTTCTGTGTGCTGCCACCGGGGCTGCCCTTACGGTTCACAAATGGAGAAAAGCGGTTTGCGGGAACAGTCATTCTGCAGGCAGTGCACAGGAAAAGACGGGACGGAGAAGAGGTGCCTTAAGTTTGTTTTCCCTGACGGATCATATCCGCAGGATGACTTTCGCACAGCAGATGGAGTGGCTGCTATTTCTGCTCCTGCTTGGTTTTCAGCTCTATAAGGCGGTGGCCTATGCCTCCATGGACGGAGACGATGCTTACTACGTGGTAGAATCCCTGATTGCGCAGCAGGCCGATACGATGTACAGCATTCTGCCATATACAGGGAGACACACAGGGCTGGATATTCGGCATGCGCTTGCGGTGTTTCCTATGTGGATCGCTTTTGTGGCGCAGAAGAGCCATGTTCATGCCACGATATTGTCGCATACGATCCTGCCGTTTGTACTGATTCCGCTGACGTATCTTGTATACTATGAGATCGGCAGGCGACTGTTTGGCGGCGGGGAAGAGAAGCAGGAAGGACAGAAAACGGCCGCGGGTGCAGAGAATCTGCCGCTTTTCATGATCCTGATGGCGGTGTTTCAGATCTTCGGGAACGGATCGATCTATACCAATGAGACCTTTTTCCTGACCAGGACCTGGCAGGGGAAGGCTGTGGCGGGCAGTCTGGTGATCCCGGCCTTACTATGGCTGTTTGTGCTGCTCTACCGCGGCGGGGTGAGCAAGTCTGCTTCCGGCGGACAGGCTGCGGCGGGCATACAAAGGGCAGGAATATGGTTCCTGCTCGTCTGTGTCAATATCACGGCGGGAATCTGCAGTTCCATAGCGGTGTTTCTGGTGTCGATCCTGATGGCGGCAACGGCATTGTGTCTGGCCTTCGTGGAGCGGGATTACAAGGTGGTGATCAAGATGGGGGCGGTCTGTATCCCCAATGTGATCTATGTGCTGGCTTATCTGGTCATGGGCTACAGTTATCTGTTTCGGTAAGATAGAGCAAATGTATCGCCGCTTTCGGCGGCTGGCAAAGCCGCGGCGGAAACCTTTGCAGGATTGGGAATACCATTTTAATGTTGTGACGACAGGTCAGGTCATGGGATGACGACAGCAGGGAATCTGACCGGAAAGTGCAGGAATCGAATATGTGGGGTATTTTTTTAGAGAGTGTTGTTATTTTCAAGAATTATATGGGATTCCATCAGAATCACTATCTGGCATTTCTCTACCTTGGCATACTGCTGTATCTGTGGTTTGCGGAGAAAGACAGGCATAAACGGGTAATTTTTGTCTATGCGCCCACGCTGCTTTTGGGAATGTTTTTCTGTCCCCTGTTTCGGAAAGTGTTTGTGCGGCTTTTGCAGGATTCGGAGACTTATTACCGGCTTCTGTGGCTTTTGCAGATGAGTTTGGTGAGCGCTTATGGGGCGCTTAAGATTTTCGCGAAGCACCGCAGGATCGGCACTGCGGTCATGTGTGCGCTGATCGTTGTGTGCGGCGATTATGTCTATGACAGTGAACATATTGTGAAGGCAGAGAATGCCTATCATCTTCCACAGGAGGCCATCGATCTTGTGGATCTGATCGAACCGGAGGCGGGAAGGATCACGGTGCTTGTGCCGGCGGATCTGCTCACATATGTGAGACAGTACAGCACAAACATTGAACTGCCCTATGGACGGGAGATGCTGATCTCCAGATGGGATTACTATCATCCTATGTATGAGGCGATGGAACGGGCAGAAGTGATCGAGACAAAGACTTTTGTGGAACTGGCGAGAGAATACCCCTGTGCTTATATTGTACTGAAAGAAGACCGGGAGATCACGGAGCCTCTGACAGAGTATGATTTCGAAGTGTATGGACAGGTAGGAGAGTTTGTGGTCTACCGGGATATGGAAACCGGGAATTGAGGGAGCAATGTTATTTAATTCTTATATTTTTATCTTTCTGTTTTTTCCTATATGTCTGCTTGGCTACTATGGTCTTCTGCATCTGCACAAGGACTGGATGGCCAGGCTGTTTTTGGTAGGAATGTCCTTCTGGTTTTATGGATATTTTAATTTTTCCTATCTGCTCATCATGGCGTGCAGCATCGCGGGAAATTATCTGTTTCACATAATCCTGTCGCGCAGGCAGGATAAGAAGTTGATGATCGCCGCTGTGGCGGCGAATCTGGGCGTACTGTTTTATTTTAAATATTTTGACTTTTTTCTGTCTACAGTGAATTCTGTGTTTGGCGCATCGATTGCTCTGCGCAATATTTTGCTGCCCCTGGGGATCAGTTTCTTTACGTTCCAGCAGATCTCCTTTGTGGTAGATACGTATCGGGGAGAAGTGAGAGATTGCTCTTTGCTTAACTATGCTTTGTTTGTGTCCTTTTTTCCACAGTTGGTTGCCGGGCCGATCGTCAATCACAATGAAATGCTTCCGCAGTTTGATAAGATCGGCAGCCAGCGCGTGCAGTGGGAGAAGATTGCCGAGGGATGCGGCCTCTTTATCCTGGGACTGGCGAAGAAAGTGCTGTTAGCGGATATGTTCGGGTCAGCGGTGGATTATGGGTATGCCAATGTGGATTTTCTTGGAAGGGCGGATGCGGTCTTAGTCGCGCTGTTCTATATTCTGCAGCTTTACCTTGATTTCAGCGGGTACTGTGATATGGCCAGAGGAATCGGTAAAATGCTTGGCATGGAGCTCCCGGTCAATTTCCGCTCTCCCTATCAGGCAGTGAATATCGTGGATTACTGGAAACGGTGGCATATCACGCTGAACCGTTTCTTTACGAAATATGTTTACATACCGTTAGGCGGCAATCGAAAAGGGCAGGCTAGGATGTACTGGAACTTGATGATCGTTTTCCTGCTCAGCGGATTGTGGCACGGAGCAGGGTGGACTTATCTGATCTGGGGTGCCATGAATGGCACGCTGTATGTGATCACACGATTCTGGCAAAGGCTCCGGGAGGAGTGCAGAAGGGATAAAGAGGCGTTGCATTCCGGTCGGGCAGACGTGCGGAACAAAATCATGACAGTTGTGTCACGTATTCTGCTGATTGCCTACGTGGCGGTAACAACAGTGTATTTCCGGGCGGAAAGTGTTGCACAGGCAAATCAGATGCTTCTGACGGCCATAAAGGGTCCGGTACAGAAGATCTCCATGGAATTAGCAGATTGCTTCCGGTTGGATGAGTTCTGGTATGTGTTGAAAATCCTTCATTTGGATCATATGGCATGGAGCAGGTCGATCCTGATGTGGCTGGTGCTGGCGGCGGGAATTTATCTGACGATGGTGGGACCGGATGCCGCACAGCGGATGCGGCGGGTCAAGTATCGCGCCGGATCTGTCCTGGTCTTTGCGGCGCTGGCGGTATGGAGCGTGCTTACGCTCTCCGGAGTCAGTATTTTCCTGTACTATAATTTCTGACAGATGTGTTGTTTCTGCACGGTATCGGTAATTGAGATAGAAGAAAGGTTATCTTGAGAAGATGAATCGATTCAAAAAATGGCTTTTATCCATAGTATGTGTCATGGCTTTGTTCTTTGCCACGACAGCGGCGCTGGTGATCTATGTAGATCCTTTTTTTCAGTATCATGCGCCTCTTGGGTGGTTTCCTTATCTGGTGGACAATCAGCTCAGCCAGAATCCGGGCATGGCGAAACATATGGAGTATGACAGCGTGATCCTCGGTTCTTCCATGACGGTTAATTTCAACACGGTCTGGTTTGAGGAGCTGATGGGCTTACATGCGATCAAGCTCAATTACAGCGGCGCCTATCCGAAGGATCAGTCGAATATCATGGAGCTGATCTTTGACAGTGACAATCAGGTGAGTACGGTCTTTCTGGGAGTCGATGTAGCGACTTATACTGGCGGGGTGGAGGAGACAAAATATCCAGTCCCTTATTATCTGTATGATGATAATTTGTTCAATGATGTGCAGTATCTTTTGAATAAAGATGTGCTGCTCAATTATATCCTGCGGCCGTTAGCGGACCCGGATAAGACAGATCTGGCCACAGTCTATCAGAGTTGGTGGACGGACGAGTATTATAATATCCAATGGGTCATGCACAATTATAAACAGCCGGAGGCGGTGGAGGAGAAGACGCCTGTGGATGCTTATCTTGTGAGCACTGGCAGGAATCTGGATGTCAATATCTGCCCCTATATTGAGCAGAATCCCAACACAGTTTTCTATGTATTCTTTCCGCCAGGCAGTATTCTGTTCTGGAATGACATCATGCAGGAGAACCATCTGGAGGCGACGATGGCAGAGTTCCAATATATCGCTGACCGACTGCTTGCCTATGATAACGTGAGAGTCTTTTTCTTCCCGAATCAGGAATGGATCGTGACAGATTTAAATAACTATGCCGATGAGATCCATTATCACAGCAAGATCAACCGTTATATGACAGAATGCTTTGCAAAGGGAGAGTGTGAGGTGGAAAACAGCACAATGATGGCGGAAGAACTGGAGAAGATGAGGGATGTGATCGAGCGCTTTGATTTTGAGGCATTATTCTCTGTAGAATATTGATGCAGAGCGGCATAAGAGAATTGTTTCGGCACAATAAACGGGAGAATGTCTGAGAATAGACATTCTCCCTGTTTTCCTGTTTTGCCCTGTCGTTGGTGGATGTGGGACAGACTACTCTTGCTGTGTGTTTAGTTTCGGAAAGATGCACTGTACAAAACGGCTAGCCACCAGCTCGCGGCCGGCATCGTTTAAGTGGATGTAATCTGTCATATAGTCCAAGTAGTTATCTTCATTGACGGAGCCATAGAAATTGTCGATGAAAGAAACGCCGCATTCACTTGCCGCATCCAGTTCCTTCTGCAGATAGTGGCTTAAGGTGCCGTGCCCTAAGTCAACTCGGTCGCCATTCTCGAAGTTGCCATCTTCGTTGATGTTGTGGCAGAAAGTATGGGACATCACGACGATGCGGATATGCGGATAGGCCTCCTGGATGGCGGTGATGCCAGCCCTTAGCGCGCCTGTGTACGTGATAATGGCATAAGGATCATTCGGATCGTCGCAGGGCCTCTTGTTGATATAGTCGCTGGCATCGTACATAATACAGAGAAGGTCTACCGTATTCATATCTAAGGATTCCAGCATGGCGGTATTTTCCGGGAAAGACTCGTCGTAACTGTAGGATGCGGCGGTTTTCATCAGATCGAAGTTACCGGAAACCAGACTCTGGGCGATATAGGAGAAAGAGAATGCGTCCAGGATATAACCGTCATTGTAGTCTTCGAACTGTGCCGCTATGGTAGTGCCCGTAAAAGAACCGTTGTAGACAGAGGCGCCTGTCTTTGCGGCGATCTGTTCAGACAATCCGCCCTCTCCCCGCTCCAGAGAAAAGGGATCGTCGCCGAGACACAGGATCGTCGTCACACCGTCGTCCTCATGCCCTTCCAGCTTGTCCGGGGCAAGAGGAATGATGTTGTCCATTGCTTCCGTGTCGAAAGCTGTGGTCTGATAGTCCGGGTCATAATCGGAGGGCACGCCTTTATTCCATTGATACAGCCGATAGGCAGAGAAACCTGCGATGAGTACAATCGCCGCTAAAAGGATCATGTGTATATTGATCTGGAATTTTTGATTCTCTTTCCTGGGAGTCGCTTTTTTCTGATTGTTCTGCTTCATAGTGTTATACCTCTTTGTTATGATGATTATGCAAAGCCTTCTACCATTCAGTTTACTATGAAATACTATAAAAATCCATGCTTTCGCCTTTTTTTAATAAAATCTTATGTTTTCCACGTAAAAAGAGCGTTGCAAAAGATGGGTCTTTTGCAACGCTCTTTCCTATGGCCGCTTGGGGTATCGCCCTATTGTAGTATGGTCAACTTTTTATCGCGTGTAGACTTGTCGGTTAATGGGTAAGTAAGGATTGTGGTCTGTGGCAGCTGGGTCTGCAAGTCCTTGTACCATTTACTATATTTATACATACGGTATGTAGTGCTTAGCATTTGTAGTTGTTCATCGTCTGCACAACAACTGCAGAATTGTTGTCGCGCTTCCTGGTTCATAGTGACATAATCCATGTAAGAAATTTTCAATTCGCGGATTCCTTTGTGACATTTCGGACATTTTTGTTTGTGCCCGTTAAGCATATAAACTCGTTGGCAGCTGTTGCAGTAGTGCATATACATCATGGTAAGTCATCCCTTTCTCATAATAAACGTTGAAAACAAGTGACTGGTGCTGAAATTGTAAGCTTGTTCTTGTATTGTGTCAGTTATGGTTGATAAAGTCAAGCGAATCTGACGTAAAATAGCGTATTTGGCGGTGTAAGCCATCGCGAAATGCAAGGATATTATGTAAATCTCTCCAAAATCACTGTAAAAAGGACACAATGCCAAAAAATCTTGAATGTAATGCGGTTCTATGCTATAATGTTACAGATTTGTTAAGCTGAGAGTTTACATAAGATATCATTTACCGGCGGTATGAAATGCACTTGAAATCAGATGGATGTTCGACGGTATGGCGATAAGTGGACGTCTCGGGACGGACAGGAATGGGAGATCAACATGCAGAATAAGAATAGAAGAACTAATGGAATGAAAAAAACACACAGACAAAGACGTAGGGAGGATGCGTTCATCGAGGAGTTTTTTGCAGGAGAAGACGGCGGTTTTGATGAGGAAGATGAGGACTATGTCACAGATGATACGCTGGAATTTTTGAGTCTTGATGATGAGATGATCGAGAACTACCATCGGGAACAGAAACATACAGTGACAGGCAGAAAGTCTTCTGGGGGCAGAAAGCCGGCCAGAGCCGCCTATAGAGCGGATGAATACGACGACGAGTACGAAGAGGTGTACGAGTACGAAGAGGAAGAGGCGTATGAGGACGACGAGTACGAAGAGGAAGAGGCGTATGAGGACGACGAGTACGAGGAGGAAGAGGCGTATGAGGACGACGAGTACGAGGAGGAAGAGATGTATGAGGACGACGAGTACGAGGAGGAAGAGGCGTATGAGGACGACGAGTACGAG
>CAJTRA010000001.1:12678-106105 GCA_910578345.1 uncultured Lachnospiraceae bacterium | reverse complement strand
GACGACGAGTACGAGGAGGAAGAGGCGTATGAGGACGACGAGTACGAGGAGGAAGAAGCGTATGAGGACGACGAGTATGAAGAGGATGAGTATGACGAATACGAAGAGGATGAATATGAGTATGATGCATATGAGGAAGATGGCATCGTAGAACGCTTTCGATATTTTCTGACACATATGAGCGCGCTGGATATGATGGTGGCTATGCTTGGCATTGTCGTTCTGGCAGGCGTTTTTCTGGCGGGAGGCCTCTATATCCGTGCGAAGTCTCTTGAGAAGCAGGTGGATGCTTTTGCGTCAGTGGGAGCAGAGATGGAAGGGATCTCTGTGATCGGAGAGAGCGGCCTGATCGCAGTGTCGGAATCTGCGAAACTGGCAGGGATGATTGATCTTGAGGAAGAGGAAGAGCAGGAAGAGACAGAAGAGGAGCCCGCTGAGGATGCGAAGGGGGCGGTCGAGGTGATGTTGAATCTTACCACGATCAAATCTGACCTGAAGATTAAGTTTGTCAACAAGGCTACCGGCAAATTGATTGGCGGAGTGCCTTTTGAGGTGGAAGTGGTAAGCAGCAAGAAGACTTTTGAACTGAAAGATGAAGATAAAGACGGCATTATCTACCAGACAGGAGTTGACGCAGGAGATTACAGCGTAAAGATCAAGCCCCTTGCAGACGACAGAGCAGCAGATTATAAGCTGCCTTCTTCCGCAAGCAGTGTCAAGGTCACAGACACGATGGCCTATAAGAAAGTAGACGTTGCAGATGAAGTGAAGACAGAGGCGGAAGTCAATGCGGCCGCGGAAGATACAGCGAAGCCGACGGCGGTAGAATCTGCCCTGAAGGATACGGTAGAGTGGGTGGAATCCACCAAAACACCGGTAGGCGAAGGAAAGGACAAATACACAGAAGTCGATAAGAAGAATATCCCTGACCCATGGACGGTTACCAGCGCTTACAGAAAGCTTGTGGAGGAAGGGACAGATGAGTCGGAGGACACAGGCTCCGAAGAAGAGGATCCTGTAGAAGAATTCGCGATTTCGTTAGACCAAAGCAGCATCACGCTGAAACAGGGAGAGAGCGTTACGATCAATATGTATGTCAGCGGTAGCAGCGCTTCTCCGGACGTTGTTTGGACGAGCAATGCGCCAAGCGTTGCCACGGTAGATGGAAGCGGCAGCGTCACCGGCGTCGGCGAGGGGGAGACGACAGTCACGGTGGAGGCCACGATCAAGGGTGCGACGAAGCGGGCGTCCTGCAGCGTGAAAGTGACGGCATCGGGAGAAACTCCGGGAGAGAATCCTGAAAAGCCGGAGAATCCGGAGAAACCGGATGAGACAGACAAGCCTGATGCGGAGAAGACGAAGGTTGCCTTGAATCATAAGAACCTGAATCTGAAAAAGGGTGAGAAGGCCTCTCTTATGGTACAGGTGACGTCCGGCGAAGTGCAGTCGGTAGATTGGAGCAGCAGCAATAAATCCGTGGCGACAGTGGACGGCGGCAGCGTTACTGCGGCAGGAACAGGGAAAGCGGTAATCACAGCCAAGGTGAAAGCGGCCGATGGAAGCAAGGAGCTTACCTGCGATGTGACGGTGCAGGATACTTATTCGAAGATCAGCATAAGCGGCGACAAAGAAGTAGCGGTCGGCAAGACGATCACATTGACGGCGCAGACAGAGCCGAAAGATGGCAAGGTAACGTGGAGCAGCGCGAAGAAGGAGATTGCCACGGTAGACGATAAAGGTGTCGTTACCGGCGTGGCAGAGGGCACTGTAGAGATCAAGGCAGTCTGCACAGAGGCGGAGAAGATTTCCGCGGTGCATAAGATAACAGTCAAGAAAAATACAGCGGTAGACGGCAAAGCGAAATTGAAGGATAAGGATGGCAACCAGATGTACTATCTGGATGGTTCCGGTTCCTATCACGAAGCAGTCTATGACGACTATAAGAAATATGATAAATTCTACAAGAAATCGACGGAGGCGTCGGCTTACCGGTATACGGGATGGCAGACGATTGACGGCAGTGTATATTTCTACGATAAGAACGGAAATTATGTAACAGGGGAACAGGTCATCCAGGGAGCAAAATACAGCTTCGGCAGCGATGGCAGAATGTCGTCCGGATCGGGCAGCATGGGAATCGACGTATCGAAATGGAATGGCAGCATTGACTGGAATGCGGTGAAGAATTCCGGCGTGTCCTATGTGATCATCCGCTGCGGTTACAGAGGATCTTCTACGGGCGCGCTGATCGAGGATCCGAAGTTCAGGAGTAACATCAAAGGGGCGAAGGCGGCAGGCTTGAAAGTGGGTGTTTACTTCTTCAGTCAGGCGGTGAACGAGGTGGAAGCGGTAGAAGAAGCTTCCATGGCGCTCAATCTGGTGAACGGCTATGGACTAAGCTACCCGATCTTCTTAGACGTGGAGCCCAGCGGCGGCCGTGGGGACGGGGTGAGCAGAGAGGTCAGGACCGCAGTGTGCAAGGCTTTCTGCGCGACGGTACAGAATTCTGGCTATGCGGCAGGTATTTATGCGAATAAGACATGGCTTAATGAGAAGATCAATACCGGAAGTCTGACGGGATATAAGATCTGGCTGGCACAGTATGCCAGTGCGCCGACTTATACCGCCACCAGATATGATATGTGGCAGTATTCTTCCAAGGGAAGAGTCAGCGGCATAAAAGGTGATGTGGATATGAATATCAGTTATCTGCATTATTAAGGGTTGAATTTAAGAGAAGGTGGCAGTATCATTACTATAAAAAGAAAATTTGGAGGCAATTATGAGAACCTATCTCGTGACAGGAGGAGCCGGCTTTATCGGATCCAATTATATTCATTATATGTTTCGTAAGTATGGCAGTCAGATCCGGATCATCAATGTTGATGCATTGACATATGCAGGCAATCTGGAGAATCTGAAAGAATTTGAGAGCTGGGAGAACTATACCTTCCTTAAGGCGGATATCTGCGACAAAGAGGCGATTTCAGCAGTCTTCGCGGAGAATGAGATTGACAGAGTGGTGCATTTCGCGGCGGAGAGTCATGTGGACAGGAGTATCCGCAATCCGGAGATTTTCGTGCAGACCAATGTGCTTGGCACAGCAGTGATGTTAAACTGTGCGAAAGCGGCCTGGGAGCTGCCCGACGGCAGTTTTCAGGAGGGAAAGAAATTCCTGCACGTCTCCACGGATGAAGTATATGGCTCTTTGGAGGAAGACGGCGGTTATTTCTATGAGACGACGCCCTATGCGCCGAGAAGTCCCTATTCCGCCAGCAAGGCGAGTTCGGACATGCTGGTGAAAGCCTATATGGACACCTATCATTTTCCGGCGAATATCACCAACTGTTCCAACAACTACGGACCGTATCAGTTCCCGGAGAAGCTGATCCCGCTGATCATCAACAACGCCCTCCAGGGAAAGAAGCTGCCTGTCTACGGGGATGGCAGGAATGTCCGTGACTGGCTGTATGTGGAGGATCATGCCAAGGCGATCGATATGGTGCAGGAACAGGGCAGACTGTTTGAGACATACAATGTGGGCGGCCACAATGAGAAACAGAATATCGAGATCATTAAGATTATTATCAAAACGCTGCGGGAAATGCTTCCTGAGGACGATCCGCGAAAGGCGCTTGTCAGCGAGGATCTGATCACGTATGTAGAAGACCGCAAAGGCCATGACAGAAGATATGCCATCGCGCCGGACAAGATCAGGAAAGAGATCGGGTGGGAGCCGGAGACGATGTTTGAGGAGGGGATCCGCCGTACGATCCAGTGGTTCTTTGAGAATGAAGCGTGGATGAAGAACGTCACAAGCGGCGACTACCAGAAGTATTATGCGGAGATGTACAAAGACGAGTGAGATGAAAAGATCGATCTGAGATTTCGGAAGAAAGAAGGTAGCTTCAATGAAGGGAATTATTCTGGCAGGCGGTTCGGGCACCAGGCTGTATCCGTTGACGAAGGCAGTCTCTAAGCAGATCATGCCGATTTATGACAAGCCGATGATCTATTACCCATTGTCCACGCTGATGCTGGCAGGGATCAGGGATATCCTGATTATATCGACTCCACGGGATCTGCCTTCATTCCAGGAGCTGTTTGGTACGGGAGAACAGCTTGGACTGCGGATGGAATATGCGGTGCAGGAGACGCCGCGGGGCCTGGCGGATGCCTTTATTATCGGCGCTGATTTTATCGGGGACGACAGGGTTGCACTGGTGCTTGGGGACAATATTTTCTATGGACAGAGTTTCTCCAGAGTGCTCAGGGATGTGGCATCCAGGGAGAAAGGGGCGACGATTTTCGGGTATTATGTCAGGGATCCGAGAGAGTATGGCGTCGTGGAGTTTGATGAGAATGGTAAGGCGCTCTCGATCGAGGAGAAGCCGGAACACCCCAAGAGTAATTATGCGGTGCCGGGATTATATTTCTATGACAATGATGTGGTGGAGATCGCGGCGCATGTGCAGCCGTCTGCCAGAGGAGAGATTGAGATCACGAGTGTGAACAATGAATATCTGCGCAGGGGAGACCTGCGTGTGGAGACACTGGGGCGCGGCTTCGCATGGCTGGATACGGGCAATCATGATTCCCTGCTGGATGCGGCGGATTTCGTTGCGGCGTTTCAGAAGAGACAGGGACTGTATATTTCCTGTATTGAGGAAATTGCTTATAAGAGGGGATTTATTACGAAAGAACAGTTGCTAAAGCTGGCAGAACCGTTGATGAAGACCAATTATGGCCAGTATATGATAGAGGTTGCAAATGGGCTCTAAGAAAATCAAAAGACTGCTGTTTTTTGTCATATTCCTGTTCGTGGCGCTGGTAGGTGCGATCGCGGCGGCCAATCTGGATCTGGTGAAGCGCAAGCTGGGGCTTGGGACGGAGGAAACCGTGCAGGAGACAGCAGCGCTGGAAGAGGAGAAAGATGGTGGACAGAGAGGAAATGATCTGTCTGCTTTCCTGCGGGATGAGACCTTTTTTGATCCAGAAGTCAAATTTAAGAGTATAGAGACCTATTCCGGACGAAGTGTGTCTCTTATGATGAGTTCTGTGGCGAAGGACTTAAGGATCATGATCGTGGACAGCGTAGGCCGGCTGGTGACAGGAACGCCTTTTGTCGTTGAAGTGCGCGGTGCAGGAGAATACACAGATACGGATGAGGATGGCATTATTTATATCGACGGACTGCGGGCAGGCGAATACAGCGTATCCCTGAAAGAGACAGAAGGATTTAATATGCCAAATACCCTGACATCGATCCGGGTGAAGCAGGAGATTGAATACCGTACATTAGACGACATTGAATATCTGATCATGACAGAGGATGAGATCGATGCAGAGAAGGAAGATAAGGAAGTAAAAGGCGCCGAAGAGGCGGCGGATGGCAGCGAGAATACACAATTGCAGTTTGCCAGTGGTAATGCCAGGCTGGGGATCGACGTTTCGAAATGGAATAAGACCATCGACTGGGATGAGGTCAAGGAGGCAGGGATAGAGTTTGCCATCATACGATGCGGCTATCGGGGCGCGTCGAGCGGTGCGCTGGTGTTAGACCCTATGTATGAGCAGAACATCAGGGGTGCGATTGAGGCGGAGATTCCGGTAGGAGTGTATTTCTTCACCCAGGCGGTGGATGAAGTGGAAGCCGTGGAAGAGGCCAGTATGGTGATCAGCCTGATCGAAGAATACGATGTAGACTATCCGGTATTTCTTGACAGCGAGAGCGCCGGCGGTACAGGGCGCGCAGACGGGCTTGAGGCTGAGGAGCGGACAAGGATCCATAAGGCTTTTTTGGAGACGATTGCTGCTGCTGGATATGAGACAGGCATCTATGGTTCCAGAAACTGGCTGAAGGATCAGGTGGAGATGAAAGAATTGTCTGCCTACAAGACATGGCTTGCAGAATATGCAGAGATTCCTTCCTATGATGAATATTATCATATGTGGCAGTACACGTCCAAGGGTGTGGTGGATGGTATTGACACGCCGGTAGATTTGAATCTGTGCTATATGAATATTGATACTTCGATCAATCACGCGAAGGGCGCTGCAGGGTATTCCGGTGTCATCGACGGCGACAGCGGTAATGTGCCGGTCGGGGAAGAAGACGACTGATGGAGGGTCAGGATAAGGCGCCGTCTGTGATTTGTGAGAAGTGATATGGAAAGAATGAGCGTACATGGCCGACAGGCGAATGCATAAGCGTGAAAGGTCAGGTTACACAAAGATAGAGAGGACAGAGATAAGATGGGCAAGATAACAGTGGAGACATGTGAGATCGAGGGATTGAAGGTGATTGTGCCGACTGTGTTTGGCGATTCCAGAGGTTATTTTATAGAGACTTATAACTACAATGATTTCAAGGAGGCTGGCATAGACCAGGTCTTCGTGCAGGATAACCAGTCTGCCTCCACGAAGCATGTACTCCGCGGCCTGCATTTCCAGATCCAGTATCCGCAGGATAAGCTGGTCCGCGTTTTGAGCGGGGAGGTTTTCGATGTGGCGGTGGATTTAAGGCCGGGATCTGCAACCTATGGCAAATGGCATGGTGTGGTGCTTTCTGCGGAGAATAAGAAACAGTTCTTTGTTCCGAAGAATTTTGCACATGGATTCCTTGTGTTATCGGATTATGCAGAGTTCGCTTATAAGTGCACGGATTTCTATCATCCGAACGACGAGGGCGGTATTTTGTGGAACGATCCGGGCATTGGGGTGGAGTGGCCGATCCCGGAAGGGATTTCACCTGTCCTGTCAGACAAGGACACGAAATGGGGCGGCATCGCAGAGTATACAAAGAAGTACCGCGAAGGATAGTATGAGAATGCGGGGAACAGAGCATTCTCTCAGACAAGCCTGCTTGTCTTGTGATTTGAGATTCCGCAGAGCAAAATTATGGCGGTTAGAACGAAATTCTCAGTAAGGCGGCACTGCGGGAAGAGATGCAGTGTACACAGGTATAGCGATGAATTTGGATAAGACGGAGTATATCAATCAATCTGACAAGAAAATAAAGACGCCGAAGAAGTCCGCAGGAATTGCCATATTCTGGGGACTTGGTCTGATTTTGGCGCTGGTGCTCGTGCATCACCATAATCCGCTCGCGGATCAGGTGACGGAACAGATGAAGAAAGTAAGCGGTTGTGTGCTGATCACGTTTACCTGTATTATCTTTACGATTTATTATGAGAGGATTCTGACCATTCCGGCGGAGCTTTTCCAGAGCAGGAAACTGATCTGGAAGCTGGCGAAGAATGACTTTAAGAACCGGTATGCAGGCTCCTATCTGGGAATCATCTGGGCGACGGCGCAGCCGATTGTTACCGTGGTCATGTATTGGATCGTTTTCGATAAGGTATTCGATACCAGGAGCCAGATGGTGGCGAGTGGGTTGGAAGTGCCTTATGTTCTGTATCTGACAGCGGGGCTGGTGCCCTGGTTCTATTTTTCGGAGGCGATCACACAGGGAACAATGGCTTTACTGGAATACAATTACCTGGTCAAGAAAGTGGTCTTCAACATCAGCATCCTGCCGATCATCAAAGTGATCTCCGCTACCTTTATCCATCTGTTTTTTGTTGTTGTACTGATGGTCGTATCGGTCGGATACGGCTATTATCCTAATGTCTATACGCTTCAACTGATCTATTATAGTTTCTGTCTGTTCCTTCTGGTGCTTGGCATGAGCTATTTAACCTGTGCGGTGGTGGTGTTTATCAGGGATCTGCAGCAGATCATTGCGATCGCGCTGCAGATCGGTATGTGGGCGACGCCGATCCTGTGGAATATCACGATGCTGAAGACGGATAATATGAAGATGCTTTTTAAATTAAATCCGCTCGTCTATATCGTCAATGGATACCGGAGCGCGATCTATGAGGAAGTGTGGTTCTGGGAGCACTTTTATTCCTCCACCTATTTCTGGATTTTTACGATCAGCTTGTTCTGTATCGGGACATTGATCTTCAGAAGGATGCGGGTGCATTTTGCGGATGTGCTGTAAAATATCTGAATGGTTATGGAGAAACAGGATCGATTATGGATAATATTGCAATTCAGGTGACAGATGTCGAAAAAATTTATAAATTATACGATAAGCCGTCAGACAGGCTGAAAGAGGCGTTGGGAATCGGGCGCGGTAAGCATCACACAGAACATCGTGCCCTGAAAGGGGTCAATCTGACGATCAGACAGGGAGAATGTGTGGGCATCATCGGGACGAACGGTTCCGGGAAATCTACGATTCTGAAGATCATTACAGGCGTGCTGAACCCGACGAGGGGAAACGTGACGGTCAATGGGCGCATTTCGGCGCTGTTAGAGCTGGGCGCTGGTTTTAATAACGAATACAATGGCATTGAAAATATTTACCTGAATGGAACGATGATCGGCTTTACGGAGAAAGAGATCGATGAGAAGCTGGACTCGATTCTGGAATTTGCAGATATCGGGGAGTATGTCTATCAGCCGGTGAAGACGTATTCCAGCGGTATGTTTGTGCGGCTTGCTTTCGCAGTGGCGATTAATATCGATCCGGAGATTCTGATCGTGGATGAGGCGTTGTCTGTGGGAGACGTCTTCTTCCAGGCGAAATGTTATCACAAATTCGAAGAATTTAAGGAGATGGGCAAGACCATCGTTTTCGTCAGTCATGATCTTAGCAGTATCAGCAAATACTGTGACAGAGTTGTGCTCTTGAACCAGGGGACCAAACTTGGAGAGGGTTCGGCGAAGGAGATGATCGATACCTATAAGCAGGTGCTGGTAGGACAGTATGCGGCGCCAGAGCCGGAACATGACAGACTGGTTGACGACGAACAGCTTAGGAATGCTGCAAAGGGAGTCAAAAGTGAGACGTCGAAACCGGAAGAGGAAGAATGTCTGCCGGCAGCGCAGTCCGGCGGCATGGCAGAGAATCCGGAGCTGCTGGAATATGGTTCGAAGAAGGCTGTGATCACAGAATATCATATCACAGATGACAAGGGTGTCATAACCTCGGCGGTCTTAAAAGGAAGCCGGTTTACGATCTATATGAAAGTGCATATGGCAGAGGATCTGCATGCGCCTATCTTTGCCTTTACGATCAAGAATGTGCGTGGGACGGAGATCACGGGCACCAATACCATGTTTGAGAAATCATTTCTGGAACCGGTGGCGGCGGGGGAAGAGTATGAGGTGAATTTCACGCAGGAAATGAACCTGCAGGGAGGAGAATATCTGCTCTCCCTGGGGGTGACTGGATACGAGGAGGATGATTTCACGGTATATCATAGATTGTACGATGTGCTGAATCTAACAGTGATATCAGATAAGAATACAGTCGGGTTCTATGATATGAATTCCAGAATAGAAGTGTGCAAGAGATGAAGGTTTTCTAAGGCGTCAAAGAATGCCGCCTAAGAGAATCTAAGTCATCTATTGAAGAATCGTCTTTGGACGATTCTTCTGAAATGGTTTACGTATCATTTGTGCCGCCGATGGGGGCATGCCGGGAATTGTGATAACGACTGGAAACGGAAAGGGATGGATGTCAGGATGTCGAACGATAGGATAGAGAAGATCGGAAAAGTGAAACTGGATCTGACCCATTACCCGGGTGAGGATTATTATTGCGACGGAGAAGTGGAGGATGAACTTTTAGAGATTGCCCGCAATTATGCTGCGGTAGAGTACCAGCGGATCATTGAGCACCGGGAGAGCTGGCCGATCCTCTATCATCTGTCTCCTCTGCGGGAGAATATCGTTGAATGGCTGCCCATCTCGAAGGAGATGAAAGTCCTGGAAGTTGGATCGGGATGTGGGGCAATCACCGGTGCGCTGGCGCGTAAGGCGGCAGAAGTGACCAGCATTGACCTGTCAGGCAAGCGCAGTAAGATCAATGCCTACCGGCATATGGATGCGGATAATGTGACGATCCATGTGGGGAACTTTCAGGATATTGAGCCGGATCTTCCCTGTGACTATGATTATATCTGCCTGATCGGGGTATTTGAGTACGCACAGGCGTATATTGGGTCTGACAGGCCCTATGAGAGCTTTCTGAATATCATAAAGCGGCATGTGAAACAGACAGGCCATATCGCGATTGCCATTGAGAACAAGTTTGGCCTGAAATATTGGGCGGGCTGCAGAGAGGATCATCTGGGTGACTTTTTCTCTGGACTGGAAAATTACCCGGAGGGCGGTGTGGTGCGGACGTTTACGAGGGAAGGTCTGCTTAAGATCGCTGCAGACTGTGGGTTTACCGAGGCACAGATGTATTATCCTTATCCGGACTATAAGTTCATGACCAGTCTCTATTCAGATGAACGGCTTCCACAGGTGGGAGAATTATCTGCGAACCTGCGCAATTTTGACAGAGACAGACTGCAGTTGTTTGACGAGAAGAAAGTATTTGATACGATCATACAGGAAGGCCAGTTCCCGCTTTTTTCGAATTCCTATATGCTGCTGTTGGGGCCGGCGCTGGAAGAAGAATATGTCAAGTATTCGAACGACAGAAAGCCTGATTTTGCGATTAAGACGGTACAGCGCAGGACAATGCGGGGCAAAATTATAGAGAAGCACCCGTTATCCAAACAGGCATGGGGACATATCAACAATATGGCGAAGATGGCCGGGCTCTTGACAGAACGGTTTGCGGGCAGTGGACTGGCAGTGAACCGATGTGTGCTGAAAGAGAAGGAAGACGGGACTCCTTATCTGGAACTGGAATATATCAAGGGCGTCAGGCTGGAGGAGCTTCTTGACGGATATCTGGAGCGGAATGATGTGGAGAGCTTTCAGGGACTGTTCGACGAATATCTGCGAAGGATCTCCTGTGGGGAGGAGAAGCCGGTGGCAGATTATGATCTGATCTTTGCCAATCTGATTCTCTCAGAGGGAGCCGGACAGGAATGGCATGTTATCGATTATGAGTGGAGTTTTGAGAAACAGATTGAGACGAAAGAGATCGCTTTTCGGGCAATCTACTGTTATTTATTAGAGAATGAAAAGAGAAATAGATTAAATCTTGATTTGGTAATGGAAAAGCTGGGCATTACACAATCCGACGCGGAGCAATACCGCAGGCAGGAAATGGTCTTTCAGCAGTATGTGACGGGGAAGCGTATGTCTATGGCACAAATCCGTGAGGCGATCGGCCATCCGGTCTATACTGTGGAAGATTTCTGCAGAGGTCAGGAGAGAATGGCACAAAGGGATCGGATCCAGATCTATGAAGATACCGGAAGGGGATTTCAGGAAGAGCAGTCGTTTTTTCTTGACGAGACGATGGAAGAGCAGGTGCGGATCACACCGGAAGGGATGTTAGAACTGGAAGTGACGATCGACAGAGGCAGAAGCGCTTTGCGGATCGATCCCTGCAGTGAATGCTGTCTGATCTATCTGCAGCAGATCAGATGGAATGGGACACAGGTGCCTGTAAAGGGAAGACAGATCCAGGTGAACGGATTTAAAGTCGGTGAGAATACTTACGTATTCCCGACGAAAGATCCGAATATCACTTTTTCCCTGACCGGTATGCAGGGAGAGGAGAAAAACTTGCTGCAGATGAGTATGGCGGTGACAAGGCTGCCGGAAGAGACAGCGAGACATATGCAGAAAAGGGGATTGTTTTAGCGTATGAACAGAGGGGCGAATCAGTATGACTGGGCGGCGTATTATGCCGAGGCTTATGAGAAAGAGCGGAAACAGAATATTGTGCTGGCGGAGAGGATCGCGGATGCGGAGAGACGACAGGCGGATCTCAGGGATAATCTGGACCGTATTTGTGCCACGCCTTTCTGGAAGATGACGGTGCCGTTTCGCAGACTGCAGGAGAGGATCAGGCAGCGGGAGCAGCAGAATAAGGATCTGGACAGGAGTTCTAAGGAGGACGCCTGTCTTGTGCGTTATACAAAGGAACTGCAGCGGCAGAAGCAGTCTTATCAGGAATGGCTGAGAAAGAATAATAACGAGAGTTATGAAGAGGGGATGACGACAGAAGGAGAAAAAGTATTGTCTGTAGCGGGCTGGGAGGCGGTCCGGGTGCCGGAGTCAGATATTGTGCTGTTAACCTATGGCGGCGGCTTACTCGCATGGAATATATTTGAAGAGATTAAATCTTATTTTAACAATAATAAAACATGCGTTATAGCCTATACCGATGAAGATTTCTACTGGGAAGATCTCTCGCAGCGCATGGAGCCGTGGTTCAAACCATGTTACTCACCAGACACCCTGTTATCTTATAATTATTGGGGACACCTGGTGGCGGTGAGAGAGAGTCTGCTGACGGAGGTTTTGAAGGAGGAGGGCGGCCGCAGTTTTCTGAGTGAGAATGGAGAAGAGCCGGAAAGCGTGAGACAGGCTGTGAGATTCTATCATCTCTGCCTGTATCTGGAGGAGTCCGTGCTCAGAGACTGCCAGTTTTGCACGAAATCTGTCGCTGACTGTATCTGTCACATTCCGCAGGTGCTCTTTCACCGTCCGTATGAGCCGGACGACAAGGCAAGGGAAGCGATTGACGAGTGCCGGACGAAGGAAGAAAAATATATCAAAGCGAGACAGTGTCTTGTGGAGGAACTGGAGGCTGGAAGGCATCTGACCGGTGCGGGGGCAGAATACGCGGCGGTGCGCGAGGCGGCACTGTACAGACGTGGATGCAAGGCAAGTCTGCAGTGTGGACCGGAGCCGGAGATCTATCATGTGGTCTATGACACCGCTATATCGGGCAGAGAGCGCTGTGCGCGGGCACAACGTCTGGGCAGGAATATCCACCCGCATCCTTTCGTATCAGTAGTGATCCCGTCGAAAGACCACCCGGAAGTGTTGGAACAATGCCTGCAGTCTTTTCGGAAAAGGACATCGTATGACTGCTATGAGTGGATCGTGGTGGATAATGGCAGCAGCATGGAGAATCGCAGTAAGATTGAAAAACTGCAGAGAGAATATGGCTTCTCATATCTCTATGAGGAAATGCCTTTTAATTTCTCAAAAATGTGTAACAAAGGCGTTGCACAGGCACAGGGAGATCTGATCCTTCTGCTGAACGATGATATCGAGATCATAGAGAAAAGCTGGCTGGGACGGATGGTAGGGCAGGCAGTCCAGCCGCATGTGGGCGCGGTGGGAGCGAAGCTCTGGTATGCGCATACCAGACAGATTCAGCACGCAGGGGTCACCAACCTGCGGATTGGTCCGTCCCATAAGCTGGTTACATTCCAGGACGACAGGGACTATTATTATGGGCATAACCGGGTGACTTATGATATGGCGGGCGTGACGGCGGCCTGTCTGATGGTGACGAAAGCCAAATACGAAGCAGTGGGTGGTTTCGATGAGACAATGGCAGTTTCCTACAATGATGTGGAGTTTTGTTTTAAACTGATGGAGGCTGGATATTATAATGTACTGCGCAATGATGTGGTGCTGTATCATCATGAGTCTTTGAGCCGGGGCTTAGATGAACAGGATGAGGGGAAGTGGGAACGGCTGCTTCGTGAGAAGCAAAATCTCTATGCCAGACATCCGCAGATGGACGGAAAGGATCCTTTTTACCACGAGAATCTGATTGATAACGCGTCAGATTATCGGTGCAATTACAAATTCGCCTATGAAGATCCGTTGTATACGGTGCATCCTCAGCCGTTGCAGGGCGAGGAGATCATGCGGACGAAGGAAGAGGGATTAAGGCTGATCGTGGACAGAGCGGAAGCACAGCATAAGATCTATGAGGAAGAGCCTGATATTTTCTGGATTATGGGCTGGTGTTATGTGACAGAAGAAGATAACGCTTTCTATGATAAGAAGATTCTGCTGCAGCGTGGAGAGGGGACCGGCTACAGTGCTGTGCCGTCGGACTGGAACCGCAAGGACGTGGAGGAGAGTCTGCGGGGAGAGACACATATCGGACTGGCAGGATTTGTTCTGCGCATTCTGAAACAGGATCTGGAGGCGGGAACCTACCGGATCGGCATGCTGTGTACGGATCAAGTGAGCGGTGAAAAGAAACTTGCGTGGAGCGACAAAGAAATAACGGTGGTTACTTAAAAGCCGCATGCAGAAAGGAATCATGCTATTATGGAGCAAAAAGAGATGAGCCAAAGAGCAGAGGAAGAGGCTCTGCGGCTTTATAAGGATGCCTATGAGCGGGAGAAGAAGAAGACCCGTTTTCTGACGGGACGGCTTTCAGATGAAGAATACACGAATCTGGAACTGGAGAAGAAGCTTGCCACAATTAAGGGGAGCTTTCTGTGGCGTCTGTCGAAACCGCTGCGCAGCCTTGTGCACTGGGTTCACCGCACGAAGGAACGCGTCAGCCGTTATGGAGACCTGAAAGGGATTCTGCGCAAGTTAAATGCAAAAGGGATCGAACGTAAAGCGCGGATTCAGCACGGGTCAGCCAGTTTCCCGGATCCAGAGGAAGCCAGACGGCAGCGGGAGACAAAGTTTGACAGGAACATTAAATTCAGCATTTTGGTGCCGCTTTACAATACGCCGGAGAAATTCTTAAGACAGGCGGTTGAATCTGTGACGGCACAGACCTACGCTGGATGGGAGTTGTGTCTGGCGGACGGCTCTGACGCGGAACATGCGGACGTGGGAAGAATCTGCAGGGAATATATGGCGAAGGACGACCGCATCCGGTATCGGAAGCTTCGCAGGAATCAGGGAATTTCCGGGAATACCAATGCCTGCCTTGACATGGCAACAGGAGAATATATTGCGCTGTTTGACCACGATGATGTACTGCATCCGAGTGTGCTGTATGAATATATGAAAGTGATCTGCGGGAAAGGGGCCGACTATATTTACTGCGATGAAGCCACTTTCCAGGGAAATAAGACGATAGATGATATGATCACGCTGCACTTTAAGCCTGATTTTGCACCGGACAATCTGCGGGCGAACAATTATATCTGCCATTTCAGCGCTTTCGACAGAAAGCTTTTAGAATGCATGCCTTTGTTCCGCTCCGAGTTCGACGGCAGCCAGGACCACGATATGATCCTGCGTCTGACGAGCAGAGCAAAGTGTGTAGTACATGTGCCGAAGCTGCTCTATTATTGGCGTTCCCATGCAGGCAGTGTGGCTTCTGATATCAATGCTAAGAGCTATGCCATTGAGGCGGCGAAGGGGGCTGTGGCGGCAAGCTTAAGAGCGCAGGGGTTTGATCATTTTGAGATTACCTCAACGAAAGCCTTTGAGACGATCTTTCGGATTAAATATGAGATCCAGGGCAATCCTCTTGTGAGCATTATCATCCCGAATAAGGATCATTTGGGAGATTTGCAGCGCTGCATTCTCTCAATCCTGGAAAAGAGCACTTACGATCATTACGAGATCATCGTGGTGGAGAACAACAGCGTCAGTGATGAAATCTTCGAGTACTACAAGAAGATACAGCAGAATGCCAATATCCAGGTTGTCACTTATGAAGGGGAATTTAATTATTCTAAGATTAATAATCTGGGTGTTGAACATGCGAAGGGAGAGTATATCCTGCTTCTCAATAATGACACAAAGGTGATTTCTCTGGATTGGATCGAAGAACTGCTCATGTATGCGCAGCGCAGGGATGTCGGTGCAGTGGGGGCGAAGCTTTATTATGAAGACAGGACGATCCAGCATGCAGGCGTGGTGCTTGGACTTGGACAGCATAGGACGGCAGGGCATAGCCATTACCGCGTTAGCAGTAATAATCTGGGGTATATGGGAAGGCTCTGCTATGCGCAGAATGTCATGGCAGTGACGGGCGCCTGCCTGATGATGAAGAAAGCGCTGTTTCAGGAGCTGGGGGGACTGGATGAGAATTTCGCTGTTTCTTTAAATGACGTAGATCTGTGCGTGCGCGCATGGAAAGCCGGGTATGTGAATGTCTTTACGCCGTTTGCGGAACTTTATCATTTTGAGTCGATTTCCCGCGGGCTGGATGACACCGGGGAGAAGGCGCAGCGCTATGACAGAGAATCGGAAGCTTTCCGGGCTAAGTGGAAAGATCTGCTGGTCCAGGGAGATCCCTATTATAATCCGAATTTCTCGTTGGACCGGAGCGATTTTGCGCTGAAGATCTGATGAGGGGCGCATTTCCTGTCACCAAGGAATTGCTATAATTGGGAAAAGAGGTTTACGTGCCAAATGACGATGTGGTAAAATAAGGGTGTTGATTTATTTGTGTAGGAGCGTGGAGGAAATCTAAATAAGTGCGCTTCGGAAATGGAGGAAAAGATGGGATATCAGGAACAATTTAATTTTTGGGTGGAGGATTCTTATTTTGACGATGCGACCAGGCAGGAACTGCTAGCGATTAGAAATGATGAGAAGGAGATTGAGGAGCGTTTTTATAAAGAGCTTGAGTTTGGCACCGGTGGCCTGCGCGGCGTGATCGGCGCTGGTACGAACCGTATGAACATCTACACGGTGCGTAAGGCGACGCAGGGGCTTGCCAATTACATAAAGAAACAGGGCGGTGAGGAGAAGGGTGTGGCGATTGCCTACGATTCCAGAAGAATGTCGCCTGAGTTTGCAGATGAGGCGGCGCTTTGTCTGGCGGCTAACGGCATTAAGGCTTATGTATTTGATGCGCTCAGGCCCACGCCGGAATTGTCTTTCGCCCTACGTGAACTGGGATGTATCTCCGGTATTGTCATCACGGCAAGTCATAATCCGCCGGAGTACAATGGCTATAAGTGTTATTGGGAGGACGGCGCGCAGGTGGCAGCGCCCAGGGATAAGGAGATTATCACAGAGGTTAACAATGTAACGGATTATCATGCGGTAAAGACCATGGACAAGGAAGAGGCGAAGAAAGCCGGACTTTATGTTGTGATCGGGAAAGAGATCGACGACAAGTACATGGCAGAATTAAAGAAGCAGATCATTCATCCTGAGGTTATCCAAGAGATGGCTGAGGACATGAAGATCGTCTATTCTCCTTTCAATGGAACGGGGAATGTACCGGTGAGAAGAATCCTTTCAGAGCTTGGATTTAAGAATGTCTATGTGGTTCCGGAGCAGGAGATGCCGGATCCTGATTTCACAACACTGGATTATCCGAATCCGGAAGATCCCAAGGCATTTACTCTGGCGCTGAAGCTGGCGAAGGAGAAGCAGGCGGACATCGTCCTTGCGACAGATCCGGATGCAGACAGGCTGGGAATTTATGCACTGGACACAAAGTCTGGCGAATATGTTCCTTTTACAGGCAATATGTCCGGTATGCTGATCGCAGAATATATTCTGCGTGAGCGGACGGCTACTGGCAAGATGCCGGCGGATCCGGCGTTGGTGACGACCATTGTTACCACGAATATGACGCGTGCCATCGCGGAAGACTATAAGGTGAAATTCATAGAAGTGCTGACAGGATTTAAGTATATCGGCGAGCAGATCAAGCTGTTTGAGCAGAATGGCTCTAACAATTATGTATTCGGCCTCGAAGAGAGTTACGGCTGCCTTGCAGGTACGCATGCGAGAGATAAGGATGCCATTGTTGCAGTGATGTGCCTTTGCGAGATGGCAGCATGGTGCAAGAAGAATGGCAGGACCGTATGGGATCAGATGATCACGCTGTATGAGAAATACGGTTATTTCAAGGAGAGCCAGTACGCGATCACCATGAAGGGCATCGACGGTGCGAAACAGATCGCGGAGATCATGGACAAGTTAAGGAACAACCCGCCGAAGAACTTTGGGGATCTGAAAGTGAAGGAATTCAGAGATTACAATACGGGTAAGACTCTGAATCTGGAGACTGGCGAGCCTGGTGAGACAGGGCTGCCGCAGTCGAATGTGCTGTATTTCGACCTGACGAATGATTCTTGGTGCTGTGCCCGTCCTTCTGGCACAGAGCCTAAGATTAAGTTCTACATGGGTGTGAAGGGAACGAGCCTGGAAGATGCACAGGAGAGACTCAATAAGCTGACAGAGGATCTGAAAGCATATCTTTGATATTTGATAGAAGAATAGGGAAATCAGGAAGTTAGGAAGTCGCCCTGCAAAGGATGCAGGGCGACGCCTGTTTTACCGTTTATTTCTACGGTGCGTTTGTTCTTTCTCTTAGGTAGTGGAAAATGGGAAATAAGATCATTAAGTTGAGCAATCTAAATAAAACCATACGTTATTTAAAGAAAAACGGGATTCTTCATGCTTATTATGCGGCCAGGGAGCGGATCGAGGAGGAGCGGAAAGAGGATTACTGTTACCGAACCCCTTCTGCAGAAGAGCTACGCCGGCAGCGGATGGAGACAGCGGATCTGCCTTACCGGTTCAGCATCGTAGTGCCGGCGTATGAGACGGGAGAAGCATTCTTGCGGGCGATGATTGATTCTGTCTGGCAGCAGAGTTATGACGGATGGGAACTGCTCTTAGTGGATGCCAGCGGCAGTGACGCAGTGGAAGAAACTGTCAGGAGGATCATGGAAGAGCGGGAGGATGCGCGCATGAAATATTGGCATATCAGAGAGAATAAGGGTATCTCCGGGAATACCAATGTGGGCATTGAGAAGGCATCGGGAGATTACATCGCGCTGTTAGACCATGACGACCTGCTTGCACCGGATGCACTCTACCATATGGTTAAGGCGTTGGAAGAAGCAAAACGGCAGGGAAGAAAGCCAGTGTTACTCTATTCGGATGAAGACAAGCTGGAAAGCGGCGCTGAAGGGCAGTTATTTTATTGTTCTCCGCACTGGAAGAAGACATTTAATCTGGATTTGATCTTGTCCAATAATTACATCTGTCATTTCATGGCCGTAGAAGCGAAGTTGATGAAAAGTCTGCAGCTGCGGGGAAAATACGATGGCGCGCAGGATTATGACCTGGTACTTCGAGTGGTTTCAAAGTTATATGCAGCAGGAGATGTCCGGCATTTTATGCAGGATATCCTGCATGTGCCGGGAATCCTCTATCACTGGCGGTGCCATGCAGATTCTACTGCTGCGAACACGGCCAGCAAGTCTTACGCCTATGAGGCGGGTGCGGCAGCACTGCAGGATTTCTGTGACAGCCGTGGATGGAAGTGCAGAGTTACTCACAGCCTGCACCTGGGTTTCTATCAGATCGAGTATCTGCCGGATATTCTGTCGGTCAGGCGGGATGTGGGAATTGTGGGCGGAAGGATCTTAGACAGACGGGGCCGGATCTGTGCGGGGGCCTACCAGGAAGACGGAACGTGTATGTATGAAGGACTTCATAAGGAGTACAGCGGCGGCAGTACGCACCGTGCCGTGCTAAAACAGGATGTCTATGCGGTAGATGTCAGATGTATGCAGGTGCGTCCGGAACTGCGGGAAGTGTTTGAAGAGATCACGGGAACGGCCTATCAGGAAAGGCGGATCCTGTGTAAGACCGCAATGGGCCGTCAGGAGAGACAGATTGCGGAAGTATCCGGGCTGTGTTGTGATGAGGCAGGATATCGTAAGCTGAGTCTGGAACTTGGCAGGGCGGCGGCGCAGAAGGGATATCTGGTCTTATGGGATCCGAACGTAACCCTTTCCTACGCTTGTAGGAGCTGAGCGTACATGCGACATGCTGTTTGGCAAAAAGAACGGAGAGCAAGGCTTATCATGGGCAGAGAGATAAAGTCAACAGTCATTATTCCCAACTATAACGGGATGCGCTATATGGAAAACTGTCTGCGTGCACTGGAAGGCGAACCGGCACACCTGATCGTAGTGGATAATGGTTCGACAGATGGCAGCAGAGAGTTTATCAGGGACAGATTTCCGGCGGTGCAGTTAGTGTGTCTGGAGCGCAATTATGGATTCTGCAGAGCAGTGAATGTGGGAGTGGAGCACAGCAATACGCCTTATGTTATTCTATTAAATAATGATACAGAAGTGGAACCTGGGTTTGTGAGATCGCTGGAGCGGCCGCTGGAGCGGCATGCGGGTATTTTCTCAGGGTCGGCGCAGATGCGGAACCTGCACCGTCCAGAATTGATTGACGACGCCGGCGACTACTACTGCGCGCTCGGGTGGGCGTTTGCCTGTGGGAAGGATAAGCCTGTCGAGAGTTACCAGACAGGGCGTGAGATTTTCGCAGCCTGCGGCGGCGCGGCGATTTTTCGTAAGGATGTGTTAGAGCGGATCGGCGGCCTGGACGAGAACCATTTTGCTTACCTGGAGGATATCGATCTGGGATACCGTGCAAGAATCTATGGCTATCGCAATCTTTATATCCCGGAAGCGGTGGTGTACCATGCGGGAAGCGGCGCTTCTGGTTCGAGATACAACCAGTTTAAAGTGGATTTGTCGTCCCGGAACAGTATTTATCTGCTCTATAAGAATATGCCAATGGCACAGATTCTGCTGAACTTGCCGTTTCTGTTCGCGGGATTTGCAATAAAGACACTGTTTTTCCTGAAAAAGGGGCTGGGTATGGAATATATAAGAGGGCTGGGCCGGGGGATTCGTCTGTGTGCTTCTGAGGAAGGACGGCGGCATAAAATGGCGTTTCGGAGTCAGAATTGGCGGCATTATGTCGTGATCCAGCTGGAATTGTGGCGTAATATATGGTATCGGGTCAGCAAATGAGAGATGGCTGGTTGTGTTTTATGCTGAAATATTGTAAGATAAAGTAACGGTTTAGACAGGTTTGCGCAGAGGTGGCTGTGCAGAGTGTGCCAAAGAATAAGGCCTGAAAGGACCCGGCTGGCCGCGCAGCGATTTGAGGCGGCCGGGTGCAAGTAACAAGAGTGCTATGATCAAAGACAATCAGAAATATTTTAATAGACTGCACGTAGTGCTGGATGCCATTGTTGTGACGGTATCCTATATGCTGGCATGGTATCTGAAATTTGCCAGTCCAATTTCAAACAGCGACCCTAATGTCGGTGCTCTTTCTATGGGCACTTATTTTGAGATGCTGATTTTGATTGTGCCTGGCTGTCTGATTCTGTATTATACTTTTAATCTCTATACGGCGAAGCGCGCGACGGTCCATAAGTACGAGATTCTCAACATCTTTCAGGCGAATACGGTAGGGCTGGTTATTCTGATGGCAGGCTGGTATATGGTCTCGCAGATTCATTTTTCCCGTCTTATGATGGGGTATTTCTATCTTCTCAACATTATACTGACAGCGCTTGTCCGCTCTCTGATCAGGGTTCTCTTACAGTATTTCCGTGAAAAAGGTTATAATCTGAAATATATTCTGCTGGTCGGTTATTCGCGTGCGGCAGAGGAATACATCGGCCGTATCAATTCCAATCCCCAGTGGGGATATGTTGTGAGAGGCATTCTGGATGACAGTGTGCCGAGCGGGACGCTCTATAAAGGGGTCAAGGTGTTAGGGCGGATCGATAATCTGCTATACATTCTGCCGCAGAATAAGCTGGATGAGATTGCGATCACACTTTCGCTGAAAGATTATGATCATTTGGAGCGGATTGTAGATATGTGTGAGAAATCCGGAGTTCATACGAAATTTATTCCGGATTATAACAGCCTGTTTCCAAGCAGGCCGTATACGGAGGATCTGATGGGTCTTCCCGTCATCAATATACGTTATGTGCCGCTGTCCAATACCCTTAACTGGATTGCCAAACGCATTGTGGATATTGTGACAGCGCTGGTGGGGCTGGTAGTGTCCTTCCCGGTCATGCTGTGCGCAGCCATTGCGGTAGGCTGTACATCGAGAGGTCCTATTATCTTTAAGCAGGAGAGGATCGGGCTGCACAATAAGCCTTTTAAAATGTACAAGTTTCGGACGATGGAAGTACAGAAACCTTCTAAGGAGGCACAGGGATGGACGACGAAGGATGATCCACGGGTAACTAAGGTCGGTAAGTTCTTAAGAAGGACAAGCATCGACGAGCTGCCGCAGCTTTTTAATATCCTGAAGGGGGATATGAGCGTGGTGGGACCCAGGCCGGAACGGCCGCAGTTTGTGGAGAAGTTCAAGGAGGAGATTCCCCGCTATATGGTGAAACATCAGGTAAGGCCGGGACTGACCGGGTGGGCGCAGATCAACGGATACCGGGGAGATACTTCAATCAAACGCAGAATTGAATACGATATTTTCTATATTGAAAACTGGACGATGTCGTTTGATATTAAGATTATGTTCCTGACGATTTTTAAAGGGTTTATTAATAAAAATGCCTATTAGTGAAATAATAATTCTGTGGAATTCTTAAGATTTATAGAATTTCCGCTTATTTTGTTGCAATTATATCAGAATGCCGTATAATAATAGACATGCTGACGCTATGGCTTGCTTTTTGGCGCAGAGTATGAGAAAATATTTGTTGGAATTTTTTTGCAACAGAAAAATTGTTTGTTTTAAGGAGTACATTATATGGCTAAATACAGGGATGAGGCATACGAAGAAGAGGAATGGGAAGCGCCGAGAAAGAAGAAGTCTTCCAGAAGTAAGAACGGCAGTAAGAGTGGTGGCGGTAAGAAATCTTCCGGTCATTCATCAGGGAACAAGGGATCAGGAAAGAAACCTTCAGGTAAGAAGAGCAGTAAGAAGGCACAGGCTAAGAAACAGAGGAGAAGGATCATTCTCTTTATCATAGAGATCATTATACTGGTGATAGCCGTGTTTGTTTTGTACAGTGTACTGTCCGGGACGAAGAGCGGTAAGCTGGATCTGGATGAGGATAAGATTATTATCAATAAACAGGTGCAGGAGGCAGAGGAGACTACGATGAAGGGGTATCGGAACATAGCCCTGTTCGGCGTTGACTCTACGACCGGCGCACTGACGAAGAATACGAGAAGTGATACGATTATGATCGCCTCGATCAATCAGGACACAGGTGAGTGTAAGCTTGTGTCAGTATACAGAGACACGTATCTGAATCTGAGTAACGATTCTTACAATAAATGTAATGCAGCCTATGCAAAGGGCGGCCCTGAAATGGCAATCAATATGTTGAATATGAATCTCGACTTGAACATTACGGATTTTGTCACCGTAGGTTTTGCAGGTCTGACGGACACGATTGATGCGCTGGGCGGCGTCTATATCGATGTGGACGACTCGGAGATCAGCCATCTGAATAACTACCAGCTCTGTATTGCGGAAGATCTGAAGCGTTCTTATACACCGGTGGCCAATACGGGATATCAGTTACTGGATGGATTGCAGGCGACAGGTTACTGTCGGATCCGTTATACGGCCGGAGACGACTTTAAGCGTGCAGAGAGACAGCGGGAAGTATTGTCCGCAGTGGCTGATCAGGCGAAGAAGGCATCATTGCCGCAGTTGACGGATACCGCCAATTCGGTATTCGATAAAGTGTATACTTCGCTGGATCTGTCTGAGATTGTGAAGATGTTGGGAAATGTGACGAATTATTATATCTCAGATACCGCAGGATTTCCTGAGGAGACCAACCGCGCAACCGGAACAATCGGTTCGAAGGGTTCCTGTGTGATTCCGCTCAATTTGGAGGACAATGTGAAGTGGCTGCATCAGTTCCTGTTTGAGGACTATGACTATGAACCGTCTGCAACGGTTAAGGAGTGCAGTGAGCGGATCTATAATGAAACAAATGGATATTTAAAGAAATAAGCAGAGCAAAGGGGCCGGTCTTATATAGAATCGGTCCCTTTTAGTGCATACGCCAATGTTGAGGAAATATGTCGCTGAAATAGCGCATTGGCGGCGCGGCGGGTAGGGGAGCAGGCCGTTCCTCTTACTCTGTTGAGGATAGGGAATTTATGGCAACGGAGGATAACAGCATGGAAAAGGTGGATCTTATCATTCCTGTCTACAAGCCAGACGCCCGGTTTTTGGATTTGATTGAGAAGATCGGTAAACAGAGCGTTCCTGTGAACAAAATCATTGTCATGAATACAGAGCAGAAGTATTTCGACCGCATGACCTATGGAACGTCTTTTCAGAAAGATCACCGGGATATGATCATACGTCATCTTTCTAAGAGAGAGTTTGATCATGGCAGGACAAGAAACCATGGAGTGCGGTATTCGGATGCGGCATACTTTATTATGATGACGCAGGATGCTGTTCCGGCGGATGAATTTCTGGTGGAAGAGCTGCTTGGACAGTTACAAAAGGAGAATGTGGCTGTCGCATATGCCAGACAACTGGCGGAGGAGGACAGTAGCGAGATCGAGAAATATACAAGAAAGTTCAATTACCCGGAAGAGTCAGTGGTGAAGACTCAGGCAGACCTGGAAAGGCTTGGGCTTAAGACGTTCTTCTGTTCGAATGTCTGCGCCGCTTATAACCGGAAGATATTCGATGAATTGGGTGGATTTATAAAACATACAATTTTTAATGAAGATATGATCTATGCGGCGAAAGCGATTGAGGCGGGCTATGGCATTGCCTATACTGCTGAGGCGAGAGTTTATCATTCCCATAATTATACCAACAGAGAACAGTTTCACAGAAACTTTGATCTGGGGGTATCACAGGCAGAACATCCAGAAGTTTTTGCGGCCTATCCGTCGGAGTCGGAGGGGGTCAGATTTGTCCGGAAGATGATAAAGCATCTTACAGAGGTGGGGCTAAAGAGGCAGATCCCGCATGTGATCGTACAGAGTGGTTTTAAATATCTGGGCTATCTGTCGGGAAAGCATTACCGCAGTTTGCCTAAGAAAGTGGTGCTGAAGCTGTCCGGGAGTAGGGAGTATTGGGGGTAACGTATATTCTCTGCATAGATTGGGGATAGACAGGGAAAGTCAGAGTGTCTGCGCAGCGGACAGATGGAGGGAATTATGTGTGGAATTGTAGGTTATATCGGAACGAAACAGGCAGCGCCTATTATCCTGGACGGCCTGGCGAAACTGGAGTATCGCGGTTATGACTCGGCGGGGATGGCGATCTATGACGGCGGGAAGATCAATATCACAAAGTCTGTGGGAAGACTGAAGATTCTGGAGAATCTGACACACGGAGGCGAGACGATGGCGGGCGTCTGTGGAATCGGACATACAAGATGGGCGACCCATGGTGTGCCGAGCAATGTCAATGCACATCCGCACTTTAATATGGATGGAACGATCACAGTCGTACATAATGGCATTATCGAGAATTATATCCAGCTTCGCCAGATGCTCACAGATAAAGGATATCAATTTGTATCGGAGACAGACACAGAGGTGCTGGCGCATCTGCTCGACTATTATTACAAGGGCAATCCGATGGAGGCCGTGACGAAAGTACTGCACCGTGTGGAAGGTTCCTATGCATTGGGCATCCTGTTTGCGGACTGCCCGGACCAGATCTTTGCGGCCAGGAAGGATTCTCCGCTGGTGGTCGGCCAGAATAAGGACGGCTGTTTTATTGCTTCGGATGTCCCTGCGATTCTGCGCTATACGAGAAAAGTGTATTATGTGGACAATCAGGAGATCGTCCGTCTGCGTGCAGACCACATGCATTTCTATACGGTGGATGAAGAGGAGATCGAGAAGGAGCCTGTCACCATTGAGTGGGATGCGAACGCGGCGGAGAAAGCCGGCTACGAGCATTTTATGTTAAAAGAGATGTATGAGCAGCCGAAGACGGTGACGGACACCCTTTTACCCAGAATCAAGGACAATGATATTGTGATAGATGAATTGAATATGATGGATGAGGAACTTAAGAGTATCAGGAAGATCCATATCGTTGCCTGCGGCTCCGCCTATCACGCGGGGATGACAGGCAAATATGTCATCGAAGGACTGGCGCGGATCCCTGTGGAAGTGGATCTTGCATCGGAGTTTCGATACCGCAATCCCATTCTGGAAGAGGGCGGGATGGTGGTAGTGATCAGCCAGTCCGGGGAGACTGCCGATACGCTGGCGGCGCTTCGGGAAGCCAAGGCGCGTGGATTCAAGGTACTTGGCATTGTCAATGTAGTAGGCAGCTCCATTGCCAGGGAGGCGGACAATGTGATGTATACCTGGGCCGGACCGGAGATTGCGGTGGCGACCACCAAGGCTTACAGCGCACAGCTTGTCGCATTGTACCTGTTGGCGATGAAGCTGGGTAAGGTGCGGGGACAGATCAGGCCGAAAGAGTTTGGCTTGATGCTTGGAGATTTGAGGTGCCTGCCGGATCAGATTGAACTTCTGTTGAATAACAAATTAAAGATACAGAAGTTTGCAAACCGTTATATCGGAGCAAAGGATGTCTTCTTTATCGGCAGAGGGATCGACTATGCGATCTCACTGGAGGGCTCTTTGAAATTAAAGGAGATTTCCTATATTCATTCGGAAGCTTACGCGGCCGGAGAGCTGAAGCATGGGACAATCTCTCTGATTGAGGAGGGAACGTTAGTAGCGGCAGTGTCCACCCAGCCGGACTTATATGCAAAGACGATCAGCAATATGGTGGAAGTGAAAGCAAGAGGCGCTTTCGTGCTGGCAGTCACCTGTGAAGAGAACAAGGAGATCGAGAAAGCGGCGGATTATGTGATCTATATTCCTGAGACCAACCCTTTCTTTGCCAATTCCTTAGCGATCATACCATTGCAGTTGTTTGGATATTATGTGGCTGTGGGAAAAGGATGTGACGTGGATAAGCCGAGAAATCTGGCGAAGTCAGTCACTGTTGAGTAAGAGACAAAACACAATTTTTATAAAATTTTGTCACAGTTTGAACACAAATAGGCGATATACTGTCCTCATAGATCAAGAAAAAGACAGCATTGAGATAGGATCGTGACAGGGAAGCCGGACGCAAAACTGTTGCATAAGATCAGGAAAGGGGCAGGAATTATGTACGATAATAATTATCCAAACAATGACAAAGTATCACAGGATAACAGTGCGGAACAGAAACAGGATGTGACAGTACACAGCCAGTCGCTGCACAATCAGTCGGCGCAGAACCAGAGCGGAACTTCGCAATACCAGAATGGGTATGGGGGATATGGCAGAGGTCAGTATGATCGGAATCCCTATGGCAGTCAGGGCTATGGACAGAATACAGCAAACAGTCCTTATGGAAATAACCAGGGATATTATGGAAGCCAGAGTGCGGCAGGCGCTTCCGGCAGCGCCAATACCGGTAACAGAACAGAATCTGGTACAGGCAGTTACCACTATGGCAATACGTATCCCAATTATGTACAGATTGATGCGGACAGACATAAGAGAAAGCGGGAAAAAAGACAGCATGGCAAGGGAAATCTGAAAAAAGCGGTTCTGTGTATGGCGCTGGGACTCTTGTTCGGCCTTTGCGCTGGCGTGGGCGTATATGCAGTACAGACTGTGACGGGCGTTGTGATTGGCAGGACGACGACCGATCTCACACAGGAGGATGTGATCCTTGAGACTGGAGAAGAGGTAACGGACGCGGCGCAGGCTATGACAGATGCCGTTGAAGGTGCAGGCGCAGAGACGACAGATAGCGGGATTCATGTGACAGAGAGTATCAATACCGTTGTAGCAGATGTGTCTGAGGTGGTCAAAGAAGTTATGCCGGCCATCGTATCGATCAATAATCATTATACAGAAAAAATGTCCTATTTTGGACAGACGATGACGAGTGAGGCGGATGCCAGCGGATCTGGTATCATTGTAGGGCAGAATGACACAGAATTACTGATCGTCTCAAATTATCATGTGATTGCGGATGCAGATGAGCTGACAGTACAGTTTGTAGAAGGCAGTGAAGCGAAGGCTTCGGTCAAGGGGACGGATGCAGATATGGATCTGGCAGTGATCGCGGTGCCGATTGGCGATGTTGACAAAGCTACCCTGCAGGAGATCGCAGTGGCTACCCTGGGAGACTCTGATTCCCTGACAGTGGGTGAGCCTGCGATTGCAATCGGAAACTCCCTGGGTTATGGACAGTCTGTGACCACCGGTGTGATCAGTGCGCTCAACAGGAGCATTCAGCTTTCAGATGGCACAGACGGTACTTTCATACAGACAGACGCGGCGATCAATCCAGGTAATTCCGGCGGTGCGCTCTTAAATATCAAAGGCGAGGTGGTCGGCATCAATTCAAACAAGATCGGCGGCAGCGCTGTGGAAGGTATGGGATATGCGATTCCCATCTCAGCGGCAAGCCCGATCATAGCGGAGTTGATGTTAAAAGAGACGAAGAATAAAGTGGCCGAGGAAGAGAGAGGCTATCTGGGAATCTCTGGAATCAGCGTTACCCAGGAAGTATCGGAAGCCTATGGAATGCCGGAAGGAGTGTATATTTCTCAAGTGTATGAAAATACGGCGGCGGAAGCTGCAGGACTGCGCAAGGGAGATATTATCGTAGAGTTTGATGGAGATAAGATTTCTTCTATGGATACATTGCAGAAGGAACTGGAATTCTATGCCAAAGGAGATACTGTAGAGATCACGGTTATGTCGCCGGGAGTCGGCGGTTATGAGAGCAGGACCGTAGAGCTGACGCTGGGGAACAAGGCGTAGCAAGAGCATAAAGAAGAGCAAGAGAAAGAAGGCAGTTGCAAAAACGGCCTTTTTTCTGTTTAGAAATTGTTTACTTGTGGGGGATAGCGTTTTGTACTATGATAAAAGAGTGTAAGTGTTTCCTATATAGGTCATTTGCTATGGTGAGTCAATGACGTTATGTTAAACCAGACGCAGTGTCTTGACTTAACTAAATGGCATTGATGGTGAATAGGATAATAAAAAGAAGAGGCAGGAGCAGTCATGAAAGACGACAGATTTGAGGAAAAGAATGAGCAGGGGAAGACGCAGTCGTGGGATTTCCGTGAGCTTCAGGATGGAGAGGAGCAGCGGGAGTGTCTGAGAAGGCAGAGAAGCGAACGCCTGCAGGTTGAAGATGGAACAGAGCAGGCTGCAGATAGACAGGAAAGTAACACTTCGGGGGAAGACCAGGGATCAGAGGAGAATCTAAAAGACGGCGCGGAGGAATTTGCGGTGCGTGCATCCGACCGTGCAGATCGGGAGAGTGAGGAGGACGATCCCAACAAAGATTATGAGGATGTCTGTTTTATCTGCAGAAGACCAGAGAGCAAGACGGGGAAGATGTTTCGTCTCCCAAATCATATCTGCGTCTGCAATGACTGCATGCACAAGACGATGGACACGGTCAGCCAGTTTGATTATCAGGGAATGCTGAATCACCCTAATATGTCGGATATCAACAGCGGCAAAGGATTTCCGAAGATCAGCTTTGTGAATCTGGCAGATCTGCAAGGCGACGGCGGGATTCCGAACAAACAGAAACTTAAGAAAAAGAAAACGGATGCCAAACCGGAAATTGACATCAGGAATATCATGCCGCCCCATAAGATCAAGGCGAAGTTGGATGAATATGTGGTGGGGCAAGAACATGCCAAGAAGGTGATGTCTGTAGCGGTTTACAACCATTATAAAAGAGTGGCTACCGGAACGATGGATGAGATTGAGATCGAGAAGTCAAATATGCTGATGATCGGGCCGACAGGGTGCGGCAAGACATATCTTGTCAAGACACTGGCAAGGCTCTTAGATGTGCCGCTTGCGATCACTGATGCCACCTCTCTGACGGAGGCAGGATACATCGGGGATGATATTGAGAGCGTAGTATCGAAGCTGTTAGCGGCAGCAGAGAATGATGTAGAGAGAGCGGAGCAGGGGATTATATTCATTGATGAGATCGACAAAATCGCGAAGAAGAAGAACACGAATTCCCGTGATGTCAGCGGGGAATCTGTGCAGCAGGGCATGTTAAAACTGTTGGAGGGCGCTGAAGTGGAGGTGCCGGTCGGTGCAAACTCCAAGAATGCCATGGTGCCGCTTGCCACCGTGAATACGAGAAATATTCTCTTTATCTGCGGCGGAGCCTTTCCGGATCTGGAGGAGATCATTAAGCAGAGGCTGAATAAGAAGACTTCCATCGGATATGGCGCCGAGCTGCGTGATAAGTATGACAAAGAAAAGAATATCTTAAGCAGAGTCACGGTGGAAGATATCAAGAAATTCGGCATGATCCCGGAATTTATCGGGCGTCTTCCGGTGATCTTTACGCTGGAAGGATTGGGAAAAGAGATGCTGGTGAAGATTTTGGGAGAACCGAGAAATGCGATCCTCAAACAGTATCAGAAACTGCTGGAGTTAGACGAAGTGCAGCTTAGGTTTGAGCCGGAGGCTTTAGAGGCGATCGCAGAAAAAGCAATGGAGAAAGATACTGGAGCCAGGGCACTGCGTGCGATTATCGAAGAATTTATGCTGGATATCATGTATGAGGTGCCAAAAGACGATAACATTGGCCGGGTGACGATCACCAGAGAGTATATCGAGGGAACGGGAGGCCCGATCATCGATATCCGCAGCAATTCGCTGGAACATCCCGACAGGTTGAATGTGATAGAGGGATCATAGAAGTAAGCGTGAGGTGACGGGTGCGGGGAGAGGCAGCGGCACGGGACAGCCGCCACAGACATAGGATAGTAGGAAAGAAGATAAGAGACCAGTAAGATGACATGTAAGGAAAAGATCTTATCGAACGAATATGCTGACTTGATCACGGATTATGTAGTGGCGGATGAACTGGCAGGAACCTCTCCCATCGATTTTTGCTTTCATGGGATTGATGATGGTTATGGGGTGGCGAATGTCAACCGCAATATGTTTCCGCCTATGTCTATCGGTTATTACGGGTATTCGGCAATTCCGGCCCTGTATGGATTGATGCAGATTGGAGACACTGTTTTTGCTCCGGAAAACCTGGCACAGACAGGCAGTATCCGTGTGCAGGATCCACCTTTATCTTTACAGGGTGCAGGCGTGGTGATGGGATTTATTGATACCGGGATCCGCTATGAACTAAATGTGTTTCGCAGGGAGGACGGCAGCAGCCGCATTATGTCGATCTGGGATCAGACGATCCAGGACGGGGAGCCGCCGGAAGGATTTCTATACGGTACGGAATACACGCGGGCAGATATTGACCAGGCGCTGCAGACAGAGGATCCGTTGAGGCTCGTGCCTTCTACCGATACGGACGGACATGGTACGCAGATGGCTTCTGTGGCGGCCGGAAGCATCATCGATCAGGGACTTACGTTTCGGGGAGCGGCACCGCAGACAGATATTGCAGTCGTGAAGCTGAAAGAAGCGAAACCATATTTAAAAGAGTATTATCTGGTGGCCGATGATGCGGCGGCTTATCAGGAAAATGATATTATGGAAGCGGTCAGCTATCTGGAACGGATGGCGATTGCGCTGCATCGGCCGGTGGTAATCGTACTGGGGATCGGTACAAACTTAGGAAGCCACAACGGAACCTCTCCGCTTGCGTCTTATCTGAACAGTGTGGCAAGGCGAAGAAGTCGAGCGGTGGTCGTATGCGGCGGTAATGAGGGCGACAAAGAGCACCACTATGAGCACACTGTGCCGGATACAGTAGAAATCCGCGTGCCGGAGAACACGAAGGGGTTTTGTATGGAGCTGTGGGGAACACTTCCGGATATCTATGCCATCAGACTGCGTTCGCCGGGCGGTGAGACTTCTCCGGAGATTGACTTCAGGAGCCGGGAAGATCGGGTGATCGATTTTATCTTTGAGATGAGTGTTATTACGGTGAGTAATCTGATTGTAGAGCGGGATGCAGGAGAGCAGCTTGTCTTTTTCCGGTTCGAAGATCCTACACCGGGGATCTGGAATCTGCAGGTCTATCCGGCGGAAGGACAGAAGGGCATGGGGACTTTTCATATCTGGCTTCCCATTACAGAGTTTCTGGCACAGAATGTGACCTTTCTGGCGCCCAGCCCGGACGTGACTTTGACCGAGCCGTCCAATGCGGAACGCATTATTACCATATCGGCTTACAATGGACTGAATGGAAGCTGGTTTATGGAATCTGGGAGAGGATACACCAAGAGCGGGGTGATCAAGCCGGATCTGGCCGCGCCCGGCGTACAGGTTCCAACAGCGTTAGGAACGGTTACGGGTTCCAGCATGGCAGCGGCACTGAGCGCCGGATGTGTGGCGCAATTCATGGAGTGGGCGGTGGTGGATGGCAATGCACCGACGGTAGAGAGCCGGGGGATCAAGAGCTTTCTCATCCGTGGAGCCGATCGATCAGAGAATATCGTGTACCCGGATAACCGGTGGGGATTTGGTAAATTGGATATTAATGGGACGTTTGAGACGCTGGCGAGGCTGTAAGCATTTGCACTTTCTTGTCTCTGCCTTGGTGATTACGGTCGCGGTTTCCTGAGCGGACACTGCGATACATTGATCCGATCCTTCAAAACACCCAGTCCACAGTCGTCGAGGTAATCCTGCAGGATTGGCAGAGACTGCGAGGAGGTGGGGCCTATGATGATTTCCCCAACCAGGTCAGACAGATGCAGACCGCATTCGCCGCACCGCTTGTTCAGATCTAACGGATAGTATTTCTTGATCCGCTCAGAAGACACATGGTATTTGGGCTCCATGGTGAACTTCTGGGAGATAAAAGGAGAGACGACAAGCCGCACTTCTTTCTCACTGGCAAAGGAGGGATGCTTAAAGGCAGCCGATTGCAGCCAGGCCTCATTCATCAGATTCTGCAGAGTGGGGAAACATTCCGGGAAAGTGGAAGCTTTCCTGATCGTTTCATAGAAATCTTCCACCAGACGGTGTTTACGCATATCATTCTGATAGAACACCGTCTGCAGAGACATGACGCCGCCTACCATCTGCCGCATGACTTCTTCCCGAAAAGCGATGCACACGCCCTGGCCGAGATAACCATACCGTTCCCACTGGGCAGCATCGTCTCGGTATTTGGAGAAACATGCCGCATAGGCGGAATAGTGAAATTCTTCCTCCAATTCTTTTTGAAAAAAGACCTCCACTTCATGACTCTTGCCGTTTAGTCCATTTTGATTGAGCTTCTCGGTCACCGCTTTACAGATTCCGTTCATGAAAAGCCGCATTTCGGAAGCGTCATTCATATTGAGAATATTGTTAAGTCGCAGTTGGGCGCAGCGGATGATTCCGTCGAAAGCAGCGAAAGTAGTATAATGATAGAGCATCGTTCACCTCCGTAATTGATCCTCTTTCATTTTAATATGAAACAAAGTTCTTGGCAAATCTGTTTTTCTTCACTTTGTATTTTTTTGTGGTATGATAAATAGAGTAGACGACAGGATAATCTCTGCTTCGGACGTTTGTCAAATCCATAGGTAAGAGCTTTGGCTGGTCTGAGAGCGAGTATTAGGATACCGATGAAAAGGATGGAATGGAGAATTTCTGGCAATGCATAAAAGACAGGGAAACCATACACAGAATATTGATCTGACGGAAGGGTCGATTGTAAAAAAGATCGTCCAGTTTGCGATACCGCTGTTTCTTGGGCAACTGCTGCAGCAGTTTTATAATATGGCGGATGCCTGGGTAGTGGGCAACTTTGCAGATAACAATAATTTTGCGGCGGTCAGTTCCGGCGGCAGTCTGACCTTTCTGATCATCGGCTTCTTTAATGGGATCGCCGTAGGCGGCGGGGTCATTATATCGCGGTACTTTGGGGCCAGGGATTATAAGAGTGTGAAGAAAGCGATCCATACGAATTTTCTGTTCGGCGTGGCTTCCTCCCTGTTGGCGACGGCGGCAGGCCTTCTCTTTATTCCGACGCTGCTTGCGTGGATGAAGACGCCGGCGGAGGTGATGCCGTATTCGCTAATTTATTTCCGAATTTATTTTGCAGGAGTGTCCACGATCATTCTCTACAATATCTGCATGTCGATCATGCAGGCTTTGGGGGACAGTCTGCATCCGCTGTACTATCTGATTTTTTCCTCGCTTGTCAATGTGGCGCTGGATCTGCTCTTTGTGGCAGGATTCCATTGGGGTGCAGGCGGCGCGGCGGTTGCAACGGTGATCTCACAGGGATTGAGTGTGGTGTTGTGTCTTGTGCGGATGTGCAGGGAGCCGGATGAGACGGTACGGCTGGACTTGCGGGGGTTATTTAGGTCTTTGCATGTTCGAGGGAGACTGGGGCAGGACAACGCTCTTTTCCATAAAGACATTCTGTTTCAGGCGATTGGACAGGGTCTGCCCACCGGGATCCAGAATTCAGTGATCAGTATCGGGAATATTGTGATCCAGAGCAATATCAATGCCTTTGGCGCTTATGCGATCTCCGGACACGGAGCCTATGCGAAGATAGAGGGATTCGTCTTTCTGCCGATCATGAGTGTATCTATGGTGCTGCCCACTTTCATCAGCCAGAATCTGGGCGCAGGCAGTAAGGAGCGGGCAAAAAAGGGCGCGGCTTTTGGGATCGTGTCAGGGATGGTGCTGGCGGAATTGGTGGGTGTGGTGATCTACCTGTGGGCGCCTTATGCACTGCGGTTTTTTGTGAACTCGCAGGATGCAGTGGAATTTGGGGTTATCCATGCAAGAACAGTGGCGCCGTTCTTCTTCCTTCTGGCTTTTTCCCACTGTGTAGCCGGTGTCATGCGCGGATGCGGTAAGGCTTTTGTGCCGATGATCACGATGCTGTTATTCTGGTGTGGGGTACGTATTGTGTATGTGACGCTGGCAGTACGGGCTTTTCCAGTGTTTCGGACAATCTCCTGGGCATATCCGCTGACATGGTCTCTCAGTTCAGCGCTTTTGCTGATTGTACTGTTGAAGCTGAACCATACAGGCTTGTAAGGGCAGAAAGGAAAATATATGGCGATTTTAGGTTTTTCATTTATGGCAATGGCAATCTTTGTGCTTGACTTATTGCTCAAGAATCATATTGAGAAAGTGAAGCAGGAGGGGGAAGAGACGACGATCTGCGGCGGAAGACTGTTGATCCGCAGATATCACAATAAAGGGGCGATGCTTGACGTGGGAGCGCGCAGGCAGGATGTGGTAGCCGTGCTTTCCGTGGCATTGACGCTTGGCCTGACGGTTCTGTTTGTGCTGACGTTTTCCTGTAAGGGCAGCAGAGCGCTTAAGGCAGGGCTGGCATTTCTGCTGGGAGGGGCATACAGCAACACGTATGACCGTCTGGTGCGCAAGTATGTAGTAGATTACGTGAGCTTTCCGGTGAAAAATGCAAGGATCAGGCAGATTGTATTTAACCTCTCTGATTTTTGCATCATGATCGGTGCGTTTCTTATGATGCTTGGAAGCGGCGGCACGGATAAGAGGCAGGCCGCCGCATAGTCTGCTTTAAAGGCTTACTGAGGTTTAATACGCATTCGTGATCCTCGTACCGTTCTTTCCTTTCAGGGCGTCTGCTACGGCTCCAATGGAAGTGATCAGCACACTGCCAGAGGGTTGTTTCTTCAGATAGGAGATGGCGGCGTCGATCTTCGGAAGCATGGTGCCGGCTTCGAACTGATCCTGCGAGATCAGATCTCTTGCCTGTGGCACAGTCAGGGTATGAAGAGCTTCCTGCTGTGGGGTGCCGAAATTCCGGTAGACGCTGGGAACGCCTGTCAGGATAATCAGTTCGTCAGCCTGCAGGTCACTGGCCAGTCTGCCGGCAATGGCGTCTTTCTCGATGACAGCGGAAGCGCCTTTAAGGGCATGACTTTGTTCAATGACGGGAATTCCGCCGCCGCCGCAGGCGATCACGATCTGTCCGGATTCCGCGAGGGTGCGGATGCTGTCGATTTCCACAATATCAATGGGTTTGGGAGCAGCCACGACACGGCGGAATCCTTTTCCCGGTTCTTCCAGTACATAATTCCCCTTCTTGACTTCAATCTCTGCGTCTTCCGCGGACATATAACGTCCGATCACTTTCGTCGGCTCGTAGAATGCCTCGTCGTAAGGATCTACTGTCACCTGGGTCAGGATCGTACTGACAGGGATGGAAATACCGCGGCTGAGTAACTCCGCGCGCAGAGAGTTCTGGATATCATAACCCACATATCCCTGGCTCATGGCGGAACAGACACACATCGGCGCGGGTGTATAATCGATGTAGACGCGGCGCAGCTCGGTCATCGCTTTGTGGATCATGCTGACCTGTGGACCATTGCTGTGGGTGATGGTAAGCTGATAACCGGCTTCCACCAGATCTGCTAACGCCCTGGCAGTGATCTTGACGGCGTCGCGCTGTTCTAAGGTGGTGTATCCGAGCGCTTCATGGCCCAGTGATACAACTGCTTTCTTTTTGATCATGATCATCCTCCGTTTCTACCCTGGGAAAAGGCCCAGGGCATTTCAAATTATAATGTATGAAGCTGTCTGCTAAAGATTTTCTTTGATGCGGATATCGATTGCCACATAATCATTTTCCACGGCAGGCTGCTCTCCGGTAGTCAGATAGGTGTAAAGCAGGGAGAGCGGCTTGGAGCCCTGGAGAAAAGGCTGCTGGCAGATTGTAGCGGCGATCAGTCCGTTTTCTACGAATTCCCGTGTAGTATCTACCATGTCATATGTGATGACGGTGATATCCCGATCGCGCCCGGCATCCATAACAGCTCTGCAGCCGCCATAGACGCCGCCGGCGGTAAAGTAGAGGGCATTGATCTCCGGATGCCTGTGCAGCATAGCAGTGGTCAATTCATAGCTTTCTGTCTCATCATCATTCGTGTTGATTGTCTCTAAGATCTGAATGCCGCCGTAGGAGTCGATCGCATGGCAGAAACCGGCGATACGCTCTGTGTGGCACAGTACGTTCTGGGAGCCGGAAATAATGCCGACACGCACAGCTCCGTGAGTCATCAGGTGCATGAGGCCGCCAGCGGTCTCTCCGGAGCGGTAGAAATGGCAGCCTACATAGGCAAGTCGTCTTGCATTTTCAATATCGGTGTTTAGAGTCACTACGGGAATCCCCTTTGCGTGGAGTTCGTTGATCTTCTCACGCACGGCATTATCATTGTAGGGAGAGAGTGCCAGTCCGCAGATCCCTTCCGCAGTCAATTCATCGATGGCGCTTAACTGCTGCTCCAGATCGTATTCCGTCTGCCGGATCAGCACAGAACAATTATAACCCGCCAGCTCGTCAGCCTGTTCATGAACACCTTTCAGGATATCATCATAGAAAACCGTACCAAGTCCTAACAGGACAACGCCCAGTTTCAGATTCTTCTTCTGGGCGGCGAGAACGATCCCTGCTTTGTTCGGTTTATAATCGAGTGCCTCCACGATCTCCAGGATCCGCCGTTTTGTCTGTGAATTGACAGAACCGCGGTGGTTCAACACCCGGTCAACTGTACCGCGCGACACACCGGCCAGATCGGCGATTTCTTTGAGGGTTGCCATGAACGGACTCCTTTCCAAATACGATTGGCCATGCACAAACAGTGCCAGAGGAATCAGATCCTGTTGACAAGTTCCTGCATGAGCATACGCATACAGCGTAGCATAACGGGAAGGGCAAGTCAATAAAGGAGGAGCAGGAAAAAAACATGGATTTATCACCAAACGGAGGCTGTTTGTTTTGTGTATATTCCCGAAAATATATTATTCACTTGATTTTCTGACAGACAGAGTCTATCATGAAAATAACAAAACCGTGCACGTGCACGGTGCAAGAAAGAACGAAATCGGGTTGAAATGGAGGGTTATCATGCTGTATATCGGGGTAGACTTAGGAACCAGTGCCGTGAAACTTCTTTTGATGGAGGGAAGCGGTAAGATTGTGAATGTTGTATCGAAGGAATATCCGCTTTTTTTTCCGCATCCGGGGTGGTCGGAGCAGAGGCCGGAGGACTGGTATGAGCAGAGTATGGCGGGCATCAAGGAATTAATTGCAAATGTGGATAAGAGCCAGATCGCAGGTATCAGTTTCGGCGGACAGATGCATGGACTTGTCATTTTAGATGAGAACGACCAGGTGATTAGGCCGGCTATTTTGTGGAATGATGGAAGGACCGCGGAAGAATGCGACTATCTGAACAATGTGATCGGTAAGGACAAATTATCTGCCTGCACGGCCAATATTTCTTTCACAGGATTTACTGCACCGAAGGTGCTTTGGGTGAAGAACAAGGAGCCGGAGAATTTCGCGAGGATCAAGAAGATCATGCTTCCGAAAGATTATATCGCCTATAAGCTGACTGGAGTGCACTGTACGGATGTGTCGGACGCTTCCGGTATGTTGTTGTTTGATGTGAAGAATCGTTGTTGGTCTCAGGAAATGTGCGAGATCTGCGGAGTGAGAGAAGAGCAGTTGGCGAAGATTTTCGAAAGCTATGAGGCGGTTGGCACTGTTTTACCGAAGATCGCGGAAGAGCTTGGGATTCCTGCGACGGTGAAAGTGGCGGCAGGCGGCGGCGATAACGCTGCGGCAGCAGTAGGCACAGGTACTGTTGGAGACGGTATGTGCAATATTTCTCTGGGCACCAGCGGTACGATCTTCATCTCGTCGGACAAATTCGGCGTAGACAAGTTCAATGCCTTGCACGCATTTGCGCATGCGGACGGGCATTACCATCTGATGGGATGTATGCTGAGCGCGGCTTCCTGTAACAAATGGTGGATGGACGATATCATTGGCACGACGGATTATAGTGCCGAGCAGAAGGAGATCACGGACGACAAGCTGGGAGAAAACCATGTGTTCTTCCTGCCTTATTTGATGGGAGAGCGGTCCCCGCACAATAATCCGAATGCCAGAGGTACGTTTATCGGTATGACGATGGACACGACCAGGGCAGATATGACGCAGGCGGTTCTGGAGGGGGTAGCGTTTGCACTGCGGGACTCTCTGGAAGTTGCGAAGTCACTGGGGATTAAGATCGAACGGACTAAGATCTGCGGCGGCGGCGCCAGGAGTCCTCTGTGGAAGAAGATGATCGCCAACATTATGAATCTGAAGGTGGATGTGATCGAGAGTGAGGAAGGACCGGCGATGGGCGGCGCTATGCTGGCGGCGGTTGCCTGCGGTGAGTATGCCAATGTGGAGGAGGCTGCGGCGAAGATCGTAAAAGTAGTAGATACCGTGGAGCCGGAGGAGGCACTGGTAGCGAAATATGAGGTGCGCTACCAGCAGTTTAGAAAGATCTATCCGGCTTGTAAGGAGTTATTTGATATCATTCAGTAACTGTAGCAGAAAGATAAAAAGAAGTATCTGAAATGGTTTCAGATATCATACAAGAAAGAAAGGCAGCTTGCTTGTCAGGTTTGCTGTCTGCATGGATCAGGCATGAACAGGAGGCGGAATAAGCAGTGCAGAGATTCAGGAGTATGATATATTGCAGAAGAAATGTTGTTTTACTTTTATTGTTTGAGATTGCAGCCGTAGTTTTGTATGGGCTGATATCGGCGGCAACATTCTCCGGGCAGGAAATATCTTTTTCAGAGAGCGATATGCAGGTGCAGAATAAGGATAATGATGTGACAGAAGGAAACTATCTGGATGTTTCATTTGAGAATGCGAAAGCCGTTGTCACACCTGCATTTCAACTCACGGAGGGGGTCTATTATATTGAAGCTGCCTATGTGCGGCATGGGATCGTAAAGGCCGGACTGGTATATGACAGTCCAAGAAATGGGAAAGAACTGGTCGATCAGGATGAGTTCGAGTTAAATCCGGACAAAGATAATATCTCTTATCGTGTCAAAATTCATGACGACTCTAAGATACGGTTTAAACTGAGACTGACAGGGGATGCGGTCGATGGAGACTATATACAGCTTCTGCAGGTGCGTATCGTTGCATCGAAGGTGACTTTTGTATATCGCATCTTCTGGCTGGCCGCTGTTCTGATCCTTGCGGATCTTCTGGTATGGGGATATATGAGATATTATACAGGGTGGAATGCAGAGAGGAAGATCGTCTTTCTGGTATTAGCGGCGACGGCTTTCTTCCTGGGGCTTCCGCTGTACCAAAGCGGATTGAGCGCCGGGAGTGATTTAACGTTTCATTTGGCGCGGCTGGAAGGATTGTACCGCAGTCTGAAATCTGCGGAGGGAAGCGGGCACTTTCCTGTCAGAATACAATCTGGCTGGCTGGACGGGTATGGCTATGCGGTGTCTGTCTTTTATGGGGATATCTTCCTGTATTTTCCTGCAATGCTGCGCGCGGTAGGATTTACGCTGGAGGAAGCCTATAAGGCGTATGTGGAGTGTGTCAACATAGCGACAGTCTTTATTGCGTTCTATGCTTTCAGAAGAATAACGAGGGATGATATCGCCGCGATGGCCGGCAGCGTCCTGTATGCCGGATGTGCACAGAGAGTAGCCATAACGTATCGGGCTATGCTGGGCAGCGCCAGCGGCATGGTATTTTATCCGCTGATCGTGGCGGGCTTTTATCTTCTGTTCACAGAGGATGTGGAATCGAAAGAATATAAGAGGATCTGGGTCCTTCTGACGACTGGATTTACAGGAATCTTGATGACCCACATGCTGAGCTGTCTGATGGTGGGGGTGTACTGTGTCCTCCTATGTATTGTTATGCTGAAAAAGGTGCTGCGCAGAAATACACTTTTAGAACTTACGAAGGCGGCCGGCATGGCGGTATTATGGAATCTGTGGTTTCTGGTTCCGCTTCTGCAGTATATGCTCACGGAGAAGCTTAAGATCAATTCTAGAATTGCGGATGAAACGCAGATCGAAGATTATTATGCCACATTAGAAGATTTTACCCAGGAAGGGAGAAACCTGTATCAGCTTTTTACAGATCAAAATACGCTGGGGTTTGCTTTGATACTGGTGCTTGTGCTTTATCTCGTGACGATTCCTGTTCAGAAGAGACTCAGACAGACGAAGCACGGCAGAGTCGTTGCCTGTTTTACGCTGTTTGCGATCGTGGTGTGCACAGATCTTTTTCCGGTGGTCGAATTGGCGAAAAGAAGCATGCTGCTCACGAAGTTTTTCCGAACGATACAGTACCAGTACCGATTGATGAGTGTAGCGGTGGCGCTGGCGGCCTGCCTGGCAGTAGTTTTCTTTACCATGGAAGTATTTGACCGGAAGAAATTATACTATCTTATAGGAATCCTATGCTTTATAACATTATACCAGAATTTCCAGTATGATAAGACGTTAACTTATGATGCGGTATATCTGGATGGGATTGCATTAGAATCCAGAACGGATCATGGCATCTATAGCTATAAGGTTGGAAATGGGGAGTACCTTCCGGTAATGACGGAAACGAGCAGGCTTACCCAGGAATTGGAAGCGGCAGAACCGCTGACCGTCAGCCTGGTCGAAAGAAAGGGGCTGTCATTCGACATTCAGGTGGAAAATCCGGCGTCCGAAGAGAGGGAAATTCTGTTTCCGGTTTTATACTATGGAGGATATCAGGCAAGAGATTTAGACAGCCATGTGAAGTTTAAGACATCTGTGGGAGACAATGGCAGAGTAGCAGTCATGATCCCAAAGGGCTATCAGGGGGCGGTCCATCTTGGGTTCTGTGAACCATGGTGGTGGAGGATCGCGGAAGCGGTATCTGCGGTTACGCTGATCCTCATGGTGGTATGGGCTTGCCGGCCTGGTATTGTCAGGCAGAAAATAGGGAAGATCAGGGAAGATCAGGGAAGAAAGGAGAGATAATATCAATGGAAATTAAAAAGATCACAGATGAGGCGTTCCACAAATATGGAAAGGTCATCCAGGGCTATGATTTCGGACCGCTCGTGGAGGCGCTGCAAAAGACACCGGACTATAAGGGGGTGGCCTATGAGCCGTCCATTCCGGAGCTGGAAGCAACGACGACAGCGGCAGCTCTGCAGCAGAAAACGTTTGGAGAATTGCCGATCCAGGTGGGATATTGCAACGGCATCAACTATAAGCTGAATGCAGTTGAGTACCACAAAAGTTCCGAGGTCAATGTGGCGGCCACAGACGCTGTCCTGATCCTGGGAATGCAGCAGGATATCACGGAGGAATTTACTTACGATACGGCTAAGATGGAGGCGTTTCTCGTACCGGCAGGAACGGCGGTGGAGATTTATGCGACCACACTGCACTATGCGCCCTGCAGCGTAGGCGGTAATCAGTTCAAAGTTGGGATTGTGCTGCCGGTGGGCACTAACTGTCCGCTCACACAGGAGCATGACGGATGGGAAGATAAGCTGATCACCGCGAAGAACAAATGGCTGATCGGCCATGAAGAAGGCGGACTGGATGCCGGCGCGCATATTGGACTGGTGGGTAAGAATCTGGATGTCCGCGATTGAAAAGAAGTTTGGCCATGTAACAATGCAAGGAACCGGTCAACCCGGTAAAAGGAGGATAAAAAACATGAACAATTTACCGAAAGTCAAAATTGGTATTGTAGCTGTAAGCCGCGACTGCTTCCCGGCATCTCTTGCAGTGAACAGAAGAGAGGCCCTGGTAAAAGCATATCAGGCGAAATATGATGCGGCTGACATCTATGAGTGCCCTGTCTGTATCATCGAGAGTGAGATCGATATGGTGAACGCTCTGAAGGATATCAAGGACAATGGCTGTAATGCGCTCTGTGTCTATCTGGGTAATTTCGGCCCGGAGATCTCTGAGACACTGCTGGCGAAGCACTTTGAAGGACCTAAGATGTTTGTGGCGGCGGCCGAGGAATCCCAGGGCAACCTGATCCAGGGACGCGGCGATGCGTACTGTGGCATGCTGAATGCAAGCTATAATTTGAAGCTGCGCAATGTGAAAGCGTATATCCCTGAGTATCCGGTAGGAGACGCAGAGGACTGTGCGGACATGATCCATGAGTTTGTGCCCATCGCACGGGCGATCGTTGGTCTTTCTGGTCTGAAGATCATTTCCTTCGGCCCCAGACCGCTCAACTTCTTAGCTTGTAACGCACCGATCAAGCAGCTCTATAATCTGGGTGTAGAGATCGAGGAGAACTCCGAGCTGGATCTGTTCGAAGCGTTCAACAAGCATGAGGGAGACCCTCGTATTCCGGAGATCGTTAAAGATATGGAAGCAGAGCTGGGAGAAGGCAATAATAAGCCTACGATTCTGCCGAAACTGGCACAGTATGAGCTGACGCTGCTTGACTGGATCGAGCAGCATAAAGGCTATCGCGAATATGTGGCGATCGCCGGTAAGTGCTGGCCGGCTTTCCAGACGCAGTTCGGTTTTGTTCCCTGTTATGTGAACAGCCGTCTGACAGGAAGCGGCATTCCGGTATCCTGTGAAGTAGATATTTACGGCGCTTTGAGTGAGTTTATCGGTACAGCAGTCAGTGACGATATCGTAACGCTGCTTGACATCAACAACTCCGTTCCGAAAGATATGTACAGGGAGTCTATCGAGGGCAAATTCGATTACAAGTTTACCGATACTTTCATGGGCTTCCACTGCGGCAATACCTGCTCTAAGAAGCTGTCTAAGTGCAGTATGGAGTATCAGATGATCATGGCAAGAACTTTGCCTGAGGAAGTGACAGAGGGCACACTGGAGGGCGATATTGTTCCTGGTGATATCACGTTCTATCGTCTGCAGAGCAGTGCAGATAATATCCTGCGCGCTTATGTGGCAGAAGGCGAGGTCCTTCCGGTTGCGACAAGGTCCTTCGGCGGTATTGGCGTATTTGCGATTCCGGAGATGGGAAGATTCTACCGTCATGTGCTGATCGAGAAGAATTACCCGCATCACGGCGCGGTTGCATTTGGTCATTTCGGAAAAGCGTTGTTTGAAGTATTCAAGTATATCGGCGTTGATGTGAGCGAGATCGGTTATAACCAGCCGAAGAGCCTGCCATACCCGACAGAGAATCCTTTTGCATAGAAGAGGAAGGAAGAAATTTGCCGGGGCAGAGTGCAAAAAGATATTTGTAAAAACGTAGAAAGATAAAGGTAAAAAATGAGACGGAACCGTTTGGAACCGTCTCATTTTGACTAATAGTGATTCAATCTTCGGTTTGCTGAATGTATGATGCTGATCACATTACCGTATCCAGTGTGGAGCCCACGCTCGCCGCGCTGTAGCTGCCCTGGCTCGTGTAGGTCTGGCCGTTCAGGGAATCCCCCTGGGTAGCGTAGCGGTAGATCTGGTTGATACGGTCGGTCATCTTCTCGCCGAAGGAATAAGCGCCGCTGAAAAGACTCTTTACGGTACTCATATCCGCTTCTTTAAATTTCTCTTCATCGATAGAAAGGGACTTGTCGGAGCTGACAGTCACGCCCATTCTGGAGAAAGCGCTCTTGTTGCCGTTTACAAGGCTTTTCAGATAATCAGCCTGTTTGATGACATTGGAGTTCTTACTGTCGGCGGTATCTTTTAAGAGCTCGTTGTAATCCCTGACGAGAGTGGAAAATACATCGAATACAGCCTCTTTGTTGTCATTGTCGATGGACATCGCGCCCAGCTTCTCGATGGACTTATAAAGCGCGCTTGCAGACGCTGCCGATGCCGCATCCTTTGCAGTCTTGGAAGTACCCTTGTCGGAGCTGTCCGTCTTATCGCTGGAAGAGACGCCGCCCGTGCTGCCGGCATATTTGGCTTTTGCAGAGGTAACTTCCTCTCCTTCTCCTGCCTTACGGTAGATCGTGCTGGCGCGGTCTGCAGCTTTGTCGGCAAAGGAATTGATGCCCTTAAACAGTGTAGTCAGCGTCGGTACATTGGTAGAACCGGTCTTTTCATTTACCTTCTTGAAGGTGTCCTCGTCGATGGACAGCGTGCGGTCCGCATTCATCGTAATACCAACTTTGGCAAACAGCTTATAATTCTGATACGTATAATCATTCAGGGCATCCGCCTGCGCTTTCACGTCGCTGTTGCTGCTTTTAGATGCCGCTTTCATCATAGAATTATAGTCTTTTACAAAGGAGGATACTTTGTCATATAACTCGTCGATATTATCTGCACTGTAATCAAGTGCATTCATGCCTGTTGCAGTCTCGTAAAATTTCCTGGCTGCGCTTGCGGATGCCGCGTCTTTCACCTTTGTTTTGGATTTGCCTTTGGAAGAATCCTCTTCTTCTTCCGCGTCTTTCACCTTAGCGTAATAGGATTTCATCATCTTACCATAGCTTCCGTTCTTGATCGAAGCATAGTCAGATAATAAAGATGCTCCACCTACTTCGCCGGAACCTGATCCGCCGCCCAAAAGAGCGGAATAAGTGTCATTGAGACCTGAACTTAAACCATTTAAACCAATACCCATTGTCATCACCCTCCATGTGTTTGAGATTTCTGCTGTTGTTAACAATAGAAACTTATTTGACTTCCTTGTCTCTTAATGAATGAACAAAAATGTTACCGTAAATAAAACAGATAGAAACATGCCGCGAGAAAGCGGCATAACGCTTCTGTATATATTATCTCGGCATTTATGCCTTTTTGTAAAGAGGGAAAAGGAAAAATTACCAGTCTTTTTATGACATTTTTGGGGACACTCACAACGATTCAGCCCTTGGCTTTCCGGATGTATGATCCAGACTATTCCAGTTTCAAGTCGTTTTCTTTGATCCAGCCAATCTTACGAAGGAAGCTGCCTACCAAGGTAGAAATAAGAGCGGGCAGCACGAAGCTGATTAAGATCAGGCCAATCCAGTCAAAAGCGGTGATGGCAGCCTTGCTTCCGGCAGCAACGTCATTCACCCAGCCAGTGTAGACGCCGATCTGGCCGACTAGGCCGCAGGTGCCCATGCCGGAGGAAACGGGCGTGCCGTTCATCTGCATCTTGAAGATACAGGTGGCGACAGGGCCTGTGACAGCGGAAGCAAGGATGGGCGGGATCCAGATTTTTGGATTTTTCACAATATTCCCCATCTGCAGCATGGAAGTGCCCAGACCCTGGGAGATCAGGCCGCCCCACTTATTCTCTCTGAAACTTATTACCGCAAAACCTATCATATTTGCACAGCAGCCGGCCACGGCAGCGCCTCCGGCAAGCCCTGTCAGGGAGAGGGCGGCGCAGATGGCGGCGGAAGAGATGGGCAGTGTCAGGGCAATGCCTACCAGTACAGATACGATCATACCCATCAGGAAGGGCTGTAAGTCGGTGGCCCACATGATCAGACGGCCAACGGAGCTTGCGGCGGCGCCAATACCGGGCGCAAGCAGCGTGGAGAGCGCAACGCCCGCGAAGATTGTTACGAAAGGGGTGACGAGAATATCGATCTTCGTCTCTTTGGAAACCAGCTTGCCGCACTCTGCGGCCAGAATGGCGATGATCAGTACGGCTAACGGCCCTCCCGCGCCGCCTAACTCATTGGCAGCGCCGCCCACGGCTACCAGGGAGAAAAGCACCAAAGGCGGAGCCTGCAGGGAAAACCCGATGGAGATTGCCATGGCCGGTCCGGCTACTGCAGTGGCATAAGTACCGATGGTTACCAGATATTCCAGCCCGGTCTGCTGCCCAAGCGTCTTGATGATCGTGCCGATTAGGAGGGAGCAGAACAGTCCCTGGGCCATGGCGCCCAGGCAGTCTACGCCGTAGCGTTTGAAGGAAAAGATAATGTTTTTGCGTTGCAGAAATTCTTTCATGGTCGTTTGCTTCCTTTCAGGGAAATGATGTTTCAGCAGTATCGTCAGCAGGTTTGTGAGGTGTATGCTCTGCTGTAAAGTCAACTGTCTTGTCAGTAAAGATCATATCATATTGTAATGGTTTGCAGAAAAATGTCAAGAGGGAACTGAGGCAGGTCTGGCCGGCAGAAGAAGATTGACAATGGTGCCTTCTCCCTCATGGCTTTCGATGGACAGACCGTAGGAAGTCCCGAAATGGCTGCGGATCCGTTGACCTACGTTTTGTAAGCCGATAGAATGATGGCCGTCTTCTTTCGCTGCTGTGGATACGTCAGTCAGGCATTCTCTGTTCAGGCGTTCCAGCAGGGCGCCTGGGATACCATCTCCGTTATCTGCCACAAAAATATGAAGTCCGTCGGCCTGTGTCTGACTGCTGATGCTGATGTAACAATCTGCCTCCCGGCTGCCAAAACCATGTTCAATGCTGTTTTCCACGAGCGGCTGCAGAAGAAATGCCGGAATCTGCATTTTCAGGTAATCGGGGGAAATATTGATATCAAATGTAAATTTTCCAGGGAAGCGGATATCCTGTATGGTCATATAGCGTCGTATCTGCTGCAGCTCTTCTTCAAGAAGCGCAACGGGGAAATTTTCCAGATTATACCGCAGCAGGTCAGACATACACAGGGAAATGGTCTCAATCTGCGGCACATTGTGGATATTGGCAAGGGAACGGATCACATTCAGAGTATTATAGAGAAAGTGGTGATTGATCTGGAACTGCAGCATCTGGATCCGCATGTTCTGTTCTGCCAGTTGGATCTGATAGTTTTGCTGCAGGCTTGTACTCAGACGCTGGTTTAAATGATTGAAGCTGACGACCAGTTTTCGCAGTTCCTGATTGGATCCGCATGCCTTTTCGTCAATCTGTCCGCCGTTTTGTACATTCAGAGAATCGATCTGCAGGCAGAGCCTTAAGATGGACCTGGTGAGGGTGGTGGAAAGCAGGATGGCCAGAAGCATACCCAGTATGATACAGAGCATGAGAATCCTGACATAGCTTAGGATATTGTCACGGTAAATCTGGGAGATGGCTTGATTATCAATCAACTGGACGAGATGCCAATTGGTGGTCTTGTTTGCACAGCCATTGACACGGTAACGTTGATTTCCCAGACGGATCTCTCTTTCCACGATGGAGGAATCAGAGGGAAGGGATGCGTTAAAGGAGGAAAGCGCAGACAGAAGTTTAGTATTTTTATCGGAAGGCTCAAGATAATCCGGATTGGAGGAAAAGGTGAGCTGATGTTCTGCGTTATAGATCAGGAAAGTATTCTCGGTATTCTGTGCAGAGAGAATGATATTCTCGATCGGCTTGAAGTTGATCTCACAGTAATAGATGCCGATCTCCTTGTAATCATACTTGTCAAGAAGGATCTTGATCATGGGCAGGGTCTTTTTCTCGGTTTCGTTGATCTTGTGGGTCTGTAGGGGAGCGACATAGGTATGATTGGGCGAATTTCGGGCCTGCTCCACCCATTGGCCGATATTCTCCTCGATCTGTCTGCGACGGAGAGCGCTTGCGATACTGCTTTCAAAAGTAAATCCGTAGCGGTTGGTGAAGATGCAGACTTCTAAGTCGCTGTTGAGCCGGTTTGTCTGATTGAACAGATTGCGGAACATGGTAGATGCCTGAGCATAGGCCAGATAGTCATCCTGATAATCCGTGACCATCGCTTTCCTGATATCGTCGCTGAGGATAGGCATATCGGCTACTTTGAACGCGTCCTGCAGAAGGGTGTCCAAGGTCAGGTTTGCCTGGGAGATAATGGTAGAGAGCGAAGCGTTATATTCTTCCACCAGCTTTGATGTGGAATCGTTGACGGCAAAAAGGCCGAGCAGGACAGAGGGGATAATGATCAGCGCCAGCGAGGCGATAAAGATCTGTGTGCGGTATGACAGCTGTTGAATTTTATTCATGGCGAAGACCGGATTCCTTTCTTTTCGTGTGCAATTTCCACGGTTTTGCATGGCAAGAGCAGTGACGTGGACAGCGGCGGCAGCAGGTGAGATCTGTATGACTGATCAGGGCAGCAGGTCCACATTGGCCAGCAGATGATCGATAAAGTATTTGCTGGCGATCGGCAGACTGTGCCGGTCTTTGTATCCGATTGCAAGTTCCCGGTAAATGGGGGGATCGATGGGCAGGCAGATGATATCAAAATCCGTACGGCGTGTCATTAATTTCGCCAGGATACTGATTCCCAGTCCGGCTTCCACCATTGTCATGATCGACCAGTCGTCATGAACGGTGTATCTGATGTGCGGCGCAAGTCCGGCGGCTTGGAAAGCGGCGGCAGGCTCATTGTAGGCGCCTTCTTCCAGAAGGATAAAAGGATCTTTTGTAAGCTCTGCGAGGGTTACGCTTGCTCTGGAAGAGAGCGGGTGATTTTGTGGCAGGATGGCCAGCATCTCTCCGTGTTTGACAGGAAGAATCTCCAGGCCGTTGGCGGCAGGCGGTGTGACGAAACCAAAATCCACGGTCCCATTTTGGATCCACTCCGGGATCAGGCGGTAATCACCCTGATGAAACAAAAACTGGACATTGGGATAATGCTTCTGAAAGCCGCTGATCAGCTGCGGCATCCAATGGCACGTGACACTGGAGATGGTGCCTACACGGATGATACCAGTATCCAGTCCGCGGATCTCGCTTGCTTTTTGCCCAATGGCGCGGTATTGCAGGATCGCTTTCTCGATATAGGGATACAGCTCTTCTCCCTCGATCGTCAGCTTGATACCGGTTCTGGAGCGGTTCAGGAGCTTAACGGAAAGCTCTTTCTCCAGAGAAGCGATCATCTGGCTGACGGAAGACTGTGTATATCCTAAGGCGGCGGAAGCTTTGGTAAAACTTCCCAGTTCTATGATTTTCTGCAGGACAAGATATCGATTCATGATAATACGATCGTTTCTCCTAATAGTTGTATTAGTATTATTTGTTTTACTTATTTGTAACCAAAATATATAGTGTATTCATAGAGTTGTCAAGAACATGGCAAAGCAGATTCGGCCTGGAGTGTAACAGTTCAGACTTCGGCTTCCTGTTACTGTATCCGGCTATCCTAAATTGCTGCGCGATAGGCCGGATACCATAGACCACTATAGGTTGGCACGCTCAGCGCAGTAAATGCGCAAACTTAAGCTGAACTGTTCCGGCCTGGGATCGAATCGTGGGAGGAGATCATGACAAAAGAAAATAGGAGTTTACAGAAGAAAGAGCCGCTGGCGGACAGGCGGGAATTACGGGAAGGGCTAAGAGCAGGGCTGCCGATTGGAATCGGCTATTTCGCGGTGGCATTTTCCCTTGGAATTGCGGCAAGAAATGCGGGAATGACAGTTTTGCAGGGATTTATGACCAGTATTCTGTGTAATGCGTCAGCCGGACAGTATGCCTTCTTTACACAGGTCGCTGCCGGAGCTTCCCTGTTGGAAGTGGCAGTCATGACACTGATCACAAATGCCAGATATCTGCTGATGAGCTGTGCTTTAAGCCAGAGACTGGCGCCGGGAACGGCGATCAGACACCGCCTTCTGCTGGGGACGGACGTGACGGATGAAATATTCGGGATCTCGGTCGCAAGGCCAGGGTTTTTAAATCCGTGGTATGCCTATGGGGCAATGCTGGCCTCGGCGCCTTTCTGGGCGGCCGGAACAGCAGCCGGGATTCTGGCAGGCAGCCTGCTTCCTGCGCGCATCGTGAGCGGTTTGAGTGTGGCGCTTTATGGCATGTTTCTGGCGGTCATCATACCGCCAGCCAGGACGAACAGAGTGGTCGGGGCCTGTATTCTGGCCGGTTTTGCGGCAAGCGGCCTGGCGGATCGTCTGCCGCTTTTAGACCGGATTTCCGTGAGTAACAGGACACTTGTGCTGACCGTCGTCATAGCCGCGGCGGCGGCGTTATTGTTTCCGGTAAAGGAGGATACTTATGAATAATATCTATCTTAGCATTGTGGTGACTGCACTGATGACTTATGCAGTGCGTGTCCTCCCCCTGACACTGCTTCGCAAACCGGTAAGGAATTCCTTTCTGCGGTCTTTTCTGTTCTATGTTCCGTATGTGACACTGGCGGTCATGACATTCCCTGCCATTGTGGAGACCACGGCGGTTCGGGCGGCCGGGATCGCAGCGCTTCTGGCCGGTATCCTTATAGCATGGAGAGGGTATAGCCTGATCACGGTCGCTGTTTCCTGCTTCAGCGTTGTCCTGCTGATCGAAATGGCGGTATCCTGGTTCTAAAAGCTAAGGATATTCCTATCAATTGACTAAGTTTATTTCTATTCTTCCAAGCGGTGCCCATCGTATAATAATGACATCCGGAGGAAACACCGGAAGCAGGCAGTACAGAAACAGGCAAAGAAGGGGGAGTAGAGAAGAACATGAATAAAAGAGAAAGGGTTATGGCAGCGCTGCATGGACAGGAGACGGATCATGTTCCAGGATGTTTCTGGCGTCATTATACGCCGGAGTTGGAACGGGGAGAGGATATCGTAGAGGCGCATCTGAAATTTTATCGGGATACGGATGTAGATTTTTTGAAGATATCCAGCGACGGCTATTTCGGATGGCCGGCGAAGGTTCTTAAGGATCTGCAGGATCCGGCGGCGCTCTATGAGATCGAGCATATCAGCCCGGACAGTCCTTTTATCAGGGAACAGGTCGAACGGGCGAAAAAGATCGTGGAGAGGCTGGACGGCGAATGCGTCACGATCTATACTCTGTTCTGTCCGCTGTCTATTTTCCGGCTTCAGGTAGGCTGGGATAAGATGATGGCGTGTATGAGAAAGGATCCGGCGGCAGTCATGCATGTCTGTGATGTGATTGCAGAGGATGAGAATAAGCTGATCGACGCCATCATTCATGAAGCCGGTGTGGACGGCCTTCTGTACAGTGTGCAGAATGCAGAGAAGACACGTTTTACTGTAGAAGAATATAGAGAATGGGTAGAACCCAGCGACCGGAAGGTACTCGAATTTACGAACTCCATCAGCGAATGCTGCTTCCTGCATTGCTGCGGATGGGATGCGGATGAAGCCGGAACCTGCAATCATATGGAGAGCTGGCAGCATTATCCGTCGGCGGCCGTGAGCTGGGCTTCCTATGTGGATCATATGGATGTCAATGAGATCCGTGCATTTTTCGGCGAAAGGCCTGCTTGGGGAGGCTTCGACAATAGGATCGGTGGTGTTCTGTATCGGGGAACGGAAGAGGAGATTAAGGAAGAAACGAGACGACTGATTGCATTGGTCGGCAAGAAAGGATTCCTTCTGGGTCCTGACTGCAGCCTGCCGACGGATATCGATCCGCAGCGGATTCGGTGGGTGATCGAGGCGTCTAGATCCATATGACCTTACGGATCTTTTGCCTAGATTGTTTATACCGGTTATGCCGGCATGACGGTAAGTAAGAAACAGGAGGAAGAACGAATATGAGAAAAAAATTAGCAGTCATTTTATGTATGACGATGATAGGAATGTGCTTTTCAGGCTGTGGCGGACAGAATCAGACGGCTTCGGCCGGGAGCCAGGAGGGACAAGAGGCAGAGCCGAAAGAACAGGAGGAGGAGCCTCAGGATGCGGAGGAGCAGGCGTCCGGTGAAGCGCTCACGATAGAATTTTTCCAGCAGAAAGGGGAAGAGGGGCCGCAGAAAGGATATCAGGCGATCATTGATAAATTCAACGCAGAGAATCCGGATATCGTGATTGAGATGAATACGGTCCCGGATGCGCCGACGGTGCTGACATCAAGAATTTCATCCGGGGATATTCCGGTGATCTTCTCCGATTTCCCCACGCAGGTGGCATTCAGACAGAAGGTGGCCAACGGATATATTCAGGATCTTACAGGACAGCTGTTCTTAGATAATGTGGAAGCGTCATCTCTGGAACTGGCCAAACAGGAAGACGGCGGATATTATGCGTTGTCTTACAGCCGCAGCTTTATGGGCGTTTACTATAACCGTGCGATCTTTGCGGAACACGGGCTTGAGGTGCCTGCCACATGGGATGAATTCCTTTCCGTCTGCGAGACGCTGAAAGCGGCGGGAATCACGCCGATGGGACTGCATGGAAAGGATCCGGGACGTGTAGGCCATACGTTCCAGTGTACGTTAAATGCATGGGCTCCGCATGGTGTCGAGATCATAGAGAAGGCAGTTGCAGGAGAGACGAAGATCGAGGGCAATGAAGAATTCATACAGGCATTTGAGAAAATGAAAACCCTGTTCTCCTATGCCAATGAGGATGCGCTGGCGCTTTCGGATACACAGTGCTACGAGCAGTTCGCGAATGGACAGTATGCAATGTGCATCACAGGATCCTATGCCAGAGGAACAATCGAATCTTTGAATGCGGATCTTGACCTTGGAATCTTTCCGCTGCCAAATAATACGGTAGAAACGACAAAATGTGTGGCCGGTATCGATGCGGCGATCTGTGTTTCAGCCAAAGCATCGGAGGAAGAGAAAGAGGCGGCCTATCGCTTTCTTGCCTTTTTGGCAGAGCCGGAAAATGCGCAGATATTCTATGACAATGACGGAGCGCCTTCCTGCATTAAAGGGGTAGTGAATAATGATGAAGGGATCGCACCGATCATAGAGATATTGAATGCGGGGAGAACACATGATTGGATGGCTTCTACGATCAGCAATAATGTCAGCACGGATCTGTATAGTGTAGTACAGGGATTCTGGGCCGATCAGGATGTGGATGCATTGTTGAAGAATATGGATGCTTCCATTGCGGTGACATCAGTGGAGTGACGGACATGATTTGGAGGACGGCGGGAGTGTAAAGCTCCTGCCGTCTTTGGCTTTTACGGCAGTTCTTCTGCAGAAGTCATTTTCCATTATGTGTTCGGGCAAAGCGAAAGGAATGGATATCAATATGAAAAGAACATCTATGAAAATTAAAGGCGCCTATATCTATTTTGCGTTCACAGTGATTCCGGCAGCATTGTATACTTTTTTTTATGTGATTTCTGTTATAAACGGCATACGCTACAGCTTCACGGATTGGGACGGCATGTCGATGGAGTATCATTATGTGGGCTTTAAGAATTATCGGATGCTGTTTCGGAATCCTAATTTCTGGAATTCCTTAAAAACGACGCTGCTTTATAGCTGCATGCTGGTTGTTTCCGTTATCCTGGCGTCTCTGTTTTTGGCAATTTCCCTGAATTCTCTGAAATGCTTCAAGACTTTTGTGAAATCGATTTTCTTCGTTCCGGCGATGATCGGCGGCGTTACGATTGCTCTGATTTGGGATCAGTTGTTCTACAGGGTAGTGCCGATGATCGGGCAGTTTCTGGGGATCGGCTGGCTTTCGCAGAGTCTGCTGATGACAGGAAAGACGGCGCTTCCTGCAGTCGTGTTTGTACAGGCATGGCAGGCAGTCGCCATGCCGACAGTGATCTTTATCGCTGGATTGCAGCAGATTCCGGAAGAACAGTATGAATCGGCCAAGATTGACGGGGCGACAGCATTTGCGCAGTTTTGGTATATTACAATGCCGTATCTGCTGCCGACAGTGACGGTAAATCTGGTTCTGACGATCAAGCAGGGCTTTACATCCTTTGATTTCCCCTATGCCATGACCGGCGGCGGGCCGGTCCGTGCTACGGAAGTCATCGGGATTCTGATCTACAACGATGCTTTTAAGAATATGCGGTTCTCGGTGGCGAATGCGGAGGCATGTGTTTTGTTTGTCGTGGTGGCGGCCTTCTCTCTGACCCAGTTGAAGCTGACCGGAAAGGGAGGGGGAAGAGAATGAAAAAGATCAATGATATCACCGGCTGGAAACTGCTCCGCACAATGCTGCTTACCTGCGGATTGATCCTGATCCTGTTTCCGCTCTATCTTGTTGTGATCAATGCCTTCAAGACCTTAGACGAGGCCGGGAGAAATTTCTTCGCCCTTCCGGAAAGATTGAATCTGAGTAATTTCGCAGAATTGTTTACGAACAGTAATTACTGGGTCTTTTTGCGAAATTCTCTGAAGATCACCGTGATCTCCGTGGGATTGATCCTCATTTTTGTGCCCTCGGTGTCCTATGCAGTTGCCAGAAATTTTGAAAAAAGGTATTATAGAACGGTATACTACTATCTTCTCATGGGGCTTTTTATTCCCTCCCAGGTGATCATGCTGCCAGTGACCAAGATGATGACGAAGCTGGGGCTCTTAAACCATACAGGGTTGATCATTCTCTATGCTGCATTCAGTCTGACACAGGGGGTATTTCTGTTTGTCAACTATATTCGTGGGCTTCCTTATGAGATTGAAGAGTCGGCACAGATCGACGGCTGCGGCGTTTTGGGGACTTATGTCAGGATCGTATTGCCGTTAGTGAAACCTATGCTTTCCACGCTGCTGATCATGGATGCGCTGTGGATCTGGAATGATTTTATGCTGCCGCTCCTGATCTTAAACAGAGCAAAGGAGATCTGGACGCTGCCGCTTTTTCAATATAATTTTAAGACGGAATACTCTTTTAACTATACGATGGCATTTACCGCCTATCTGCTGGCGATGCTGCCGATGCTTTTTATTTACTGCCTTGGTCAGAAATATATCATCAAGGGACTGACGGCCGGATCGGTGAAGGGGTAGAAGCATTTGCAAAAGCGTTTGATGAAATAAGCAGAGGAGGAAAGCAAAGGAGGCTGCCGTATGTTTAAGTTACTGGTCGTGGAGGATGAGCTGTACGCAAGGGAATCTCTGATCAAACTGATCCGGGAATATGATGTGGACAGGCGTTTTATCATTCTGCAGGCGGTCAATGGAGAAGAGGGGGAAGCTGTCTGGCGCACGGAGAGACCGGATCTGATCCTGACAGATATTCGTATGCCTAAGGCGGACGGCCTTACCTTGTTAGAACGGATCAGGGAACATGACCGTACATCGCAGGTGGTGATTATGAGCGCTTATTCGGATTTTGAGTACGCGCGGACGGCCTTGAATCATGGCGCAGCAGAATATCTGCTGAAACCGATCGAAAGGGAAGCGCTGCATGGCTGCCTGGATAAATTTGTCCAGCGCAACAGAAAGGAGAAGAAAGAAGCGCTGATCGTGGGGCGGGATATCGTCACTAAGTTCATCGGCAACTGTATCCGGATCCGGGGATATACCAGCTTTGTGGAGGAGAAGATGTTCGAAAAGGTATTTCCTGAGTATCAGGTCACGGTCATCCGCTTTCGGGATCAGAAACCAGACGCACCAGATTCCCTGTCCGAGATCGAGCAAAGGTACGATGGTATCTTATGGGAACGAATCCGCTTCCTGAAACCGGATTTTGACAGTTGGATGTTTGTGACCTGTCCTGCTCCGGAGAATTCTTTCCTGCAAAGACGAGTCCATCATCTGCTTAAAGAGCAGGGGTATCATGCCAGTCTGGGAATCAGCTTCGTGCATAAAGGGGCAGGCAGTGTGGGAGACGCCTATCAAGAAGCCAGGCAGGCGCTTAAGTATAAGCTGTACGGATATGATCTCTGCTTTGCAGACAGAATCAAGGAAGAAAACCCGGCAGTCTATTATCTGGAACAGGAAAAGGAGAATCTGCTGCGGGAGGCCCTGCAGGACGGGAACGAGGAGAAGGCATATGCCTGCATACGGTCTGTCTTCGAGACACTGAATGGGTTTCCCATGGTGAAAGCAGAGTGCCTGGAGCTGTTATACACGAGAATGGCTGCATTGTTTCAGCAGGCGATCGGAGAAAGCGGGCAGGAGGGGATCTTTCTGCACAGGAGTCAGACAGGTATCCTGCGGTTTGACAGCTTGTCCGAGATGGAAAATTTTCTGTGCAGCATCAGCCGGAATATATGCCGGATGGGAGCGCACGGCCTTATGTGCAAAGATGCAACCGAGGCGGAGGATCAGTCGCTGGCCGGACAAAGGGATGTGGTGGAGATCATGGCAGCCTATGTACGGCAGCACTATGACAAGGAGATTTCCCTGCAGGAACTGGCGGAGAAAGAGTTGTTCATGAATCGGGATTATCTGAGTCATCTATTTGCCAGTAAAAAGGGAATCGGATTTGCAGCCTATGTGAAACAGGTCAGAATGGAACGGGCCAGAGAATTCCTGGAGCAGAAAGAATGCTCGGTCACAGAGGTGGCAGCGATGTCGGGGTATAACGATGTCTCACAGTTTATAAGATTTTTCAAACAGGAAACAGGCATGACGCCGGGGAAGTATCGAACGGAGAAGAAAGCGGGAAAAGAGAAAGGAGAATCCAGAGATGAAAATGGTAACGATCAGTGAAAATGTACCGGAGGTATCGGCGATTGGTTTAGGATGCATGAGACTGACTGGCTTACAGAGTGAGAAGGAGATAAGAACCTTGATCGAGTCCTGCATGGAGGAGGGCATCAACTTCTTTGATCATGCAGACATCTATGCCGGAGGAGAGGCGGAGGCGGTATTTGGCCGGGCTGTGGAAGGAATCGGACGGGAGAAAATGGTAATACAGACCAAATGCGCGATTCGTCCGGGCTGCTATGATTTCTCGAAAGAGCATATCCTGGCTTCTGTGGACGGCAGCCTGAAGAGACTTAGGACAGATTATATTGACGTCCTTTTGCTGCACCGTCCGGATGCGCTGATGGAGCCGGAGGAAGTGGCAGAAGCGTTCCGACAGTTGAAGAAAGAAGGAAAAGTGAAAAGTTTTGGAGTGAGCAATCACAATCCCATGCAGATCGCGTTGTTAAACAGCTGTCTGGATGAGCCTGTCTGCGTGAACCAGATACAGTTTTCCATCGCACACTGTCCTTCGATTGATGCGGGTCTTAATGTGAATATCCACAATGACGCCGGGTGTGTCAGAGAAGGCAGCGTGATCGAGTATTGCCGCAGAAAGAAGATCAGACTGCAGGCATGGTCGCCTTTCCAGTATGGCATGTTCGAAGGGATCTTTATCGGAAATGAGAAATTCCCGGCGCTCAATGCGGTCATGGACCGTCTGGCAGAACAGTACGGCGTGACGCAGAATGCGGTTGCGACGGCATGGATCCTGCGTCATCCGGCAGGAATCCAGACGATCGTTGGGAGTGTGAACCTGGAGCGGATCAAGGATATCTGCAAAGCGTCTGAAATCTATCTGACAAGAGAAGAATGGTATGAACTGTATCTGGCGGCGGGAAAACAACTGCCGTAGGTGTACCGAAAGAGGAGTAAGGCAATATGGAGGATAAGATTTATCAAAGCTATCTGGAGATATTGAAAGAGGAACTGATACCGGCGCTGGGCTGTACGGAACCGATTGCCCTGGCCTATGCGGCGGCAAGCGCCAGGGAGGTATTCGGGGGAATGCCTGAGCGCATGGATGTCTTCTGCAGCGGGAACATCATTAAGAATGTAAAGAATGTGACGGTGCCAAATTCCGGCGGAATGCATGGCATTGAGGCGGCTGCTGTGCTGGGTGCGGTCGGCGGAAGAGCTGACAGAAAGCTGGAAGTGCTCGAAGCAGTGACAGAGGAGGAGAGGCAGCAGGTCAGAGCGCTGTTAGCGGGCCATTTCTGTGCCTGTCATCTGCACAAAGGCGTGGAGAATCTGTATATCCGCGTGGAAATGACGGGAAAAGGGCACTGCGCTAAGGTGGCGATATCCGGGAAACACACCCATATAGAGCAGGTGGAGAAAGATGGGGAGATCCTTTATACGGATGCACCAAAAGAGGAGGAGCGGCAAACGCCGCAGACGCCGGATAAAAGAGAGCTTTTGAATGTCAAAGATATCCTGCAGTTTGCAGATCTGGTGAGAATGGAGGACATCGAAGAGGTGATCGGCCGGCAGGTGGAGATGAATACGGCGATTTCCGAGGAAGGTCTGCGCAACCATTATGGGGCGGAGGTGGGAAGAACGCTGCTTGCGGCCTACGGGGATGATATCAAAGTCAGGGCCAGGGCAAAAGCGGCGGCAGGTTCGGACGCCAGAATGAATGGATGTTCCATGCCCGTCGTCATCAATTCCGGCAGCGGCAATCAGGGGATGACCTGTTCGCTGCCCGTGATCGAGTTCGCGAAAGAGTGGCAGGTCTCTAAAGAAAAGATGTACCGGGCGCTGGTGGTAAGCAATTTGATTGCCATTCACCAGAAGAAGTATATCGGAAGCCTGTCCGCCTACTGTGGCGCGGTGAGCGCCGCCTGTGGAGCCGGCGCCGCGATTACTTACCTGTATGGCGGGGATTATGAGGCAGTCGCTCATACCATCACCAATACGATCGCCAATATGGGCGGCGTGGTGTGCGACGGCGCCAAGTCTTCCTGTGCGGCTAAGATTGCGTCGGCGGTGGACGCGGCGATCATGGCGCATATGCTGGAAAATGCGGATCACTGTTTCCGTCCGGGAGAAGGTCTTGTGCGAGAAAATGTGGAAGATACGATTAGGAGTATGGGTTATGTAGGCCGGGTCGGCATGAAGGATACGGATGTGACGATCTTAAATCTGATGATCGGTGATAAGGAAACGACCTGAATAGACTGTAAGAGATAAAATTTTCATAAGAATCCTTGTTGGTAAGAAGTGCAAAGTGAATAAAGTAATCGTAATGGATAAGCTGCCCTGCATATATTTTAATAACAATTATATGCAGGGTATCATTATGCACGGAAACGGCAAAAGTTGGAACGACAAGATGAAACTGGCCATGTGCGAACTGGAGAGGAAGATACAGGGCGAATCCGCACATCATCATAGAGGAGAAGAAGAATGGCCCAGGAAGGAGCAGGTAGATGCATGGACGGCGCAAAGGCAGCAGCAGAGAAGCGGCGGACAGTATTGCGGCAGTGTGGCACAGGAGAATGCGATCACAAAGGAAGAAAAGAAGCGGCAGAATTTCATAAAGAGTGTTTGTGTACAAGTGGCGAAATCAGCGGCCTTTGCCCTGGCAACTGTTGCACTGATCCAGGGCGTCAGCAGGCATCTTCCCGATTCCATTACGGTGAGCAGTTCCGTAGGCGGGCGGGAACTGCCGATCTATTGTGTGGAGACGGATAAGAAGCAAGTGGCGCTCAGCTTTGACGCAGCGTGGGGGAATGGTTGGTTGATGGAACAGGGGGACGGGGTTGATATTGGAGGCGGCTGAATGAGGTTGTATCGGCCTGGGGGTGTATGTTATAATTTTCATGTAAATAATGCCGTGGGATAGAATTTATCCTTCATACATTCGTATGCGAAAGGATTTCATCGATGGATAGGAATTTGGAGCTTTATGAAAAGAAAATACTTAAGGATAAAGAATTTCCAATCCAATTAATGGTAAATAAATGCAATAGGGAAGGAAAATACTTCAGCGCTCATTGGCATGAACAGATTGAGCTGCACTATGTGGTGCGCGGGCGGACGGTAATCCGGTTAGAGCAGGAGGAAATGGATGCAGGGGAAGGGACGCTCGTGATTGCCAACAGCAATGTTCTGCATGAAGGATACTGCAGAAACGGGGAAATGGAAGTAATGGTGGCGATTTTTGACATGGAGGATTTTTCCAGGGAGCTTGCGGACAAGAATATTATTTTCTGCCCAACGATCTCCGGCGATTCGGAAATATCCAGAACCATGCTGCGGATTCACGAGGAATACCAAAGAAAGGAGATTGGCTACCAGCTTGTCTGCAAAGGGGAACTGTTAAAGCTTATTACTTATCTGGCGCGCAACAAAGCGATGGAAATGCTTTCGGAAGAAGGGGTTTTAAAACGGCGCAAAAAACTGGAACAGCTTAACACAGTTTACCAGTATATCGAGATGCATTATACGGAAGCCATAACCAACTGCGAGCTGGCGCAGCTGGTACATTTAAGTGAAGGGCGGTTTTGCCATATCTTTAAAGAGAGTGCAGGGGCGGCGCCCCAACAGTACATCAATGAAATCCGGTTACATAAGGCGATGAAACTTCTGAAGCAGGATGCGCTCACGGCAACGGAAGTGGCGGAGGCTGTGGGATTTATGGATTATAATAATTTTGGGCGTATGTTCCGCAAGTATTATGGATATACGCCCCTCGAAGCGCGCAGGAAGACCCATGTCGGAGGAAAGGCGCAGCAGAAATTCAGAAGTTAAAGGTTGGAATAAAATAGCAGAATCGTATGAGTTTTTCAGCAGAAGAAAACTATCTTTCTTCTGCTGTCTTTTTGTATAATAGATTCAATTTCAGCGGCGCAGAAATATACATTTTTCTGTGCGCGAAACGGAACCGTTAGTCATAAGTTACAATGAGCAGGAGGGAAAGGAAATGAAATTAGGAACTTTTACGGTGGTGCTTGGCGACAAGTCTTTGGACGAAGCATGCAGCTTTTTAGCGGCAAACGGCGTGCAGATGGTGGAAATCGGATGTGGCGGATTTCCGGGCAAGGCTCACTGCAATGCGGCGGAACTTTTGGCGGATGAGAAGAAGCAGAAAGAATTTGTGGACACAATTCATAAACACAATCTGGAGATCAGCGCGTTGAGCAGCCATGGCAATATGGTGCATCCGAATCCGGAAATCGCAAAGAAATTTGACGATGACCTGACCAACGCAATTTTACTTGCGGAGAAGCTGGGCATCCCTGTTGTCAACACATTTTCGGGCTGCCCCGGAGGAAGCCCGCAGGATACTATGCCCAACTGGGTAACATGCCCCTGGCCGGAAGATTTTACGGAAGTTTTGGAATACCAGTGGAATGAAGTGCTGATTCCTTACTGGAAAAAGAAAGTGGCTTTTGCGAAGGAGCATGGCATACATAAGATCGCACTGGAACTGCATCCGGGATTCTGCGTTTATAATACGAGGACTTTGCTGCGCTTAAGGGAAGCGGTAGGACCGGAAATCGGCGCCAACTTTGACCCCAGCCATTTAATCTGGCAGGGCATGGATCCCTGTGCATGCATACGTGAGCTTGGAAAAGCGGGCGCACTGTTCCATTTCCATGCGAAAGATACGAAGATTGACCCGATCAATACAGCGGTGAACGGCGTGCTTGATACGACGCATTACGGCAATGAGATTGAGCGTTCCTGGATTTTCAGGTCCGTTGGATACGGCAATGGGGAAGAATTCTGGAAAGCCATTGCTTCGGAGCTGAGGCTGGCAGGTTATGACTATGCCATCAGCATCGAGCATGAGGACAGTCTGATGTCCGGAAGGGAAGGACTGCTTAAGGCAATCGAATGTCTGAAAAACGTGCTGATTTTTGAAGAGAGAGGAAGTATGTACTGGGCATGAAAAAGCATATTTTAGCGATGGCCGGCTTCGGAGGTATGGCCGGCTGGCATTATGATTTGATTGAACAAATAGATAATCTGTCGGTGGCGGGCATCTGGGATATTAAGGAAGAGAGACGGGAATATGCCCGCTCCCGGCGGATTCATGTATATGGCAGCCTGGAAGAGCTTTTGGCCGATGAAGCGGTAGATATCGTGCTTGTGGCGACACCGAACGATGTGCACAAAAGCATTGCAATCGCAGCAATGAAGGCCGGGAAGAATGTAGTCAGCGAAAAACCTGTCACACTGTGCTCGGCGGATCTGCAGGAGATGGTGGAAGCTTCCGAAAGGTATGGACGATTTCTGACGGTACATCAGAACCGCCGCTGGGATGAGGATTTCCTTACCGTAAAGAAATTGATGGCCGAGGGAACTTTAGGGGAAGTGTACAGGCTGGAATCGAGAGTACACGGCTCCCGCGGAATTCCGGGGGACTGGCGGCAGGAGAAGGAGCATGGCGGCGGCATGGTGTTAGATTGGGGCGTGCATCTTTTGGACCAGGCGCTTATGCTGTTTCCGGGTACGGCTCTCGAGACGGTTTATGCAACCGTTACGAACGTGACCAATCAGTTGGTGGATGACGGATTTACGGCAGACTTAGGATTTGCCAACGGAGTCCATATGATTGTGGAGGTGGGTACGAGCAATTTTATAAGTCTTCCCCGTTGGTACGTGCTTGGCAGGGACGGCACGGCGATGATTGGGGACTGGGGCGAAAATCTGAAAATCGTGCGGGCCTGCGGAACGGACGAAGAGGACGTGGTCCCGGTAAGGACGGCGGCCGGACTCACAAAGACGATGGCGCCGCGGCGTGACGACAGTATCTTCACGGAAGAGCGCCCGGAAGAAAAGAGCGACATCTGCGATTTCTACAAAAATGTGATGGCCGTGTTGGAAGGCAGAGAAGAGAGCCTTATTAAACTGGAAGAAGCGGCGCGCGTCATGAGAGTGATGGAGGCTGTCTTCGAATCCTCCGAGAAGAAACAGGTGATACGGTTTGAGGCATAAAAAGGAGGGAGCTATTTGCTATGAAATTACCGATTGCGGCACAGGTATATTCTGTGCGTGAGCTGGCGGCTGCAGATTTTGGCAAGACCATGCGGCAGCTTGCGGACATGGGATATGACGGAGTGGAACTGGCAGGGCTGTATGGAAAATCGCCGGAGGAAATTCGTACCTGCTTAGACGATGCAGGACTGCAGGCGATCAGCGCCCATGTGCCTATGAGCGATTTTGAACAGGATTTGGACAAAACCGTGCAGGATTACAAGGAGATTGGCTGTCAATATGTGGCGATTCCTTTCCTGGACAAAGAAAGATGGTACGGCGGAAGCAGGTATCAGGATACTCTTGACATGATTGTAAGGATTGCCGGGAAATGCCGGGAAGCCGGGATGGAGCTTCTCTATCACAATCATAATTTTGAGTTTGCAAAGACGCCGGAGGGCGGATATCAACTGGATGCCCTCTATGACACGATTCCCGCAGAGCAGCTGAAAACAGAGCTTGACTTGTGCTGGGTGAAGGTAGGCGGGGCGGATCCTGTTACCTACCTGCATAAATACAGCGGACGCTGCCCTGTCGTACATGTGAAGGATTTTATCCGCAAGGACGGCGAAGTTGTGTTGGTGGCAGCAGGGGACGGCGAAGTCGGCGCAGATCAGGTGGTGCCTGCCGCGGCTGAGTGCGGCGCCAAGTGGCTGGTCATCGAGCAGGACACGCATACTTATGGAAGCCCGATGGAAAATATGGAAAAAAGCCTGCACTATGTAAAAACAAAGTTAGATTAAAGGACACAAAGAAAGTGCTATCAGGAGGAAAATATCATGAAAACATTAAATGTTGGTGTTGTAGGATGCGGCGGCATTGCGAACAATAAGCATCTGCCCGCGATGAAGAGAACAGGTCATTATAACATTGTCGCTTTTTGCGATTTGATAGAAGAACGCGCCGAGAAGGCAAGAAAAGAGTTCGGCACGGAGGATGCCCGCGTTTATACGGATTATGAGGAACTCATCAAAGAGGATCTGGATGCGGTATATGTGCTGACGCCTAACAGCAGCCATGCGCCTATTTCGATCGCGGCCATGAAAGCAGGAAAAAATGTTCTGTGCGAGAAGCCTATGGCAAAGACTTATGCAGAGGCACAGGAAATGGTGAAGACGGCAAAGGAAACAGGGAAAATTTTGACGATCGGTTATCAGAACCGTTACAGAAGCGATTCCCAGTACCTGAAAAAAGCCTGCGTAAACGGCGACCTGGGAGAGGTTTATTACGCGAAAGCGCATGCAATCCGCAGAAGGGCTGTTCCCACATGGGGCGTATTTCTGGATGCGGAAAAACAGGGTGGCGGCCCGCTTATTGACATCGGAACGCATGCGCTGGATCTGACGCTTTGGATGATGGATAACTATGAGCCGGAATCCGTGACAGGCTCCGTATTCCGTAAGCTGGCGGACCAGAAGGATACCGGAAACGCATGGGGAGACTGGGACCCGGAGGTATTTACGGTAGAAGATTCCGCATTTGGCTTTATCAAAATGAAAAACGGCGCTACCATCCACTTAGAGGCAGCATGGGCTCTTAACAGCCTGGAGGTAGATGAGGCGAAGACAACCCTCTGCGGGACAAAGGCAGGGGCGGATATGAAAGACGGACTGCGCATCAACAGCGTGAAATATGGCAAGCAGTGCGTGGAGAAACCTGCATTGGATGCAGCCGGCGTTGCATTCTATGACGGCGATGCCGAGAGGCCGGAGGACGAGGAGCAGAGGGTATTTTATGAGGCGATTGTGAATGGGAAACCGTTGACTGTATTGCCGGAGCAGGCCATGGTAGTGACGCAGATCCTGGAAGCGATTTATGAATCTGCAAAGACCGGAAAAACAGTTTACTTTGAAAGTCATTGACTTTCAAAGTATGGATGGCCATGCGGCCTGCTAAGCGGCAGGCAGAGCAAGATGGAAGTTTACTTTGCATAAAAAGCAGAAATGAGGGAAAATGAAACTAGGGATTATTTCTTGGATAACGGAAGAAGATTTTATTAAAGTAAAGGAAAAAGGGCTTTCCTTTGTGGAACTTGATGTAAATGACCGGGCGGAGGAGTTTTTGGCTCATGTGGATGAGGTGAAAGAATATAGTGAGAAGTATGAGCTGCCTGTCCAGGCTGTGGGCCGTTGGGGAAGCGGACGGATCTGCAAAGAGGGCATCTGCGAGGAGGAACTGGCCCTGGAATGCCGCCTGATTGAAGCGACGGCGAAAGTGGGCTCTGACATCTATATTACAGGCTGTAATTATGTGGATGAGCTTTCCTATTATGAGAACTGCCGGCTTGCAATCTCTTATTTTGAAAAGCTCATTGCGTTCGGAAAGCAAAGGGGCGTGAGGATTGCAACCTATAATTGCAGGTGGAATAACTTTGTCTGCGATCCCATGGCCTTTACGGTCATTCATGGCTACTTAAAGGACCTGTACATTAAGTACGATACCTCCCACTGCATTTACGCAGGAGGAGACTATCTGCAGGAAGCCAAAGACTGGGGAGAGCGCTTTATCCATGTTCATATCAAAGGGGCGCTCCTGATTGACGGTAAGCGTTTCGATGACCCTCCGGCAGGAATGGATATGACCAACTGGGGCGCGTTCTTCGCCGTGCTGTATGAGAAAGGGTATCAGGAAGGCCTGAGTATTGAACCCCATTCCGAGACATGGCGCGGTGAACTGGGGGATAAAGGCGTGGACTACACGATTTCGTATATCAGAAACCTTATGCTGATCTAGGAGAGTGTCATTATGAGGGAAGAAGAAAAGATTAAAGCCGGAATTTTATTCAGTCCGGGCCATCCCGAATTAAAGGCAATTAAGTTAAAGACACACAATCTGAATGTGGATTACAATAAGACCTATGAGGATGAGACCGAAAAACGGGCGGCGATTCTTTCTGAGATGCTCGGTGGATTTGGCGAGGGCAGCTTTATACAGGGGCCCATTGCTTTCCACTATGGAGTACATACGAAAATAGGCAAAAACTTTTTCGGTAATTTCAATCTGACGGTTCAGGACGATGCGGAGGTCACGATTGGCGATCATTGCAATTTTGGCCCCAATGTGACAATCGTGACGCCCATTCACCCTATGCGTGCCGATGAACGGCGGGAAATGCTGAATGCGGAAGGGGAAGTGAAGCGTTTCTGCTATGCAAAACCGGTGCATATCGGCAATGATTGTTGGCTTGGTGCGTGCGTGACAGTATGTCCCGGTGTGACAATCGGAGACGGCTGCGTCATTGGCGCAGGCAGCGTTGTGACAAGGGATATTCCGCCAGGCAGCTTTGCAGCAGGGGTTCCGTGCAGGATAATCAGGGAGATCACCGAGGCGGACAGTATGCTGTATAAACCTGAAATATTGGCGGATAACAGGGTAATCAATCAGCCGGAGGGCTGACGGTATCATGTAGAGACAGAGTCGGTAAGCTTGTGAGTAAAATCACGGCTTGCCGGCTTTGTTTTTGGGAGTGTTATTCTATTTGGCATGACTTGCATATACATAGTAGAAATAAGACCGATATGGAGACAAAAGCAATCAAATGCCAAAACCAAATCAAAGTTATACGGTAATCAGAGAGTACAAGAGCCTATACGGTATGGAGGAACTGATCAGACGTATCATCCGGAGCCATATTGGGGTGGTACAGGAGGAAAAAGACCTATCAGAATGGACAAAAAGCAGGGAATAGCCATGGAAAACAAGACGGCTCAACCACAGGCAAAAGAAGATACAAGGTTAAACACGGCATTGTATATCCGGCTTTCCAGAGAAGACGGGGACAAAGCCGAGAGCTTAAGCGTTGCAAACCAGCGTATGCTGCTGATGGAATTTATGGAAGGGAGAAACGACCTGTGCCTGTACGATATCTATATTGACGACGGCTATACAGGAACAAGCTTTGAGCGCCCGGCTTTCAGGCGGATGATTGAGGAGATCGAGGCCGGAAACGTGCAGTGCGTCCTTGTCAAAGATCTGTCAAGGCTTGGCAGAAACATGCCGGAAGTCTCAAAATACACGGGCGAATATTTCCCTCGCAAGAGAGTACGCTTTATCGCGGTAAATGACCTGATAGACAAAGATTATCTGGATCTTGACCCGGACGGGGATCTGATGATTGATTTTAAAAATATGTTCAACGGGTTTTATCCGAAGGACATATCCAAAAAGGTGCGCTCCACTTTCCGCAGCAAACAGAGTAATGGTCAGTTTATCGGCGCCTTTGCCAGTTTCGGCTATGTGAAGTCCGCGGACGATCATAATAAATTGGAAATTGACCCCTATGCCGCCGATATCGTAAAGCGGATTTATACCATGTACATAAAAGGGGTTGGACAAAATACGATTGCGAAGATTTTAAATGAAGAAGGCGTACCATGCCCGTCAGAATATAAGAAGCAGTGCGGGCTGAACTACCATAACAGCAACAGGCTGCGCTCCACTTCTTACTGGACGTATTCGACCATAAGAAATATATTGAAAAATGAAATATATACCGGCAGCATGGTGCAGAATAAAAGTTTCAGGCATATGTGTAAGAAAAATGCAATCAGCCTGCCAAAGGAAAAGTGGATTGTTGTCGAAAATACACATGAGCCTGTGATTGACAAGGAGACGTGGGATAAGGTGCAGAATCTTCTTGAAAGAAACACGAGGCAGACCGGCCTTACGGGCAATCTCCATATGTTTGCGGGATATTTAAGGTGCGGCGACTGTGGGCGTGCCATGGTTAAAATCAGGCGCAAAGGCGGAATCTATTTTAACTGTGGCAGCTACAACCGCTACGGGAAAAAAATCTGTACGGTTCACAGTATCGCCGAGCAGGAACTGGAAAGAATCGTATTGGATGATTTGAACCTGATGATCCGCTCAGTGCAGGATATAGAGCGGCTGATTGCGGAGGAAAACAAGAGAGAAAGCCAGGCCCGCGCCGGTTCTTCGGGCGATCTATCCGAATATCAGGCAAAAATCAGCCGCCTGAAGAAAAGGAAGGAGCGCGCCTACGAGGATTATGTCGATGGGCTTATTACAAAGGATGAGTACAGGCAGTACAGGAATAAGTACGAACGGCAGATCGACGCCGCCAACTTAATAATAGATCAGGTTAACAGGCTTCAGATGCAGGCGTATGGATTTAATCCATGGATGGAAAGATTGCTGCGGTACCGGGAACTGCATCATCTTGACAGGAATATGGTGGTGGAAATGATATCTATGATTTACCTTTATGAAGACAATACCGTTAAGATCGTCTATAATTTTTCCGATGAACTGGAATCGCTGATAAATACGATCCATCAACAATCCATCCCCGTGGGGGAATGAAGATACCGGACGCATTCTTGATACGCTCAAGAAACATAATGTGAAAGTAACTTTCTTTATGACCGGGGGATGGGTGGAGAGTTACCCTGATGATGTAAAGGCAATCCTGGCGGCAGGACACGATCTGGGTAATCACAGTGAGAACCACAAAAATATGTCCCAGCTCTCCGACGAGCAGTGTCAGGAAGAGCTGATGAAAGTACATACCAAAGTGCAGGAACTGACAGGATATGAGATGTTCCTTTTCCGGCCGCCCTATGGCGATTATGACAATCATGTCATAACTAATACCCATAAATGCGGATACTATCCGATCCAATGGTCAATCGATTCTCTCGACTGGAAAGATTATGGAGCCGACGACATCGTCAGGCGCGTGGTGGAGTCCGATAAGCTGAAAAACGGTTCAATCATCTTGATGCATAATGGAGCGAAATTTACCGCGGACGCACTGGATGCGGTGATCACGGGACTGCAGGATAAGGGGTATGAATTGGTGCCGATCTCGCAGTTGATCTATAAGGATAAATACCATATGAAGGCGGACGGAACACAGGTGTCCGGGGAGTAGGAGAACACAGAACAGGAGAAAATGAAGGGGCAGCCGTTTATCGGCTGCCCAAAACATTTAGGAACAGATTTCGTACAGAATCTTTCGGAAAGTTTCCCAGCTCCGGCATACGGTCGATGGTGATAAGCCCGCCGCCCATGGAAGCGTGTCCGCCGCCGTTTCCGATATCCTTCAAGGCTTCGTGGAGCAGATTGCCGGCGTGAATGTCCGGATTTTCCGACCGGACGGACAGCTTGATACCGTCTGCGCGGAATGAAAATACGATTGCCACTTCCACCTCGACCAGAGAGAGAATGAAATCCGACAGGATCGCAATCAGTGCGTCCGGGCAGGAAAAGGGGATATAGGAGAAACCTATTTTGTCATAGATCTCGATGGTTTCGATCGCCGCCCCGTAGGCTTTCAGATCGGAGAATTCCATATTATTCCTTTCCAGGTCCGCCAGCTTCTCCTGGTCGCAGTGCGGGAACAGGAAACCGAACATTTGGATGTCGAATGCCGTCACGCCTCTGGTGAATTGGAGGGTGTCCATTTTCAGGCCATAGAGCAGTGCCGTGGCCGTATTCTTATCCGGCACATTGCCAGACAGAAGGTAATATTCCGCGATCAAGGAGGAACAGGCGCCGGTGATGCGGATATCCTGATACTGATATGTCATGGGAACGAAGGTAGGATGATGATCGATACAGGCCACCTCATCTCCGATCAAATCTGTCACATTTCCGCCAAGCTTCTGCGTATCCACGTAGATGATCGGGTCCGTTTCCAGCATGTCAGCGCGCAGGCTTTCATAGGACGACATCTGAATTTGGAGGGTGTCTAACATCTTGGAAGCACTCAGTTTGTCGATGCGACCGTCATAGCACAGCCGCGACTCCACACCGTAAAGGGCGAGCAGCTTCTGCAGACCATAGGCAGAGGCGATAGCATCCGGATCGGGGAAATTATGGGTCTGGATATAGACGGGATGGTTCCCGCACAGCTCTATCAGATCGTTTAGTTTGTTCATGGCGCGTTTTCTCCTTTGCATGTTTCAAAAAGTGTTCCATTGCTCCCTCTTTCGAGTTCGCGAAGCGAATCCTGCAAGCAAGTCTTGTTTGTAAAGTTCATTTGTGAAGCAAATCTATTTTTTATTGTAACATGCTTTCTATGGCTTTACAATCTTGGCGTAACAGTTCAGCCTACGGTTTCTCTGTTACCAAACATACCCTCGCACCTTTTGTTGAAAAAAAGCGGTTTTTGTTATACACTTATAGTTGACGATATTAGAAATTGTGCTTTCGGTTCTGCCAAAGCTTTCGCATATAGCTTTAGCGGAAACCGGAAGCAGAAATTTGTTATGCTGTTTACTATCCTTATAATATGAGGATGGAATGAGGACGAGGGGTATAGGACAATGGAGTGTGTGAAGTGTGGACATGAGATTGCGTCGGACGTTAAGTTCTGCCCGTATTGCGGGGAGAAGGCTGCCGGGGAAGTTTCGGGGGAAGATCGACCGATCTATACGGCCGAAGTGAAAGGCTTGATGAAATCCGGACAGCTTGCGGTTTATCGCGACAGGACGGAATTTGTGACGAGCAGTGTGCAGAAGGCGATCTACGGCTATTCCGGGCTGGTGGCGGTGAGAAAGGGACTGGATCGCATCTTTTTTATAACGGAGGACGGGCGGACGGAATCCTGCGTCGTGAGCAGGAAATATGTCCATGAGGCTTTTCTGTATATCGAGAAAGCGGTCGGGCCTTATATTGAGGAACGCAAAAACCGACTTATGGCGGAGGGGATCCGTTATTCTCTCGTTAGCAGCATGGGACTGACCGGCGGGATTCTCAATTTGATGGAGGACAGGGCAGAGTTTCGGGCGAAGACAGGCCAGATCGAGACAGTGTGCTATCAGGACGTCAAGAAGGTGGGTTTGTCCATGGGAATCGGAGCGTTGGAGTTTTCCCTGCTCGACGGGATGGTGAAGTCGTTTACGCTGGACAAGGACAGCCGGGAAGAAGCGCTTGCCTTCGTGGAGCAGGCAGTCGCGCCTTACAAGGAGGCAAGACAAGGAGAGCTTCTGTCAAGAGGCATCTATTTTTCCTGTCCGAGCATCCAGGGGACCGACAGCGGTACGCTGGATATTATGGAAGACAGGGTGGAATACAGCTCCAGGACCGGGCACAATGAGACGGTCCGTTTTCGGGATGTCCGGGCGGTAGGACGGCTTATGGGTACGCTGGAGCTTTCGCTGACTGACGGGTCTTCGCGGTCTTTTACGGTGGACAGGGATATCTGGAATGAGGTACTGGGTTTCGTGGAAAAGGCGATCGCGCCTTACATAGAGAAGAGGACCGTCGGGTTTGACATGTCCTTTGGCATAGACGAGCGGATCGAGATCAACGAAGAGCGGGGCGTGTTCCATCTCATCAGACAGGGCGGCAGCCAGATCACGGAGGAATGTTCCATAGCGGACATGATCAAATGTGAATCGCTGGAAGGAAATCTGGAAAGTATGCTGGGCGGCGTTTTGTCGGGCGGTATGGCGATCTTAAGCAGTGCGGCGAAGGCGGCAGGCACTCAGGGAACGTCGAGTACGGAAGAAAGAATCGGTTATGTGGGAGTGGAGCTGACTGTCCGCAGCAATCAGGGAGAACGGACGGAGCGTCTGCGGTTCGGAGATTTTCCGCTGGGAATGAGCAGGACGAACAAGAAATATGACAGATATGTCGCTGAGGTGTCCGGGTTTATGGACTATCTGGACAGCCGGTGTCCGGATTGTGAGCTGGTCATGTCCATTCTGCCGGAGCAGGGGACAGTGGAGACCGGAGTATTGTCGGCCGGTGGAACAGCCGAACTTATTGCCGCGTCCGGTCCGACAGAGATCTTTGAGACAGCCGCTGCGACGGCGGAGCGGGATCGTTTCGGCATCCAAAAGTACATCGAGGGTGTATCCGGTTTCATCAGCGAGTGCGCGACTCCTATGACGATTGCGATTCAGGGAAGCTGGGGAAGCGGCAGGAACAGCATTCTGCAGATGCTTTCCGACAGTCTGGAAGAGAACTATGGTGGAAGTCTTGTCTGGTTCCATGCCTGGCAGTTTTTTCAGTCCGCTTCGGGAGAACAGCTGCCCCTGCAGGTGGGCAGTAAGCTGATCGGACAGCTTGGCGGGACAGGCGGCGGCGCGGCGAAGGACCGTATGATCAAGGTTACGAAGGGGTTGATCAATATCACCTCCGGCTTTATCTCCCAGGGCAGCACGGACGGGCAGAATTTTACAGAGGCGCTGTTCCGGGACGGCTCTGCGGATTCTCTGGAGAAGACCGTCAGGGATTTCTCGGAGCTGATACGAAAGAGGGCCGGAGAAAAGGGCAAGGTCATTATTTTCGTGGACGGATTGGACAGGCTTACTTCCGCCGAGGGTGTGGAACTGCTGGAGGCCATGCGGGATTTCTTTGACTGTGAAGGCTGTGTGTTCGTGATCGCGGCGGATTACAATGCAGTGATCCGTGGAGCCGAGGAGCGGTACGGGCAGGATTTTGATGAGAAAAGAGAGAAGAGCTTTTTCGATAAGCTGTTCCAGGTATCGTTCCGCGTTCCGGTGTCAGGTTTCAACATACAGAATTACGTGCAGGACAAGCTGGAGCATATCGGAATCCGTGCGGAGGAGACGGAGCTTAATTTTTATGTGGAATTGATCCGGCATTCCGTGGGCAGTGACCCGAAGACGATGGATCGTCTGTTCAATTCCTTTCTGTTGCTCAAGAAACTGGCGGAAGAAGAATTGTATGAGAGCAAAGAAAGACGGTTGATGCTGTTTTCCCTGCTCTGTATGCAGACACGCTTCCACGATATCTACGAACTGATCGTGCGGATGAAAGATAAGGTGACGCCGGAATTCCTCTCCGGACTTTGTGAGGAGAGGGCGGAAATTCTTGCAGGTTACTTGTGTAATGATGAGGAAAAAGAAGCGTTCCGTAAGTTTGCCACGATCTTCTGCAATGTCATCAATACGGACCGGCAGGGAGGCATATCCGAGGAGGAATGCGGTGTATTCGGAGAAGTGCTGGAGTTTTCGGCGATCACGTCCAAATAATAGAATAGAGCTTCCGCATTGTTTGAACTTAGCGGCGGTTTCCGCGGGATCGAGGATTGCGATGATAATGTCGATGCCGGAGACCGGATGTTTGACTTATTCCCGCGAGCAATGAGCCAAACGCATGCTTGCATGAGCTTGGATTACTATTCACGGCCCAGCCGCTCATAGTAACGGCTTGGCAACTGCCGCCGGACAGGTTATGCAACGCAATTGACACTTTTATATCTCTAATGATAAAATGATGGACAGCAACGGGATTCGACACGGAGCGGTGGGTTTCTGCGTCGAATTTTACGGGCGGATCTGTATATCGTAAACGACATTAGAAATTTTGTTTACGATAAGTGCACAGAGCTGGGTCCGCAGTTTCATTAAGAATGGAGGAAATGTATGCCACGCAGAACAGATATACATAAGGTGCTGATTATCGGTTCAGGCCCGATCATTATCGGACAGGCCTGTGAGTTTGATTATTCGGGTACTCAGGCTTGCAAGGCGCTTAAGAAATTAGGGTATGAGATCGTACTTGTCAATTCCAATCCGGCTACGATCATGACGGATCCGGAGACGGCGGATGTGACCTATATTGAGCCGCTCAATGTAGAACGGCTGGAACAGATCATTGCAAAGGAACGCCCCGACGCGCTGCTTCCTAACCTGGGAGGGCAGTCCGGGCTTAATTTGTGTGCGGAATTACATAAGGCGGGTGTCCTGGAGAAATATAAGGTCAAGGTCATCGGTGTGCAGGTGGATGCCATCGAGCGGGGTGAGGATCGTATCGAATTTAAGAAGACCATGAACGCGCTGGGGATCGAGATGGCCCGCAGCGAGGTGGCATACTCCGTGGAGGAGGCCCTTTCCATCGCAGAGAAGCTGGGCTATCCGGTGGTGCTGCGTCCGGCCTATACTATGGGCGGCGCAGGCGGCGGCCTGGTGTATAACCGGGAAGAACTGCAGGTGGTCTGCGCCAGAGGCTTACAGGCCAGTCTGGTAGGACAGGTGCTGGTGGAGGAGTCGATCCTTGGCTGGGAAGAACTGGAACTGGAAGTGGTGCGGGATGCGGACAACAATATCATTACCGTATGCTTTATCGAGAATATCGATCCGCTGGGGGTTCACACGGGAGATTCCTTCTGTTCCGCCCCCATGCTGACCATATCGGAGGAATGCCAGAGAAGGCTGCAGGAGCAGGCCTACAAGATTGTGGAATCGGTGCAGGTGATCGGCGGCACCAATGTACAGTTCGCCCATGATCCGGTATCGGACCGGATCATAGTGATCGAGATCAATCCCCGCACCTCCCGTTCTTCCGCGCTGGCAAGCAAGGCTACGGGATTTCCGATCGCGTTGGTGTCCTCCATGCTGGCGGCCGGCCTTACCCTGAAAGACATTCCCTGCGGAAAATACGGTACTTTGGATCAATATGTGCCGGACGGCGACTACGTGGTGATCAAATTTGCCCGCTGGGCTTTCGAGAAATTCAAAGGTGTGGAGGACAGGCTGGGCACCCAGATGCGCGCCGTGGGCGAAGTCATGAGCATCGGTAAGACTTACAAGGAAGCTTTCCAGAAAGCCATCCGTTCCCTGGAGACAGGGCGATATGGTCTGGGCCACGCGAAGGATTTTGATACCTTATCCAAAGAGGAACTGTTAAGACGGCTGATCACGCCGTCCAGTGAGCGGCATTTCCTGATGTATGAGGCGCTGCGCAAAGGCGCCACGGTGGAGGAGATCCACGAAATCACGAATGTGAAGACGTATTTTATCGAGCAGATGAAGGAATTGGTGGAGGAAGAGGAAGCTATTTTGCAGTATAAGGGGAAAGGAGTTTTTCAGGGGCAGAGCGGCAAGTGCGCAGATGCCAGTATTGCTAAAAGCAGTTCTGCGAGTGAGAGTGCAGCGGCCAGTGAGAAGGCAGGTGTGCTGTCGCTGCCGGATGAGATGCTGATTACAGCCAAGAAGGACGGCTTCTCGGATAAATACCTGAGCCAGTTATTGGAGATTCCGGAAGAGGAGATCCGCAACCGCCGCCTTAAGCTTGGTGTGGAGGAAGCCTGGGAGGGTGTCCATGTCAGCGGCACCGAAAACAGCGCTTACTTCTATTCCACCTATAACGCGCCTGACAAGAACCCGGTGAACGAGGACAGACCGAAGATTATGATCCTGGGCGGCGGACCCAACCGGATCGGCCAGGGGATCGAGTTCGATTACTGCTGCGTCCATGCGTCCATGGCCTTGAAAAAACTGGGCTTTGAGACGATCATCGTCAACTGCAACCCGGAGACGGTGTCTACCGATTACGATACTTCGGACAAGCTGTATTTCGAGCCGCTGACGCTGGAGGATGTGCTGAGCATTTACAACAAGGAGAAGCCGCTGGGCGTGATCGCGCAGTTTGGCGGGCAGACGCCGCTGAATCTTGCTTCCGAACTGGAGAAGAACGGGGTGCGGATCCTGGGCACGTCGCCTTCCGTCATCGATCTGGCGGAGGACAGGGACCAGTTCCGCGCCATGATGGAGAAACTTGAGATTCCCATGCCGGAGTCGGGGATGGCCACTACGGTGGAGGAGGCTCTTGCCATCGCAGCGAAGATCGGTTATCCGGTGATGGTGCGGCCCTCCTATGTGCTGGGCGGCAGAGGCATGGAAGTGGTCTACGACGATGACAGTATGAGAGAATATATGAATGCGGCGGTGGGCGTGACGCCGGACCGGCCGATCCTGATCGACAGGTTTTTAAATCATGCGCTTGAGTGTGAGGCGGATGCCATCAGTGACGGCACTCATGCTTTCGTGCCTGCGGTGATGGAGCATATCGAACTTGCCGGGATCCATTCCGGCGATTCGGCCTGCATCATTCCTTCCGTGCATATCCCGGAGGAGAGCGTGAAGACGATCAAGGAATATACGAGGAAGATCGCGGAGGAGATGCATGTCAAAGGGCTGATGAACATGCAGTATGCCATCGAGAACGGCCGGGTCTTCGTGCTGGAGGCCAATCCCAGGGCATCCCGTACCGTGCCGCTGGTATCCAAAGTCTGCAATATCCGCATGGTGCCGTTGGCTACCGATATCATTACTTCGGAACTGACGGGGCGGCCTTCGCCGGTTCCCGGACTGAAGGAGCAGGTGATTCCTAATTACGGGGTAAAAGAGGCGGTGTTCCCCTTTAACATGTTCCCGGAGGTGGATCCGATCCTGGGGCCGGAGATGCGCTCTACCGGTGAAGTGTTGGGCTTGTCACGGTCTTACGGAGAAGCTTTCTTCAAGGCGCAGGAGGCGGTGCAGTCAAAGCTGCCTTTAGAGGGAAAAGTGTTGATCTCCGTCAACAAGAAGGACAAGGATGAGGTGGTGGAAGTAGCCAGGAGCCTGGCGCAGGACGGCTTCCAGATCGTGGCCACGGAAGGGACGTACAACCTGATCACGGCGGAAGGAGTTCCTGCCACGAAAGCAAAGAAGCTCTACGAGGGGCGGCCAAACGTGGGGGATATGATCACCAACGGAGACTTTGCGCTGATCATCAATTCGCCCATCGGTAAGGACAGCGTGCACGACGACAGCTATCTGCGTAAGGCCGCGATCAAGGCAAAAGCGCCGTATATCACCACGGTGGCGGCGGCGAAAGCGGCAGCAGAGGGGATCCACTATCTGAAGATTCACGATAGCAGTGAGGTGAAGTCGCTGCAGGAGCTGCATGGAGAGATTCATGCCAGGGAATGAAATGAATTTGCTGCGGATGCTTTGCGGTGGTGCAGCGGATGACACAGAGATAGATAAAGAAAAGCCGTTGCCTGGGGTTGTCCATGCAACGGCTTTTTAAATGGGGTATCCGGAATGCTGTATTCGTTATAAGTGTCTGCCGGTATTACACATAACTTTCCATGTATCTAACCTATCAGACTCACCATAATTCTATTTATATGTTAAGAAATATGTCAAGAGAAATTTTTTAAAAATGTTTGACAGATGAAAGAGACTGTGATATGCTATCTGAAAATTTGATGCGAGGATACAGATTATGAGTAAAGTTGATCAGGTTCTATTTATAGTCATGATTCAGGTGCAGCAGATTTTTCAGACTACGGTCACAGCCTGAGGGCGGCGGAAGCCGACAGGGAGCATGGCCGTAAGACGGAAAGTCTTATTTGGCTATGCGGGAATCAGGATTGCAGATAGGAGAACCGCATGGGGATACACTTAGGTGTATGGAACATGGCGGTTCTTTTTTATATCATAAGAAAGTTAGCTTTGAGGGAGGATGGAGTTATGCAGGCGATTCATGTAGAAGAATTGGAGAAGACATTCCGGGTAAGGCGGAAAGAAAAGGGAATGCGGGGCAGCGTGCAGGCGATCCTGCGGCCGCAGACGGAGGAGATCAAGGCAGTAAAAGGGGTTTCCTTCGGGGTGGAAGCGGGAGAGATGCTGGCGTTTATCGGGCCAAACGGCGCAGGAAAGAGTACTACCATTAAGATGCTGACGGGCATTCTTTATCCCGACGGCGGTCAGGCAACGGTGTTGGGGATCGATCCGGCGAAGCGGCGCAGGCAGCTGGCCTATCGGATCGGGACGGTGTTCGGGCAGAAGGAACAGCTTTGGACGCATCTGACGCCTTATGATAATTTCCGGTTCTTCGGTGCGATCTATGATATCCCGGAGAAGGAGACGGAAGGAAGGATAGGGGAACTGGCGGAGCGGTTTGAGCTGGGGGAGTTTATCAATACGCCGGTGCGGAATCTTTCCCTGGGGCAGCGTATCCGGTGTGAGATCGTGGCGTCTCTGCTCCACAAGCCGCAGGTGCTTTTCCTGGATGAACCGACTATCGGTTTGGATCCGGTGGTGAAGGAATCGGTCCGTTCCCTGATCAGGCAGATGAACCGGGAGTTGAATACTACGATCTTTCTGACCAGTCATGACGTGGGCGATATCGAAAAGCTCTGCAAGCGGATCATCATCGTGAACGCAGGTCAGATCGTGCTGGACGATTCCATGGAGCATTTGAAATATCACTACCTGCACAAGAAGATCGTGGAAGTCAAGATGCAGGAGGAGACGTCTCTGCCGCAGGTGGAGGGGATCACGATCCTGAAGCGGAAAGGGACACATGCCAGACTGGAGGTGGATACCGGGAGGATTGAGATCGGTGACGCGCTGCGGCGGATCAACGCAGCGGATGTGGAGGATATCAATATTTCCAATGTGCCCCTGGAGAATATCATCATGGATATTTATAAGGCGGAGGGAAGGGATACGGCTTGCTGAGGGCAGATTTCCGTCGGGAATGATGCTGCATGGTTGATTTTTATGGACAATGAGCCAGATAGCTGTAAGGCAGACAAGGAGGAGTGAGATCATAAGTCTGTGGAGGGAGGATGATGACAGAATGAGCAGACAGGTAAAGACTGCAGGATTAAATGTGGGAGTTCTGGAAAAGCGATGGCGCCTGCCGGGGCGCAAATACAGGGTGATCTATCGGTCGGTGCTGATGGAGAACCTGCAGTATGCGGCGAATATCGCGTTGGGATTTTTCGGGTATTTTGTGTTTATCTTTATTTTTATCAAGTTATGGGACTATATGTACCGGTCGCCCGGAGAGCTGATCGCAGGATATTCGAAGGAACAGATGATCTGGTACGTGATGATGACGGAGATGATGTGGTTCGGATCCAATGCAAGCGCGGTGGGGCGTCAGGTGAAGACGGATATCCGGGGCGGCAATATTGCCTATCTGATGAACAAACCCTATCATTATACCTTATATATCCTGGCAAGATACACCGGAGAGTGGAGTATCAGGCTGCCTATGTATGCGGGGCTTGCAGCGGTGATCGGCACGGTGATGGTAGGGCCGGTGCCGGGTTTTAAGCTGATCACGGTTCCGGCGATGGCGCTTTGTATCGTATTGGGCCTGACCATCAATGCGGTCTTTAAGATCTGTATCGGCCTGCTTTCGTTCTGGATCGAGGATTCCTCGCCGTTCCAGTGGCTGTATGACAAGCTGCTTCTGGTGGTGGGCACGGTCTTTCCGATCGAGATCTTTCCGAAGGCATGGCAGTCCTTTTTCAAGTTGACACCGATCTATACGGTGTGCTATGGACCGGCCAAGCTGATCGTGGATTTTCAACCGGAAAAATGTGTGGAGATCCTGGCGGCACAGGGGTTGTATCTGGCGGCCGGGTGCATATTGATGTTCTCTGTTTACAGGAAGGGGGTTCGGAAACTGTATGTTAATGGCGGCTAAAAACCAGGTGCGGGTGTGTGCGCTCTCCATAAAACATAATATCATGCGGGAGATGCTCAATCAGGTCACGTTCTTCATGAACGTCACTTTTATGATACTGAATAATGCGTCCATTCTGATCCAGTGGTTTATCCTGTTCCGGCTGCGGGAGGAGATCGGCGGGTACACGATGCGGGAGATCATGTTATTGTGGGGGCTGACGGCCGCTTCCTTCGGGCTGTCGCATATTCTGTTTGCCAGGGTCTATTCCCTGCCGGAGCTGATCGTCAGCGGGAAGCTGGATTCCTATCTGGTGCAGCCGAAAAGCGTGCTGCTTGGGGTGATGACCTCTTCCACGGATATCTCGGCCATCGGCGATCTGCTATACGGTGTAATCCTGCTTATGGTCTGTGGTCTTGGCGTGAGAGGTTTTCTTTTTAGCCTGTTGTTTGTGGTGACGGGGGCGGTCACGTTGACGGCATTCGCGCTGCTTCTGGGGAGCCTGGCGTTCTGGTTCGTGCGTGTCGAGATGCTGTCGGGACAGATGGTCATGGGACTGGTCAGCTTTGCCACCTATCCGGACGGGATCTTCCGGGGAATCTCCAGATTCCTGCTGTACTTTATCCTGCCGGTAGGGATGGTGGTTTATCATCCGGTGCATATCCTGGTCAGGTTTGACGGGGGAATGCTCCTTACCGTGATCGGGTATGCCTGTCTGCTGTCATTGATTGCGGCTGCGGTGTTCTATCGGGGCCTGCGACGGTATACTTCCAGCAGTCTGATGGAGGCGCGGATGTGAAGAGAAGCGGACAGATCTTTATTTTTTTAATAAGAGGCATGGTACTGAGAAAGCAATATCTGGATCAACTGGTCAGGTTAAGGAATAAACAGGTCGTTTAACAACATTATAATTTTGTATGGAAGAAAATTATATGGAAGAAAGGCCGTGTGCGGCGTAGAAGATATGCTGCACACGGTTTTTTTAAGACTATCTTAAAGAAATTAGTACTTGACAATACATAGTAGTAGGTTTAATCTAATACCAAAAGCGGAAGCATAGACGAAGCTGCGTGATGACGGCAGGCTGCAGGGGCGTCTGCGAGTTGCAGGGAGGGATGCCATGAATCCACAATTTAAAAAAGGAGTGTTGGAACTGATCGTCCTGGAATCCGTGCGGCGAAAGGACAGGTACGGATATGAGCTTGTGGAGGAGGTCTCGGAGATCATTGATGTGAATGAGGGCACGATCTATCCGCTTCTGAAGCGCCTCACAAATGAGCATTACTTCGAGACTTACCTGCGGGAATCGTCCGAAGGGCCTCCCAGGAAATATTATCATCTGACGGCGGCCGGTATCCTGTATCTGGAAAAACTGGCGGCGGAATGGGAGGAATTTCAGGCCAGGGTCAACGGATTTATATTGGGTGACGGAGCTCATCAGTCGTGAGAATTTGTGTCAAAAGATGATGTGGAGTACAGATAAGGTAAAGAGGAATACGCGGGTTAAGAGAAAGGAATGGGATAAGAATGGCGGTAGACAGGAATAAAGAGAAGTTTTTGAATGATCTGCGGGAGTATCTCGGTATTTTGGAAGAGCAGGAACAGGAGGATATCCTGGCAGAATATGCCCAGCATATCGATATGAAGATGCAGAAAGGACTAAGCGAGGAGGAAGCGATCCGGGATTTCGGATCCGTGCAGGAGCTGGCGGCGGAGATCCTGGCGGCTTACCATGTGGATTCGAAGCATGCCATGTCCGTAGGGCGGCGTGGCGTCTGGCCGGCGGCGTTTGGCAAAAGCGGCGGCGGTACGGGGCAGCCCGGATCACGCAGGAGTCTTGGAAACATGAGAGGCGTCGGATGGTTGAAAGGGCATAGGCGGGACAGAGCCGATGTATCGGAGGACGGGGAACCGGTAGCTGTGGCGGGGCAGGCGGAAGAGACGGAGGGCAGATTTTTTCAACGCGCCGGCAGATGGATCCGCGAAGTAGTATCCGGCGTGGTACGGGGGATCAGAAACGGTTTTTGCCGGATCGGGAAAGCGTGCAGGCGGTTTGTGGACCGGTGCAGGAAGCCCTTTTACCGAAAAAGGGAAATGGGTATTGATCTGCAGGTGGAAAGGACGGCTGTAGACATAAGAACAGAGGAGAAAAGGAAGAGCGTTATGGGCGGATTTTTTGGGACGATGGGCCGGGGTACGGCGAGGCTGTGGAAGTGGTTTCTGGGCTGCTGCCTCTTCTGGATGAGGCTGTTTTGGAATATGGCGTGGCTGCTGTTTTCCGTGTTGTGCGCGGGTATGGCCATGTTTGCACTGATGGGTATTGGAGCGACGGTGATCTTCCTGTTTGGCGGCTATCCTTTTCGGGGGATTCTGGTTCTTGTCCTGGGCGGCATGTTATGCTTTGGGGCGCTCTCGGCCGGAGCCTTCGGCATGATGATCAGGAAAAAGGAGCAGAACGGCGACAGTAAGGAAAAGCGGATTGACGGGGAGGTGCATTATGAGCAGACTGCATAAGATATCGATCATCGTATTTTGTATCGGCGTGCTGCTGTGCGGAGTCGGGGCAGGGCTGATCTTTATGGAATTAGACGGATTTGCCTATGGCGGGCACCACATTCTGGGAGAGCCGGATATGCGGACGGATGAGATCGACGTGGCGTTCGAGCCGGAGGAAGAGCAGTTGGATATTTTCGGAGTGATCGGTTCCTATGACCGCCGGTCTGCCAGGATTGAGACAGACAGCAGCGTTCCCGTCAATACGGCGCGGTTCTGCGTGACCTATAATGCGAAGTGCGTGGAGCCTTTTGCACAGTGGCAGGAGGATGAGGGAAGGATTGATTTCGGCTGGTACTGGAAGGATACGGAGGACGACCTGGCGCTGATGATGGAAGCGAAAGATGTCGTTTTACAGAATCTGAAAGAAGGAAAACTGGTCTCCTGCGATGTCGTGCATATGGAGGCGGTGACGGTGCGGATCAATCCGGCCAATGAAGAAGATGTGCGGATCCTGTATTAGTATGGTGCGGGTAAACGGTGACGGCTATTTCATGTCGGAACTGTTATCGTAAAGCTGTTACCGTAAAGGAATTCTTAAGAATTTTTCGTCTTTCTGCAGATGGCTTGCTGTGATATGATAAATGTATATTTGTCCTGACAGGGAAGTACGGACATAGAAGATTAGGAATTGAGGCAACAGGTAAGTCACGAAGGGGGATGAGGAATTGTACAGAAAGGGAAATAGGGAAAAGAGGATTCAGGGAATACATGGAAAGGGAATACATAGGATAAGAAGAAAAGCAGCCGTTTTTCTGGCAGGAATGCTTCTGGCCGGTACGCTTGGCGCGTGCGCAGGACAGACGGGCGGTGCGCCGGGGGATGCAGAGAATGTAAGTTCCGGGGAGCAGTCCGGGGCGTTTTCAGGAGAAAATGAAGGTGCGGCGGATACGAGCAGTGCGGACAGCCCTACGGGTGCGGACGGAGCGAAGGCGGGAAACCGGCCAAAGTTATTTGCGGGTTCCGGCTCTGCGGTTTCGAAGGAATTGGGGATCACGCCTTGCGTGGAGCCATACACGGTGGAGTCTGACTTAAGCAATATCGATAATCTGTGGCAGTTTTATCTGGACGATACGGTGAAGAAGAAGCTGGCAGAGAACGGGTTCGTGGTGTTTGGCAGAGGCGAGAGAGAGTTTTTCCAGATCTATGAGTTTGACCGGTACGAGCAGATCGCCCATTTTGTGACGGTGGATTCGCTGATGCATACGTATCATCTGTATTTCAGCTATCTTTTGAAAAACATAGAAAAGACACATCTGTCAGAAAATATCCGGCAGCTGAGCGAGAGAATGCTTACTGACAGCGTGGCACAGTATGAGAAATTAAAGGGCAGTGAGTGGGAGAGTGCGGCGAAGCGTAATGTTGCGTTTTTCAATGTGGGAATGAAGCTGTTGGATGACAGTGCTGTCATAAATAATGATGTTGCTGAACTGGTGCAATATGAGCTTGACTGCATCGGGAAGGCGGACACGATCTATGAGTCCGCGATCACGGGGGAGATGGAGGATTATACTCAGTACATAGTCCGCGGGTATTATGAGGGCGACCAGGAACTGGAGCGGTATTTCAAGACTATGATGTGGTATGGGCGGATCCATTTCGAGCAGAGAAACGAGGAACTGGACAGAAGCGCGCTGCTGATCTCCCAGGCATTATTGGAGGATGAGGAGGCGTATGACCTTTGGGAAGCGCTCTACGCCGTGACAAGCTTCTTTACAGGGGCGAGTGATGACCTGGGAGTGTGCGAATATGCGCCCGTGATCGCAGAAGTCTACGGGGAAGAGGTGAAGGTGGAAGACCTGGCAGGGAATGCGGACGCATTTACGCGGTTTCATGAGAAGACGGGCACGCTCACACCGCCGCAGATCAATTCCGTGCCCATCGGGGACGGGGAGGACAATGTGATCCTTGGCTTCCGGTTTATGGGACAGCGCTTCACGATCGACGGGGCAGTCATGCAGAAGCTGATCTACAGCGCGGTCAGGGAAAACGGAAACGGTGATAAGAGAATGCTCCCCGATGTGCTGGACGTGCCGGCGGCGCTGGGCAGCGATCTGGCGCTGCGGATCCTGGAAGAGGACGGCGCTGCGGAATATGCAGGATATTCGGAAAATATGAGTAAGCTGAGGGAAACCCTTTCTCAGGAGAATCAGGAGCTCTGGTCGGCCAGTCTGTATGCCGGCTGGCTGCACACGCTAAGACCGCTTCTGGAAACAAAGGGCGAAGGCTATCCGATGTTCATGCAGAGTGAAGAGTGGCAGAAGAAGGATCTTGAGTGCTTTGCGGGCAGCTTCACGGAGTTAAAGCACGATACGATACTGTATGCGAAACAGGTGATCGCGGAGATGGGCGGCGGCGGTTATGAGCAGGAGCCGGACGACAGAGGCTATGTGGAGCCGGAACCGGTGGTCTATGCCCGGTTCGTGGATCTGACCGACAAGACGGTGCAGGGCCTTAAGCGTTACGGGATGTTGAGCAGTGCGGAGGAAGAGAATCTGACACGCTTGTCACAGATTGCCGGCCAGTTGTTGGAGATCTCCAGGAAAGAGCTGCTAGATGAAGTGCTGACGGACGAGGAGTATGACTTTATCCGGAATTATGGCGGGAATATCGAGCATTTCTGGTATGAGGCGGCGAAGGCGGCCAGCGGCAGTACAGAAGGGGTGGAAGTACAGGAATTTCCGGCGGCTGTGGTGGTGGATATCGCCACCAATCCCAACGGAGAAGTACTGGAGGCGGCTACGGATGTTCCGTCCTTGCTCTATGTGATCGTGAAAGTGGACGGTAAGTTGAAGATCGCCAGAGGCAGTGTGTATTCCTTCTATCAGTTCAGATGGCCTATGGAGGATCGTCTGACGGATGCCAAATGGCGGCAGATGATCGGTGTGATGCAGGATGAGGACGGTATGTACAATCAGGATATGCCGGTGCAGAAGCCGGAATGGACGAAGAGTTATTGGTGGGATTACGCAGAGTGAGAGTATGGAAGTGATTGTGAAATGCGGGAGGATGAGAAGAGGGAACTTTGAGAGGAAAGATGATAAAGCGACTCATAGTAATGATAATGGCGTTGGTCTGTACCGGCGCCGTTTTCTATGGACTTTGGCGGGAAGGGGCTTTTCTGCCAAAGTGGGTTTCCTGGGAGAATATGACGGTGCGGGACGGGATGGGAGCGTATACCGCGACGCTTAGCAGGGGACAGGTCACGGTTGTTTATGACGACAGTGTCATATGGAATTCGCCAGGAGAGCTGAAAGTGCAGCAGATCCTGTTTGGAGATGTGGATCATGACGGTGGAGAAGAATTGCTTCTGCTTTGCTGGAAGATCGGAAGATTTGGGGAGAGCAGGCCGTTCTGGGTGGAGAAGGACGAGCGGAAATGGTCACAGCATATCTATGTATACCAGTGCAGGCAGGGGAAGGTGAAACCGCGGTGGATGTCTTCTTATATCGGACAGGATGTGACAGAGATGTCAGTTAGGGACCGTTTGCTGCAGGCGGATCCGGAGCAGAAGCAGCTTTCACAGGCGGATTCGGAGCAGAAGCAGCTTTCGCAGGCAGATCCAGAACAGAAGCAGCTTTCGCAGGCGGATCCGGAGCGGAAACAGCTTTCACAGGCGGACCCGGAGCAGAAGCAGTTTCCGCAAATGGACTTAGAGAAAGGAGCAGAGGATTGGCGAGAAAGTAAAGGTCACCTGCTGCTCACAGATCCGGAGGGAAAGATCAGCAGCTGGCTCTGGACTTCCTGGGGATTTACCAGGGAAGAGACGGAGGTATCCTTCGTGGTATTTGGAGATAATCTGATCCATGAACCGATCTACCGGTATGGGCTGCATAACGGCGGGAATTTTGACTTTTTATACGAAGCTGTCACGGAACTGATCGAGCGGAATGATGTGGCGGTGATCAATCAGGAGACGCCGCTTGTAGACGATCCTGCCATGTACGGCGATTATCCCAGATTCGGGACGCCCGTTCAGGTGGGGGAAGCCATCGTGGAAGCCGGGTTTGATGTGGTGACCTGCGGCACCAATCATGCGCTTGACAGGGGTGCGGCGGGGGTAACTTTTACGAAAAAGTTCTTTGAGGAACAGGGATTGGTCTGCCTGGGGATACAGGCAGAGGAGGAGCAGGCGTATCAGCCGTATCAGATGCTTGTGAGAAACGGGATCCGTGTTGCGTTATTCAATTATACTTATGGGACGAACGGATTGAGAATACCGGAAAAGTATCCGTATATGGTGCATTTGCTGGAGGATGAGGAAAAGATCCGGGCACAGATCGAAGCCGCAAGGAGGGAGAGCGACATCGTGCTTGTCTTCGCGCATTGGGGAACGGAATATGCGGAAGAGGCCGATGACTTTCAGAGGAAGTGGGCGCAGATTTTCCTGGAGAGCGGTGTGGACGTGGTGGTGGGCACACATCCCCATGCACTCCAGCCTTATGAGATCCTGCAGGATCAGGAAGGCCATGAGATGCTGGTTTACTATTCCATCGGCAATTATGTCAGCGCCCAGTATGAGCAGTCCTGTGTAAAAGGCGGAGCGGCCCAGTTTAGCGTCTCTCTGACGACGGACGGGTATCGGATCACGCAGTATTCGCTGCAGCCGCTTGAGATCACGCATGAGAAGGGGAAGTACAAGGTTGCATTATTGGAATCGTGAAAACATATCAGGATGTTGTAACTGTTTGGCGGTCAGGAATGCACACTGACTGCACATTCCGTTCGGATAGGATGCATGAAGGTATCAATTATCAGCAGATCTGTGAACGAATCGTTACGATTCACGGTGCCCTTCCACTGCTGCAGGCATTCAGCCGATAACTTTACGGTTTCACGAATATCAATGTCAGTGGATTTGTGAACGAATATCAGTTGACATTTTGATGAAGAATGCTATAATAAGTATAAAAGGTGCCGGCCGTAAAGCAAACGGTTCACCTTGGTTATTGGTTAATCAAAAAAGCAACCAACTACTTTGGGGAGCGGCGGTTGCTTTTTTGATTCTTACGTCTCTCACAGGATTGCAGGATACTGATCAATGTGACGATAATACTGATGATCGTCACTACAATACCCGTGACACCTATGACTGTTTCCGATATCATATCTTGTACCTTTCACTCTTATTTTCCATATGTATCACCTCCTCAAATACATATCCGGGAAGTTCTCAAAATGTACTCATTTTGGCAAAAGGTGAACCGCTTACCGTTTAGGCCGACACTTGTAATTATTATACGGAAATGAGACTGAAAAGTCAATATAATACTGATAATAAATTACTGTTTTTGGCATATTTATTTTCAGTTTTTGGATTTGTTCCCAGATGATAGAATACGAAAAACGGTTAAAGAGATTTTGGAAAAGAGTAAAAGAAGGAAAGAACACAAAAAACCGAATCAGCGAATAGCAAAATAAAAACTGAAAAAATCCTGCCAGTATGATATACTTAGAACGCCATGGTAACTTTTCCGTCAGGATATGGTATTTGGCGTAGAATCTGTGAGAAGGTAAAAAGGGTTACCATGTAGGATCAAACGTAGGAGGAACAGGGAAGTGGAGAGAGAAAAACTTGGTTCGCGGATGGGATTTATCCTGTTGTCGGCGGGGTGCGCGATCGGCATCGGTAATGTGTGGAGATTTCCGTATATTGCGGGGATGTATGGCGGCGGTATGTTTGTGCTGTTCTATCTGTTGTTTCTGATCGCCATGGGCGTGCCGGTGATGACGATGGAATTTGCGGTGGGCCGCGCCAGCAGGAAGAGTGTGATCCGGAGCTTTACGGAATTGGAGAAGCCGGGGCAGAAGTGGCATCTGAACGGCTATCTTGGTATGGCGGGGAATTATCTGTTGATGATGTTCTATACGACGGTGGCAGGATGGATGCTGTACTATTTCTACCAGATGTTGACCGGAAAATTTACGGGCAAAGACAAGGAACAGGTCGCAGGCATGTTTCAGGGGATGCTGGAGAATCCGTTGGTGCTGACGGCGGTGATGGTGATCATCGTGGCGGCGGGGATTCTGATCTGCTCCCTTGGCCTGCAGAAAGGTGTGGAGAGGATCACCAAGGTGATGATGACGCTGCTTCTTTTCATCATTGTAGTATTGGCGGTGCGGAGCATGACGCTGGAGGGCGGCGTAGACGGGTTGAAGTTCTATTTGCTTCCGGATGTGCAGAGGATGCGGGAAGTAGGGGTTCTTGAGACGATCACGGCCGCGATGAATCAGGCATTTTTCACCTTGAGTCTGGGAATCGGCGCCATGGCCATCTTTGGCAGTTATATCGACAAGAGTCGGACGCTGCTTGGAGAGTCGGTGAATATTGCAGTGCTGGATACCTTCGTGGCGCTTGTATCGGGGCTTATTATCTTCCCGACCTGCTTTGCCTTCGATATCAGCCCGGATATGGGGCCGAGTTTAATCTTCATTACGCTGCCGAATATTTTTAATCATATGGCAGGCGGGCGCGTGTGGGGAACGTTGTTCTTCGTCTTTATGACGTTCGCGGCATTTTCCACGATTCTGGCGGTGTTTGAGAATATCATATCCTGCGGTATGGATCTTTTTCACTGGAGCAGGAAGAAGTCCTGTCTGGTCAATCTGGCGGCGCTTACTGTGCTGTCACTGCCCTGTGTGTTCGGGTACAATATCTGGTCGGTGATCCAGCCGCTTGGTGAGGGGAGTACGATCCTGGATCTGGAGGACTTCATGGTCAGCAACGTGATCCTGCCGACCGGGTCGCTCATCTATCTGCTATTCTGCGTGACAAGATATGGCTGGGGATTTGATCAGTATCTGAAGGAAGCCAATACCGGAGAAGGGCTGAAGATGCCTAAGGTGGTGCGCTTCTATGTGACATTTATTCTGCCGATACTGGTGCTTTTTCTGACGATAAAAGGATGGATCAGATAAAAATAATAATGGTTTCACTACCCAGAGATCGGAAGGGATACCAGACATGAGAGGGGGTTCACAATTTTCATGGGTATTTGTGTCAGAGATGACATGGAGGTGCAAGTATGAAGCTGTTAATCAAACAAAGAGTGTTTTCCTGGACGGATACTTATGACGTGTATGACGAATACGGCAATGCGAAGTATTTCGTAAAGGCGGAATTCCTGGCATTAGGGCACAGGCTGCATGTTTACGACGCTGCGCATAGGGAAGTGGGTGTGATCCGGGAAAAACTGATGACGCTGCTCCCTGTGTTTGAGATTGAGACAGGCGGCGCGGTACGGGGGCGAATCGAGAAGCGTTTTACCCTTTTTAAGCCGAAATATGAAGTGGATTTCAACGGCTGGCGGGCGGAAGGCGACGTTATGGGATGGGACTATGACGTTTATTCCGGGTGCAGTGCGGTACTGCATATCTCGAAACAGTTGCTCCACTGGGGCGATACGTATGCCATCGACATTGTGGATCCCGCGGATGAACTGATGGGCCTGTTGTTGGTCATTGCGATCGATGCGGCCAACTGCAGCAACGGGAAATAAAAATTACAATACAAACAGAGACCAATTTATGATAAACTTATGATAAGGGTTATTCTATGAGGCGATAATCATCACAGGATCCGGCCATGGAACTGAGAAATCTGGTATAGCAGCAGGAAGGATGGAGAGGAGGAATAGCTTATGGAGAATTATGTGATTACGATCGCGCGAGGTTTTGGCAGCGGCGGGAAAGCGATCGGTACACAGCTTGCGGAGGAATTGGGAATTAACTGTTATGCACAGCAGTTGATCGATATGGCGTCAGAATACAGCGGCATCAACAAGCAGTTGTTTGCAGAAGTGGATGAGAAACTGCGCGGAAGTTATGCGATGAAGCACCTGATTAAGATTCCTTACACTTATGTGGTGGAGCCGCGGGATAAGGAATTTACATCGGACATAAATTTATTTAATATTCAGTCCGAGATCATTCGGGAATTGGCGAAGACGGAATCCTGCGTGGTGATCGGTAAGTGTGCGGATTATATACTGCGGGAAGAACCGAATGTGATTAGTGTGTATGTGGAAGCGCCGGAGAAAGACTGCATAGCTACTGTTATGGACAGAATGCAGGTGACAGAGAGCAGGGCAAGGGAACTGGTGCACAAGACGGATAAGTACCGTTCGGATTATTATAAATATTACACGCGGGGAAGGGACTGGAAGAATCCGCTAAATTATGATTTGACATTAAATAGTTCCAAGGTTGGCTGGGATAATTGTGTTAAGCTGATCAAGGAATATCTTCAGATGAAGACGGGTATACAGTTATAATTGCAATAACGATCAGAGGATCCCTTGGAGTGCTGTATTTCAAGGGATCTTTTATAAAGATCTGCGGTATGGAAGAGCAGTGGACATTTATAACATATGATATATAAGGGTAGAATACGATAGAGCACAAGCAGACTTATGTTATGCACGGGAATTGGTAAAAGAAAATAAAAATAGATTATATTATGATTTAACATAATAAAAAGAGGAGCGTTTTTAAATGGAAGATAAGAGATTCGCGATCTTGATCGATACAGACAATATTTCTTCAAAATATATTTCAGCGATCATGGATGAAATGACAAAGCATGGGATTGTTACGTACCGCAGAGCCTATGGTGACTGGACAAGCACCCAGGCGAAAGGATGGAAGAATAAGCTGATGGAGAATTCCATCACGCCCATGCAGCAGTTCAGTAATACCGTGGGTAAGAATGCGACAGATTCCACACTGATCATTGATGCCATGGATATTTTATATACAGGAAATGTGGACGGGTTCTGTATTGTTTCAAGCGATGGGGATTTTACAAGACTTGCGATCCGCCTGCGGGAATCGGGTATGAGTGTGGTTGGTATGGGTGAGGAAAAGACACCCAGGTCATTTCGTACCGCATGTTCTCAGTTCACGGTTCTGGAGAATCTGATCGATGAGGATGATGAGGAACTCCAGGAGGAAGCGCAGGAAGCAGCAAGCGAGAGCGCCCACGGGACATCCCGCGGATTGGGTGGCAAGACTAAGGGGAAAAAGGCGGCGGCCAGGAAGGCGGCTGAAGAGAAGGAATCTACCTCGATCAGCAAGGAAGTCATAGAGAGTGCGATTATCAACATTATTACAGAGAATGAAAATAAAGATAAGGAGACAGGACTTGGGGAGATCGGCAGTCGATTGCTGAACAAGTATCCGGACTTTGATGTGCGAAATTATGGATATAGTCTGTTATCCCGTTTCCTGGAGGAGATTCCCAGCTTGAAGCTGGTCAAGAATAATACAAGGATCAATGTGGAGTTGAAGGAAAACAGGGAGTCAGAGGAAGAGATCACGGATTATATCAAGACGCTTGTGAAGCTTACCGGCAGGAAAGGGATGCGGGTGAATGAACTTAGCAATAGTGTACACCGCAAATATGCGGGATTTCAGCCTAAGAACTATGGCTATTCCCAATTCACCAAGTTCTTACAGGCAATACCGGATCTGGAGCTCTATGGGGATGTCAATGCCAGGAAAGTAAGGTTTGGCGAGGAGCAGCAGGTTTAGTAGATGGGCTCTACCTGAACGATCTCATTATCCTCCACCTGGAAACGCCAGAGAGAATGGCCGGGAAGTCGGTGCTCTGTTAAATAGTAAGCGTTATCTGCTTCGGTAAGATAGTAGGGCGTGCCGCCGCCGATAAAATAGTTATAGATATCTTCGTAACCGCCATCCTTTAGGGAAGACAAGTTATGTGTGCGGATGATCGTGGCGTAGTCCTGGCTGCCGGAGTCGTCTGTGGAGATCGTAAGATAGAAATAGTCCTGGATCTTTGTCAACTGGATCATGCCGGCCATAGAAGCTGGGACAGGGTAGGCCGCAGTTACTTCGAAACTGGCCAGATCCGCACAGAGGATCGATGAGTTTCCGGATACGAAATAAATATCATTTTCGATAATGGTAAAGGAACGGACATAGGTACGGTCCAGCGATTCTATTTTGCGAATCTCGGTCAGATACATCCGTGTATCATCTGGACCGTGCCGGAAGAGATACATTTCTCCGGTCATGGAGCTCCAGGCGTAGAAGGTGTCAGTGGCGTCGTCGTAGATGATGTAGTGGGGCCTGGTGCCGATCTCAGAGAAGGTCTGTGTGTGGACATAGCGCTCCCCTTGTTGTTCAAAGATTAGAATGCGGTTTTGTTCGGTATCGTCGATCAGATATACGTCGCCGTCACTTGCAAGGGTATGCCCCCTGTCAATCTCGTTTGTCATAACCTTCCACATAGAAAGAGGGTCCTCCAGATTATCGTGATAGATAACCTGGTTATGATAACAGTCTACCAGAAAATAAGTATCGTCCACTTTCGTCAGATAGGTCGGTACGCTCAGATCCGGATACGGGTTCACAGCAGGTTCTGACTCTAAGAGAGCCGTGTCCGCTTCCGGCACAAGCTCTGAGACGCGCAGATATTCCGTGACCGGTCCGGGATGTGCTGTATTAGGAGAACTGCTGTTATTAGCATGATCCATATGTCTGGAAGCATCAGACAGTGCATCGGCGGCAGGAACATGGAAGGAACAGCCGGATAATATTAGTACAAGCGTTATGATAGGAAACAATAACGCGACAGTGCGCATTTTCACAGGAGTATTAGGATTGTTAAATCTGGATTTTGCGATTTCGTATTTGCGATTCCGTGGATTAAGTATCGTTATCATAGGTGTATTTTGCCTTTCGGTTTCAGAAACGGTTATGCTGAATTCGCATAACATTTCATCAAGGATTATGATATACTGAAAAACATGGAAAGGCAATAGTGTGAGAAGCAGATTACGAAACAGAAAGAAACAAATGGGTATTCATATGTTGGGAACGCCGGAAAGAAAGGAAACAGAATATAACATGACGTTTGGCCTCTTGGCGGGGCTGGCGATCATTATGGTAGTGGCGGGGCATCTGGGTTATGAGATCATGACGTTTGGAGGCCTGTTTCCCTATTATTCTTTTCATGTACCGTTGTTTCTGTTTGTGTCTGGTTATTTCTATCAGGGAAGCGCAGAGGAACATCCGATCCCTTATCTGAAGAAAAAGATAAGGCGTCTTCTTATGCCATATTTCATCTGGAACCTGCTCTATGGCCTGTTTGCATGGCTGTTGCGGGCGAAGGGATTTTGCATGGGAGAGGAGATTGGGATTCGGACGTTGTTTTTGGCACCTTTTCTGCATGGGTATCAGTTTATCTACAATTATGCGGCGTGGTTTGTGCCGGTGTTGTTTGTCATAGAAGTGATGAATCTGTTTATGCGGATCCTGACCGGGAGAGTCCTGCAAATGCTGCCTCAGCGGAAAAGGACTGAAACAGGCGGCCAGACCATCGATGGCGAGCCGCGTGATTTGGGTGCACTGGAATGGTTTTACCTGTGCGGCAGTCTGCTTGTCGGAATTGCGGTAGTCTGTCTGGCAATCGGCGGACATGTCTGGGGAGATTATAAGGCGCCGGGCAGAATCCTTTTCCTGTATCCCTGCTTTCAGATGGGACAGGTTTACAGGAGGAAACTGGAGAGACATGATACGATAGGGAATCTGCCTTATTTTGCAGTTTTGTTATCGGTGCAGGTAATCCTGCATTTATGCTGTAACGGACTGGCTTTTAGCAGCGTGTGGTGCACAGGATTCGCCAATGGTCCGGTGATTCCATATGTGACAATAGTGTCAGGAATTGCATTTTGGCTTCGGATTGCCAAGGTGCTTACGCCTGTGGCAAAGTCAGGCAGATTGATCCGATATATGGGGCAGCATACTTATACAGTGATGATGCATCATGTGCTGGTTTTTCTGCTGATCAAAATGATTCTGGCGGGCGTGGCAGCTTGCACAGATTTTTGCGGTGATTTTGATCTGGGACAGTTTTATACGAACATCGATTATATTTATCTTGTCAATGGGGCAGAGCATTTCAAGATGGTTTATCTGGCGGCGGGAGTCATGCTGCCGCTGGGGGTAAGGTATCTTGGCGAGTGCGTGATCAGGAAGCGAAAGGCACGTCCTGTTTAACTTAATGCCATTGGTTTATCCTTATGGTATTTAGCGAGTTGTTACAGATAATTTAGGATGACAGCATTTGCATTCTTCTGTGGAGTGTGTTAGCCTGTCTTAGGTGTTAGGTGTTAGGTGTTAGGTGTTAGGTGTTAGGTGTTAGGTGTTAGGTGTTAGGTGCTA
>CAJTRA010000001.1:0-12582 GCA_910578345.1 uncultured Lachnospiraceae bacterium | reverse complement strand
GCTAGGTGCTAGGGAAAGGGAACAGTTTTGTATCAAGATTATTTGGAAGGGATTTTTCGGGGGACACAGGATAGCGGCAGTGGTCTGTCGGTGATGGCTGCGCTGGGTGTCCTGGCAGTTCTGGCAGTATTTCTGCTGGCAGCGCTATACGGTATCCGGAATCACACGGTGCGCATTTATAATTGGAACGGGAAGCGGTACTGCTATCTGGGACGTGCAGGCGTACATAGGCAGGGAGACGGCTATTATGTCCGTCTGCGGGAGCGGATCGCTGATCTGTCGTATACCACGTTGTATCAGATCTGTCCGTCGAAAGCATTTATTCGTAAGAACCGTTACAGAAACATGACACTTTATGCCGGGAAGGAGAAGTGTATGCTTCACGTCGATGGCCGTATGCGTCAGTCAGTTTATTACAGGCCCAATTAGCATAAAGGGCAAAATGTTCTGATCAGGGAGGAGAATATGGTTACAGTCAGTCTGTGTATGATTGTAAAAAATGAAGAGAAGATTCTGGCAAGGTGCTTGGACAGTATGGCAGACTTGATGGACGAGATTATCATTGTTGATACGGGTTCCACGGATGCGACGAAAGAAATCGCAGCGCAGTATACGGATCAAATCTATGATTTCGCGTGGATCCATGATTTTGCGGCGGCGCGCAATTATGCATTCTCGAAAGCTGGCATGGATTACATCTATTCGGCTGACGCGGACGAGGTTCTGGATGAGAAGAACCGGCTGGAATTTTGCCGTCTGAAAGAAACGCTTCTGCCAGAGATCGATATTGTGCAGATGTATTATGCGAATCAGCTTTCTTTCGGGACAATCTATAACTATGACAGAGAACTGCGGCCGAAGCTGTTTAAGAGACTGCGGACTTTTCGGTGGCAGGGAGCGATTCATGAGCAGGTGGGACTTACGCCGGTGATCTATGACAGCGAGATTGAGATTTTGCATATGCCGGAAAGTAATCATAAGGATCGGGATCTGGCGGCCTTTGCCCGCATGACGGAAGCAGGCGTGAGGCTGGACAGAAGACTCCACAATCTTTATGCCAGGGAACTGTTTATTTCCGGTGAGGAATCGGATTTTGTGACGGCGGCGCCTTTCTTTGAAAATTCCTGCCTGGATACGGCGAGGAGCATGGATGAGATCAGGGAGGCGGCCTGTGTGGCGGCGCGGGCGGCAAGGATCAGAGAAGATTTGGCAGATTTTTTCAAATATGCTATGAAAGTGGTGGCCTGTGATGGGTGCGCAGAGATCTGCTGTGAGCTGGGCGCTTATTATTTCGGAAGAGGAGATATTGACGAGGCTATCGTGTGGTATTATAATGCGGCCTATGAGACAGAGAGCATTCTGCATGTGAAATGCAGCGGCGAGATTCCGCGGCGAGGTTTGGCGGCATGTTACCGCGCTGTCGGCAATGAAGCGCAGGCGGCCGAATATGAGCGCCTGGCGCACGATCAGATATAGGGCAGAGCAAGAGGCAGAACGATCTGCGAAGAAAGGCATAGAGAGAATGAAATGGGAAGATAATATCCGCAAGATAACACCTTATACACCGGGTGAGCAGCCAAACGGCCGGAATGTCATCAAGTTAAATACCAATGAGAATCCATATCCTCCGGCGCCGGGGGTGGCAGATCAGCTCGTCATGCTGAATCTGGATCAAATGCGGCTGTATCCGGCGTTCCCGGAGCAGACGAAGCTGGCGGAGGCGTTGGCGAAACACTATCAGATTCAGAAAGATCAGCTCTTTATCGGTGTAGGGTCGGATGACGTGCTGTCGCTGGCGTTTATGACTTTTTTTCAGTCGAAGCGGCCGGTCTTTTTCCCGGATATCACCTATTCCTTCTATGATGTGTGGGCAGATCTCTATCGGATCCCCTATGAGACGAAAGCGCTGGATGAGAATTTCTGCATTCGCCCGGAAGATTACAGACAGCCTAACGGCGGCGTGGTCTTTCCGAATCCCAACGCGCCTACGGGCGTCCTGATGGATCTGCGCCAGGTGGAGGAGATCATAGAGGCTAACCGGGATGTGGTAGTGATTGTGGATGAGGCTTATATCGATTTCGGAGGCATAAGTTGTCTGCCATTGATCCGGAAGTATGACAATCTGCTGGTGGTGCAGACCTTCTCGAAGTCCAGATCCATGGCGGGGATGCGGATTGGGTATGCGATGGGGAATCCGAAGCTGATCGGGTATTTAAACGATGTGAAATACGCTGTCAATTCCTATACGCTCAATTATGCGGCTTTGCAGCTTGGGGTGGAGGCCGTGAAAGACGAAGCCTATTTCAGGGAGAATTGTGACAAGATTGTCACAACTCGCAGACATGCAGAGGAAGCATTGCGGAGACTGGGGTTTGTGTTCCCGAAATCCTACGGTAATTTCATTTTTGCCAGTCACAAGGTAGTAGAAGCACGGGAAATCTTTGAGAAACTGAAGGAAAATGACATATATGTCAGATGGTGGAATAAGAAGGGGATCGACAATTATCTGCGGATCACCATTGGCACAGAGGAACAGATGGAGGCATTGTACCGCGCGCTTGAGAAAATATGCGGGCAGAACTCAAATTTGCGGTAAGACCAACATATATTTGTAGGGAAGGCAGTGATTTGTTTGGAGGAGAAGGATGGAGAAATTAGCAGCAGCTTTTGCAGTTACGTTGGGCAGATATGTGTCGAAGGAGGCAGTGGTATTTATCATTTCAATGATACCGATTCTGGAACTTCGAGGAGGCCTGATCGTGTCGAAACTTCTGGAGGTTCCGATCACCACGGCGATTCCGCTGTGTATCATCGGTAATATCATTCCGATTCCGTTTATCCTGCTGTTTATCAAGCAGATCTTTAAATGGATGAAGAAGATCAAGATCTTCCGCGGACTGGTTGAGAAACTGGAAAGCAAGGCAATGAGCAAAAGTGATAATATCAAACGGTATGAGTTCTGGGGGCTGGTATTGTTCGTAGGGATTCCGCTGCCGGGTACAGGAGCCTGGACGGGGTCCCTGATTGCGGCGCTTCTGGATGTGGATTTTAAGAAAGCGGTACTGGCGGAACTTTTGGGAATTGCGATCGCGACAGTGATCATGTCGATCTTTTCCTATGGACTTTTGGGAGTACTATTATAACATGGGTAAAAATAAGAGAAATTATGCCGTTTTCCTTGGCATCTGTGTGCTGATTACTGCCGCTGCGGCCGGGGGACTGTTTCTTTGGCGCGGTCGTCCTTTCAACAGCGCTAATCTAGCGCTGCGAAAGGGTGTGATCGCTACAAGCGACAGTGTGGAGAACGAAGAGCTGTCGGCATACAGGGCGATTGACGGGGACGATGTGACTTTATCCTCCCGTTGGTCCAGCGAGAATAACTGGGAGGATGCTTCCCACTATATACAACTGGAATTTCCGGAAGAAATTTCAGTTTCTTTTGTTATACTGAAATGGGAGAGACGCAATGCAGTCTCCTATGCATTGGAGGGCTCGGCAGACGGGAAAACATGGGAAGTACTGCAGTCCTTTGACACGGCGCCTCAGATGAAACACCAGGAGATCGCGCTGGAGGATCCGGCAGTGGTCAGATTCTTACGGCTCAGTACTTATGAGGTTTCTAAGAATGAAGCGGATTATTCTAATCTCTATCAGAATATCTCTCTCTATGAGTTTGAAGTCTATGCGGACAAGCCTGCGGCTTACCAGTTGGAGGAAGCGAGGATCGAAGAGCAGGAAGACGGCGGCAGGCGGCTTGTCGTGCCAAAAGCGCCGGAAGGATATGAGGTTACTTATCTGGGGGCTGACTTAGAGCAGGTGATCGGTCCAGACGGTCTTGTCTATGATACCATACAGGACAAGGAAGTGACGGTCGGATTTCGCGTCAGCAGTAGAAAAGATGCCTCGGATGTAAGAGAGACGGCGCAGATCTTGACGGTGCCGGCAAATCAGAGAGAAGAGCGGGAAGAGAAGGAAACACAGAAAGCACTGGAAAAGGGACCGGCGGAAGAAGCGGATGGCAACGTCTGCCCGGATGTGATCCCGGCGCTGGCAGAGTGGAGCGGCGGCAGTGGCAGTTTTGTTCCCGCAGATCAGTTGAGAGTCCTGGTGGAGACGGGTTCAGGTTTCCGGGAGACGGCCGTACTCTTTGCAGACAGCTATGCGGCGGCGACAGGGCACTTTGTGGAAGTGACAGAGGGCAGCCTGGACGACGTGCAGGCCGGAGAACTTTATCTGGGATATGCGGAGGAGACGGAAGGGTTAGGGCAGGAAGGATATACTTGTGAAATAACTGACAAGTGTGTCATAAGAGCGGAGACGAATACAGGGATCCGCTGGGGATGTGTGACCATTTGGCAGATCTTACAGCAGGAGGGCAGTGTTCCGCAGGGCCGGATCAGGGATTATCCGCGTTACGTGGTGCGCGGCTTTGGGATCGATGTGGCGCGCAAGGCGGTGTCGCTTGATACGCTGTATGCGATGATGGAGACGATGTCTTACTACAAGATGAATGATTTAACGATCCATCTGAATGACAATGTGATCTTAAGCACCAGCGGCCTGACAGATTCGGTAGAACAGACGATGACGGCGGACAGTGCTTTCCGGCTGGAGTCAGAGATCACAAATCAGGACGGCAGGCGGCTGACGTCGTCTGAGTATGCCTACACGAAGGAAGAATTTGCAGAATTTATAAGGACTGCGAGATTATATGGCGTGACGGTGGTGCCGGAGATCGATACACCGGCGCACTCACTGGCGATCACGCAGCTTTTTCCGGAATACGCATTGACGGCTAGAGCGGAGTCGGTGGATCAGATTGATTTGAGCAACCGGGATGCCGTGGAACTGGTGAAGAAGATCTGGACGGAAGCGCTTTCCGGCGATGAGGCGGCCTTTCGGGATGCTGAGATCGTCAATATCGGCATGGATGAATACTATGGCGACGGGGAACAATACAGGAAGTATCTGAAGGAGATCGCACAGCTTGTACAGGATGAGGGCAGGACGGTGCGCCTGTGGGGAAGCCTGAGTAATATGGCAGGCAGTACGGTCCCGGATCCGGACGACTTACAGATGAATATCTGGAGTACGGTCTGGGCGGATCCGCAGGAGATGTATGCGCTTGGCTATTCCCTGATCAATATGCAGAACAATCATCTCTATGTGATTCCTGGCGGCGGCTATGATTACCTGGATGTGGAGGAACTGTACCGGAATTGGGAACCGAATCAATTCTATGACTATAATCTGTTGGAAAAGATACCGGCGTATTCGCCGCAGATGCTGGGAGCCGTCTATATGATGTGGAACGATATGTGCGGCAGGCTGGACGTGGGGATCAGTGAATATGATCTGTATGACCGTTTCGGGCAGCCGCTTCCTGTGCTTGCCGCGAAGCTGTGGGACGGTGAGCCGGGTATTTCCTATGAGGCATTTGTGGCGCAGGCGGACGGGCTAAAGGAGAGTGTGAACGGTATTTTGACAGCGGCCGGTAAGTCTGACAGTCTGTTCGTGGGACTTGTCCCCTCCTATGAGGTGAAGATCCGTGTAAAGCTGTCCGGCAGTGGGGAAGAGACGACAAAGGGCCAGATCATTGCAGAAAGCGACAGCGCCTACGGCGTATGGGCGTTCTATGCGGTGGAACCGGAAACGGGATGCGTCGGTTTTGCAAGAGAGGGCAGGACGTATGCCTGGAACTACAGGCTGCCCCGTGATCAGTGGGTTGAGCTGAAAGTAGTTGGAGAACCGGGCAGGACGACCTTGTACGCGGACGGTGTGCCTGTTGGGACGCTGGGAAATGAGAAAGCGTTCGAGGAATATGCGACGTTCGTCTTTCCGATGCAGCGGATTGGGATCCAGACGGGAGATTTTGACGGAGAAATGGAGATCGTGACAACATCAACAGAGAGGAAATCATTCCGCCCTGAGGAAAGGAGCAGCCGCAAGTAGATGGTTTCCCATCTATTTTGCGGCAGCTCCTTTTTCTATGCAAGGATGTCGCTTCCGTGGGTTAGAAGTTCTGGTTCCAGCTTGTTGACATAGGTTTCCAGCGTCAGTTTATCCACCAGGGCAGTGACAACGCCCGGATGAGAAATACAGAATCCGGCAGCATAATTGGCAATCCGTATGGCGTGATCCAGCGAATAGCCCTCCGACAGGTAGGAGACAAGGGCGGAGATAAAAGCGGCAGCGCCGCCGGTCGTATCGACTGGCATAAACGAAGAGGCGTGATAATCACTGTTTTAATTTCCTTTTTCAGGAAATAATCAGCCGGCTCCTCGACGGGGGGGCGGGACAGAGAATGGTGGGATAAAGGATATATCATGGATCAGGCGTCCCAGACAGTGACGCAGGACGATCAGCCTGCACTTCTGGCAGACGGAAGGGCAGTCATGTCTATCTGCGGAACGTGGTGGGGACCTCAGATTGTACAGACTTTCCCGGACTATGATTGGACGTTTGAATTGATGCCTGTTTTAAATGAAGATGCAGGAGCGTTGTTCCCGTTAGCAGTCGGCAAGAGCTATGCCGTGAATGCCAATTCAGATCATCCGGAGATCTGCACGGAAATTCTGAACTTCCTGTATACAGATATGGATACTTTCTACACGGCAGTCAATAACGGCGCAATTCAGCCGTTCCCGATCGAGGCATTTGATTTCGAGAAACTGGAAGGAATGGATGAAAAGGTGCTTCACATGAATCCTTTCTATGGGTTGAATACGATCTTCGAGAAGATGGGATTGGAAAAGCAGTCTAAGGTTCTGTGGCTTGGAGAACCGAAGATTGCATTGTTCTCTGTGGCGTTTGTGGATAACTGGCATTGGTGGGGATTTGTGATGGCGCTTTTCCTGGGTGCGTTACAGCAGGTGGATCCTACACTCTATGAGGCGGCGAGAGTGGATGGGGCGAACAGCCTGCAGGAGCTTGTGCGCGTTTCGATTCCCGGCATCCGGCAGACAATCGCGTTTGTGCTGATCATGACGATCATGTGGTCGTTTTTGACATTCGATTATGTATATGTTATGAAAAATGGAGGGCCTGCCAATTCGACGGAAATCTTGGAGACCTGGATTTATAAGAATGCGTTTGTGAAGTACAGCGCAGGATATGCAAATGCTCTATGCGTGCTGTAGAGCGGTATCTGCATTCTGCTTCATTTCTTCCAGAAGTGGGTTAGCAAGAGAGGAGGTCTGGACGATGAATAAGAAGATAAAGTCAGCTGCCGCGGCATTGGTCAAGTGGGTATTCCTGATCGGTATGGCGTCCTTTGCCCTGATCCCTCTGCTGCAGGTGGTTTTGAATTCTTTCCGCAGTGACTCGGAAGTAAAGGCCATGCCGATCGGTTTCCCGAAACAGGCAACACTGGAGAATTATGTTGATGCATGGACCATCGGTGAGTATGGCATTGCCTATCTGAATACGCTGTTAGTGGCCGGCGTTGTGATTGTGGTCGTTCTTACCGTGGTTGGACTGGGCGCGTATGCGCTGAGTAAGCTGGAGTTTAAGATGAAAGGGTTTATGACAGCTTATTTCTTCGTGGCGATCTCGCTGCCGCCCTTCCTGTATGGTGTACCGGATTATTCCCTCTTGAACAGACTTGGGCTGATGATCGTCTATACGGCGATGCAGATTCCCTTTAACATGCTGTTATTGAAAACTTTTCTGATGGGGATACTGAGAGAACTGGAAGAAGCGGCTAAGATCGATGGATGCAGCGAGCTGGATTCCTTCCTGAAGATCACGATTCCCATAGCAAAACCGATCTTTCTGACGGTTGCGCTGCTGGTGTTGGTCAATGTATGGAATGAATATCTGTGGTCCAATACTTTTGTTTCGGATGATGCCCTGAAAACAGTGACTACCAGATTTGTAAGATTTACCGGTCAGTATGGATCCAATATGGCGCGGATCTATACGGCGAGTGTGATCACGATGGCGCCGATCGTGATTCTGTACCTGTTGTTTAGCAGAAAATTTATCGAGGGCATGACGAGCGGCAGCGTCAAAGGATGAGAAAGCGGATGAAAAGAAGGAAGAATGTTATGAGGCAGGAATATATTGAGAAGATTTATGCGGGCTGGCTGGCAAAAATAATCGGGATCCGTCTAGGGGCACCGATCGAGGGATGGACCTATGATAAGATCAAAAATCTCTATGGTGAGTTATATCATTATCCCGTGGACTATAAAGAGTTTGCGGCAGACGACGACAGTAACGGGCCGCTGTTCTTCCTGCGGGCGCTGGAGGACGGCAGACACGGATTCGACCTTAAGGCGCAGGACGTGGCGGAAGCGCTGCTTAACTATGCACCCTTTGAACATGGTTTCTTCTGGTGGGGCGGATATGGTATTTCTGCAGAGCATACGGCGTACCTGAATCTGCATAACGGCATGACGGCGCCGGAAAGCGGCAGTATCGCGCAGAATGGCAGTACGATCGCAGAACAGATCGGCGGGCAGATCTTTATTGATACCTGGGGGCTTGTAACCCCCGGCAATCCGGATCTGGCGGCAAAGTTTGCAAAGGAAGCTGCCAGTGTGACCCATGACGGGAATGGGATCTATGGAGGCATTTTTGTAGCCGTATGCATCAGTTATGCTTTTGTGGAAACAGATCTTCTTAAGATCATAGAGAAAGGATTGTTCTATCTTCCGGCGGATTGTGAGTATACGAAAGCGGTACGCGCCGTGATGGCATATCATGAGGCGCATCCTGAGAACTGGCGGGAATGTTTCGGCTATATCCATGACCATTATGGGTATGATAAATACGCGGGAAACTGCCATATCATTCCGAATATAGCCGTGATGATCCTGGCGCTGCTTTACGGCGAGGGAGATTTCACCAACACACTGTGTATCTGTAATATGTGCGGATGGGATACCGACTGCAATGTGGGTAATGTGGCGACCATCATGGGCGTCAGAAACGGACTGGAAGGAATCGACTATGATAAGTGGCGCAGGCCGATCAACGATTTCCTGGCCTGCTCTAGTGTTATGGGTTCCAGGAACCTTATGGATATTCCGTATGGAGCGCTTTATATTGCCAGACTGGCTTATGCGCTGTCTGGGGAACCGATGCCGGAGCCGTGGAGACAGATTGCGGAACAGCAGATTGACGGCTGTCATTTTGAGTTTCCGGGTTCCACGCATGCGATCCGCGTCTGCATTGGAAATCAAGGAGGAGAAAAGGACACAAGAGAATCCTACATCTACAATACAGAGGAAGCGGCATATACGGGCAGGCGTTGTCTTAAATTTATAGCAAAGCCGGTGGAAGCGGGCGAATCTGTCTATGTTTATAAGAAAACCTATTACAGGCCGGAAGATTTTCATGACAGCAGATATGATCCCAGCTTCTCCCCGTTGGTTTATCCGGGACAGAAACTGCACGGCAGTGCGATGATCCCGGCATATGGAGACGACGCGCTCGTATGCCTGTATGTGAAGGACCTGCGTTCCGGGGAAATTTTGGAAGGGCCGAAAGAACAGTTGAGGAAGGGAGAATGGAAAGAACTGGAATTTGCGATTCCTGCGATGGAAGGAGCTCTTCTGGGGGAGATGGGATTTTGTTTCCATGTACAGGGCGTGCATACGCAGGTATTTGATTTTACAGGGATGATCGACGATCTGTATGTGAATGGCACACCGGATTACAGTATTTTGTTTGAGAAGGAAAATGAGGAAGTGTGGACAGGCCTGCATCGGGAAATCAGCCAGTTCTCTAAACTGAAAGGACTGCTGTATCTGGAACAGGGACAGATGCATTTATCCTGTTCGGATCTTGCGGAAGCTTATACAGGGCATCATGACTGGAAGAATTATCGGGCGGAATTTTCTTTTACGCCGCTGACGGGTGAAAAGCACAGAGTCAATGTGCGTGTACAGGGAGCGATCCGCTCTTATGCTTTCGGTCTGCTTCCGGGAGGCAGGGCTGCTCTTTTGAAAAACGATCATGGATATCTGATTCTGCAGGAGACGGCTTTTGTCTGGGAAAATGGCAGAGAGTATACAGTCGCCGTGACGGTTGAGGATAACAGGATCCTTGCGGAGATTGACGGCTGCAGATTGACGGCAGTCGATGAAGAGAGACCGTTCCTTGCGGGTGCGGTAGGCGTATCGATGGAGGACGGAAGTCATGCGCGGTATCGAAAGATCAGGATTTCGCCTGTTTGATCTGATCGGGAAAGAGAAGATGCTATGGTTAAACTGTTGATCGTTGGAAGTTTGAATATGGATATGGTTGCGGATGTGGATCATACGCCGCTGACAGGAGAAACCATACTGACCAGGGAGATTACCCTGATTCCGGGCGGAAAGGGAGCAAACCAGGCTTATGCGGCAGGGAAACTGAAAGCGGACGTGACGATGCTCGGAGCAGTGGGGGGGGGGAAGACGATTATGGGAATACTCTTCTGGAGAATTTGACAAAGGCAGGCGTGCATGTTGAGAATGTGATCAAAAGAAAGCATACCGCAACGGGAATGGCTTTCATTACAGTAAACAAAGAGGGCGATAACAGTATTGTTGTGATTTCCGGCGCCAATGCAACGATGTCGGTAAAAGACATAGATTTTGGCAGAAAGTTGATCGAAAACGCGGATATTGTGCTGCTGCAGATGGAAATTCCGGTTGATTCTGGTGACATTAGGAGAGCAGGGAGCGTACCTGGATTCGGAGTTGTTTGGGATTGTAAGAATCACCGCCATTACCGTGCAGACGGTCGATACGACTGCGGCGGGAGATGCTTTCATGGCGGCGGCAGCCGTCAAATTTGCCGAGGGAAAGATCTGTGTGAAGCGGCGTCCTTTGCCAATCGGGTTGCTTCGATCGTTGTGACAAGAAAAGGCGCACAATCTTCCATTCCGACGCTGGAGGAAGTGCTGGCAGAGAGCTTTTGATCCTGGACGATTTTGGAACGTATGGGGATTAAGCGGGGTGTCATAGCAAAGATAGTTTTTTCAATTCTTTGCTGCGGCATCCCTTTTGCGTTTGCGGATAGTTATTGCTTATCCTGTGAAAAGACGGTACAATGAGATAAGTTTATGGAGAGGTACGGATCGAGAGATGGAAGCATACACAGGCTTTGCACAGGTATACGATGTATTTATGGATGATACGCCCTACGAAGAGTGGTGTGAACATCTCGTGGAGCTGCTTGCCTTGTACGAAGAGCAGGAAAGCGCCAGAGAAGAGCGAAACGCCGATCTGTCGGATCAGGAAAAGAAAAATCTGCAGGAGGAACGCAATACCATCCTGGATTTGGGGTGCGGCACAGGCGTGCTGACACAGATGCTTGCGCAGCGGGGCTTTACGATGATCGGGATCGATAACGCACAGGAGATGCTTCAGATTGCCATGGAGAGGAGAGAAGAAGCCGGGCTGGATATTCTCTACTTGTTGCAGGATATGCGGGAATTTGAACTGTACGGGGCTGTGGGTGCAGTGATCAGTGTCTGTGATTCGATCAATTATCTGCTGGAAGAGGAAGGCGTTGTGCAGACGTTTCGACTGGTCAATAACTATCTTTGCCCGCGGGGAATTTTTATCTTTGATTTCAACACGGTCTATAAGTATGCGGCGGTCATCGGTGATGCGACGATCGCAGAGAGCCGGGAAGACTGCAGCTTTATCTGGGATAATTATTATCATGAAGCGGAAGAGATCAATGAATATGACCTGACTGTCTTTGTGAAGGAAACCGGGCAGAAAGATACAGAAATCTATCGGAGATTTCAGGAGACCCATTACCAGCGGGGATATCGGATAGAGCAGATGAAGGATTATCTGCGGCAGGCAGGCATGGTCTTCTTGGAGGCGTTGGATGCGGACACGATGGGAGCCGTCCGTGATGTCAGCGAGCGGATCTATGTAGTGGCGCGCAAGGGGTGAAATTCCCGATTCCGCATGGCGGAATCATGGGGATTCGCGTGTATAATTAAGGCTGATCTGTAAAATACTATAGGGGATCGATGGTATTAAGTTTGAGCCGGACGCGCCTGGCATGATATAGTTCTCCTGAAGACGCTGTGTACTGGATTAACTTAATGCCATGATGCCGGGGTCAAAAGCCCTCGAAATAGAACCTTGAAAATTTAATATTTTACAGTAAATACAAGCATTCCATCGCTTTATAAGTTATAATAGTAATAACTTCTGAAAGGTGGTATGTTCTATGTCTTTTCAAACAAATGATTGCCAGCAATTATCATTAGATGACAGTTTTATAACTCTGACTGAACGAGAAAGAAAAGCTTTGGAAAAATCCTGGGCGAAAATCTTCGCCGATGAGGTTTTTCCTGCGATAGATGAAGGGCGCTTTTCCGTTTTGTATAGTGGTAAAGCATCCAGACCTAATGCACCTGTAAACGTTATTATCGGTGCGCTCATCATCAAGGAACTTTTTGATTATTCTGATGATGAAATCGTTGAGAATCTGATGCTTGATCTCCACCTTCAATACGCGTTGCATACAACAAGCTTTGCAGAACAGCCGATATCAGACAAAACCCTGAGCCGTTTCCGTAAGAGATGCTATGACTATGAGACACTTCATGGTGTGGACTTATACCAC